>NZ_FNLM01000034.1:2400000-3600000 GCF_900105725.1 Gordonia westfalica
GCGCTGGGCACGACGGGATCGCCGCAGTGCACGCAGCTGCGACGCGAGGTTCTCCGCGGTCGAGTCGGGCCTGAAGGTGGGCATCGTCATGAGCGTGGCACGGTCGGCGCCCGGGCTGTCGGAGACGCGCCGCGATGGGACGGAAAGCGTTTCACGTCACCGGGCACCCGCCCCCGGATACGAGAGTGCCCCGCCGACTCGTGTCGGCGGGGCACTCTCGACTGCCTGGGTCAGCTGCCGCTGCTCAGTCGTGACGCGATCAGCTGCCGCTGCTCTTGGGCGGTTCGGGCTTCTGGAAGACCGTGGTCGAGTGATCGGCGGCCGGACCGGTGTCCGACTCCGACGCGCTCGCGGACGCACCGCCACCGGCCGGGGAACCGGAGGCGCCTGCCGAGTACTGGCCGGGGCTGTAGCCGCCGTAGCCGGACTCACCGTGCGCCGAGGCCTGGCCCGACTGGGCGCCCGATCCCGGGTAGCCGTTCTGGCCGGCTCCGGACGCCTGCGAGTATGCGGACGGGTCGTAGGTCGCCGACGACTGCTGGCCGTACTGCGACTGGCCGCTGCCGTATGCGGAGGCCTGGGCATCGCCCTGTCCCTGCCCAGCGGTCTGCTGGCCCGCCGACGCATCGGTGGCCGACGTCGCGGTCGCGATCGGTCCGGTGGCCGACGACGGGGCCGCCACCGCGGGGGCCACCTTGATGACGTTCGCCTCGACGAGCAGCCACACGACCGCGAGGACCGCGGAGAGCAGCGAGAAGATCAGCAGGACGATCGCGCCGGAGGCGTTGTCGTCGACGCTGAGGAACTGGAACAGCGTGATCAGGAACGCCGTGACGGTCAGCGATGCCACGATCGGTGCCGCCGCGACCTTCGCGCCGGGGATCAGCGAGATCAGCGAGAGCACGCCGGCGACGGCCACCAGCGCGTACGGGGCGTTGTACTGCGTCTGGAACAGCTGCACCTCGAAGTCGTAGGCCTGCGCGGCGGCGAGGAAGCCGCTGAACAGCACGACGAGACCGAACAGACCGATCACACCGGCCAGGATCGTCGGGGTGATCGCGGGCAGGCCCTGGCTCGGCGGCTTCACCGGCTGCTGCGAGTAGCCGTACTGGCCGTAGCCCTGCTGGCCGTAGCCCTGCTGTCCATAGCCCTGCTGCTGGCCGTAGGACTGGCCATAGCCCTGCTGGCCGTAGGACTGGCCGTAGCCCTGCTGCTGGGGGCTCTGGCCGTAGCCCTGCTGGCCACTCTGCGGGTACTGCTGGCCGTACTGGTCCGAACCGGAGGTCGGCGACCCCTGCGATCCGGTGTTCTGGGAACCGGCCTGCGGGTAGCCCGAGGGACTCCCGTACTGGCCGTAGGACTGGCCGGACTCGGGCTGCTGCCCGTAGCCCCCCGATGGATACGTCATGGCGATCTCCTGGTCGGCTCGTCTGGGTTATCTGGCTCAGGTCGCGCGCCGGTGATGACGCCGATCGGCCGTCACCGCCCCGACGGGCACAACTCCCGGCCCACGGTAGTACATGTGACCCGCGGGTCACATGAACGATTCGACGTCGATCGCGTCGACGACGATCTCCACGCTACTCATGGCGAGCCGAACAACGGCGAGACCGTCCACAACGATCACCAGCGGTGAGCTCGGCCCTGTTCGGCGTACCAGTCGATGAGTGAGTAGTCGTCGACCGACTTGGGATCGATGTTGACCTCGGATCGGCCGGCCAGAATCGCCGTGACCGGAACCTCGAGTTTCTTGCCGGTCCGGGTGTGCGGGATCCCGGGTGCCTCGATCACCTCGTCGGGCACATGGCGTTTCGACAACCGGTCGCGGACCGCGGCGGCGATCCGGGCGACGACGGCGTCGTCGAGAACCGCGCCGGGGACGAGGGTGACGAACAGCGGCATCCAGTAGGCGCCGCCGGGTCCGTCGACGCCGAGGACGAACGCCTCGGCGATCTCGTCGAGGGCCTCCACCACCTCGTAGATGTCGGCCGATCCCATGCGGATTCCGTGCCGGTTCAACGTCGCATCGCTGCGGCCGTGGATGACCAGTGAGCCGCGCTCGGTCACGGTGACCCAGTCGCCGTGTCGCCACACCGGCCCGTCCGGATGGGCCGTCGGGCCCTCCCACTCATGGTCGAAGTAGGCGGACCGGTAGCGGGTGCCGTCGGGGTCGTCCCAAAAGCGCACCGGCATCGACGGCATCGGTGCGGTGACGACGAGTTCGCCGACCTCGCCCACGAGCGGGGTGCCGTCCGGGGCCCAACTCTCGAGCGCCACACCGAGATAGCGGACCGACAGTTCTCCGGGCACCACCGGTACCCCGATCGATCCGCCGGCGAAGGCCGAGACGATGTCGGTGCCCCCGCTGATCGACGAGATCGGCAGTCCCCGCTTGACGTGGTCGTCGACCCAGGTGAAGAGGTCGGCGGCGAGCGAAGAACCGGTGCTGCCCAGTGTTCGAAGGGCTGCGAGGTCGTGGTCGCGGCCCGGTTCGAGACCGGCCTTGCGTGAGGCCTGCAGCTGTCCGGGCGAGGTGCCGAAGTAGGTGACCTTCTCGTCGGCGACGATCTGCCAGAGCTTGTCGGCGTCCGGGTAGAGGGGAGAACCGCTGTAGCAGATGATCCGGGCCCCGCAGAGCAGACCGGCGACCTGGTAGTTCCACATCATCCAGCTCAGTGCGGTCTGCCAGAAGAACACGTCGTCCGACGACAGGTCGCCGTGCAGCGCCCCCGCCTTGAGGTGTTCGACGACGACGCCGCCGTGACCGTGCACGATCCCCTTGGGTCGTCCGGTCGTCCCCGAGCTGAACAAGATCCAGAGGGGATGGTCGAAGTCCACGAGGACCGGTTGCGCCTCACCGGCCTCGACGGTGAGGGCGTCGGCATAGTCGATGAGGGCCGGCCCCTCCCCCGGTGCACCGCCGGCCTCCCCGCCGATCGTGATGTGCGCGACGAGTTCCGGGAGCAGGCCCGCCAGTTCGGCACTGTCGGAACGCTTGTCGATGTCCTTGCCGCCGTAGCGGTAACCCCCGGCACTGAACAGGACCTTCGGTCGGAGCTGGCCCAGCCGACTCGCGGCGCCCTGGGGCGCATAGTCCTGCCCGCATCCGGACCAGACGGCGCCGAGGCTCGCGGTGGCGAGGAACGCGACGACCGCCTCGGGGATGTCGGGCAGGTAGGCGGCCACGACGTCGCCGGTGCCGATCCCCTGCGCCCGCAGCGTCGCGGCCAGGGAGGCGACCATTCCCGGCAGCTCCGACCAGGCGATCTCAGAGCGTTCACCCGTCTCGTCGATGCCGACGATCGCCGCACCGGGAAGGTCGGCGTGGCGCAGGATCTGGTCGGCGTAGTTCAGCCGGACACCGGGGAACCACTGGGCGCCGGGCATCCGCGCATCGGCGAGAACGGCGTCGTCCCCCTCGCCCAGGGGTTCGGCGGCCGGCGCATCGAGGTCGAAGAACTCCCACACCGCCCGCCAGAACTGGGCCGGCTGCCGCACCGACCACGACCACAGTTCGTCGTAATCTGCTGCGCCCGTGCCGAATCGTTCCTCGACGTGTCGGCGGAACCGCTCCATGGCGGCACCGGTCATCTCAGGTCCTCCAAGATGTGAGTGGCCTCTTCGCGCATCGCGACCTTGCGAACCTTTCCGGTGACGGTCATGGGGAATTCCTTGACCACGTGGACATATCGGGGGATCTTGTGGCGGGCGATCTTGCCGTCGGCGAAGGCGCGGACGTCCTCGGCCGTGAGATCGGCTGCGTGGTCGCGGAGTCGGACCCACGCCATGAGTTCCTCGCCGTACCGCTCGTCGGGGACACCGATCACCTGGGCATCGAGGATGTCGGGGTGGGTGTATAGGAATTCCTCGATCTCGCGCGGATAGATGTTCTCGCCGCCGCGGATCACCATGTCCTTGATCCGGCCGGTGATGCGGACGTACCCGGCGTCGTCCATCTCGGCGAGGTCGCCGGTGTGCATCCAGCCGTCGGCGTCGATGGCCTCGGCAGTCTTCTCGGGGTCGTTCCAGTAACCGGTCATCACCGAATAGCCGCGCGTGCACAGCTCGCCGGTCTCGTTGCGCCCCAGCGTCTCCCCGGTCCCGGGGGCGACGATCTTGATCTCCAGATGCGGGCCGACCTGGCCGACGGTCGTGACACGCAGTTCGAGCGGGTCGTCGACCCTGGTCTGCGTGGACACCGGCGACGTCTCGGTCATGCCGTAGCAGATGGAGACCTCGCTCATGTGCATGCGCTCTACCACCTGACGCATCACCTGCTCGGGACACGGCGAGCCCGCCATGATCCCGGTGCGCAGCGAGGAGAGGTCGGGACGGTAGCCGTCCGGAGCGGCGTCGAGGAGCGCGAGTTCGGCGATGAACATCGTCGGCACGCCGTACAGGCTGGTGCAGCGATGTTCGGCGACCGCGTCGAGCGTGGCCTTCGGGTCGAAGGCGGGGCCCGGGATCACCATGGCCGCACCGTGACTCGTGGCGGCGAGGTTTCCCATCACCATGCCGAAACAGTGATAGAACGGCACCGGCAGGCAGATGCGGTCGTCGGCGGTGTAGTCGAGCAGCTCACCGACGAGGTAGCCGTTGTTCCCGATGTTGCGGTGCGAGAGGGTCGCACCCTTCGGGAATCCCGTTGTGCCCGAGGTGTACTGGATGTTGATCGGGTCGTCGGCGGACAGCGACGCCGCGGTGTCGGCCACCCGGGCGAGTTCCTCCGCGGAGGGCGCGGCGGTCAGTTCCGCCCACTCCGGCGACTCGAACGTCACCACGGTCCGCAGTTCCTGGCACTTCGGGCGCGCCTCCGCCAGCATCGACGCATATCCCGAGTCCTTGAAACGTTCGGCGGCGAGGACGACGCTCGTTCCGGACTGCGTGAGGGCGTACTCGAGTTCGTTCTGGCGATAGGCAGGGTTCAGGTTGACCAGGATCGCACCGATCTCGGCGGTGGCGTACTGGGTGAGCACCCATTCGAACCGGTTGGGGGCCCACAGTCCGACCCGATCTCCCGGCGCGACGCCCAGCCGCAACAGACCTGCGGCCAAGGCCTTCACGTCGCGGTGGAACTCGGTGTAGGTCCACTGCCGTCCCGCGGCGGCGTCGATCAGCGCGACGCGATCGCCGTACTGTTCGACGGTCCGCGCCAGGGTCGCGCCGATCGTGTCCGTCAGAAGCGCAGGACTCTGCGGCCCGTGGGTGTGCGCGAGGTTCTGGGCGTGAGCGTCAATGCTCATGGCGGGCTCCGGTTTCTCGGTGGTGTCGGGAAGGCGAGGGTGTGTCGGGAAGACGGGTGTCGGAAGACGTGGATCAGGATTCGTCGGCGGTGGCGGTGGCCTGTTCGGCCACCCGGGACAGCACCACCTCGGCCTGGCGGAGCACCGGACCGTCGATCATCTGGCCGTCGAGGCTGAAGACCCCGCCGCCGTGTTCGGCGGAACCGTCGAGGACCTTGCGTGCCCACGCGATCGACTCCTCGGACGGCCGGTAGCCGGCCCGGATGTGCTCCACCTGCGACGGATGGATGCACGCGGTCGCGGTGTACCCGAGCGCCACCGCGTCCCGCACCTCGGCGATCAGGCCGTCGACGTCGTCGATGTCGAGATGCACCGAGTCGACGGCGAACTTGCCGTGCGCGGCGGCCGCGATGCGGACCATCGACCGCACCCAGGCGGCGACGTCGCGGTACTCCCCGGCGCGCGGCTCGTCGGGACCGAACCGGCTCGACGTCCCGCCGAGCCCGGCGACCAGGTCCTCTGCGCCCCACATGAGTCCGATGCAGTTCGAGGTGGCGGCGATGTCGTTGGCGCGGGTCGCGCCCAGCGGTGTCTCGATCAGCGCGATCGTCTGGAACGCGGTGTCCAGGATCGACACCACGTCCTCCGATTTGGCCTGCATGACGACCCGGTAGTTGGTCTCGGAGACCGCGGCGAGGTCACGGCGATAATCGCCGGTACCGGCCGGGTTGATCCGCACGATGGTGCGGTCGGGGTCGATCGGGTTGGCGATCAACGCCTCCCGGGCCGCCGCGCGGTTCTCCGGGGACACCGCATCCTCGAGGTCGAGGATGACGACGTCGGCTCGATCGAGGGCCTTCTGATAACGCTCGGGCCGGTCGGCGGGGCAGAACAGCAGCGCCGGCCCGGCGGGTAACCAGGCGTTGGCCAGCTGGGAATCGCCCAGATTCGCTCCGCTCACGAGCGAGTTGTCGGCGGGTCCGTCGAAGAACATCGTCGTCACTCCGTAGGTTGTTTGCGTACCAGCGTGGCCCGCGCGGCTCGCGCGACTACCTCGCCGTGCTGATTGCGTCCGATGTGGGTCAAGTTCACCACGCCCTCCCCCGGCCTCGACCGGGATTCACGTTTACCGGTGCACAGGGTCTCGGCGTACAGCGTGTCGCCGGCGAACAGCGGAGCGGGGAACGCGATCTCGGTGAAACCGAGGTTCGCGACCAGTGTGCCCTGCGTGAGCTGGCTGACCGAGAGGCCGACGATCGTCGACAGCGTGAACATCGAGTTGATCAGACGCTGCCCACCGAAACCGGGCTGACGGGCCGACCACGCGGCGTCGAGGTGCAGGGCCTGGGTGTTCATGGTGAGCGTCGTGAACAGCACGTTGTCGGCCTCGGTCACAGTACGGCCGGGCCGGTGTTCGTAGAGCGTGCCCTCGATGAACTCCTCGAACCACAGTCCACGCTGGACCACGCGGCTCACGGGTGCCTGTTCCCCGCCACCCATGTCGCTGTCGGTCATGCGAATCCCAACTCTCGGGCGATGAGCATCAGCTGCACCTCGGTGGTGCCTTCACCGATCTCGAGGATCTTCGAGTCCCGGTAGTGACGGGCGACCGGGTAGTCGTTCATGAAGCCGTAGCCGCCGTGGATCTGGGTCGCGACGCGCGCATTGTCCATGGCGGCCTCGCTGGCCACCAGCTTCGCGATCGACGCCTCCTTCTTGAAGGGCTTGCCCGCCAGCATCTTCGCCGCCGCGTCGTAGTAGGCGGTGCGGGCCACATGGGCTCGCGCCTCCATCCGGGCGATGGCGAAGGACACCGACTGGTACTCCCCGATCGGTTTGCCGAACGACTGACGCTCCTTGGCGTACTTGACGCTCTCGTCGACGCAGCCCTGCGCGGCACCGGTCGCGAGCGCCGCGATCGCGATGCGGCCCTCGTCGAGGATCGACAGGAAGTTGGCATAGCCGCGCCCACGCTCGCCGAGCAGATTCTCCTTCGGCACCCGCACATCGGTGAACGTGAGCGGATGAGTGTCGGAGGCGTTCCAGCCGACCTTGTTGTAGGCCGGTTCGGCGGTGAACCCGGGGGTTCCCGACGGCACGATGATCGTCGAGATCTCCTTCTTGCCGTTCTCCTTCACCCCGGTCACCGCGGTGACGGTGACCAGCGAGGTGATGTCGGTGCCCGAGTTGGTGATGAACTGTTTGCCGCCGTTGATGATCCACGAGTCACCATCGTCGCGGGCGGTGGTCGCGGTGGCACCGGCGTCGGAGCCGGCCCCCGGCTCGGTGAGGCCGAAGCCGGCGAGTGCGGTACCGGCGGTGAGGTCGGGCAGGTACTGCTGCTTCTGCTCCTCGGTGCCGAAACGGTAGATCGGCATCGCGCCCAGGCTCACGCCGGCTTCGAGCGTGATGGCGACCGACTGGTCGACCTTGCCGAGTTCCTCGAGCGCGAGGGCCAGCGCGAAGTAGTCGCCGCCCATGCCGCCGTACTTCTCGTCGAAGGGCAGACCGAAGAGGCCCATCTTGCCCATCTGGGCGATGACCTCATACGGGAAGGTGTGGTCGGCATCGTGTTTCGCGGCCACCGGCGCCACCACGGTCTGCGCGAAGTCGCGCACCGTTGCGATGAGGTCGGTGTACTCCTGCGTGAGTTCCATTGGGAGTCCTGTTCACTCGTGTCGTTCGGTTCGGTTTGGTTGCGAGCCCTTCGAGGCTCGTCGCTTGCGCTCCTCGCACCTCAGGGAGCGGGGGCCGGTCGCTTGCGATCCTCGCACCCCTCCGCTCCCTGAGGAGGCCCGGAGCTTGCGGAGGGCCGTCACGAAGGGGCGGGAACGGGCTCCCGGCTCTCCGCAGGCGTCACCACGGCGAGAACCTGTCCGGCATCCACCTTGTCACCGACCGCCACCGTGATGTCGACGGTCCCGTCGACCGGCGCGGTGAGTGTGTGTTCCATCTTCATCGCCTCGACGACCACGACCGGCGACCCGCTGGTCACCTCGTCGCCGGACGCGGCGCCGACGGCGACGACGGTGCCCGGCATCGGGCTGGCGATCTCGCCGGCCCGCTCGTCGGCCGCCTCGTCGAGAATCGGGCGGGCGAGGTCGAGGACCCAGGAGCCCGATGGGCCGGACACCCACCAGGATTCGCCGATCAGCGTCGACGACCACGACTGGCTGACGCCGTCGACGATGAGCCGGTCGGAGTCGCGTCCGCCACCGGGCTGCGCGGGGAGGTAGACGACGTCGGCGGTCCACGACTCGCCCTCCGCCCCGTCGACACCTTCGACGACGACCGTCGCGGACCCGGAGATCGACTGCGCATCAGCATGTTCGACGCGGATGGAAACGGTGGAGTGGTGTCCGCCGCTCACCAGCCTGGTGCTCACCGGCGTGGGTGCGCCGACCCGCCAGCCCACCGCCGAGGACCAGACGTCACCGCGGTCCCGGGTTCCGATGCGGGCGAGGCCCACGAGGACCTGCGCCTCCGGGGCCGGTTGCGGCACCGCGTAGTCGACGACCAGGCGGTCGAGCAGTTCGGTGTCGAGCTCGGCGTCGACGACGGCCTGCTGACGCAGAACGAAACGGCAGAAGTCGATGTTGGTGACGACACCGAGGACGCGGGTGTGCGCCAGCGCCTGGTCGAGGCGTTCGAGTGCCTCCTCACGGTCGCTGCCGTGCGCGATGATCTTGGCGAGCATCGGGTCGTAGTCGCTGCCGACGCGAAGCCCCTCGAGCATGGCGGAGTCGACGCGGACGCCGCTGCCCGGCGAGGAGTCGGGAGGGACGAGATGTTCGATGGTGCCGCCGGTGGGCAGGAAGCCACGGGCCGGATCCTCGGCGTACACGCGGGCCTCGATGGCATGGCCGGTGAGCGTGATGTCGTCCTGGACCAGGCCGAGCACCTCGCCGCGGGCCACGCGGATCTGCTGTTCCACCAGGTCGATTCCGGTGACGAGCTCGGTGACCGGGTGTTCGACCTGTAGCCGGGTGTTCATCTCCATGAAGAAGAACTCGTCCGGCTTGTGCGCCGACACGATGAACTCGACGGTGCCCGCGCCGGTGTAGCCGACGCTGCGCGCGGCGTCGCAGGCCGCCTCGCCGATCCGGGCGCGGGTCTCGGCGTCGAGCAGCGCCGACGGCGCCTCCTCGATGACCTTCTGGTGGCGGCGCTGCAGGGAGCACTCGCGTTCGCCGAGATGGACGACGTTGCCGTGGGTGTCGGCGAGAACCTGTACCTCGATGTGGCGCGGGGTGTCCACGAAGTGTTCGAGGAACAGTGCGTCGTCACCGAATGCGGCGCCGGCCTCGCGTCGTGCCCGCTGCAGTGCCGCAGGCAGTTCCGCGGGGTCGGCGACGCGGTGCATGCCCTTGCCGCCGCCGCCGGCGCTCGGCTTGATCAGGACGGGGAAGCCGATGTCGGGGCCGCGGCGATGAGATCCTCGTCGGTGAGACCGGGACGCGAGAGGCCGGGGACCACCGGTACGTCGCGCTCGGTGACCGCGGCGCGTGCGGTGATCTTGTCGCCCATCGTGGCGATGGCCTCGGCCGGCGGGCCGATGAAGACGATGCCCGCCTCCGCCAGCGCGGCAGCGAACTTCTGGTTCTCCGAGAGGAATCCGTAGCCGGGGTGCACGGCGTCGGCGCCGGTCTTGCGCGCGGCGTCGACCACGGCGGCGATGTCGAGATAGCTCTGCGCCGCCGCGGCCGGTCCGATCCGGACGGCGACGTCGGCCTCGCGGACGTGACGTGCGTGCGCGTCGGCATCGGAGTAGACGGCGATACTGCGGATTCCCAAGCGGCGCAGCGTGTCGATAACCCGGCAGGCGATCTCACCACGATTCGCCACCAGGACGCTGCGAATGGGTCTGGTGCTCACGGTCTGAAGGTCCTCTGTCGTCGTGGGTGAACTCGGTTGCATCTCGGACTCCGCTCTCACATCCGGAAGACGCCGTAGCGCGGGTCGGCCAGTGGGGCGTAGCGCGCCGTCTCGAGCGCGAGGCCGAGGAGCGTGCGGGTCTGGGCGGGGTCGACGATGCCGTCGTCCCAGAGTCGGGCCGTCGAGTAGTAGGCGTCGGACTGCTGTTCGAACTGTTCGCGGATGGGCGCCTTGAAGGCCTCTTCGTCCTCCGCCGCCCAGGTGTCCCCGGACCGCTCGATCTGGTTGCGGCGCACGGTGCCCAGCGTGTCGGCGGCCTGCGGGCCACCCATCACGGAGATGCGGGCATTGGGCCACATCCACAGGAACCGCGGCGAGTAGGCGCGGCCGCACATCGAGTAGTTGCCGGCACCGAACGAGCCGCCGACCATGACGGTGAACTTCGGGACGCGCGCGCAGGCAACCGCATTGACCATCTTGGCGCCGTTCTTGGCGATACCACCCTGCTCGTAGGCCTTGCCGACCATGAACCCGGTGATGTTCTGGAGGAAGATCAACGGGATTCGGCGCTGGTCGCAGAGCTCGATGAAATGCGCTCCCTTGAGGGCGGATTCGCTGAAGAGCACACCGTTGTTGGCGATGATGCCCACCGGATGACCGTGGATGTGGGCGAAGGCGGTGACGAGCGTCGTACCGTAGTTCGCCTTGAACTCGGTGTATTCACCGGCGTCGCACATGATCTCGATGACCTCGCGCACGTCGTACGGGGTGCGCGAGTCGGTGGGCACCACGTCGTAGATGTCGGTCTGCGGGCGGAGGGGTTCGCGCGACGGGATGGTCTCCCACTGCGGCGCCTCACGCGGACCGAGGGTGGCGACGATCTCGCGGACCTTGGCGAGCGCCTGCTGGTCGTTGTCGACGAGGTGGTCGGTGACACCGGAGACCGACGAATGCATCGCACCGCCGCCGAGGTCCTCGGCCGAGACGTCTTCGCCGGTCGCGGCTTTCACCAGCGGCGGGCCGGCGAGGAAGATCGTGCCCTGGTTGCGGACGATGACCGTCTCGTCGCTCATCGCGGGGACGTAGGCGCCACCGGCGGTCGAGGAACCGAGGACGGCCGCGATCTGCGGGATGCCCGCCGCACTCATGGTCGCCTGGTTGAAGAAGATGCGGCCGAAGTGGTCGCGATCCGGGAAGACCTCGTCCTGCTGCAGCAGCATCGCGCCGCCGGAGTCGACGAGGTAGATGCAGGGCAGCCGGTTGGCGGCCGCGATCTCCTGCGCCCGCAGGTGCTTCTTCACCGTCACCGGGTAGTAGGTGCCGCCGGAGACCGTGGCGTCGTTGGCCACGATCATGCATTCCCGACCGGCCACCCGGCCGACGCCGGCGATGACGCCCGCGGCCGGAGCCTTGTCGTCGTACATCCCGAACGCGGCGAGCGGAGCGACCTCGATGAACGGCGACCCGACGTCGAGCAGGCCGTCGACGCGGTCGCGCGGCAGCAGCTTGCCGCGCGAGACGTGGCGCTCGCGCGCCTTGGCCCCACCGCCGGCGGCCACGGTCGTCAGACGCTGGTGGAGCAGGTCGAGATTCTGCTGGTGCGCGGCCCGGAAGCCGTCGATCATGCTGGTCACCGTCGACCCTTCAGTTAGTTGGGATTAACTGAGTGAAATCCTACTTCATCGAGTGGCCCATGTCACCCCCGCCTCCCCCGCCACCCCCGCCGGCTGAGCCGGTACCGAGCGCAGCGAGGCACCGACGCTCCCCGCCGGCTGAGCCGGTACCGAGCGCAGCGAGGCACCGCCACCCCCGCCGGCTGAGCCGGTACCGAGCGCAGCGAGGCACCGCCACCCCCGCCGGCTGAGCCGGTACCGAGCGAAGCGAGGCACCGCGTCGAAGCCCCCCCGTGGCCCCATTCGACGTGACGCGCGTCACCTCATCTCGTACTGTGGTGGCAGGCCCACCACCCCAGGGCCGCGACAACCGATGCGTCGACCCCGGCACGACCGGAGTTGGCCACCGCACATAGAAGGCCAGGTAACCCCATGACCCTCGCAGACGACCGCGCACGCTTCCAGCAGGTGCCGACCGCCGAAACACGCTCGTCCGAGCCCCGTATCGAGGGCTTCTCGCTCGACGACCGCTACGCCCGTGAGTCGGGCACGATCTATCTCTCCGGAATCCAGGCCCTGGTCCGCATGGTCCGCGACCGCGCTCGCGTCGATCGTCGGCAGAACCTGAACACCGCATCGTTCATCTCCGGCTACGAGGGTTCGCCCCTGGCCGGCTACGACCTCGAACTCGCTCGGCGCCGCGACCTCCTCGCGCCCTACGACATCACCCACCGCCCCGGTCTGAACGAGGAGATCGCCGCGACCTCGGTGATGGGTTCACAGGTCGCCGCGCAGGTCACGGATTTGGCTCCGACTGCGGACGGCACGTCCCGCGACGGAGTCGTCGGCTACTGGTACGGCAAAGCCCCCGGCCTCGACCGCGCGACCGACGCGATCCGGCACGCCAACCTGGTCGGCACGCACCCGTCCGGTGGTGCGGTGGCGCTGGTCGGCGACGATCCGGGCGCCAAGTCCTCGACCGTGCCCTGCGCGTCGGAGATGGCCCTGGCCGACCTGTACATCCCGATCCTCTACCCCGCCGATTCGCAGGACATCCTCGACCTCGGCGTGCACGCGGCGATCATGAGCCGCGTCAGCGGGCTGTGGACGTCGCTGAAGATCTCGGCCCACGTCGCCGACGGCGCGTCGACCGCCCACGTCGATCCGGAACGGATCATCCCCGCCCACGGCGATCTCGGACGTAGCCCGCATGTACCCAGCGGCCGGTTGCTCGGCGCCAATCTGATGGAGCTCGAACAGAATCAGCTCACCACGCGCATCCCCCGCGCCCTGGAGTACGCGCGGCTCAACGGGATCAACAAGATCGTGGTGTCGACGCCCGACGACCGGATCGGCATCGTCGCCGCAGGAAAGACCTACCTCGATCTTCGAGAGGCCCTGCGCCTCATGCACATCACCGACGACGATCTGCGCCGCCTCGGCATCCGGATCCTCAAGCTCGGGATGGTCTACCCCATCGAACGGGACATCCTGAACCGCTTCATGTTCGACACCGCGCGCGGCGATCTCGACGAGGTCATCGTCATCGAGGAGAAGCGCGATTTCATCGAGACGATGATGCGCGACATCCTGTTCCGGCATCCGCGCGCACCGCGCATCGTCGGCAAGGTCCACGAGGACGGGTCGACCCTGTTCTCCCGCTTCGGCGAACTCGACGTCGACGCCGTCACCCGCGGTCTCGCGGATCGTCTCGCGCGGCATCACGTCGACGCCGCTCAGGCGTGGATCGACGCCAAGTCGCGGCGTCGTACCCGGATCGAGCTGCCACTCGCCGTACGCACCCCGTACTTCTGTTCGGGTTGCCCGCACAACAGCTCGACCAAGGTCTCCGAGGACACGCTCGTCGGCGCCGGGATCGGTTGTCACGCGATGGTTCTGCTGATGGACCCGCGCCAGGTCGGCGACGTCGCCGGCATCACACAGATGGGTGGCGAAGGCGCACAATGGATCGGCATGGCGCCGTTCGTGTCGGCCGGCCACTTCGTCCAGAACGTCGGCGACGGCACGTTCATGCACTCGGGATCGCTGGCACTGCGGGCCGCGGTCGCGTCCGGCGAGAACATCACCTACAAGCTGCTCTACAACGGCACGGTCGCGATGACCGGCGGTCAGGACCCGGTCGGCGAGATGGACCTGCCACGGTTGACCTCTCTCCTGATCGACGAGGGCGTCCGCAAGATCGTGGTGACCACGGACGACCCGAAACGTACTCGGACGCTGGGACTCCCGAAGGGCGTGGAGGTCCGTCATCGGGACGAGATGCTCGACGTCCAGACCGAACTCGCCGGCGTACCCGGTGTGACCGTCCTCGTCCACGACCAGCACTGCGCCGCGGAGAAACGCCGGAAGCGCAAGCGCGGCACCATGCCCACGCCGACGACGCGTGTGATGATCAACGAGCGCATCTGTGAGGGGTGCGGCGACTGCGGCGAGAAGTCGAACTGCCTGTCGGTGCATCCGGTACCGACCGAGTTCGGCCGCAAGACGCAGATCGACCAGAGTTCGTGCAACCTCGACTACTCGTGTCTGAAGGGCGACTGCCCGTCGTTCGTCACCGTCTCGCCAGGCACGACGCGGACGCGGGCGCGCGCCACCGACATCCCCGACGCGCTGCTGCCGGAACCGGCGCTGCCCGCAGTACGCGACACGTTCTCCCTCCGTGTCACCGGCATCGGCGGCACCGGTGTGGTGACCGTGTCGCAGGTGCTGGCCACGGCCGCGGTGCTCGACGGTCACGCCGCACGCACCGTCGACATGACGGGGCTCGCGCAGAAGGGCGGTGCCGTCGTCAGCGACATCAAGATCGCACCGCACGACGTCGAGCAGGCCGCCAAGGTGGCCACCGATGACTGCGACCTCTACCTCGTCTGCGACCCCCTGGTCGGGACCGACCCGGTGAATCTGAAGGTCGCGGCACCGGAGAAGACCGTGGCCGTGGTGTCCACGACGCAGGTGCCGACCGGGCTCATGGTCATCGACACCTCGGTCGGCTTCCCCGCGGAAACCGCGATCCATTCGGCGATCGACGCGAAGGTGACACGCGGCCTCTACCTGGATTCCGGTGCGCTGTCGACGGCACTGTTCGGCGATGAGCAGTTCGCCAACATGCTCATGGTCGGGGCCGCGTACCAGGCGGGCTCCCTGGCCATCTCGGCGTCGTCGATCGAGCGGGCGATCGAGCTGAACGGGGTCGCGGTCGACGCCAACGTGCAGGCCTTCCGGCGGGGACGCCAGGCCGTCGCCGATGCGGACGCCGTGTCGGCGACCATCTCCTCGCTGCACGGCGCGTCGACCTCGGAACCCGAGCCGAGCGAACACGCGATGAGCGTGGTCCGTGCGCGCGGTGTCGACGACGAACTGTTGCGCACCGTCGCGATCCGCTATGACGAGCTGATCGCCCACTCCGACGAGCGGTACGCGCGTGAGTATCTCGACATCGTCGAGCGCGTGCACCGCAGCGCCGGGCAGGTCGCGTTCACCGATGCGGTGGCGCGCAATCTGTTCAAGCTGATGGCCTACAAGGACGAGTACGAGGTGGCACGCCTGACGCAGGATGCCGCGTTCGCGGCGAAGGTGGCCGATGCGTTCGGCGACGACGCCGAGGTCGCCGTGCGGCTGCATCCGCCGACCCTGCGCCGGATGGGTATGCGCGAGAAGATGTCTCTCGGCCCGTGGGCCGACCGGCCGCTCGCCGGCCTCGCGAAGATGAAGCGACTCCGCGGAACGGCGCTCGACCCGTTCGGCCGCAACGAGATCCGCCGCACCGAGCGCGAGCTGATCGCCGAGTACCGGCAGATCGTCGACGCACTGCTGGCCGGGATCGGGAACGGCGCGATCGGTGAGTCGCAGCTCCCGACCGTCGTCGAGCTGGCCGGCTTGCCCGACATGGTGCGCGGCTACGAGAGCGTGAAGATGCGCAACGTCGAGAAGTATCGGGCGGAGGTCGGCCGGCTGCGTCAGGCCCTGGGCGTCTGACACACCGCCCGGGCGGTACCCGGGCTGGAATCCGCCCCTGAAAACCACCCGCCCCTGCGATCCGCCCCCGAAAACGACCCCTGAAGACGACCCCTCAGCGGCTGCCCACCGACGACCGCTGGTCGCGGCGGGGCGCTGGAGGGTGGATTCCAGGGGCGCATTTCGGACCGGGGTGGATTTCGGGGGCGCATTTCAGGGGTGTATTTCAGCGCGCCGCCGGAAGCGGGCGACCACCGTCTGACCGTCGTCGCCGGGGACGGCGTCGATGTCGAACGACCGCAGGTACCCGTCACGCACGGCGACGGCGTCGAACTGTACGACGTTCATCTCGATGAACAGGATTCCGGTGCCGGACAGCCATGTCTGCGCATCGACGATCAGCGCGTCGACGTGGTCGAGGCCGTCGACGCCCCCGGTGAGCGCACGTCGCGGTTCGTGATCGCGCGCTTCCGGAGCCAAGAGATCGAAGGCGTGTTCGGGGACGTACGGCGGGACGGCGGCGATCACGTCGACGCGACCGCGAAGCGACGCGGGTACCGCGTCGAACCCGATCCCGTGATGGATCTGCGCATGATCGGGCAGGTTCCGGCGGGCATGGACGAGCGCGTCGGCGGCGATGTCGGCCGCGTGTATCCGCGCGCCCCCGACGACGGCGGCCACGGCGGAAGCGATCGGCGCCACCCCGCAGAACGCCTCGAGGACAACAGGTTCGGGATGCCGCGACGCCGCCTTGACGGCCTCCCCGGCCAACAACAGCGTCCGCTGCCGCGGTACGAACACCCCTGGTCCGACGCTTAGCCGGAGATCCCCGAACTGCACATGCCCGAGGAGATGTTCGAGGGGTTCACCGGCAATCCGCCGGGAACTCAGATCGTCGAGTTCGTCTGCATCGGAGGCGTGTCGGCGGAGCAACTCGGCCTCGTCATCGGCGAACACACA
Source organism: Gordonia westfalica (assembly GCF_900105725.1). Taxonomy (NCBI): domain Bacteria; kingdom Bacillati; phylum Actinomycetota; class Actinomycetes; order Mycobacteriales; family Gordoniaceae; genus Gordonia; species Gordonia westfalica. The sequence continues at coordinate 2,416,667 of NZ_FNLM01000034.1, forward strand.
GCCGGCACGACGAAGTGCAATCACCAGCGGGTCGTCGACGAGACCCGCCGGTTGCACATGTCCGTCAGGAAGGTGTGGCGTCATCCTTCTTGAGACCGTACAAGAACGACGCCGTCATGAGCAGCGCCACCTGCACGAATCCGAAGATCAGCCCGAGGATGGCGCCTGCCCCGAGCTCGACGAACGGCGGCATGACCAACGCCGACGCGAACAGTGCCAACCACCCGGCGAGCGCGATCACGGCGAGGAAGGGCAGGGCCCTTCGGTACCGGGGAACCAGCACGAACGTCGTCGCGACCCCGACGACGCCGAGCAGGATGAAGAACTTGCCCGGGTTCAGCACGACGTCCTCGGAGAAGAACCCGGGGACACTGCCCAGCCCGTCTCCGAAATTGCGGCCCCACGGGTCGATCCCCTGCTGGGGCCCGGCAGACACGTTGATCCAACTGACGAAGCCCATGAAGTAGGTGACGACGCCGGCGACCGCGGCGGCGAACGCGAAGATCACCGACAGATCGGGTCGCGCCGCCGTGCGTTGCGGTCCCATGCCGGGTGCGGGACCCCAGCCACCGGTCGGATACTGGTTCTGCGGTCCCGGAGGACCCCACTGCTGCCCGGGGACCCCGCCGGTGGGCGGGCCGCCCTGAACCTGCGCGGTCTCATCCGGGTTGCCGGGGAAACCGCCGGACGGCGGGGGACCCGGTGGGGCCGGCGACCACTGACCGCCCTGCTGCTGGTTGGGATCGCCTGGGTTCACCGCAAACTCCTCGTCGTCGCGACCTGCGGGCCAGCGTAAGCCGGTCGCGGAATTGTCGAGGCAGTTTGCGCCGGTAACCGGCGCAAACTGCCTCAACTCCTCGCCCCGGGGCTCACCGCCGCAGTTCGGACTTGGCGATCGTGCGGAGATGCACCTCGTCCGGGCCGTCGAAGATGCGCATCGCGCGGTGCCATCCGTACATAGCGGCCAACGGCACGTCGTCGCTGACGCCGGCTCCGCCGTGGACCTGGATGGCACGGTCGATGACCTCGAGCGCCACCCGCGGCACCGACACCTTGGCGGCCGAGACGTACGGCGCGGCAGCCTTGTTGCCGAGTTGATCGATCGTCTTGGCGGCCAGCTGGCACAGCAGGCGCGCCTGGTCGATCGCGATGCGCGATTCGGCGATCTGCTGCTGGACGACGCCCTGCTCGGCCAGCGGCTTGCCGAAGGCGACGCGCGCCTTCGACCGCTGGACCAGGTGGTGCAGTGCTCGTTCGGCAGCGCCGAGCGCGCGCATGCAGTGGTGGATGCGACCGGGTCCGAGTCGCGCCTGTGCCAACGCGAAACCGGCCCCCTCCTCGCCGAGCAGATTCTCGACGGGAACCCGCACGTTCTCGTAGACGACCTCGACGTGGCCGTGCTGGTCGTGGCGACCGAACACCGGCACGTCGCGCACCACGGTGACCCCGGGGGTGTCGATCGGGACCAGCACCATCGACTGCTGCCTATGCGTCGCGGCGTCGAAATCGGTCTTGCCCATGACGATGAGCAGCTTGCAGCGCGGGTCGGCCGCGCCGCTGGTCCACCACTTCCGGCCGTTGATGACGTAGGAGTCGCCGTCACGTTCGATGCTGGTCTCGATGTTGGTCGCGTCGGAACTCGCGACGTCCTTCTCGGTCATCGAGAACGCCGACCGGATCGTGCCGTCGAGAAGCGGCTCGAGCCAGGTCTGCTTCTGCTCGTCGGTGCCGAACAGGTGCAGCAGCTCCATGTTGCCGGTGTCGGGCGCCGCGCCGTTCACGGCTTCCGGCGCCAGATGCAGGCTCCAGCCGGTGATCTCGGCCAGACCGGCGTAGTCGAGCTGGCTGATCCCGGATTCCGCCGGCAGGAACAGATTCCACAGGCCACGTGCCCGCGCCTTCTGCTTCAGCTCTTCGACGACCGCAGGCACATCGTGATCGTCGGGACCGCCGGAACCGCGCTCCTGCTCATAACGCTCCTCCGCCGGGAAGACGTCGGAGTGCATGAACGCGATGAGTTCGTCACGCAGTTCGAGCGCCTTCGACGACGGCCGGAGGTCGAGGGTCTCGGCCGGTGTGCGGGCGGTCAGGTCGGGCTGGATCACTGTGTCACCGTCCGTAATTCACGACGCAGCAGCTTGCCGGTGGCGGTCTTGGGGATGTCACCCATCACCACGACCTCACGCGGATACTTGTAGGCCGCCATCCGCGTCTTGCAGTGCGCGATCAGCTCGTCCGGCGTCGCCTCTGTTCCCGGGCGCAGACTCACGAACGCCTTCACGGTCTCGCCGCGGTAGGAGTCGGGCACGCCGATGACGGCAGCTTCCCGAACCGAAGGATGTTCGTACAGAACGTCTTCGACCTCGCGTGGCCACACCTTGAAACCGCTGGTGTTGATCTGGTCCTTCTTCCGGTCGACGATGTAGAACCATCCGTCGGCATCCATGTACCCGACGTCGCCGGTGTGCAGCACGCCGTTCGGGATGCCCTTGGCGGTCGCCTCCGGCTTGTTCCAGTAGCCGGCGACCACCTGCGGGCCGGCCGTGACCAGCTCGCCGACCTCGCCGGCGGGCAGGTCGTTGCCCTGTTCGTCGACGATCCGGACGACCGTGTCGTAGACGGGAACTCCCACCGAGGTGGCTCCGGTCTCCTCGTCGGCCGGTGCCGTCACGCCGAACGGCACCGCATGCGACGGCGAGGTGGTCTCGGTCAGGCCGTACACGTTGTGGATGTAATGCCCGAAACGCTGCTGGAACTCGGCGATCGTGCTCGGCGGGATCGGTGCGCCACCGGAGTAGATCTTCGACAGGCTCGCCAGCGATGCCGGGTCGATGTCGGGCACGTTCATCAGCGCGATGAACACGGTGATCGAGCCGACCGTGAAGGTCGCCTTCTCCCGCGCGATCGTCGCGATGGTGTCTGCCGGGTCCATCCGGTACATCAGCACCAGCGGCGCACCGGTCAGCTCGGCGAGTGCGATGTGCGCGATGAGTCCGGTGATGTGGAACAGCGGTGCCACACCGAGGATCACGTCGTCGCTGTCGACGCCGACCCAGTCGCGGTAGGTCTGCGCGTTGAAGACCACGTTGCGGTGGGTGGTCATCGCACCCTTGGGCGGTCCGGTGGTCCCCGACGTGTAGGTCAGGAACGCGACGCTGTCGCCGGTCAGATCGGCCTTCGGCGGCCGCTGTCCGCGGTACTTCGCCAGCATCGACGCCAGGTCCACCGTGTCCGGGCACTCGATCCTCTCGACGCCGGCGAGGGTTCCGCTGTTCGCGGTCTGGTACTCCAGCTCCGAGGTCGTGATTACGGTCCGTACCGCGGTCTTGTTGTCGCGCAGCGCTTCCTGTGCGACGTCGCGGTACAGCTGCTGCATCGCGATCAGCACGGTGGCACCGGAGTCGACGAGGATCTCGGCGAGTTCACGGCTGCGGTACATCGGGTTGGCCGAGACGGCGACACCGCCGGCCTTCCAGATGCCCAACTGCGCGATGACGAACTGCGGGATGTTCTGGGCGTAGACCACCGCACGGTCACCCGGGGTGAACCCCAGATCCAGGATGCCGACCGCGAACGCGTCGGTGAGCTCGTCGAGCTCGCCCGCCGTGATCGATCCGTCGAAGTAGCGGATCAGGTCGGCGTCCGGGGTTCGTGCGGCAGTGGCCGCGAACATGTCCAGCGCAGTGTCGAATTCGATGGTCCGCGGAGCGAGATCCTGCTCCCGGTAGCGGCCCAACCACACCTTTTCGTCGTAGACAGTCATGTCTGACGTACCTCTTTCGGCTTCTGACTCAGCGAATGACGACGGGGTTCACCGGCGCACCGGTGCCGCTGACGACCTTGAGCGGAGCCGCGACGTAAAGGAAGCTCCAGCGGTTGTCGGCGGCACACGCCTCGGCGAGCTCCTCGAGCCAGACGATCTCGGTGAACACGACACCCAGGTTGCGCATGAGCGCGTTGTGAAGGGGAAGCGCCACACCGGATTCCGGATCGGTGGTGACCTCGTTGGCGATGGTGTCGGTGACCAGGTTCGGGATCTCCTTGTCCTGGAACCACTGCACCAGCTCACGCGAGTAGGTCAGGCCGGGCTCGCAGAAGCCGTCGTAGAACTCCTCCGGGTTGTTCAGCTCGTACCAGTAGGTGAGCCACCCCGTGCGGATGATCAGGACGTCGTGGGGCTCGATGGTGACACCCTGTGCGGCAGCGGCGGCTTCGAGGTCGTTGTGGTCGAAGGTCTCACCCTTCTCCAAGTACTTCTTGCCGCGGTAGCGGGCCATGTCGATGAGCACGCCACGGCCGACGACGCCCTTCTCGGCGATCGGCAGGACGGACGCCTTGTCCAGTGCGTCGACGGTGCTGCGTGCGTCGTAGCCGTTGTAGAGCTTGCCGTCGTACCAGACGTGACCGAGGGCGTCGTACTGCGTGGAGCCCTGCAGGAAGATGTTCGCGGTGTCGTCGGCGTAGTGCAGACCACCGGGGAACTGCGGTGCGCCCTCGCCGTCCCACGACGACTCGTCGAGGATGTTGGTGCGGTTGATGCCCTCACGACCCGGCCACAGCGGGTCGCCGGGGCTCTCCTTGCGGCCCATCTCGATCTGCAGGGTGAAGGTCTCGCCCGACTTGATGTGCCCGACACCGCGCAGGACCTCGCTCGCGTCGAGATAGTTCAGGGCGCCCACCTCGTCGTCGGGTCCCCACTTGCCCCAGTTGGAAGGGGCGTCTGCACCCAGCAGTTCACCCATGGACGGTGCAGTGGTCTCGATCTCGGCCATCTCATCTCCTCTGACTCGAACAATGCGGACTGAACTTGGTGAGCGCTCGCTCGGTAAGTTCATTGTGACGAGCATCGCATTCGATCACGAGGCCGTCAAGAGGCGAAATCCACGATGTCTCAGCGTTTGTCAGGGAAAGCAGCGAAAGCCCAGCACAGTCGAGTAGTTCAGAAAAGCTGAACAAGCGCTGGCGGCGATGTTTCCCGGCGATGGGGGACGGAGACCAGGGAGACCTAGTGGCCGGTGTGGAAACCCACCATGCCGAGCGCGAGATCCGCGTACTCGCGGGCGATCCGGCGCCCCTGCGCCACGTCGGCGTCGTCGGTCCAGGTCGGGACGGCCAGGCACATCGTGACGATGGCCTTGGTCGCCACGGACAGATCCCCGGACCGGAAGAACCCGAGGTCGGCGGCACGCCGGGCCGTGTCGTGCAGGCGGCCCTCGATCTGCGCCATCGACGCCTGCAGATGTGTGCGGTTGGGTTCCTCGAGGCGTCGCAACTCCGTCGCCAGGACCAGCGCGAGCGCGCGTCGCTCGACGTGGAACAGCGTGAGCGCCTCCACCATGTTCGCGAACGCGCTCACCGCGTCGACGCCGTCGCCGGCCGCGTCGAGGCGTTGTGCCAGGTCAGCGTGTGCGATGTTGACCAGCGCGACGAGCAGATGCTGCTTACTCGGGTAGTGGTGATAGATCCCGGCGACGCTGATGTCGGCGCCGGCCGCGATGAGTCGCATCGTCGCGCCGTGGTAGCCGAGCTCCTCGAAGACGTCGATCGCCGACTCCAGCACCGGGTCGAGGGCCAGCGGCGCGAAGGCGCGCCAGTCCGTCGGGTCCGCGTCGGCGTCGACCTTCTCCGGCTGCGGAGGTTCCAGGAAGCGGGCGACAGGCACGTCCAGGCACTGCGCGATCTCCCGGAGGCGGTCGACGGTGAGCCCGACCTTGCCGTTCTCGATGGCACTCATGGTCCCGACACTCACCCCGATGCCGGCCGCCAGCCCACGCAGCGTCACGCCCGCCTGCTTGCGCAACTCGCGCACGGTGGCGCCGCTGTCGGTCACCGGTTGTTCGACCACACTGAACACCTTATGGGGACGCGCCCATTTTCGTAGACTCCTTCTCGTGGTCCACAACCTCTCGCATCGCTCGTGTCACGCCGAACGCACGTACGCATGAACGCCTACGAAGGCCGTTTATGGCTGGCCCACTACCCGTCCGGACTGGCCGATCATCTCGACCTCGAGTTCGGCTCCCCGCTGGAGATGTTCGACGCGGCTCTCGCGTCGGCACCCGACGACCCGGCCGTCCGCTACTTCGGCGCGACGCTCAGCTGGGCCGACCTCGACGCCGCGTCGGACGCGCTCGCCCACGTCCTGCAGACGCACGGTTTCGCGACCGGCGACCGCCTGGGGATCGCGGTCCAGAACGGACCGGCGATCCTGCTCGGGCTCCTCGCCGCCTGGAAGACCGGTGGCGTCGCCGCCCTCATCAGCCCCATGTACAAGCGTTCTGAATTCCGCAGGGCGCTGGACGATTTCACGCCGAGCGCACTCCTCGTGCTCGACGACGTGCTCGCCGAGGTGACCGACGAGGTGACCGGGTCCGTCGACCTCGTCATCACCGTCTCCCCTCTCGACTTCGCCGGCAACGACGATGTGCAGCGCGTCTTCGAGGTGTCCCGGGTCCCGGCCGCCGGCACCGTCGGACTCCTCGACGTCATCGCCACCGGTTCGCGCGACGTGACCCGGCAGGCCACCGCACCGGACGACATCGCCGTGCTGGCGCCGACGTCGGGAACCACCGGACCGCCCAAGGGCGCCAAACTGACCCACCGCAATCTCGCGTTCAGCGCCCAGGCCTATCGCGACTGGACCGGCCTGCAGACCGGTGAACCGATCCTGTGCATGTCGCCGATCTTCCACGTCACCGGGCTGGTGGGTTCGGTGATGCTGGCGTTGTCCCTCCGGTCGCCGCTCATCCTGACCCACCGGTTCGACGCCGGTCTGGTCCTCGACGCGGTGCGCACCTGGCGTCCGGCCTTCTCCGTCGCCGCCATCACCGCGTACATCGCGCTCGCCGATCATCCCGACGCATCGCCGGAAGCGATGAGCTCATTGCGTCTCCGCTACTCGGGCGGCGCGCCGGTCCTGCCCGAGGTGGCCGAGCGACTCTCCGAACGCCTCGGCGGGATGATCCACAACGTGTACGGGCAGACCGAGTCAACGTCGCCGACGCACATGGTCCCGCCAGGCGCACACGCGCCGGTCGACCCCGAGACCGGTGCACTCTCGGTGGGCCTGCCGATCTTCGACACGATGGCCCGCGTCGTCGACGAGAGCGGAGAACCGGTGCCGCCGGGGACATTCGGTGAGATCGTGACCGCCGGTCCGCAGATCGCCGCGGGCTACTGGGGGCAGGCCGACGACGCCGGCTCGGCGCTGAGGGACGGCGAGATGCGTACCGGCGACGTGGGATTCATGGACGCCGACGGATGGTTCTACGTCATCGACCGCAGCAACGACCTGATCAACGCCGCCGGCTACAAGATCTGGCCGTTCGAGATCGAGCAGGTGCTGCAATCGCATCCCGCGGTCCTGGAGACTGCGGTGGTCGGGATCCCCGACGACTACCGCGGCGAGTCGACGCGCGCCTACGTCGCCCTTCAGCCGGGCGCGGAGGTCACCGCCACCGAACTCATCGAGTTCTGTCGCGAACGGATGGCGGCGTACAAGTACCCGCGCGAGATCGAGATCGTCGGCGCACTCCCCCGCAGCGCGACCGGCAAGTTGTTGCGCCGCGAACTCCGCTGATCAGGCCCGGCAGCCCAGCGCGGCGAGCGCCATCGCGGTCAGCAGATGCCGTAGCTCGGTCTCGTCGTAGTCGGGCAACCGGGGTGAGGAGTTCAGCAGGCCGAACGTGGCGTGCACGCGGACGCGGGCCTCGGCGCGGTCCAGGGTGCGGCCGTCCTCCTCGTAGACGCCGATCACCACATCGACCCAACGTTCGACGTAGCGCCGCTGCAGCAGGCGGACCCGGTGATTGGCCTCCGGCGTCATCGACGACAGATCGCGGTCCTGGACGACGATCAGATCGGGTTTCGTGACGAGCACGTCGATGTGAAAACCGATGAGCGCCAACAGCGTCTCGGCCGGCGGATCGCCGCGGTCGACGACCTCGGCACCGCCGTCGTGCAACCGTTGGCTGATGTCGACGAGCATCTCGTCGAGCAGTTCGGTCTTCGACGAGAAGTGCCGGTACATGGCCGGCCCGCTCACCCCGACGGCGCGCCCGATGTCCTCGAGGCGCACCCCGGCAAATCCGCGTTCGGCCATCTGCCGGGCGGCCGCGGTGAGCAACTCGGCGCGCCGGGCCGCCTTGGCCTGCGTGCGGCGGGTCGGCGGGCGGGGGGCGTCCCCCGTCCCGACCTGCGGTGTGTCACTCGTCGCGGACATGGATCCGCACTCTACTCACCAACCGTCGATGTGAAGTACCGAGTCGAGAGGCTTGCGGGGAGCAGGCTTGAAGTCGGTGCCCGTGTAGTAGGCCACCGGCAGCAGGACGCCCTGGTGGATGCCGTCCGGGATGCCGAGCAGCTCGGCGATCTCCTTCTCGTGGGCGAGGTGAAGCGTGGTCCACGCCGAGCCCAGTCCGCGGGCGCGCAGGGCGAGCTGCAGGCTCCAGGCGCCCGGGAGCAGCGACCCCCAGACCCCCGCCTGGTTGCCCTCGGGCAGGTCACCGCCGGTGTAGATCGCACCGATGACCAGCACCGGAACCTGGCCCATCGTGTCGGCGAGGTACTGCGCGCTGGACGCGACGCGCTTGCCGGTCTCGTCGCGCGGCTGTTGGGCGGCGTAGTAGTGGGAGAAGGACTGCGCGTAGTAGTCGGCGACCTTCTGTTTCAGTTCGGGATCGGTGAGCACGATCCAGTGCCAGGTCTGACTGTTGCTCCCGGTCGGCGCCTGCAGTGCGACCTCGAGCGCTTCCTTGACCACGTCGAGCGGGACCGGGCGGTCGTAGTCGAGACGTTTGCGCACCGAGCGCGTCGTCGTGAGGAGTTGGTCGGGGTCGAGCGGCAGGAGTTCGGTCATGTCCCCCATCTTCCACACGTCGGGCGGTGGGCACCACCAGCCGTGGTCAGATCAGGCTCGGACCGGGCGGCTTCGTCGGTTCAGGCGATGGCCGATCCGAGCGCGGCCCCGGCCAGGAGAACAGGTATCGAGATGATCGCTCCGGCACCACCCGCCACAAGTCCCGTTCCGGCCCGCCGTACCGATCGCACGCCCCGAACGGGTGCCGTGCTCAGTGCGAGCAGGACCAGCCCGGTCACCGGTGGCCCGACGACCAGCCACACCGCATCCCTGGAGGCCAATCCGGTGAACGGCAACGACATCAGGAGCATCCCGATCACCACTGCACCGAACGATTCCGGCCCGAACCAGTCCTCACGTCGATACCTCGTCGGCAGGGTCGTCATCACAGTGTCACCAACGCGACGTACGCGACCACCACACTCGCGGCCAAGACACCCAGAGCTGCTCCCGCACACCTCGGTGTTCGGCGCCACCACAGGCCGACAGCGATCGCCAGAAGGACCACGCCTGCAATGACTATCACCACTCCCAGCGACGACGACCACTCCGGATTCAGTCGGTCCGTGATCCCGGCCAGAATCATGAAGACGAAAATGGCGAATACCACCGAGACCGGTACGGCCACGGTGGCTGCCTGCCAGAATCGGGAATCCGCGAGTAGCGCACGATGCTTCATCGGCCGCGACACTATCGCACCATGACAACGGTGGGGGGATTGTCCGGGTCTCCGAGGTTCGTCGGTCTGTTCCGTTCCCAGTCCGGGTCGTCGAAGTCGGCCTTGAAGGGATCCATCATCGCTCGGCCCCCGCCGACCTCGTGGTAGTCCGGCAGATTGAACAGCGGCCCCACTGCACTGCCGGAGTCGGCCGCGTCGATCAGCACGGGGCGGCTCTGTCCGGCCGAACTGTCCTGGTAGATCTCGACCGACGGATAATCGGTGATCTCACCACCGGCAATGATCCGAGCAGTGCCGGGGTTTCCGCTGGTCGGTTGCAGGACAAGCGAGCCGTTGACGGTGTGGCCGGTGACCGAGGCGCCGGGCGGCGCGAACGGATTGACCGCGTCGTACTGAATCATGACCGATCCATCGGGTCGCTGCTGTGCCTGGACCTCAGGCTCACCGACCCGGACCTGACCAGTGGAGTCGACCGAGGGATTCTGTCTCGTGACGATCAGGCCGTTCTCGTAGTCCACGTACATGACGACACGGGCATGCTCCGGGTCGAAGTTCGGAACCTCTGCCCGATCGTCCCCCAGGTCGTAGTGCGGAGCATTGAACACCTCGGCCGCCGGTATGTACAGTGCTGCGCGTACAACACCTTGCCCGGGCACCGGTTCGATGCGCGCGACCTTGATTCCGGGTCCCACGCCTTGGTATTTCGGGTCGTAACTGTTCGGATTCAGCGCCTCGGCAGTCTTCCAGTCGACCGGGCCAGATGGTTCGCGCCCGAAGATCTCCTCGAAGGCAGCCGCAGAGGCACGCATGCGCTCCGGATCTGCGCGCGGACTCTGTCGTTTGGAGTCCGCGATCACCGCGAGCGCAGACGTCAGTGCTTCCTCTGGCGCCATGGTCGCGAGAGTCTGGTTCGCCTCGGCGACCTCGGCACCCCAGGTGGCGTCGGCGCCGACGAGAGAGGACACCAATCCGCCGAGTCGGGCCAGCTGCAGTCCTGCTTCGGAACTCCAGTCCTCGACGCCGTCGACGACCCATGAATCAGACAGTGTGACAGGGGGAATCACGTAGTTCTGAATGATCGAACGAATCTCGGAAACGGGATGCGACATCGCCCCATGAGCGCCGGCCGCCGCGGCCGAGAGCGCGTCGTAGCCGGACGCCACCGCGCCGATCTGCTCTCGTTCTCGTTCGGCCCGGTCTTCAGCAGCTCGTCGCCCATCGCCTGTCCAGCCCAGATCATACATCGTGTCTCGCATGGTCTTTGACGTCCCGACCATTGCATCGGCGATCGCCGCGGCCCGTGTGGACAACTCTCGCAGGGAGTCGATGTTCCAACTCAGAACGTCACTCGGAGTGGCCACACTCACCCACCGCTGGTCGCGGAGTTGATGTCGGGCACACCCGCGATGCGAGCTGCGGCCTCCGCGTCGGAGTCGCTGTAGGTGTCCGCAGACAGCGACAGGAGACTTGCGAACTGGTCATACCTCGCCTTGACCACCTGCTTGGCGCGGGTACTCGCCGTATTCGACTCACCAAGCGCAGACCCCACACTGCTCCCCACCAGGCGTGCCGCGACTTCGGCGGCGCCCAGGAAGGGAGCCGAATCGACATCTCCAGAAAGCTGAGCCAGCGTCCCCGACGCCACTCTCAGGCTGTCCGGATTCACTTCAACCGACAAGACAATCCCCTCCCCGCGCCCCTGATTCGGAAGAATATACCGCTGGACGTATCGGCACTGTCGCAGCAGTCCGCATCCGACCGAGGCTCCCTAGCCCAACACTCCGTGCTTGCGGAGATGAGCAAGCAACCCACGTGTCACCGGGAGTTCGGTCAGGTCTCGCGCGGTGAACCAGCCGGCGTCCGCGGCGTCGTCGCCGGCACACAGGGTGCCGGACACGATCCGCGCGGCGAAGTCATGGACCTCGAACACCACGTCGTCGGGTCCCGGGATGTCGACGGTCCACAGCAACTCCCCCACTTCGACGTGAAAGCCGGTTTCCTCCAGCATCTCCCGAGCGACTGCCGCCTCGATCGACTCGCCGGGCTCGACCTTTCCGCCCGGCACCGTCCATTTCCCGGCCTGCGGCGGATTTCGGCGTCGGATCAACAGGATTCGACCCTCGTCGTCGGTCAGCACCGCGCCGACGGCGACCACCCGCCTGGTCATCGTGCGTCCGCCACGGGCACCCGGGTACGTGCTTGCGGGTCGGGCACCGGCGAGCTCGCGAGATGCCGGGCGACCACGTCGCGAATCCCGGCCAGTGCCGCATCGTCGGATTCCGCGTCGACGATCACGTCGACCATCCCCTGCGCGGCCAGGCGACCGGCGAGAATCCCCTGGCGCGAGGACATCTCGTCGGCGTGGTCGAGATCGCGGTAGACGATGAGACTCGCACCCTCGGGCGGCAGCGGCGACAGCCACGCGTCGGCGCGGGCGACGCGCAGGTCCGCGGGGAACAGCGCCAGGGCCGCCCCACCGGCGCCCTGGCCGAGCATCACCGAGACGGTGGGTACTCCGACCTTGATCAATTCGACGGTGCAGCGGGCGATCTGGGCGGCCAGCCCGCCTTCCTCGGCGACCACCGACAACTCCGCTCCCGGTGTGTCGATGACGGTGACGACCGGCAGTCCGAGATCACCCGCCGCCATGATCGCCCGGCGCGCCTCGCGCAGATGCCGGGGACCGGGCAGTTCGCCGTTCTGCTGGGACACCCGGTCGTAACCGACGACCATCGCGACGTTGCCCCCGAAACTGCTCAGCGAGAAGCGAAGTGGTCCGGCATCGGACAACGCCGCCGAGTCCCCCTGTGCAAGAAACTCGGCGAGGCCCGCACGCCCCCGCTCACGGGTGGCCAGGACACTCGCCCAGGCGTCGTGCGCGGGCGTGCCGTCGTCCGGCACGGTGGCCTCGGGGGATTCGTTCGGCGCGGGGGCGTCGTGCAGGGCGAGGAGGCGGAGCACCGATGAGAGCCGGCCCGCGAGCTCGGCGGGTTCCACCACATCGTCGACGACCGTTGTGCGGACGAGGTTCTCGGCCGTCTGCACCCCGTCGGGGAACGGTTTCCCGTGGAGCCCCTCGTAGACGCGGGGACCGAGGAACCCGACGAGCGCACCCGGTTGCGCCCACGTGACGTGACCGAGCGACCCCCAGGAGGCGAACACCCCGCCGGTCGTGGGGTGCCGCAGATAGACGAGGTACGGCAGCCCGGCCGCCTTGTGCACGGTGACGGCCCCGGTGATCGCGACCATCTGGAGAAACGCCGCGGTCCCCTCCTGCATGCGGGTGCCGCCCGACGCGGGCAGCGCGATCAGTGGCATCCGTTCCCGGGTGGCCCGGCCGATGGCCTCGACGATGCGGGCGCCGGCATCACGACCGATGGAACCGCCGAGAAAACCGAACTCGCTGAGCACGATCGCCGCGCGGTGACCGCCGACCAGGCCGGTGCCGGTGATCACCGATTCGTCGGAATCGCTGCGCTCCCGGGCGCGCGCCAGGTCGTCGGCGTAGGCATGGTCGTCGCCGTCGGAGGTGACCGCGGGGCGGACGATCGCGGTGTCCCACGACTCCCACGACCCGTCGTCGACGATCATCCTCCGCAGCTCCACGGCCGACAGCCGTGCCCGTTCACCCATGCCTCCCACCGTATCCCGCTCGTCCGTCTAGCCCCGGAGTGAAGCGATGAATTCCGCTCCCGGCCGGTGTCATACTTCTCGACAGCCCCACCTCGCTCTCAGGAGACACCATGGCCGACACCTTCACCTTCACCCGTTCGATCGTCGTCGACGCCCCGCCCGCCGCGATCCTCCCGTACCTGACCGACTTTCGGCAGTGGGTCCACTGGTCGCCCTGGGAGGGACTCGATCCGGACCTGCATCGGGAGTACTCGGGTGCCGAGTCGGGGGTCGGCGCGAAGTACGCGTGGTCCGGCAACAAGAAGGCCGGACGCGGCGCCATGGAGATCACCCGGGTCGACGCACCGCGCGAGGTCGAGGTCCGCCTCGACTTCGAGAAGCCGATGAAGGCCACCAACACCGTCACCTTCGAACTGACCCCGCAGGGCGAGGCCACCCGGGTCGCATGGGTGATGGTCGGCAAGCACACCCTGTTCAGCCGCATCGGCGGGCTCTTCGGGTTCTTCGAGAAGATGCTCGGCAAGGACTTCGAGAAGGGCCTGGCACAGCTGAAGGCGGTCAGCGAGAGTAGATGACCCGGGTGCGCAGGACGACGTCGGCGACCGAGCGTCGCCGGCGATCGACCACCGCCCATGCCAGTCCGATCGCGAAGAGCGTGCAGATCAGCGCCCGTAGAACCGCGACCGCCGGCCGGATGCGCTCGCCCTTGCCGTTCACCACGCGGAGTCCCATGACCACCGAGCCGAGCGTGCGCCCCGACACCTCCCAGCACGTGGCCAGGTAGAGCACCGAGGTGACCACGAAACCTGTTGTGGTGAAAAACAGATTGACCTCGGGGAACCGGTACTCACTGACCGAGACCACGAACTTCATCAGCGCGAGTCCCGCGTAGCAGGCCCCCAGGATCGTCCAGACGACGAGCAGGTCGAGGAATGCCGCGATACCGCGACTCACGATCCCGGCGTTCTTGTCCCGGTCCTGCACGGCATGCGCCCGATGGACCGCCGGGTGAGCAGGTTTGGGTTCTGCGGTCATTCGGGCGCCCCGTCCTGCCTGGTGGCCTCGACCGCCTCGGCACCACGGCGACGCAGGAAGCGGTTGACCGCGTTGGCGACCGCGTCGTCGGCACGTTCACTGGTGCTGCGCACGTCTGTCATCACGTCGGCGGTGACCGAGGTGCTGGCCTCGCGGATGATGTCGGGGAGGTCGACGCCGTCGATGATCTCCTCGGCCAGCTCGACGAGGTCGACACGGTCGAGGACCGCGTCGATGTCGAGTTTGGCGGCCACCGCGTCGAGGTCGACCTTCCCGATCACCTCGTCGAGGTCGACCAGGCCGATCGCCTTCATCAGATCCACTTGCGCGACAGCACGATCGAGGTCGACGGTCTCGATCACCGCGTCGAGGTCGATGACCGCGAGGACCTCGGCGATGAGCCGCTCGAGGTCGACGTGGTCGAGCACGAGATCGGTGAGGTCCACCTCTTCGGTGAGCACCTCGACGACCTCGCGGATGACCGCACCGAGGATCGTTCGGGTCGTCGTCGCGACCCAGGCGCGGGTGTCGACGACGAAGTCCTGCACGCCGGTACGCGCCGCGCCGACCACTCCGCCCACGACCGGAAGACGCTCGGCGACGTCGATGACGACACCCGCGAAATGCAGCGACTCCCTCGTCAATTGGGATAACGCGCTGCGCCGCGCCTCGGGGTTCACCGACGAATTATCGCACGCGGGGATGAGCCCCGACCGTCGCAATCGTGTCACGTCGAGTGCCATGTAACGGCGCCGGTTCAGGACCGATATGGTGCCCGAGGCCCGTCGAGACAAGTGCGCGTCATGATGATGATCAGTCCTATGAGAGGTTTGCTCGACGATGCCCGAATCCGTACCCCCACGCGCGCGCACGGTGTCCCGATGGTTGCTCGCGGCCCCCGTCGCGGCGTTCACACTCGTCGTCGCCGGCTGCGGCATCAGCCAGCAGACCGCGGCGACGCCGCCGACGCCCGACATCACCTCCGCCGTGGCGGCGCCGACCACCGACGCACCGCTGCCGACCCCCTCGCCCGTGGTCACCGTGGCCTCGGCACCGGCCGCCGACAACGCCCTGAGGACCCTGAGCACCCTGGCCGTCAAGGGTCGCGCACCGAAGACCGGATACGACCGCGCACTGTTCGGGCAGGCCTGGTCCGATGACGTCACCGTCGACGGCGGCCACAACGGCTGCGACACCCGCAACGACATCCTGCGCCGGGACCTGACCGGCATCACCCTGAAACCCGGCTCGAACGGATGCGCCGTCCTGTCGGGCACCCTCGACGATCCGTACACGGGCACGACGATCCGGTTCGTCCGCGGCCAGGCCACATCCTCGGCAGTCCAGATCGATCATGTCGTCGCGCTCTCCGACGCCTGGCAGAAGGGCGCGCAGCAGCTCTCACCGCAGCAGCGCGTCGACTTCGCCAACGACCCGCGCAACCTGCAGGCCGTCGACGGCCCGACGAACCAGAAGAAGGGCGCCGGCGACGCCGCGACCTGGCTGCCGCCGAACAAGGGCCATCGCTGCACCTACGTGAGCCGTCAGGTCGAGGTGAAGGCCGCCTACGAGCTCTGGGTCACGCAGGCCGAGAAGGACGCGATCACCCGCGTCCTGTCCTCCTGCGGCGCCACCGCGTCGGCCCCGACCACCGAGCGCACCGAGACGCGTACCTCCACCGCGACCCCGGTACCGGAGACGACCTACACCCCGCCGCGGCTCTACGCCCCGCCGGCCGAGACGACACCTCCCGCCGAAGCACCTTCCTCCGCGTACTACAAGAACTGCTCGGCCGCACGCGCGGCCGGGGCGGCCCCGCTGTACGCGGGTCAGCCTGGCTACCGCGCCAAGCTCGACCGTGACGGCGACGGGGTCGCCTGCGAGTAGGCACCGCCCCTCAGCGGTCACCGAGGACACGAAAAAACCCGAGCGGGCGATCCCGCTCGGGTTTCTTCGTGTCGAGAGACGACTTACAGGGCCTCGTAGAGCTCCCGTGCCAGCGCGGCGGTCTCGGACGGCGTCTTGCCGACCTTCACGCCCGCAGCCTCGAGGGCTTCCTTCTTGGCCTGCGCGGTGCCGGAGCTACCGGACACGATCGCACCGGCGTGACCCATGGTCTTGCCCTCCGGCGCGGTGAAGCCCGCGACGTAGCCGACGACCGGCTTGGAGACGTTGGCCTTGATGTAGTCGGCGGCCCGCTCCTCGGCGTCGCCACCGATCTCACCGATCATCACGATCAGCTTGGTCTCGGGGTCCTTCTCGAACGCCTCGATGGCGTCGATGTGGGTGGTGCCGATGACCGGGTCGCCGCCGATGCCGATGGCGGTCGAGAAGCCGAGGTCGCGCAGCTCGTACATCATCTGGTAGGTCAGGGTGCCGGACTTGGAGACCAGACCGATCGGGCCCTTGCCGGTGATGTTGTTCGGCGTGATGCCGACCAGTGCCTCACCCGGGGTGATGATGCCGGGGCAGTTCGGACCGATGATGCGGGTCTTCGCGCCCTTCTCCAGGTTGTAGGCCCACGCGTAGGCGCTGTCCTGCACTGGGATGCCCTCGGTGATGACGACCAGCAGCGGGATCTCCGCGTCGATCGCCTCGATGATGGCGTCCTTGGAGAACTTCGGCGGCACGAAGGCGATCGAGGTGTCGGCCCCGGTCTCCTTGATGGCCTCCTCGACGGAGGCGAACACCGGGAGTTCGATGTTGTTGCCGTCGGCGTCGACGTGCGAGACCGTGGTGCCGGCCTTGCGGGCGTTGACGCCGCCGACGACGTTGGTGCCGGCCTTGAGCATCAGGGCGGTGTGCTTGGTGCCCTCACCGCCGGTGATGCCCTGGACGATGACCTTGTTGTCTTTGTTCAGAAAGATCGACATTTTCCGTGGCTCCCTTACTTGCTCGCCAGCTCGGCGGCCTTGTCGGCGCCCGAGTCCATGGTTTCGGCGAGCGTGACCAGCGGGTGGTTCGCATCGGCCAGGATCTTGCGACCTTCGTCGACCTTGTTGCCGTCGAGGCGGACGACGAGAGGCTTGTTGGCCTCCGACCCCAGCTTCTCCAGGGCGCCGACGATGCCGTTGGCGACCGCGTCACACGCGGTGATGCCACCGAAGACGTTCACGAAGACGCTCTTGACCTGCTCGTCGTTCAGGATGACGTCCAGGCCGGCGGCCATGACCTCGGCCGAGGCACCGCCACCGATGTCGAGGAAGTTGGCCGGCTTCACACCGTTGTGCTTCTCACCGGCGTAGGCGACGACGTCGAGGGTCGACATGACCAGACCCGCACCGTTGCCGATGATGCCGACCTGACCGTCGAGCTTGACGTAGTTGAGGTCGTTCTCCTTGGCCTTGAGCTCGAGCGGATCGGTCGCGTCGATATCGGCGAACTCAGCGTGGCCGGGCTGACGGAAGTCGGCGTTCTCGTCGAGGGTGACCTTGCCGTCGAGGGCCAGGATCTGATCGTCCGGGGTGCGGACGAGCGGGTTGACCTCCACCAGGGTGGCGTCTTCGGCGACGAAGACCTCCCACAGCTTCTGGATGGTCACGGCGGCGGCGTCGAGGACCTCGGCGGGCAGATGGCCCTGCTCGGCGATCGAGCGGGCGGTCTCCAGATCGACACCCTTCACGGCGTCGACGGCGACCTTGGCGAGGCGCTCGGGCTTGGTTGCGGCGACCTCTTCGATCTCCATGCCGCCCTCGACCGAGCACATGGCCAGGTAGGTGCGGTTGGCGCGATCGAGAAGGAAGGAGATGTAGTACTCCTCCGCGATGTCACTGGCCTCGGCGACCAGCAACTTCTTGACGACGTGGCCCTTGATGTCGAGGCCAAGGATGTTGGAGGCATGGGACTGCGCGTCGTCCGGGGTCGCGGCGTACTTCACGCCGCCTGCCTTGCCACGTCCGCCGGTCTTGACCTGCGCCTTGATCATCACAGGCTTGCCGATTTCCTCGGCAATCGCCCGCGCGTCGGCGGCATCATCGGTCACCCGACCGGGTGTGGTGGGAACCCCGTGCTTGGCGAACAGTTCCTTCGCCTGGTATTCGAAGAGATCCATTCAGCTCACCATCTCGTAGATTTGCCCGCCCAAGGGTGTAACGCGGGCCATATCGGACTCTAAACCCGTACTGGATCGCCGCTTCGCGCGCACCCTGCCCTTGTGCGACAGATCACTCGCTCGGTCGGCGAACTTACTCGCGGGTACGTGACGACACGTCTCACCTGGGATATTCGCAGCAGTAAGGACCCGACCGGGCGCGCGGCCGTCGCACGGTGTTCAATCGATCGCGGCGACGATCCCGGCAAGGCAGCGCGATACAAGCTGGCGAACCCGAGATTCGACGGCGTGACGAAGTGCGGGAAAGTTTGTGACCCAGCTCACAAATTTCCGGTTAGCGGCTTTCTACGGTTGGACTTGCCGCAATCATTTCGTTACCGTCGGCTCTCAGCGATTGGTCACAAAAGGATTACGGACGATGATTTCGGATCCGCGGCAGCGAAGAGATGAGGTGGACGATTTGGCGGGACCCGGAGTCTCACGCGGATCGAGCCGCGTCCGATCGGGCGGGTTGGTCGACGACATCACGGCAGAAGAGATGACCACCATCATCCCCTTCGTCGACGGCGACACCGACTACGACCTCAGCGACTACGACTTCGGCTACGAAGCCCCCGGCACGTCTGCTTCCACCACCCGGACACCGTCCGAAGAGACCACCTGGACCCCCTCGTCCTGGAAGGGCTACTACCGCCCGACCCACTCGGAGATCACTCAGGACATCCTGATCCCCGAGCACGAGTTCGATCAGTACGCGCATGACGAGCCGTTCGACGTCGAAGGCGCCGAGCTCGACATGCTCGTCGACGACCAGGATCACGCAGATCTCGATGAGTCCGATGCCGGACTCCGCCCGTTCCGTACGAATCCGGCCGGCCAGCGCATCCGTCGCGGCGGCAAGCACCGCATCGCGGCCCCGCCGAACGTCCTCAAGGGCGGACGCGCCGCTCTGATCGCCATGGCAGCCGGCGCAGCCGTCGCCGCCGTCTCCCAGGTCGGCGCCACCGACGACGCGTCGAACACGGCCGCGGTGAACGCCGCAGCGGTCACCGACGCCACCGCACCCGTCGATCTCGGTCCGGGCGTCGCAGCGGCAACGCCCCTGACCGACCAGATGAACGTCTTCTCCGGTCAGCTCGGCGTCGGCGCCAAGATGGCCGCCGACGAGGCGCAGCGCGAGGCCCTGGCCCGCCGCCCGCTCTTCACCTCGCCGATCCCGCTCGGCAAGTACGACTTCACCTCCGCCTTCGCGATGCGCTGGGGCACCATGCACGGCGGCATCGACATGGCCGCCCCGCTCGGTACCCCCATCCATGCGGCGACCGACGGCGTCGTCATCAAGGCCGAGCCGGCCTCCGGATACGGCCACTGGGTTCAGGTCCGCGCCGACGACGGCACGGTCACCATGTACGGCCACATGTCCTCGTCGGGCGTCCTCGTCAGCGAAGGCCAGCACGTCACCGCCGGCGACGTCATCGCCCTCGTGGGCAACGAAGGCTTCTCGTTCGGTCCGCACCTCCACTTCGAGGTGTGGAAGAACGGCAACACCAAGATCGATCCCGTGCCGTGGCTCGCCGCCAAGGGCGTCAAGCTCGCCGGCTACACGGGCTAGATTTTCTCCGGCGCCCTTCGTGACGCCCTCCGCAAGCTCCGGGCTCCTCAGGGAGCGATGGGGAGCGCACGCATCCACCGATCCCTGAGGTGCGAGAAGCGATGGGGAACGCACGCATCCACCGATCCCTGAGGTGCGAGAAGCGATGGGGAACGCACGCATCCACCGATCCCTGAGGTGCGAGAAGCGATGGGGAGCGCACGCATCCACCGATCCCTGAGGTGCGAGAAGCGATGGGGAGCGCACGCATCCACCGATCCCTGAGGTGCAAGGAGCGATAGCGACGAGCCTCGAAGGGCCCGCCGCCGCACCACTTGCTACAGCTTGTCCCCCGGGATACCGCCCGCGGTCAGCAAGGTGACGCGTCCGGCGCTGCCGCCGTAGTCGATGGTGACACGTTCGGTGGCGCCACTCCCCTCCTTGGCCACGACCTTGCCCATGCCGTACTTGGGATGGTTGTGCCGGTCGCCGATGTCGAGGTGCACCTGCTTGTTGCGTCCGCGGCCCGGGTCGGCGGAGTACGACGACCGGCCGCGGCCGAACGACGAGCCGCCCGACTCCGAGAAGGCGCCGTCGCGCCCGAACACGCCGCCCGACGATCCGCCGAACCCACGCGCACCACGACGCGGCTCGGTGCGCCGCCAGTCGATCAGGTGCTGCGGGATCTCTTGCAGGAAGCGGGATTCCGGATTCGATACCGGCTGCCCCCATGATGCGCGGGTCACCGACCGGGTCAGGTACAGACGCTGCTTGGCACGCGTGATGCCGACGTAGGCGAGTCGACGTTCCTCGCTCAGTTCGTTCGGATCACCCAGTGCACGCATATGCGGGAAATGGCCGTCCTCCCAACCGGTCACGAACACGACCGGGAACTCGAGGCCCTTCGCGGTGTGCAGCGTCATCATCGTGACGACGCCGTCACCCTCGTCGGGCACCTGGTCGGCGTCGGCGACCAGCGAGACCCGTTCCAGAAACGCTGCGAGAGAACCCGGTTCGGGCTCGCCCTCGCGGTCGACCTCGATAGACGGATCGTCGTCGGCCTCCAGATCGACCTGCGCGGCGTCGGCACTGAATTCCCGTGCGACGGCAACGAGTTCGTTGATGTTGTCGAGTCGTGCGCCGTCCTGGGGGTCGTTCGACGCCTCCAGTTCGGCACGGTAACCGGTACGTTCGACGATCGCGTCGACGAGTTCACCGATGTCGGCGGACTCCTCGGTGGCGTCGAGGAAGGCGGTGTCGGCGTCCTCGGTGTCGGATTCGCCGAAATGCGTGAGGAAGTCGGCGCGCAGCCCCTCGATGAGTTCGACGAAACCGCCGATCTGCTTGACCGCGCGCGTGTTCAGCAGCGCCACCTTGCCCTCGGCGGCGTCGATGAGCGACTCGTAGAAGCTGCGTCCGGTGTTCTCCGAATGCACGGCGACGCAGGCCTCGGCGCGGTCGCCGATGCCGCGTCGGGGGGTGTTGAGGATGCGTCGCAGGCTCACCGAGTCGTCCGGGTTGGCGACCACCCGCAGGTAGGCGACCACGTCCCGAACCTCTTTGCGCTCATAGAACTTGGTGCCGCCGACCACCTTGTAGGGGATGCCGTGGCGGACGAACACCTCCTCGATCGCACGTGAGCCGGTGTTGGTGCGGTAGAACACCGCGACGTCGGAGTACTTGTGGCTCGAGCTTCCGCCGATCGAGTAGTCGGTGAGCTCCTCGATCTCCTTGGCGATGAACGTCGACTCCTCACGATCGGAGTCGGCGACGTAGCCGACGATGAGTTCGCCGTCGCCGGAGTCGGTCCACAGCTTCTTCTCGCGGCGGTTGGTGTTGCGCGAGATGACCGCGTTGGCCGCCGACAGGATGGTCTGCGTCGAGCGGTAGTTCTGTTCGAGCAGAACGGTTTCGGCGTTCGAGAAGTCGCGCTCGAACTCCTCGATGTTGCGGATCGTGGCGCCGCGGAAGGCATAGATCGACTGGTCGGCGTCACCGACGACGCACAGTTCCGACGGTTCGAGTCCGCTCGCCGTGGTCTGCTCCCCCACCAGCTCGCGGATCAGCACATACTGCGCGTGGTTGGTGTCCTGGTACTCGTCGACGAGCACGTGGCGGAACCGGCGCCGGTAGTACTCGGCGACCTGCGGGTGCCGGTGCAGGAGTGCGACGGTCTCGCCGATCAGGTCGTCGAAGTCGAATGCGTTCGCCGCCCGCAGCCGACGCTGGTACTCCGCGTAGATCCGGGCGATGGTCGCCGCGGCCAGATCGTCCTCGTTCACCGCGGCCGCCGCCGCGTCGGGCGAGATCAGCTCGTTCTTGTAGTTCGAGATGGCCACCGAGACGCCCCGCGGACTGAACTTCTTGGGGTCCAGATCGAGGTCGCGGATGATCATGCCCAGCAACCGCTTCGAGTCGTCGGCGTCGTAGATGGAGAAGTTGGAGTTCATCGACTCCAGGAGCCCCGACTGTGCCCGCAGGATGCGGACGCAGGTCGAGTGGAAGGTCGAGACCCACATGTAGGCGGCCCGCGGCCCGACCAGGTCGATGACGCGTTCGCGCATCTCGGCGGCGGCCTTGTTGGTGAAGGTGATCGCCAGGATCTGCCCGGGGGTGACGTCGCGCGCCGCCAGCAGGTACGCGATGCGGCGGGTCAGGACCGAGGTCTTGCCCGACCCGGCGCCGGCCACGATCAGCAGCGGCGCGCCCGCGTGGAGCACCGCGGCACGCTGCTGCGGGTTGAGGCCCTCGAGCAGGCGTGCGACACGGTCGTCGGCGGCAGCCGTCCCCGACGAGGGGGAAGACGTACGACCGGCGAGGAGAGGGGCAGAAGAAGAGCTGTTCATCGGTAGTCCAGGCTACCCGGACCGGCCGACACCTTCCCGCAGGCCTTGCGCCCGAACGCCCGTCGGCCGATCGGTCGACCCGCCGCGTGCGTTGACACCCGAGACGTCGGCTCCCGCGGCTACGATGACCCGGTATCACTGGCTCGGGGCGCCCGTCGATGCGGTTGACATGCCTCGGCGACCGAAAGAGGCGACCATGAAGAGACCGTCCATAGCGCCCGCCGCCATCACGCTGGGTGTCGGAGCACTGGCCCTCGTCGTCGCCCTGATCTTGTCGTTCGTGCCGTTCAGCAGCGCAGGCACGGTCGAGCCCACCGCCGCGTTCCGCGCCCAGAAGAGCCTCGACGAGGTGCTCTTCAAGATGGCGACGAGCCCGGCGGCCAAGTACACCGGCAAGGTCGCCTACAAATACGAGGACGCACGCGGCGAGGGCACGGTCGAGTTCAGCGACCTCATCGTGACGACGTCGAACACGGCCGAGGGCACGGTGTCGCTGGGTTCACAGCAGGGTGAGTACCGCCAGATCAGCAACAACCCGTACATCAGCGCACCCAACGCCCTGTGGAACGAACTGCTCGTCGCCGACGAGAAGCTGAACCTCGACATGGCGCCGCTGGACAACAAGTGGGCGTCGACCCGGTTCACCAGCCTCCCGCGGTTCGGCACCATCCTCGGCCCGGACAACCTGGCCGGCGACATCGGCAACATCGAGTTCGATTCCGAACCGCAGCTCGGCGTCGAACTCCCCACCCCGAACAAGGGCACGCCCGACGCCCGCCGGTGGCCGACCAGCGATCCGCCCATCGAGTTCATCGGCGACAACACGGTGAAGATCGGTACCTGGGAGGTCACCTTCGACCCGGAGTCCAAGAGCGTCACCAACGTCAAGGGTCAGTCCAAGCAGGGATCGGCGACCTACGACATCGACACCTCGGTGAGCCTGCAGCCCGCGGACCAGGCGCAGAAGGTGTTCGCCAACCAGCGCGCCCTCGTCGGCGATCTGGTGTCGGCGCCGGCACCGGGCCTGTGGGCGAAGCAGCCGGTGGTCACGCCGCGTCTGGTCGGCGAGTGCACCACCGTGGCCTGCGCCTACGACTTCGCGGTCTCCGGCATCCCGTGGGCCGACGACGTCACCGGCCACTTCAATTACGGGATGACCCTGAACTTCGCCGTCGGCGGCCGCCCCGCAGGCGCTCTTGGTGGTGAGTGCAAGCCGGTCGTGCGCGTCGACTTCGGACGCACCGCCACGACGCGATGCACCGCGACCAACCTGCCGGCGAACTCGTCGATCGGTCCTCGTTCGGCCTACACCTACCTCGCGTTCCTCGACACCACCGAGGCCGACCTCAACAAGCTCATCGACGACAACGAGAAGCAGACCAACACCGAGGTCGTCTACGTCCGCACCGGCAACAAGGGGCCGGAGCAGGCCCGCTACGGCGCAGGCATCACCGGTCTGCCCAGCTACTACGCGGTGAAGCGCGGCGAGTACCTCTTCGACGGCATCGGCACCGACGGCAATCTGCACGTCACCTTCGGCCCCGGCTACTCCGAGCACATCAGCGGGGGCACCTTCGACCCGAGCTGGGAGGGCACCGAAGTCCTCAAGAAGCAGATCGGCGAACAGGCGAAGGCCGCCGGCGACGCGCAGGTCGTCTATTTCGTCAGCGAACCGCAGGCCGTCTCGGCCCTTCGTTCGCTGATCGCGTCCGAGGGACAGACCGACAACGTCACCGCCTACCTCTACGAGTAGGTCAGCCGCCGGCGAAGCGGGCCTCGACGGCCTCGCCGACGCGGCCCGCGCCGGTGTGGAGTCGTAGCCCCGGGGTCACCGGACGCACCGAGATGGCGTCGCCGCCACCGTCGAGACGGACGTAGATCGCGCCGAGACCCGATCGGACCGGTACGCGCACGGCCCGGCCACCGTCGAGGCTCATCTCGATCTCTCCGTCGCGCGTGGCGCAGTAGCTGAGGGAGACCGTCCACGGCCACGGGAACAGCGGGCCGTCGAGCGCCAGTCGGGAGGGGCCGGAGATCTCCGGCCGGGCGCAGCTGCCGAATCCCTGTCCGATGAGGCGGCGTTGGGTCACCCCGCCCGGGACGGCGTTGCCGGCGGTGTCGAGGACGAGGAGCCGGTCGGTGCTGGTGCCGAAGTCCGGCCGCGGGTCGACGCGACCGAAGATGCGGCTGATCTGGTTGTCCGGATAGACCACCGGCTGGAGGATCTCCAGCGGGACCGACTGGTCGAGCAAGGTCGCGTCGGCGTTGTCGTGCAGGGTCGCGACCGCCGTCTCGAGGTAGTCGCCGGTGGGGTTGTCGCGCCACGACGCCGAGAACGAGACGAGCGAGACCACCGCCGACACCATCGCCAGCGCGCCGACGACAGGCAGGAGAATCACCGTCGGCGACTTCTCCTCGGCGTCCTGACGCGCGTCCGGCGCAGGCGCTCTTCTGGGTGGCGCGCCGACCAGCAGCGCGATCGCGATGGCGAACACCAGCGCGGTGTCGGGGAGATAGCGCATGTGCTGGGCGAGGGCGATCGCGGTCTCCGGGCTGGACCGGTTCCACATCACCGGGATCTGCGCCGCGACCGCGTAGACCACCGCGAAGGCGACGATCGGCACCGCCCCGCGCTTACGGGTCACCGCCCACCAGGTGATCGCGCCCAGCACCACCCAGCCGGCGACGATCATCCACGTCGCCGGGAAGCCGGTGGGCGGGCTCGGCGTCCACCGGTCCCATTCCCACGGGCCACCCACCAGGGACGGCACGATGGCGTGGTTCACCGAGCGCCACACCAGCCGGGCGGTCTGCCCGACCGAATGGTTGCCGGCGGTCGGATCGGCGGTGACGAAGTATACGACGACCCAGATCGCGGTCACCGCTGCGAGCGACGCCCACAGCTCGCGGCCCGCACGCAGGGTCGTCGTCAGAGCGGCGCGCCCCCCGCCGCTCGCCAGCACGGCGGCGACGAAGGCGATGGGGAGGATGAACAGCGACTTCTCGAAGAAGGCCAGTGCGATCACGAACACCACCGTCGAGCGGATCCACACCGCGCGGCGTCGGGCCGGGTCCACGTCGTCGCGCGCGAGCCGAACGGCATCGGCGACGATCCAGGCCAGCGCCGCCTGCATCGGGAGGGTGTTGAGGCCCGACGCCCACCACGCGAAGGCGGGCACCGTCATCGGGCTGAACAAGTAGAACGCCAGCGCCACCAGGGCGCCGGCCCGGGCCGCGGGCGCGATGACGCGGATCATCCGCCACACGGCGAGCGACGCGATGGCCTGCAGGACGATGAGCGTGAGTGCCGGGACCACCCAGTTCACCGGAGCCAGCCACGTGGCCACCCCGGCCAGCAGGAAAGCGGCCGGCATGAAGTGGCCGTCGTGGCTGTGCCCCAGGTACTCCCAGGACAGGATCGGGTTCGACGAGGCACGGGCGATCAGCACCAGATCGTCCCAGTAGAAGTTGCCGGTGGCGACGAGCCACCCCCGGATGATCAGCTGTCCGGCGATCAGGGCCACCGCGATCATCGACATCATGCGCGCGTTGAGCATGCGCTCCAGTGTCCATGTGTCGGGCGGCGGCGGGTCGGGTAGGTGCGTCGTGGCAAAATCGGCCCGTGACCGATCGCAGCCCGAGCTCCGGATCCGACGAACCCCCGCAGTCGGCGGGGGCGTCCTTCGAGAACACGATCGATCTCGAGAAGTACCAGCTGACCTCCGATGTCGCCGATCTGCCCGACGACATCGACGAACTGCGCCTCGAGATCGACCGGCTCGACGCCGTCATCCTCGGCGCGGTCAAACGACGCTCGGCGGTCTCGAAGAAGATCGGTGCCGCACGTATGGCGTCGGGCGGCCCGCGGCTCGTGCACAGCCGCGAGGTGAAGGTCCTCGATCGTTTCGCCGACCTCGGCAAGGAGGGGCACACCCTCGCGATGCTCCTGCTGCGGCTCGGACGCGGTCCGCTGGGACGCTGACCGCGTGGTGATCTTGTGCCCACGGCTGTGATGAGCGTCGCGGTCGAGACGCCGACCACATAGGGTTGGGTGTCATGAGCACGCAGGCACCCGGCAGCGACTTCACCGGCACCGACCACGGCGACATCACCGCAACACAGTCCTGGCAGGCTCTCGCCGCGCACCAACCGCATGTGTACGCAATGCATCTGCGTGAGGTCTTCGCGATCGATCCCGGACGCGGGCGTGAACTGACCGTCGACGTCGGCGACCTCCACATCGACTACTCCAAGCACCGGGTGACGCGGGAGACGCTCGAACTGCTGATGAGCCTGGCCCGCGAGGTCGGGCTCGAGGAGAGCCGCGACGACATGTTCGCCGGCGCACACATCAACACCTCCGAGGACCGCGCGGTCCTGCACACCGCCCTCCGACTCCCCGCGGACGCGTCGCTGACCGTCGACGGACAGGACATCGTCACCGACGTGCACGAGGTCCTCACCCGGATGGGCGAGTTCACCGACCAGCTCCGCAGCGGAGAATGGAAGGGCCACACCGGGAAACGCATCACCGACGTGGTGAACATCGGTATCGGCGGCTCGGATCTGGGGCCGGTGATGGTGTACCAGGCGCTGCGCCACTACGTCGACGCCGGCATCCACTGCCACTTCGTCTCCAACGTCGATCCGGCGGACATGGTCGGCACCCTCGACGGTCTCGACCCCGAGACCACCCTGTTCATCATCGCGTCGAAGACCTTCACGACTCTCGAGACGCTGACCAATGCCGCCGCCGCACGGAACTGGTTGCTCGAGGCACTCGACGCCGGAACAGAGGCGGTGGCAAAACACTTCGTCGCGGTGAGCACCAACGCCGACGAGGTCGCGAAATTCGGGATCGACACCTCCCACATGTTCGGCTTCTGGGACTGGGTCGGCGGACGCTACTCGGTCGACTCGGCGATCGGCCTGTCGGTGATGGCCGCGATCGGCAAGGAGCGTTTCACCGAGTTCCTCGAGGGCTTCCACCTCGTCGACGAGCATTTCCGCACCCAGCCGCTGGAACAGAACGCGCCGGTCATCCTGGGCCTGATCGGCGTCTGGTACAACAACTTCTGGGACATCGGCACCCGCGCGGTCCTCCCCTACAGCAACGACATGGCCCGTTTCGCCGCCTATCTCCAGCAGCTGACGATGGAGTCGAACGGGAAATCGGTGACCGCGAGCGGCCATCACGTCACCACCGACACCGGCGAGATCTTCTGGGGCGAGCCGGGAACCAACGGCCAGCACGCGTTCTATCAACTGCTGCACCAGGGCACGCGGATCGTGCCGGCCGACTTCATCGGCTTCGCCGAGCCCACCGACGACCTGCCCGCCGGACCCGACGGATCGGGTTCGATGCACGACCTGCTGATGAGCAACTACTTCGCGCAGACCAAGGTCCTCGCGTTCGGCAAGACCGCCGACGAGATCGCCGACGAGGGCGTCCCGGCACATGTGGTGGCCCACAAGGTGATGCCGGGCAACCGCCCCAGCACCTCGATCCTCGCACCGAAGCTCACCCCGTCGGTGATCGGTCAGCTGGTCGCGCTGTACGAACACCAGGTGTTCGTCGAGGGCGTCATCTGGGGGATCAACCCCTTCGACCAGTGGGGCGTCGAACTCGGCAAGACCCAGGCGAAGGCCCTGCTCGGCACCATCACCCAGGCCGAGGCACCCCCGGGCGACGCCGATTCGTCGACGAACGAGCTGGTCGCCTGGTACCGGAGTCACCGTGGGCGCGCGGTCTAGGTCGCGTTCCCGCGTGCGCGTTTCCTTCCCGTAGGGCGGGCTTCCTTCGCGCTGATCGGATCCGATCAGCGGATGGGCGACGGGACCGCGGGAAGCTAGCGTGGTGACATGCTGCGACCCCGGTTCCGACGGCGGACGATCGGATTCGCCATCGTCACACTGACTCTCGTGGGCGCCACCGGCTGCACACCCGGCGATCCCGTCGATCGCACCCCGGGTACGCCGATGTCGGCGTCCTCGGCGGTCAAGGTCGTGACCGCAGGTCCCAGCCGGGACGTCGAACCGGTGACGCTGCGTTTCCCGTTGCTCGCCGACGGGAACATCGACGGGTGGGCCGCCGGAACCCTCGGGTCGGCGCCGGGCGTCTCCGAGCGTGTGCCCGGCCCCACCACCTACTGGTTCGACGCCGTCGTCGACGCCGGCTCCGACCGCGTCATGGCCTGGGCCGATGAGTACCACGCCGAACCGGTGCCCGCGCCGGACTCGGTGGCCGCCGAACTGCGCGACCTCGTCCCGGCCGGGGACTTCGTCGGCGGGCCGCACCTCGACGACGTCTTCTCCTCGGGCGAATGGCGGGCGACGGTGTTCCTGTCGCCCTCGACAGGCCGCGTGGTCGTGCTCGGCATCGACGACTGATCTGCGTAAGGTGACGGTCTGTGGCGAACAAGCAGGGACAGACCGTGGCGTCGGGCGCATTTCAGTTGTTCGGGAGTCGCCGACGCGATCAGGTCAGTGAGTTGCTGGGAGACATCTTCGGCCGAACCGACATCGAGGCGCTGGCCTCGGATTGGCGTGGTGTCGTCTACTTCACGCTCGCCGAGGACGAATCGATCGACCCTGAGACCGTGCTCGGTTTCGACGCATCCAGCGGCTCGTCCGGCGAGTTGGCAACCCTCGACGAGGTGTTGGACGCCGTCCGCACGGGCGAGGTCGCCGAAGCCGTCGACGTGGCGAGCTTCGACGCCTGGCGAACCGCCACCGGCACCCGCTCGCTCGACATGGGTGCCTGCGTACCGCCGGCCCTGTACGAGTTCCTCGGCGGCGATCCCGCCGAAAGGGCCGTCGAGGCAGAGGATCTCGTGACGTTCGTGGCCACCGCCGCCGCCATCATGGGACGACTCGAGAAGCTCGGCGTCGAACCGGGCGACGAGATCCCCGACGAGGTGTTCGACGAGGACTACTGGAAGTAGTCGCTTCGTCCAGTTGACTCAGATCATCCGCCGACTGATCGAGGCCGGCAGGAACTTCAGCGCCGCGGCGATCGGCGTCCACGGCCATGCGGGTACCGGGGCCCAGTTCTTCTCGGCCTCGATCGCCGCGACCATGGCGTCGACGCCCTTGTCGGTGTCGACCATCAGGGAGGTCTTCACGCCGCGGTTGATGTCGGTCTCGATGTAGCCGGGCGCCAGGACCGACACCGTGATGGGCGAACCCGCGAACTCGGCCTGCAGTCCCTGCCCGAGTGCGGTGAGTCCGGCCTTCGACGCGGAGTACGCGGCCTGGGCCTTGGGCAGGCCGCGAACTCCCGAGATCGAACTGACCAGCACGAGGTGGCCGGCGTTCTGCTCGCGGAAGATCTCGAGCGCGGCCTCGATCTGGGCGAGCGCGCCGACGAGGTTGGTCTGCACGGTCTCGATGTTGGCCGCCGCGTTGCCCGTACCGATCGGTGCACCCTTGCCGAGACCGGCGTTCACGACGACGCGGTCGAGGCCGCCGAGTTCGTCGGCCAGCGCGCGGAAGGCGACCGGCACCGCGTCGAGATCGGTGACGTCGAGTCGGGCGAACGCGACCTGCGCTGCCGAGGGTCGCAGTTCGGCGGCCAGCGTCTCGAGCTTGTCGAGACGCCGCGCGGCGAGGGCCAGCGAACGCCCCTGGGCGGCGAATCTGCGGGCCATGCCCTCGCCGAGTCCCGAACTCGCACCGGTGATGAGGATCTTCTGCCGTGTCGTCGCGGTCACGGGTCCGAACCTACCGGCAGCACCGCCTCCTATGCCGACCGGGACGTCAGCCGCAGCGCGTCGATGATGTGGTCGGTGCTCGAACGATCCCCCACGGTGATTCGTGTTCCGGCTGTGCCGCATTCCTTCACCGCGATCCCGAGCCCCCGCAACATCCGTCCGGCGGCCACCCCCTCGGTGCCGGGGACGAAGACGAAGTTGCCATGGCTGGGCAGCACGCGGAAGCCCATGTGCGCCAACATGTCCACCAAACGGTCCCGCTCACCCCTCATGGAGCGGACTCGTTGTGCCAGTTCCAGTTCCGCGTCGAGCGCCACCGGTACGGCCGCCATCGCGGCCCGGCCGACGGCGAAGGGCACCTCGTGACCACGCAGGTCGGTGATCAGTTCGGTGGCGCCGATCCCGTATCCGACGCGGAGCGCCGCCAGACCGTACGCCTTGGAGAACGTCCGCAGCACCACGACGCCGGGATTCCGGATCAGCCGATGCAGATCCGGGGTCCGCTCGTCGAACTCCACATACGCCTCGTCGACGATCGTCAGCACATGGGACGGCACCGCGCCGAGAAACCGGTGGAGGTCGCCTTGGTCCACCACCGAACCCGTCGGATTGTGCGGGGAGCAGATCACCACGACCGCGGTCTCCGGGGTGATCGCGGTGAGCAGCCGGTCGAGGTCGACGCCGCCGCCGTCGTCGAGGTCGACTGTGTCGAAACGCATCCCTACCATCCGCGCGAGGATCGGATAGCCGTCGAAGGTGGGCGTCGAGGTGAGCAGGGCCGGTGTCGCGACGCCGGCCTCCGCGGCCCGGCGGACCGCGCACTGCAGCGCCGCCAGGGCCACTCCGGTCGCGCCCGGCCCCACCGTGACCCGTTCGGGCACGACACCGAGGTGGCAGGCGATCTGGCCGCGTGTGCGATCGGGCAGGAAGTCGGGGTAACGGTGGGACTCACCGACCTCGTTCTGCAGCGCCGCGGCGACCGAGGGCAGCGGCGGGTAGGCCGATTCGTTGAGGTCCAGCCGGATCTGCGGCCACGGCGCGCCGCCGGCGAGCGGCGGACTCACGGCCGTCCCGCCCATCTCATCGCGGCCGCCGCGGAGAAGTCGCCTGCGTGGGCGAAGGCGGCCATCATCACCACGTCGCCCTCACCGATGCGTCCGTCGGAGATGGCCGCGTCGAGGGTGACCGGGATGGCGACGGCGAACAGGTTGCCGCATTCGTCGAAGGTGTCCGGATGATGGCTGTCCGGGAGTTCGAGCGCCTCACGCCAGTTGCGCAGGAAGATCCGGCTGGGCTGATTGGTGACGAACCAGTCGAGGTCCGACGGCGAGATGCCGATCTCGTCGGCCACCTCGATGGCGACCTCGGGCACCATCCGGTTGCCCCGCGCGAGGACCTTCGCGATCTTGGAGTCGGTGAACCCGATGTGTATCTGACCCGGTCCGGCCTCCCAGTACTTGCGCGGCGGGTCGGAGACCCCGGTCATGTCGCCGGAGTACTGCCCGAACGAGTGGCAACGCAGGCCCAGGACCGGGCTGGCGTCCACGTCGTCGACGGTCAGCACGGCCACCGCCGCACCGTCGCCCGGGATGGCGGCCTGCGCCTTGCCGCGGACCTGTTCCTGGGTGAACACCTGACCCGCACTGTTCTGCGCCAGCCCGAGCAGTGCCTTGTGGCCGCCGCCGGCCCGCAGCAGCGCCGCGGCGATCTCGATCATGTGCATGAACGCGGCACATCCGCCGTTGTGGACGTCGAGAACCGTCGACGGCCGGATGCCGAGACGATGGGCCAGCTCCCCGCCGCAACCGCGCACGGGCACCTCGGGCAGCTGACTGTGGGTGAGGACGACGTCGACGTCGTCGAGGAAGTCGTCGCCGTGCCGCTCGAACAGGTCACGAGTGGCCGAGATCATCATGTCCGCCGACGTCTCCCCCTCGGCGGCATGATGACGGAACGCCGGCGCGCGGAACATCACGTTGTCCGCGAGGGTGTCGTCCTCCGCGTACTGCGCGTAATACGCTGCGGGAACGACCTTCTCGGGAAGGTAGGTGGCGAGGTCGATCAGGCTGACGGGATTGCTGGTCATGATCGCATCCATTCCGGGGTGAGCGGGAGGCCGTTGCGGTGCCGGTATTCGGCGATGGCCGTGAGGTTGTCGAGTTCGATCTGATGGCCGGGGGCGAAGGTGTCCCAGAAATCCCCGACCCACACCGGTCGTTCGGGCGGAGCGGTCTCCGGGAAGGGGTTCTCGTCGTAGAACGGGTGGTGGCAATTCACCCACAGGACAACCGAACCGGGCTTGTCGAGGACGACCTGGGCGTCGACGACGCGCATCAGGTAGATCATCCAGAGATGCCGTCCCTGGTCCCACGCGCAGTGGTAGTCGACGGTCATCGCCTCGGGCGAGGCGATCGTGCGGACGTAGATCTCGGTGTCGGCTCCCAACCGGTCCTGCGCGACCCACAGTCCCGGTTCCCCGGTCTCGGTGAATCCCCGGAGACTGTAGCTCCATTCCTCCAGCGACCGAGTGTGCGACAGCCAGTCGAACACCTCTCGCGGCGGGGCGTCGACGTAGCCCTGTACCGGGCAGAACTCACCATAGATCTGGTCGTGGGGGTACACCGACCGCAGCTTGTCGAGGACGAGCGGGGTCGCGATCGGCCGCGGATGGGATTCGATGCGGACGAGGCCGGGGAGGGTGGAGGCGTCCTCGCCGAGGTCGGAGAGGGCGGGTTGTAGCACTGTCATGACTGTCCTTTCGGGATGAGCGGGGCGAACGGTGGGATCTCGTCGGGATCGACGTCGACGACGAGACAGTTGGGGCCCGATTGCGACAGCAGCTCGGCGGCGGCCGCGCGTACGGAGGCGGGATCGGAGGCGTGGGCGACGCGGAGTCCGTCGAACATCGCGGCCAGGCCTGCGGCCAGGTCGGTGGGACGAAACCTGTTGACGCTGGGCGTGTCCGGGAAGAATCGGTGTTCCCGGGTGATGCACATGGCGTGGGCGTTGTTGTTGAGCAGGACGAGCGTGACCGGCGCGCGGTGTTCGACGGCGGTGTGGATCTCCATGCCGTGCATGAAGAATGCTCCGTCACCCGCGATGACGACGGTGCGCTGCGGCTGGTTCCCGGCGGCCGAGCGGATGGCGTTGCCGATCCCGGCCGCGATCGCGTATCCCATGCCACCCATGCCGAGCGCCACCACGAATCTGCCGTGGCCGAACGGGAGGTGGTGGATCGCGGCGGCACCGGCGTTTCCGGCGTCGGCGAACACCGGGGTGCCGGGCGGTAGCGCACGGCCGATCTCCTCGATCGCGGTGCGCATGTCGAGGTCCGATCCGCCGGGCGGCACCGGCAGGTGGGTCACCCCGACCGCGGCGCGCCGGCGGTCGTGGCCGAGACGTCGTCCAATCCCGCCGGTCAGTCGTGCGACGGCGCTCACGAGGTCGGTGCACCGTATGTGGTCGATGTCGCCGGGCATCCGTGGCGGTTCGGACCCCAGGTGGATGACCCGGAGTCGCCCCAGCGCGTCGTCTTCTCCGGCGCGGTCGGTCATCGTCATCCGGCACCCGAGCACGAGACATGCGTCCGCGTCGGCGAGGACACGATGTGCCGACGGATGGCCCATCACCCCGGTCAGGCCCGCGAAACCGTCGGCGTCCCTGAGGATGTCCCGGCCCCCTGGAGCTGCGACGACCACCGCTCCGAGAGCGTCGGCCAGAGCATCGACCCGCGGTCCGGCACCCGCGAGGGACGCTTCGTCCCCGACCCAGATGACCAGTCGCGCATCGGCTTCGACGAGCTCGCACAGTTCGTCGGCGACGGCGAACAGCGTCGGCCCCGACACATCGGCGCCATGCTGCATCCACTCCCCGGGATGCAGTTGCCGTAGTTCGGCGGCCGACGCGGACTGGACGTCCTTGGGCAGCAGGACGGCGGCCGGCAGACCCCGGTGGAGGGTGGCGAAAGCCGTCGCGAGCGCAGCCGGGACCTCGTCGGCGTGCCCGACCACCGAGCACGAACCCGTGATGGCCGCCAGGACTTCGGCGATGTCGACGGTGTCCGGCGGTGCGAGCATGTCCTGGAACGCCCCGCGTCCCACGAGTAACGACGGCGCGGTCCCGATGAGCGCGAGCACCGGAACCCGACTGTCGTACGCCTCGGCGAGTGCGGGGACGACGTTCATCGCTCCCCCGCCGGACGTGGTCATGACGACGCCGGGGGTGCCGGTCATCCGCGCCGTCCCGTCGGCCATCGCACCGGCGGCGAACTCGTGTTTGGCGACGACCGCCGTCATCCCCGGTGCACGGGTCGCGGCGTCGTAGAGGTCTTCGATGTTGGCACCGTGCACGCCGAACGCGGTGCTCATCGACGCCGAGATGAGCTGTTCCACAATGTATTCGGCAACCGTCGCGGTCGATCCGCGCTCAGTGTCGGCGGTGGCCGCCCGGTGCCTGAGGTCTACGGTCAAGGTCATGGGAACAACTCTGCGACGCCGAACCTGAAGAACCGCTGAAGCGGTACACCGACCGAACACTGTCGGAGCGAACGCGTGACGACCTACGCTGAATGTTCAGCAGGTGCCCACTGGTGTATGCGCCGCCGAGGAGTTGCGATGACCGGTTTTCCACGCATGACCTCCGGTCGCCCCGCGCTCCTGAGACGCAACCAGGGAGTCCGTATCCGGTCCACGATCGTCGGGACTCTCCTGGTCACCATCGCCCTGCTCATCGGCGCCGCGGTGATGCTGTTCATGCTCAACCGCGCCGACAGCAGGACGATGTACGACGAGACGAGCTATCGGGCGTACGAGATCGCCGCCGAGATCCGGGAGGGTGGGATCTCGGCGATCTCCCCCGAGTCGGTCAGCATGGGCTCCGGGGCCGACATCGTGCAGGTGATCGACGGAAACGGCCGGGTGGTGGCGTCGTCCCCCGGCGCGGCCGGCGACCCGGTGACCTCCGCTCGTCCTGCACCGTGGACGTCGACGCAGGTGAAGGGCCGACTGATTCCCGGCAGCGAGTCCGAGTTCTGCGCAACCGTCACCGCCACCGCCTACGACGGCGCCGCGTACACGGTGGTCGTCGCGGTGTCGGCGGACGCGTACCGGCAGAGTCTGATCAACACTGCCCTGGTGCTCGCCGTCGAGCTCCCGATCCTGGTTCTCCTGTCCGCCGTGGCCATCTGGTTCTTCGTGGGCCGGGCACTGCGTCCGGTCGGGCGGATCACCGAGCAGGTCACCGCGATCACCGCGTCGGATCTGTCACGTCGCGTGCCGGTCCCGTCCACCGACGACGAGGTGACGCGTCTGGCCACCACCATGAACTCGATGCTGGAACGCCTCGAACAGAGCCGTGCGGCGCAGTTGCGGTTCGTCGGGGACGCCTCCCACGAGATGCGCAGCCCGCTGACCACCGTCGTCGGCCTCCTCGACCTCGCCGACGACACCGACTCCCCGATCGATGTGACGACCCTCCGCACGTTGCTGCTACCGGAGGCCCGCCGGCTCCAGAACATGGTCGACGATCTGCTGCTGCTCGCACGATCCGACGAACACGGTGTGCCGCTGCACATCCAGGACGTCGATCTCGACGACATCGTCGCCTCTGAGGCACGTCGCCTCAGGTCGCTCGGACTCGCCGCGGTGGCGACGACGATCATCCCGATCAGGACGTCGGGCGATCCGGAGAAACTCTCCCGCGCGATCCGGAACCTCGCCGAGAACGCGGTCCGCTACGCGGCGTCGACGGTGCGTTTCGACATGTATTTCGACCCGGCCACCGGGTTCGCGTCCATCGCCGTGACCGATGACGGCCCGGGAGTGCCGCCGGAGGGTCGCGACATCATCTTCGATCGCTTCACACGACTCGACGTCGATCGACGCAATCGCAGCGGCTCCGGGCTCGGGCTGTCCATCGTCCGCGAGATCGTCCGCGCGCACGGCGGTTCGGTGTCCGTGCAGGATCCGCCCGCCGGGTTCGCGCACGGCGTCACCTTCGTCATCTCGCTGCCGACCGCTCGTCGACTCCCCGACGGCGCGGGCGACGGCGAGGTCAGCACGGCGCTCGCGATGCCGCATCGTCAACCGATGCGGTAGCCGACGCCGCGGACGGTCTCGATGCTGTGCACGCCGAAGGGCTGGTCGATCCTCTTGCGCAGGTAACCGACGTACACCTCGATGATGTTGGGGTCGCCCTCGTAGTTCTCGTCCCACACCGAGTGCAGGATGTCGGCCTTGGAGACCACGGTTCCGGCGTGACGGATCAGGCATTCGAGCACCGCGTACTCGCGGGGTGTCAGGGTGATCGGTGTGTCGCCGCGCCGCACGAGGTGTTCGGCCGGGTCGAGGGAGAGGTCGCCGACGCGCAGCGTCGCGGGACGCTCGGGCGCGCCCCGACGCAGGAGGGCACGCAGACGGGCCTTGAGGACGACCACCGAGAACGGCTTCACCAGGTAGTCGTCGGCGCCGTAGTCGAGCGCCTCGGCCTGGTCGTATTCACCGCCTTTCGCGCTCAGCATCAGGACCGGTGTCCAGATCTCGCGTTCGCGCAGGTTCTGCAGCACGCGGTACCCGTTCATCCCGGGCATCATGATGTCGAGCATGATCACGTCGTAGGTTTCCTCGGTGGCCCGCCACAGACCCTCCGGTCCGTCGAAGGCCACCGTGACCGCCCACCCGTCACTGACGAGCATCCGGCGGACGGTCTCCGCTGCCCTGATGTCATCGTCGACGACGAGCGCGTGCACCATCGCTCATTTCAGCAGTCGTGACATCCGGCGGTCGGCGAGTACTCTGCCGCCGGTCTGGCAGGTCGGGCAGTACTGGAAGGAGCGGTCGGCGAAGGACACCTCACGGACGGTGTCGCCGCAGACCGGGCAGGGTAGCCCGGTGCGCGCGTGGACCCGGAGGCCGGTGCGCTTCTCCGACTTCAACCGGGCGACGGCCTGCCCCTCGAGGCGGCTCGTCGCGTCGGTCAGCACGGCGCGCATCGCGTCGTAGAGTGCGCTCACCTGGTCGGGTTTGAGGGTCTTCGACGACGCGAACGGCGAGAGTCGCGCGGTGTGCAGGATCTCGTCGGAGTAGGCGTTCCCGATCCCGGCGATGGTGTGCTGGTCGGTGAGCACGTTCTTGACGCGGCCGGTGGTCCCGGCGAGGATCTCGGCGAACTGCTCCTCGCTCAGTTCGAGGGCGTCGGGACCGAGTCCGGCGACGCGGTCGATCTCGGCGAGGTCGCGGACGAGCCACACGGCCAGCCGCTTCTGCGTACCGGCCTCGGTGACGTCGAATCCCTCCCCGGGGAGCCCGCAGTGCACCCGTAGCGCGATCGGCGACTTCCCGCCCGGACGCAGCGGCTTGGGTGAGAGGTCCTCACTCCACCGCACCCAGCCGGCGCGGGACAGGTGGATGACCAGCGCCAGCATCGGCTCGGATGCGGTCGCCTCCGATCCCGGGATGGTCCGGATGACCAGGTACTTGCCCACACGACCGACCGATTCGACGATCCGGTCGGTGAGCGCGGTATACGGCGGATCGGCCGTCTTGAGCACGGACAGGGACGCGACGTCGACTCGCCGGATCGGGAGTCCGGCCGCACGTCCGTCGACATAGTCGGCGATGGCGGCCACCTCAGGGAGCTCGGGCATGCCACCAGTGTGCTCTAGTAAAGGGATGACTTCCCGACTTTCCGACGCCGAGCTGGCCGCCCGGATCGCCCAGGGAGCCGGGGAGATCCTCCTCGGGGTTCGTCATGGCGACCTGTTGACCGGCAGCATGCTCGGCGATGCCGGCGACGCTCTCGCCCAGGCCTGGATCTCCACCGTGCTGCGCAAACACCGTCCACGCGACGCCGTTCTGTCCGAGGAGGCCGCCGACGTCGGCGACCGCGCGACGGCCCAGCGCGTGTGGATCATCGACCCGCTCGACGGCACAAGGGAATTCGCCGCGGGCAGTGCGGACTGGGCTGTGCACGTGGCGTTGACGGAGAACGGGACGGTCACCGAGGCCGCGGTGTCGCTGCCCGCGACCGGCGAGGTGTTCCGCGCCGACACCGTCGAGAAGCCCGGTGGTGCACTGACGCGACGCATGGTCACCTCGCGGTGGGGCGGCTCGTACGAGACGAGTTACGTGTCCAACCGGCTCGGTCTGCAGATGGTGCCGGTCGGGTCGGCCGGCGCCAAGGCGATGGCCGTCGTCCGCGGCGATGCCGACGCCTACGTCCACGCCGGTGGCCAGTACGAGTGGGACAACGCGGCACCGGTCGGGGTCGCGCTGGCTGCCGGTCTGCACTGCAGTCGTCTGGACGGCTCCGAGATCGTCTACAACAATCGCCATCCCTACATGCCGGATTTCGTGATCTGTCGCAGCGAGATCCGCGACGACATGCTCGCGGCCCTACAGCAGATCTGGTGAACTTGCCGGTGTGAACGGAATCGGCGACGCCGTCGTCCGGATCGGCCCGGTCCTGGGGGTCGCCATCGTCGTGCTCGCCGTCGTCGCGGTGCTGGTGAACCGTCGAAGCGGTTTGGCCACCGACACTTTGGTGGCGACTCTCCGCGCCGTCGTACAACTGGCGGCCCTCGCCGGCGTGCTGGCGGTGGTGGTACCGCACCTGTGGGCGTCGGCGCTGTTCGTCGTGGTCATGGCGGTGGCGGCGGCGTGGACGTCGGCGCGGCGGATTCGGCCTCGGCATGCCGGATTCGTCCCCATCATGCGATGTCTCGGGCCGGTCGCCGCGCCGACGATCGTCGTCGTGGTCGTCCTCGCCCTCGTGGGTGTCCTACCGGCGAAGGGGATCGCCATCATCCCCACCGCGGGAATCCTGCTCGGCGGGGCGATGGTCACCACCTCACTCGCGGGGCGCCGGGCGCACGACGAGCTGACCACCCGTCACGGTGAAGTGGAAGCAGCACTGTCGCTGGGCCTACTCCCCCGCGACGCCCGATTCGAGATCTGCGCCCCGGCGTCGGCGACCGCTCTCATCCCCGGCCTCGATCAGACGCGGGCCGTCGGACTCGTGACGATTCCGGGTGCCTTCGTCGGCATGGTCCTCGGCGGCGCCTCGGTGTGGGCGGCCGCGGCGATGCAGCTGTTCGTGCTCATCGCGCTACTCGCCGTCAGCTCGATCGCCATGCTCGTCACCGTGGAGCTGGTGGCGCGGGAGGATCTGTGACGACGATCAGAACGGTGGCGGGCGTGTCCGGGCGTTCCTTCACTCCCAGAACTCATTTCGACGTTGCGACCTCGATCGAAGTCGCAACTCCGGAATGAAGTCTGGAAGTGGAGGGTTTCTCAGACTTCAGTTCTGCGACTATGCGGGGCGGGAAGCCTTGCGCAACAGATAGATGTCCATGATCCAGCCGATGCGTTCACGGGCTTCGGCGCGCGCTTCGACGATCTGATCGGTCACGTCGCCCACGCGTCCGCTGATGAGGATCTCGTCATCGGTGCCGACGTAGGCGCCCCACCAGATGTGGTCGTCGGGGTCGGCGGTGTGGCGGAAGGCGAGATCGCCGTCGAGCATGACGATCTGGTTGGCGTCGGCGCCGGCGGGTGTCTCGGCGAGCCGACGGCCGGTGGTGATGTGGATGGGTTCGCCGACGCGGTTGGCGACGATGCCGTGCGCCGCGGTGAGCGCGCTGGCGCTGGTCACGCCCGCGATCACCTCGACCGCGAGTTCGAGGTCGTCGCGCCCGGCCAGGTCGTCGACGATGCGCAGCGTGCTGTCGTAGAGCGCGGGATCGCCCCACACGAGGAAGGCCGCGACCCCGCCGTCGCCGACCTCGTCGCGCAAGGCGGCCGCGATGAGGTCCGCGCGGGCGGCATGCCAGCGTCGAACCTCGGCGTCGTAGTCGGCGGGCGCGCGATCACGCGGCGGATCGGAGATCTCGACGAGTGAATACCCCTCGCGCGCATGAGCGTCGAGGATCACCCGACGCGCGTCGAGCAGTCCACTCTTCGCCGTTCCCTTTTCGAGGGCGAGGAACACATCGACATCGGACATCGCGTCGATGGCCTGCAAGGTGATCTGGCGTGGACCGCCGGGACCGATTCCGATGACCCGCAGCGTGATTCGCACGGTCAGATCTTCACCTTCGGCAGACCGTGCTTACGAGCGGTCATGTCCAGGATCAACTGACGGGGCGCGAGCCGACGCAGGAAGAACACGACACCCGCCTGATTTCCCCTGGCGTAGAACGGTTTCGGATGCTCGGCGAGTGCGGCGTCGACGATCTGGGTGGCCATGTCCTCCGCGCTGATACCGGCATCCTCGTTGCGCCGGGTGGCCGCGGCGAGGGTCTCGTATTCGGCGCGATACGGCGACTTCTCGCCGACGTGGATGGACCGCCGGTCGCCGATCCCGGTCGCGATGGTGCCGGGTTCGACCGAGATCATGCGAATCCCGTACGGCGCCACCTCACGACGAGTGGCCAGCGCGAACGCCTTCAGCGCCGACTTGGTCGCCGCGTAGTTGGACCGGAACGCGACCGGGAAGCTCGACAGCATCGACCCGACCATCACGACCGTGCCTCG
This sequence comes from Gordonia westfalica, assembly GCF_900105725.1. Classification (NCBI taxonomy): domain Bacteria; kingdom Bacillati; phylum Actinomycetota; class Actinomycetes; order Mycobacteriales; family Gordoniaceae; genus Gordonia; species Gordonia westfalica. The sequence goes on from NZ_FNLM01000034.1 coordinate 2,457,600, forward strand.
ACGCCGCTCGCGCATCCCGGGAAGGACCGCCTTCGTGAGAGCGATCGGCCCGAACACGTTGACGCGGAACAGATCCTCGATCGCCTGCATCGACGTGTCCTCGAGTGCGCCCGCCTGCGATTCGCCGGCGTTGTTGACGAGGATGTCGACCGGACCGGCGAGGTCGGCGCATGCGGTGGCGGAATCGTAGTCGGCGTTGTCCAGGCGGACGTACGTCACACCGGGGATCGGCCTCTGCACGGTGTCGGGATTGCGGGTCGTTCCATAGACCCGGTGACCACGGGCAACGAACTGTCGGGCGACCTCGGCGCCGATGCCGCTGGTCGCGCCGGTGACGAGAACGGTCTGAGAGCTCACGCCCGCTACGGTATCGCAGCCCCTTTCACACGAGGCGGTCGTAGCGGCGCGTGAGGATGCTCAGCTCGGCCGCGACCCGATCGGTGTCGGGGCCGTACGGACGCTGCGGATCGCGAGTCCACCAGTCGACGAATCGTTGGAGCGGGGTTCGGCGGCCGACCGGCGTGCGGTGGGTGAAGTACCCGAGCGCGGCGATGGCGAGGACGGTCACGGCGGCGAGAGCGATGAGTGCGATGGTCATGGCAGCAATTCTCTGTCCGACGAATTTCAGCCAACAGTGGCGCAAACGACAACCTCCACAAATCTTCTGCCATACTGGCTTCATGCTGAAATCCGTCGGGGTCCTTCTCCACGGCAACGTCGCACTCTTCGAGTTCGGCGTCGTACACGAGGTCTTCGGCCTCGACCGCACCGACGACGGCGTCCCCGGCTTCGACTTCCGCGTCGCCGCCCCCGATCCGTCGGCGCCGTTGCGTGTCGGCAACGGCGTCTCGATCCAGGTCTCGCACAGCCTCGACGAATGCCGCGACGTCGATCTCGTGGCCATTCCGGGCGGCAAGGTCGACGGCGAGTACCCGGTGGAGATCTTGGACACCGTGCGCGCGGTCGTCGACAACGGCGGACGCGTCCTCACGGTGTGCTCGGGCGCCTTCGTGGCGGGCGCCGCAGGCCTGCTCGACGGCCGCCGCTGCACGACGCACTGGCGCTACGGCGAAGAACTCGCACGGATGTACCCGAAGGCGCAGGTCGACACCGACGTCCTCTTCGTCGACGACGGCCCAGTCACCACCAGTGCCGGCACCGCGTCCGGGATCGACGCGTCGTTGCATCTGGTCCGCGAGGCGTGGGGCCCGAGCGTCGCGAACCGGATCGCCCGCCGCATGGTCGTCTCGCCCCACCGCGACGGCGGGCAACGGCAGTTCGTCGACGCCCCGATGCCGTCATGCTCCGACGAGGGTTTCGGTGCGCTGCTCGCGTGGCTGATGGAGCATCTCGACCGCGACATCAGCGTCGACGACATGGCCGACCGGATGCACATGTCGGGCCGGACGTTCGCACGACGATTCGTCGACGAGGTCGGGGTGTCACCGCGACGCTGGCTCACCGAGCAGCGCGTCCTGGCGGCGAAGAACCTGCTGGAGTCGAGCGATGCGCCGGTCGAGGAGGTGGCCCGACTGGTCGGATTCACCTCGGCGACGCTGCTCCGTCACCACTTCGCGGCGTCCGTCGGGGTCTCACCCCTCGTCTACCGCCGCCGATTCGCGAAGTCCGCTGCGGTTTCATAGCCCGAACCCGCGGTCAGCGCGGTTTCGGGCTGTAGGACGACGATCTGGTGCCCTCGGTAGGATTCGAACCTACGACCTACCCTTTAGGAGAGGGTTGCTCTATCCCCTGAGCTACGAAGGCGTTGCACGGCCGATCGGGCAGCACCCGCGCATCAGCCACACGGCAGTGTACGTCAGCCCGCGACACCGACCACATTTCCTTCGGTCGACGCTCCTCGCCGGCGCGGCTATAGTCGACGCAAGGCGCGAACCGGGCAATTCCGGCTGTGATTGTCGCCACTGATCACACCCCGGCGTTGAGGTTCCTGCCAGATTCGGCCCGTACACTTCGTTCGGGTAACAGTTCGGTCAACCGGGGAGGTCTTTTCGTTGGTGCACGCAGCGGGCTCGGCGCGCACCGCCGACGGTGAGACCAGCACGTCCGAGGACACGACCACGGCCGACGCCGCCCCGGCCAAGAAACCGGGCTCCCGCGCCCACACCGCCGACTTCGTCCGCGTGTTCCTGTTCACCTTCGTGGTGGTCGCGCACAGTGTGAACGCCATCAACGGCGGCCCCGACGAGATCCGCGGCGCCAACCTGGTCGGCACCCTGTGCCATCTGACCCGCTACGGATTCGTCGCCGTGACGCTGTACGTCCTCGTGCTGAGCATGCAGGGACGGGAGATGTCGCCCCTGCAGTTCTGGCGCCGGCGATTCGGCCTGGTGATCGGGCCGTATCTCGCCTGGACCGTCATCTACGCGATCACCGACCACATCGTCATCCGGGACAACCCGTTCCCACCGGCGGGTGAATGGTTCTCGGGACTCGCGCACGACCTGCTCGTCGGCGAGGGAAAGTACCAACTGTACTTCCTGCTGATCTCGATGCAGATCTATCTGTTCTTCCCGCTCATCTCCTGGATCTCCGAACGGGGTCGCAGCCGCCCGTGGCTCCTGCTGTCCGGTGGCGCACTCATCCAGATCGCGATGTTCGTCATCTACCAGTACCTTCCGCGTCCGTCCGGGGCCGCCTGGGATGTCACCTACCACCACCTGTGGAAGACGCTCCCCATGTACGCGCTGTTCATCGCCATGGGCGTGGTCGCGGCACAGCATCAGCAGGCCGTGGACAAGTGGCTGCGCGAGCACATGGCGACCGTCGTGCTCGTCGCCGCGGGTTGTGCGGCCTTCACCATCGCCGGCTACCTCCTGGCGACCTCGCCGGGGAACGTGCCGTGGAAGGCCAACACCGCCTGGAACCCGGTGTCGTTGCCGTGGCTGATCGGGGGCTTCGTCCTGCTGTGGCTGATCGGTCTCGTCTGGGATGACCGACGCGCCGCCGGGCGTCCCGCCGCAGCGAAGTTCGTCTCGCAGGCGACGCTGCGCGCGTTCGGCGTCTTCGCCGTGCACCCGCTCATCCTCGACATCCTCGGACGCGTCGGCTTCCTCAGCGGGCTGTTCGAATGGTTCCCGCACTCCGCGATCCTGCGGTCGCTGATCCTCATCGCCGTCGTGCTGGTGAGTTCCCTGCTGCTCGTCGACATCCTGCTGCGTCTCCCGTTCAGCAAATGGCTGACCGCCCGGCCCCGCATCCCCCTGCTGCCGAAGCGGCAGGAGAAGAAGCAGGACCGAGCGGCAGTCACCGAAACCCCGACCGCCGAGACCTCGACGGCGGGTGAGAGGGGTTGACCGCCGCCTGGTCGAGGCCGACCCGTACGGGACGTCGGACCATCGGTACTCGGGCTATCTGTGCTCGGGCTATCTGTGCTCGGGCTATCTGTACTCGGGCTATCTGTACTTGGGGTTGTTGAACACCGGGATCTCGATGTTGATCGGCATCCGCAGTTCCGACATGTAGAAGAGTACGAACTGTCGGAGGAATTCGTCGATCATCCAGTACGCCTCACGCGGCATGCCGACGTTCAACAGTCCTTCGCGAACCAGGACGTACGGCGTCCACGCGGTCTCCAGCAGCGGCGTCCACACGGGTTCGCGCGGGATGTGCAGGCCGTCGGCGGCCTTGTCGCCGAGCATGAAACGCGTCAACGCCCCCAGTACACCGCGCGAGAGCAGGGTGAGGTCGAGGTTCATCCCCAGATCGAGGAGCATGTCCGCGAGCTTGCGACCCTCGGGCGTCGGCATCTGGATCGGGTCGAGCACCTGCCTGGCCTGGGACTCGGCCGCGTTCCACGACCCGGGGATGTACTCGTCCTTCACGCCCAACATGTGGGCGGTGATCTGCCACGAATGCAGGAAACCTGCCGACTCGTCGGCGGCGATCGGCACCTGCCACTTGCGGAAGTTGCGCATGACCGTGGTCGGCAGGCTGTGCCAGGTGACCATCACGTCGGCCTGACTGATGGGGATGTTCTCCGACGCCGAGTGCACCCAGTGCGGGGACTGCGGCAGCAGATGCCGCACGCCGGCATGCGCCATCCGGGTCTTCAGGCAGGTCACGATCATCTCGCCGCCGGGCTGGTAGGCGTTCAGCGAGCCGATGTCGTACCCGAGCTTGGCGGTCTTGGTGATGCGGTCCTTGAGGTCCCAACCACCCTTCGAGTAGTAGACCGCCCGCGCCTCCCGCGGGATGAGAGTGCTCATCATGCCGCTCGCGAAGCCGTAGATGATGCCCAGATAGGTGCCGCGCTTCTGGTTGAACTTCACCGCATCGGCCAGCTTGGACTGGTCGGTCCACGACGGCAGCTGACGCGCATGCTCCATGAAGTCGCGTAGTTCCGGAGGCAGTCCGGCCGGCAGCGGCTGCGAGTTCTTGTGCCACGTACGCAGCAACTTGTTGACCTTCGGCGCCTGACCGCTGTCGATGACCTTCGCGATCACCGGGTCGGCCTCGTCGTCCCACAGCGTGCGCGGATCGGCGCCCGCGCCGCGGCCCGGCAGGGAATTGGCGGGTGACCACGTCCACGGCGTCGCCGGCGCCACCGCGGCCACCGCACCCGCCGCGCCGACGACCCCGCCAGCCTTGATCAGCGTCCGCCTGTTCAGATCTTCCATGACCCCGTCCCATCTCTTTCGATGTATCAATGTGACAAACTTCGTATCCTTGTATCCTCTGTACCATCGAGTGATTCAGGACACACCGAGTTTTCCGGATTTGCGATCTTTGATCCGGGCAGAGCGAACGCCACAGAAAGGGGAATCGCACCGATGCCGTCGTCCGCCGCAGACGTCCCGGACCCGGGCATGATGCCGGTCGGCTCGTCGTCGAGTTCGGTGATCCACCGCGCGTTCCTCGGATCGGTGAACCCCATCGACACCGAATCCGATCCGACCGCCGAGCGCCTCCTCGACGCGGCCTTCGACCTCTTCTGCCGCCTGGGCATCCAACGCACCCCGATGGAGAAGGTCGCCAAGAACGCGGGCGTCACCCGGGTGACGCTGTACCGCAAGTTCGCCACCAAGGACGCCCTCGTCGACGAGGTGGTGCTGCGCGAGTTCCGACGCTATTTCGAACAGTTCCGCGTCGACATCCCGGCCGCGCAGACGGTCGCCGATCGGGTCGTCGTCGGATTTGTCGGATCCCTGCGCGCCATCGCGAGCAATCCCCTGATAAGCGGCATGGCCGATTCAGAATCGAGCATGCTCATCGAGTCGATGATCGGCGACGCGGGACTGCTGCTGTCGGTGGTGCAGAAGTTCGTCGCCGCCCAGCTTCGACGAGAACAGTTGGCGGGCAACATCTCCGACGATCTCGACGTCGAGATCGTGGCGGAGATGATGGTGCGCATCTCGGCGTCGTTCCTCACCGTCCCGAGTCGCGTCGTCGACATCACCGACGACGCCCAATTGGCCGACGTGGCCAGACGATTCCTCGTCCCGATGCTCGATCACCCACGCTGAGAGCGTTCGGCTGGGACAATCAGCGGGTCACTTCCAGCTGAGGGAGTCCTGCGATGCGTTCGTGGTCGGTCATCATCATCCTCGCGGTGTCGCAGTTCGTGATGGTGCTCGACAGCACCGTCATGAACGTGTCGATCTCGGTCGTGGCCGAGGATCTGAACACCTCGATCACCGGTATGCAGGCCGCGATCACCTTCTACGCCCTGACGATGGCGGCGTTGATGCTGACCGGCGGCAAACTCGGCGACCTCATGGGCCGCGCCCGGGCGTTCAAGATCGGCGCCGTCATCTACGGGATCGGTTCGCTCACCACCGCATTGAGCCCCAACCTGACGGTCCTGATGCTGGGCTGGTCCCTCGTCGAGGGGCTCGGGGCCGTGCTCGTCATCCCGGCGATCGCGTCGCTGGCAGCGATCAACTACACCGGTAAGGCCCGGGTCACCGCCTTCTCGATCCTCGGTGCCGTGACCGGACTCGCCGCCGCGGTCGGCCCGTTGCTGGGCGGCCTGATGACGACCTACGCATCCTGGCGTTACGTCTTCGTCGCCGAGACCGTGGTCATGGTGATCGTCCTGTTCGCCGCCCGATTGATCCATGACGTCGACCGCGACCCGGACGTCCGGATCGATCCGCTGAGCGTCCTCGCGTCGGCGGGCGGCCTGGCACTCATCGTCTACGGGGTGCTGCAGTCGAAGACCTGGGGATGGCTGAAGCCGCAGCATCCGCCGGAGATCAACGGATCGGAGATCGCCCCGCTGGGCGTGTCGCCGGTCGCCTACCTGTTGCTGATCGGCGTCGTCGTGCTCTGGTTGTTCGTCGATCGCCAACGCGCGCTTGCCCGTTCCGGCCGGCAGCCCCTATTGCGCGTAGAGCTGTTGCGCGTCCCCGCGCTGCGCAGCGGCCTCGGCGGATTCCTCGCGCAGTACTTCGCGATCGCCGCCCTCTTCTTCGTCGTCCCGGTCTACCTGCAGACGATGCTGGGACGCGACGCCCTGCAGACCGGCGTCAAGATCCTGCCGCTCTCGGTGGGTCTCGTACTGTTCTCGGTCCTCGGTTCGTGGCTCACCGCACGACGTTCGGCCCGGTTCATCGCCCGTGGCGGGCAGCTCACCATGGCGGTCGGCGTCCTCTTCGTGATCGCCGGGGTGGGGGTCGACCTGCGCAGCATTGCCTTCGCGATCGGGATGTTCGTCATGGGAGCGGGTTTCGGCCTCCTGGCCTCCCAGCTCGGCAACGTCAACATGTCCGCGGTCGAGGAGAAGGACACCTCCGAGGTCGGCGGCCTGCAGGGCACGTTCCAGAATCTGGGCTCGTCCTTCGGGACCGCGGTCGCCGGTTCGGTGTTCATCCTGCTGTTGTCATCAGGTTTCGTCTCCGCGGTCGACGACACCGATTCACTCCCCGCCGCCGAGCAACAACAGGTCGTCTCGACGGTCGACGACAGTGGAGTGCCCATCATCTCGGCGGATCAGGCCCGCACCATGGTGCTCGACGCCGGCGGCTCGGAAGCATCGGCGCAGGCGGTGTCCGACGCCTACGCCGACTCGCAGGTCGCGGCGATCCAGCAGGCGCTGTTCATCGTGTTCGTCCTGCTGGTGCTGGCGCTGCTGTCCTCGCGGCACCTGCCGAACCGGATCGTCGCACAGAGCGCCGGCGAGGACGAGAAAGACGACCAGAAAGACGCGACCACCTGAGGGAACTCAGCCCCGCGCGACGACCTTCTTCGCGATGGTGGCCTCGGTGTGCCTGATGGCCTGAGCCGCGAACGGCCCGATGATGCCGCCCAGCACGCGGCCCGCGATCCCGCCGGGCAGGGTGTAGTTGAACTCCACCTGCAGATCGGTACCGCTCCCGGCCTCGGCGAAACGCCAGGTGGTGTCGGCCTGGAAGCCCTCGATCGCCTTGAGCTCGATCAGCTCGTTCTCGATGTACTCGGTGCATCTGACGACCGACTTGAGCTTCTTCGGGCCGACGTCGACCGTCACCTCGAAGATGGAACCCAGACCCTGGGTCTGCGAGGTCCTGGGCTCGAAGCCGGTGACCCCCATCAGATATTCGGGAACGTTCTGATAACCGTCGACGTACTCGAAGACCCGCGCGCGGGGCGCATCGACGACGACCTGATGACGTACCACTCCCACGCTCTACCCCGTTCTCGCGTGTCCGGCCCGGTGAGTCCGGCGCCGTTCCCGATCGACCCTATGCTCCTCGACGCCACTTTCGAGGGCGGGACACGGCCTTCCGACTTGACCCCCGTTGTCCGGTCGGATATTCCTGCAGACGATGTCGACGTCATCGGGCGGATGGTCCGAACTCCTCGCCCGAGAACACCGTGCCGCGGTGTCGGTGTTCGCCGGCGGCATCCTCGTCTTCGCGATCAACACCTTTCTGACCTCGGCCTCGCTGCCCAGCACCATCGCCGACATCGGCGGCCAACAGTTCTACGCCTGGGTCGTCACGATCTTCCTCATCGCCTCCGTCGTGGCGTCGATGCTGGTGAACCGAGTGCTGGCGCAGTTCGGCGCGCGCGGCGCCTACCTGATCGGATTCTCCGCGTTCGCCGCGGGTTCACTGATCTGCGCCGTCACCCCGACCATGCCGATCCTGTTGGCCGGCAGGCTGATCCAGGGACTCGGCGGCGGACTGCTCACGGGGCTGGCATTCGCGGTCGTGCAGATCGCGCTGCCGCAGCGCATCTGGGGACGTGCGGTGGCACTCATCTCGGCGATGTGGGGCGTGGGCAACATCGTGGGTCCCGCGATCGGCGGCCTGTTCGCCGACGTCGGGCTGTGGCGGGGCTCCTTCTGGTTCCTGACCGTGGTCACGTTGGCCATCGCCGCAGTCGCCGCCCGGGTGTTGCCGCGCGGTCGGGGCTCCGACCAACGGCACCCGTTGCCGTGGGCGTCGCTGGCGGCGGTGACCGTCGCCGCCGCGGCGGTCTCGGTGGCCGCGGTCGCCTGTTCGACGACGGCGGTCGTGGTGCTCGGCGGCGTCGCGCTGCTCGCCCTGTTCGGGTTCGTGGCCGTGGACCGACGCGGGACCACCGGCCTGCTCCCCCGGCTCACCTATTCGATAGGCAATCCCCTCAAGTGGATCTACCTCTCGATCGCGGTACTGGCGGCCGGGTCGACCGCCGAGGCCTTCCTCCCGCTGTTCGGTCAGCAGGTCGGCGGCCTGACCCCACTGGCCGCGGGTCTCCTGCCGGCCGCGTTGTCGTCGGGGTGGACGGTCGCGCAGATCGCCAGCAGCACGTGGGCCCACGGTCGATCGGCGGCGGCCGCCCGCATCGCCGGCCCGGCGTTCCTCGCCGTCGGCATGGCCGGCTACGGCCTCCTCCAGTCATCGACCGCTCCGATCGCGATCGCCGGCTGGTACGCGTGCCTCGTCGTCGCCGGCGTGGGCATCGGTATGGCGTTCCCGCACATCGCGACCGCCGCCATGGGCATCACCACCGATCAGGCGGAGGCCGCCCGTGCGTCGGCGGGCATCAACTCCGTACAGATGGTCGCCAACACCATCGGTTCGGCCGCCGCCGGCCTGCTCGTCAGCTTCGGTTCCGACGCGGTCGGTTCGGCGCGACTGCTGTCGTTCGGTTTCGCCTGCGTCGCGGTGATCGGCGTGGGCATCGCCGTTCGATCGGTCCGGCCTGCGCGGTGACCGTACGCTGAGCTGATGAGACGCCGTCGGGGAAGTCCTCATACCGGCCGTCGGGCCGTCCGCCTCGCGGTGGCCGCGCTCGCCGCCGTGCTGGTCGTCGCCTCGTGCGGAACCGACGCCGACGAGCGGGCCGAACCGGTGACGTGCGCGGAGATACCGAACGGCGAACTGATCGACGCGAACAGCGCGTCGGCCGCCCCCACCGACCTCGCGACGAGACCCGAGGTCGCCTCGGGTTACCGGAGCGGGATGAAACCGGTCGTGACCGGAACCTACGCCGCGGCGACCGCCAATCCACTGGCCACCACCGCGGCCTGCGAGGTGTTGCGCGACGGCGGCACCGCGGCCGACGCGCTGGTCGCGGCGCAGATGGTGCTCGGACTCGTCGAACCTCAGTCGTCGGGTATCGGCGGCGGCGCTTTCGCCCTGTACTACGACGCGGCGTCGAACACGGTGCGCGCCTTCGACGGCCGCGAGACGGCACCCGCGGCCGCCACCGAGACCTATCTGACGCAGATCTCCCCCGCCGACCCGGCACCGCCTGTCCCGAGCGCCCGCGCATCGGGACGATCGATCGGCGTTCCCGGCGTGCTCCGGATGCTCGACACGGTCCACGGAGAATACGGAAAGCAGGCCTGGCGCGATCTGTTCGCCCCGGCGATCACCCTGGCGGACAGCGGCTTCGAGATCAGCCCACGGCTGGCGGGAGCGATCGCCGCTTCCGCGGCCGACCTCCGGGCCGACGAGGACGCCCGCAACTACTTCCTCACCGGAGACGGTTCCGGGAAGCCCGCGGGCACCGACCTGGTCAACCCCGGCTACGCGAAAACACTCGGGGTGCTGGCCACCGACGGCGCGGACGCGATGTACGACGGGCCGCTCGCGCAGGCGATCGTCGCCGAGGCGGGCAGCACCGCGGGCGGCATGACGCCGAGCCTCATGACGGTCGACGACCTGCGCAACTACCGGGCGATCGCGCGCGACCCCATCGTGACCGAGTACCGCGGCCGCCGGATCGTGGCGATGCCGGGACCGTCATCGGGCGGGATAGCCGTCGCCTCCGCCCTGGGCATCCTGGCGAACTTCGACCTGCCGTCGATGACGCCCACCGAACTCGACGCAGATGGCGGCCGCCCCGATCCCGCTGCGGCGCATCTGATCACCGAGGCCGAACGCCTGGCCTACGCCGACCGCGACAAATACGTCGCCGACCCGGATTTCGTTCCGCTGCCCGGGCGCGGCATCGAAACCATCCTCGACCCCGCGTATCTGAAGGCGCGGGCCGGACTGATCCGCCCCGACACGTCACTCGGTGAAGCACCGGCCGGCGATCTCGGGCCGGTCCCGCTGGGGTCGCATACCGGCACCGAGCACGGCACCAGCCACATCACCGTCGCCGACCGCTACGGCAACGTCGCGTCGATGACGACGACCATCGAATCGGCCTTCGGCAGCTTCCACATGGTCGACGGCTTCCTGCTGAACAACCAGCTCACCGACTTCTCCGCCGAGCCGCGCGACGACGACGGTGCGCTGCTCGCGAATCGGGTGTCGCCCGGGAAGCGGCCGCGGTCGTCGATGGCCCCGACCCTGGTGATGCAGCCGGCGACCGACGGCGCCCCCGCACAGGTGGTGGCCGCCCTGGGTTCGCCGGGTGGGTCGGTCATCATCCAGTTCGTCGTCAAGACCCTCGTCGGGATGCTGGACTGGGGCCTGAACCCGCAGCAGGCGGTGTCGATGATCGACTTCGGCTCGGCCAACACCCCGACGTCGAACGTCGGTGGCGAACACCCACTGGTCGACACGTCCGACGACAGTGCGCACGACCCACTGGTACAGGGCCTGAAGCAGCGCGGGTCCGAGGTGTCCGTCGACGAACAGTCCAGCGGCCTGAGCGCGATCATGCGCAACGGGTCCGGGTGGATCGGCGGCGCCGACCCTCGTCGCGAAGGTGCCGTGATGGGTGACGACGCCACGCTCCGGTGACCGCGAGTCGTCCGAACGGACGAAATGTGCTGAGACACGCGCTGAGCCACTAGTTTTCCTCAGCGTCACATGGGGGCAACGGGGCGCATACACCCAGCTCATAGCGTCGAGTCGCTCGCAACCAGCGACAACCTAGCGACTTCGTCGTGCCGACCTGCCGGTGGTCGACGAGAAACACCAGGAGTAACCATGAGTGGCAGCATGTCCCGCCGTCAGGCCATCGAGGCCGTGACGACCTACGAGGTGTCGGCACCCGGATTCACCGAGCCGTTGGCAGACACCTTCGGACGCAACGTGTTCAGCTTGTCGGTCATGAAGAAGCGCCTCCCGAAGCACGTCTTCAAGGCGGTGGCCGCGACCATCGACACCGGCTGCGCGCTCGACCCGACCCTCGCCGACTACGTCGCGGTCGCGATGAAGGACTGGGCGATCGAGCGGGGTGCCACCCACTACGCGCATGTCTTCTACCCGCTCACCGGTTTCACCGCGGAGAAGCACGACTCGTTCCTGGAGCCCGACGCGAGCGGCGCCTCACTCGCCGAGTTCGCCGGCAAGACCCTGATGCAGGGCGAGCCCGACGCGTCGAGCTTCCCCAACGGCGGCCTGCGCGGCACCTTCGAGGCCCGCGGCTACACCGGCTGGGACGTCACCAGCCCCGCGTACCTCCTCGAGAACCCCAACGGCAACACACTGTGCATCCCCACGATCTTCATCTCGTGGACCGGTGAGGCCCTCGACAAGAAGACCCCGCTGCTACGCAGCCAGCAGGCGATGAGCAAGCAGGCCATGCGCCTGCTCAAGCTGTTCGGCCACGACAACGTCGACACAGTCGTCTCCTACGCCGGCGCCGAGCAGGAGTACTTCCTGATCGACGAGCACTTCTTCTACGCCCGGCCCGACCTCATGACCTCCAATCGCACCCTGTTCGGCGCCCCGCCGTCGAAGGGCCAGGAGTTCGACGACCACTACTTCGGTGCCATCCCGGAGCGCGTGCTGTCGTTCATGATCGAACTCGACCGCGAGCTGTTCAAGCAGGGCATCCCGGCCAAGACCCGCCACAACGAGGTCGCACCGGGCCAGTTCGAGATCGCGCCCGTCTTCGAGCGTTCGGTGCTCGCCCATGACCATCAGCAGCTGATGATGACCACGATGAAGTCCGTCGCGGAGAAGTACGGCATGAAGTGCCTGCTGCACGAGAAGCCGTTCTCCGGGGTCAACGGCTCGGGCAAGCACGTCAACTTCTCGCTCGGCAACGCCAACCAGGGCAACCTGCTGAACCCGGGCGACACCCCGCACGAGAACATGCAGTTCCTCACCTTCTGCGGCGCCATCATCCGCGCGGTCCACCTGTACGGCGGACTCCTGCGTGCCGCCGTCGCATCGGCGTCGAACGACCACCGTCTCGGCGCGAACGAGGCCCCGCCGGCCATCATCTCGATCTTCCTCGGCGAGCAGCTCATGGATGTCTTCGAGCAGATCGCCAAGGGCGGCGCCACCGGTTCCAAGGCCGCCGGCGTCATCGAACTCGGGGTCGACACCCTGCCGCCGCTGAAGGCCGACCCGGGCGACCGCAACCGCACCAGTCCGTTCGCCTTCACCGGCAACCGATTCGAGTACCGCGCACCGGGTTCCAACCAGTCGATCTCCGACCCGATGGTCGCGATCAACACCATCCTCGCCGACTCGATCGACTTCATCTCCGCCGAACTCGAGAAGCTGATCGCCGACGGCACCGAACTCAACGACGCCGTCCAGAAGGTGTTGCAGGAGATCATCAACACCCACGGTGCGGTGATCTTCAACGGCAACGGCTACTCCGACGAGTGGCAGGAGGAGGCCGCCGCCCGCGGTCTGAAGAACCTCCGCACCACCGTCGACGCCGTCACCGAGTACACCTCGCCCGAGGTCATCGAGATCTTCGAGAAGTACGGGGTGCTCTCGGCCCGTGAGCTCGAGGCCCGCGAAGACGTCATCTTCGAGTACTACGCCCTCACCCTCCTCGTCGAGGCCAAGGAGACCGCGGAGATCGCGAAGACGATGATCATGCCGGCCGCGATCCGCTACCAGGGTGAACTGGCCGGCACCGCCGCCTCGTTGAAGATGGCCGGGATCGAAGCTCCCACACCGCTTCTCGCAGAGGTCACCGCACTGATCGGCAAGCTGCACGACGACGTCATCACTCTCGACGAGGGCATCGCCGGAATGCACGGTGAGAACACCTTCGAGGAGTCGAAGTACGCTCTCGAGGCGCTGATCCCGGCGATGGCCGCGGTGCGCGAGGTCGCGGACACGCTCGAGAGCATCGTCGCCGACGACCTCTGGCCGCTGCCCACCTACAACGAGATGCTCACCATCCTCTGACATCTCGCGGTACTCAACCGAGCTGGAAAACGCCCCTGCGATCCACCCTCCACGGCGGCGCCGACGACACTGTGTCGTCGGCGCCGCTGCACAGGGTGGTTCGCGGGGGCGTTTTCCAGTGCCTACCGGACCCGCAGAGACAACGCCACGACGAGCCGGGTGGCCGGGTCCCCGAGTTCCATCCCGGTGAGCGCCTCGATGCGACGGATGCGGTAGCGCAACGTGTTCGGGTGGACGTGCAGATCGTCGGCGGCCGAACGGACGTCGCCGAAACGGTCGAGGTAGGCGCGCAACGAGACGGTGAACTCGCTGCCGGTGCGGTGGTCGAGGTCGGCGAGTTCGGAGACCCGCGGGTCGACGAGGTCGGGGTTCTCGGCCAGGAGCGCGACGATCTCGCCGAGCAGCACACCGGTGCGCGAACCGCCCACGGTCGTGACGTCGTCGATCAGGTCACCTTCGAGGGACGCCGCGTCGAGCACGCGGTTGATCTGGGTGCGCAATTCCGGTACCGCGGAGAGCGTGTGGGGTCCGGCGACCACGGCGCGGATGCGGATCCCGAACTGCCGGTCCGTCGCGTCGACGGAGACCCGCGCCCACTCGACCGCGGCATCACCGGACACACCGGGCAGGACAGCATAGGCGCGGTCGCCGATGGTCGAGGTCACCGACAGCGGACTGAACGCGCTGGCGTGCAAGGTGAGCGCGGAGATCCGGGTGGTGTTCTCCCCCAACGGAACCGCAGCGTCCGGCGACCCCCTCGTCGTGAAACCGACGAGCACGACCGCGACGGACGAGTCGAGGCCCAGCGCAGCGGCCAGCGCCTCGACGTCGACGATGTCGCCCCGCGCGCCGAGGAGGCGGCGGACCACCTCGTCGTGTTCGGTGCCGGCGGTTCGACGACGTGCGATCACCCGGGCGGCCACCGCGGCCGCTCCGGTGAGCACCTCGTCGGTGTCGTCGGCAAGGGCCCTGGCACCACACTGCAGCCAGACGACGCCCAGGAACTCGCCCGTGCCGGGCGCCCGGATCGCGACCGCACGGCGTTCGCGTAGCCCGAGGTCGGCGCGCGCGTCGACCGCGACCACCCGCGACGAGGTGCGCAGCGCGTCCATCACCCCCCACTGCCGCAGCCAGGCGAGCATCTCCGGCGGCCCCTCGCGCCCGAGGATCGACAATCGTCTCAGCTCGTCGGCCTCGTCGCCGGCCGTGCTGTAGGCCAGCACATGTGACCGCTCGTCCTCGATGCTGACCAGCCCGCCGGTGCGCCGGGCGACCTCGGCCGCGAGTTCGAACAGATCGCCCGTGGCGCCCGACTCCATCGACTCGCCGTCGTCCGATGAACGCCGGGCGGTGTCGAGGACGCGCGATGTGAGGTTGTAGATGCGCTCCCAGCGGGCGTGCGGGTCGATGGCGACGACGGCGATCCCGAGCCGGTCGGCGAGGTCGGTGAGGGTCGTCGGCGACGTCTTGCTCATGACCGCGACGGGACGATGGCTCCCGAGACCGCCGAGCAATTCGGTGCTCACCTCGTCGGACAACCCGACCAGCAGGAACACGTCGGCCGATCTCGCCGCCCGCCCGAGGCCGAAGTGGACGTCGTCGATGTCGATCATCGCCAGGCTCCGCACCGGCACGTCGAGCCCCTGCGGCGCGCTGACCAGCGTCGCCACGGTCCGGTCCAGAGCCAGAATGAGACGCCCCAGCGCCACACCCGGCGATTTGTCCATACGGACAAGACTACGGCGCATCGGTTTGCCGATCGGCCATATCGCGGGAGCGCCCTCCGCAGGTGAACTGACGTCATGGACGCCATCACCACTCCCCCTCGCCCGGCCAACGAGCCGGTACTCGCCTACGCACCCGGATCGCCCGAACGCACCCGCATCGTCAACGAACTCACCAGCCAGTCCAACGCCGGCCGACGCGAACTGCCGCACATCATCGGCGGGCACCTGCGCCTCGGTCACGGCGAACAGATCGACGTCGTGCAGCCGCATGCGCACCGAGAGGTGCTCGGCTTCCTCACCAACGCCACCCACGACGACGCCCGTGCCGCCGTCGACGCCGCGCTCGACGCCAAGGACGACTGGGCGCACACCGGCTTCGACGATCGGGCCGCGGTGATCCTGCGTGCGGCCGAACTGCTGTCGGGTCCGTGGCGCGAACGGGTCTCCGCCGCGACCATGCTGGGCCAGTCGAAGTCCGTGCACCAGGCCGAGATCGACGCCGCGTGCGAGCTCGCCGATTTCTGGCGGTTCAACGTCACCTTCGCCCGGGAGATCCTCGCCGAACAGCCGGTGTCGTCACCCGGGGTATGGAATCGGCTCGACCACCGTCCGCTCGACGGATTCGTCTATGCGGTCACCCCGTTCAACTTCACCGCCATCGCCGCGAATCTGTCGACCGCGCCGATGCTGATGGGGAACACCGTCGTGTGGAAGCCGTCTCCCACGCAGGCATATTCGGCCCAGTACACGATGGCACTCCTCGAGGCCGCCGGACTGCCGCCCGGCGTCATCAACCTGGTCCACGGCGACGGTCACGCGGTCTCCGATGTCGTTCTGGCCGACGAGAACCTGGCGGGCATCCACTTCACCGGCTCCACCCGGACCTTCCAGCACCTGTGGCGGGAGGTCGGCGGCAACATCGACCGGTACCGCAACTATCCGCGCCTCGTCGGCGAGACCGGTGGCAAGGACTTCATCGTCGCGCATTCCTCCGCCGAACCGCATGCACTCCGAACCGCGATGATCCGTGGCGCTTTCGAGTACCAGGGCCAGAAGTGCTCGGCAGCTTCACGCGCCTACATCGCACGGTCGGTGTGGGACAAGATGGGTGACGACTTCCTCAGCGAGACCGCCGAAGTCGGCTATGGCGACGTGCGGGACCTGTCGAACTTCGGTGGCGCGCTCATCGATCGTCGGGCCTTCGACAAGCAGGTGGCGGCGCTGCGCCGTGCCAAGTCCGCGCCGTCGGTCACCGTTGCGGTCGGCGGCCAGGTCGACGACACGGTCGGCTATTTCGTGCGCCCCACCGTGTTGCTGTCGGACGATCCCCGCGACGAGTCCTTCTCCACCGAGTACTTCGGACCGATCCTGTCGATCTACGTCTACGACGACGCCGACTACGAGACCGTCCTCGACCTGGTCGACGCGACGGCGAGGTACGCGCTCACCGGTGCGGTCATGGCGACCGACGTCGCCGCGGTCGCCCTCGCCTCGGATCGGCTCCGCAACGCCGCGGGCAACTTCTACATCAACGACAAGCCGACCGGCGCCGTCGTCGGCCAGCAGCCGTTCGGCGGCGGGCGCGCCTCCGGCACGAACGACAAGGCCGGATCGAAGCAGAACCTGTTGCGCTGGTCGTCGACCCGCACCATCAAGGAGACGTTCACGCCGCCGACGACGTCCCGGTATCCGCACATGAGCACCGATTTCACGGGGGTCTGAGGTTGAGCACTCTCTTCGACACGCTTCTACGCCCGACGATCACCGCCGCGGCGCGCAGCGAACGGATCAAACAGACCTCGCAGCGATGGTCGGTGACCGAGAAGGTCGTGCGCCGATTCGTCCCCGGCGAATCACTCGACGACGTCATCCGCGCCATCCGAAGGGAACTCGACGACGGACTGGCGGCGACCATCGACTTCCTCGGCGAGGACACCGTCGACGAATCGCAGGCCGATGCCACCGTGGCCGCGTATGTGGCTCTGCTGGAGGCGATGCCGGGCCTGGGTCCGGTGCCGGCTGGTTCGCTGGAGGTGTCACTGAAACTGACCGCGCTCGGACAGAGCCTGCCGGAGCACGGCGCCAAGATCGCCGAGGAGAACGCCCGGACGATCGCCGCGGCGGCGCGGTCGGCGGGGGCATCGGTCACCGTCGACGCCGAGGACCACACGACCGTCGACGGGCGACTGGCCATCGTGCGCTCGCTGCGACGCGCCTTCCCCGACGTCGGAACCGTGCTGCAGGCGTATCTCCGTCGTACCGAGGACGACTGCGCGGAGTTCGCGTCGTCGGGCGCACGGATCAGGTTGTGCAAGGGCGCCTATGCCGAACCGCCGTCGGTGGCCTACCCCGACCGCCGTCAGATCGATGAGGCGTATCTGCGTTGCCTGCGAATCCTGATGAAGGGCAACGGCTATCCGATGGTCGCCAGCCACGATCCGACGATGATCGAGGCGGCGTCGATCATGGCCGCGGAGTTCGATCGCGGTCCGGACACCTGGGAACACCAGATGCTCTACGGCATCCGCGCCGACGAGCAGCGCCGGCTCGTGGGGTCCGGAGCGCACGTGCGGGTGTACATCCCGTACGGCAGCGAGTGGTACGGCTACTTCGTGCGGCGCCTCGCCGAGAAGCCGGCGAACCTCGGGTTCTTCCTCCGCGCCCTGGCCGGGTAGAGCGCCATCCCCCACCTCCTGAACGAGCGAGCGTCACACAACCGCGCTCCCTGAGATGCGAGAAGCGAGCGTCACACAACCCCGCTCCCTGCGATGCGAGAAGCGAGCTCCACACAACCCCGCTCCCTGAGGTGCGAGGAGCGAGCTTCACACAACCCCGCTCCCTGAGGTGCGAGGAGCGATAGCGACGAGCCACGAAGGGCCTGGTGAGAGATCCTCGCACGTCGTGGAGCGGGAAACGCGCACGCGGGAACGCCTTACCGCGGCTGGGCCCGCTTCACCTGGTCTGCGGCGCGCGTCGCGTCGATTTCGACGTCGGTGATGATCGTCGCCGGTCCGACGTGCAGGGTCCCCGACGTCAGCGGTTGCGCCCGCAAGCCGCCGCGGCCGATCAGCGCCTTGCGCACGCCCTCGCCCGCGACGGTGTCCATCCACGAGCATGGATGCGCGGGACGGCCACCGCGGAAGCGGATCGGTCCGACCCCGGTGTCGAGCCCGAACTCCCGGCCGCGCAGCGGATCGAGTTCGACGCCGCGGACGACGATGTTCCGCCGCGCGAGCACCGGGTCGACATCGCCCGCCGCCGCGGTCCAGGCCTCGAGCGCGAGGAACGTCACCGCCGCCTCCGTGTGGGCGCGTACGCCGAAGAACCGGTCGCCACGAATCCCCTTGTCGGCGATGATCTCCACGGCGCCGGGAGTGAGGGTCTCCACCTCGCCGGCGGGACCGTCCTTGGGCCGTCCGAAGTACGCGTGCTTCGGGGAGACGACGAAAGCGAGGATCTCGCAGGGGTATCGGTAGGTCATGTCACCAGTCCTTCGTGGCTCGTCGCTATCGCTCCTCGCACCTCAGGCAGCGAGGGGATGGTCAGTAGCCGGTGAACGAGTCGGTGTGGATGCGCCAGGGCCGCAACCTCGTTGCCGGGTCGAGGTGCCGGATCGTCGACGATGTGCGTTCGACGAATGCCGGCGTGCCCGACACGTAGTAGTGCGCGCCCACCAGGTCCGAACCGAGCAGTTCGGCCAGGCGGTCGGCATCGTCGATGCCATCGGCGAGTTCCGGTGCGATGACCGTGACGACCCGCGCACCCTCCGACCCCGCGCTCTCGAGGACATCTCCGTAGACGGCGCGGCCCGGTTCACGGAGAACGTGCACCACGGTCAGCCCCGACAGATCTCCGGACAGCGAGCGAATCATCGAGATGAACGGCGTGACCCCGATCCCCGACGCGAGGAGCACCACCTCGCCCTTGCCGGGGAACGCCCGCGGCAGAACGAAGTCGCCGCCGATCTCGTCCACCCAGGCGCGTCGTACACGGCCCTCGATGAGGGCGGCCTTGAACGACGACGGCTGCTGTCCCGCGACGGTGAAACCGAACTCGACAGGTGCTTCCCCCGGGGCGGACACGAACGAGAACACCCGTCGCGACCCCGACCAGACCGGTGCCGACCACCGCGGCACACCCACACTCGACCACTGCCCCGCCCGGAACGCCGGTGCGCCACCGGCGGGTTCACCGCGCAGCGTGTAGGTGTGGTCGGCCAGCGACGCGGCTTCGACGTCGAGCCGCACCCGGCGCGCCGTCCGCGTCGCCAGACGCACCGCGAAGGCGTAGAGGCTGCCGGCGAGCAGCGCGATCTCCGGCACGAAGGCCAACGTGTACGAGTCGGTCACGGCGACCGTGTACTGGCAGTGCATCAGCACCCCGACGAGTGCCGCATAGATCAGCCGATGCGGCTGCTGCGCCGGCGATGTCAGCGGCTCGGGCAGCATGATCGCCGCGACGAACAGCATCGGCGACGACACGATCCACGTCGACAGGTCCTGGTCGCCCCGAACCAGTTCGACCACACCGATGGTCACCAGCGACGCCGCGATGAACACGACCACCAGGAACCATTCGCGGATCAGGGTGACCACCGCCGCGCCGATGACGATCATCGGGATCAGCAGCGGCTCGGCGGCCACCCACCAGAACGGGAAGCTCAGTCCGTCGACGCCGGCGTAGGCCAGCGCGTAACAGCCGACGGCGCCGGCGACCGCCGGGTTCACGATCAGTCGACGACGCCATGCCAGAACGTATTTCGACGCCGCGGCGATCACGGCCGCGGTCGCGACGGTCGCCACCGCGGTGTCCTGCGAGCCGCCGGGCACCACGAAGAACAGGATCAACCCGGTGATGAGCCACGAGTCGGAATTGGGCGGCACCCGGAACACGGCCGCGAACAGGTAGGTGGCCGCACCGCTCACCCCGACCGCGACGACGAGCCACACCGCGAGTTCGTCCGGGCCGTAACCGAAGTCGGCGTCGACCGCCGACACCACGAACGCCGCGACCGCGAGCAACAGCAGCCCGCACACCACGGCCCGGTACGGGGTCAGATGCCGCCGGGCGGCGTCGAACGGGGTGAGCAGTCGCGGAAGGACCGAGGTGAAACTCGTCGAAACGGCCGTCACAGGAACAGCTCCAATCCGGGGATCGCGGTGTGCTCGACACTCCCGTTGCGTCGGATGGTCACGTGATGGAAGCCCTGCGCGTGATGGTCGAAGTCGCCGCGCAGGAATGCGGCCGGCGTGAAGAACAGCGCGGTCGCCAGTCCGTCGGCCTCCATCGCCGACGGCGCGATCACCCAGGTGGCCAGCACTTCCCGCGCGGGGGAGGCGGTACGCGGATCGACGATGTGATGCCAATCCGCCCACACCCGACGGTTGCTGGCCGAGGCGCAGATCGCCCCGCCGCCGAGCGTGACCACACCGATCGCCTTGGTCGGGTCCATCGGATGTTCCAGCGCCACCCGAAGCGGGCGGGTCCGTGGTGAGACGACCATGTCACCACCGGCGTCGACGACGAAGTCGTCGGTCACCCGCGCGACGATCTCCGCCACCCGGTCGGCCGCGAAACCCTTTCCCGCGGCACCGACATCGAGCAGAGCAGCCTCCCGCAACTCGAGCGCGCCGTCGTGCCCGGCGATCACCTCATCCCACGCCGGGACGCCGGACACCTGCGGCGCGGGCCGCAGCGAATAGTCCGCGTCGTAGCCGGCGTCGGCGAGCGTCTGCCCCACCAGCGGCGAAACCGCACCGCGCGTCAGCGAATACAGCCGGCGGTACCAGTCGACGAGCGGTTGATCCGACTCCTCGATCGGGTAGCGGCCGGCCGCACGGGCCATCTCGGCGACCGTCGAGTCGTCCCGGAACCTCGACCAGGCCAGGTCGATGCGGTCGATCTCGGCACGCACCTCGTCGAGGACGGGCCCGGGCAGCGGCGACGGCGTGGTGACCGTCCACCGGGTGCCGATCGCGTCGAACACCCAGTCATGCACGGTCCCCGGTGAATTCATGCCGGGCGGACTCAGTTGATGGCTTCCTGCTTGATCTTCTCGATCGCCTCGTTGAAGCCACCCGAGGTCAGCGACGAACCGGAGACCTTGTCGACATCGATGTCGTTGATGTTCTTGCCGACCACTACATCGGAGATCCCGCCGGCGAACTTGCCCTGGTACTCCAGCGACGGGCCCTTGGTCTGGCTCGTGTCGACCGACACCGCCGTGATGACATCGTTCGACAGCGTGACCGTGACGCCGACCTGCTGCGGTCCGCCGGGCGAGTTGTATCCACCCTCGGCCGTGTACTCGCCGTTCTTGTACTGGGCGGATGCGGCATCGTCGACGATGGTCGCCGTCGACGACCCGGCGGTGGTCGTCGAGCCGGTGGACTCGGAGTCGTCGGACGAACACGCCCCGGCGACGAGGCCGACGGCAGCCATCGCCGCGACGACACCGCCGGTGCGCATCAGCACCGAGGACCGTGCCGGACGGGACGGATCAGGATCGGGCAGGACGGAATCGGTGCTCGAGGTTGGGGTCATCGGCCCATTGTTCCTGATCGCCCGGTGTGATGTCCTCCCTGACCGGCGATTGCCCGCCGGTCAGCGGCCGGCCGCGGCGACGCGCGCCTGGATGGCGTCGACGAACACGGTCCGGATGTCGGCCGCGTTCTCGGCGACGTAGGTGGTGCCGCCGGTGGCCTCGGCGATCTGCTTGAGCGCGTTGGAGTCCGCGTCGTCGGAGATGCCGATCGTCAGGACCAGCACGGGTCGGGCCGGATCCTCGAGGCGCTTCAGCTCGGCCAGGAGCTCGTCGAGGCCGATGCTGTTCGGGTCCTCGTTCTGGCCGTCGGTCATGATGATGACGCTGTTGGAGTAGTTCGGGTCGTAGGTGTCCTGGACCTTCTTGAACGCCGCCAGCGTGGTGTCGTAGAGGCCGGTGCCGCCACCGAGATCCGACAGCCCCTCCTCGACCGCCTTGCCGAGCGCGTCACGGTGCGTCCCGCTGCCCGAGCGCGCGTCGAGACGCCGGATGGGGGCCATCTCCTCCCAGTCCTGTCCGTCGCCGCCCTTGTCGACGCTGAAGGCCCAGCCACCGATCATCGTGTTGTTCGGGAACAGCTTCAGACCGGTCTGCGACGCGTCGATGAGCAGTCCGGCGCGGGTGGTTCCGCCGGCCGGGGTCGCCATCGACCCGGAGGTGTCCTGGACGACGAGGCTGCGGATCGGTACACCGAGCACCTGCCACTGGCGCAGTGCCTTGTCGACCGACGACGGATCCCGCAGCTGGAGTTCCT
Source organism: Gordonia westfalica (assembly GCF_900105725.1). NCBI lineage: Bacteria > Bacillati > Actinomycetota > Actinomycetes > Mycobacteriales > Gordoniaceae > Gordonia > Gordonia westfalica. Next base: position 2,480,112 of record NZ_FNLM01000034.1, read on the forward strand.
TGACGGGTTCGCCGACCCCGGTGCCGTCGGCGTCGCGGTAGCCCGCGTCGGTCAGCGCCTTACGGCCGGCATCGGTGTTCAGTGCCGCCACGAGTGCGGTACCGGCGTCGTCGGCGGTCTGCTGGCGCGCGGCGGACGCGGTGTTCACCAGCGGGTAGTCGAGCATGACGGTGCCGGAGGCGGGGATGGTGGCCTTGAGCTTCGACCCCTGATGGGTGCGCATGAACAGCTCGTACTGCTGCTCGGTCGTCACCACCGGCACACCCGAGGTGTTCGCCAGGTTGAGTCGGGTGCCCTCGTTGTCGTTGACGAGGCGCGCATTGTTCTGCTGGATGGCCAGGATCGTCATGGCCTCGGTGAACTTCTCCTCGGGGAGTTCACCGGCGTCGACCGCCGCGAGCGCACCGATGATCGGGGCGTCGCCGGTGCTGGTGTCGACCGGGCTTCCGGTCCGGAGGTCGGGCAGCCTCATGACCTCGACCCAGGTCTGGAGTTCGGGGACGTCCTCACCGGCGACGACGGTCGGGGTGGAGGCGATCGACGGCGACACCAGATCCATGTCGCGGCGGACCTGCGTCGTGACGCGGCGTGCCTGCACCTGCGAGTCGGCGACCCAGAGATCGGGGGCGGCGGCGCCCTGCGTCAGCAGACCGGGCACGTCGGCACCCGCCGCGGTCTGGATGTCGTAGTCGTAGCAGGAGTCCGTCGACGCCTGGCGTGCCACCTCGCGGAGCGGTCCGGTCATCGCGCCGTCGGACGCGACCGCCACACGTGTCCGGTCACCGCAGCCGCCGGAGCTCGTCTGCCAGATGATCACGCCGGTGACGAGGGCGACGACCGCGACCAGGGCGACGCCCGCCCACAGCCAGCCACCGCGTCGGCCACTGCCGGCCTCGCGATGCTCGAAGCCGAAGTCGTCGTCGGACCGGCGGTTGCCGCTCGCTGCTCCCCCGCTGCTCGCGGCAGCCCCGGTCCATTCGTTGTCGCCGCGATCGGCATCTGAGCTGTGACGCCCCATAGTTACTCTCGTTCCCCTCGTATGGCGGTGCCCTCACACCGCCTGACGCACTGCTGTCACCCGTCAGCGCATCGACGCGGCGACGGATGTGCCCCGCGCAACGTCACGCACGGGTCAGCCGAAGACCTCGCGGAATTGCTGAAGCGACTTTCGCAGATCCCCCGATAGCGCCAGGGCCGCGGTCTTCCCCACGGGCCCGATCAGCGGCAACCCACCCAGATCAACAGTGAAGGTTACTTCCGATCCGCGAGAAGTGGGAGTGATGCCCAGATCGAGCTTCGCTTTCACGCCGCCTTTGCCGCTTCCTTTGAGACGTACGTGCGAGACCGGGTCGAACTTCTCGATGACCCAGTCGAAGCGGATCCGGGTGCCCTTGACCTTCACGATCGAGGCGATCGCGGTGCCCTTGCGGAGGTCTTCGGAGGTGGGGATCGGACTGCGCCAGGTCTCGTGTATCAGCAACCACTCGGAGTACCGCGACAGGTCCGACGCAGCGGCCCAGGTATCTTCCGGAGACAGTTCAACCTCGATGGAGTCACTCGTCTTCGCCATGATCCCAGAGCCTAGTGTCCGAACGTCCGGCGCTCCCGCACCGGTGGCCGAACAGGCCCGCCGGCTGCTCGGCACGCATCTGACCGGTCACGGCGTGACTGTCCAGCTCACCGAGGTGGAGGCCTATGCGGGCCCCGACGATCCGGCGTCGCATGCGTACACGCGGACCGCCCGGTCGGAGATCATGTACGGCCCGCCCGGCCGGCTGTACGTCTACCGCATCCACGGCCATCACTGCGCCAACATCGTCGTGCGCGGGCCTGGCCCCGCGGCGGCGGTCCTGCTACGGGCCGGCGAGGTGATCGACGGCATCGAGCTGGCACGAGCCCGGCGCGGTGCCGCACGCGTCACGTCGGTACCCGACCATCGCCTCGCGAGTGGGCCGGGAAATCTCTGCCGCGCGCTCGGCATCACCATGGCCGACCTCGGCACCGATCTCGCCGATCCGGACATGCCTGTGATACTGGACACATCTGGGCGCGGATCGCGCAAAACGCTACCGGTGGCCGCCGGCCCGCGCGTCGGCGTACGACGCGCGGCCGACCTGGCATGGCGGTTCTTCTTCGACGGCGACCCGACCGTGTCGGGGTATCGGCGTCACCCGCGCGCCGGCGGGTGAACCGCTACTGCTGCGGGGCGCCGGGCTCGTTTCCGGGCGCCTTGTTCTCGGGCGCCTTGTTCTCGGGCGCCTTGTTCTGGGCACCGACGGCCTTGCGGACGGCGTCCTGGGCCTTGTCGACCTGGCCGGCGTACTTGTTGCCGGTGGCCTTGTCGATGGCGTCGCCGCCCTTCTCGATCAGGTTTGGGTTCTTGCGCAGCGTGTCGCGCGCCTTGTTGACGAGTCCCTTGAGATCCATGAACGTCTCCTGTGTCGACGAGCCGGACTTCTTCCGGCCTCCCCGCCGCAGAGTTTAGCCGTCTGCACGGCGTGTTCACGCGGCTGCCACCTCGACGTCGGCGGAGTGCGTCCCGGCCGGGTTGTGGGTCGCGATCCATCGCGGCACGATCCGCGAAACCGCCTCCACGAGCACGATTCCGACGGCTGCCGAGGTGAGCGCCACCGAGTTCATCGTCCAGTTCGACGAGTCGAGGTGGAAGAGGTCCTGGGTGAACGGCCACGCGAAGATCAGCACGTAGGCGCCGGCCGACACGGCGAGCAGGATCACCTTCCACCAGTTGTAGGGCCGGGCGACCACCGCGAGGACGTAGACCGCGATCGCGATGAGCGTCATCAGCGACGCGGTGGCGGCCTGCGTCTGCGCCGGCGACAGGTCGACGGCGTCGCCGCCGACCTCCACACCCGCCCCACCCGGATTGACGATCACGTAGGTGACGAAGGTGCAGAGGCCGACGATGATGCCGTTGGGCACCGCGGTCAGCAGCACACGACGGACGAAGCCGCGTCGGGCGCGTTCGTTGTTGGGTGCCAGCGACAACACGAAGGCGGGGATGCCGATGGTGAACCACGCGGAGATCGTCACGTGGATCGGCTGGAACGGATAGCTCAGCGGGTCGGAGTCGAACAGCTTGCCCAGCACGCCGCCCACGCCCACGAACAGCGCCAGGAGCACCGCGTACACCGTCTTGGTGAGGAACAGGTTGGACACGCGTTCGATGTTGCCGATGACACGGCGGCCCTCGCCCACGACGTACGGCAGGGTGGCGAACTTGTTGTCCAGCAACACGATCTGGGCCACCGACCGGGCGGCTGAACTGCCCGAACCCATCGCGACACCGATGTCGGCGTCCTTCAGCGCGAGCACGTCGTTGACGCCGTCGCCGGTCATCGCGACCGTGTTGTCCCTCGACTGCAGGGCCTTGACCATGGCGCGTTTCTGATCGGGCCGGACACGACCGAAGGTGACGCCGTGTTCGACGACGTCGGCCAGCTCGTCGGTTTCCTCGGGCAGTTTGCGTGCGTCGACCGAGGTCTCGGCCGAGCCGAGTCCGAGCGATTCGGCGACGGCACCGACCGAGCGGGCGTTGTCGCCGGAGATCACCTTGACCGCGACGTTCTGCTGTTCGAAGTAGTCGATCGTGCCGCGGGCGTCGGGACGGACCCGCTGCTCGAGCACGACGAGCCCGACCGGGGTCACGGTGCCGGGGGCGATCGCGCCGGCGGTGGGTTCGGTGTCGACGGGGACGTCGGTGCGTGCGAGCAGCAGCACGCGCAGTCCGGTGGCGCCGATGTCGGAAGCGAGTTGTGCGGTCTCGCCGTCCGGGTCGAGCAGCACGTCGGGCGCGCCGATCAGCCAGTTGCCCGCGTCGGTGCCGGCGTCGTCGAACGACATCCCGCTCCACTTGGTGGCCGAGGTGAACGGCTTGATCGCCGACACCTTCCACGACGGCGGGGTCGGGTAAGCCTCGGCGACGGCGATCATGCTGGCGTTGGGTCGCGGGTCGTGTGCGGCCAGTGCGGCGAGAACCTCACCGGCCCGGTCCGCCGGCACGTCGCCGACCATCCGCAGTTCGGACAGGCGCATGCCGTTCTCGGTGAGCGTGCCGGTCTTGTCGGCGCACACCACGTTGACGCGGGCGAGCCCCTCGATGGCCGGGAGCTCGTTGACCAGGCACTGCCGCTGACCGAGCCGCACGACACCGACGGCGAAGGCGATCGACGTCATCAGCACCAGGCCCTCGGGCACCATCGGCACGAGAGCGGCGACCATGCCCAGGAGCGCCTGCTTGAGCCCGTTCTCGCTGATGAACAGCTGGTTGACGATGGTCAGGATGCCTGCGGGGATCAGCAGCCAGGTGATCACCCGGAGGATCTGATCGATCCCCGAGCGGAGTTCGGAGGAGACGAGGGTGAACTTCGACGCCTCGGCCGCGAGCTGCGCGGCGTACGCGTCGGCCCCGACCTTGGTCGCCCGGTAGGCGCCGCCGCCGGCGACGACGAAGCTCCCGGACATGACCTGGGCGCCGGGATCCTTGTCGATCGGATCGGCCTCACCGGTGAGCAGCGACTCGTCGACGTCGAGCGCGGTGGCCTCGATGATCTCGCCGTCGACGACGATCTGGTCGCCGGCGCCGATCTCGATGATGTCGTCGAGGACCACCTCGTCGGGCGTCACCTCGATGACCTCGCCGTCGCGCCGCACCCGGGGCCGGGTCTGCCCGACGATGGCGAGCTTGTCGAGGGTGCGCTTGGCGCGCACCTCCTGGATGATGCCGATGCCCGAGTTGGCGATGATGAGGAGACCGAACAGGCCGTTGATCAGCGATCCGGTGAACGCGACGATGGCGAACAGGATCCCGAGGATCGCGTTGATGCGTGTGAAGACGTTGGCGCGCACGATGTCCGCGACGGAACGCCCGGAGCGGTCGGGCATCGCGTTGACCTTGCCCTCGGCGACCCGCTGGGCCACCTCTGCCGCGGTCAGACCGGGCTCGAACGTCTCCGCCGTGGTGCTCACGCCGAAACCTCCCACCAACTCGGATGCGCCACACCGGTTCCGGTGCGGTGTTCGAGGTCGATCGAACCACCGGGCTGCGGCACCAGCACAGTCGGGTCGCCGTGATGTGAGGCGGCTTGCAGCCGGGCGATCGGTTCACCCCATGGGTGTCGGGCGAGATTGAAGGTGCCCCAATGGATCGGGATCAGAACCGAATCGGCTCCCGAACCCGGCGAGACCATCCGATGCACCGACAGCGCCTCCTCCGGGTCGACGTGGATGTCGGGCCACATCACGTCGTAGGCGCCGACGGCGATGAGCGTCAGGTCGAAGGGACCGAGCCGCGCGCCGACGTCGGAGAATCGCTCGGTGTGGCCCGTGTCCCCGGAGAAGAAGACGCGGTGGGTGTGCCCGGCGATCGACCAGCTCCCCCACTGCGTGAGATTGCGCGCCAGCCGGCGACCGGAGAAGTGGCGTGCCGGACCGCAGGTGAACCGCAGCTCTCCGCCACGTGTGCCGACGACGACCTCGTCCCACCAATCCGCCTGCCGGATACGGTCTTCGGCGATCCCCCAGGACATCAGATGCGCGGCGACGCCGATGGTCGTCACGAACACGGCATCCGGCTGGGTCGCCGCGATGGTGGTCACCGTGTCCATGTCGAGATGGTCGTAGTGGTCGTGGCTGATGACCACGACGTCGATCGGGGGCAGCCGGCGCGCGGACAACGGGGCCGCGTGCATGCGTGCCGGACCGACGAGCTGACTCGGCGAACACCGGCGGCTCAGGACGGGGTCGGTGATGATGCGCGCGCCGTCGATGTCGACGATCGCGGTGGCATGACCGAGCCAGGTGACCGCCAGGCCCGACGGGGAGTCGAACGTCGGGACGGTGAGCATCACCGGCCGCCGCGGCCGTCCCGGGCGGCGCGCCATGTCGGCGATCACCTGCCGATCCGGGGCGATGGAACCCTGGGGCGGTTCGGGGTTGTCGAAGACCCCGTCGCGCAGGTTCGGCGAGTTGCGCACGTGGGGCAGGATCTCCTCGCGGGTCGCGCCGAGTGCGCGGGCCGGGCCGAGACCACCGGCGGCAAGCCGTTCGGCCACCGCGTCGGCCATCATCACCCCCGCCGACGTCACCCGCCCGAGGACCCGCGAGGTCGCGTCGGGGCCGGTTTCTCCGGGGTTCGAGGTCACGTCCACACAGTAATCCGATCGGAAGATGTTCGACGCGAAGCGCGACGGCATCGGCCCGGGAGTCTCGCGGCGCCCGCGAACACGTGAGCAAGGGTAAAAGTCGTCACGACATCGACGGTGAACCGAGCAAATGCCACCAACGGCACTGATAGGCTGCGGCGAACATTGTCCATTGCACATGCGCAGGCGCATGCTGGCCAAGGGGTTGACCGTCGTGCCACGGATGTCCGTCGAACAGCGTCGAAGCGCTCTCATCGAGTCGGCCTACCGGGTGATCGCCGACCACGGCGTGGAGGGTGCCACCACCCGCCGGATCTGCGCCCACGCCGGAATGCCGCTCGCGAGTTTCCATTACGCGTTCGAGAGCCGGACGGCGCTCTTGTGCGCCGTGATGGAGCAGGCCGTCCCCGTCGACATAGAGCGGATGCTCCACACCGTGTTGCCCGCCGCCGACTACGGATCGACGCCGACCCTCGAGGCCATCCGGGACAACATGGAGCGGCAGTTCCACGCGTTCTACGACCTGCTGAAGGCCGACCCGGGCCGGATGCAGGCGACGATCGCGCTGGGCATCTACGCCCACAACCACCCGGAACTGCAGCAGGTCGGCCGGGACATGTACGAGCAGCTCTACCGGGTCGCGTCCACGGGGCTTCGGGCCGTGTCCGACCACGCGCCGGTGACCTTCAGCCGCCCGGTGGAAGAGCTCGGCCCGTTCATCATCGCGGCGACCAACTCGATCACGCTGATCTACCTGAGCACCGGCGACGACAAGGTGGTCGACTCGATCATCACCGCCGTCGCCGACCAGCTCATCACCTATGTCCTCTTCGACTGACGGTCCGGCCGGCAGATCCTCGGCGGACGGGGTCGGCGGCCTGTGGGCGGAGGATCCCGAGCGGTACTGGGCGTCGATCGACCAGGCGGTCTCCGAGGCGGGGCTCGATGCCCCGGTCCTCGCCCTCGATCGCACCGCGCTCGAACACAATGCCGCAGATCTGTTGCGCCGCTCCGCCGGTGTCCCCATCCGGGTCGCCAGCAAGTCCCTCCGGGTGCGTTCGGTGATCACCGACCTCGCCACCCGTCGCGGCTTCCACGGCGTACTCGCCTACGACCTCGCCGAGGCGCACTGGCTGGCGGCGACGACGGAGATCACCGACATCCTGGTCGGTTATCCGAGTGTGCGCCGAGAAGCACTGGCCGCGTTCGTGACCGACGAGGTGGCGACCAGCCGGGTGAGCCTGCTCGTCGACTCGGTCGAGCAGCTCGACGTCGTCGATGCCGTCGCGCCGCCCGCGTCACGACGGCCGATCCGGGTGGCCATCGACCTCGACGCGTCGTACCGGCTACTCGGCGGCCTCGTACACATCGGGGTCCGGCGTTCCCCGGCGCATTCCCGGCACGACGTCCTCGATCTCGCCCGGACCATCGTCGCGCGGAACGGATTCGATCTGGTCGGCGTGATGTCGTACGAGGCGCAGGTCGCCGGTGTCGCCGACGCCGTCCCGGGCAGGGCCGTCGTCAACCGGGCGATCGGGGTGATGCAGCGCCGGTCGATGGCCGAACTGCGCCGCCGGCGCGGGAGGATCATCGGCGAGCTGCGGCAGCTCGCCGACCTGGAGTTCGTCAACGGCGGCGGCACCGGCTCGCTCGAGGAGACCGCCCGCGACCGATCGGTCACCGACATCGCCGCGGGCAGCGGACTTTTCGGTGGTCATCTCTTCGACGGCTACCGCCGGTTCCGGCCTGCACCCGCGTTGTCGTTCGGCCTCGACGTCGTCCGGCGTCCGGCGTCCGGCATCGTCACCTGCGCCGGCGGCGGTTGGATCGCCTCCGGACCGCCCTCACCCGATCGCCTCCCGAAACCGGTGTGGCCGAGCGGATTCGGGTTCGTCGGCACCGAGGCAGCCGGCGAGGTCCAGACCCCGCTCCGGGGCGCGGCGGCCACGAGGATCGCCGTCGGCGACCGGGTGTGGTTCCGGCACACCAAGTCCGGCGAGGTCTGCGAACGGGCGCGACACGTCGCGATCATCGACCGCGACGACACCGGCCGGGCGGTGGTGGGTGAGGTCGTGCCGACCTACCGAGGCGAAGGGAAATGCTTTCTGTGAGCGGGACATCGACTGCCACCGGACACACCTGGCGCAACTGGGGCGGCACCGCGTCGTGCACACCGGGCCGGGTGGTGCGTCCCACGAGCGTGGACGCGATCGCCGGCATCGTGCGGGAGACCGCCGAGCGGGGAGGCACGGTCAAGACCGTCGGCGCCGGGCACAGCTTCTCCCCCATCGCCGTCGCCGACGACGTCCAGCTCGAGCTCTCGGGCCTGCGAGGCCTGGCCGGAGTCGACGGGCGGCGGGTGACGCTGCACGCCGGCACCCATCTGCACGAGATCCCGTCGCTGCTGGCACCTCGGGGCCTGGCGATGGCCAATCTCGGCGACGTCGACCGGCAGACCATCGCCGGGGCGACCTCCACCGGAACCCATGGAACCGGACTGGCTTTCGGGGGCATCAGCACCCAGATCGCCGGCGTCACACTCGTCGACGGCACCGGCGAGATCGTGACGGTCGGTCCCGACGATCCCGATCTGCCCGCTGTCGCACTGGGTCTCGGCGCACTGGGGGTGCTCGTCGAGATCACGCTCGACTGCGTCGACAACTTCCGGCTGCACGCCGTGGAGGGACCGTCGTCGGCAGATGACGCGGTCGCCGGATTCCTCGACCGTGTCGCCGACGCCGACCACCACGAGTTCTACATCTTCCCGCACACCAATTGCGCACTGGTCAAGACCAACACGCGCCTGAGCACCGATGCCCCGATCACCGGACCGACGCGGTTCCGCCGCTACGTCGACGACGAGTTGTTGAGCAACAAGGTCTTTCGAGTTCTGTGCGAGATCGGCGTCCGCGTGCCGCGTCTGGTCCCGGCCATCAACGCGGTGGCCGGCCGCACGCTGTCGGCACGAGAACTCACCGACACGTCGACCAAGATCTTCGTCTCCGACCGCGATGTGCGCTTCCGCGAGATGGAGTACGCGATCCCGCTCGAGTCGGTGCCCGAGGCCCTGCGTGAGATCCGGGCGATGCTCGACCGGCGCCGGTTCCGCGTCAGTTTCCCGATCGAGGTGCGCGCCGCAGCGGCCGACGACCTGATGCTCTCTACGGCCACCGGACGCCGCAGCGGTTACATCGCCGTGCACCGCTACCACCGCGACGACCCGGCCGACTCCGCCGCGTACTTCGCCGACGTCGAGTCGATCCTCACCGGCTTGGGCGGGCGCCCGCACTGGGGCAAGATGCACACCCGCGACGCCGAGTATTTGCGCAGCGTCTACCCGCGGTTCGACGAGTTCCTCGCGGTGCGCGACAGGTACGACCCGGCGCGTGTGTTCGCGAACGACTACCTGCGACGGGTTCTGGGCGACTGAGCCGGCAGGTTCCCCGCAGGTGTCGCGGATCGTGTCGCCCGCCGCCACGATCCGCGACATCGGTTTCGCCGTCACCAGGAACATCTGGCTCGGACGACGGTGATCTGGTCAACTGGAATACATGCGCGACATCCTGCCCGACCTGCTCGCCGTCCTCGGCGGCGCAGACGCGCGTCCGGTCGCTCTGTGTCGGGTCATCGCGACCTCCGGCTCCGCGCCGCGTGAGATCGGGGCGTCGATGATCGTGACCGAGGACGCCACCGTCATCGGCTCGGTGTCCGGCGGCTGCGTCGAATCCGCGCTGGTCCACACCGCGCTGCAGGTCCTGGCCGACGGGGTCGCGGTCGTCGAACAGTTCGGCATCGAGGACCCGCGTGATCCCGCGCCCGGTCTGACCTGCGGCGGTCAGATCGACGTCGCCGTCGAACGTATCGAGCCGACACCGGAACGGCTCGGTCAGCTCCAACGCCTCGCGGAGGCTCTCGCGGCCGACGAACCGATCGCCGTGGCGTCGACCCTCACTGCTCTCCCGGAGTGGTATCTCGCAACCGAGGCCTCGCGACCGCCGTGGCGGCGTCTCGACCATGATGTCGCCGACATGCTCGCAACGGGACGCAGCGGCGTCATCGGCATCGACGACTGCGAGGTCACCGACCCCGACGCCGCCACCGATGACCGGCCGCGCACCTTCGTCCAGTCGTTCGCCCCGACGGCACGCTTGATCCTGGTGGGCGCGAACGATTTCGTGCGCTCGCTGAGTTCGCTGGGCTCGATGCTCGGGATGCGCGTCACCGTCGTCGACGCCCGGCCGGTGTTCGCGACCCGGGAGCGGTTCCCCGATGCCGACGAGGTGATCGTCGGATGGCCGGATCGCTATCTCGCCGAACAGATCCGGGACCGGCAGATAGGTTCGACCACCGCGTTGTGCGTGATGACCCACGACACCAAGTTCGACGTGCCGACACTCCGCACCGCGGTGCAGTCGTCGACCTTCGGTTTCATCGGCGCTCTCGGATCACGTCGCACGGCGGCCGACCGCAACCGGCGCCTGCGCGACGAAGGTGTCGACGAGGAACAGCTCTCACGTCTGCGTTCACCGCTCGGCCTCGATCTCGGCGGGCACACACCCGCCGAGGTCGCGGTGGCCATTGCGGCGCAACTGATCGCCGAGCGGCATGGCGCACCGGCAGAGCCGCTCTACGAGGGCGCCGGCCCGATACACCGACGCTGACACCCTCGTTGCGGCCTCCCCGATGCAGCCCCCGCGGTGTGGACCCGCGGTGTGGACCCGCGGTGCGATTCTCAGTGACCCACGAACCTCGGCGGTCGCTTCTCGGTTCGTGCGGCACGACCCTCGGCCATGTCGTCGCTCTGCCAGGCGCGCACCATCGCGGCGACCCGGTCCTCGGGTGCGGTGTCTCGCGCGCCGTCGCCGTTGAGGACCAGCTTGTAGTGCTGCAGGGTGAGCGGAGCGAGGTCGGCGATGGTCGACGCCCAGTGCTGGGCGTCGGCGAGATCGCCGATGCGGTTGGCGAATCCGAGGGTGTGGGCGCGGTCGGCGTTCAGCGGGTCGCAGCCGATGAGCATGCCGCGCGCCTGTCCGGCGCCGACCAGCGACACCAGTCGGCGGATGGTCCATTCGTCCACTGCGACGCCGAGTCTGGCGGCCGGGATGGCAGCGATCGCGTCGGGCGCCATGACGCGGAGATCGGCGGCCATCGCCAGCTGGAGTCCACCGCCGATCGCAGAACCGTTGAGCGCCGCGATGACCGGCACCGGCGTCGACTCGATGCGATGCAGCGTCGACACCAGCTTGTCGAGGAAGCCCGGGTCGTACACCGGCCCGGACAGGTCGGCACCCGCGCTGAACACCGGTCCGCGTCCGGTCACCACGATGGCCCGCGCACCCGCCTCGACCGCGGCACCGAACGCGTCGGCGAGGCCGGTCAGCATCTCCTCGTTGAGCGCATTGCGCTTGTCGATGCGGTCCAGCTCGATGGTGACGACGGCGCCGTCGGTGGTGGAGTGAATCATGGGCGCCAAGCCTACCGATGACACCGTCGAGCCGAGCCATGACAGGGTGGTGAGGTGCCGAACACCGCGCCGAGCAGCGCCTCTCCGATGGACGGGTCCACCTCGGACACCGTCGACGTCGAGAACCACACGGACGTCCTGATCATCGGCGGCGGTCAGGCAGCACTGTCGGCGGCCTATTTCCTGCATCGCTTCGGCCTCGGCGACCGTTATCAGATGCTCGACCACGCCCCCGGACCCGGCGGTGCCTGGCAGTTCCGGTGGCCGACGCTGACCCTCGCCACCGCCAACCGGGTTCACGACCTGCCCGGGTGGGGCCTCGTCGAGGCACTCGGACTCGACTGCGACCACCTGCCCGCTGCCTCCGCCGTCCCGACTACTTCGGTCGCTATGAGGAGAAGTTCGGCCTCAACGTCCATCGCCCGGTGCACGTGCGGGCGGTTCGACGTGAGGGAGAGGGTTTCGGTGTCCAGCTGGCCGACGGCCGTACCCTCACCGCGAACGTCATCATCAACGCCACCGGCACCTGGGACCGGCCGTTCATCCCGCACATCCCCGGTGGCGCCGACTTCCGGGGCCGCCAGCTCCACACGCACGACTACACGACGCCGGCGGAGTTCGCCGGCAAACGCGTCCTGGTGGTGGGTGCCGGCATCTCGGCGATCCAGCTGCTCATCGAGATCGCCCGCGAGGCACCGGGCGTCGAGACCTTCTGGTGCTCGCGTCGCGAACCCGTCTTCAACACCGAACCGTTCACTCCCGAACAGGGCCGGGAGGCCGTGGCGCGGGTCGAACGTCGCGTCCGCGCCGGACTTCCCCCGACCTCCGTGGTGTCGGTGACCGGACTGGCGCTCACACCCGCGATCGCGGCCGCACAGCGCGACGGCATCCTGTCGTGGCGCCCGATGTTCACCCGCATCACCGAGACCGGCGTCTGCTGGGACTGCGGCCCGGAAGGCGGCGAGCACCTCGATCTCGACGTCATCTTCTGGAACACCGGCTTCCGCAGTTCGCTCGATCATCTGGCGCCGCTGCGACTGCGCGCACCGGGTGGCGGGATCACCATGACCGGCCGTCTGGCGACCGTCGTCGAGGCCGATCCGCGGATTCAGCTGATCGGGTACGGCCCGTCGGCATCGACGATCGGCGCCAACCGAGCCGGTCGTGAAGCCGCACGAGTTGCCGCTGACCTGCTCGGAGTCGCCTCCCGCTGACCCCCGATTCCCTCGGCGACGCAGGCGTCGCAGTTTGTGGGGATTGACAGATTGTTGTGTTTTCCCAACACTTGGTGGGGTGAGTCCAATACGCCGTGGGGAAAAGCTCCCCATCTACAACCGCATCGGCGTCCTGCGTGCGGAACGGCAGATGTCGCGGGCCGAGCTCGCAAACCTCGTCGGCATCAACGTCCAGTCCGTCGGCGCACTCGAGCGGGGCGACAACTACCCCAGCCTCGACCTCGCGTTCCGTATCTGCGACGTCTTCGACCTCCCTGTCGAAGCCGTGTTCAGCCGAACCCCGTTCGGCGCCATGTCGGCCGAGCTCTACCGGCGCGATACGCAGAAGGCCGCGAACGGCTCACCCACCAACGACACCGGAGGTGAATCATGAACGACCCGAACTCGGCGTTCCCCGAAGCGGTCAAACCCGAGCTCTGGCGCCGTTATGAGAACTGGCGGGGACGCCGGCACGAGGAGTTCAACGCCAAGCACGCCCACCGCCTGACCACCTGGCGTAACCAACGCGCATACCGGCGACTGGTGATCACACTGCTCGGCGCACTCGCGTTCATCATCGCCAGCTCCTACCTCGCCTTCCTCTCTTCGGGATGGTTCCTGCTGCCGTTCGGTGTCGGGTTGGTCTCGGTCATCACCATCCAGACGGCACTGCGTATCGTCACCGGTTCCATCGCCGACGCACCGGTCTCCGCGCTCGACGAGATCCAGCTGGCCCAACGCAATTCGGCGCGGTCCTTCGGCTTCTTCGTGCTCTATGCGGTGATGTTCATCCCCTACTTCGTCCTCGTCGCGATCAGCATGCGCGACGAGGTGCCCGGCCAGTGGGTCTACGGAAGCGCCATCCTGCTGATCTCCCTGGTTCTCACCGCGATCTGCGTGCCGAACATGCTGATCGCCTGGTGGATGGGCGATCCCGATCCGGAAGACCTCCTTGATACCACCCACCCAGCCACCACCCATCCGGCCACCGACACCGCCCCCACCGGCGGAAAGGAAGTTGAACCATGAACGCACCACTCATAGTCGACGGCCTCCACAAGCGCTACGGAGACCTCGTCGCATTGCGCGACATGACCTTTCACGTCGAGCCCGGCGAGATCTTCGGATTCGTCGGCAGCAACGGCGCCGGAAAGTCGACCACCATGCGGATCATTCTCGGAGTTCTCTCCGCCGACGCCGGTGAGGTCCGCCTCGGCGAACGCCTCATCGATCTCGACCTGCGCCGTCGCATCGGGTACATGCCCGAAGAACGCGGCCTGTACCCGAAGATGAAGGTCGGCGAACAGCTCACCTTCCTCGCGAAACTGCACGGCATGAACACCGCGGAGGCCGAGGAATCGGTGCGACGCTGGACCGATCGACTCGGCGTCGGCGCCCGGTACGACGACAACGTCGCCGACCTCAGCCTCGGCAACCAGCAACGCGTCCAGCTCGCCGCCGCGCTCGTACACGAGCCCGAGGTCCTGGTGCTCGACGAGCCGTTCTCCGGGCTCGACCCGGTCGCCGTCGATGTGATGAGTGACGTGCTCAAAGAGAAGGCCGCAGAGGGCATCCCGGTGATCTTCTCGTCCCATCAGCTCGACCTCGTCCAGCGACTGTGCGATCGCGTCGGCATCGTCACCCGCGGCGAGATGCGCGCCCTCGGCACCGTCGACGCCCTGCGCGCCCGCGACGGCATCACCCTCGAGGTCACCGGACCTCGCTCCGACGTCGCATGGGCCGACACCCTTCCCGGCGTCCGCGAGGTCGACTACGGCGAGACAACTCGCCTCCTCATCGACCCCGACATCGCCGACGACCAGCAGATCCTGTCCGCCGCACTCGACCACGGCCCGGTCCACCGCTTCACGACGTCCACCCCCTCCCTCACCGACCTGTTCCGAGAGGTGGTTTCGGCATGACCACATTGCAAGACCTACCCACCACATCGACCAGCCCCTCACCCAAGGCGTCGGCTGCACAAGCGATCCGGCTCGTCGCCGAACGCGAGATCACCACGAGGGCCAAGACCAAGTCCTTCGTCGTCAGCACCGCGCTGCTGCTCGTCGTGATCGTCGCCGGCGCCATCATCATCAACCTCCTCACCGGTGGTGAGGATGTCGAGAAGGTCGCCGTCGTCGGGCAGCCGGCCGCGGTCACCGATTCGATTGTCGCGGTCGGGGAATCGACCGGGACCACAATCGCCACCGAGTCAGTGGACACTGTCGAGCAGGCGCGTGCCCGCGTCGCCGATGGTGACGTCGCGGCGGCGCTCATACCGGGACAGACGCCGGGGTCCTACGTGATCCTGAGCAAGAACGGCGCCGATCCGACGGTCGAGGGTCCCATCCGGACCGCGGTCTCCCAGGCCGGTCTCAGCGACGCACTGGCGGCCCGTGGAGTCGACGCCGCGTCGCTCCCCGCCGTAAAGATATCGGTGACAGAACTGGACCCGGCCCGCCCCGACGAGGGCGAACGTCTCGTGATCGCCCTCGTCGGCGTGATCCTCCTGATCACCGCGATCATGATGGGCGGCACGATGGTGGCCGTCGGCGTCGTCGAGGAGAAGACCTCCCGGGTCGTCGAACTGCTCCTGGCGACGATCAAGCCGCTGCATCTGCTGTGGGGCAAGATCATCGGCATCGGCACGGTCGCCCTCGCACAGGTCGTGCTGCTCGGCGCGACGGCATTGATCGCCGGCACGGCGACCGGGATTCTCACGCTGCCCGGGGCTGCCGTCGGGATGTTCGCGGCCGTCATCGCCTGGTTCGTGCTCGGCTTCCTGTTCTTCGCATCCCTCTACGCGGCGACAGGCGCCATCGTGTCCCGCCAGGAGGAGCTCAGCTCGGCGTCGTTCCCGCTGACGGTTCTCGCCATGGCGGTGATGTACGCCGGCATCTTCGGTGCGCAGGCACTGGATTCGACGCTGATCACCACGCTCAGCTGGATTCCGCCGTTCAGTGCCGCACTGATGCCGATGCGGATCGCCAGCGGCGACGCCGACGCCCTACAGATCGTTCTCACGTTCTTGATCATGGCCGTCGTCTGCGCGCTCGCGACCTGGGTGGCAGCACGCATCTATCAGCGGTCCATTCTGCGCACCGGATCACGCATCGGGTGGCGCGAGGTTCTGAAGCTCGCGCGCTAGCACCGGATTTCGTAGAAGTAATGCGCCCATAGCGCGCACTGCTTCTACCTTCTACAGGACGTAGAGACCGGAAATGCCCCGCGACGACGAGGTCGCGGGGCATTTCTGATGTCTCAGCCGGCCGGCCGAGCCAGGCGGCACAAACCCACCGGTTTTCGGTAGATCCACCACCCGTGCAGGGGGTGGAGCTACGGAAAAACGGTGGGTTTCCTCTAACGGCGAAGCCCGGGAAATGCATTGTGACCCTACACGATTACTCGTGTAGGGCCACAATGGAAATTGTGTTCGGCGGTGTCCTACTCTCCCACACTGATTAAGGTGCAGTACCATCGGCGCTGGAGGGCTTAGCTTCCGGGTTCGGAATGGGGCCGGGCGTTTCCCCTCCGCTATGGCCGCCGTAACTCTATAAAACAACCCACAACAGGCTATTTGTTTGTTGTGTGTTGTTTCAGAAGTGTCATAGTGGATGCGATCACACGGGGGCTACGCCCCCGTGAACCCCCAAAAACATGTAGGGGTCTTGTTGTGTGAACAACAGTGTTGTTGGTAAGTCCTCGGCCGATTAGTACCAGTCACCTGAACACATTACTGTGCTTACAGTTCTGGCCTATCAACCCCATGGTCTGTAGGGGGCCTTAACCCTGCTAAGAGGGTGAGAAACCTCATCTTGGAACAGGCTTCCCGCTTAGATGCTTTCAGCGGTTATCCCTTCCGAACGTAGCTAACCAGCGGTGCCCTTGGTAGGACAACTGGCACACCAGAGGTTCGTCCGTCCCGGTCCTCTCGTACTAGGGACAGGTTTCCTCAAGTTTCTTACGCGCGCGGCGGATAGAGACCGAACTGTCTCACGACGTTCTAAACCCAGCTCGCGTGCCGCTTTAATGGGCGAACAGCCCAACCCTTGGGACCTACTCCAGCCCCAGGATGCGACGAGCCGACATCGAGGTGCCAAACCATCCCGTCGATATGGACTCTTGGGGAAGATCAGCCTGTTATCCCCGGGGTACCTTTTATCCGTTGAGCGACACCGCTTCCACTTGCCGGTGCCGGATCACTAGTCCCGACTTTCGTCCCTGCTCGACATGTACGTCTCACAGTCAAGCTCCCTTGTGCACTTACACTCAACACCTGATTGCCAACCAGGCTGAGGGAACCTTTGGGCGCCTCCGTTACATTTTGGGAGGCAACCGCCCCAGTTAAACTACCCACCAGGCACTGTCCCTGAACCCGATCAGGGTCCGAGGTTAGAAGTCCAATACGATCAGAGTGGTATTTCAACAACGACTCCATGAACACTGGCGTGCCCACTTCACAGTCTCCCACCTATCCTACACAAACCGAACCGAACACCAATACCAAGCTATAGTGAAGGTCCCGGGGTCTTTTCGTCCTGCCGCGCGTAACGAGCATCTTTACTCGTACTGCAATTTCGCCGAGTCTGTGGTTGAGACAGCAGAGAAGTCGTTACGCCATTCGTGCAGGTCGGAACTTACCCGACAAGGAATTTCGCTACCTTAGGATGGTTATAGTTACCACCGCCGTTTACTGGGGCTTAAATTCTCAGCTTCACCACCGAAGTGATTAACCGGTCCTCTTAACCTTCCAGCACCGGGCAGGCGTCAGTCCGTATACATCGTCTTACGACTTCGCACGGACCTGTGTTTTTAGTAAACAGTCGCTTCTCTCTGGTCTCTGCGACCCACACCAGCTCAAACCGTAAAGATCGTCACCAGTCTGGGTCCCCCTTCTCCCGAAGTTACGGGGGCATTTTGCCGAGTTCCTTAACCACAGTTCTCTCGATCGCCTTAGTATTCTCTACCTGACCACCTGTGTTGGTTTGGGGTACGGGCCGTGTACCAACTCACTAGAGGCTTTTCTCGGCAGCATAGGATCATGGAATTCACCACTTCGGCTACGCATCACCTCTCAGGCTGCATGTGTTCCGGATTTGCCTAGAACACGCCCTACAGGCTTACACCAGTACAACCACTGACTGGCCCCACTACCTTCCTGCGTCACCCCATCGCTTGCCTACTACCAGCCAAGGTCCCATGCATCACCCCACCCGGCACCCGAAGGTGCTCCTGGGGGATCTGGATGGTTAGTACAACTGATTCAGCATGGGCGCGGATACACGGGTACGGGAATATCAACCCGTTGTCCATCGACTACGCCTGTCGGCCTCGCCTTAGGTCCCGACTCACCCTGGGCGGATTAGCCTGGCCCAGGAACCCTTGGTCATTCGGCGGAAGAGTTTCTCACTCTTCTTTCGCTACTCATGCCTGCATTCTCACTCCCACACCCTCCACCACTAGATCACTCTGCGGCTTCCACGGATGCAGGACGCTCCCCTACCCACCCACACACCTGGTTGGATCTCCGTAGAAAACCAACGGGCTGTTGTGTGAGTGCCGCGGCTTCGGCGGTGTACTTGAGCCCCGCTACATTGTCGGCGCAGGATCACTTGACCAGTGAGCTATTACGCACTCTTTCAAGGGTGGCTGCTTCTAAGCCAACCTCCTGGTTGTCTTCGCGACCCCACATCCTTTTCCACTTAGTACACGCTTAGGGGCCTTAGCCGGCGATCTGGGCTGTTTCCCTCTCGACTACGAACCTTATCGCCCGCAGTCTCACTGCCACACTCTCACTTACCGGCATTCGGAGTTTGGCTGACGTCAGTAACCCTGTGGGGCCCATCGGCCATCCAGTAGCTCTACCTCCGGTAAGAAACATGTGACGCTGCACCTAAATGCATTTCGGGGAGAACCAGCTATCACGGAGTTTGATTGGCCTTTCACCCCTACCCACAGCTCATCCCCTCCATTTTCAACTGAAGTGGGTTCGGGCCTCCACGACGTCTTACCGTCGCTTCACCCTGGCCATGGGTAGATCACTCCGCTTCGGGTCTAGACCCGGCGACTCTTTCGCCCTATTCAGACTCGCTTTCGCTACGGCTACCCCACACGGGTTAACCTCGCCACCGAGCACTAACTCGCAGGCTCATTCTTCAAAAGGCACGCCATCACCCACAGCCACAAGGACTCACAGGCTCTGACGGATTGTAAGCGTCCGGTTTCAGGTACTATTTCACTCCCCTCCCGGGGTACTTTTCACCTTTCCCTCACGGTACTTGTCCGCTATCGGTCACCAGGAAGTATTCAGGCTTACCGGGTGGTCCCGGCAGATTCACAGCAGATTCCACGAGCCCGCTGCTACTTGGGCATCCATCACGCAAGACCATGTGTTTTCAGCTACCGGACTCTCACCGTCTACGGCAGACCATTCCAGGCCACTTCACCTAACACACGATTTTCTGACTCACGCTTCCACAGGCAGATGGAAGAAGACGAACCCCACAACACCACACACACAACCCCTACCCGGTATCACATGCGCATGGTTTAGCCTCATCCGCTTTCGCTCGCCACTACTCACGGAATCACATATTGTTTTCTCTTCCTATGGGTACTGAGATGTTTCACTTCCCACGTTCCCTCCACACCCCCTATACATTCAGAGGTGGGTAACACGACATCACTCGTGCTGGGTTTCCCCATTCGGACACCCTCGGATCACAGCTCGTTTGACAACTCCCCGAGGACTATCGCGGCCTACCACGTCCTTCATCGGCTCCTGGTACCAAGGCATCCACCGAACGCCCTTACACACTTACAACAACACCTACACCCACAGGGGCTCCGCCCCCGCGAACCCCCAAAAACCAGGGCCCACCAAGAGACACAATCCCCCACCAGTGTAGACATCACAAAAACATTTCTGCTAAATCACAGACCAACAAAAAAATGTTGATTTGAAATAAAGATGCTCGCATCCACTATGCACTTCTCAAACAACACACACCGCACACAAACCTGCATCTCCGCGTCCCATCACAGAACACCTCAACAACCCAGATCTCACATGCAGCACCGAGAAAACGCGTGTTCCCTCAGAACCCCGATAGCGTGACAATGAACCCACCGGCCTCACGACCAGGCAGCAACCCAACTGCCACCACCATGTAGCGGCAACAGTCATCGGTTCGTCTGATGTTTCACCCTCGAACACACCCGCCGTGACACATTCGGCCACAGAAGCGGGGGTCCACGGGGACCAAGCCCCCGTGCGTTGTGCTCCTTAGAAAGGAGGTGATCCAGCCGCACCTTCCGGTACGGCTACCTTGTTACGACTTCGTCCCAATCGCCGATCCCACCTTCGACAGCTCCCTCCCACAAGGGGTTAGGCCACCGGCTTCGGGTGTTACCGACTTTCATGACGTGACGGGCGGTGTGTACAAGGCCCGGGAACGTATTCACCGCAGCGTTGCTGATCTGCGATTACTAGCGACTCCGACTTCATGGGGTCGAGTTGCAGACCCCAATCCGAACTGAGACTGGCTTTAAGGGATTCGCTCCACCTCACGGTATCGCAGCCCTCTGTACCAGCCATTGTAGCATGTGTGAAGCCCTGGACATAAGGGGCATGATGACTTGACGTCATCCCCACCTTCCTCCGAGTTGACCCCGGCAGTCTCCTGCAAGTCCCCGGCATAACCCGCTGGCAATACAGGACAAGGGTTGCGCTCGTTGCGGGACTTAACCCAACATCTCACGACACGAGCTGACGACAGCCATGCACCACCTGTACACCAACCACAAGGGAACATGTATCTCTACATGCGTCTGGTGTATGTCAAACCCAGGTAAGGTTCTTCGCGTTGCATCGAATTAATCCACATGCTCCGCCGCTTGTGCGGGCCCCCGTCAATTCCTTTGAGTTTTAGCCTTGCGGCCGTACTCCCCAGGCGGGGTACTTAATGCGTTAGCTACGGCACGGAACTCGTGAAATGAGCCCCACACCTAGTACCCACCGTTTACGGCGTGGACTACCAGGGTATCTAATCCTGTTCGCTACCCACGCTTTCGCTCCTCAGCGTCAGTTACTACCCAGAGACCCGCCTTCGCCACCGGTGTTCCTCCTGATATCTGCGCATTTCACCGCTACACCAGGAATTCCAGTCTCCCCTGTAGTACTCAAGTCTGCCCGTATCGCCTGCACGCCTACAATTGAGTTGCAGAATTTCACAGACGACGCGACAAACCGCCTACGAGCTCTTTACGCCCAGTAATTCCGGACAACGCTCGCACCCTACGTATTACCGCGGCTGCTGGCACGTAGTTGGCCGGTGCTTCTTCTCCAGGTACCGTCACTCACGCTTCGTCCCTGGTGAAAGAGGTTTACAACCCGAAGGCCGTCATCCCTCACGCGGCGTCGCTGCATCAGGCTTGCGCCCATTGTGCAATATTCCCCACTGCTGCCTCCCGTAGGAGTCTGGGCCGTGTCTCAGTCCCAGTGTGGCCGATCACCCTCTCAGGTCGGCTACCCGTCGTCGCCTTGGTAGGCCATTACCCCACCAACAAGCTGATAGGCCGCGGGCCCATCCTGAACCGCAAAAGCTTTCCACCCCAGAGCATGCACTCCAAGGTCATATCCGGTATTAGACCCAGTTTCCCAGGCTTATCCCAGAGTTCAGGGCAGATCACCCACGTGTTACTCACCCGTTCGCCACTCGAGTACCCAGCAAGCTGGGCCTTTCCGTTCGACTTGCATGTGTTAAGCACGCCGCCAGCGTTCGTCCTGAGCCAGGATCAAACTCTCCATGAAAAAATAGCGAAACAAAACCAACACCCCAAAAGGCGCCGGCGTTTCAACACAATCAGGAAAGCAAAACCTGACCAATCCAAAACTAGCTGACATCACCGCAGGACGGGGCCCACGATGACATCACAAAATAAACATCTACATCCACAAAAGATGCTCGATGCCAAAATATGGCATCAGACAATTCATCATCACACTATCGAGTTCTCAAAGAACACACACCCACCAGCCACTCACCCCCACACGGGCTTTCACCAGCAGACTTGGTTCTGACCATCCAACGCCACCCCGTCTCCGGGGCAACTCTTCCAGCCTACCAGACCATCTCCGCGACCCGCAAACCCGAAGATTCTCGGTCCGAAGAGATCCAGCAACCCCGCACAACACGACCAAGACACAAAGTCTCAGACAAGAAGTTCGGGGGCGGCCCGCGAAACCCGGTCTCCACTCCCCACCTTCAGACCCTCGCAGGTCCTCCGGGGCGGCGCCGTGGCTCGCTGACTCGACATAAGTTACGCACGCTTTACCCCGAACACAAATCGGCTGGTCAGAGGCGTTTCTGAGAGGCAGATCCCATCAGGGGATCTCACCGAACCGCCGTAACGCCTCTTCGCGTTCGGTCTTGTGGTCGACGATCGGCTCCGGGTAGTCGTCGGCGTCGGTGTCCCCTACCCAGCGTCGTACGTATTCGCCCTTGGGATCGAACTTCTTGGCCTGAGCCTCCGGGTTGAACACCCGAAAGTACGGCGCCGCATCGGTTCCCGTGCCCGCTGCCCATTGCCAGCCGTGGTTGTTCGACGCCATGTCGCCGTCGACGAGCTGCTCGAGGAACCACTCCGCTCCCCACCACCACGGCAGATGCAGGTCCTTCACGAGGAACGAGGCGGTGACCATGCGGACCCGGTTGTGCATCCACCCCGTCTCGGCGAGCTGCCGCATCCCGGCGTCGACGAGCGGGAAGCCGGTGCGGCCGGCCTTCCATGCCTCGAATCGTTCGTAGGCCTTCTCGTCGGTGTCCAGAGCGATGTCGTCGAACTGTCGATTCCAGTTGTGCCACAGGCTATGTGGCCAGTGATAGAGGACATCGGCGTAGAAGTCGCGGAACGCCAGCTCGCGAAGGTAGGCCTGACCGCCCCTCGAGGCTCCGTCGCTACGCTCCTTCGCACCTCGGGGAGCAGAATCGGCTCCGTCGCTACGCTCCTTCGCACCTCGGGGAGCAGAATCGGCTCCGTCGCCACGCTCCTTCGCACCTCGGGGAGCAGGACGCGTCAGGTCTGCGGCGAGGGTGCGGGGGTGAATGTTGCCGTACTTCAGGTAGGCCGACATCCGGCTGGTCACGTCACCCGCCGGGTCGTCACGTCCGGTGTCATAGCCGGCGAGATCGTCGTCGACGAACTCGGCCCAGCGTGCCAGTGCGGCGTCCTCCCCTGCCGGGAACGACAGCTTCGTCGGGGCCTTGGGGATCTTGATCCGGCCGGACTTCTTCACCTCCGACGGATCGACAACTGCCGATCCCGGGATCGACGAGTCGGCCGGTTTGCGCCATCCGTGCTCGCTCCACCGTCGGAAGTACGGGGTGAAGACCTTGTACGGATTGCCGTCGTCCTTGGTGATCCGACCGGGTGAGACCAGATACGGCGACCCGGTGGCCTCGAGCGGGATGTCGCCGAGCGCCTCGGCGACCGCCTCGTCACGGCGTCGGCCGAACGGCGAGAAGTCCTCGGAGATGTGCACGGCCTCGGCGTCGACGGCCTGTGCCAGCCGTGGGATCTCCTCGTCGGGCCGGCCGCGAACGACGAGGAGCCTGCCGTCGAGCTTGGCGTCGAGCTCGCGAAGCGAGTCGAACAGGAACGCGAGGCGTCGCTCCCCCGACGACTTCTCCAGCCGGGGGTCCACCACAAAGCACAAAAGGACCGACGAATCGTCGGTCCCTCTGGCTGTGGCGAGTGCTGGTTGATCGCTCAGGCGCAGATCGCGCCTGAGCCACACCAGGTTGGTGGACGTCAGCCCACTCCGAGCAGGTCGATGACGAACACGAGGGTCCGTCCCGAGAGGCGGTGTCCGGCACCTGCCGGTCCGTAGGCCAGCTCCGGCGGAACCGTCAGCTGACGGCGGCCGCCGACCTTCATGCCGGGGATGCCTTCCTGCCAGCCCGGGATCAACCGGTCCAGCGGGAAGTTGGCCGACTGGCCACGATCCCACGAGGAGTCGAACTCTTCGCCGGTCTCGTAGTCGACGCCGACGTAGTGGACGTCGACGATACCGCCGCGGACGGCCTCGGCACCCTCACCGACGACGAGGTCGGCGATCGTGAGGTCGGCCGGCGGCGGACCCGCCTGGAACTCGACTTGGGGCTTCTCAGTGCTGGTCACAGGACTCTCCTTTGAGTCGGGCGGTCAGTCGTGGTTCCGGGCCGGCGGCCCGACCTGGCGGGGCGATCGCTCAGCGATCGCCCATCTGCACGTAATCACGTTCGGTGTAACCGGTGTAGAGCTGACGCGGACGGCCGATCTTGGTGGTCGGGTCCTCGTGCATCTCACGCCAGTGGGCGATCCAGCCCGGCAGGCGACCCAGCGCGAACAGCACGGTGAACATGCGCGTCGGGAAGCCCATCGCACGGTAGATGACACCCGTGTAGAAGTCCACGTTCGGGTACAGCTTGCGCTCGATGAAGTAGTCGTCGGACAGAGCGACCTCCTCGAGACCCTTCGCGATGTCGAGCAGGTCGTCCTGCACACCCAGGGTTTCGAGGATCGAGTCGGCGGTCTTCTTCACGATCGCGGCGCGCGGATCGTAGTTCTTGTAGACGCGGTGACCGAAGCCCATCAGCTTGACGCCGGCTTCCTTGTTCTTCACCCGCTTCATGAACTCCTTGGTGTCGCCACCGTCGGCGCGGATCGCGTCGAGCATCTCGAGCACCGCCTGGTTGGCACCACCGTGCAGCGGGCCCCAGAGGGCGTTGATGCCGCCGGAGATCGAGGTGAAGAGGTTGGCCTGCGACGAGCCGACGAGGCGGACCGTCGAGGTCGAACAGTTCTGCTCGTGATCGGCATGCAAGATGAACAGCATGTCGAGAGCCTTGGCGACGTCGGGGTTGACCTCATAGGGCTCGGCCGGGAAGCCGAAGGTCATCCGCAGGAAGTTCTCGACGAGGCTCAGCGAGTTGTCCGGATACAGGAACGGCTGGCCGGCCGACTTCTTGTAGGCGTAGGCGGCGATGGTCGGCAGCTTCGCCAGGAGGCGGATCGTCGACAGCTCGACCTGCTCGTCGTCCTTGGGATCGAGCGAGTCTTGGTAGTACGCCGACAGGGCGTTGACCGCGCTCGACAGCACCGGCATCGGGTGCGCGTTGCGGGGGAAGCCGTCGAAGAAGCGCTTGAGATCCTCGTGCAGCAGGGTGTGCCGCTGGATCTTGGTGGTGAAGTCCTCGAGCTGCGACGGGGTCGGGAGTTCGCCGTAGATGAGCAGGTAGCTCACCTCGATGAAGGTCGACTTCTCCGCGAGCTGGTCGATCGGGATGCCGCGGTACCGCAGGATGCCGGCGTCGCCGTCGATGTAGGTGATCGCCGACTTGGTCGACGCGGTGTTCACGAAACCACCGTCGAAGGTGGTCAGGTTTGTTTCGGCAAGCAACTTGCCGAGCGCAACCGAGTCAGTGCCCTCGGTGGCCTTCAGGATCGGGAGCTCCAGCTGTCCACCGGGGTAGGTGAAGGTCGCTGAGGCCGTGTCGGACGCCTGGTCGGCTGGGACTGTTTCAGCAGACACACGAACCCCTTATTCAGATCAGAGTTTTGACAGTGTCCGGATAGGACACACAGGTACAAACTAGTCGCTTCTCAGCTCGCCTGCCCACGGAGGGTCGGCACCGGGCCGCGAGACGGTGACCGCAGCGACGTGAGCTGCGAATACCGCGACCTCACGCCACTGATCGGGGGTCAGTGAGCGGACCGAATCCGGCGAGAGCGCCCCCAATCGGTCGAGATGATGGACGAGTCCTCCCAGGACGCTGTCCCCCGCCCCGATCGTGTCGACGACGTCGACTTTCGGCGTGGGCACGGAGACCTCGTCTTCTGCCGTGGTGACGGTGATCCCGGACGCCCCGGCAGTGGCGACGACCGCGGCGACACCGTCGTCGAGCCACTCCTTCACCGTGCTCCCGGCAGGACCCTCGCCGAGCCACGCCGCATCCTCGTCGGACAGTTTCACCACGTCGACGAACGGCATCCAGCTGCGGAAACGTCGGCGGTAGGCGTCGGCGTCGGGGATGACGACCGAGCGAATGTTCGGGTCCAGCACGACGAGTCGGCGTTCGGCGTGACAGCGCCGCATCAGGTTCTCGTAGACCGACGCACCCGGCTCCAGGACCAGCGAGAGCGTTCCGAAGGTCGCCGCGGCGACGGTCGGAGCCAGCGAACCCGGATCTGTGACAGTGCGATCCGCGGTCCCCTCCACATAGAAGGAGTACTGCGCGGAGCCGTCGTCGGCGATGGTGGCCAGCGCGAGCGAGGTCGGTTCCGGGCGGCGTTGGAGCATCGCGGTGCCGACCCCGGCGTTCCGGAGTGCGCCGACGATCGCGTCGCCGTAGTTGTCGGTGGACACCGCCGACACGAATGACACGGCACTCCCCAAGCGTCCCAATGTGATCGCGACGTTGAACGGACCACCACCGAGCGCCGGCTGCAGCGGCGCCAGCGCGGCGTCGGATGTCCGCTTCTCCTGCACGACGTCGACGAGCGCCTCGCCGCAGACGACGATCTCTCTCAATGGATCCCTTTCCTCTGTGCGTCTCAGTCTGCCATCCTCCCGGCGGTAGATTCGGAGCATGCGTGAGTTGCCGGCGGGCCCCGATGCGGTGGTGCTCGACTTCTCGGCCGACGAGTCCCCGTCGGCCGCAGTGCTCGACGCGACCGTCGCCCTACGCGATGCGGCGGACCGCGGGGAACTGCCCGATGTCACCGATCTGGTACCGAGCGCGCACACGTTGCTGGTGCAGGCCCGTCCGGGTCGCGGCATCGACGAGCTGGGTGTGCGGCGGGCGTTGCGCCGGTGGCGATCCGTCGCCGACCACAGTGCCGGGCCGGCCGACGAGATCGTGATCCCGGTCCGCTACGCCGGCGACGATCTCGCGGATGTGGCTGACGCCCTGGGCATCTCGGTCGGCGAGGTGATCGGCCTGCACTGCGGGACACGGTGGCGCGTGCAGTTCATGGGTTTCGCGCCCGGATTCGGTTACCTGGTGGCCGACGAGCCGACCCCACACCCGTTCGACGCCGTCGGCCGCCGGGCCGAGGCTCGTACCCGTGTCCCGGAAGGTGCCGTCGCGATCGCTGCCGGTTACAGCGCCGTCTACCCCAAGGCAAGCCCCGGGGGATGGCAGTTGTTGGGCCGCACCGATGTTCGCCTCTGGGATGAGAATTCCGATCCGCCGGCCCTGTTCACGACCGGACGTCTGGTGCGGTTCGTCGACGTCGGGGTGGACTCCCACGGATGACCACGCTCACGGTGCTCGCGACCGGCCCACTCGCGACCTTCCAGGACCGTGGACGCCACGGATACGCGCATCTCGGCGTGCCCACCTCAGGTGGTGCGGACCGCGGTTCGCTGATGCTGGCCAACCGTCTTGTCGGCAACGACGAATCGGCCGCCACCATCGAGGTGACCCTCGGAGGCCTGCGCGTCCGCGCCGACGGCGACGTGCTCGCAGTGGTGACGGGGGCCGATACGGCGGTGCGCCACAACGGTGTTCCGGTGGGGCTCGCGGCCGCCGTCGTATTGCACGAGGGTGACGAGCTGGCCGTCGACCCACCGTCGTGGGGGCTGCGAAACTACCTGGCCGTGCGAGGCGGATTCGACGTCGAGCCGGTTCTCGGCTCGCGGTCCACCGACACGCTGTCGGGGCTGGGACCGCCGGCGCTGACCGCGAATCTGCGGGTGCGGGTGGGCCATGCCGCCGGTGAGTGGCCGTCTGCCGAATCGGCGCCGCCGAACACCGAACATCCGCGCATCGTCGTCCTCGAGGCCCACCAGGGCCCGCGGGCCGATCTGCTGACCGCACCGAGGGCCCTGTACTCCGGGACGTGGCTGGTCAGCGCCGACAGCAATCGGGTCGGTGTGCGCATCGACCGTGCCGAGGGGTCGTCGTATCCCCTTCTGACGCATCGGGACGACGCGGGCGAAATGCGTTCGGAAGGCGTCGCTCACGGGTCGGTCCAGGTGCCACCGAGCGGTCGGCCGGTACTGTTCCTCGCCGATCACCCGGTGACCGGCGGCTATCCGGTGGCCGCGGTGTTGACCGATGCGGCGATCGATCTCGCGGCTCAGCTCGTTCCCGGCACCGAGATCCGCTTCCGGCGGCGTTGACGTCCGGGGCTGACGTTTGGGACCGGTGCCGGCCGGGAACGCGACGGGTGTCCCCGATGTGGAGGTACCAACGTGAGCGATCCGTCTGTGAACGACCTGTCGACCGTGCAACTCGTCGAACGCCTGCAGAGTCAGACGACGACCCTGGTCAAGACCGAGCTACAGCATGCGGTCGCGGAGATGAAGGGCAAGGGCACCCGGATCGGTGTCGGCGCGGGGATTTCCGGCGCGGGCACCCTGCTGGTGTTGTTCGGCCTCGGAACGCTGGTCGCGGCCGCGGTCCTGGGACTGGCGAATGCGGTCCCCGCATGGCTGGCCGCGGTGATCGTCGGCGTGGCGCTCCTCGTGATCGGCGGTGCGACAGCCGCGATCGGCGCGCAGCGTGCGAAGTCGGCTGTGCCGCCCGCGCCCGAGCAGACCGTCGAAAGCGTCCAGCGCGACGTCGCAACCGTGAAGGAGCACCTGAAGTGAGTGACACGCAACCCGACCGGAACCCGGCCACCGACCCGCCCCCGGTGGAACAGCAGCGCGAGGAACTCGCCGAGACCGTCGATGCGCTGGCGGCCAAGCTCGACGTCCCGGCACGGGTGAACGCGGCCGCGGCGGAGACGGCGTACACCGCGAAGGTGAAGGCCGAGGAGAACCGGACGGTGCTGATCGGCGCCGCGGTGGCCGCGGCGCTTGCCGTCGGCACCGTCGTCGTCCTGCGGCGTCGTCGCAGCTGACCACAAAACGACTCGAGAGGGGTACGCCATGAGTGCCGTGTCCAAGACGTTCTACAAACCGCTGTCACTGGCGACGAGCGTGCTCGGCGGCATCGCCGCAGGCGCCGTGTTCGGCCAGATCTGGAAGCGGATCTCCGACGACGCCGAAGCGCCCGATCCCAAGGACCTCGAACGCAGCAACGTCGAGGTACTCGCCGCCGCTGCGCTGCAGGGACTGGTCTTCGGGCTGGTCCGGGCGGCCGTCGACCGTGCCGGCGCACGCGGCTACAAGGCGGTCACGCACGAGGACCCCGACTAGTGGGTGACGGTTGACACACCCCTGAGACGAACCTAGGGTTCTGTCTCATGACTGAGGTATTGAACGACGCACAGAGCACGTGTCCCGTTCACACCACCGATGCCGAGCCCTCCCCGGACACCCGGTTCTCCGAGGACGGGTACGAGAGCCACGCCTCGGGAGTCAAGGGAGCGCACGAGTACGAACCCCTGGGTCCGGATTCGCTGACCTGGCAGATCTGGGGCACCTGGACCGGCATGTTCCAGGGCCTGTGGGCCGGTTCGATCCAGAACATGCACCCAAAGCTGGGTGCGGCGGTCTGGGACCACTCCGACTTCTTCGGGGAACGCTGGCAGCGTCTCATGCGGTCGCTCTACCCGATCAGCGGCGTCGTCTTCGACTCGGTCATCCCGGGCGCGAAGACCGGCCTCGAGGTGCGCGACTACCACCGGACGGTCAAGGGCACGATGGAGGACGGCTCTCGGTATCACGCCCTCGACCCCGACGTCTTCTACTGGGCGCATGCGACGTTCTGGTACGGAAACGTCCGCCTCTGCGAGCGGTTCGGCCCTTTCCTCACCGAGGACCAGAAGCGTCAGTTGTTCGAGGAATCCAAGGCCTGGTACGCCCAGTACGAGGTCTCGATGCGACCCGTCCCGGAGACCTACGAGGATTTCCTCGAGTACTGGGACTACATGTGCCGCAATGTCCTTCGTGACCACGTGTCGGTTCGCACGGTCCTCGACATCACCCAGTTGCCGCCGCCCCCGTTCCTGAGCTTCATCCCGAAGTCGGTCTGGGACAAGTATCTCGTCCCGCAGAACCAGAAGTTGTTCATGTGGCTGACGACCGGCTTCTACGACGAGCCGATCCGCGAGATCCTCGGCCTCGAATGGACCGATGCGGACGAGCGCCGATTCCGCCTCCTGGGCAAGGGCATCAACTTCGTCATGCACAAGGCGCTGCCGAAACGCTTTCTGCGCCATCCGCGTCCGCGCGACGCTTGGGATCGGGTGAACGGCAAGGTCGAGAAGGACGCGCCGATCGTCCACACCCCCAAACGCAACCTGCCGCCGCTGGACGAGCGCGACAATCCGATGCACTACTGCCCGGTGACCGCGGCCCGGCGCGCGACGTATCCGACTGTGCTGACGTCGGACTGAGATTTCACGAACTCTGTCGGGGGCGGTTCCCGCTCACGAGCTCCGTTTCCGCTCACCGTCAAGGCGTGAGCGGCAACGGATCGAGTGAGCGGGGACTGTCGTTTGTCGTCGGCCCAGGTTTACTGCCGGCCCAGACCCCGTCGCATCGCGTGGCGCACCCGCTCCGCCTCCCGCTGGGCGTACGGGTTCGGCCGTCCGGCACGTGATCCGGCAAGTTTTGCACCGATGTGCTCCCCGACCGTGATCGGCGAATACCGGCTTCCCGCACCGACACACGACGGCAGGGTCGCGATCATCGCGTCGATGTTGCCGTCGTGGAAGTAGGCGGCGGACCGTCGGCGTTCGATCGCACCGTCGACGATCGGCGGCTTCACCCGGTGCAGCGTCGACATCCACCGTTCGTTGGTCCAGCGGGCCATCAGGTCACCGAGATTGATCAGCAGCGCGCCGTCGACGGGACTGACGTCGTGCCACTGTCCGTGGTGGTCGAGGACCTGCAGGCCCTTCACCTGGTCCGCCCACAGAACGGTGACGATGCCGTAGTCGGTGTGCTCCCCCATTCCGGTCAGTTCGCCGTCGAGTTCGATCTCGCCGGGCGGGAGTGCGTAGTTGTTCATCCGCAGGACGTCGAGGGAATGGTCGGTGAAACCCTCGAAGAAGTCGGCGGGAAGGTCGAGGGCGTCGGCGAAGATGCGGGTCAAAGTGTGTGCGACGCGTCGTGCCTCGACGAAGTAGGCCGACACCGCCGCCTCGAAATGGTCGACGGCCGGCCAGGTGTTCTCGGCGTAGTGGTCGTCGGGAAGGGCGAGGTCGGGGTATTCGCCGGCCTCCACTCCGACGTTGAACGCCTCGAAGAAATCGTTCATCCGGTCCGCCGACTCGACGCCCAGCGAGAGTGACAACGACTCCGATTTCGGCGGTGCGTAGCCACGGTTGATCTCCGGCGGCGTCCGGTACGCCTTCTTCTCCTCGAGTGGCAGGGCGAAGAAATCGTCCATCACCGCGGTGAATTCCTCGATGACCGCAGGCGGGATCTCATGCCCGACGATCTGCATGAACCCGACCGAACTGGCGGCGTCGTCGATCTTCGCCGCGACGACGGCCCGATCGGCGGGATCACCGTTGCGGATGTAGGGCGAGATGTCGATGATCGGCACCTGGAAACCGGTTGCGGCGGCGGTCATGGGACCCATGGTGACACCGAATCGGAGAAACCGCTGGCCAGACGAGGATCACCTCAGGTGCGCTGACCTGCCCGATAGTGCACGAAGGCCGGGATCAGCAGTGCCGCAACGATGGTCGCGATCACCACCGCGATACCGCCGAAGGCCGTCGCCGCCGCGACCCCGATCGACGCGGCGGCGGTGCCGTGCGCGACGTCGGCGATGCGGGGACCTCCGGCGACCACCACGATGAACACGCCCTGCAGTCGACCGCGCACCTCGTCGTTGGCCGCTGCCAACAGGATGGTCTGGCGGAAGGCGGCCGACGCCATGTCGGCGGCACCACCGATCATCAGCAGCACCACCGCGACGACGAGCATCGGCATCGCCGCGCCGTCGGCGAAGGACACCGCGATCCCCGTGCCGGTGATCGCCAGACCCCAGATGATGATGCACACGATCACGGCCAGACCCTGCCGTTCGACGCGCGTGACCCAGCCGGAGAAGATGCCGCCGACCACCGCTCCCGCCGAGATGGCCGTGAACAGCACGGCGAAGGCGATGCCGCCGCTCGCCGGACCGCCGAAGTTCTCGTGCGCCATCTGCGGGAACAACGCCCGGGGCATCCCGAAGATCATGGCGATCAGGTCGACGAGGAACGATGCCATCAGGATCTTGTGCCCGGCCAGGTACCGGAGCCCTTCGATCACCGAGCGCAGTCCCGCGACCTTCGGCGCCGCGTCGCTCTCCGGACGCAGCGACGGCAGCAGAACGACCGCGATCAGCGTCGGCAGCAGCAACAGGGTGTCGACGAAGTAGAGCCACGAGTATCCGAGGACCGGGATCAGCGCGCCACCGACGAGCGGCCCGGCGATCGCGCCGGCCTGCATGACCGTCATGTTCAGCGACAACGCCGCCGGGAGCTCCTTGGCGTCGAGGAGGCGCGGCAGCACCGCAGTGCGCGTCGGCTGGTTGACCGCGAAGAACGCTTGCTGAACAGCGAAGAGCACCAACAGGATCCACACGTTGTCGCCGCCGGCCGCGGCCTGCGCCCAGAACAGGCCACTGCACACGATCAGACCGATGGTGGTGACGATCAACAGTGTTCGACGATCGACGACGTCGGCGAGCGCGCCGCCCCACAGCCCGAACACGACGAGCGGGACGAGGCCGAACACGCCCGTGAGACCCACGTAGGCGGAACTGCCGGTGACCTCGTAGATCTGGGCGGGTACCGCGATGACGGTGAGTTGCGCCCCGACCACGGTGATGATGTTCGCCAGCCACAGACGCCGGAAGTACTGGTTGCGCAGCGGCGTCGTGTCTGCGAGCAGGCGGGGCATTCCGACGATCCTAGATCCTAGGACCACGCCACCGGCCGACTCCGTCACAGCCGACCGATCCGCGATCGCTGCGCGCGATCGTCCGGGCCGGATAGGGTCGAGGTCCCCGCCCACGAGGACAGCAACCATGACGCCACACATGGAGAAGCCGGGCGATCGTCCGGTCGACCACCCGTTCCACACGACCTCGGTCGCCGACGTGGTCAGCGACCTCGACACCGACATCGCTCGCGGGCTGTCGGAGACCTCGGTTCACGAACGCCGGTCGTCGTACGGCGAGAACCGGCTGGCCGAGGAGCGCGGCGAGCCGGGTTGGCGCAAGATCGTCCGGCTGCTCGCCGACAAGATGACGCTCGTACTCGTCATCGCGGCGGTGGTGAGCGCGGTGGTGTCGCGCGAGTGGGAGACGCCGGTGGTGATCCTCGTGGTCATCACCTTCAACACGATCCTGAACTACGTACAGGAGACGCGGGCCGAGGAGAGTCTGCGCGCGCTGCAGGACATGTCGGTGGCGCTGTCACGGGTCCGACGCGACGGGCGGGAGCGGGAGGTCGAACGGACCGACCTCGTGCCCGGTGACATCGTCCTCCTCGAGGCCGGCGACGCCGTCCCCGCCGACGGGCGCGTGGTGGAGGCGGCGAGGCTGCAGGTGGCCGAGTCCGCCCTCACCGGTGAATCCCACCCGGTGGACAAGTCTGTCGACGCGCTCGACGATCCGGATCTGCCGATCGGCGACCGCTCCAACATGCTGTTCATGAACACCGAGATCACGCGCGGGCGAGCGTCGATGGTGGTCACCGCGACGGGTATGTCCACCCAGATCGGCACGATCGCGAGTCTCCTCGGCCGAGCCGGGACCGCCAAGACGCCGCTGCAGCGCCGCATCGACCAGCTCGCGACGCTACTCACGGTGATCGCGATCGTGGTCGTGGTCCTCGTCTTCGTCCTGGGGCTCCTGCGCGGTGACTCGTGGTCGGATCTGCTGCTCACCGCGGTCTCCTTGGCGGTGGCCACCATCCCGGAGGGCCTCACCGCGGTTGTCGCCTTCACCCTGGCCCTGGGCGCCGCGCGGCTGGCCCGCCGCGGGGCCATCGTCAAACAGCTCGCGGCGGTGGAGACCCTCGGCAGCACAACGCAGATCGCCACCGACAAGACCGGGACGCTCACCCTCAACGAGATGACCGTCCGCATCCTGGTGGCGGGCGGGCGGCGGTACCGGGTGACCGGCGAGGGCTATTCCACCGACGGGAAGATCCTCAGCGGCAGCGAGGAAGCGCTTCCCGACCTCCGGCGCGCCTTCCTCGCCATGGCCCTGTGCAACGACGCCTCTGTCGACGAAGGCGTGCTGGTCGGCGACCCCACCGAGGGCGCGCTGGTCGTGCTCGCCGAGAAGGGCGGCATCGACGTGGTGGGCGCGCGGGCGAACCACCCGCGTCTCGCCGAGGTGCCCTTCGACTCCGACTACAAGTTCATGGCGACGTTCCACGACACCGGCAGCCCGATCGAGGGCGACCACTACCGCTGCTACGCCAAGGGGGCGCCCGACGTCCTACTCGGCCGCGCGAACAGACTTCGCGGACCCGACGGCGACCGGCCCATCACCGAGGCGGATATTGCCGGCATCCGCACCGCCATCGACGACCTCGCGCACCGGGGCCTGCGGACCCTGCTGATCGCAGGCAGGACCCTGCCGGAGATCCCCGACAGCGACGGCCTGTTCGACGCCGTCGACGATCTCGTCGTCTACGCCGTCGTCGGCATCCTCGATCCGCCCCGTCCCGAGGCGCGCGCGGCCATCGCGACCGCCCACGAGGCCGGCATCGGCGTGCACATGATCACCGGCGACCACCTCGCCACCGCGGCGTCGATCGCCGCCGACCTGGGCATCGGCGGCGAGTCGGTGTCCGGCAAGGAGATCGACAACCTCGCCGACGACGACCTGGCCACGCGCGCGGCCGACTTCGGGGTGCTCGCCCGCGTGGCGCCGGAGCACAAGATCCGCTACGTCGAGGCCCTGCAGGCAGGTGACGAGGTCGTCGCGATGACCGGCGACGGCGTCAACGACGCACCGGCGCTCAAACAGGCCGACATCGGGATCGCGATGGGCATCACCGGCACCGACGTGTCCAAGGGTGCCGCCAAGATGATCCTCACCGACGACAACTTCGCCACCATCGTCGCCGCCGTGCGCGCCGGCCGGGGAATCTACGCAACATCGTCAAGTTCGTGAAGTTCCAGCTCACGACGGCGTGGGGTTTCGTGCTCATCTTCCTCACCGCCGGTGTCGCGGGGATCGCGGGCGGCGCACCGTTCACCGCGCTGCAGATCCTCTGGGTGAACATCATCATGGACGGCCCGCCGGCCCTCGCGCTGGGCGTCGACCCGACCGAGCCGGACACCATGAAGCAGAAACCGCGTCCGCCCGGCGAGCGCCTTCTGACCCCGGAGCGGGTGCTGCGCATCCTGTTCCTGGGAGTGGTGATGACCGTCGGCACCATCGTGACGATCGTCGTCGCCGACGACGTGTTCCCGGACAGCGCAAGCGATCCCGTCTTCGCCACCACGCTCGGTTTCACGACCTTCGTCTTCTATCAGGTCTTCAACCTGCTGAACGTCCGGTCCGACCGCGGCTCGGTGTTCTCACTGCAGACCTTCACCAACCAGGCGATCTGGATCTCACTCGTCGCCGTGATCGTGCTACAGGCCGCGGTCGTGAACGTCGGCTTCCTGCAGGACCTCTTCGACACCACCGGACTGACGGCGCCCCAGTGGGCGTGGTCGGTGGCCGTCGCGTCGTCGGTGTTGTGGATCGAGGAGATCCGCAAGTTCATCGCGCGAGCCCTCGCTCGTCGTTGACGGGCGCGCCTGGTCATCAACGCCTGCGCCGAGTACGAGGCGGCCGCCGCCGACGGGATCACCCCGCCGCAGTGGGACGAGTTCGGCGTGTTCCTGACCGATGCGGCCGGCGGGCTCCTGCCCGGTCAACGACACCGGCGACTTCGAACCGGCGGTGGCGGCGGTGCTGTGGCGACGGTCCGCCGACCGGCTTGCGCGTCCGCTAGGGCTGTAGCCGCTCGATGCGCCATCTGTGGTCGACGTGGGTGAGTCGCACGCGGTTGTGCAGGCGGTTCGCCCGACCCTGCCAGAACTCGACCTCGACGGGATCGATGCGGTAGCCGCCCCAGTTCGACGGAACGGGGATCTCGTCACCGGCGTCGAATCCGCCGTACTGCTCGGCCAGCTCGGCGGCCTTCCGCTCGAGTTCGATGCGACTCCCGATCGGCCGGGACTGGTCCGACGCGGCGGCCGACAACTGTGAACCCCGCGGACGGAGCTCCCAATAGGCCTGCGTCTCCTCAGCACTCACATGTTCCACGGGCCCGCGGAAATGGACCTGACGCTCCAGCGCGATCCACGGGAACGTCACCGATGCATAGGGGTTCGCGGCCAGGTTCGCCCCCTTGTCGGACTCGTAGCCGGTGAAGAACACCACGCCGTTGGCGTCGACGCCCTTGCACAGGACGGTGCGGGTCGACGGCCGGCCGTCGGCGTCGGCCGTTCCGAGGACCATCGCGTTCGGTTCGGCGATCCGGGCGTCGAGCGCTTCCCTCAGCCACACACTGAACAGGTCGAGCCACGGCGGGTCGCCCCGGAGCCAGCTGGGGTCGAGGTTCTCGCGGATACCGTCGGCTCCGGCCGCACGATCGCCCTCGCCGATGTTGGGCGGAATACCTCCGCCGTAGCCGACTCGCATGTTCGGCAGATCGATCGATTCGAGCGGTTTCTCCAACACCCGGCTGAATTTACTCCCGACGACATAGTTACTCCCTGGTACACGCGGAGCGTCGTGCTGATCTACAGTTCGATCTGGATCGGCATGTGATTGCAGGACACGGTTGTCTGGAGTGAGGTGGTTGTCATGGCCAACGCGGTTCCCGAGGATTTCGTCGCAGGTCTCGAAGGCGTGGTGGCATTCACCACCGAGATCGCGGAACCCGACAAGAACGGCGGCAACCTGCGCTATCGCGGCGTCGACATCGAGGACCTCGTCGAGAACAAGGTGACCTTCGCCGACGTCTGGGCCCTTCTCGTCGACGGGAAGTTCGGCGACGGACTGCCCCCGGCCGAACCGTTTCCGCTGCCCATCCACACCGGCGACGTGCGCGTCGACGTGCAGGCCGCGCTCGCGATGCTCGCCCCGATCTGGGGTTACGAACCGCTACTCGACATCGACGACGAAACCGCGCGCGAGAATCTGGCTCGCGCATCGGTGATGGCGCTGTCGTACGTGGCGCAGTCGGCGCGTGGCATCCATCAGCCCGCGGTCCCGCAGCACGTCATCGACGAATGCTCCACCGTCACCGAGCGGTTCATGACCCGCTGGAAGGGCGATCCGGACCCCAAGCACGTGGCGGCCATCGACGCCTACTGGGTGAGCGCCGCCGAGCACGGCATGAATGCGTCGACCTTCACCGCGCGCGTGATCGCCTCCACCGGCGCCGACGTCGCGGCATCGCTCTCGGGAGCCATCGGCGCGATGTCCGGACCGTTGCACGGCGGTGCGCCGGCGCGGGTGCTGCCGATGATCGAAGAGGTCGAGAACACCGGTGACGCAAGAGGATTGGTGAAGGGCATCCTCGATCGCAAGGAAAAGCTGATGGGCTTCGGGCACCGCGTGTACCGCGCCGAGGATCCCCGCGCGCGTGTGCTCCGACGCACCGCCCAGGAACTCGGCGTCCCGCGGTTCGAGATCGCCGCCGCGCTCGAACAGGCCGCACTCACCGAACTCCGGGAACGACGTCCCGACCGCGCGATCGAGACGAATGTCGAGTTCTGGGCCGCGGTCATCCTCGACTTCGCCGAGGTCCCGACGCACATGATGCCCGCCATGTTCACCTGCGGCCGCACCGCCGGCTGGTGTGCCCACATCCTGGAGCAGAAGCGCCTGGGCAAGCTGGTCCGCCCCGCCGCGATCTACACGGGCCCCGCGCCGCGTCGTCCCGAAGACGTCGCCGGCTGGGGTGACGTGGTGAAGCCGGGGCTGTAGGCGCCGCGGAGTCCTCAGTATCAGTGTGATGTTGTACCCGGATACCGGGCACAACATCACACGGATCTCGAGGCCTGTGGACATGGTCGCACACCTCATGGAGGCCAGACCGTAAAGTGTTTCCCAAGTGATCTGCACGTTGAGCACTCGGGGGAACAATTGAGTGGGGATTTCACGGTCAATCCAGAGGCGATGGACACGTGAGGACGACCTTCAATTGGACGAAAATGTCAGCACCGACGAAGAGAGTGCGACCGGCTCGAAGGTGAGAAATATCGTTAGCTCGGCGTCTGCGGGCCTCACCGCGGTTCCCCATCCAGCCGCGATAGCGGCCGGAGCTGCCGGCACTGCGGCGGCTCCGTGGCTCCTTCCTGCCGAATCCGCTGGCGACATCCCGTTCAGGCCGCCGACAGGAACCACCGATGGCGGGGACTATGACACCGCCACACACGATGAGATCCGCCTGACATATGGCGCGCTGAGCGCCCTCGACGGAATCCCTGATATCGAAGGGAAGTCCGAGGCGTGGTACGACTCGAATGGCGATCTTAAACCGCTTAGCGTCATTCTTTCAGAATACAAAGGTGACCCCGACACGCTCTTGAGCTCGATGGAACGAGCTCTACCGGATGATCTGACCGCATCTTTGCGCGCAGGGAATGGAACCGGGAAGAACCAGGGCCGACGAAATTTCGATCCGACAGACCCCGACAACTACGACGATATGATCCTGAACGGTTCGTAGAGTATGAAATTGACCAAGTTGGCAACCGCCTTCTGCGCGGTCGGCGTCGTTGTTTTCACCGGTTGCTCGACTCCCGACACCACAACGGGAGGCACTGTCGTCACCACAAGCGATCCTTCGGCGACCGCAGTCGCGCCTGATGACTACCGCTATCCCGTCGACGTCGCCGGCCCCTACAACGTCGTCTGGGACGCGGCCGTCGACATTGACTTGCACAGCAGGGCGGCGGAACTGGCGCGCGGCTACATCGAGTCGTGCCAGTTGTCCATCTTCGGTCGGGCGGTCGCATATCCCGGCGCCGCGGCGGCAGCGCCCGCATCGAGCCCGGAGAACGCCGTGAGCTGTCTGTACGCACCGAAGAGTACGGACTACACGGCCAAACCTGCCTTCTACGGAACGATGTACGCCACAATCCTCGAACTCACCCGAACGGGCAACCAGATCTCCGCGCGAGGCTGCTACACGACCAATGGTCGTGCGGAGGTCGAAACACATGAACCCGACAGGGACACACTCAGCGCCCTAGAGTTCACGTTCACCGCTCGATTGCCCGACGGGTCAATCGATCCACGGGAGGACGTCAACCGCGTCGCCACATCGGGAATCGGTACGCGTGCGCCACAGTTCGATGTCTTCTACCCGTGGAAGTTCGATGCCGTCCGACGCAAGGGCCTAACTGTGCAGCCGCCACTCATCGAAGTTCCCTGCACGCAATGGGCCGCGACCAAACTCGACCAGGTCCCCGCATACTCAGGGCAGATTCCCTTCACGCCCGACGGATTTGCTGCGGAGCTGACGCCAAAACTCTTTGGCGAACAGGGGTTTCCCACCCTCCCCCAAACCCCCGCCTGGCCTGCACCGTGACAGACACGCGAGCGCAATCAACGCCGAGTCGTCGGCGCCACATTGCGCTCGCGGTGTTGCTGGGCACCACGCTCGTCGGGTGCAGCGAGCCCTTGGAATCGTCACACACCGACTCCAAGCAACCGCAGTAGTAGGAACCATTCTCCGCGTCCCTGGCGGCCACAACTACCCTGGCGCTCAATCGGCCGCCGAAGACTCCTGGACCGCTCCCGGCGTACACACGTTTCTCGGTCAACCCGCAGCCGTGGACGCGGTTATTTGCGCAACGGAACGCATGTCTTCCTCCATCGATTCCGCGCCGAAACCGGACTTGCCTCTGATATCGAAGCGGGCAACGAACCCCAGGTCGCCGCCGTCGATCATACGGGCCGGTCCATCGGCGGGTTGGACGACAGAATGATCGGCAAGTTCGACAGGAGGACGCGATCCGGCGGACCGGGCGCATCGTCGTCCGCTGGACCTGGGACGAAACCTGTTGAAGCCCGTGCAGTTCCGGAACCTCATCCTCGGTGCACTCCGCGAGGCAGAGGTCTTCTGAGTACAGACAGGATCGCCACCTCCAGATCAGGAGCGCGAGTTAGAGCTAGCGCATCTGGCCGGAGGTGGCGATCTTGCTGAGATCAGATCAGCGCGGAGCCCACGGCAGACGCCAGGTCGACGGCTGGAGGAGGTTCGGCGCCGGACGCTCGACCTTCATGGCCGGCGCTTCCTTGGTGACCGGAGTCTTCGGCGCACCAACAGATTTGGGCGCAGGAGCCGACTGCGGCTCAGCAGCGGTCTTCGACGACGGCTGACCCGATTCGAGCGCCCGCTCGACCTCGCGCGCATCGTCGTCCGACTCGGCGCCCCAGGCGTACCAGTTGTGTCCGCCGTTGCGGTACTTGAACTCGATGGGCAGCCCGAGCTGATCGACGGTCGACTGGAGAAGACCCGTCGAAGCGAATGCGCCGGCCTCCAAGCCGATGCCCAGCGCCAGAGCGGTCACGGCCTTCTGGACCAGCTCCGGCCCGGCAGTCGGGTCGGCGTCGAGCTCGCGCTGGAACAGGGCGCCGGCTTCCTGGAGTTCGAATGCCGTGGGGATGCCGGTACCGGTCGAGACGATCACCGTCTGGCCGGTGTCCCCGACCTCGCCGATCCGGTTCATCACGTCGTTGTCGGCCCAGCGATTACCGGGGCTCTGGGGCTTGCCCCACATCGCGGTCTCGCCGTTCTCGATGTCGGCGCGCTGTTTCTGGATGGACGGAATCGCCATCCAGCCCAACGGATTGTCCGTCGGGAAGTAACCCGAGTAGGAACGCACGACCTGGAAGACCTCCGGGTTGTCGAACGCGATGATCATCGCCGGGCCCGCTGACATCGACACGCCGACGATCGCGTTGTTCGTCGTCTCGACGTCGAAATTGCTCTTCAGGTAGGTCGGGAGTTCCTCACCGACGAAACTTCCCCACTTCGGCGCCACGGACTGGCCGGTGGGCGGCTTCTGCCAATCGGTCGACCACTCGCCCGCACCGCCGACCGGCAGGACGAGGTTGCTCCCCGGGCCGTAGGCGTCGATGCCGGCCTCGGGCTGGGTCCACGTGCTGAACTCGGGGTTCGAGCCGAGACCGTCCAGGAAGTAGATGCCGTGCTCGTCCTCGCCGGCCTTCTTGTCCGACGGACGCACCTGGACGGACACCTCACGCCCCAGCGACTCCGAGTCGAAGGTGCACGTCTGGATCTGCTTTGCACGGTCCTCTTCGGTCCGCCAGACGCAGCCCGCGTCCGAGCGCAACCGGTCGGGATCGACCGCGTGCGCGGGTGCCGCACCCAGCAGACCGGCGGAAGTCGCACACACGACCGCCGCAGAGACAGTGGCAACACGACGACTGCGCGCGCTTCGATCAACAACCAGACCCATGTACAAGCCTCCGAGGTGGGGTGGATCGACCAGGGATACCCCAAACGAGGCCCTGATGTTTCGCAAACCTTACAGAGTCGGAGTATGGGCCGCACCTTGGACTGAGCGTGCCCTAACTTCACACATTCCGTATTCGCCGGCTGACATGAAACGCGCTATCTAGAACTGACGCACTTGCCCGAAAACGGCGATTCCGCGGATGTCCGGTATCGCGCAAGCCGAGGCGGCCCAAAGTGGCGTCCGCCACAACCCTAGAATCGACGCCATGAGCGATACCGCAACCGCACCCATCACCCTGCCCGCCGACCTGCTGCCGTCGGACGGCCGCTTCGGTTGCGGACCGTCGAAGGTGCGCCCCGAGCAGTTGCAGTCCCTCGTCGACACCGGCGCATCGGTGTTCGGCACCAGCCACCGCCAGGCACCGGTCAAGAACGTGGTCGGCTCGATCCGCGAGGGTCTGGGCGATCTGTTCTCGCTGCCCGAGGGCTACGAGGTCGTCATCTCCAACGGTGGCACCACCGCGTTCTGGGACGCCGCCGCCTTCGGCCTGATCAAGCAGCGCTCGCTGCATCTCACCTACGGCGAGTTCTCGTCGAAGTTCGCGACCGTCGCCAAGAAGGCGCCGTTCCTGGATTCGCCCGCGGTCATCTCCACCGACCCCGGCACCGCCCCCGACCCGGCCGCGCTGACCACCGACGACTTCGGCGGCGTCGACCTCATCGGCTGGGCCCAGAACGAGACGTCGACCGGCGTGTCCGTTCCGGTCGTGCGTCCCGCCGGCTCCGACGACGCGCTCATCG
Source organism: Gordonia westfalica (assembly GCF_900105725.1). NCBI lineage: Bacteria > Bacillati > Actinomycetota > Actinomycetes > Mycobacteriales > Gordoniaceae > Gordonia > Gordonia westfalica. The sequence continues at coordinate 2,522,144 of NZ_FNLM01000034.1, forward strand.
CCATCGACGCCACCTCGGGCGCAGGCGGCCTGCCCGTGAATGTCGCCGACGCCGACGTCTACTACTTCGCCCGCAGAAGTGCTTCGCCTCCGACGGTGGGCTGTGGGTCGCGCTGATGAGCCCGCGCGCACTCGCCCGCGTCGCCGAGATCGCCGAGACCGACCGCTGGTGCCCCGAGTTCCTGTCGCTGCCGACCGCCGTCGACAACAGCAGCAAGAACCAGACCTACAACACCCCGGCCGTCGGCTCGCTGCTGCTGTTCGCCAACCAGATCGAGTGGATGAACAACAACGGCGGTCTGGACTGGTGCGTCTCGCGCACCGCCGACTCGAGCTCGCGCCTCTACCAGTGGGCCGAGGCCAGCGAGTTCGCGACGCCGTTCGTCACCGAGGCCGCCAACCGCAGCCAGGTCGTCGGCACCATCGATTTCAACGACGACGTCGATGCGGCCGCGGTCGCCAAGACCCTGCGTGCCAACGGTGTCGTCGACACCGAGCCGTACCGCAAGCTGGGCCGCAACCAGCTGCGTATCGGCATGTTCCCGGCCATCGATCCCGAGGACGTCACCAAGCTCACGAACTGCATCGATTACATCGTCGAGCGTCTCTGAGCTCGTCGAGATCTTCACCGTCACCGGCGCGTCAGTACCTTCGGGTCGACGCGCCGGTGGCGTTCGGGTCACCGGGTAGCCTGGACAACACAGACCACATACGACGCACCCATCGCTGGTGTCGCAGCGGCCCCACGGGTTCTGAACTGCGGTTTTACCGCGTGTCCCACAGTGAATCGGTAGATCGGTGAGTTAATGTGACCCCAATGCATGAACCCACCGGAGGAGGAGCAGATGCGTGAGCTCCGCGTCGTCGGAGTGGAAACCGATGGTTCCCACGTCATCTGCCAAGACCCTCAATCAGGTGAGAAATTCCGGATCGCCTCCGACGAACGCCTTCGCGCCGCGGCCCGCGGCGACATCACCAGGCTGGGACAGATCGAGATCGAGATGGAAAGTGCATTGAGGCCACGAGAGATCCAGGCACGCATCCGCGCAGGTGCCTCCGTCGCCGAGGTCGCCGCGGCGGCCGGGGTCGGTGTCGACAAGATCGAACGCTTCGCCCACCCGGTGCTGCTCGAGCGGTCCCGCGCCTCCGAGCTCGCCGGGGCGGCCCACCCGATCCGGCACGACGGGCCGGCGGTCGCAACCCTCGCCGAATCCGTGGCCGAAGGACTCGTCGCCTATGGCCACAACCCGGCCGACGCCGACTGGGACGCCTGGAAAGACGACGGCGGCTACTGGGTCGTGCAGGTGGCGTGGAGCGTCGGACGCACCGACAACCTCGCTCACTGGCGCTACCAGCCCGGAACCCACGGCGGCACCGTCGATCCGCTCGACGACCTGGCCGACGAGCTGACCCACCCCGAGACCATCGCGCCGCGGCGTCGGCTCACGCCGGTCGCCACCCCGGAGATCGCCGTCGACACCACGCCGGACGGGCGTGAGGAAGTCACCATCGACGCCAACTCGCTCATCGGTGCGCAGCGTGCGCGACAGGAGCGTCGCGCGGCACGCGAGGACAACGGCACCGTCCCCCTCGATTTCGGATTCGACGACGAGACCGCCCCAGAGGCTCCCCCGGCGCCCGTCACCCCGATCTCCGCTCCCGTCGCGCAGGTTCCTGTCCAGCCCGTACCCGCGGCGCCGGAGGTCGACGCCGACGAGCCGTCCGGACCGGCGGATACAGCCGTAGCGGGTACCACTGAGGGCGACGGCGACCCGGCGACCCCCGACAGCGCCACTGCCGATTCGTCGGAGGCCCCCGCGGCGCGCGAGCCCGGACCCGACCACGCCGATCGTCCGCGCAAGAAGAAGACCCGCAAGCCCGCTGTGCCCGCCTGGGAGGACGTCCTGCTCGGCGTACGCAGCAACGGGAACAGCTGAGCGATGTCGGCACGCGCCGCCACCGTCTGGTTCATCGACTCCCCCGCCCCCGCCGACGACCTACGCACCGTCGTACGCGCACCGCAGCACGATCATCAGCACGCCCAGCAACTCGCGTCGAAGATCTACGGCGACAGCGTTCTCGTCCCGCTCGTCGACACCGACCTCGCGACCGCGGCCGCCGCGAAAGACCACCACGTCTACGTGGGCTTCTACGGTTCACTCGCGGTGATCTCGTGCTCGCTGTTCGAGACGGCCACCCCCTCGACGCTGACCCGTACGCTGGCCGCGATCCGTCCGAGTGCGGTGACGACGCTGCTCTACACCGAACCCGACACGTCGTTCGGCGCGTTCGCGCGTTGGGAGTCGGGCGCACTCCGACGTTCGTTCTCCGCCGATCCCGTGACCATCCACGAGGACCACGGACTCCCGTTCACCTTCGAGAAGCCGTTCTGGGGCGGCGAATTCCCGCTCACGTACGCCGAGGGTGTCCCCAATCAGGGGATGGCGCTGCCGTTCCATCCGGCGCAGCTCGCCGAGGAAGCCAACCGGGCGTGGCTCGGGTTCCGGTACACGCACCCGCTCGCGCCGACCGACCTCGACCCGGCCGACGTCACCGTCACCTGCTTCTCCCTCCACCCGGCGGAGTATGAGCCGACCGCCGCCGACTTCGAGAACTACCGCAGGGCCACCGCCGCCCGCACCGGGGAACGTGCTGCGCCAGAGGGCACTCCGCGCAAGCGCGGACGGTTCCGGGAGTACTTCGGTTTCTGATCGCTCGTCGTGCCGTACTGCGGCCTGCTCTCGATCAGTGCGACGTTGTGCCCGGATTCCGGGCACCCTCGCTTCCTGAACCGGAAGAACCGGCCGAAGCCCAGTGCTCGGCACCCGGAATGATGTCGCATGCGACGTCATCTCTGCGGGTACTGAGGTGTGAGGAGCGTTGGCCCACGGTCTGCTCCGTGAGCTGCGAGGAACGTTCGCCTGCGGTCTGCTCCCTGAGGTGCGAGGAACGTTCGCCTGCGGTCTGCTCCCTGAGGTGCGAGGAGCGTTCGCCTACGGTCTCCCTGAGGTGCGAGGAGCGTTCGCCTGCCGTCTGCTCCCTGAGGTGCGAGGAGCGTTAGCGACGAGCCTCGAAGGGCTGGCGACCTTTCCGCTCTAAGTCCCGTACGCGTGGTTGAGAAGTGCTGAGGCGACTGCGAGTTCGGCGTCGGAGGCGCCGCGGAGGTCGATGACCTGCCGTAGCTGGAGGCGTGTGGTATCGCCGGACGCCGGGTTGGGTCCGTGGATTTCGGTGCGCACCTGTTCGTATCCGCAATCACGCTGCTGCGCAACAAGTATCGAAACTCGATCGATCGCGGGAATTGTCGGTGGCGTCTGGAAATGGGCGGCCGCGACGCAGCTCAGCTCAGCTCAGGGAGCAGAAGCCGTCAGCGCCCCATGATCAGCAACGCGATCGACGACGTCACCCCGGCGAGGAACCCTATGAGTAGCCCCCACACGATCCACCGCCACACCTGGCGGTAGCGGAACTCCCAGAGGGTCCATCCGAGACCGCCGGCGACGACGAGCACCGCGGCGATGCCCAGGAACTTCAGGATGCCGCCGATCAGTTCGTAGATGCCGACGAGAACGAACGCGCCGAAGAGCGCACAGACGGTGGACACGATGATCCCGAGGACCCACGGCGTGGGCTCGGTGTGCCCTGCCCACGGTGTGGGCTCGCTGCCCCCACCGAACTGTTCGGGAGTGTTCACTCCCCCATCGTGCCCGACCGGACACGTTCGTAGAACGCGACGGCCGCAGCGGTCGCAACGTTGAGCGAGTCGGTCCCGCGACTCATCGGGATGCGGGCCTTCACGTCCGTCGCCGCCATCGCCGACGCGGTGAGGCCAGGCCCCTCGGCGCCCACCAGGAACCCGATCTTCTCGGCGTCGACAGCCTCGGCGAGGGTCAGCGCATCGGGGTCGGGGGTCATCGAGACGAGACGGAAGTCGCGGGACCGCAGCTCGTCGAGGCCGCGCGGCCACTCGTCGAACTTCGCGAACGGCACCAGCAGGGCGTGACCCATCGAGACACGCACGCAGCGGCGGTACAGCGGGTCGGCGCAGCCCTGACCGAACAGGACGGCGTCGACGCCGAGGCCGGCGGCGTTGCGGAAGATCGAGCCGATGTTCTCGTGGTCGTTGACGCCTTCGAGGATCGCGACGGTGCGCGCGGTCTCGAGTATGTCCGGTACCGACAACGCCTCCGGGCGTCGTGCGACGGCGAGAACGCCGCGGTTGAGGTGGAAGCCGACGATCTCGGCCATCACCTCGGCCGAGGCGCGGTAGAACGGGACACCCGCCAGCGACGGATCGCGCAGATCGTCGTCGAGTTCCGTGAGCCGCTTGTCGACGCCGAGGAAGGCGTGGGCGGCGAACCTCGACGCGATCATGCGTTGCGCGACGAGCACGCCCTCCGCGATGACCAGGCCGCGCCCCGGTCGGCCGCCGGGCAGGACCGGGAGGTCGGGTCGGCGGTCCACCGAGTTGAGGTCGCGGAAGTCCTCGACCCGCGGATCCTTCGGGTCGTCGATGTCGATCACTTCCACTGCGAGCCCGGGCATCGGAACAGTGTGCCACCCGCTACCGCCGTGACCTGCGACACCCGGTACAAGACCCAATGAACACCGGGAACGCGGCGATGTGAAAACGTGGAAGTCGTGACCAACAGCGGCTCGACTCCCAAGTCACGTCTGACCCTTCAGCGCGCCACCGACGCCGACTGGGACGACATCATCACCACCGATGCCCGTGCATTCGCCATGCGCAATCCGCTGCCCGACGACGAGCGCGCGGACCTTCGCGGCAAGGTCGCCGACGACGACATCGTCCTGGTGCGCGATCCCGGTCTCCCCTCGACACCGCTCGTCGGGGTGTCGATGTTCTACCGGATGTCGATGTCGCTGCCCGGCGCCGGTGTCGCCGACGCCGCCGGACTGTCCTGGGTGTCCGTGGCGTCGACGCATCGTCGTCGTGGAATCCTGCGCAGGATGCTGACCGAACTCTTCGAGCAGTGGGAGGCCGAGAACTACACGTTCGCGATCCTGACCGCGAGCGAGGGAACGATCTACGAGCGCTTCGGATTCGGCCCCGCCTGCTACTCCAACACGGTGTCGATCACCCCTGGCCAGGCACCGCTGCGCGGCGATCAGCCGACGGATGCGACCGTACGTTTCGCCGACGCCGACGAGATCGCCGCGGCCATCCCCGACCTCCACGCACGCTGGACGCTCACCACTCCCGGCGCCCTCACCCGGACCCCGGCCTGGTGGGCTCCGATCCTCGCCGACCGGCCGTCGGAACGCCCGCTGCCCGCGAGCGGTCTGCACTACCTCCTGCACGAAGACGGCTACGCCAGCTACCGCATCTACAAGAACGAGAACGGCGGAGTGCGCGGCGAGGTCAACGAGGTGTTCGCGGTCACCGACGACGCCCACACCGACCTGTGGCGGGTGTTGACCAGCCTCGACCTGATCCCGTCGCTCACCGCGATCATCCCGGTCGACGACCCGTTGCGCCACAAGCTGATCAACGCGCGAGACGTGTCGATCACCGGACTGCGCGACGAGATGTGGCTGCGCATCCTCGACATCCCGGCCGCACTCGGATCGCGGAAATACGCCGCCGACCTCGACGCCGTCATCGAGGTCACCGACGAATTCCGTGGTCGCGGAGGGGTGTTCACGGTGTCCGTGCGCGGTGGCGACGCGATCGTCGCGCCGGCGCCCGAGACCGCAACGCCCACAGTGACGATGGACACGTCGGTGCTGTCGAGCATCTACCTCGGCGGTACACGTCCGTCGGCATTCGCGGCGGCCGGCCGGCTTCGCGTTGACTCCCCGACAACGCTTCGAGCTCTGGACCAGGCCTTCACAACCGATCGCGCACCGTTCTCCGGCACGTTCTTCTGACCCTTCGAGACGTCCCTCCGCAAGCTCCGGGACTCCTCAGGGAGCAGGCAGACGCCCTCCGCAAGCTCCGGGACTCCTCAGGGAGCAGGCAGACGTCCCTCCGCAAGCTCCGGGACTCCTCAGGGAGCAGAATCAGACCGCGCGAGACCGAGGTACGTCGGTGTCGGGCTGGCCGAGGATCTTGTTGAAGATCATCACGCCCTCGCGCAGGGCGTCGCGTTCGTCCGGCGACAGTTCGCGCAGTCGGTCGCTCAGCCATGCCTCGCGTGCCGCCAACTCTTCCTTGATGACCTCGACGCCTTCCGGCGAGAGGGTCACGATGGCCTGGCGGCCATCCGTCGGATGCGGCTCACGTTTGATCATCCCGAGGTCGGACAGCGACGCGATCACCCTCGTCATGGACGGCGGGCGCACCCGCTCGGCCGCGGCGAGGGCGCCGGGTGTCATCGGGCCTTCGTGATGCAGCGTGTACAGGGCTGAGAGCTGCGTCAGCGAGACCAACTTGTTCTCGCGCCGCCCTCTCAGGCGGCGCGCGAGACGTACAACGGCGAGGGACAGGTCGCCAGAGAGACTTCCGTCACCATAAGGTGAATGCATTACTCAAGGGTAGGGGATGTTAACGGCCCTCGAACCATACGCAATGCAAATTGACCCGCCCGGATGACAACAGGTCGCAAAATTTGACTACATGCGTTAGCCGATGAGGTCCGAGATCGGCCCCCGGGCGAAGTATGCGACGAATACGGCAGCCACCAGCCACAGCAATGGATGGACCGAGCGGGCCTTGCCTGCCGCGGTCGCCATCACGACCCAGCTGATGAAGCCGATACCGATGCCGTTCGCGATGGAGTAGGTGAAGGGCATCGTCACGACGGTGAGGAAGGCCGGCAACGCGAAGTCGAAACGGCGGAAGTCGACGGCCGTCAACTGCCCGATCATCATCGCGCCCACCACCACGAGAGCCGGCGCGATCGCCTCGAGCGGGATCACCTCGTAGATCGGGGTGAGGAACATGGCGACCAGGAACAGCACGCCGGTGACCACGTTCGCCAGACCCGTCCGCGCACCCTCGGCGATACCCGAGGCCGATTCGACGAAGACCGTGTTCGACGACGCCGACGCCGCACCGCCGGCGATGGCGCCGGTCCCCTCGACCACCAGCGCACGGCCGATGCCGGGGAGGTTGCCCTTCTCATCGGCCAGGCCGGCCTCCTTGCCGAGGCCGGTCATCGTCCCCATCGCGTCGAAGAAGTTCGACAGGACGAGGGCGAACACGAACACCGACGCCGCCAGCACACCGATGCGGGTGAACGCGCCGAACAGGTCGACGTCGCCGACGAGGCTCAGGTCGGGCAATCCGCCCAGCGCGGTGGGGATGTCGGGCACGGTGAGACCCCAGCCCGACGGGTTGTCCATGCTCGAGCCGTAGTCGAAGATGCGCTCGAGTACGACCGACAGGACGGTGGTGATCGCGATGCCGATCAGCAGACCGCCGGGGACCTTTCGCACCACCAGAACACCCATGATCAGCACACCGAGCGCGAAGATGAGCGTCGGAATGGTGGCGATCGAGTTGTCGCTGCCCAGCTGCACGGGCACCGTGGTGCCGGCGGCGTCCGGGATGCGTTTGACGAAACCGGCGTCGACGAAGCCGATGAAGGCGATGAACGCACCGATGCCGGCGGCGATGGCCGCCTTGAGTTCGCTCGGGACCGCGTTGAACACCGCCGTGCGGAATCCTGTCACCGCCAGCAACACGATGATGATGCCGTCGACCACGACGAGGCCCATCGCCTCCGGCCACGTCACCTCGGGTGCGATCGAGACCGCGAGAAGACTGTTGATACCGAGACCCGCGGCGATCGCGAACGGATAGTTGGCGACGAGGCCGAACAGGATCGACATCACGCCCGCGACGAGTGCCGTGACGGCGGCGACCTGCGCCAGCGGCAGCACGTTGCCGAGCACGTCGGCGTTCTTCTCGCCGCCGGGGATACCGCCGATGATGATCGGGTTGAGCACCACGATGTAGGCCATCGTGAAGAACGTGACCAGGCCTCCGCGGAACTCGCGGTTGAGCGTCGAGCCGCGCTCGGAGATCTTGAAGAAGCGGTCGATTCGGCCGTTGGGTGTGGTCGACGCCGGGCCTACGGTGGTCGCGGGGCCGGCGTCCACGGGTGCCGTGTCGGCACGCCCGTCAGCCATTTCGGTCGCCTTCGCGGTCGAGTTGTCGGCGGGGTCGTCGGCGGGTGTCAGATCGCGGGACTCACTCGGGACATCTTTGGGCACCTGACGAAAGCTACTCTTTGTCCCATGCCGGATACAGTCGACATCCCCGAACTCCCCCGCGCGCTGCGTGCTCCCGAGCCGGTGATCGTGGTCGGGATGGTGGCCTGGCTGGTCGCGACGGTGGTCGTCGCGGTGACCGATCTGGGCGGCGGCAGCGCTTTACAGATCTGTCTCGTGGGGCTCGGCGTGGGGCTGCTCGGCACGACGATCGTGCTGGTACAGCGGGCAGGCGTACGACGCGGCGACCGTGGTGCGCAGGAAGGGCTCGACTAGATCGAGTCGGGGGTTTCCGACGCGTCGCCGTGGAGCTCCCCTGCTTTCGGCCGGCGGAACGCCTTGAGCCGGAGAACGTGACGCAGGACAAACGCGAGCACCGGCCTGATGAACGGCACACCCCACCGCCACGGAAGGAACCCGACCCACCGCGGCGATCCGGCGATCTCCCACGTCACCGTGATGGTATTGAGCCGCGCGCCGTCGGTGATGGTGAACCGTTCGGCGAAGTTCTTGATCGCGAACGGCAACGAGATGCCGGTGCCGATCAGCACGAGCTGTTCCCGCTCGGTGACCGCCGCGACCCGCTGCTCGACCGACAGGATGGTCCCCGACATCGTCCGCTTCGATCCGACGGCGACGGCACCCGGCTCGGCGGTGATCCACTTCGGGCCGGTGAGGAACGGCAGGCTCGAAAGGTATTCGGCCTCGGTGAGCCGCTCCCACACCTCTCGACGCGACAGCGGCGTCGTCTCCTGCAGCGTGATCGCGAACGACGCCTTGCGCGCGATGTGGTCGTCGACGTCGTCGAGCGACATGTCCCGCACCGCGAAGCGGCCGGGGTTGCCGGCCAGCCCGTGGAGCACGAACAGCGCGATGATCCCGAGCACGCCGAGCACTACCAACACCCCGAGAACGATCAGCACGATCGTCGTTGCACTCACGCTGTCCCCCAATCATGTTTCATATATGACTAGCAGAGGGCGCGGTGTCGACGAAAGCGAATCCGGGACCGGCGGCCTACGACCCGTCCCCGGATGAGCGCAAGGCCCGTCGACTCGTGACGCCGACGCCGAGCGCGGCCACCGCCAGCGAGCACAGCGCAATGGGCAGGGTTGCCACCGTCGCGATAGCCCCGACCAGCAACGGCCCCCCGGCATCACCCACCTCGCGTCCGAGTTCGGCGTTGCCCATGGTCCGGCCCATCCGCTCATCGGGTGTCGAGTCGGCGAGATGGGAGAAGGCGAGCGGCGCGACACCCCCGACCATCACGCCGATCGCCGCCGCGGCGATCAGCAATGTCGCGGTATGCGGGACGAAACCGACGAGTACCAAGGCCGCGGCGCCGACGGCCATTCCGGCCGGGGCGCCGCTTCGGACGGTCAACCGGCCCTCGTCCCTATACCGCCCGACCATCGGCTGGACTGCGGCGGACACCAGCGCCAGGACCGCGACCGCGGCCGCGCCGACGATCGGCGGCAGGTTCTCGCGCGAGGCCAGCAGCGGCAGGAAGCCCACGGCGACACCGAGAATCGCCGTCGTGGTCGCGAGCAGCATCGTGGGGATCAGGAAGCCACGTTCGGTCGTCTGACGGGCGAGGTCGGCGAGGGTGTACCGCTGCCGGGGCCGCACGGGTGGCGCAGGCAATGCGACGGCCACCCAGACCGCGGCGGCGAGCCCGAGGACGGCCAATGCCACGTAGAGCGTCCGAATCCCGCCGAGGTATACGAGGCCGACGCCGAGCAGGGGCCCGAACACGTAGCCCAGGCTCTTCCACGCGCCGTAGCGACCGAAGTAGTGCCCCAACCGTTCTCGCCCCGCCAGGCGGGCCACCGCCGCCGACGAGGCGGGCGAGAACGCGGACGCCGCGGCGCCCTGACCGAGCCGCGCGAGCGCGAGAGCCAGCGGCGTCGCGGTCGCCACGCCGATCAACGACGCCAGAGCGAAGGCGATCAGCCCGCCCAGGATCACCGGTTTGGCCCCGATGCGGTCACTCAGAGCCCCGAACAGGGGTTTGAGGATCACCTCGGCGAGGTCATACAACGCGAGGACGAGTCCCAGACCCAGCAGCGACAGTCCGATGTCGTCGGTCTCGGAGCCGAGAACCGTCGCGACCCCGTGGGCGCCGAAGGCGGTGGTGAAACCAGCGAGGTACAGGGGCGCGATCGAACGTGGCGAGGCTGTCACGTGATCACCGTAGAGACGCGCGAAGGCGAGCCCTCCGCGACGGTCAGCCGGCGACGATCTCGTTCAGACGTTTTCCGATGATGCCCACCGCGAAACCCAGTCGTTCGAACTCCTTGTTGGTGGTCTGCCCGTGGTAGTAGCGGTAGTAGATCTGCTGGGCGATGACCACGGCCCGGAAGAGTCCGAACGCCTCGTACCACCGCCACCGCTCCGGCGACATCTCGAAACCCATGCGCTCGCAGTATCGTTCGACGAACTCGGCGCGCGTGATCATGCCCGGCAGGTTCGTCGGGACACGGCGCATGAGTTGCAGCTCGTCGGAGTCGTCGGCCTGAATCCAGTACGCCATCGATCCCGCGAGATCCATCAACGGGTCACCGAGGGTGGCCATCTCCCAGTCGAGGATGCCGATGACCTTCGTCGGGTCGTCCTTGTCGAGCACGACGTTGTCGAGCTTGAAGTCGTTGTGTATCACGCAGTTCGCGACGTCCTCGGGCTGGTTGTCGGCCAGCCACGCCATCGCCGTCTCGAAATCGGGAACGTCGTCGGTGTGCGCGTTACGGAACCGCGTCGTCCAGCCGTCGACCTGCCGTCGGACGTATCCGAGTCCCTTGCCGAGGTCGCCGAGACCGGTCTTCGACGGGTCGACCGAGTGAACCTCGACCAGCGTGTCGATGAAGTTGAAGCACAGTTGCCGGGCCTGATCGGCGTCGAGCGGGACGTCGGACGGCCACTCCTTGCGCGGGATGACACCGTCGATGCGCCCCATCACGTAGAAGTCGGCGCCGAGGACCGACTCGTCGTCGCAGAAGGCGATCATCGGTGCGATGTAGCGGATCACCCCGGAGAGTTCGGACTGGATCCGGTATTCGCGGCGCATGTCGTGCGCGCCGCGCGCCTTGGTGCCGCGCGGTGCCCGACGCAGGATCAGGTCCCGGGTCGGATACCGCAGCAGGAAGGTGAGATTGGAAGCGCCACCGGCGAATTGCCGCACCTCGGGCACCGCGTCGAGCCCGTCGACGTCCGGCGCCGCGGACCGCAGCCACGATGCCACCGCCTCGACGTCGAACGCATCCTCGTCCCGGACCTCGCGCGCCTCGGTCACCTGGTCAGCCATTGTGGGAGTTCACCCTTCTCGTTCGTGGATGTGTGGACGGCCGCGGTCAGCGGTACTTGCCGAGTTCCAGGCGCGCAACGACGTTGCGGTGCACCTCATCCGGGCCGTCGGCCAGTCGGAGTGAGCGTGCACCCACCCAGGCCTGCGCGAGCGGGAAGTCGTCGGTGAGACCGGCGCCACCGTGCAGCTGGATGGCCATGTCGATGACGTCGAGTGCCATGTTGGGCACCTCGACCTTGATCTCGCTGACCGCCGACAACGCCTCCCGCGACATACCCTGGTCGAGCAGCCAGGCGGCATGGTGAACCAGCAGTCGCGAGCGGTTGATCGCGATGCGAGCGTCGGCGATCCGTTCGCTGTTGCCGCCGAGCCGGGCGAGCTGCTTACCGAACGCCTCGCGCGAAAGTGCGCGTCGGACACCGAGTTCCAGTGCGCGTTCGGCCAGGCCGATGGCGCGCATGCAGTGATGGACGCGTCCCGGCCCGAGACGGCCCTGGGCGATCTCGAAGGCGCGGCCCGGTCCCAGGAGGATGTTCGACGCCGGGACGCGCACGTCGGTGAAGGACACCTCGCCGTGGCCGAACGGCTCATCGAAATAGCCCATGGTGGTGAGCATCCGGTCGACCTTCACGCCGGGGGCGTCGATCGGGATGAGGACCATGGTGTGCCGCGACTTGCGGTCGGCCTCGGCGTCGGTGACGCCCATGAAGATCAGGACCTTGCAGTCGGGGTGCCCGACACCGGTGGAGAACCACTTGGTGCCGTTGATGACCACGTCGTCGCCGTCGAGCACGGCCGACGCCGCCATGTTGGTGGCATCCGACGACGCGACGGCGGGCTCGGTCATGCAGAAGGCGCTGCGAATGTCGGCCCGCAGCAGCGGCTCCAGCCAGCGCTCGCGCTGCTCCTCGGAGCCGTAACGCAGCAGGACTTCCATGTTCCCGGTGTCGGGGGCGTTGCAGTTGAAGATGACCGGCGACAGCGCCGACGATCCCATCGCCTCGGCGATCGGGGCGTAGTCGACGTTGGACAGGCCCTCTCCCCCGTCGGTCCCGAAGTCGGCGGCGTAGCGTCCGGCGTGGGCAGCCGGGAGGAACAGATTCCACAGACCCTCAGAACGTGCTTTCGCCTGCAGTTCGGCGATGATCGGCGACGGCGTCCAGGGATCGCCGTCGCCCTCGCGACGTTCCTTGATGTCCTGGTGAATCCGGGATTCGACGGGTTCGATCTCGTTGGTGACGAACGCCCGCACTCGCTCGGTGAGGTCGGCGGACCGTGGTGACGGAGAGAAATCCATTCCCCGACCGTATCGCGGAGACCCCTTCCCGGTGGCTACTTCCAGTACCGCGTCGAGCCGTCCGGTCCGGCCGTGGTGCTGACCAGTTTGGCGAAGCAATGGTCGGGGTCGAAGCCCTGGCTTCGGCACCAGTTGTTCGCCTCCACCGGACCCGGGAACGTCGCCGCAGCCACCGTCACCCACCAGCCCTGGTACGAGAACACCGGCCATTCGTCGCTCCACAGCAATCGAACATCGTTGAACCGCAGGCGAAGTGCGAGGAACTCGTCGAGGATCGCCTGGTCGGTCCAGGTACGACCCTCGGCGACCAGACCCGGACGCTTGGAACTGAGCTGCGCGACCCACCTGTTGTCGAGATTCGCCAGGATGAACGCGCGATCCGCGTCGGCCTGGAGTCGCAAGGCGCTGACGCTGGTCGCGGTCACATCAGAGCCCGCCGGAAACGCCGCCCCGGTGGCCACCGAAGACACCGACGACACCCCCGAGTCCGGCACGCTCAACGCCGGTGCAGGTCCCGGTGTCGGGCCCTTCTCGCATTCGACGAGGTACTGTCCGCCACCGGAACCCGAGCCACCTGAACCCGAGCCACCTGAACCCGAGCTCGAGTCGCTCCCGTTCAGGGTGTCGGGCAACCGGAAGAAGCTCCCTGCCGGATACGTCAGCTCCATCGTGAGCGAGCCTCCCCCGTCAGATGACGGGATCGCGACCGGCGAGCGCTGGAAGTCGAAGTTGCCCGACGCGATGAGCCCGTTGCCGTCGGAGACGGTGATCCTGGTTTGCGGCCCGTACAGGACGTCGCCGCCGGGGCATGTCGCGGTGACCTTCATCGTCACGACGAGACCGCCCGCGGCGGTGCGGAAGGTCTGCGGCTCGAAGGTCGGTGGGGACCCGCACGGAGTCACGTACGTCGGTCCGGCAGTGCCGTTCGACGGGCGCGTTGCACCGGGCACGATCGCAGCCGGCCCAGTCGGAGCGAATCCGGTGATCGTGTTCTCGCTCAACGTCACCAGACGATCGCCGATGGCAAAGGTGAGAACCCGCCCCTGTTCTGCCGACGCATTCCCGATGACCGCGGGCGGAAGTGTCCACGTCGGCGCGCCCGTCACGAGATCCAGTGCGCTGACCCCACCATCGGACGTGGCCGCGATGAGTCGTTCGCCGTCGGTGACGGCGTGACCACTCGCAGCGGACGAGCCCAGGGCGTCGAAGGCCCATATCTGTCGTCCGGTTTCAGTGTCGAGTGCGACGAACCGATTGGTCGTTCTGTCGTAGAGGACCACCTCACGGTCGTCCGCGACGACAACGCGCGACCCGAAAGCGCCCGCCTCCGGGATCGGGGCGGTCCACACCGGCGTGCCGTCACGAGAGTCGACGTACTTGCCGTCGAGGAACACCCGTCGGCTCTGATTCGGGGTCGCAACTTCGGGGACCATCACGTGCGCCCCGGGAAGCTCCGACGTGGAATTGTCCGGTCGGATCATCACGACTCGGTGATCTGTCAGTGTGAATCCGTCGGGGGTGCCGACCTGAACGGCCAGGGTCCCGTTGTCGAATTCGCCGATCTCGCTGGAACCACCGGTCTCTGCGAAGAGGTTCTCTCCATCATCCGCCGACACCGCGAACACGATCAGCCCGGTGCTCACCACCGCCTCGTCCGTGGCGGTGAAATATGAGGAGTCGCCACTACCGGTCGCCGGTTGTGGGAGTGTGCCCACCGACCGCGACCATTGCACACCGTCAGGTGTGACCTTGTGGACGACGACCGAGCGAGGGTCCGATACGTACTCTCCGATGAAAGCCGCATCCCCGTTGTAGGCCAGCGCTTCCGAGCGCGACGGCGCAGTCACGCTCGCGACGGCCTGACCCGTCCGGGTGTCGATGAAGTGCAGGTCGCCGTCTCCACCACAGACGATCGTGTGATCGACGATCCTGTCCGCGCAATGCCGTACCGGCCGGTCGAACCGCCAGCGATCGCCGGTCCTGGCGTCGACACCGACTGCCCACTGGGTGTGCACGCCGGTGAACTCGCCGCCGACGAGTGTCACCAGCGTCTCCCCGTCGGTGAGCGCGCCGAGTGCGCTGTACCGCCCTTCTGACGGGATCACCGAGTTGAACTTCTCGCCACCCATCGACGCTGCGCTGATCGACCACGCCGCGGCCGGCACTGAGGGGTACGAGCCGGTCAACTGGCCGGCGACGAGTTCTGGTTCGTTCGATTGCGTCGACTTCCACCACACGACCCCGCCTATCACGAGCGCCAGCACGCAGACGAGTGCGACGCCGGCGATCAGGTACGCCCTGGTGTTCGAGCGCGGCAGTGGCGGCGGTTGCCACCCGGGCGGCGGATAGCCCGGCGCCGGGTATCCGGGCGGGGGCATTCCGGGCGGACCCATCGGCGGTGTCATCCCGGGCCGAACCGTTGGTGGAGCCATACCGGGATACGGGTTCGGCCCCGTCGGTGTCACTGTCGGCGTGGCGTCATACGGCACGGGACCGATCTGCGTCGCCGCAAACGGATCCGGCTGTGCCGGGATCCGCCCGGAAGGCGTCGTCGCATTCGGGTCCTGCGGCGCACCCTGGTTCAGCGACACCCCGGGCACGACGGTGGGACGCGCGGGCTGGATGGTCGTGGGGGACTCATCGGGCCGCGGGTCATCCCCATCGGACGGCGGACCCGGATGCGACATCACCACAGTCAATCCCAGTCGCACACATCCGGACTATCCCCCGCGCGGACGAATCCCCCGGTCAGCCCGCGTCGGCGGGAACGTCTGTACGCCTCCGCGATTCGTACCGCGCCAGCCCCCAGGTGCACAACGCGACCCACAGCACGCCGATCACCCAACCGGACACCACGTCCGTCGTCCAGTGCACCCCGAGCACGATCCGGGTGAGTCCCACCAGGATCGACAACAGCGGCGCGAGCAGCAGAATCCACCGGTTCTCGCGTACCCACACGAAACAGCGGTAGGCCGCGACCGCGCAGAGACCGAACACGATCATCGTCATCATCGCGTGGCCCGACGGGTAGGAGAACGAGTCGATGTTCAGCAGGCGATCTTCGATCGGCGGCCGGTTGCGCGCGAACCCGAACTTGAGTCCCTGCATCAGCGCATAGCCCAAGATCGTTCCGACGCCAACGTACACGGCGTCGACGCGGCGGCCGGCGGCAGCCAGCCCGACCACCGCCAGGACGGTGAGCGTGGTCAGCACCAGGGTGTTGCCCAGGATCGTGATCACTTCGGCGATCGTGATCCACGGCTCGGACCGGTTCTGGACGACCCAGTCCCACACGTTCTCGTCGATCGTCGTCGGCGACAGGAACATCGGTCCGACCTTCCTCTCCGCGGTCGTGCCGGCAGCACGCCCGAATCTGACTTCTCCGACCCTAGCCCGGCGACACAAGCATTCGTCCGACCGACGCCATAGAGCTCGTGACCTGCCGAGATCCGGAGCTCAAGCCGTCTTCAAGTCCGCTGCAAGCGACGAGAACGACAGTGGTCACCGTCAGCCCCAACACCATTTGAAGATGAGGACCACCCGATGACGACCCACCCCGCCGCCACCGCGCTCCCGATCCAGCTCCGTCTCCCCGGCCAGGCCGCCGCACCCGTCGGGTCGATCGATCCGTTCATGATGTACGTCCTTCACCACGCCTTCCGGCGCGACCTCGCCGACTTCGCCGCCGCCGTCCCCCGCACCAAGCTCGACGACGCCGGCACGTGGCGGGCGCTCGCCGATCGCTGGACGATGTTCGCGGTCGCGCTGCATCACCACCACAACGGTGAGGACGTCGAACTGTGGCCGCTGCTCGAGGAACGCTGCGACGAGACCGAGAAGCTGGTCCTCGAGGCGATGGACGCCGAACACGACCAGATCGATCCGCTCCTCGAGGAGTGCAACGCCGGCTTCACGACGATGGCCGCCCACCCCGACGAGCAGACCCGTTCGGCACTGACCGCCACACTCGTCCGGGCGCAGTCGATCCTCGGTGATCATCTCGCCCACGAGGAGACCGACGCGATCGCCATCGTGCAGCGCCGGATGACGTTGCACGACTGGGAGGAGTTCGAGGCCAAGATGAGCAAGCAGTCGGGCCTCGGCGAGATGCTGAAGATGAGCCCGATGATGGTCAAGGGCCTGTCCGGCGCCGACCGCGAGGTGGTGTTCGCCCGCATCCCCGGCATCCTCAAGCTGCTCATCAAGCTCGGTGGACCGCGTTTCCGTCGGCTCGACGGCCGCGCGTTCTACTACCTCGACCGATGAGCGCGTGGCCCACGCGCATCTGCTGGTGCGTCGGGTTTCGACGCGACGCCTCGCTTCGCTCGGTGTCGGCTCAACCGGCATGGGGACACGACGCCTCGCTTCGCTCGGTATCGGCTCAACCGGCGTTGAGTGGGTCGGTGCGAAGCGGGAGGTCGCCGGTCTGCAGCGGGTCCGGGCTACGCCGAGACGTCACTTCGCGAGCGCACGCCCGATCACGAGACGCTGGATCTGGTTGGTGCCCTCGAAGATCTGCGTGATCTTGGCCTCGCGCATGTAGCGCTCGACCGGGAAGTCGCGGGTGTAGCCGTAGCCGCCGAAGACCTGCACCGCATCGGTGGTGACCTTCATGGCGGCATCGGTCGCGACGAGCTTCGCGGTGGCCGCGGCACGCGAGTAGTCCATGCCCGCATCACGACGACGCGCCGCGTCGAGGTAGGTGGCACGCGCCGAATCGACGGCGGCAGCCATGTCGGCCAGCACGAACGACAGTCCCTGATGGTCGATGATCTTGCGGCCGAACGCAGCTCGCTCCTGCGCGTAGTCGACGGCCGCGTCGAGGGCGGCCTGCGCCAGACCGGTCGCCACCGCCGCGATGCCCAGCCGCCCGGAGTCCAGGGCGGAGAACGCGATCTGCAGACCCTGCCCCTCGGCACCGAGGCGACGGTCCTCGTCGATGAAGGCGTTGTCGTACGACGCGCCGGTGGTCGGGACCGCGTGCAGACCCATCTTGTCCTCGGGCTTGCCGAAGGTCAGGCCGTCCGTGTCACGGGCGACGAACAGGCAGGAGATGCCCTTCGAACCCTCGCCGGTACGCGCGAAGACGTTGTAGACGTCGGCGATGCCGCCGTGGGTGATCCACGCCTTGGAGCCGGTCATCGTGTAGCCGCCGTCGGTCGGGGTCGCGCGGCACGCGAGGGCCGCGGCGTCGGAACCGGCCTGCGGCTCACTCAGGCTGTACGCACCGATCAGCTTGCCGTTCAACAGGTCCGGGAGCCAGCGCTGCTTCTGTTCCTCGGTACCGAAGTTGAACAGCGGATGGCACGCGAGACCGTGCACACTGACCGCGACGGCGACCGACGCCCAGCGCGCGCCGAGCTCTTCGAGCACCTGCAGGTAGACCTCGTACGACTGGCCGCCGCCGTCCCACTCGGTCGGGTACGGGAGGCCGAGGAGGCCGGCCTCACCGAGCTCGGCGAACAGTCCGTCCGGGTACTGACGGTCCTTCTCGTGCTGGTCGACGATGGGCTTCATCCGCTTGTCGGCGATGTCGCGGACCAACGCGATCAGGTCGCGCGCCTCGTCGTTAGGGAGCAGACGGTCGACCGGCATCGATACCTCCAGGTGAAAGAGCTCAGGTAACTGAACTAGTACTCAAGTCCTCTGCACAGTACTATTTCGGAAGCGGTCAGTACAGCTGACGTCATCGGTGAGGAGTCCTATGCCACGCGAGGGGTTCGCGACGCGGCGTCGTGCCGCCCTGTTCGACGCCCTGCTCGAACTGATCCTGCGCGACGGCTTCGCCCACCTGTCCATCGCCGACCTCGCCGCCGAGCTGCGCTGCTCCAAGTCCACGCTCTACACACTCGCGGCGAGCAAGGAACAGCTGGTCACCGCCACCGTAACCCACTTCTTCCGCACCGCGACCGAGCAGGTCGAGGCACGGGTCGCGGCGTCGGACAGTCCCCGCGAGCGGGTCATCGCCTACCTCGTCGCCGTCGGCGAGGCACTGTCGCCGGCATCAGAGGCGTTCATGCGCGATCTCGACGCGTTCACCCCCACCCGCTCGCTGTACGAACTCAACACCGCCGCAGCCGCCACCCGGGTACAGAAGCTGATCGCCGACGGTGTCGCCGCGGGCGATTTCCGCAACGTCGACGCCGCCTTCGCCGCCGACCTCGCCGCGTCGATGATGAGCCGTATCCAACGCCGCGAGGTCTGGGCCGCCACCGGCCTCGACGACGCCGCCGCGTACCGCCAGCTCGCGAGCATCCTCACGGCCGGGATCGACGCGGGGTAGGTGAATCCACCGGCTGAGGTGCGATGCGTCGCAGGCCCTCTCGAGGCTCGTCGCTATCGCTCCTCACACCTCAGGGAGCGAGCGGAGCGCCACCCCGATCGAAGTCGCGCGCGATGTCGTTCGGGCCCAGCGACATCGGCCGATGTCGCGGCTCCGGATCGATGTCGCGCGCGACATCAGTCGGGCTTCAGGATTCTGGGGTTTCACGCCGCTCGAGGTGCGTCACCCCGTCCTCGACCCACCAGCGAACGCGGACGTCCCGCCGGGAGTCCGCAGAGCGCAACGAGATCCACAACTCGTCGTGCAACCGCACCTGGCCGCGTGGGACCTCCACCCCGCGTTCGGCACCGAAACGTACCGCCTCGGGGTGCGCCCAGGTCGCGGCGTCACCGGGGTCGCGGACGGTGGCGGTGTACTCCTCCGAACCGAGCGGCAGGTCGAGCAGCGTCGCGAGCGTCTCTGCGTCGGCCGGGGTGATCATCGGTCCGGCGAGCACCGCCTCGGCGTCGGGCAGGGCCTGCAGCAACCAGGGCTGGTCGACGACCACCGCGCGGTCGGTGACGGCGCCTGCGATGGTCCGGACCCGTTCGGGCACTTCGACATCCGCCGGATCGAGGGCGCCCCGACGGCACGCCGCGACCACCGCGGCGTGCACCACCACCGCGGCACCGGCGGAGATGTCCCGATCGGGGTCGCCGAGGCGGGTCAGCAGCAGCGCGGCGTCGTCGGCGGTGTCGGGTTCCAGACGGGCAAGCGCACCGACCAGCGCGTCGGCGTGCGGATGGTCGAGGGGGTCGATGATCCCGGCGAGGATCTCATCCGACGGTGCGCGATACTCCCCCAGCAGCAAACCGTCGACCTCGGCGTGCCGACGCAGCCACCAGGCGGTGTACCCGTCCCGGTCCGACAGCAGCGGCGCGATGTCCTCGTCGGTCACCATCATGGTCAGCGCATCGGGCCAGGACCGGTCGTCGATGAGGTCGAGATCGCGTACCGCCGTGAGCTTTTCGGGCGCATCGGGCAGCGTGTCCCACCAGTCCTCCTCGTCGGGGAGGTCGTGGTCGGGACCGACCGGCAACTCGTCGGTGACGGTGAGGAAACCCCACCCGACACCCAGGCGCCGCAACTCGTCTGCACCGCACTCGGATACGACCTCGTCGTCGACGACGCCGAACGGGTGATCGTCGACGAGCACGGACAAGAGCGGGCTGTCGGGTAGAAGCAGTTCATCGGCGGGACGGAGTTCGCCGTCGGTGTCGAGCAGCGGCAGGGTGGCCAGCCAGGGCGGAACCGCGGCATCGGGATCGGCACGCAGCACCGCGCAGATCTCGGCGGCGAGCCCGTCGTCATCGGAACCGTCGAGGTCGATGTCCTCGATCAACACCCGCAGCGCCGGGTCGGCCAGCGCGTCGGTGGCGGAGAGTTCCTGCACACCAAGACGTTCGAGCAGGGGGTGCCGAGCGTCGGGGTGCACGGTCGGGATCCACCGCATCGGCGTCGCGATGCGATCGCTCACGAACAGGCCGCGGACCCCGACCGACATGCGGCCGTCGGACCGTGGGATCGGCAACGCACCGAGCTCCTCGACCTCGCGCCCCGTCGACACGAGAGGCGCGAGCGCCTCGTACAGGTCGTGCCACCAGGACGGTTCGTGCTGCAGTCCGCCGAGTCGTTCGGCCAGCGCTGCCAGCCCCAGTTCCTCGACTCCCAGCCGCCCCAGCGTCGGAAGGTGTTGGGCGAGTGAGATATCGGGGTGGACGAGGTCGGCGAAGTGTTCGGAGAGGATCTCGGCCAGGCGGTCGGTGAGCCCGATGAGGACGACGGACCGCGACGGCAGCAGTGCCCCACCGTCGGCCGACGGCAGCCACGCGACGTCACGAAGCTGCTCGCGCACCGCCTCGATCAACCTGGCGTCGTCGCGATTCCGCGCGAGGTGCAGCTCCGGCACCAGCTGCACACGACGCACCGGGTCGAGGAGGAGCAGAAGGTCAACGTAACCGACTGCGGCATCGGCGATCTCGGCCCGCGGATGGAGATGCCGACGGTCGGGGGTGAGCGCGAGATCGGTGATGCACCGGCACGGCAGGCTCAGTTCGATGTCGGTGGGCGTGGGTGCGCGCAGCACGTCGTGATCGGGTGCAGGACCGCCGTCGGCGTCGACGAGCCAGCGCGTACCGCCACGCGTCACCTCGAGCCAGCGCTGCGTCGACGAAGAAGCCGACGGAGAGCCGGCGCCGCCCACGGACACGGTGACGATCGCCGACGAGGCCTCGTCGTCCTCGACCTCCGGCCCCGCGGACCGCTCGACCGTGATCTCCACACCGTCGACCGTGATCCGTTGCAGCGCAGCCAGTTCGACCACGAGATCGGGAGCCTGGGCGAGCATCGCCTCGATCAGCGGCCCCGACGGCTCGCGCAGGCTCAGGACCACCTCGGTGTCGAAACCCTCGGCCGGCCCGACATCCGACGGCCACACGAGTCGCAGGACCGGAACGGTGTCACCCGAGAGTCCGGCCGCGCGCACAGCATCCTCGGCGAGGGCACGGTCGAAGACGATCGACCCGGTGCGCGAACGGACCTCGACGCGGTCGGCGACCGTTGCGGTGGCGGTGAATCCGACTCCGAACCGTCCGATCCGGCCGTCGGCGGGCGTCTTCGCCGAGACCCGGAGCGCGGCCAGCGACCGCACGCCCTCGGCAGTCAGCGGCGCACCGGTGTTCGCGACGTGCAACTCCCCGTCGGCCACCCAGACGGCGAGCTCCCCGGCCATCCCCGCCTCGGCGGCGGCATCGGCAGCGTTGGCGGCCAGTTCGGTGAGCAACCGGTCGCGGTATCCGACCGTCACCAGATCCGACTCGGCGGCCGCATCCTCGGCGAGACGCGTCGGCGAGGCCACCCAGGCGTCGAGCGTCGACGACCGCAGTGCGGCGGTGCCGAACGGGTCGGCGCTCATGTGTGGTGGTGTGTCGTTCAGGAGTTCGCCGGTTCGGCGTCCCGGGTGATGGTGATGACCTCGAGCGCGCCGTCGTCGTAGGCGTCGTACGCGGGTGAACCCTCGCCCTTGGGAGCCGCGACGTCGGAGTGTGCACCGCAGCCGTATTCGGCGGAGACCACACGACCGTCGGCCGCGTACTCGTTGGTGCAGGCACCGAACCCGGCACGCAACGCACCCGCGAGGGGCACGTAGAAACCACAGGTGTAGCAGGAGAACGGGGCGGCCTGGGCCATCTCCGACGACGGGCCGAAGTCGCCGTCGTACCAGCGCTGCGCGGCGTCGGCGCGTCCTTCGTAGCTCAGCAGTCGGCGTCGACCCAGGCCGATCTCGCCGGCGACCTGTCCGATGTCGTCGGGGTCCTCGGACTCGGAGTCGAAGCGGAACTCGTCCTTGGTGTCGATCTGGTTGGGCACCAGACGCGGATCGTCGGGGTCGGCGGCCAGCAGATCACCGGGCGCGAGATCGCCCGCGGCGACACGCTCGACCCACGGCACCCACGGCGGGGCCAGCAGCGAGTCGTCACCCGGCAGCAGCACGACCTCGCTGAGGGTGATCTCGTCGCTGCCCGGGGAACCCGCGAGCACGACGCACCACTGCCATCCGCGATAGCCTGCGAGCTCGGCGTCGAAGTAGTGCGCGGCAGCCCACTCGCCCTCGGCGACGCTGCGCCGATGCTTGCCGGGCTGCTGTCCTTCGTCGACCAGCGCGGCTCGTGCGATGTCGACGGCCGCCACCAGTCGTCCGCCGTCCCTTACGTCAGTCACGGTTCCAGTGTGCAATACCGCCGACGTGTGCCACACAACGACCCGCTTCAAGCGGCACCGGCACGAGATGAGGAACAATCGTGGGCGTGATCCCACGGAGTTCCCGACACGACGATGGGCGCGGGGCCCCCAGGGGTCCTGCGAGCCGGCATCCTCAACCGCCGACCGACGATCGCGGCCGTCGCGCCGCACAGCACCCCGGGTCGGCGAACTACCCGGCCGACGAGACCCGCCAGATGCGGGGACGCCGGCCCGCACCCGGCTGGGGACCGCCTCCCGGCCCGGGCCCCGGCCGCAACGCCTACCTGCCCCCGCCCACGCACAATCCGCACCTGCCGCCGCTCGACGACCGAGGTCAGCCACCTCACGACGAGTCGGCGACCCGGGCGATGCCCACCGAACACGGGCCGCGAACGCCCAAGAAACTCACCGTGATGCGCGTCGCCGCGATGCGTAGCCGCGAGCTGACGAGCAAGGGCATCGGCAAGATCCACCGGGCCGCGACCGCCGACGGCGCCGACCAGTCCGGCCTCACCGCACTCACCCTGCCGGTGATCGCGAACTTCGCCGCCGACGCCGCGATGGCCGTCGCGCTGGCCAACACCCTGTTCTTCGCAGCCGCGTCGGGTGAATCCAAGACCAACGTCGCCCTGTACCTGGCACTGACGATCGCCCCGTTCGCGCTCATCGCCCCGCTGATCGGTCCACTGCTCGACCGACTCCAGCGCGGGCGTCGCATCGCGATGGCCACGACCTTCGGCCTGCGCGTCGTGCTGGCACTGCTGATCATGGCGAACGTCCAGTGGAACGACGCCACACAGCAACTCGAATACGACCCGTGGGTGCTCTACCCGTGCGCGCTGGGTCTGCTGGTGTTGTCGAAATCCTTCGGCGTGCTCAAATCGGCGGTCACCCCGCGCGTGGTGCCCCCGACCATCGACCTGCCGCGCGTCAACTCCCGCCTGACCACCTTCGGTCTGATCGGCGGCACCATCGTCGGCGGCGCGGTGGCCGCGCTCGTCGAGATGCTGCTCGGCAAACTGCTGCCGCTGCACCTGCCGGGGGCCATGGTGTGGCTGGCGATCGTCGCCGCGGCCGGCGCCTACCTGTGCATGCGTATCCCGTCGTGGGTCGAGTCGACCGAGGGCGAGATCCCGACGACGCTGACCTACCACGGTGAACCGGCCCGTTCGACCGTCCACGAACACGAGCCGTCCGGTGCCCGTGAGGGCGCGAAGATGCTCGCCGCCAAGATGCGGCAGCCGCTCGGACGCACAGTGGTGGCCGGCCTCTGGGGCAACGGCACGATCCGCATCCTCACCGGCTTCCTGACGCTGTTCATCGCCTTCTACGCCAAGGCACAGCAGGGCGACGCCTCGGACTGGACGCAGCTGCTCCTGCTCGGCGCCGTCGGTGCCGCGGCGGGTGTGGGCAACATGGTCGGCAACGGCGTCGGCACACGACTGGAGCTGAAGAACCCGCCGAACATCATCGTGTGGTCGACCGCCGCCTGCTTTGTCGTCGCGGTCCTCGCGGCGATCTTCGGCAACATCGCCGCCGCCGCGGTGGCCGCGCTCGTCGCCTCGGGGACCAGCGCGATCGGCAAGGTGTGCCTCGATTCGTCGATCCAGGACGACCTGCCCGACGAATCGCGCGCCTCCGCCTTCGGCCGCTCGGAGACCGTTCTCCAGCTGTCGTGGGTGTTCGGTGCCTCGCTCGGCGTGCTGTTGCCGCCGACCCTGTGGATCGGGTTCACCGTCGTCGCGATTCTCCTCGGACTCGGCCTGCTCCAGACGGTGATGACGACCCGCGGGTCGTCGCTGGTGCCGGGCCTCGGTGGTCGACGCCCCGATCACGCCGCCCCGACCGTCGCCTTCCGGGCCGTCGGCTCCGACGACGCCTCGCCGCAGTCCCGCCGGACCGGCCCGGGATCGGCGCCGACCCGGCCGCACTCCCAGCGACCGTCCACCGCGCGCATGCCGTCGACGGCGCCTTTCCCGAACTCCGGTGACCGACCTCACGGTGACCGCAACTCCCCCGACCAGACAGGACATCGCCGACCGTGATCAGCAGTGGTGAGAAGAAGGCACTTTCGATCATCGCGATCGTCGTGGTGGTTTTCGTGGCGGTCGTCGGCACCTCGGTGTTCTTCCTGACCCGCGACGACGACAAAAACCACGAGCCCTATCTGCACCTCGCGGTCGGCGACCAGTTGCACACGATCGAGCCGCGCTGGTGGTGCAACCTGATGCTGACGAGTTGCGATCCGGAGTTCACCGCCAAGCGACCGACGGCCAAGGTGCCGGTCCCCGTGGGGACCACCGTCATGCTGACGGTCTCGAGCGAGATCGCGGACGGACTGTGGAACCTTCTCGCCGTCTACCGGACCCCCGACAATCTCGCCGACGAGGTCGAGTACAAACACACCACCCCCGGTGAGAGGTACTCGATGACGCTCAAGTCGACGCCCGACCGGGTCCTGCTCGGTGTCACCGTGGTCCCGGCGTCCGCGCGACTGGACCAGAACGACGAGCTGCTCCCCCGTGGCGAGCTGGCCGTCGAGACCGCACCCGCAGAATGAGAAACCGCCCGGTCATCAGGACCGGGCGGTTCTCGGAGTTCATCCGGGTCCGGCTGACACTGCGGGCCGCCCGGGCGAGCGTCAGCTCTCGAGCTCGCGTGCGACCGCGCGCACGACCTCTGAGATGCGCTGCGCGGTCTTGCGGTCGGGGTAACGCCCCTTGCGCAGGTCCGGCTGCACCTTGCCCTCGAGCAGGGTGATCAGATCGGCGACCATGCCGTGCAGCTCGTCGGGGGTGTGCTTCTTGACGTCCTTGCGGGCGGCCTCGCGCACGTTCTTGGACACGCTCGGCGCGGGGTCGAGAACCTTGACGCTCAGCGCCTGCGGGCCGCGGCGACCGGCAGCCATGCCGAACTCCACACGCTGCCCGGGCTTGAGGGCCTCCACCCCTTCGGGCAGCGCAGACGAACGGACGTAGACGTCCTCGCCGCTCTCCTGAGCGAGGAAGCCGAAGCCCTTCTCCGCGTCGTACCACTTCACCTTGCCGGTCGGCACTGTGCTCACCCTCATCTGTACGTCGTGATCTTTCCCAGATCTGCCTGTCACAACAAAAGACGCCGTGACCCATCGCAGCCCCACGGCGGATAGACCGTATGGGCCCAGACGGATGCAAGGCGCCTGCTGCGCCCCATCGTAGCCAACGCAGCACCCCGCGGTCACACCATTACCGTGCCGCACGTCGTCACAACCCTCGTGCGGCATCGTCGTGCCGGAGTGTGCACTACCGTAGGAGCATGCAGAAGACGACGTCCCCGCGGTTGCTGCACGTGGCCATGGTGATCTTCGCGATCGGGCTGATCGCTCTCGTGGCTCTGTTCGTGACCCCGGTCGTCACCGACGGCGACACCGCCCCGACCATCGTCTACCTGCTGACAATGTGCGCGCCCCTGGGTTTTCTCCTCGGCCTGGTGTACGCACTCCGTGCCGGACGCCGAGCCAGGTGAGGACCCGTGACAGCGACCATCGACACCACCCCAGAACTTGCTCCCGTCTCCGACGCCAAGGCCCTCCGGGAGGCGTTCAGTTGCTTCCCGTCCGGCGTCGTGGCGGTGTGTTGCCTATGGGGTGAGGGAGATTCGACCACATTGATCGGAATGGCGGCGAGTTCCTTCACGACCGTCTCGCTCGACCCGCCGCTGGTGTCGGTGTGCGTCCAGAACACGTCGACGACGTGGCCGCAGATCCGCACCGCGCCGGCCATCGGGGTCAGCGTCTTCGCCGGCGACCAGATCGATGTGTGCAAGCAGCTCGCCGGGCCGTCGGAACGCCGGTTCGACGGCATCACGCCGCTGAGCACCGACGCCGGGGCGGTCTTCGTCCCGGACGCTGCCGCTCACCTCTCCTGCACCATCCACAACGAGATCCAGGCCGGCGATCACACCGTCGTACTGCTCGAGATCAAGACCCTCCGTGCCGATCCCGGCGTCGAACCACTGGTGTTCCACGCGAGCACCTTCCGTGCTCTCGAGGCCCGCAAGGCCCCGAACGCCACGTGATCCGCAGGTCAGCATGAGCACGGTCGGTCTCGGAATCCCCACGCCGCGGCCGCTCTCGGCCGAGGCGCCATCCGATGTACCCACCCACGGCCCTCTTCGCGACACCTTCGGCCGCGTCGCGAAGGACCTGCGGGTCTCGGTGACCGACCGGTGCAACCTGCGCTGTACCTATTGCATGCCGGCCGAGGGACTCGACTGGATGCCCGCCGACGCGGTGCTGAGCACCGACGAGCTGATCCGCGTGCTGACCGTCGCCGTCCGGGACCTCGGCATCGAACGCATCCGCTTCACCGGCGGTGAGCCGCTGCTGCGGCGCGACCTGGAGCAGATCATCGCGGCCGTCTCCGCGCTACCGCAGCGGCCCGAGATCGCGATGACCACCAACGGGCTGGGACTCACCCGCCGGATCGACGGACTCGTCGACGCCGGACTCAACCGCATCAACATCTCCCTCGACACCGTCGACCGGGAACGCTTCGCCGAGATCACCCGGCGCGACCGGCTCGACGACGTGCTGGCGGGTCTCGCCGCCGCCAAGAGCGCGGGTCTCGACCCCGTCAAGGTCAACGCCGTGATCCCCGACCGCGCCGACCTCGACGCCGTCGTCGACCTGCTCGCCTACTGCCTGGAACACGGCTACGAGCTGCGCATCATCGAACAGATGCCGCTCGACGCCGATCACGCCTGGCAGCGCGCCCGCATGGTGACCGCCGACGAGATCCTCGCGACCCTGCGCACGCGGTTCACGCTGCTCGACGATCCGGCGCCGCGCGGCAGCGCCCCGGCGGCCACGTGGATCGTCGACGGCCATCGGACCGCGCGGGGCCCGGCCAGGGTCGGCGTGATCGCCTCGGTCACCCGCCCGTTCTGCGGCGACTGCGACCGCACCCGGCTCACCGCCGACGGATCGCTGCGAAACTGCCTGTTCGCGTCGTCGGAAACCGATCTGCGCAGCGCGCTGCGATCCCTGCCCGACGACGAGGTCGACGCCGCTATCGCGGCGCTGTGGCGCACCGACATGTGGCAGAAGGCGCCCGGGCACGAGGTGAACGTCGCCGGCTTCCAGCAGCCGTCCCGGCCCATGTCCGCCATCGGCGGATAGGCTCTGCTCCGATGAACCTCACCGTCCGCTTCTTCGCCGCGGCTCGCGCCGCCGCCGGCACCGAGGCGCGCGTCGTCGACATCCAGCCCGCGGCCACCCTCGGAGACCTCGAGTCGACGCTGTCCGCCGGCAACCCCGAATTGGCGAAGGTCCTGAAGCGCTGCTCTTATCTCCGCGACGAAACGGCCTTCACCGACCGTTCACTACAGCTCGGCATCTGCTCGACACTCGACGTCCTCCCCCCGTTCGCCGGTGGCTGACACCACAGTCGCCTTGTGACCTTTATCACATAACGGCCCGATAACGAGATGGCCACGGGAGCGCATCCGGCCCGATGAACTGCGATGACGCCGAATGTTGGTCGGGAGACCAGGTTCTGGCGAAAAAATCAGTTGCGTACAAGCAGGTGAATCGGCCGATCGAACGACGTACTGTACGAAGCGACCTTCTCGAAGGTCACGGTAAGGAAACAGAACATACGTCCCGCCGGCCGCGCCGAGCCTCGCTCCGCCGGAGGGTACGACCGCACGAAATCTAGGAGCGAGGACGGGGGACCCACCCTCATCCCCTGAGACCGGGCACCAAACACGGTGTCCTCGGGGTTAAGTCCCAGGCGCAGAACCATGATTAACAAATCATGGTGACGCACTGGGGCCGAGCAACCTCTCGCTCGAACCCGACAGCTGACTTCGTAGGCGCGTGGAGAGAGGAATTCGATCTATGTCCGGACGTCACCGCAAGCAGACGACCAGCTCGACCACCAAGACCATCACCAAGGTCGCCCTCACCGGCGCCGTCCTCGGTGGCGGAGCAGCCCTCCTCGGCACCGGTACCGCGAACGCCGCGACCGACGCGGAATGGAACAAGGTCGCCCAGTGTGAGTCCGGCGGTAACTGGGCCATCAACACCGGCAACGGCTACCACGGCGGCCTGCAGTTCTCGCCGAGCACCTGGAGCGGCCACGGCGGCGGCGAGTTCGCCCCGACCGCCGAGCAGGCCACCCGCGAAGAGCAGATCGTCGTCGCCGAGCGCGTCCTCGCGTCGCAGGGCAAGGGCGCATGGCCCACCTGTGGTGTCGGACTGTCGGGTCACACCCCGCGCACCGCGCCGAGCGAGGCTCCCGCCCCGATCCTCAAGAAGCTCCAGGACGGCAACGGCAGCTTCAGCTTCGTCAAGGCCCCTGAGGCCAAGAGCACCGACGATGTCGCCAACCAGGTTTCCTCGGCCCTCACCGACGCCGGTGTGAGCCCCGAGGTCAAGAACCTCTGGAACGCCGCCAAGAGCAGCGGTGTCTCGCTGAGTCCCGAGCAGATCAAGCTGTTCAACGACAACAAGCACCTGCTGCCCAACCCCTGATCTGTGGGTAGCCCGGACACCGATCCGGAGCACCACAGAGGGCCACAGACGAAGGGCCCCGCACGATGAGCGATCCGTGCGGGGCCCTTTTCCAATTCTCAGGTGGCTTCCCTCATCTCCGCGACGTCTGATCCGAGAACCTGCAGCAGGGCGAGTGCCTCGGCGTCCGCGGAACCCGCCGGGGCACTGTAGAGAACAAGATGCTGATCGCGTTCGGCGAGTTCCAGCGAATCGCAGTCGACCGTGATCTTTCCGACGACGGGATGCTGCAGGCTCTTGCGGAGCGTCGGCGCGGCCGCGACGTCGTGCTGATCCCACAGTCGAGCGAACTGTGCGCTGCCTCCGCGGAGATCCTCGATCAGGCCGACGACCGCCGGATCCGAGGGATAGCGGGTCGCTGCGAGCCGCAACCTGGCGACGACGTGGTGCCGGAACTCGGCGCCGTCGGAAATGCCGTACAGCGACGCCGCCGCGTCGTCGGCGAGGAACGCCCGACGCGCGAGGTTGCGTTCGGTCGGGCCGAGATCGGTGAAGTCCTCCATCAGTGCGGCGGCCAGTTCGTTCCACGCGAGGACCTCGAAGATCGCCGACATCACGAATCCCGCGGTCTGCGGCACGCGGCCCAGCAACGCGACGATGCTCGGACGCACGTCACGTCGGTGGAGTGCAGTGCGGAGTGGGGCTGTTCCGGCGAGCATGTGCAGGTGGTCGGACTCCTCCCCGGTGAGCAGCAGCGCGCCGGCGATGCCGACGAGCACCTCCGCCGACGGCCGGGGCGCGCGGCCCTGCTCGAGCCGCACGTAGTACTCGGTCGAGATGTGTGCGAGCACCGCGACCTCCTCCCGCCGCAGCCCGGGAGTCCGTCGTCGGCTACCTGTCGGCAGACCGACGTCCTCCGGCCGCAATCGCTCACGACGGCTCCGGAGAAACGAGGCGAGTCCGTGCTTGTCCATACGTCGAGTGTGCGTGCTCGCGGCCGTCGGAGAGTAGTACAAGCTGTGCCTGCCTGAGCTCGCACGCCGCGACCACGCTGGATGCCATGACCCACAACACCGACATCCGTCCCACCCAGCCCATCGGCCTGCTCACCGGCAAGGTCATCTTCATCAGCGGCGCCAGCCGCGGGATCGGCGCTGCCGCAGCGCACCTGTTCGCCGACGAGGGCGCCTCGGTCGTGCTGGGCGCACGCGGCGTCGATGCCCTCGACCGGATCGTCGACGAGATCCGCAGCACCGGCGGCACCGCCGACGCGGTCGCCCTCGACCTGTCCGACGACGCGAGTGTCCACGCCGCGATCGCCCGCGCGGAGGAACTCCACGGCCGTCTCGACGGCGCCTTCAACAACGGTGCCGTCGTACAGGAAGAACCCGGTCCGCTGCAGAACACCACGGACACCGACATCCAGCGGCAGTTCACGGTGAACTTCCGCGCCCACTGGATCGCGATGAACGCCCAGGCAGATCTGATGCGCCGCGGCGGAGGCGGCGCGATCGTGAACACCTCGAGCATCGGGGCGCGCCGCGCCAACCCCGACCTGCCCGCCTACGGCGCGATGAAGCGCGCGCTGAACAGCATCACCGAGACCGCAGCCGTCAGCTGGGCGCGCGACGGTATCCGCGTCAACGGACTCACGCCGGGCGGCACCTCGACCGAGATGATCGACGAGTGGGAAGCAGCCAGCCCGGGCGTCACCGAGTGGATCAGCAACTCCACCCCGCTCGGCCGGATGGCCGAGCGGGGTGGAGATCGCCGAGGTGGCCGCATTCCTGCTCAGCGACCGCGCCTCCTTCGTCACCGGCGCGATCGTGCCGGTCGACGGCGGCGCCGGCGCCTGAGCCGCACCGCTCCCGGAGCCTCGAAGGGCTACGCCGAGTTGATCCACTCCTCGGTGCCGTCGTCGTAGAACTGGTGCTTCCAGACCGGAAGGCGCGCCTTCACCGCGTCGACGAGCCGGGCGCACGTCTCGAACGCGGCACGACGATGATCGGCGGCCACGGCCACCACGAAGGCGACATCGCCGATCTCGAGCTCTCCGACCCGATGCGAGACCGCGACCGCGCGCACGCCGTCGACCGCCGAGACCTCCTCGACGACCTCGGCGAGCACCTTCGGCGCCGTCGGGTGGGCGGAGTAGTCCAGGGCGGCGACGGTACGGCCGCTGTCGTGATCGCGGACCGCGCCGACGAAGCCGACGATCGCGCCGGCCTTGCCGTCGGCGGCGTCGGCGACCATCGCCTCGTGGTCGGCGAGCCCGATCGGCGTCTGAGCCACCGCGGTGTGTACGACTACGGTCATTCGCGAATCCTGTCTGGTCGCGGCGATCGGGGGATTGTTCAGTGATCCCCGCCGCGGATCTGGTCGAGGGCATGGTGCACGACGCCGGTGAGGACGGCCAGACCGTCCCGCACGCCGCCGGTCGAACCGGGCAGGTTCACCACCAGTGTCGTCCCGGCGACACCTGCGATGCCACGGGAGAGGACGGCGGTCGGCACCTTGGGCAGTCCGGCGGCGCGGATGGCGTCGGCCAGGCCGGGGATCTCGACGTCGAGCAGCGGCCGCGTCTCCTCGGGCGTGCGGTCGGTGGGTGCCAGACCTGTTCCGCCGGTGGTGATCACGAGGTCGACGCCGGCGTAGACGGCGGCGCGGATCGCGGCGCCCACCGGCGGCCCGTCGGCAACCACGTCGCGTTCGGCGACACGGAACCCCTGTTCGACCAGCCAGTCCTCGATGATCGGGCCGGTCCGGTCCGGATAGACCCCGTTGCTCGCGCGCGTCGACGCGACGACGATCTGCGCGACGCGTTGCGGCGCGGTGGAGGTGGGAACGGTCTCAGCCATCGGCCGGGTCGTCCCGGTACCAGTCGCCGGATTTGCCGCCGGTCTTCTCGAGCAACCGGATGCCGTCCATGTGCGCGCGCTTGTCCACGGCCTTGACCATGTCGTGCAGGGTCAGCCCCGTGACGGCGACCGCGGTCAGGGCCTCCATCTCGACGCCCGTCTGGCCGGAGGTGGCTACGGTCGCGGTCACGTCGATGGAATCGGTGCCGATGGTGAAGCCGACCTCCACCGACGACAACGCCAGCTGATGGCACAGCGGGATCAGCTCGTCGGTGCGCTTGGCCGCCATGATCCCGGCGATGCGCGCGGTTGCGAGCACGTCGCCTTTGGGCAGCTTCGACTCACTCAGGAGGCCGATCACCTCGGCCGTGGTGTGAAAGGTGCCGCCTGCGGTCGCACGACGCTTCGTCGGCGCCTTGTGCCCGACGTCGACCATGCGCGCCGTCCCGGAGCTGTCGATGTGGGACAGGCGGCCGGCGCCTTCATCCGGAGAGACCGACCCGCCGCTGGGAGTTCCGGTGGTCGGCATCGGTGTCAGCGGTTGACGACCGTCTTCGACTGCACGAAGGGCAGGTCGTCGACCGGGAGCGGGAACTCGACGTCACCGAACGGGGACAGCGCACCCGAGATGTGCGTCGCGAGCTCGGAGACCGCGTGGTCGGGATGGTTACCGTCCTCGTCCTTCGGCCAGCCGTTGTCGACGTACTGCTTCTTGCCGGAGTCACCACTGTTGTTTGCCACGGGAGCATTGTGCCACGCCATTCGAATGAAAGAAGTGCGGTGTCCGGGCATGGTGGCCGGACCGGGGCTATCGTCGTCGCATCACAGGTCACGCCGGCAGGAGGCGCTGATGGCCCACCACCCTGAACAGGTCGCCGGCTACCGCGTGATCAGCCGCCTCGGCACGGGCGGCATGGGGACTGTCTACCTGGTGGAGAACCCGCAACTGCGGCGTCGCGAGGCGCTCAAGGTCATCTCCGTCGCCGAGACCGTCGACGAGGAGTTCGTCCGCCGGTTCAGCCGGGAGGCCCAGACCGCGGCCGCCCTCGACCACCCGAACATCGTCACGATCTATCACTACGGCGTCACCGACGACGACCCCTGGTTCACGATGGCCTACCTCGACGGGCGGGACCTGCGTCGTGGTTCGTTCCGGCCCGACGAGATCCTCACGGTCGTCGACCGCGTCGCCGACGCCCTCGACTACGCCCACGCGAACGGCGTCGTCCACCGCGACATCAAGCCGGGCAACATCCTCGTCACCAGGCGGGCGATGGACGGCGCTCTCGACCGTGTCGTGGTTCTCGACTTCGGGATCGCGAAGCTGGCCACCGCCACCACGCTGACCGCGCCGTCGTCGTTCGTGGGCACACTGGTCTACGCCGCCCCGGAGATCCTCGACGGCAAGCCGGCCGGTCCGTGGTCGGATCAGTACGCGCTCGCCTGCACCGCCTACGAGCTGCTGTCCGGAACGACGCCGTTCGAGGCCGACACCCAGACCCGGCACATCGTCGCGAAGCTGACGTCGCCGCCGGAACGGATCAGCCGGTACCGTCCCGACCTGGCCGCACTCGACCCCGTCTTCGACCGCGCCCTGGCCCGCGGCCCGCTGGACCGCTACCCGACGTGCAGCGACTTCGCCGCGGACCTGCGTCGGGCGCTCGCCGCGACCGGAGCCGGGGTGGACACGTCGGCGACGCAGATCGTCCCGCCGAGAGCCGGCCGGGAGACACTTCCGCCGCCACCGCTCTACGCGCAGGTGCCGCCGCCGGGAACGCAGCATCTCTCGTCGCCGCCCGGCGTCACTCCCCCGCTTCCCGCGCATTCCGCACCCACCGAGGCCGCGCCACCGGGTCGTCGACGCCGGTGGCCGTTGATCGCGGGCGTGATCGGGGTGGTCGCGCTGCTGGCGGTGGTCGCGACCGTCGTGCTGCTCACGCGCGGCGGCAGCAGCGGCAACGACGGCGCGGCGAGCCCGCAGGCGGCCGCGGCCGAGGAGGTCGTGCTCAGCGCCGGCCTGGGCGCGACCTGTTCGATCCGCGACTCCATCGCGTACTGCTGGGGCGACAACCAGGCGGGTCAACTCGGCGACGGCACCACGACGAACCGCTGGACACCCACCCAGGTCGCCGACCTCACCGGCGTCACCTCGATCGCCACCGGCGGACCCAACAGCTGCGCGATCGCCGGGGGTGTCGCCTACTGCTGGGGCAACAACGACTACGGACAGGTCGGCGACGGCACGACGACCAGCCGCTGGAAGCCGACGCAGGTCGCCGATCTCGCCGATGTCACCGCGATCTCGACGGCCAACTGGACCACCTGCGCCATCTCCGCGGGCGTCGCCTACTGCTGGGGCTCGAACGATCACGACCAGGTGGGCGACGGTACGACAGCGAACCAGTACCGGCCGGTGCGGGTTCCCGGCCTCGAGGACGTCACCTCGATCAGCGTCGGCGTGAACTTCACCTGCGCGGTCGCCGGTGGCGACACCTACTGCTGGGGCCTCAACGACAACGGTCAGATCGGCGACGGCACCACCTACAACCGGCCGAAGCCCACCCGGGTGGGCGACCTCGACAATGCGACGACGGTGTCGGCCGGCACGCAGGCCGCCTGTGCCATCGCCGGCGGAAGCGCATATTGCTGGGGCAACAACGCCTTCGGGCAACTCGGCGACGGCACGAAGGATTCTCGTACCACCGCGACGCTCGTCTCCGGCATCGACGACGTGTCGGCCATCAGCACCGGCACCGGGCACACGACCTGCGCGATCGCCGGCGGCGTCGGCTACTGCTGGGGCGCCAACGCCTGGGGATCGGTCGGCGACGGCACCCTTGAGGATCGCCCGAATCCCACCCGGCTCAACGGTTTGTCCGATGTCACCGCGATCTCGGCGGGCGAACGGACGACGTGCGCGCTCGCGTCGTCGAACGTCTACTGCTGGGGCTTCAACGCGACCGGCCAGCTCGGTATCGGCACCACCGACGACAAGCTGACACCCACCCGGATCGGGTACTAGACATGGTTGCCGTCCACCCCGGAGTCATCCAGTTGAAGGGTGCCCCGGGGCATTACCCCTTCGGTATCGTCCCAGCGTACGTCCGCCAAGAGTGGGTTCTCCCCGTAAGTGATTCTCACCGTAAGAAAGAGGTGTCGCCGTGCCGCTGAGTCCGGGCACCCACATCGCCGGCTACCGCGTGATCTCCCAGCTGGGAGCGGGTGGCATGGGCGAGGTGTATCTCGTCGAGAACCTGCAACTCGAGCGGCGAGAGGCATTGAAGGTCATCTCGACTGCCGTCAGCGCGCAGCCCGGGTTCAACCAGCGCTTCACCAACGAGGCGAAGACCACCGCGAAACTCGATCACCGCAGCATCATCACGATCCACCAGTACGGCATCGAAGAGGGTTCGCCGTGGTTCTCGATGAGCTACGTGGAGGGCAAGGACCTCACCGAGGAGCGACTGAAGCCGGCCGAGGTGTCGACGGTCGTCACCCAGGTCGCCGACGCCCTCGACTACGCCCACCGTCACCACGTGGTGCACCGGGACATCAAGCCCGCCAACATCCTCGTGACCCGCGACCCCGCCACCGGTGAGATCGACCGCGCACTCGTGCTCGACTTCGGCATCGCGAAGCTCGCCGGGTCGGCGAACCTCACCGGCACGCACTCGTTCATCGGGACCGTCGCGTTCTCGGCGCCGGAAACCCTCGAAGGTGCCGACGCCACAGCACGCTCCGATCAGTACTCGCTCGCCTGTACCGCCTATGCACTCCTCGCCGGGCAGCCGCCGTTCGTCGGCCAGTCCGAGCCGTCGGTGATGCTCGGCCACATCCAGCGACCCGTCCCGCACATCGGGCAGCTGCGCGGCGACCTCGCACATCTCGACCCGGTCTTCCAGCGCGCGCTCGCCAAAGACCCCGCCATCCGCTACCCCGACTGCCGCAGCTTCGCCGCGGCACTGAAGTCGGCGATCGAGTCGCCTGCGGCACAGGGCAATACGATCGCCGCCACGCCCGTTCCCCCGCCGACCCTCGTCGGTGGCAGCACCGGCGCACCCGCGGCACCGCAGCAGCCGTACGGGCAGACCTACGGGCAGTACACCCCGCCGCCGCCCACGATGACCGGCCCGTCGGGACCGCAGCCGCTGATGAACCATCCCTCCGGCCCCGGCGCCACCGCGAACATGTCCGGCCCGAACATGTCTGGGCCGCAACCGCTTTACAGCTCGCAACCGCACGCGCCGACCGGATACCCGGGCGTACCGTCGGCCCCACCCAAGAAGAAGCGCACCGGCCTCATCATCGCCGGCGTCCTCGGCGCCGTGCTGGTGGTGGTCATCGGCGCGATCGCCGGTCTGGTCCTCCTCGGCAGCACCGTCGACGACCCGGAGAAGGCAACCGTCGCACAGCCGTTGGTGAGCACCAACTTCGGCACCAGCTGCGCGGTGGTCAACGGCATCGTGAACTGCTGGGGCGACAACACCACCGGCCAGCTCGGCGACGGGACCACCACCCCGCACAGCCGTCCGGCCACGGTCGGCGGTTTCTCCGACGCGACGTCGGTCTCCGTCGGCGGTTACCTCACCGGCGAGAACAAATACGTCGGCACGGCGTGCGCGGTCGCCGCGGGTGAGGCGTGGTGCTGGGGCAACAACCACTACGGCGAGGTCGGCAACGGCTCCGACGGCAACACCGTCGACGCCGCGACGAAGGTCGGCACGATCTCCGACGTCAAGGCGATCTCCACCGGCTGGGGCACCAGTTGCGCGGTCGCCGGTACCGACGCCTACTGCTGGGGCAACAACGAATACGGCCAGCTCGGCACCGGCGGCACCGACCCCGCCTCGGTCCCCGCCAAGGTCCCCGGCCTCGGCGTCGTCACCGACGTCACCACCGCCTACGGCACCACCTGCGCCGTGTCCGACGGCTCGGCCTTCTGCTGGGGCAACAACGACAGCGGCCAGATCGGCGACGGCAGCACCACCGAACGGTCGGCGCCGGTCAAGGTCGACGGCCTGACCGACGTCGCCGACATCTCCCTCGGCGGCTATCACGAGTCCGCCCCCGACGACGACAACGATCCGAGCACCAACACCAGCACCTATTACCAGACGGCCTGTGCGATCGCCGGCGGCGGAGATGCGTACTGCTGGGGTGCCAACGCCTACGGCCAGATCGGCGACGGCACCGCCGAACCGCGCAAGACGCCCACCAAGGTGAACACCATCTCCAAGGCGTCGGCCATCTCCACCGATTGGGGATCGACCTGCGCGGTCGCCGACAAGAAGGCCTGGTGCTGGGGCGACGACGACCGCAGCCAGCTCGGCTCGGCCGGCGGGTCGGTGAAGATCCCGCGCGAGGTCGGCTCCCTGACCGACGTCACCTCCATCTCGACCGGCAACGGCACGTCGTGCGCCATGGCCTCCGGTTCGGTCTGGTGCTGGGGCTTCAACAACGACGGCCAGATCGGCGACGGCTCGAGCGGCGACTCCGCCAACCGCACGACGCCGACGAAGCTGACCTTCTGACCCGACGCTAGGCCTCCCGCGCGCCGATGAGTGCTTCGGAGATGGCCCCGGCGGCCTCTCGCAGGGCCCCGACCGCCCGGGCGCGCAGATCGTCGTCGAACCGGGCGACCGGCCCGGAGATGCCGACGGCCATGGGCGTCGGGGCGCCGGGGACCGCGACGGCCATGCCGCAGACGCCGACCTCGTATTCCTGTTCGTCGGTGGCGACTCCGTCGGCGCGCACCTGCTCGACGGCCGCGAACACGCCGGACAAGGACGTGACGCTCCATTCGGTGGCGGGGGTGAGCCCCGCCTGGGTGACGTGCTTGAGGATTCGCGCGTCGTCGAGTTCGGCGAGGACCGCCTTGCCCACCGCGGTGTTGTGCATCGTCACCCGACGCCCGACCTCGTTGTTGGTGCGCATGCTGTGCGGCGACGGGACCTGCGCGGCGTAGATGATCATGTCACCGTCGAGTACGGCGAGGCTCGCGGTCTCGCTGAGTTCGGCGACCAGCGAGGCGAGGACGGGTGCGGCCACCGCGCCGAGCTGGCGGTTCGCCACCTCGCCGAGGCGGATGAGCCGGGGCCCCAAGGCGTACGAGCGATTCGGCAGTTGCCGGACATATCCGATGCCCACGAGGGTGCGCAGCAGCCGATGGATGGTCGGCGGCGGCAACGGGGACTCCGACGACAGATGACTCAGGGAACATTCGCCGCCGGCGCGTCCGATGAGTTCCAGCAGCTCGAAAGCGCGCTCGACCGACTGGACACCACCTGAGTTCCCCGCCATTGCCACCTCCACAGTTCGGCACAACGCTACGTTCCATGATGTGAAACCACAATCCGAGTCCATTAATACCTGAGGCTGATAGCGGAGACAGACTCGGGTAAACTCCACTCTGCGGAATACAGATTCCATCGGATTCGACGAAGGGCCCATCATGAGCGAGCAGCCCGGCCGCCTCGGTGCGGCGTTCCTGTCCGAGGTCGAGGCTGCCCTTGCCCCGGCGGACGCCGTGCTGGCCGATCGGTATCCGGGCGACGACGGCAGCCGGCAACCGATCCACACGGTCTACGTTCCCGCCGACCGGTACTCCGCGAGCCTCCCCGGCCAATGGGGTCGCACAGCATCGGAAACCGCCGCCGAACACGGCGGTCTCGACGCCATCGCCCGCAAGACCGTTGCCCGGACCGACTCGGCCGCAACCGAACTCGCAACGCTCGTGGAGGAGAAGCTGCGCACCGAACCCATCGAGGATCTGCGCATCGACTTCGAGGACGGCTACGGAGTCCGCCCCGACGACGAGGAGGACGCGGCCGTGGCCGCTGCCGTCGCCGCGATCCGCGATGCCGGCGCCACCTCTCCCCCGTTCATCGGCATCCGGTTCAAGTGTTTCGAGGCCGACGTGCGGGCTCGCGGCCTGCGCACCCTCGACCTGTTCGTCTCCGGACTGGCCGAGACCGGCGACCTCCCCGCCGGACTGACGCTGACGCTGCCGAAGGTCACCTCGACCGATCAGGTCGCCGCGATGGTCACCGTGGCCCGCGAACTCGAGCGGATCCACGGGCTCCCGGACGGACGGATCGGCTTCGAGATCCAGGTGGAGACCCCGCAGTCGGTGATGGGCGTCGACGGCACCGCGCCCGTCGCGCGGATGATCCACGTCGGCGAGGGTCGGGTGACCGCGTTGCACTACGGCACCTACGACTACTCGGCATCTCTCGGCATCGCCGCCGCGTACCAGTCGATGGAACATCCGGCCGCCGACCATGCGAAGGCCGTCATGCAGCTCGCGGCGGCCGGCACCGGTGTACGCCTGTCGGACGGGTCGACCAACATCCTCCCCGTCGGCGACCGCGAGGCCGTCGAAGCCGGTTGGGCATTGCACTCGCGACTGGTCCGACGCCACCTCGAGCGGGGCTTCTATCAGGGGTGGGATCTCCATCCCGCCCAACTGGTGACCCGCTACCTGGCGACCTACGCCTTCTACCGTGACGGATTCGATTCCGCCGCAGTGCGTTTGCGAGACTATGCACACCGGATCTCCTCGTCGGTGCTCGACGAACCCGCGACGGCGCGTGCCCTCGCCGGTTTCATCCGGCGCGGCGAAGCGTGCGGGGCGTTGACCGTCGACGAGATCGAGACGGCGACCGACCTGCCCGTCGCGAAGGTGCGCGAACTCGCCCTCCACCGGCCGCCCGCCGCCTGAGACCACCAGCCCCTAATGACCATCCACCTACCTGTCGAAGAGGACACCATGATGACCACGACGACCGCCTCCCCGTACTACACCCCCGCGGGAGGACTCCCGCCGCAGACCGATCTGCTGACCGACCGCGCGGTGGTCACCGAGGCCTACACGGTGATCCCGCGTGGCGTGCTCCGCGACATCGTCACGTCGGTCTTCCCCGAGTGGACCGACACCCGCGCCTGGGTGATCAACAGCCCGGTTCCCGGTGGCGCGCAGACCTTCTCGCAGGCGATCGTCGAGGTCGCGCCCGGCGGCGGGTCGCAGGCTCCGGAACCGCAACCGGAGGTCGAGGGTTTCCTCTTCGTCACCGCGGGCTCGCTGACCGTCACGGTCGCGGGTGAGGAACACGTACTGAGCGAGGGCGGGTTCGGCTACCTGCCCGCGGGCACCGCATGGTCGGCACACAACCGCGGCGACGCCCTCACGTCCTTCCACTGGATCCGCAAGCGCTACCAGCCGATCGCGGGCCACACCCCGGCCCCGAAGTTCGGCAACGAGCGCGACATCGAGCCCTCCCCCATGCCCGACACCGACGGCGCGTGGAGCACCACGCGCATGCTCGACCCGCAGGATCTCGCGTACGACATGCACGTCAACGTCGTCACCTTCAAACCGGGCGGATCGATCCCCTTCGCCGAGACGCACGTGATGGAGCACGGCCTGTACGTCCTGGAGGGCAAGGCCGTCTACCGGCTCAACGGGGACTGGGTGGAGGTCCAGGAGGGCGACTACATGTCGCTGCGCGCCTTCTGCCCGCAGGCCTGCTACGCCGGCGGGCCGTCGAACTTCCGGTACCTGCTCTACAAGGACGTCAATCGGCAGATCACGCTCTGACCCTGTTCGTCACAGGTCCACCCGCAGGGTGGCGCCGGTTCTCCGGTCACCCGCTGTCGTACCGTGGGCCGATGCGTATCGCGGTGGTGGAGGACGACGACGGGGTCGGTGACGCCCTTGTCGACGCCTTGAACGAGGTCGGACACGAGCCCCGCCGGATGCGTCGAGGGGCCGACCTCCTGCTCGGTCACCGGGACTTCGACCTCGCCCTTCTGGACCTGGGACTACCGGACGAGGACGGCCTGACCGTGTTGCGCCGGTTGCGTACGGTCAGCCGGCTGCCGGTCGTGGTTCTCACCGCGCGGGACGACGAGCGATCGGTGGTGCGGGCACTACGCGGGGGCGCCGACGACTATGTGGTCAAACCGGCACGGCTCGGCGAGCTGATGGCGCGACTGGAGGTGGCCGCCCGCCGGCGGGTCGCCGACGCGCCGGCCGTCGCAGGGCGGCAGATATCGACCGGCGACATCACGGTCGACCTCGATGCGCGACGGGTCACCGTCGCCGGCGCCGACGTGGCACTCACCCCGAAGGAGTTCGAACTCCTCGCGCACCTCGTCGGACGCCGCGGCGAGGCCGTGAGCCGCGAACAGTTGATGGATGCCATCTGGGGCGACGCCTACGTCGCGATCTCCCGCAGCCTCGACGTCCACATGACCGCACTCCGGGCGAAGCTCGGCAGACCCGGCGTGATCGAGACGATCCGCGGGTACGGCTACCGCTGGGACTCCTGAGCGATGTGGCGGCGTGTGCTGCTCGTCCTCGTCGCCTATTCGGCGATCGTGGTCCTCGGCTTGGCCGTCCCCCTGGCTTCGACGGTGAGTCGTGAACGGCTGCAACGGTTCACCGAGAGCCGAACCGCATCCGCCACCTACTTCGCCGACCTCGCCGATCGCGAACCGGAGATACGGGGCACCGAGCTACAGCAGGCTGTCGAGCGCTACAACGCCCTCTACGGCGAGGGTGTCGTGGTGGTCGATCGAGCCGGCACGACACGCGCCTCGGCCGGCCTCTCGGCCCGGTCGCCGGAGGTCGCCGAAGCGGTCTCCGAGGCGTTGCGCAACCAGCGCACGCGGATCCCGTCGGGTCTGACGCCGTGGTCGCCCGCATCGGTACTGGTGTCCCGACCGATCGGTACGGGCAGTCAGGTCGACGGCGCGGTCGTGATCGCGGCATCGACGTCGGCGGCGAAGCGGGATGTCACCAGGTACTGGGCGATGATCGCCGGAGGTGCTCTTGCCATGCTGCTCGTGGGATCGCTGATCGCGGTTGCGCTGTCGCGGTGGACGGTTCGTCCGCTGACCGCGTTGACGACCCGGGTGCGCTCGCTGCGCGCATCCATCGTCGACCACGTTCCCGACGCGGTCGAACCGCGGCCGGACGGACTCCGTGATCCCCGGCGCAGAGGCCCGCCGGAGGTCCGTGAGCTGGCCCGCATCTTCGACGCCATGGCCGACGACGTCGAGCACGCCACCGCAGCGCAGCGTCGTCTGGTCGCCGACACCGCTCACGCACTGCGTAATCCGCTCGCCGCGGTCCGGTTTCGGCTCGACACTCTCGGTCTCGGCCTGACCGGCCGATCGCTCGCGTCGCATGAGAAGACGCTCGTGGAGATCGATCGGCTGGACCGCATCGTTCAGGACCTGCTCGTCCTCGCCACCGCCGAATCGCGGCCCGCCGTCTCCGCCACCGGCGTCTGCGACGTCGCCACCGTGCTGACCGAACGTCACGACTTCTGGGCGGGAGCGTTCGCCGAGGCGGGCCTGTCGGCGTCGATCACCTTGCCGCCGGAGCGGCCACGGTCGATGATCGCCGCGGTCGACGAGGACGACCTCATCCGGGTGCTGGACGTCCTGATGAGCAACACGGTCAACCATGCCGGACCGGACGCGTCCGTCGAGTTGGGCTGCCGATCCGAAGGGCCGCGTATCCGCATCTGGGTCGCCGACACCGGTCGCGGTGTGCCCGCCTCCGAGCTGCCTCGCGTGACGGAACGGTTCTTCCGCGCGGCGACCGGCACCGCACCGGGCTCCGGACTCGGATTGTCCATCGCCCGGGCCCTGATCGAGGGCGCCGGGGGCGAACTGACAGTGGGCGCCGGACGCTCTGCGGGACTCCGGGTCGACCTCTGGATCCCGGCGGCAGATCTCGCGCCGGACGTCGAGTCCTAAGGGAGTGTTAGGAAACCGAGATCGGCTTCCGTCGAGCCTGTGACTGCCTTCACAGTGTTAGGGGCACCGACGCCGGACTCGTGTCGGGTGCACGTTCGACGACTGGAGGACTGATGACCGACTCGACCACCCGGCTCGCCGCGGATGCGCGCAGCGCACCACCGACATCCTCGGCCGCGGCCACTCGCCGCGCCGTCTACAACACCCTGCGCGGCTCCTCGGGCAATCTCGTCGAGTGGTACGACGTCTACGTCTACACGGTGTTCGCGACGTACTTCGAGAGCCAGTTCTTCGACTCGGCCGACAAGAACTCCACCGTCTACGTGTACGCCATCTTCGCCGTCACCTTCCTGATGCGGCCGGTGGGTTCCTGGTTCTTCGGCCGGTACGCCGACCGACGGGGCCGGCGCGCGGCGCTGACCTTCAGCGTGTCGTTGATGGCCGCGTGCTCGCTGGTCATCGCACTGACACCGGGCCGCGAATCGATCGGCGTGTGGGCGGCGGTCGTCCTTGTCCTCTGTCGTCTGGTGCAGGGCTTTGCGACCGGCGGCGAGTACGGTGCGTCGGCGACGTACATGTCCGAGGCGGCCACGCGTGAGCGTCGAGGGTTCTTCTCGTCGTTCCAGTACGTCACGCTGATCGGCGGACACGTGCTGGCGCAGCTCACGCTGCTCGTGATGCAGGGTTTCCTCGACAAGGACCAGATCTCCGACTTCGGTTGGCGCATCGCCTTCCTCATCGGCGGTGTGGCCGCGGTCGTCGTCTTCTGGCTGCGCCGCAGCATGGACGAGTCGCTCACCCCGGAGCAGTTGGAGGCCGTGCGCACCGGCGCCGATTCCGAGTCCGGATCGATTCGCGAACTCATCCTGCACCACTGGCGCTCGCTGGTGGTCTGCTTCCTGGTCACCATCGGCGGCACCATCGCCTTCTACACCTACAGCGTGAACGCCCCGGCCATCGTCAAGACCGCCTACGAGGACCACGGCCGCGTCGGCACGTGGATCAACCTGATCGGACTGGTGTTCCTGATGGCACTGCAGCCGATCGGCGGGATGATCAGCGACAAGGTCGGACGCAAGCCGGTGCTCGTCTTCTTCGGTGTCGGCGGCGTCATCTACACCTACGTCCTGATCACCTACCTGCCCCAGACCACCTCGGTGGCCGCGTCGTTG
The DNA here is from genome assembly GCF_900105725.1 of Gordonia westfalica. Classification (NCBI taxonomy): domain Bacteria; kingdom Bacillati; phylum Actinomycetota; class Actinomycetes; order Mycobacteriales; family Gordoniaceae; genus Gordonia; species Gordonia westfalica. Next base: position 2,566,272 of record NZ_FNLM01000034.1, read on the forward strand.
ACGCTGCTCGGCATCGGCTACATCATCCTCACCGGCTACACCTCCATCAACGCGATCGTGAAGGCCGAACTGTTCCCGTCGCACGTCCGTGCTCTCGGCGTGGGCCTCGGTTACGCCCTCGCCAACTCGGCGTTCGGCGGCACCGCACCGTTGATCTACCAGGCGGCGAAGAACGGCGGTCACGTCCCGTGGTTCATCGCCTACGTCACCGCCGTGATCGCGGTGTCGCTGCTGGTCTACATCTTCGTGCTGCGCAACAAGGCGGAGACGCCACTCGACCGCGAGCAGGGGCGGGCCTTCCTCGACGCAGGGGTCGGCGCGCGACGGGCCTAAGGTGGCACCATGTCGTTCGCGCGCGGGTCGGTGGGCCGGCGGACCATGCTCCGCGGTGCCACCGGCCTGGGCGCGCTGCTCGTGGTGTCCGCGTGTGGGACCGAGCGCGGGGCGCCGGTCCGCCTGGCCGCCGGCGAGTCGGGCGGGTTCTTCTGGGAGTTCGCCGGACTGCTCGCCGCGGCGGCCGACCGGTCGGGTGCACCGCCGATCCGGCCCCTGCGGTCCAACGGCTCCGCCGAGAACCTCGACGCCCTCTCCGCGGGTTCGGCGGAGCTCGCCCTCAGCCTCCGCGACGCTGCCGTGGAACGCGCGGACCCTCAGCTGACCGCGCTCGGGTGCGTGTACGAGAACTATTTCCAGGTGGCGGTCCGCGCCGATTCGGGCATCGCAACGGTCGCCGACCTCCGTGGGCGGGTGGTGAGTGTCGGCGCACCGGGTTCCGGGGCCGCGGAACTCTCGCAGCGGGTTCTCGTCGCAGCCGGACTCGGTCCGGAACGCGACATCCGGCCGGTTAGCCAGACGATGCGGGAGGCCCGCGCCGCGCTCGCCGCCGGAGAGGTCGACGCGGTCATGTGGGCAGGTGGTCTGCCGACCCCGGCATTCGCCGACCCGCAGGTACCGATCGCTCTACTCGACCTCGGCGGAATCGTCCCGGCGCTACGACAGCGGCACGGCCTCGCGTACGAGCCCGTGCGCATCCCGGCCGACATCTACGGTCGGCATCCGGCGGTCACCACCGTCGGGGTCGCGAACCTACTGCTCGCTCGCCGGGACGTGCCGGACGCGACCGCCGCGGCCGTCGTCGACCTGCTGCTCGATCAATCGGCCCAGCTCGTACCGGCCCAGGCGATCGGCAGTCAGTTCCTCGACGCCCAGTCGTTGATCGTCACCGGGCCCATCCCCCTACACCCGGGAGCCGCCGACGAATACCGCCGCCGACACGGGTGAACTCCACTCGACCGCGAACAGGGTCGGGCATTCGCCGACGCAGAGGTGGCCGCCCGCCCGCGACCGTGGCCGATAGACTCGTGCGAAATCCGTCCGATTCGGGCGTTGTGGATCGGCTGTACGTCGAGAGTCCGGGAGACATCTATGAAGCAGACGGCTTCCCGTCGCGCCGTGTTCGTTGCCGGATGGTTCGTGATCGCGCTTGCCGCCGCCGGGTGTGGGAATGCTGAGGCCGACCGCGATTCGTCCATCTCCACCCCCGCGGCCGCCGTTGATGCCGGGGCCGACCCCTCCGAGCTGACGGTGACGGGTGAGGACGACGTGTCGGTGACGCTCACCGGCCCGCTCGCGATCAAGTACGCCTCGGCGACTCAGGCACAACGAGAAGCGCTGGGCAGGCCGCTGACCGGCGATCACAACGCCGGCACTCGCGAGAGCGGTGTCGTGTACCAACAATTCCGCGGTGGTGTGATCATCGCGAAGAACAGCGACCCCGGAACGCCCGCATACATCGTCACCTCCGGCAAGATCCGCGACGCATGGAACACCGAACGCGCCCCGGACGGCACCCCAATGCTCCTCGGCACGAACGGTTCGGCCGGACCTCTCGGCGTCCCCACCAGTGACGTGACGGTCGACGGGCCTCTCGAGACGGTGACCTTCGAACACGGCGAGATCTCCGAGAACACGACGACCGGCGAGGTCACGGTGACGGTCGACGGCAACGTCGTGCCATCAGGTCTGAGGTAGCCGCTGCCGGCGGCTCGAGCGCCGCATCCACAGCCCTGTCGTGCGTCCGATGAGAAATCAACGGCCGGGTGGTCAGTCCCGGTGAGCACTCAGACACGAGGAGAGGGACTCGGATGCCCACCGACACGACCCAGGCGCGCTTGATATCTGCGGCTGCCGATCACATGCTGGCTTTGACCGCCACGATCCCCGACACCGAACTGGACCGTCCGACCCCGTGTCGCGACATGGATCTCGCCGCACTGGTCGCCCACGTCGACGGATTCGCGCAGGCGTTCGCGGCCGCGGCTCGCAAAGACTTCGGTCCGTTGACCTCGACGCCGCCGAACCCGGGGCAGAGCCGACTGGCGCCGGAATGGCGAGACGACCTGCACCGTCACGTGTGCGACCTCGCCGACTCCTGGAACGACACCGCAGCGTGGGAGGGCATGACCCAGGCGGGCGGCGTCGAGCTGCCCGCCGAGATGATGGGGATGGTCGCGCTGTCGGAACTGGTCCTGCACGGCTGGGATGTCGCACGCGCCGCGGACATCGCGCTCGACGTCCCCGACGAGATCCTGCAGGTCGTGTTCGACTTCCACTACCCACCCCAACCGCAGGCCGAGCGCGACGGCATGTTCGGGCCGGTCGTCGAGGTACCCGACGACGCGCCCCTCGTCGACCGGCTCGCCGGCCTGACCGGACGGGACCCGCTGTGGCCGCACACCACCCGGGAGGACCAGTAGTCGAGTGATTCGATCGGCCGCCGAATCACATTGCGTTTTGTCCCGGCCCCCGGAACAAAACGCAATCGGATCTTCGGGCGCCGGACCGGGAGAACCCCGACCGTCGGCTCAGATCGTGAACGGCCAGCCCGTGACCTTCTTCTCGCGCGGTTTCGCGTAGGTACGGACCTTCGACGTCGAGAGTCCCATCCGGACAAGACCTTCGGCGATCGTGACCGCGGAACGCACACCGTCGACGATCGGTACGCCGGTCGTGGCGCGAACCTGCTCCTCGAGTTCGGCCATCCCGCCACATCCGAGGCAGATCACCTCGGCATGGTCGTCGTGCACCGCCTTCGTGGACTGTTCGACGATCGCCTTCACGGCCCGTTCCGGGTCCGATTCCAGTTCCAGCACACCGAGTCCCGATGCCCGGACCGACGCGCAGCGCTGGTCGAGGCCGGCGAGCTTGAGCCGGTCCTCGATCAGCGGGACCGTCCGGTCCAGCGTCGTCACGACCGAGAACTTGTGTCCCAGGTACATCGCGGTCGACGCCGCGGCCTCGGTGATGTCGACGACCGGCACCTCGAGGAGTTCCTGCAGTCCTTCGCGCCCGTGTTCGCCGTAACCGGCCTGGATGACGGCGTCATACGGCTCGGGATAGGCGAGGATCGCGTCCATCACCGCGATGGCGGCGAGGTAGGACTCGAAGTTGCCCTCGCACGAGTCGGCGCCGAATCGCGGTGTGATGCCGACGATCTCGGTACCGGGCGAGGCCACCGAGCGTGCCGAGGCCGCGATGGCCTCGGTCATCGACTCGGTCGTGTTGACGTTGGCGACGAGGATGCGCATCGGATCTACCTCCTGGGATCAGCGGCTGGGATCAGTGGGTGCTGGCGACGGAGATCGGCTCGCCCGACACCTCGGCGAACGGTCCGCGACGGTCGGCGACCGCCAGGTACACGATCGCACCCAGGCCGGCACCGATGAACCAGGAGAACTCGGCGACCACGTCGAACGCCGGGACGAAGGCCATCACCAGCGCGAAGGCGGCCGTCGGGACGAGGGCGGCGATCGCGCGCAGGTTCACTCCGTCACGGTAGTGATACGCGGCGTCCGGCGCTTCGCTGAACAGCGCGGGCACGTCGATCCGCGAGCGGCGGACGAGCCAGTAGTCGGCCATGACGATGCCGAACAGCGGCCCGAGCAGCGCACCGAGCCCGCCCAGGAAGTAGTTGATCACCGCGGGCGAGTTGTACAGGTTCCACGGCAGGATGATCAGTCCGATGATCGCGGTCACGAGCGCTGCGCGCCGGAAGTTCAGGTGGCGCGGGAACAGGTTGGACAGCGCGTAGATCGGCGCGACGAAGTTGGCCATCAGGTTCACCGCGACGGTGAGGATCAGCAGCGCCAGACACGCGAGCACCAGCAGGAAGGTGTTGGGGACGGTCTGGACGATGTCCGACGGCGACTCGATGACCCGGCCGTCGATCCGGAACTGCGCGCCGGCCAGGACCACCACGATGCCGCCGAACAGGAGCATGTTGAGCGGGATACCCCAGAAGTTGCCGCGCACGATCGCCTTTCGCGATTCCGCGTTGCGCGTGAAGTCGCAGAAGTTCAGGACGAAGGTGCCGTAGATGGCGACCCACAGGCTGGCGCCGCCGATGATCTGCAGCCACATGTCCATGCCGGTCAGCGAATCGGGCGTCGACCACGCGATGGTCCAGTCCGCGTTGCTGAGCATCCAGATGGCCAGCGCGACCATCGTGACGAGGATGACCGGACCGGCGAAGGCCTCGTAGCGCCGGATCATCTCCATGCCGTAGCTGACGATGATCACCTGGATCACCCACAGCGAAACGAAGGAGATCCAGCCCAGGGTCGAGAGCCCGAGGAACCGGTTGGTGTCCAGATCGGCCGCGCCCGGGAACAGGGCGACCAGCATGATCCGGAGAACGACGGACGCGAGGTAGGTCTGGATGCCGAACCACGCGATCGCCACACCGCCACGGATGAGGGCGGGGATCTGCGCGCCGCGGATACCGAACGAGATGCGGCTCATGACCGGGAACGGCACACCCGTCTTCTCGCCCATGAAACCGGAGAGGTTGAGCAACAGGAACAGGAAGACACCGCCGAGCACCAGCGCCGTCAGGATCTGCCAGCCGCCCAGTCCGAGCGCGAAGAGACCGATGGCGAAGGCGTAGTTGCCCAGGCTGTGAACGTCGTTGGCCCAGAGCGTGAAGATGTTGTAGCTGCTCCAGCGGCGGCCGGCGCGACTCGTGGGTGCGAGGTCGTCGTTGTACAGCTTGGGGCTCAGCCCGGCCGGGACGGTTCCGGTCACACCGGTCGTGTCCGTGGCGTCGAGGACGCCGGTCGGAGACGTCGTCGGCGTTGCCTCGTCGCGCTGGATCGTGGGCGGTTCAGTGCTCATCTGTTGCACTTTCGGTCGGACGGTCAGCGTTGACCGCGCTCCTACACTCGGGGAAGTTCCGTGATGTGGAATCACGCTTCCGCGTTTGTGAAGGTTAGCGTCATCGTCCTGGGCGCTGTCAATAGCACTGCTAAGCGCTACTCGCGAGTCGCGTTCCAAAATGGCATGACAAGATTCCACGATGAGAAACGGCTCGGTTAGTCTCTGGACCGAACCCCAGGACACGGCAACCAGCAAGGAGTTCCGCCCCATGACCTCAGAACACGGCGCCCCGGCCCCTCTCTCCGACGCCGCCGAGCACGCGACCGATGCGCCGTTCGACCTGGTCGTACGGGGTGAACAGACGCTGACGACAGCTGGCATCGTGGCGCGCGAGATCGGCATCCGCGACGGCCGGGTGGTCGCCATCGAACCGCTCGGAAGCGGACTGGTGGGCACCGAGGTCATCGAGCTGGCCGACGACCAGGTGATGATCCCCGGCCTCGTGGACACCCACGTCCACGTCAACGAGCCCGGCCGCACCGAGTGGGAGGGCTTCGACTCGGCCACCCGCGCCGCGGCCGCCGGCGGCGTCACCACGCTCATCGACATGCCGCTCAACTCGATCCCGCCCACCGTGAACGTCGACGCCCTGGCCGAGAAGAAGGCTGCCGCACAGGGGAAGACCCACATCGACGTCGGATTCTGGGGTGGCGCCATCCCCGGCAACGAAGATGACCTGCGCGGCCTCCACGACGCAGGCGTGTTCGGGTTCAAGTGCTTCCTGCTGCACTCGGGCGTCGACGAGTTCCCGCACCTGACGGCCGACGAGATGCAGGCCGACATGGCCAAACTCGCCGAGTTCGACTCGCTGATGATCGTCCACGCCGAGGACTCCCGCGCCATCGACAACGCCCCGTCACCCGAAGGTGACGAGTACACCCGCTTCCTCGCGTCGCGCCCGCGCGGCGCCGAGAACCTGGCGATCGCCGAGGTCATCGAGCGCGCACGCTGGACCGGCGTCCGCGCGCATGTGCTCCACCTGTCGTCGTCGGACGCGCTGCCCATGCTGGCGAGCGCAAAGCGCGACGGCGTGAAGATCACGGTCGAGACCTGCCCGCACTACCTCACCCTGCTCGCCGAGGAGGTGCCCAACGGTGCGACGGCCTTCAAGTGCTGCCCGCCCATCCGCGAGGCCGGCAACCGGGAGTTGCTCTGGGAGGGACTGCTCGACGGCACCATCGACTGCATCGTCTCCGACCACTCGCCGTCGACCGTCGACCTCAAGGACCCCGAGAACGGCGACTTCGGCGTCGCGTGGGGTGGCGTCGCCTCGTTGCAGCTCGGCCTGTCGCTCATCTGGTCGGAGGCCAAGAAGCGCGGTATCGACCTCCCGCAGGTGATGCAGTGGATGGCCTCCGCGCCCGCAGATCTCGCCGGCCTGCCCACCAAGGGCCGCATCGCCCTCGGTTGCGACGCCGACTTCGCCATCTTCGAGCCGGAGTCCGCACAGATCGTCGACGTCAACCGGCTCCACCACAAGAACCCGGTGAGCCCCTACGACGGCCGGGCACTCGCCGGCGTCGTCAAGGGGACCTGGGTTCGCGGTCAGCGGGTGGACTTCGAGACCGCCCGCGGACGGATGATCCGCCGCGGCGACGTCTGAGGACGCTCCCTCTGCTGGTTGAGTAGGTCCGAGGCGCCAGCCGAGGACCGTATCGAAACCACCCCCACAGCAAGAACAGAGCGGGGCCACCCACCCGGTAAGCTCGATCGAATGAGTTCGGATGACCAGCACACCGGCCTGGCCGATGAGTTGGCTGCGCGTTCCGACGACGCGCTCACCGAGCTGCTGATCGAACGCCCTGACCTCGCCTCCCCCACCCCGCAGGGCACGCGCGTGCTGGCGCAGCGCGCGCTGTCCGCGGCGTCGTTGGCGCTGGCCGGGAGGATCTCGACGTCTTGGCGGTCGCCGTCCTGGAGCAGGCGATCGCCATGGGCGCCCGTAGTTCCTCGAACACCAAGCGCCCGTCGATCGCCAAGATCGTCAAGGCCCTGTCCGGCCGGGCCGCCGCCGACGAGGTCCGGGCCCGCATCGAACTTCTCCGGCGCCGCGCGATCCTCTGGGGCGACAAGACCTCGCTCTGCGCCGGCGAGCACGTCGATTCCGCGATGCCCTGGCGGTCATCGCATCTCACCGGTCCGCTGGTGGGCCGGAGCGGCGAGGAGATCGCCACGATGATCGCCGACCTCGACGAACGTCCGCGCGAGCTGCTGGAAACGCTCGCGCGCGGTCCGGCGCTCGGTCGCAGCCGCGATGCCGCCCCCGACGCCGACCCGAGCACGCCGGTGGCACAACTGATCTCGTCGGGTCTGCTGGCCCGCGTCGACAATCAGACCGTCGAACTCCCGCCCATGGTCGGTGCGGTGATCCGCGGCGAACCGGCCTGGCACACCGACGATCTCACTCCCCCTCCCCTGCACGAGCCGGGCCTCAAGCCACGCTTTCCCGCGAAGGCGGTCGACGCCGCGGCGGGTGGCGAGGCGCTCGAACTCATCCGCCATCTCACCGCACTGATCAACGCCCTCGGCGCCACACCGGCAGCGGTCCTGCGGTCGGGAGCGTTGGGCGTCCGCGAACTCCGACGCCTCGCCAAGGTCACCGGCATCGACACCCAGCGCGTCGCCTTCCTCGTCGAACTCGCCGGCTACCTGCGGATCGTCGACGCCGGGTTCCCGGAACCGCCGCCGCCCAACGATTCCGGCGAGCAGGCCTTCGCGCCGACCTCCACCGCGGACACCTGGTTGCATCAGCCGCGTGAACGTCAGTGGCTGGCATTGGCCGACGCCTGGCTGCACATGCCCCGGCGCGCCTGGCAGGTCGGCGACCCCGACCGCGACGGCAACGCGATGGCCACCCTGTCGGCCGACCTCCACGACGCCTACGCCCCCATCCAGCGGCAGCTCATCCTGTCGACGCTCGCCCACGCCGACCCCGCCGTCGCGGTGTCGCCCGACGCCGCGCTGGCGAACCTGCACTGGCACCGGCCCCGTCAGATCCGACGCTTCAGCCAACGCCTCGTCGCCGAAACCCTGCGTGAGGCACGCGAAATCGGGCTCGTCGCACACGATGCGCTGACCACCGTCGGCCGGGTCTACACCATCGAGCCACCGGCCGACACCGATCCCGCCGATGCCGACGCCGCGGTCCTGGCGGCGATGCGGGCCGTCCTGCCCGAACCTGTGGACCACTTCCTCACCCAGGCCGACCTCACCCTCACCGTGCCGGGCCCGATGACGCCCGAACTCGCCGAGCAGGTCGAACTCGTCGCCGACCTCGAATCCGGCGGCGCCGCATCGGTGTACCGGATCACGCCGGAGAGCGTCCGACGCGCGCTCGACGCCGGACGCAGCAGCAACGAACTGTTGTCGATGTTCACCACCCACTCGAGAACACCGGTGCCCCAGTCACTCTCGTATCTCATCGAGGACGTCGCCCGGAAGCACGGCCAGCTCCGCGTCGGCGTCGCGTCGGCCTTCATCCGCTGCGAGGACCCGACGGTCCTGGCCGCGGTCCTGCGCAGCCCGGCCGCCGAACCCCTTGCGCTGCGGGCACTCGCCCCGACCGTGGCGATCTCGCCGTCGGAGGTGCGCGAGGTGATCGACCAGCTGCGCGCCGCGGGATTCGCTCCGGCAGGCGAGGATTCGTCGGGTGCCGTCGTCGACCTCCGCGAGCGCGGCAGCCGGGTCACCGTGTCGCGGGCCCGTCGTCAGAGCCAGCCGCGTCGTAGCGCGCCGTCGGAGGAACAGCTGCGCTCGGTGGTGGGCCGGATCCGCTCGACCGACCGCGCCGCCGCGGCCACGCCGGTCCGCAGCACCTCGGCGTCGACTCCCGTGCGCGCCACCGGGAGCGGCGAATCGGCCACCGCACTCATCCAGCTCGCGCTGCGCGCCAAGCGCCGGCTCCGCGTCGGCTACGTCGACGCCCAGGGGTCGGCCAGCCGTCACGTGGTGACCCCGAAAGTCCTCGGCGCCGGGCAGCTGGTCGCCGTCGAAGAGGGCAGCGACACCGAGCAGCGGTTCTCGCTGCACCGCCTGACCAGCGTCGAACTGCTCGACGCCTGAGGTGCACGCCACCACCGCTGCCTCAGCCGAAAGAACACGACGCCCCCTCCCTTCGCCGCCTGATCCGAAGAAGCGACGCACCCCTCTCGCTGCCCGATCCGAAAGAACACGACGACGCCCCCCTCCCCTCGCTGCCTCGCCGAAAGAACACGACGACGCCCCCTCCCCTCGCTGCCTGATCCGAAGGTTCAGGTGAGGGGCGTTGCTAGGCTGCCTCGTTCGGGGTGAGGGTGACGGTGTAGCCGAGTTGTTGGAGTTGGCGGATGGCTTGGTTGCGGGCGCGGTCGGGGTGGCTGCGTTGGTGGTAGTCGGGTCCGGGTTCTCGGTAGCTGGTGTTGTCGGTGAGCATGTTCCAGATGATCGTGAGCAGGCTGTGTTCGATGGCGACGATGGCTTTGGGCTTACCGCGATGGCGCATGAGGTGGCGGTACTTGGCGTTGAGGAATGTTCCTCGGTGGTTGGCGATCGATAGGGCCGCAGCCCCGAGGGCACCTTTGAGGTGGCGGTTACCGGGCCGGGTTTTGGCGTTTTTGGTGCGTCCGGCTGATTGGTGGTGGCCGGGGCAGACTCCGGCCCAGGAGGCCAGGTGTCCGGGTGTGGGGAACTGGGTCATCTCCGCCCCGGTCTCGGCGATGATCACATCGGCGGTGGTGGTGGAGACTCCGGGGATGGTGACGAGCCGGTCGCGGGCGGCCTGAAAGGGCGCCATCACTTCCTCGATACGTGCGGTGAGGGCATCGATCTGGCTGGTGTGCTGATCGATGAAGTCCAGATGCAGTGTCACCAGGAATGCGTGGTGCTCGGTGAAGCGGCCTTGTAGTGCCTGGGTGAGCGCGGGGATTTTGCGGCGCAGCAGTTTCACCGACATCTCGGCCAGCACATCGGGGTCGCGTTGCCCCGAGGCCAGTGCCCGCAGCATTCGGCGGGCCGACACTCCGGTGATGTCGGAAACGACGACCGATAGTTTGATGCCGGCGTCTTCGAGAACTTTCTCCAACCGTTGGATCTCGCGGCTGCGTTCGCGGGTGATCGCGGTACGGGTACGGGTCAGATCCCGCAGTCGGCGGATCGGTTCGGGAGGAACGAACGACGCCCGCAGCAAACCGTGGGCAGCCAACTGGGCCAGCCAGGCGGCATCGGAAACATCGGTCTTGCGGCCGGGCAGGTTCTTGGCGTCGTGGGCGTTGACCAGCATCACCTCGAACGGGGCATCTTCGAGGACGTAGTAGAACGGTTTCCAATAGTCGCCGGTGGCTTCCATGACCACACAGGTGACCTGTTCATCGATCAGATAGTCCCGCAAGCGCAGGATGTCGCGACTCATCGATGACCAGGTGGTGATCTCTTGCACCGGTTTGCGACCCGGACTGCTCAGCCGCACACACACTTTGACATCGGTTTTCGACACGTCGAGACCGGCGCAGCGGGGATGGAGGATGTCCATCGCCAACTCCTCTCAACAGATCGGAGTGGGGTGCGGACGGGGCTGGACCGCTCTCAGAGTCTGATCCGCGTGCTCGCAGCAACAATCCACGATTCCCGTGGCAGGCCCCGCGCCTCACACTGAGGTACTGGCTCACCGGCACAAAGGAGTATCCGAGGTCACCGCACTCCACCCTTCCACTATCACCCCGGACCACCGGCGGTGACCAGCACGAACCTTCCCCAACCACGACGGCCGGCCCGCCGGCCGCGGATACTGAGGTGCGAGGAGCGTAAGCGACGAGCCTCGAAGGCCGGCTGAGTTCACCTTGCCACCGCACCCGGGGAAGCGCCGACGAACGCGTCCCCGTGAGCACCGTCGGAGGGCACATTGCCCCTGCCGACCCCTGAGATGGACGCGATTCTCGCGCCGCCCGACCGCAGTGCAGCAATCACCCCGTGCAGCCCCAGCACATGGCATCCGGATCGACGTCGCACGCGACATCGATCCGGATGAGCGACCTCGGCTGAAGTCGTACGGGCGAAGCGATGTCGCATGCGACCTCATTTCTGCGCGGGTGCGACGATCTCGTCGCGTGTGATCGGTGGAACCCTTGCTCATCGGTGAATTCCACGACGGCCGCCGGTACTTCCGGTGCGCGGAGCGCAAGCGACGAGCCACGAAGGCCCCATCACCCGATGAAACGACCTGTGACATCCGTCTCAAGATCTTGGTAGGCTCGCGATTATCAGCGCCGAGGAAAGCTGGCCCGCCATGACCGCCGTACGCCATCTCGCCGACGCCTCCGTCGAGGTCCCGGACACCTACCAGCACGACATGGTGCCGCGGACCAGGCGATCGCACCGCCGGCGCCGCCCGGTGACCCGCCCCGCCGACCTCGTCACCGTCATCGGTCCGACGCTCTCCGTCGCGAACGTGATCATGCAGCTGTCCAACCCGAAGGTCGGGTACGGCGTCCACGAGAGCCGCGTGCCGCAGGGCAACGCCATCAAACGCCCGATCAAACGCGCCCGCACCACCGGCACCTTCCTGGCCGTGGCACTGATGGGCAACGACTCCGACAAGGAGTACATCCACAACTGCGTCGGCCGCGTCCACGACCAGGTCTATTCCACCGAGACCAGCCCCGTCCGCTACAGCGCCAACGACTCCCGTCTGCAGCTGTGGGTAGCGGTGTGCCTGCTCAAGTACTTCATCGACCAGTACGAGCTGATCTACGGACCGCTCACCGAGGCGGAGAAGCACCTGGTGCTCACCGAGTCGCATCCGCTCGGCACCGCACTCAACGTCCCCCGCGACAAGTGGCCGGCGACCTACGACGACCTCCTCGTCTACTGGAACAGCCAGTTGGCCGAACTGCGCATCGACGAGCCGGTCCGGCAGGAGCTGAGCAGCCTCGCCGACCTCTCCTTCCTGGAGTTCCGCGCCGGCGTCGTCGGCACCGTCGCCCACAAGACGCTCGGCGGTTTCCTCACCTACGCGATCAACGCCGGCCTCCCGCCGGAGTTCCGGGCGATGATGGGCTGGACCTGGACAGAGGACGACGCCCGCCGCTACCAGGCGATTCTCGCCGCGCTGCGCGTCGTCGACCCAGTCGTGGCACCCGTGCTGCGCGGTATTTTCCGGCTGAACATCGTCGACCTGCGGGTGCGCCGCCGGCTCGGCATCCCCGTGTTCTGACCCACAAACTCACCCGTCGCTGACAATCACCGCTCCCATCTGGACAATGGAGCGGGTGACCGATGGACCCCTGATCGTGCAATCCGACAAAACGCTGCTGCTCGAGGTCGACCACCCCGATGCGCAGGCCGCTCGTCAGGCGATCGCACCTTTCGCCGAACTCGAACGTGCTCCCGAGCACGTCCACACCTACCGGGTCACGCCGCTCGCGCTGTGGAATGCGCGCGCTGCGGGCCACGACGCCGAGCAGGTCGTCGACGCGCTGGTCACGTACTCGCGCTACGCAGTCCCCCAGCCGCTGCTGATGGACGTCGTCGACACGATGGGCCGCTTCGGCCGCCTGCAGCTGGTCAAGCACCCGGCGCACGGCCTCACGCTCGTCAGCCTCGACCGCGCGGTGCTGGTCGAGGTCATGCGCAACAAGAAGGTCGCCCCGATGTTGGGTGCGCAACTCGACGACGACACCGTCGTCGTGCATCCGTCCGAGCGCGGCCGCCTCAAGCAGGTGCTGCTGAAGGTCGGCTGGCCGGCCGAGGACCTCGCCGGTTACGTCGACGGCGAGGCGCACCCCATCGACCTCGCCCAGGACGACTGGCATCTGCGCGACTACCAGGAGATGGCGGCCGACTCGTTCTGGGCCGGCGGATCGGGCGTCGTCGTGCTGCCGTGTGGTGCGGGTAAGACGATGGTCGGCGCGGCCGCGATGGCCAAGGCCGGCGCCACCACCCTGATCCTGGTCACCAACACCGTCGCCGGGCGGCAGTGGAAGCGCGAGCTCGTCGCCCGCACCACGCTGACCGAGGACGAGATCGGCGAATACTCCGGCGAACGCAAGGAGATCCGCCCGGTCACCATCGCGACCTACCAGGTGATGACGCGAAAGTCGAAGGGCGAGTACAAGAATCTCGACCTCTTCGACTCCCGCGACTGGGGCCTGATCATCTACGACGAGGTGCACCTGCTGCCCGCACCGGTCTTCCGCATGACCGCCGACCTCCAGTCGCGCCGCCGCCTCGGCCTCACCGCGACCCTGGTCCGCGAAGACGGCCGCGAGGGTGACGTCTTCTCCCTCATCGGCCCCAAGCGCTACGACGCCCCGTGGAAGGACATCGAGGCGCAGGGCTGGATCGCGCCCGCCGAGTGCATCGAGGTCCGCGTGACCCTCACCGACGAGGAGCGCCTGCAGTACGCGGTCGCCGAGCCGGAGGAGAAGTACAAGCTCTGCTCGACCGCGCACACCAAGGTCAACGTGGTGAAGGCGATCCTGAACAAGCACCAGCACCAGCAGACGCTGGTCATCGGCGCCTACATCGACCAGCTGGAGGAACTCGGCCGCGAACTCGACTGTCCGGTCATCCAGGGGTCGACGAAGAACAAGGAGCGCGAGATCCTGTTCGACCGCTTCCGCACCGGCGAACTGCAGACGCTCGTCGTGTCGAAGGTCGCCAACTTCTCCATCGACCTGCCCGAGGCGTCCGTCGCCGTGCAGGTGTCGGGCACCTTCGGGTCACGGCAGGAAGAGGCCCAGCGCCTCGGCCGCCTGCTCCGGCCGAAACACGACGGCGGACAGGCCCACTTCTACTCGGTGGTCTCCCGCGACACCCTCGACGCCGACTACGCCGCCCACCGGCAGCGCTTCCTCGCCGAACAGGGCTACGCCTACCGCATCACCGACGCCGACGACCTCCTCGGCCCGACCATCGGGGACCCCACCTCGGCGGACTGACGTCCCTGCTGCTGGTTGAGTAGGCGAGGAGCCTGCGACGAGCCGTCCTTGCTGCTGGTTGAGTAGGCGAGGAGCTTGCGACGAGCCGTCCTTGCTGCTGGTTGAGTAGGCGAGGAGCTTGCGACGAGCCGTATCGAAACCTCAGATCTCGACCAGGCAGTACCCGATCGACTCCGGCTGGACGAACGTCCAGCGGGCCTCGCCGGCCGCGCAGGTGACCGACGACCCGCCACGGGTGTTCACGCGCGCGAGGACCGTCCGCAACGCGGGCGCGCTCGTGCACGGCACCTCGCGATAGTCGGCCAGCGACCCGCCCTCCTTTGGGATCAGGTAGCAGAGCCCCTCGTAGAAGTTCGGTGTCAGGCACAGCTTTCGGGTGCTGTTCGGGAAGGTCAGCGTCGAATTCTGTTCGCTGGCACACGGAGTCGCCGTCGGGATGATCGACGCGGTGTAGAAGTTCATCCCCGACGAGTCGCAGTCGATCTTCGACGCCAGCACCGTCGTCGACGATCCCGCCTGCATGGCGATGCCGACGCATTCGCCGATTCCCACGTCGTCGGGTCCGGTGACCGACAACGGCGTCGTGTCGGTGGTCCGGGCCGCGGGGCTCTCACTCGGCGTGGTTCCGGTGGACTCCGTCGGTCCCGCGGAAGTCGTCGACGTGCCACCGGCCTCGGGGGCGGTCGACACCTTCGTCGCCACATAGACGACGCCACCGACGATCGCGAGAACCAGGACGAGCGCGAGCGCACCCAGTGCGATCAGCACCCCCGACCCTTTCTTCTTCGGTGGCGGCGTCGGGTAACCGGGCTGCGACGGATAACCCTGGTAGCCAGGGGAATACGTGCCCGGCGGAGGTTGGCCGGGCGGATGGCCCGGCGGTGACCCCGCATACGACGGGCCGCCCCCGTACGGCGGCTGCACAGGCCGGGGAGGTTGCTGCGGCTGATGGGCGCCCGGTTGCTGATACGGCGCACCGACGACGGGCCCCGGCGTCGAACCCGGGGAGCGCAGCGTCGGCTCTTTGGACAGTCTCGGCGGTTCCGGAGTGGTGAGTGCCCGTTCGAGTTCGACGCCGAACTCGCGGCACGACGGGTAGCGACGGTCGGGTTCCTTGGCCAGCGCCCGGCCGAACACCGCGTCGGCTGCGGGCGAGATCCCGGGGCGCAGGCTCGACAGTCGCGGCGGCATCGACTGCAGGTGGTGGGCGATGATCGACGCCGTGCTGGCGCCCTGGAACGGCGGTCGGCCGGTGAGGAGTTCGAAGACGGTGGCGGCGAGGGCGTACTGGTCGGCGCGGGCGTCGACCGTGTCGCCCAGCAGCTGCTCCGGCGCCGCGTAGGCCACGGTGCCGAGGAAGACGTTGGTCGACGTCAGGTGGCTGACGTCCTGTTCGGACTTCGCGATCCCGAAGTCCGCGAGCAACACTCGCGGTTCCGGGCCGTCGACGCCCTGCAGCAGGATGTTGGCGGGTTTGACGTCGCGGTGCAGCAGCCCGGTGGCGTGGGCGCGGTCGAGGGCGGCGCCGACGGATCGGACGATGGCGATGACGGTCTGCGGATCGAGGCCCTGCGGCGTCTTCCGCAGTAGTTTGAGGGCATCGATGCCGTCGATGAATTCCATCGCGATCCACAGATGACCGTCGTACTCACCGGAGTTGAAGATCGTGACGATCGACGGATGCACGACGCTCGACGCGTGTTCGGCCTCTTTGACGAACCGTTGCCGGTACATCGGGTCGCGGCTGAGTTCGGCGGGCAGGACTTTCAACGCCTCGTTGCGCGGCAGGTGCGGGTGCCGGGCCAGATAGATCTCGCCCATTCCGCCCCGGCCGATGAGTCGGATGATCGTGTAGCCGGCGAAGTGCTCGCCGGGGTTCCGCGGCATTCGCTCCTCCTCATCCTCCTCGGGCAGGTGGCCTCAGTCTGACACCCCGAGATCGTGCGCGGCGACCACAATGTGTCGCGGCGTCGCTCAGTTGGACCACCCCAGGCACGGCGCGGGATGGTCCGATCGAGGGGGTGAGGTCAGCCGCCGGACAACGAGGCCAGGCAGAAGACGCGCGGTTCCGGCTTCTCGTAGGCGGCTTTGACCTGGCCTTCGGCGCATTCGAGGGAGCCGTCGCCGGTCGTCTCGACGAGGTAGACCACGGAGTCCGGACCCGCGTCGGCGTTGCAGTCGACCTCCTTGAAGTCGACCAGCGAACCGCCCGCCGACTGCGGGATCGCATAGCACTCACCCTGCGCGAAGTTCGGCATCAGGCACAGGCGGTCGGAGGTGTCCGGGAAGGTCAGGTAGTTCTCGAACTCGCCGCACTCCCCCGGCACGACCTGCGACGCGATGAAGGTCATCCCCTCGGCGTCACAACCCGACTTCGTCGCCTCGACGTTCGAATCGTCGCCATCGGTCGACCTGACCTGCACACATTGCCCGATCGCCACATCCGTCGGCTTGGAGACGTTGTTGGTCACCCGCTCGACCGAAGAACATGCGCCCAGGACGACGAGCGCGACACACGCCGCAATCGCGACGACCACGCGTCTCGCACGATTGCGCGTTCGAACCTCCGATGGCTCTGCCATGCGAGGGATCGTACGCTGCAATGACGTTGCAAAGCGCGGAAATCAGGCAGTTCAGACCGCGTCCGCGAGCTGTCCGAATCCGTGATGTGCCACCCTGGACGCATGTCGTTCGAGAACAGGACCGCGACCCGTCTGCGGCCGTTCATGACCACGATCTTCGCCGAGATGTCGGCTCTCGCCGTCGAGCACGGGGCGATCAATCTGGGGCAGGGCTTCCCCGACACCGACGGCCCGGAGTCGATGCTCGAAGCCGCCCGACGCGCCATCACCGACGGCCACAACCAGTACCCGCCCGGCATCGGGGTTCCGGAGCTGCGGCATGCGGTGGCGCGCCACCAGCGCGAGCACTACGAACTCGACTACGACCCCGACCGCGAAGTACTCATCACGGTCGGTGCCACCGAGGCGATCGCCGGTGCCGTCGTCGGGCTGATCGAGCCGGGCGACGAGGTCATCATGATCGAGCCCTACTACGACGCCTACGCGGCCACGGTCGCGATGGCGAGCGGTGTCCGACGCGTCGTGCCGCTCGTCGAAGACGGCGACGGTTTCCGCCTGGAACGCGAACGTCTCGCAAATGCTTTCGGCCCGAAAAGCGCAGTGTTCATCGTGAATACGCCGCACAATCCGACGGGCACCGTGCTGTCCGACGACGACCTCGCCGAGATCGCCCGCCTCTGCATCGAATTCGACGTCATCGCCGTGTGCGACGAGGTGTACGAGCACCTGCTCTTCGACGGCCGCACCCACACGCCGCTGGCGACGCTGCCCGGCATGCGCGAGCGCACCCTCCGGATCTCCAGCGCCGCGAAGACTTTCAACTGCACCGGCTGGAAGGTCGGCTGGATCAGCGGGCCTCCCGAGCTGATCGCCGCGACCAAGACCGCCAAGCAGTACATGTCCTACGTCGGTTCCGGTCCGTTCCAGCCGGCCGTCGCCCAGGCCCTCGACAACGAGATGGGTTGGGTCCGCGCGTCGGCCGCCGCGCTGCAGGACAAGCGCGACATGATCACCGCCGCCCTCCTCGACGTCGGCTTCGACGTACACCGCAGCGAGGCAACCTATTTCGTCTGCGCCGACCCGCGCCCCCTCGGCTTCGACGACGGCATCGAGTTCTGCCGGTCCCTACCGGAGCGCATCGGCGTCGCCGCCGTGCCGGTCAGCGTCTTCGCCGACGACCGCGAACCCTGGCACCACCTCGTCCGCTTCGCCTTCGCCAAGCGCGACGACGTCATCGCCGAAGCCGCGGACCGGTTGCGAAAGCTGTGAAGCCTGCTCCTCGAGTAGCGAGCCCCGCACTGCTCCTTGAGTAGCGAGCTTGCGAGCGTATCGAAAGGGAGCGACACGACCCCCGCTCCCTGAGGTGCGAGGAGCGCAAGCGACGAGCCACCCCCGCTCCCTGAGGTGCGAGGAGCGCAAGCGACGAGCCACCCCCGCTCCCTGAGGTGCGAGGAGCGCAAGCGACGAGCCACCCCCGCTCCCTGAGGTGCGAGGAGCGCAAGCGACGAGCCTCGAAGGGCCGGCGACCCACCGTCGCCCACCCAACTACCGGTCGACGTCAACCCGACCCGCAGACGTCGATCGACGTCTGCCGGTCGAGTTGAGGTTCGGCAGTCGGGGCTCCGGACGTCCCAGCTCAGCGCAACGCGGGCACCACGTGCTCCTCGAACAACTCAAGGTCCTCGCGGTCGTGGGCGATGTTCGGGAAGTAGAAGATCCCGTAGGTCATACCGGCTGCCTTGAGCCCACGAAGGTTGTCCGCGACCTGCTCCGGGGTTCCGACCGCAGGCATCCCGCGAAACGCGCCCATGCTGCCCGACGCCGCTTCCGGCCCGACGATCTTCGCCATCCCCGCCTCGAGATCGGTGAGCTTGCGCTCGACGTCGGCGTCGGTCTCACCGAGGATGACGTTGTAGTTCGACGACCGGACGATCGAATCGAAGTCGCGTCCGAGGTCGACGCAATGCTGTTGCAGCACCGACGATTTGTGGGCGAATCCTTCGGGAGTGCCGTCGAAGTTGGTGTAATCGGCGTACTGCGCCGCGATCCGCAGCGTCTTCTTCTCACCACCGCCCGCGATCCACAGCGGCAGCTTCCCGGCGGTCGGTTGCGGCTGACAGATCGCGTCGTTGACGGTGTAGTGCTTGCCGTCGAGGGTGGCGCGGCCGGTTTCCCACGCCTGCTTCATGATCTGCACGCCCTCGTCGAGCCGGGCGAGACGCTCACCGGCCGAGGGGAATCCGTATCCGTAGGCGCGCCATTCGTGTTCGTACCAGCCGCCGCCGATGCCCATCTGCACGCGTCCACCGGAGATCAGGTCCGCGGTGGCGGCGACCTTCGCCAGGTACATCGGGTTGCGGTAGCTCATCGCGGTGCACATCTGTCCGATGTCGACGCGACTCGTGGTCGCGGCCAGCGCGGAGACGAGCGTCCACGCCTCATGCGTGGCCTCGTCGGTCGGCAGCGGGACGGTGTGGAAGTGGTCGTAGACCCAGACCGAGTCCCAGCCGGCGGATTCAGCACGGTTCGCCACCGACGACATCACCTCCCACTGGTTCGCCGGGTCGATGCCCACGAGATCAAGCCGCCAGCCCTGGGGAATGAAGAGTCCGAATCGCATGAGGTCGAACTTACTCCGCGCGCCGGCGGGCCCCGGTGCGAGAAACTCACGCCACCGCAAACCCACCCTTTTTCGGCATTTCCTCCACTCTCGGCCCTGGAGGGTTTGCCGAAAAAGGGTGGGTTTCCGCGCCGGACCCAGATCCGCCCCAAACCACTTACAAGCAGTCCGGACTGTTTGTGTGTTACGCTCGCCACTGTGACCGAGCCCACCAGCGCCCCTCGTCGGCGAACCCAGGCCGAACGCACCGCGGCGACCCGCACCCGGGTCCTCGACGCCGCGGTCGAGGCGCTGGTCGAGGTCGGCTACGCGGCCACCACCACCCAGGAGGTCAACCGCCGTGCGGGTGTCTCCCGCGGCGCGCTGCTGCACCACTTCCCCACCCGGGAATCGCTGGTCGTCGCTGCCGTCGCCCACCTCGTCGACCGGCGCCTCGAAGAGGTCCTGTCCCGACCGCGCACCGGCGACGAGGGACTCGAGATCCTGATCGAGGCATTCAGCGGACCGCTGTTCGACGCCGCGCTCGAACTCTGGGTGGCCGCACGCTGCGACGTCGGGCTGCGCACCGCGCTGATCCCGCTCGAACAGCGTGTCTCCGACGCCCTGGCCGTGGGCTGCGCCGAACTGTTCGGCGACCGGTACACCCCACAAGAACTCGAGCTCTCCATCGAACTCGCTCGCGGCCTCGCGGTGTCGCGCATCCTGCGATCCCCCGACGCCGACCGCGACTACCTCGACCGTCTTCTGCCCGTCTGGAAGGACCTGCTGAACCATGGCTGACATCAGTTCGCTCCCGTTGCCCGAACGCGTCGACGTTCTCGTCGTCGGCGTCGGATTCGGTGGCCTCGCCGCCCTCCACCGGCTGCGAAAGGACCATCCCGGCCTGCAGACGCTCGCGATCGAGCGGGCCGAGGGCGCCGGCGGCGTGTGGCGCGAGAACGACTACCCGGGCGCGGCCTGCGACGTCCCCACCTCGCTGTACTCGCTGTCGTTCGCACCGAACCCGGACTGGGCGCACACCTACGGTCGACGCCACGAGATCCACAACTACTTGCGTTCGGTCGCAGCCGATTACGACGATCAGATCCGTTACAACTGCGCGCTGACCGCCGCCCGCTGGGACGGTTCCGCACAGGAGTGGGTCGTCGACACGACGAACGGGCAGATCCGCACCCGCTTCCTCGTCGCCGCGCCGGGCGCGCTGTCGGAGCCGGGCCTCCCCGAGGTGCCGGGCGCCGAGGATTTCACCGGCACGATGTTCCACTCCGCCAAGTGGGATCACACCCAGGACCTGCGCGGACGCAAGGTCGCCCTGGTCGGCACCGGCGCGTCGGCCATCCAGATCGTGCCCGAGATCGTCGACACCGTCGGACATCTCACCGTCTTCCAGCGCACACCCGCCTGGGTCGTGCCCCGCCTCGACCGCAACATCGGTCCGATGGAACGCGCCATCTACAAGCGCGTCCCCGGCGTGCACCGCCTGGTCCGCAAGATGGTCTGGGCCTACCGCGAGGCCTACGTCCTGATGATGGCGCGCAACCCCAAGTTGCTGCCGATCGCGAAAACCCTTGCGCTGGCTCAGCTCCGAGTCCAGGTCCGCGACCGCTCACTCCGCAAGCGCCTCACCCCCGACTACACCATCGGCTGCAAGCGGATGCTGTTGACCAACAAGTGGTTTCCCGCCCTCCAGCGCGACAACGCCACGGTGACCGGTGCAATCACCCGCCTCACCGCGAACGGCGCCGTCGACGATCAGGGTCGCGAGCACGAGGTCGACACCGTCGTCTTCGCCACCGGGTTCACACCCACCGAGCCGCCCATCGCGAGGGCCGTCACCGGCCGCGACGGACGCACCCTGGCCGAGACCTGGCAGGGTTCGCCGCGTGCGTACCGCGGCGTCGAGGTCCACGGCTTCCCGAATCTGTTCTTCCTGTACGGCCCCAACACCAATCTCGGCCACAGTTCGATCGTGCTGATGCTCGAGCCGCAGGCGTATTACATGTCCAAGACGATCGCCGAGGTCACCCGCGCCGGGCATTCGACCTTCGAGGTCACCCAGGCGGCGCAGGACGGCTACAACGCCGACCTCGACCCCGAACTGGAACGCACCGTGTGGAATTCGGGTGGCTGCTCGAGCTGGTACCTCGACTCCACCGGCCGCAACTCGGTGATGTGGCCCAAGTTCACCAGCGACTTCCGCCGCCAGATGGCGTCGTTCGAGGCCGCCGACCACCGCTTCGACGACGCCATCCCGGCCGTCGCCGAAACCGTTGAAACCACCGTCACCGACACCGATCCCGAAAGGACCCTCGCCCAGTGACCAGGACCGTTCATCATGACGCCGACCACTACGACGCCATCGTCATCGGTTCCGGTTTCGGCGGCTCGGTGGCCGCACTCCGGCTGACCGAGAAGGGTTATCGCGTCGCGGTCGTCGAGTCGGGTCGTCGTTTCGCCGACGCCGACCTGCCCAAGACCAGTTGGCGTCTCAAGGATTACGTGTGGGCGCCGGCGCTCGGCATGTTCGGCGTCCAGCGCATGCACCTGCTGCGCGACGTCCTCGTGATGGCCGGCGCAGGCGTCGGCGGCGGATCGCTGAACTACGCGAACACGCTGTACCGGCCACTCCCCGCATTCTTCGACGACCCGCACTGGGGCAAGATCACCGACTGGGCCGCCGAACTCGACCCCTACTACGACCAGGCGTCGCGCATGCTCGGTGTGACCACCTATCCCAAGGTCACCCCGGCCGACCGGGTGATGCGCAAGGTCGCCGAGGACATGGGCGCAGGCGGCACCTTCGTCCACACGCCCGTCGGCGTCTTCTTCGGCGAGCCCGGAAAGACTGTCGAGGACCCGTTCTTCGGCGGCGCCGGACCGGCCCGCACCGGCTGCACCGATTGCGGCGCCTGCATGACCGGTTGTCCCGTCGGCGCGAAGAACACGCTGGTCAAGAACTATTTGTACCTGGCCGAACAGGCCGGTGCCACCGTCATCCCGCTGACGACCGTCGACGATGTCCGTCCACGATCAGAGGGCGGATACACCGTCGGTACGCATCGAACGGGTCGACGCTGGTCGCGCCGTGGTCGCCGTTCGTTCACCGCCGATCACGTGGTGTTCGCCGCCGGCACGTACGGCACCAACAAGCTGCTGCTGGACATGCAGCAGAGCGGTCGACTTCCCGGGCTGTCCCCTCGGCTCGGGAAGGTGGTCCGGACCAACTCCGAGGCCGTCCTGGCCGCGACCGCGACCGATCTGAAGGTCGACTACACCGAGGGTGTGGCGATCACGTCGTCGTTCCACCCGAACGAACACACCCACATCGAGCCCGTGCGATACGGCAAGGGCAGCAACCTGATCGGGTTGTTGCAGGCGATGCTCATCGATGGCGACGGTCGCCTGCCGCGGCCTCTCGCAGCCGTGGTCGAGATGATCAAGCACCCGCTCGTCACATTGCGTGGCCTGTCGGTTCGCAACTGGTCCGAGCGCACGATCATCGCCCTGGTGATGCAGACCGCCGACAACTCCCTCGAATTATTCTCGCGCCGTGGCCGTTTCGGTCCGATGCTGCGCAGCAAGCCAGGTGCCGGCGACCCGCCGCCGACCTGGATCCCGGTGGGCCACGAGGCCGTCCGCAAGATCGCCGACGAGATCGACGGCGACCCGGGCGGTTCCTTCGTCGACTGGCTGAACATCCCGATGACCGCGCACTTCCTGGGCGGCTGCTCGATCGGACGTTCCGCCGACGACGGCGTCGTCGACCCGTATCACCGCGTGTTCAACCATCCGGGCCTGCACGTCGTCGACGGTTCGGCGGTATCGGCGAACCTGGGTGTGAACCCGTCGCTGACGATCACCGCCCAGGCCGAGCGCGCACTCGCGATGTGGCCGAACGCCGGTGAGGCGGACCCGCGTCCGGAGCTCGGTGCGTCGTACGAGCCGGTCGCCCCGGTGCACCCCGCCCGTCCCGCGGTGCCCGAGTACGCACCCGCCGCACTGCGGTTGCCGATCACGCCGATTTCCAACGCCGGCTGAGCTCGTTGAGCCGGTAGCGAGCGCCCGCAAATCCCGCTCGTTGAGCCGGTAGCGAGCCACCGCAAATCCCGCTCGTTGAGCCGGTAGCGAGCGCCAGCGAGCCACCGCGTCGAAACGAGCACCCGCACCCCCGCTCGTTGAGCCGGTAGCGAGCGCCAGCGAGCCACCGCGCGAAACGAGCACCCGCGCTCACCACACCCCGGGCGGCCTCAGCTGGATGCTGATCCGCGCCCCGACGCCGCGCACCTTGGGTACCGCGTGTTCCCAGGTGCGCTGGCAGCTGCCGCCCATGACCAGCAGGTCACCGGTGGACAGGGTGAACTTCAGCGACTTCCCGCCGCCGCGCGGTCGCAGCATCAGCGGCCGCGGGGCGCCGAGGGAGACGATCGCGACCATCGTGTCGTGCGTCGACGCCCGGCCGATGCGGTCACCGTGCCAGGCGACCGAGTCGTTGCCGTCGCGGTAGAGGCTGATGCCGGCGGTCGCGAAACCTTCGGGCAGTTCGTCGCGGTAATGCCGCGACAGCGCAGACCGCATCTCGGTGATCAACGCATCGGGGAACGGATCGTCCTTCTGATAGATCGACACCAGCCGGGGGACGTCGACGACGCGGTCGTACATCTGACGTCGCTCGGCTCGCCACGGGACATCGCGGCGGAGTCGGTCGAACAGCTCGTCGGGTCCGCTGATCCAGCCCGGGCACAGGTCCACCCACGCACCGTCGGTGAGTGGACGCCGCGTCATCGAGGCCGCCAGGTCGCCGAGCGCCGGTTCCGCGGCCACCTCGGCGAACAACGAACCCTGGATGCCGATGGACATGCTCCCCACCGTACACCGAGATCGAACGCACGTTCGAGGATTGGCGCCGGCTGAGCCTGCACCCCCACTGCCGGCTGAGCCGGCACCCCCACTGCCGGCTGAGCCGGTACCGAGCGAAGCGAGGCACCGCGTCGAAGCCCCCGCACCGCCATCCTCACGGGTCGATCGCGAGCCTCCGCTGCCCACCCTTCATCGCAAAGCCGGGCAGCAGTTCCATTCTTCCTTCGATGAGCGCACGACGCTTTGCACGCGACCAACCGTGCAAGCGGCGTTCGGCCGCATGCGCCTCACCGATGTGCGGGAACTCTCTCTGATAGACGAGACGAACGGGAAGCCGTGAGCGCGTGTACCTCGAACCCTTCCCGCTCATGTGTTGGTCGACGCGGTGTTCGACGTTGCGTGTACTGCCGACGTACAGGCTGCCGTCGGCGCACTCGAGGATGTAGACGAAGCCGGACATGGGTCGACTGTGGACGATGACGAGGCCTGCGGCTCTGTCGTATCCACAGGTAGCAGCTCGATCCCCAGCGGGTTCGACGTCGGCTTGCGGGGGGCTTCGACGCGGTGCCTCGCTGCGCGAGGAACCGGCTCAGCCGGCGGTAGGGGCGCCTCGCTGCACGAGGAACCGGCTCAGCCGGCAGTGGGGCACCACACCGGGCTACTCCCCGCCCAGATGCCCGCTCAACCGGCCGTGCCGTTCGGCGCTGGCGTCGTTGAGCCCGACGATCGTGACGTTCTTGCCCTTCGCCCTGTACTTGGTGGTGATGGCGTCGAGGGTCGCCACCGACGACGCGTCCCACACGTGCGAGTCGCTGAGGTCGATGATGACGTTGGATTCCTCGGCGGTGTAGTCGAACTGGTACACGAGGTCATTGCTCGACGCGAAGAACAGCTCGCCCTCCACCTTGTAAACGCGGGTGTTCTCGTCTGGACCGTCGACCTCGACGACCTCCGTCAGGTGCGCGACGCGACGCGCGAACAACACCGACGCGATCAGCACACCGACGATGACTCCATAGGCCAGGTTCGACGTCGCGACGGTCACCGCGACTGTCGCCAGCATCACGACGGTCTCCGACTTGGGCATGCGCCGCAACGTCTTCGGGTTGATGCTGTGCCAGTCGAACGTCCCCACCGACACCATGATCATCACCGCGACCAGCGCCGCCATCGGGATCTTGGCCACCACATCGCCCAGTCCCACGACGAGTATCAGCAGGAAGACACCGGCCAGGAACGTCGAGATCCGAGTGCGCGCACGGGATTCCTTGACGTTGATCATCGTCTGGCCGATCATCGCGCAACCGCCCATGCCGCCGAAGAAGCCGGTGACCAGGTTGGCGACACCCTGCCCGACGGCCTCACGGGACTTGTCGGAGTGCGTGTCGGTGATGTCGTCGACCAGTTTGGCGGTCATCAGCGACTCGAGCAGGCCGACGATGGCGATCGCCAGCGCGTACGGCGCGATGACGGACAACGTGTCCCAGGTGAACGGCACATCAGGGATCACCCACGCCGGCAGACTGTCCGGAAGCTCGCCCTCGTCACCGACATTCGGCACCTTCACGCTCGCGATCAACGTCACCGCGGTCAGCAGCACGATGGCGACCAGCGGTGCGGGTACCGCGGTCGTCAGCCGCGGCAGCCCGACGATGATCACGATGCCGGTCGCCACCATCGGGTACACCAGCCACGGCACGCCCAGCAGATGCGGCACCTGCGCGGAGAAGATCAGGATGGCCAGCGCGTTGACGAAGCCGACCATCACGCTGCGCGGGATGAACCGCATCAGCTTCGCGACGCCGAGCGCACCCAGCGCGACCTGGAAGATGCCTCCGAGCAGGACCGCGGCGATCAGATACTGCAGACCGTGGCTGTCCACGAGCGGCGCCACCACCAGCGCAACCGCACCGGTGGCCGCCGAGATCATCGCGGGACGACCGCCGACGATCGCGATGGTCACCGCCATCGTGAACGACGCGAACAGGCCGACCCGCGGGTCGACGCCGGCGATGATCGAGAACGAGATCGCCTCGGGGATCAGGGCCAGCGCGACGACGAGTCCGGCCAGGACCTCGGTGCGCAGCCGGCTCGGCGAACGCAGTGTCGACAAGACGGGCTGGCGGTCGGCCGGTGAGACGGCCTCAGTGCCGGCCTTCGCGGAACTCGGCACCGCGGACTCCTCTGTACAGGGGTGGTGAACCTGCGGAACTCTACTCGCGCACGCGGCGACGCTCACCTCCGCGGGCGGGGTAGGCCTCGTCGTCGACGCAGCTCACGCGGTTCTCGACGACCCGCGCCAGTGGGCAACCGCACATCCGGCGCACCCACGCGGGGGCCGCCGGGTGAGGGGTCCTCCAGCGGCGGCCCATCGTCGATGCTTTAATCAATTCGTTATAAATCTTTCCGAGGGGGAACTCGATGAAGCGCTCCGGTATCGCCGGCTTGTTGGCTGCTGCCGCCATGTTGATCCCGACGACTCCGGCGATGGCCGACCCGGTCGGTGATCTGTTCGGCAGTGCCAGCGGCAGCCTGGACTCCGGAAGCTCGGCGTTCGGCTCGTCGGGCGACAAGGTCACCCACTACGGCAAGCTCGGTCGTGCGGACGCGCGCAACGGCGTGAAGTCCATCAACGTCTGGGTCTACAACCCGAAGGGCGCCACGCAGACGACGCCGGGCACCTTCGTCAAGAACTCCCGCCTCGGCGTGCGCTGGAACTCGATCATCAACTCCGGCCCCATCGTCGACGGCAACGAGTGCCGCATGGAGGTCCGCCTCGCCGGACCGAAGGTGCCCAAGGAAGCCGCGCTGTACAAGACACGGGACTGCACCGCGGTGAAGTCCTACTTCTTCAAGGGCGGTGGCGACTTCACCATCCGCGTCACCGACCTGATCTCCGGCGCGTCGAACAGCATCGCGTTCTCGGTCGAATAGCAACCGCTACCCGCCTGGACACAAAGTGCGGGATGAGTGCTGGTTTCCGGCACTCATCCCGCACTTTCTGCGCACGTGATCGGGAACTGTCAGCCCGCCGCCGGCACGTCGAACTTCTCCCCCGTCAGCTTCTCCGACTCCGCCCACAGCGCCGCACGGAACGATTCGTCGTCGGCAGCCTTCTTGTATTTGTTCCGGCCGGGCGAACCGTGCATCCCGAAGAACTTGGTCGGCCCGTAGTACGTGCCGGACGGCAGGCCCGACATGGTCGCGGCGTACTCCTGCGGCAGCGCCCCGTCGGCGGCGGACTGCGCGATCGGCAGTTTGTTTCCGAGCTTCGCCATGACGTCGGTGAAGTTCTCGCTCCGGCCCTGCAATTCCGTTGCGGCATAACCGGGGTGGGCGATGAAGGACTGCTTCGACGACCCGGCCTCCTTCAGCCGTTTGGCGAGCTCGAGTCCGAACATGAGATTGGCCATCTTGGAATCGCCGTAGGCCTGCCACCGACGGTATCGACGCTTCTCCCAGTTGAGGTCGTCGAGTTGGATGTTCCCGATCTGATGCACGCCCGGCGACACGGTGACGACCCGGTCGGTGATCTTCGGCAGCAGCAGCGCGGTGAGCGCGAAGTGGCCGAGATGGTTGGTGCCGATCTGCATTTCGAAGCCGTCGACGGTGCGTCGAAGCGGTACGGCCATGAGACCGGCGTTGTTGATGAGGACGTCGGCACCGGTGAAACTCGAGGCGAACGCCCGGACCGACGACAGATCCGCGAGATCGAGCTGAGCGACCGTCGCGTTGGGTCCCAGCTTCGACGCGACGGCGTCGGCCTTGGTGGTGTTGCGGCACGCCAGGATGACGTCGGCGCCGGCGGCGACGAGCGCTTTCGCCGTCTCCGCCCCGAGGCCGCTGTTGGCGCCGGTCACCACGAAGGTGCGGCCTGTCTGATTGGGAATGTTCGCTGACGTCCAACCGTTCATCGCAGCCCCCTGGGGTGGTCTGTGGCGCGGCGACGGCGCCGCGACCCTTCGGCCCACGCTATTGACGACCCCGGACCGCGTCAACGACTCGTCTGGTGCAGTGGGGGTTTCGACGCGGTGGCTCGCTTCGCTCGCTACCGGCTCAACCCGCAGGACACGTGGCTCGCTTCGCTCGCTACCGGCTCAACCAGCGGGACACGGTGGCTCGCTTCGCTCGCTACCGGCTCAACCCGCAGGACGCGGTGGCTCGCTTCGCAAGACACGACGACGCGCACCGCTCGCAACCGGCTCAATCAGCCTGTGGGGTGCTCAGCCGCCGAAGAACGTCGTCAGCCGCAGTGGATTGGCGCCGACGATGCGTCGGGCCGGGCGCAGCAGCTCGGCGATCAGATTGCCCGACGACCCGAGCCGTTCGACGAGGTCGGAGGGGGCGTAGAACTCGGTCGGGGCGGACCGTCCGCGCATGATGCGGCTCCCCAGCAGTTCCCATTCGTCGGCTTCCGCGCCGGCCGAGTCGAGCGCGGCGCCGCTGGCGAGGGCGGGGATGCGACCGGTCTTCGCCATGTCGGACAGCCGGGCGCATTCGTTCACCGGGTCGCCGATGACGGTGTATTCGTAGCGTCGTTCGGCGCCGATGTTGCCGGCGAAGACCTCGCCGTAGGAGACGCCGATCCCCCACCGGATGTCGAGGCTCTTGGCGAGACGGTCGGCGAGATCGCGGGCCGCGGCGAGCGCGTGACCGGCGGGGTCGTCGAGCTCGACGGGCGCTCCGAAGACGGCGAGCGCGGCGTCGCCCTCGAATTTGTTGACGAAGCCGCGGTTCTGGTCGACGACGTCGAAGACGATGCTGAAGAACGCGTTGAGGAGTTCGGCGACGTCGTCGGGACTTCGATTGTGGGAGAGCTTCGTCGAGCCGACGATGTCGACGAAGAGGACACCCACCTCGGTGTTGGTGCCGTGCATGCCGACGCCGTCGGAGAGGGCGAGGTCGGCGACGGTGTCGCCGACGTGCCGGGCGAAGATCTCGCGCATGCGGTCGCGTTCGGCGAGCCCTTGCACCATCACGTTGAATCCGTGTTGCAGCACACCGAGTTCCGAAGAGTCGTAGACGGGGACGCGGGCGTTGTAGTCGCCGTGGTCAACGCGGTGGACGGCTCGACGCATCTCGGTCAGCGGATCGGTGATGGCCTGCCCGACCAGGAAGATGACGCGGGCCCCGGCGGCGAGTCCGACGATGGTGAGCACGACGGTGGTCCAGTCGACGGCGCCGTAGACGTCGGGCAGCATCCCGGTGAATCGTCCGGCGTTCACGGTGAGCAGTCCGATCATCGGCACCGCCGAACTCACCGCCCACACGGCGAGCAGCCGGATGCGGACGCCGTTCATCACGTGGTTGGCCGGGAAGTCCTCGAGGACGACGATCGCCAGCGGTCGCGCGGCGCGTTCGACGAACAGGTAGGTCAGACAGGCGCTCGACATGCCGGCGAGCGTGAACGCCACCGCGACGCCGGCGACGGTTGCGACGGTGAGGTCGTCGGCGACCAGCACGTAGAACAGTGCCGCACTGAACCAGGCGGCGACGGTGGCCAGCAGTTGGAGTCCCGGGATGCGTTGCACGGCGCGTCGACGCGCATGGTCGGCTGGCCGGCAACTGACAAACCACTGCAGCTGGGGCCGGAAGACGAGCAGCCCGAGCAGCAGGTTGACGAGAAGCCCGGTGATGATCGCGCCGACGACGGCCGGGAAGTTGGGGGCGCCGAGGGTCTCGTCGAAGGTGAGCTGACCGCCGTTGAACGCGAGTTGCACCAGCAGGAACGTCTCGACTCCGATCAGCGCATCGCTGACGACGACGCCGGTCATCGCGGTGACGGTGGCGTGGCGGGCGATCCGGGCCCGCATCTCCGGCCCGACCCGCGCCCACGCGCGAGGACTCGGAACCGTGGGCAGTCCCCACAGCATCCCGGAGGTCCGGCGTCTGAGCCGCGTCCACGGCACGCCACGGCGGGTGCGGGGCCTGCGTCCCATGGGCCACTCCTGCCTGAAGGCGATACCAGCAGACTACCGAAGCGCTTGTTACCGGGGACACGTCGAAAGTCCCTTTCCTGGCGTCACCGCTTCGGAATCGAGACAGGTATCGCCAGAACGCGGCCGGCTCGTGGTCCGATCGAGCGAATTCCGTGGGCAACGCCGATTCGACACAGCATCTGAGCTGGGCCGATGTTTCAATTGCTCGTCCATATCGGGAGGAGCGCCCATGCGCCGTTTCGCTGTCGTCGTCATCGCTGTCGCCGTGTCGGTGTCAGGATGTTCGCTGTTCTCCTCGTCCGAGGACACGTCCCCACAGTTCGACGCCGCGTCGCCGGTGAAGGAGCAAACCGTCGACGTCTCACCCGACGCAACCACTGAGGTTTCCGTCTCCGACAACTGGACGATCTCGATTCCTCGGGGCTCGGCGGCATCGGATTCGACGTTCACCGTTCGGCCGGCAGAAGGGTCCGACGAGGCCGGTAAGTCGGTGATCCCGCTCGCCGGCGCCGACCTGACACTGTCCACCGGACAGCCGACCGCCCCGCTCACCTTCCGATACGAGCTAGACGAGCCCCTACCTGAGGGCACCGACCTGTATCTCCTCGGACGGGAGTCCGGAGCCTCGGATTCGGTCGTTCCCGCCACGCCGATCGCGGCTGCGATCGACAGCAACCGCCGGGTCGCCACCGCACAGGTTCCTCATCTGAGCACGTGGGAATGGCTGGCAGTCGAGGCCAACCACTTCGTGACGTCAACGCTGGGATTGCGCGGCAGCGCACCCGAATGCAAAACGCAGCCGCGACCCGGCTGGTTGGACGAGGTGGTGTTCCTCGACGAGAAAGAAGCGCCGATGAGGATCTGCACCGGCGCGGACCCAGCGGACGAGAACATCGCGGTGGTGAAGATCCGGAACAACCGCGGGATCGGCATGATCGTCACCGCGCCCGTGACTCCGAGGTGGGCGCACCTCGACGTCTTCTCCGGGCAGCCGGCCAACGTGGCTGCCGAGATCGAGAGCGCGACCATCTCGTTACTGGGTGTTCCGACGAGCGTTCGGTCCAGGACGTGGGTTCTGCCACCCGGAGGCGGCGTCGACATCGGTTTCACCGCGAGTTCGCTCCCTCTGATATCGAAGATCACTGCGACGGCGACGCTGTCGACGGTCATCTACGGCGTTCTCTGGGATCAGCTCGAAGACCGGATCGGCGACCCGTTGACCCTGAGCGCGATGGAACTCGGTTTCATGGCCGCCTGTTTCGGCCAAGCTGTGGACTCAGGCCTCGCCGGGATGTCGGACTCGCAGGTCAGGGCCGCGGCAACCGGCTTTGCCGCGGTTGCCATGTGCTTGATCCAGAAGGCACCCGACGTGCTGAGCGAGATCGCGGGTCATCTGTCGGAGAAGGCGTTCCAACAGATGCAGAGCCGCAAGATCGCGGAGAAAGTGGGTCGGAATCATGCCCGTTACCTGCCGTTGCTCAATCGGGTGACCACCGCACTGGTTCTCGCCGACGCCGTGGCCACCGTCAACCTCGGCGCCGGCGCATGGGAGATCGGCCTATTCAAGAAGGTCGATCCCGAGTATTCGCTGAACGCTGCGTGCGGCCGCATCGACGACCGCCGCACGGTCACACACCCGTCCCTTGGAGCGGTCACCATCGGATTGCGGCACGGGGAGAACAGTCTCGCCGGAGAGGGCTGCATCGTCGCGGTCGATTCCAAGGGCAAGCGGCTGCTTGTGCAGACCCTCTCCGTGTACGGAGATGCACTCGACTTCGCCGACCCCGTCACCGATGCGACCAAGAACGTTTTCATCACGTACAACCCGGGCCGCTACAACGGCGTCATCACTCTCGTCCCGACTGCCACCGGCTACGCAGACATCGGTTGGGAGAAGGGCGGGTTGGCCTACCAGAGCACAACGCACGCCTATTACTCCGCGGAGGTCGTCGGCCCCGGCACCGACGGTCGCTACACGATCAAGACTTTCTCCAATGACTGCGAACCAGACTGCGCGGGCGGCACCATCACCACCACGATCCTCCGCTGGAACGGTCGGCGGTACGTCTAGCAGCGCAGAAACAGACCGGCACCTGCGCGGGGGTTGCGCTGGTGCCGGTCCGTGAACCGTCCGGACTCGGGGGTGGTGAGTCCGTTCGGGGATCTGCGGGAGATCAGGCCTGGACGGCCTCGATCTCGAGCGTGATGGTGATCTTGTCGCCGACGACGACGCCGCCACCCTCGAGCGGCATCTCGATGTCGATGCCGAAGTCCTTGCGGTTGATGACGGTCTTGGCGTCGAATCCGGCGACGGTGCCCTGGCCCATGCCCGGGTTGGTGCCGTTGTACTCGAGTTCGAGGCTGACCGGCTTGGTGACGCCCTTGAGGGTGAAGTCGCCGTCGAGGACGTAGTCGTCACCGTTCTGGCGGACGCCGGTGGAGACGAAGGTGGCCTTGGGGAACTGCTCGGCGTCGAAGAAGTCGGCCGACTTGATGTGGCCGTCACGCTGCTCGTTCTTCGTGTTGATCGAGGTCACGTCGATCTCGGCCTCCACGGCGGGGGTGCCGTCCTCGGAGACGGTGATGGTGCCGGAGAAGGTGTCGAAGGTGCCGCGCACCTTGCTGACCATGAGGTGCTTGACGGAGAAGCCGACGGTGGAGTGGACGGCGTCGATGGTCCAGGTGCCGGCGGGGATCGGGGCCTTGACGGTGGTGGCTGCGGTCATGATTGCGTCCTTCCAGACGAGCGAGTGGTTCTCGGTTCGCGTGGGCCTGTTCGACCCATCGCTACTGTAAACGGACCGTGGTCCGGATTCATTCCCCGGGGAGGACTTTCTCGTGTGATCCGCACCACAGCCACCACCGGGCACGCCGGGGACACGATTCGCCGCAGCAAACAATCCGGTGCCACACACGGCGACAAATGACTCAAACTTGCATCCGCAACCACCACGGAACACGCGCCGGAAGACCGAAGAAAGGTCTCATGAATTCCGCGCGGCCCGACGTCGACGAATAGACGATCGAATCCACACCGGCCGATCGTTGCGCAAAGGCCGTTCGAGAAGGACCGCCGTTCGACGCCACGCAGACGATTGCCGAGCAGAACATGACCGCCCCCGCGGCCATGCGTAACCATTGCGGCCACTCACCGGGGGTACACCGGCGAGGCGAGCGAGACCACGGGATCACGCCCGACGAGCCGAGGCACCTCCGACGACGCCCTGCCCGGCAGCCTCGACCCCGAGATCACGCAGATGCGCCCGCGAGGCCCGCGGCAGCCGTCCGCCCGGCGCCGGGAGGCCTCAGGAACCCGACTGATCAGCAGGTTCGCCGCGATGGAGCTCGGTCAGCCTCGCCCGATGATGAGCGCGGCAACCATGAAGGCGATCACCACGAGCGAGATCGCGCAGCCCAGCAGCGCCTGCTTGCGCGTGGACATCGGCGCGTAGGGATCTTTGTACTCGTAGCGGTACACGACCTTCGCCGGCTCGGCAGCGGTCGGCTGCGGGGTCGAACTCGGTGCCGGAGCCCATTCACTTGAGCGGCCCTCGAAGGACGGATTCGTCGTCGTATTCGAAGAATTGGCATTGTTCACGCCCGTAATCATGCCTAACCGGCCAGTAACTTGCCATACAAGTACGTGTCGTCTGGTCGATGTAATTTCATGTCGCAGAACGTATCTGAGAACACCAGAATTTAGATGGGACGATCGTACAACTCGGCCTAAACGACCTCATCGACGTTCATTTCCAGGCGAACACCGGCTGTTCGAATTCATCGACGCGGGTGTGTCGATCCCGGAGCACGACCTCGGCGAACTGGTAGATCACCGCGGCGGTGGGCGCATGCACCAGCGCGTCGACGATGGGCAGCTGGATCACCGGACGCGCCGACTGCGGGATCGTGAGGAACCGCGGCTCGACGCCCAGTTCGGCGAACGTCACGAAGAACAGCTGCGACACCTCGGCGGGATTCGGTGTGGGCTCTTGGTACTGCTCGGCCCAGCAGACGATGGGGGTGATGACGAATCCCGAGCGCGTCGGGTAGTCGTCGAGTGTGCCCAGCACCGACTCGGGCGGCAGCTGCACGCCGAGCTCCTCGTCGAGTTCCCGGAGGCCGGCGGTGATGTGGTCCTCCCCGGGTCCAGCCGGCCGCCGGGCAGGGCGAACTGGGCCGCGTGGCGGCGCATCGTCGGCGGCCGTTTGCACAGCCAGATGCCTTGTCGGCCGTCTTTTTCCGCGACGGCCAGCACGACGGCGGCGGCCGCCGATCCGGGCACGTCGACCGTGCGGCGATCGAACCGTTCGACGCGGTCGGCCGCCACGGCCCGTTCGAGGTGAGTCACACCCTCAGTTGACCACGCTGCCCGTTCGAGGCGGTGACCACCTGCCCGAGGTGGTAGCTGACGACGCTCAGCGCGAACAGCCCGATCGCCAGGTTCAGCAGGGCGCCGAAGCCTTCCATGGCGAAGTCGACGAGCGCGTTGCTCAGCAGGAACACCAGCGACGCGATGCGCAGCGTCCGCAGCGGCCAGACCCCGGCGTTCCCGCGCCGGCGGGCCAGCATGGCCGGCAACGCCAGCGCCAGTGTCCCGATCGCGCTGAGGAACAGAATCCAGGTGGCGATGCGGTTGTCGGCGAGTTCGATGTAGACGTCGAGGTCGCCGAAGCGGTCCTTGGTGAACACGAAGCTCAGCGCGCCGACGACGACGCCGCCAGCCGAGGCCACCACGAGGAACCACCCCACGACAGACACCCACCGCGGGCTGCGGAAGACATCGGGGATGAGGCGCACGGCCCGGTCCCGCAGGATCATCAGCCGGTCGGGGGTGCCCTTGCTCGAATCGAGGAGGCCGCGCACGTGGTCGACGGTGTCGGCGTCGGCTCCCTTGTCGACGGCCATCGTCAGGAACTCCTCGGCCTGCCGTCGACGACGGTCGGGCAGTCCGTGGGCGACGCCGTCGGCGGCGATCGACGCCGCGTTGGCGAGGGCTTCGGCGCCGGTCGGCGGGCGGACGTCCCGGACGATGCGGCTGATCAGCAGCACCAGCACGACGAGCACGTACATGATCTCGGCCGACGGCCCGTAGAAGTAGTCGTTGTCGCGGGTGACGAACTTGCCGACCTCGTCGAGGAACAGCCCGAAACCGATGCCCCCCAACACCACCGCCGTCACCCGGGCGGTGGCGCCGAGGAACAGCCAGCCGGTCATCAGCGCCAGCATCATCAGCGCCCCGCCCCACAGGGCGTGGGCGATGTGCAGGGTACCGCCGCCGATCTGCGGGTAGCCGGTCAGCTGCAGGTACAGCCGGGTGACCAGGATCGTGGCGATCGCCAGGATGAGGAACCACTCCACGGCCGCGGTGCCGTAGACACTGCGGATGATCACCGACGTGGCGCGATTTCTCATGCAGTGAATTATGTGGCCCGGCAAAACGGATGAACCACAGATCGGGGACATGTCTCGGTCCGTGGCGCCATCCGGCCGGCGGAGATCGCCGCCGGCAGTCGTCCTCAGTCGGCCGACTGGTGGGTCCGCTGTTCCGACGTCGCCTCCGCGGCCTCTTCTGCCGCAACCCCCGGCACCGTGGTCGCGGAGTGCCCGACGTCCATGCCCTGCGCCAGCCGTGTGTCACGCAGCATCTCGGTCAGCGACCGCACGCCGGCGATCGTGTCGCCGACCTCGCGGACGAAGTCGGCCCGGCGCTGCTTGTGCTTGTCGTCCTCCTCGCCGAGCATCGCGCGCAGCTTCTGCTCGGACGACGCCAGACCCGGGATGCCGGCCTGCCTCGACAGCAGCAAGACCTCGAGGAACACCTCGAGGGTGACCGCCTCCCCCGACGGCAGGGTCACGATGCCTGTCTCGGGCAGCGACCGGTCGTGGCGGCGAAGCAGGACGTCGCGGGCATAGGTGGAGACGGGCAGTCCCCGCGTCTCGGCCTCTTTCTCGACCTCGGTGTACTCGTCGTCGGTGAGGCGGACCTGCAATACCCGGCCGCGAGCCCGGTTCGGGCGGGCGACCGTGACGTCGTCGCGGATGGCCCGGTCCGGGTGGTCCTCTATCTCCTGGGCATCGGTGATCGCGTCCCGCAGAACATCATCGGGCTCTGACATCACGCTCTCCCTTCTCGATAGCGTCGGTGGTCGGTGGGGTTGGACTTCCAGCCGTTGGCGCCGTAGGTGACTCCATCGATGTGCCGGACGAGCACCACGGTGAGCAGCGCCCGCGCGGTCGGCGACCAGCCGATGACGCGGTCGCTCGCGCCGCTGGTACTGGCCGGGTCCGGACGCAGCAGGACGGCATCGGGGTCGGCGAGCGCCTCCTGGTCCTCTGTGACGGTGACGCCATGCCGGTCGCGCATGTGGTTTTCACCGTGAATCCAGTTGACCTCCCCGACCATTTCTCCAGTGTATTACATCTGCAATACACATGAAATGCCCTTTTCGCTCGACGCTGTCCTCTCGACCATGCAGGGAGCCCCTGCATGGTCGTCGCCAGGCCTGTTTCTCCCCAGTCGGCTCAGAGGTGAGCCACCGTTCGGGCGGCATCCGACCGGATCACCAGACGACGGAACCCCGCAGGCACGGTGTGCGTCTCATTCTGGAGCGACCGGTCGGCCCTGGGTGCGGCCGCCGACGACCACCCGACTGGCGAGGAGTGATCGATGTGACCACCTGCGGCACACCTGGAACAGCAACCGCCCGCCGACGGTCGGATCGGCTCCCCCGCCCGAGCGGCGCACCCCGACGCCGATGAGCATCACCCGATACCGGACGAGCTCCGGCGAACCCCGCTGGCGGGTGACCTGGCGGCTGCCCGACGGCCGCACCCGCAGCAAGGCTTTCGGCACGGCGCGCGAGGCCCGGGCGTTCGAGGCCGAGGCGGTCACCGCCCGCAACCGGGGTGTGGTGTTCGACCCGTATCGCGGCGACGCGTTCAGCGTCGCGGCGGTCTATGCATCCTGGCTGGCCACCCGCCAGGATGTGACGCCGAAGGTCCGGCGTGGTTTCGAGGACAACTGGCGGCTGCACGTGCAGCCGGCGTTCGGGGCGTGGCCGGTGACGACCGTCGACCGGGAGTCGATCCAGGTGTGGGTGAACGCGATGGGCTGCGCGCCGCGGACCCGACGCTGGCGTCATTCGCTGCTGCGGATGATCCTGGCCCATGCCGTGGCCGAGGGTCTGCTGGTGAAGAACCCGGCCGAGCGGACGGTGTTCCCACCGTTGGATCTGGCCGAGCACCTCTATCTCACCCACGAGGAGGTGGCTGACCTGGCGACGCGGTGCGGCCCGCAGGGAGACATCGTGCGCATCCTGGCCTACACGGGTCTGCGCTGAGATGACCGGCCTCAACGTCTCCGACGTCGATCTGGGGCGCCGGCGGATCTCCGTGCGCCGGTCGATGACCCAGGTCGGCGGGAAGTTGGTGACCGGGAAACCCAAGAGCCGGGCCGGGATTCGCAGCGTGCCGCTCCCCGACTCGCTCGTCGGGGTGCTGGCCGCCCGGATCGAGGGACGGGTCCGCACCGAGGCGGCGATCACCTCGCCGAAAGGGGCGCGGCTGAGCCGGGAGAACTGGGTGCGCGCGGTGCGCTGGCGCGAGCAGGTCACCGCGCTGGGCTACCCGACCCTGCGGGTGCATGACCTGCGCCACACCTATGCGAGCCTGGCCCGCGCGGCCGGCGCGGATCTGCGGCTGCTGCAGGTGGCGATGGGCCATGCGTCGATCACGGTGACCGCCCACACCTATGCCGACCTGTTCGACGGGGAGCTCGACGCGGTCGCCGATGCCCTCGACGCGCGGCTGACCGAGATCCGCACCGACCGGTGAAAACCCCTACCGCGCGGGAATTCCCCTCGTCCCAGCCCAGGTCCGAGCTCTTCGCGTCGCCATGCGGGTCCGCACCCACGATCAGCGACCCGCGAACTACCCGCGGGCGGCGACGGCCTTCTTGGCTGCCTCGAGCAGGTGCTCCGCCGCGCGGCTCATCTTCGTCAACTCCGCGGCGGCCAGGTCCTGATGCGTGTAGGCCGCTTTGTTCTTCAGGTTGAGGAGGGTATTCAGATACCGCTCGGATCCGCTGTCGGCCCGCTTGAGCAACGCGACGGCCTCGCTGTGGTTGCCGGTGTTGGAGTGCACGCCGAGCCGCACGCAGCAGATCACGTCCGAAGCTGCGATACCCGCATCCACATAGAGGTCCCCGGCTGCGTTCGGCATCTCAGCTCCGAGATGGTCGGCGGCCTCGAAGAACTCGGTCGCCTTGGACATGCGGCCCGCGGTGACCGCGGCATCAGGAGTTCCGCTGTCCCGCCGTCAGGACCACCTCGCCGGGCGCAGCTGCGCGGCGAACCAGGCGTGTGTCCCCGCCACGGTGACGCCCTGCTTCGACACGTCGTCGAGCAGGGGCTCGCCGGCGGCGACCGCGGCGCGCAATTCGTCCTCTGCGTACTCGACGATCCGGCCGTCGTTGCCGGTCCACGCGGTGACCAGACGAGCGAGCTCGGTGACCCGCTGGTCCCACGCGTCGTCCTCAGAGTCGGTGGCGCGCACCAGGAGCACGTCGATGTCGCTGTCGGGCCTCATCCGACCCGTCGCCGCCGACCCGAACACCGCGGCGTACCGCAGTGCCGCCTCCCACGCGACGAGATGCTGTTCGAGGCGGTCCAGAAACGTGGAGTTCAGCCGGGACAGCGCCATGATCGGTGGGGCCGCGAGATGCTCGGGGTTGAGGCGGTAGGTGTGGGTCCGACCTACTTCGTCGTGCAGCACCACGCCCTGTGCACTGAGCCGGTTGAGGACCTTGCGGATGCCTTCCCCCGATGCGGTGCCGAGGATGCGCTGGACCTGGCTGATCGTGAACGTGACGTCGGCGCTCGCCAGCACCGCGAGCACGTCGCCGTCCAGGGTCGGCGTCACCGTGGCGAACGGTTTGTTGAGCTGCATGACCCACCCCTTCTCCAACGAAAGTGAGAGTAACACCACTATAGTTGGAGAGCGGCTGCATGGCCGAGCACCGCCCCCCCGGGTGGGCCAGCCGTAAGCAGCGCCATCAGCCGGGAGGACGTCGCCGGACTGCCCCACGGGCCCGGGCAGACAGATCACCGCGGAGCCGCGACGAGAGCCGGCCCCCATCGGCCAGTGGCCCACGTCGTGGGCCCCCACCCCGGCCCCCGAACCCAAAAAACCTCCCGGATGAACCGGGAGGTTTTCATGGTGGCCAGAGTCGGGATCGAACCGACGACCTTCCGCTTTTCAGGCGGACGCTCGTACCAACTGAGCTACCTGGCCCTAAGAGAACCGGCGCATCCGGTGGAACCGAATGCGCCGGTCATCTCTGGCGACCCTGACGGGACTCGAACCCGCGACCTCCGCCGTGACAGGGCGGCGCGCTAACCAACTGCGCCACAGGGCCTTGTTCAATTGTTCTGTCCGACTCTCGTTTCCGAGTGCCGCACAGGCGTACCCCCTACGGGATTCGAACCCGCGCTACCGCCTTGAAAGGGCGGCGTCCTAGGCCGCTAGACGAAGGGGGCCGGTCTCGCTTCTCCGCTGGGAGCTCGCATAGCTTATGACAGGTTTCGAGCAAACCACAAATCGGGTGGTCAGGGGCATAAAACGGCCGTTTTGCCCACTATCCGGTGACGCGTGCGCGGGCCCGCTCGGCCAGCGTCGCGATCACCCCGCGACACGCGTGGAGGGCCCCGGCGAGAGCGTCGGGGCAGGCTGTAAACTCATCGACGCCCGGCTCGCCGGGTACGCCCCTATAGCTCAGTTGGTAGAGCTACGGACTTTTAATCCGCAGGTCCCAGGTTCGAGCCCTGGTGGGGGCACTCCAATCCCGCGACCGTCCTCGCGGCGGCCTGTGCGTTGCTCCGCACCTCCCCTCTCCCCTGCTGACCATCTGCGGGACCTTGTCTCGCAAAGGCACTCCGACTCCGCGGCGGACAGCACCGCGGCACCTGCCGACACGGCTCACGCCGGCAGCCGCCCCGTCACCCGCCCGGCAAACCCCCGCGGCGCGTAGACGTCCAGTCTCGCCGCGCGCCGGGTCGATACCCATGAAGGCGTTGCGCCCGGCACCAGTCGATCGGGACACCGCCGCGCATCCCATCGGCATCCGACGATGCGCCGCGCAGCAGGCCATCCCGCGCGAGGACGCACAACCCCGTCGGGACATCACCGGCGGGTGAAGCCGCGCAACAGAATTGCGCCGCCTGTCACCGATCGTCGCTACACTGTGCGGAACTCGCTGCCGGGGAGAACATGGCCGGACACAACACGCGCAGCGTTCCCGCCTGATCCCCACGGAGGCCGTACGGATGTCACCCGACGACACCGCTTCGTTTGCGGCGATGATCGACCGTGTCGTCGAGATGCCCGACCTCGACGCGACGTGGCTCGCCGTCTCCGCCGAGTTGCTGCGGTACTGCGCGGAGCACCCGGCGTCCACCGACGAGTGGGCGGGCCTCGCCCCCGGCGAACCCTTCGACACGATAGCTGCGATGCACGTGGGGGCACTCGCCGCGATGGTGACCGCCGAGCCGGGCCTGCGCGACCTCCTGGGGGACGCCCCGGAAACCGTCGTGCGGCTGTCGTTCATGTCGCGCGCGACGCGAAACGCGCTCCGCGAGTTCGCCACTCGGGAAGCCGTCCCACATGGGTCGTTACCACCCCGGTTGCATCTCCTCGCGGTGGCGCGGGGCATCGCCGAGAGCATCGACGAGCTCGCCGGCGATACCTACGTGCACTGGTTCCGGGCTCGGGGCGAAGTGGTCCTGACCCCTGGCGAGCCGTACCCGGTCTGTCGTCGCGATCCCCGACGCTGGCTGGCGCCCCACGCAGTCAACACCAGGCCGGACAACCTTCCCGACCGCGACCTGGCGCAGACGCGGCGCCTTCGGATCGCCGACGCCGCTCCGTATACCTACATCATCGATTTCGACAGCTGGAACCGGTTGAGTCCGGTGGGTGCGTCAGGGCGGTTGACGGTCGCGGTCGGACAACCCAACCGTGACCTCACCGACTTCGACATCGCGTTCAGCGACGAGCCCCGCCGCACCTTTGCGAACCTGGGCCCCAAAGACGCCGCCGCGCAAGCCGACCGGATCGCCCTGCTGGGTGCGCAGGCCGCGCGACGCGGCGCCGACATCCTCGTGCTGCCGGAGTACACGCTCACCGAAGCGGTCCACACCGCCCTGCTCGAACGCGACCGACGCGAGACGGCCGAGCCGCGACCCACGGTGACGTGCACCGGCGTCGGGAGCGGCCCCGACGATGACGGAGTCATGACCAACGACGGCAGACTCGTGATCCACACGGCTGGTTTCAGCCCGGATCATTCGGTGGCGACGCCTCGGAAACTGCACCCCGCGTACATCGGTGATGCGGTGGAACGAGTGCGAGTCGGCACCGAGATCCGTGTCTTCGTCAGCGAGCGGTGGACGCTGTGTGTGCTGATCTGCCGGGACGGTATGGACGACGCGGTGGCAGCCCAGTTGGCGGCCATCGGAGTGAACCTCCTGTTGGTACCCGCGATGAGCCCGAAGACAGCCTCCCTGATCGGCACCACTGCGTCTCTCTGTCGCCGGAGCCAGGCGTTCGTGGTGATCGCCAACGGCCCCGCTCGCTGGCCGGACACCGCGTCGCCGATCGACGCGCCCCAAGCGCCGGCCGGGCACCGGGCAGAAGCGGTCTTCGCCGGACCGTACGCCGACCTGCCAGATCGTTTCTGGGCCGCAACAGTCGGCAGCACCAACGACGAGGAATACGAGCCGGGCCTGTGGACCTTCTCCTTTGACGAGCGCGCCGTGCACACAACAGATGACAATAGTTGACAATAGTTGACAATAGTTGTGTCTGTGTTAGGTTGTGTCAATGCCTTCAGCGGTTGCCGCTTCCCTCG
The DNA here is from genome assembly GCF_900105725.1 of Gordonia westfalica. Lineage (NCBI taxonomy): Bacteria > Bacillati > Actinomycetota > Actinomycetes > Mycobacteriales > Gordoniaceae > Gordonia > Gordonia westfalica. The sequence goes on from NZ_FNLM01000034.1 coordinate 2,608,301, forward strand.
TGTCACTTCTCGACGACCTCGCGGAACGCGCTCGAGACCAGATCAACGAGCCCGACCTGCGGCCGGCGATCAGCTTGGTCTACGACCTCGGCCGCCTGATTGCCGCCGGCCCGGAGGACGATATTCGGCTGGCCCAAGCCGCGGTCGCGGGGGCGCGCGAACAACTCGAAGTCGACGGCCACGTGATCAACACCCCGGAGAAGGCCCTGCTCGGGAAGGAACGTCAGGCCTACCTCGCCGGAGCCTTGTGGGCGATCAATGAGCTCATGACCGTTCGGCTCGAACAACTCGGCACCGCGCGCACCCCCGGCGACACGACGCGCCGCGGTCAGATCCGAGCGCTCGTCCTAGAAGGCCTCATCGCCGAGGGCACTGTCACGCCGACCGAACTGCAGGCACGGATCAACAAGGGCGGCATCGATGTTCGCCTCGATGAGATCTCGCGAACCCTTGGCGACCTCTTCAGCGACGACATTGTGACGCCCACCCAGCCAGGCCCGGGCTCCGATCGGCGCCGCAAGTATTTCGCCCTCACCGACGCGGGTCGACGAAAGGTCGCGGAGAGTGCGGAGTAGCGCCACCTGTATGCGATCTACGACGACCTGAACGCACCCAGCTCAGAGCTGACTCCCGACGGCAGGGTCGCAGTGCCGGCGCCCAGGATCGAATTCCTCATCTCATGCTCTTCCGTGGATGGACCCCGACCCCAACGACGCTGGCACATGTCGCGATCACCAGAGACTCATACGGTCGCCCGTCGTGCGCCCCAGCGATCGAGCTTCGGTCGACGGCTCAGAATTTGCGCATCAGATCACCAAAAATGTCCGCTTTGCGCGCTATAGTTCCGGTGTCCGGCGCTTCGGCCGGCCAGGAGTGCTGGGGGGCCGGCCTTGATGGAGATGTTCGCGCGCACCACCGCGGGGGTGTCATGAACACCGAGTTCGATCAGGGCGTCGACGCGATGATCCGGTCGGCGTCACAGCATCTCGCGCACCAGACCGACGCCCTCCGCGCGCGGCACCGGAAGGCGACGGCCGCGGCGGCCGAGTACTTCCGGCAGGTCGTGCCGGTGGGTGTCGAGGCCTTCGCGGTGCTGGCGCGGCGGGGACTGACGGTCCACGCCGCCGACCCGACCGGGCGTGACCCCTCGGCCCGGTACATCCGGCTGTCACCGTCGGGGACGATCGACAATCCCGACGCCTGGTCCGGCCGCACGAGGTTCCTGTCCGACCTGCGCTTCCTGCACGCCAACGGGCTGCTGATCCATCGCCACTCCCTGCATTACAACGCCGGCGCGACAGAGCAGTACCGACGCGGCGGGGGTATCGGCGAACCACCGGTGCAGCCGCCACGCGGAGTGCCTCGTCGCAGCGACGGCTCGTGCACCTGGTACGACGACGCGGGCCTGCGCCAGGAGTTCGTGCGCAGCTATCGCGCCCTGTCATCCGGCCCGATCGGTGACCTCGTCGCACCCGAGAAGCGCCCCGTCACCGACAACGACGGGTTCCTTCACGTCGACGTCGACTCCGGCACCACGTATGTGGTGTGGCGGTACCTCGACGGCGGGGCGTCGAAAGGAGGCGTCGGCGAGTACCTTGCCGACGACCTGCGCGTGGAGACCCTGCACGCGTATATGACACGAGTTGTCGTCCACGAGGCGCAGTTACAGGAGCGGCGGGTGCGGGGATGAGTATCACGCAAGAATTCGACGACGCCTATCACGCCGGTGTGGCCCGTCTCCGCAGGCTCGCCGACGAGCGCGCGACCCGACTGCGTGACGCCGCGACCGAACGTGCCGCGGCCGCCAGACTCGTTGTGGCCGCGGCGAAACCGGTGTTCGCCGCGGCGTTCGCGCGCTTGCAGTCCGAGGGTTTCGCGGCCAGCCGGCTCCCCACGAACAACAAGGGGTTCTTCAGGAAGTTCACCGAACCGGTGATCAGCACCATCGACAACACCGATTCGTGGGAGTTCGGCCCGTTCGCCGCGTTCGGGAACTACATCACCGCGCGCGGTGACTTCTTCCTGTCCCCCGACGTGCGCTGCGACAAGGCGGGAGACGACAAGGAGGTCGTCCCGGTGTTCAACGCTCTCCTCCCACCCAAGTACGCGCAGTACGACGGCAATGTCCGCGGGATGGAGCGGTGGTACAACCTCGAGGACGCCGTCGAGGCCCAGGCCCGCGCGATCGCCGCCGCAGTGGTGCCGAGCCTGAACCGTGCCTCCGACCGTCAATTGTCGAACCGGATCGTCGTCGACGAGTCGACCGGCGAGGTGCTCTTCCTCTGGACCGAATACGAGATGAAGCTCCGTGTCGCCGAGGTCACCCGGGCCGAGCGAATGGAACTTTTCAGGCCGGGGGTCCCCTTCCAGGGACGCTACATCGAATCGCTCGAGAACTACGTGGAGCGCCTGGTGACCCGCAAGATCATGTTGTCCGGCAACAGGAGTCGACGATGACCACGTTCGGACCGGCGGCGGGTACGCCGGAACACCTCACCTGGACCGACACTGCCTACGCCTCCTATGTCGCCGAGATCTGCGCGATCGGTCTCCACCTGCGCAAGCACCTCTTCGAGCTCAAACTGGCCCGTCCGCGAGACCGCAACGTCAAGCCCGGCCGGCAGCTCGCGCAAGCCGTGCTCGAACTCGGGCAGAATTCGTCCGCCTGGCGGCGACACAAGATGGACGACAACCGCAAACTGGGACCGCTGGCCGACCACACCACCCCCCTGTTGGTGCACCCCAACGGATTCATCAACACCGACGCCACGGTGATCGTCGACGTCGCGTCTCTGGATCGGAATCGGCGATGGGACCGGAATCCCCGCCTGGTGGTCCCGAAAAAGGCCATCAGCGGCTACCGGGCATCGTGGTATGACCCCGCCGACATCATCGAGTTCTCCCGCGCCTCGATCCTGCCGATCAACATCGCCCTCCCCGACCTCGTCGCCCGCGACAAGGCCGGGGACTTCGAAGCCAGTCGCTTCGTGAACTCGACCAACGTCGTGGTGGCCACCGACATCGGAAAGATCGGGCACGTCTGGGATTTCCGCCGTCTCACAGGCGATTTCCAGGTCGGCCGGCAGATCGGATCGTCGGACTACTATTTCGAATCTCTGCCCTCCTACTACGGGCGGGTCCTCGCGCGTGAGGTCATTGCGGCGGAGAGGGCGACACGATGATCGACGAGCGCCTGGCATCGCAGATCAACAGCAAGATCGACGACTTCCTCACCCAGGTCGCGCAGGACACGCAAGCCAAGGCGGCAGCGCTGAAACGGGCGAAGGACGACGCATCGGTCGTCGCACGCACCTTTGTCGAGCAGGTGGAGCCGCTGGGACGACAAACGTTCTCTCAGTTGTCGGCCAAGAAGCTCGGGCAGATCGGCGATCGCCGCAACGTCCGCCGACTGCGGGACACGAGCGGGTTGCCGAGCACGGTGGAGCCGTTCAAGTTTGGCCCCTTCACCGACCGGCACCGGTACCTCCACCAGTTCGGTCTGCTGTCGTCGGACTACGAACTCAGGTACCGGCAGGGTCGCCTGGAGGAGATGCGCGGCCACGGAGACGTCGACACTCCCCTGTTGCCGCCGCCGACCGTGACACCCGATGCATCGGGCATGTGCCGCTGGTACGACGAGTCGGGGCTGCGGGAGACGGCGATCACCGAATGGTCGTACGGATCCGTGGCGGACTCGCTCGACGCCGTCCGGTCCCGGGGTCGCGACCTTCCGTGCACGTCTACCGACGCGGCAATCCTCTTCCTCGACACGGACACCGGCCAGACCTACATCGCATGGAACTACGACCGTCTTCGTGGCGTCGTCGTGAGCGTCCGTGTTGATTTCGAGGAGGTCCCCCAGGTCGGTTCGCAGATCGCTGCGCACACCTGGATCGAGTCGGTCGACGAGTACCTGGCCCGGATCGTCGCCTGCGAGTTGGCGATCGACGAGTTCCGGCAGACGCGATATCGGAGGTAGGGCAATGACTTTCGGATTCGACGAAGTCGCCGGCACCGCTGCCGACAACCTCCGGCGGGAGCGCGACCAGCAGGTTGCGGCGGCAGAACGGTCCGCGGCCGAGGACTGGGAGGAGCGACGCGAACTCACGCGCCACTTCATCGAGGCCATCCGCGCACCGCTCCAGGTGGTGTACGCGAGGCTCGTGTCGGAGGGCATCTCACCCAAGAAGAGCAAGCTGAGCAGCAAGAGTTTCCTGCGCACCACGCACGAGCAGCTCATCTGGATCGGCGGCACGATCGACGCGGGGTTCGCGAACAACCAGTACGGGCCGTTCTTCCGCTACATCAACTCCATCAACAAGAACGGCGACTTCTTCTGGACAGACGTGATCGAATACCGCCGGCCGGGCGTCCACAACGACGGCGGATTGAACGACATCGGCCGGATCGAGCGCCCGTTCTCCCGCGAGGTCAAGCCGCCACGAAACGCCGAGAAGCGCGTGCGCAGCAACGCCGTCTTCTGGTCGGATCGAAGTGACTCACTCGAATTCACCGCGTACTACATCGCCCGATCGATCTGTTCGGTCCCGTCGCCCCGCAACGGTGGCGCGGCGGGTGCCACCGATCCCATCGTCGTCGATCGCAGTGACGGGTCCGTCTACTTCCGGTGGGCGGGCACCGACAACCGGCACCGAGACGACGAGGCCCCGGGAGAGGAGCGCCGCGCTCCGGCCATCGTGCCGCCACTCCTCGAACCGATCGAGGACTACGTCGCCCGAGCGGCCGCCAGAACCATTGCGCTGCACCGGCTTGCGCAGTCACAATCGGCCCCGTCGCGGTGCGGGTCACGACGGTAGGCAGGAGTCCGCGGGACGGTAACGTACGACTTCGCGTTCCCGGCGCGCAATCTCCCGGTGAGATCACGGTCTCATTGATCCAGGCGGGACGGTTCAGACTTCGCCTATCGGCAGCACTTGATCGTCGACTGCCAGTGCCGCGACACGCGCAACATATTGGCGCGGGAACGCCCGAATCGTTTCCTACACGGCTCTGCTGGCTAGCGTCTCTACTAACGACGTCTGTTCACATCAAAGCGATACCGTGGCCCCCAGGTTTCGCGATCGAGTGACAGCCGGTGCCGGTTGATCCCCCGGTTCGATGTCGCGCTCATGGGCAAACGCAAAGAACACACAGAGCCACAGAATATATGCAGTGGCCGTCGACCCGCTACTGATGGAGGAATAGAGCTGAATGGAAACAAACACTATGCAGAACGATGCCAATCCCGGGCTCACTGTTCGATCGACGCGGAGCCTGGACATGACTATCCACAGCAAACCGGCGAAGAAGCAAATCGTAAGCACAGCACCGAAACCAACCAAGTATCCGAGAAGTGCCGATTCCGGACTTGTCTCCAGGCCGTACTGAGAGGCAACAAATGCTTTAACCCTCTGAATTCCAACGCCAGAAGGGATAAACCTGAGACCATCTGGAAGAATGACAGTCCAGGCGTTGCGGCGCGCTTCTGCCGAGCCAGAGTCGTCCTGAATGCGACCAGAGATCGCTTCGAAAGCGCCCAAAGCGTTGAAAACGCTATAGGAAACGAGCACACCGACCGCTAGAATCGCTCGTCGCATTGTGGTCATCGAACTCTTTAGGATGAGGAAAACTACCCCTACAGCGGCCCCAACCAGCGCTATTCGTGATTGCGTCACGAGCACGCCGGCCACAAGTGCAACAAGCGAAAAGTACGTTACCCACGCTCGCCGAATCAGCGCGAGAAGCGGAATGGCTGAGGCTATCAACAAGCCCAGGTCCAAGGGGTGATCGATCGTTCCCATCTGACGGTTCGATTCTTCGACAATTCTCCACCAGAAACGCTTCGAGTAGTCATCCAGGTATGGCTGTCTGACCACATCCATAGAGACAAGGAAGGCCAGAATGCTCTGTGCTACTGCCACCGCGATGTACCCGGATGCCAGTAATCGATAGAAATTCTCGTATCGCTCCGCTAAGTCGCAGCACATTACGAAAATCAGCACAGGCGCAACGACGAAATTCAGCCAGAACCCTATTGCTCCGCCCGGACTAGATGCCTTGAGTATCTCGGATACGACCGAGCCAACTAGGAAGACCGCTACTAACGCGATCGCGCCCAGGGGAATCGTGGGCAGAAGTCGTCGCGATCGGGGTGGAAGATCTTCACTCGGGATCAGAAGGCGAGTGCACGCAACTGCGAGCGCCAGGACCGTACACACATGCACACCCGCAAATGAGATGTGCGCAGCGAACGGAATGGTGGCGTATCCGATCAGTACAAGACCAACGCCGGCGCGTGGTTCCAGATACGCCAGGCCGCAGGCGAACGCCAACGCTACGGCCAACATCAGGATCATCAGTGACATAGGGACATACACCGCCTCTTGTGCTCGACAGATCAACGTCGTTCGGTGCTGTCGAGACCCCCAAACGCAACGACTTCGGAATACCCGTGATCGGCTGATCCAGCGGCTACCGGTAGATGGGCCGCCCGTTGTCGGGTTCCTCGCGGACCGCGTCGCTCGAAGCGTGGGCGATCACCGCGGGACCTTGATCACGACCATCTGGATCGACGGCCTCCCCGTAGTAGCCATAACGATATGAACGTTCACGGTCGCTGACACCGTTGACGACGAATCCCAGGATTGTCGCCTGCGCGCGTTGTAGTTCCGCATAGGTCGAAGTCAGATCTGATCGTTTGGTACTACCAGCGCGCACGACCAGAACCACGCCGTCTACCCACTTGGTCAGTTCGACTGCGTCGGTGACAGGCATAACCGGACCCGAGTCGACGATGACGAGATCGTATGTCTCTTCGAGCTCGGCGAAGCATCGACCAGTTCGCTGCGACGCGAGGAGCTCCGCGGGATTAGGAGGCACCGGCCCGGATGCAAGAACATCCACGCCAGGCGTGCTGGATTGCTGGATCACATCCGCGACGTTCTCGACGCCGCCACGAAGGTAGTCGGTGAGGCCGATGCTATTGGTGAGCCGCATCCGTTGCGAGGCCGACGGTTTCCGCAGATCGGCCTCGACCAGGACGACCCTCTTGCCTGACTCGGCGAAGGCCGCAGCGAGGTTCACCGCTGTTGTCGTCTTTCCTTCTCCCGGGTTGGCACTGGTCACGAGAATTCGTCGGGCAGGCGTATCAACGCTTACGAAGCCGAGATTGACCCGCAATCGTCTGTACGCCTCACCCGTTGGACTCGCCCCCGCTGGAGCGAAATCGAGGAGAACCTTGTCCTGCAAAGACGAGTCGACCGGAACTGCGCACAAAGACGAAGTCATGGGCAACAACTCGGTCACGTCTGACTCGGTCCGCAGACGCGTGTCCAGTCGATGGCGTGCCAACACGATGAATAGACCCAGCAGAAGCCCAAGTCCGAGTCCTGCGGCCAGGTTTCGTTTCGTCCTCGGTGAGACCGGAATGTCGCTGATCATCGCCGGACTGACGACCGTGACCTTCGCCAACGGATCGCCGCCGGAACTGGGGGTCTCGAGCACACTGACGTACTGGACAAGTGAATCCGCAACTCTGTTCGCAAGGTTGCTGGCAATCACCGGATCTGCGTTCGTTGCATTCACGGTCAAGAGGACAGTTTCGACCGAGGTGTAGGCGGACACGTCTTCGCGCGCATCTTTGACAGACATGTCGATGCCGGAATCTTTCAGCGCCGTACTGAGAACCGCTTCGGAATCAACCAGACGCACATAAGAGGCAACACGTTGCTGCGAAGCCAGCGACCCTTGATAGGCGTTCTGCACTGTCGCCTCGGTCCCTGACGTCACGTACAGCATGGCGGACGAGCGATATTGGGGAGTCTGAGTCAGGCTCACCCCGACGGCCGCCACTCCCCCGACCAAGGCACAAAGCCCGACAATCCACCAGCCATCGCGTACTACGCGAAATAGCACTCTCAGTCTGTCCGCCGCCGACGCGGTGTCCACAGCTTCAGTTTGGTTCACAGTGTGCCTGCCTCAGTAGTGGCTCGGACTCTTCGAGCCGGTCGACCTGACTGATATCGGGCGATACGCCTGTTTTCGAAACATCTACCCGATCCGGTTTCGTGCCTATATCAACGCGGGGGTGCGAGGCATGCCGATACTAGCGAGAAGCTCATCCTCGTACGCTCCACAAACTCCGTCCCACGTAAAGTGTTCTTGCTGACGGAGTTTCGCAGACCTACCCAGTCGCGTGCGAGTGGATTCGTCGGCGACCACCTCGGTCAGCGCTGCTGCAATCGCACCGGGCTCCGCCGGCGTGAACACTCCTGCGTCGCCGAGGACCTCCCGGTTGAATTTCGTATCACGGGCAATAATCGGCACCCCACAGGCCATCGCTTGGACAAGCGCCGGATTAGTACCGCCAACACTATGTCCGTGGAAATACGCTCCGCAGTTCTGCCACAAAGCAAGTAGCTCGTCATCGTTGGATATGTGACCAAACCAACTCACACTCTCGCACGCGTCGGCGACCGCTGCAACTTGCTCTTCGATCTCTCCGCCGTACCCAGATGAGCCTACTATCACCACTTTCTGACTCTCTGGCAGCCTCTCAACCGCGGCGATGAACTCACCTACAGAGTTCTCCGGGACAAATCGCGCAACGTACAAGATGTATTCACCAGGTCTAAAACCCCGTACGGGAGCCAAATCGCCGGTCTCGGTGCCACCGTACGGGATGTACGCGCCCACCCGCGCAAACTCACTCACCCACCGGTCGCGAATGGCCAAGGAGTCACACACAATGCGGTCTGCGTAGCGGGCCGTCAAAGAGGCTCCAGTCCGGAATACCCGTTTCGCCAGGCCTCCCCATTTCTGACGCTCCCATTCGATGCCGTCCACGTTCAGAACGATCGGAATGCCACGAGCTCTCAAGAACGGCAACCAGTATCCGTTGGCAACATTCATCACCAGTGCAACGTCGACGTTGCGGAATGCGGCGTCGACAGAACTCGTCAATCCGTACGAAAGAGTACTCAACGACTTGTTCTCGATACCCGGTGAAAACACCTGGAGGACCGCGTCTTCTTCCTCGCCCGCTGCGAAGCGATCGACACCGGGGCGACAGTAGACAACCACGTCCCAACCGCGTTCGGTCAGGAACGGCACCAGCTTCCTGATGAGCGTCTCAAATCCGCCGTAGTAGCTCGGATAGCCGCGGGTGCCGACGATCGCGACGGTCGGTCTGGTTCGAGTTTCCATAGGTCAGTCCTCCGACTTGTGTGCGATGAGAGCCGCAGATTGCTGCGCGCTCGCACTCAGCTCTGAGATTCGGTCCGAAATTCGGGCGACAGAGTTGTTGATGGTCAGTTGCAGGGCGTTCTCGTGAACGTGCTCAGCAACCCGTCTGAGTAGATCCGGATCGTCTAGTAGGCGACGCACTACGCGAGCCCACTCGGTCGCATCGGCGGAGTCGACAATGCACAGCTCAGCGACCTCGGGGTCGGTCACGAGCAGCCGGGCTGCTCCGTAACGGTCGCCGATAACTACCGGCAAGCCGGCCAAGCTCGCCTCGACAGCACTACGCCCGAACGCCTCGCGATAGGAAGTTCCCACGAAAAGTGAAGCACCGGACCACATCTGATCTGGCGTTGCCCAGCCCATCACCTCGCAGCGCCCGGATACTGAGGCCTGGAGCTGCCCGCGCATCGGTCCGTCACCGTAGATTCGGCCGCTGTGCCCACTCAAAGTGCATATCTCGGCGAACAACTCGGGGCGCTTGTCGACGTCGAGACGTCCCGCCCAGACCAACGGTCCGGCGGCGTCCGTACTCGTGTTCATTCTCGGCAGCGCCTTGATGCCCGCCCGGACGATACGCGGTTTGGCCCACGGCCTGACGTCCTCAGCAAGAGTCTCCGTGGTGACCCAAACTTCTCGTGCACGACGCAGGGCGACCGTTTCGAGGACACGCATTGTCTGCCGTCTCGCCTCCGATTGCTCTCCTCGCGCCGGCCACGGGAGTCCACGGATGTATGCGATCCACGTTGATCTGCTGCGACGTCCCGCCATGGTGTCGATGAAGAGCGCCATGTCGGACTGGGTGATCAATGTGACCACCCAGTCAGCACGTGCGTAGTTCTCATCAGAGGCGAGCATTTCCCGGATCTCCGACACAACGGGGAGTCCATGCAGATGTAGGTCCTCGGTGGAAACTGCCGAATGCTCGCGGACCGTTCCAGGCGCGTCAGGTCTCATCCCGAGCGTTCCGGTCCAGGGCATTCCGTCTCGCTGCGCCTGTTCGATGAGGTCGAACAGCGAGTTGTACACACCACTTCTGGCCATGAGCGGTGCCGCGACGAAGTGAACCCGGACGTTCTGACCAAACACGGATGTCACCGCCCCAGCAGTTCGAGAACGAACTGTGCCTTGTATCGCCAAGTGACGGATTCAGGGATATTCGCGGGGATTCGGGCCGGACGCTTCTCGCCACCGAGATGCCCAGACAACCAATCGTGATGGCCGTCGGCGTCGACGACGAACACGCCGTCGTCCAGCTTGCGATTGCTTGTTCCGAGTACTGGCGTAGTGAGGACCGGCAGCCCTGCGGCCCGGTACTCGTAGGTCTTGATCACGTCGCCGCCGACCTCACCCTTCCCTACTCGATGGGGAACCCACCCGATGTCGAACGTGGTCAGCAGCTCCGGCACTCGTTCGTAGTGCACATCGCCGAGCAACTCGATGTTCGACAGCTCTGCGAGGGGCCGCCGATACTCACGATCGAGGATCGGTCCAGCGAAAACGAACTTGACGTCGGGCGACTCCTTCGCGGTCTGACAAATCAGCTCCAGGTCGAGCCGCCGTCCGATCTTCCCGACGTACCCGACCGTCAGCGGCCCATTCACCCGCGGGACCTGAGAGAACCGTTCCGGGTCACAACCATTCAGCACCAGATGAACATCGTCACGACCGAATCGCGTTGCCAGCTCGGCCGTCGCCTCGGAGTTGGCGGTGACGTGGTCAGCCCTTGCAAACATCTCCTTGTAGGCCAGCTCTACTTCGCCGCTGATGCCCTCGAACGCGAAATGCACTGTCCAGTCGTCGAGGAGGTCGAAGACAATTGTCCGGCCACTCTGACCGAGGTCGGCCCACGACGAACTCAGCGACACGAACGGATTCCACACCACCGCGTCCGCGGAACTCAGCTCTGGGCCCAGGCTCGGATACCTGGGAAGCGAGTCGACCCACCACGCCTGCCGATCCGAGAGTCGGGGCACCGCCCAGGTGAATGAGTCGATTGCGACCGTGTTGTCTGCCAACTCCAGATTTCTCGCCTTCAGCGAGGCACCGGTGAGGTGGGGCTCGGGGCGCGAGATGACTGCGGTGCTACCGGAGTCGGAAAGAAGTCGGCCGAACCACTCGATGAAGTGGCCATCGCGTGTGCGGTAGCCTTCGCGACTCAGTTTGTGCTGGCCATGCATCGGGAAGGCCATCAGCGCGACCTTCGTGTTCTTCGCAGCTGTATTACGCAACGGGTGCTCCATTGTCGGTTCGGCGATATTCGTACGTACGGAAGCCCATCAATCCGAGTACCTTCCCGGTCTCAAAACTGATGACGCTGAACGGCTTCGCAGGGATCTTTCGCCCGATCACGAGGCCATAGACGAAAAGCAGCGCGTAGTAACCAGCTCGCGGAACGCCTTTGACGAGGGCCCGGTATGGATGGTCGTTGTACTTGAGACGAACACGCGAGTGGACGATGCCGCTCCTCGTACTCCGGCGCAGTAGCCACCGCGCGCTCAACCTCGACGGCGGAACGTCTTCGGACACCACTGCCTCGTTGCAGTAGACGATTCTCGCCCCGGATAGGCGTATGCCCCAGAAGAAGTCCCAGTCACTCCCACCGGTCTCACTGAACGATGTATCGAAACGAGGCTCTCCCGCCTGAACCCAAGCACTGCGCCTCAGCGCAGTGTTGTTCGTCGCGGCTGACAGCAACGGGGTTCCACTTTTGGCTCGCTCCCGCTGGAAGAACCCGCCCCGCCGAATCCAAGTCGGACAATCATCCGGAAGGCACGTGACAACCGGGCCCTGCACGACGTCGGCACCGCTGGAATCGAGATAGTTCGTAAGCGTTTTCAGCCAGTCATCCTCGACCCACTCGTCGTCGTCAACGAAGATTAAGGCCTTGTACTCCGGATTGAAATACTCCAGCCCCTTGTTACGCGCCTGCGCGATACCTGGCTCTGACTGGATCGTGTAAAAGGTGGTAACGGAGTGGCTTTCGGCAATCGCACGAGCCGATCCATCCGGATCATTGTCCACAACAATTACATCGGCACGCCCGTTTGTCCCTGCGCCCAGACTGTCGAGCAGTCGCTCGAGACCCTCGGGGCGCATGTACGTGGCCACCGATACGAGATACTTCTCGCTCACCACATCGCCTCTGCTGCTATTCATATCGACCACCGACTTCTGACTCCTCTGAGCGATCGCGCGGCCCCCTACCGCGCCCCAACTTCACCGCGAACACACGCACCTTGAGATACAGCAGCTTGAAGTCGTCGCCCCGAATACGAAGAAAGAGCGACGGCTTCATCCCGAAGACTCGATAGGCCAGGAAAAGAACAAGCCAGCCACAGATGCCGTTCGCGACCATCGAGGCGATCGCCGCTCCCATCGCGCCCATTCGAGGCAACAGGATCACCAGGAGGACGATGTTCAGGACGACCGAGCACAGGATCGCGATACTCCTGAGGATCGGCTTTCCGCGAGCCGTCATACCGGCGGCCGCCACAGATCCTGGGTTGCCGATGATGGTTCCTACGAGAACAACTGCGAGAACTCCTGTCACCGAGGAGAACTCCGAGCCGAAGGCCAGCGGGACCACCCACCAGCCCATCAATACGGCAGACACACCGACCCCGGCGGTGATGATGGTGGACAGCCGGGCCGCGCGTCCAAGGCTCTCGTCATCGTTCTTCGCCGATTGAACTGAGAACACGACATCGCGGACTGCCGTGTTGAACGTCCGGACCATGTCCGCGAGAGAAACCGCGACAATGTAAATGCCCAGCTGTTCAGCAGTCGAGAACGGCAGGAAGAGGACTTGGTCCAACCGCGCGAGTACGACGCCTGCCGCGGAGCCGATCCAGGCGCCGAGTCCGAAGCGCGTCAGCTGGGCCGCATGACGACCCGTCGACAGGTCGCTGACGACACTATCCGCCCGCGTGCGGCGCCCGAAGAACAAGCCGAGATAGGCGATCACGCCGATACAGTTGCCGATACCCAAGACCCATGCAGCCGAGGTGACCGTCAAATCGCCGACAGCGAGGAGGAACCCGAGAGCACATACTCGGAACACGCTCGCAACACATTGGTCGAAGGCCACCAGCAACCAGGCTTGAACGGCCCGAGCGTAACCCCGGATCACCAGAGCGACGAGGGCCGGTGTCAGCATGAGCCCGATCATCGACATCAGCCCCTGAATCTCAGGGTGAGCGCCGGCCAGTGCCCCAGAGATCGAAAAGATTAGGAGACTTCCCAGCGGACCGACCGCGCACACCGCGGAGATCCCCAATGCGAGCGTCCGTAGCGTATGCACGCGTCGGGCAACGAAGTACGTCACGGCATCAGGCATGCCCATCGTGAGCGCGGCGGTCGCCACGAGCAGGGGCGCGGTCGCGGCAGCGACGAGACCCCGACCCTCTGCCCCGAGCGCTCGCGCGAGCAACGGAGCTGTGATGACCGAGGCCAGAAGGGGCGTCAGGTTACCGAAGGTCACGACCGCCACGCTGCGCCCTACATCGACGCGATCCTCAGGCGCGGCGCCGTCGGACGTCGGCCCCGCGCCGACAGCGTCCCCAGCCGCGACCTTCGGCGCCGTCATGACGAGGCAGCCAGCGTTTTTCGATCCAGCTCGGAGTACGTCGCCGCGATCTGCACATCATTCCGTCCCCGCGCAACGTTGGCATGCTTGAGCCCTGTCCCCTGGGCGGCCTCGAGCGATATGAAGTCTCGGCTCCGGCCGTCGACGACCCGAACCGGCACCCGCACCTGAAGTGCAGTGTGGTTGATCCATACGTCGTCCGCGTTCGGGCACACCTCCTCGAACTCTGTGCCTCGCTCCATGAGCGCATTGATCATGACCGGCGGGTATAGAGCACCAGAGACACCCGTCACGAAGTTTCTCTCGCACTCCGAGGAGTCGCGCACCAACGGCCACTGTTCATAGGGCAGCAAGCCCGGCCCGCTTTGATCGTCGGTGGTGTCGAAGGCGATTCGACGTGCTCGGTAGCAACTGATTCCGTCCGGATGATCCAGATGATGAGCGAACAGTCGGTGAAGCCAGTCGACCGGATACACGGTGTCGTCGTCAGCGGTAACCAGCGGAACGCCACTCTGCGCCGCAAGCGGCAATGCGTCCAGATACTTCGTGTGCGGACCGGATCCCTCTGCTGCAACACGAATTTCCAGGCCTGCGCGCTGGAGTCGTCTCAGGGCTGCCGGCAGATGCTCAACGGTCTCCTCGTCGTCGACCCACAGGATGATCCGCGACGGCCGCAGTCTCCCCTTCAGGATCGATTCAATCGCAAGGTAAGAAATCGCGACCCGCTCGCCATAACTCGTCAGACTGACGATTGGTGCACCGGGGTCTCCCAACGCGCATCCGCGCACCGGAAGCACGTTCCGGGCACGGAGCCGCCCGAACACCAGGCTCCGCTGAGCTCGGAACTTCGTTGCCCCGGCGACACGTCGAAGACGTGATCTGCGCGCATGAATGACGTCAGACTTCATCTGGGACTCCATTCTGGGTGAATTCGTACACGTCATCGGAAACGGATCAGCGGAGGAACGACCATCCGGCTGCCTCCCAAGCGGACTGGTCGAGGCACAACCGTCCGTCGATGATCGTGCGGTTGCGAACGATGGCGTTGAGGTCGCGCGGTGTGAGCGCCCGGAACTCGCCCCACTCCGTGAGAACGGCAACGACATCCGCGTCCGTGCACGCCTCGCGCACGCTTGGGGCGTAGTCGAGTGTCGGAAAGCTCCGCTTCGAATTCTCGTTTGCCTTGGGGTCGTAAACCACGACGGACGCACCCTGCAACTGCAGCTGCCCAGCAACGTTCAAAGCCGGCGAATCGCGCACATCATCGGACTCCGGTTTGAATGCAGCGCCGAGGACCGCGACCCGTTTCCCGAGAAGTGATCCGCCGCAGGAACGCTTCGTCAGGTTGACCATGCGATTACGTCGCCGCATGTTGACGTTGTCGACCTCACGCAGAAACGACAGTGCCTCAGAAGCACCGAGTTCGCCCGCTCGAGCCATGAACGCCCGGATGTCCTTCGGCAGGCAGCCTCCACCGAAACCCAGACCCGCATTGAGGAACTTCCGCCCGATTCTGTCATCGTGCCCGATGGCGTCAGCTACTGCCGTGACATCGGCACCCGCCGCCTCGCACACCTCAGCGATAGCATTGATGAACGAGATCTTGGTTGCGAGAAAGGAGTTCGCCGCAACTTTGACCATCTCGGCGCTCTGGCGATCCATCACGATGTACGGGGTCCCGGCATCGATCATCCGCGCGTAGACCTCTCGCGCGGCAACCTCGAGTTCACTTCCCTTCTCGGCACCGACAACGATTCGATCCGGCCGAAGTGTGTCGTCAATCGCGTGACCCTCACGCAGGAACTCCGGGTTCCACCCCAGGTGGACTGTCACATCGTCCTTTGCGAGCTCCTGCGCCCGGTACGCGAGGCGTTCACATGTACCCACCGGCACGGTGGACTTGCCCAAGATGAGCGCGTCCTCGGTCAACAGCGGAACAAGACTCTCGACAACGCCTTCGACGTACCGGAGATCGGCCGCGTACTCGCCCTTGCGCTGCGGGGTGCCAACCGCGATGAAGTACACCCCGCCCCATTCGGCTGCCTCCTCGTAACTGGCCGACACCTTGAGGAGTCCCGACTCCAGGTGCTTGCGAACCAGATCGGGAAGACCCGGCTCGTAGAAGGGAACCTCCCCCTTCGCAAGTTCCTCACGCCGGTAGTCATCGACTTCGATTCCGAGTACCTCGTGGCCCAGCTCTGCCATGCAGGCTGCGTGCGTCGCGCCGAGATACCCAAGGCCGAGTACAACAATCCTCATTCGAATTCCCTTCTCAAGTATTTCTCAGAACCCAATCCGCCGAATCCGGCGTGTTTAGTTGGGAAGTTCACATAAATAGACGATCTTTGCGGAGGCCGGCTCACTCGTAACTCTTGCGGATGTCGCGGCATCCCGACCCGCCAGGCCATCGGAGCATTCAGAGTCCAGGTCCGGAACCGAACCGCGCAGAGAAGTCTTGCGTGCGAGTCGTGATCCGTCGGTGTCGGTCTCGTCCTCGGTAACCATTTCCAGCTCGGAGAGCTCTGCAAACTGCCCTTCGGGCAGAACAGCGTCGACGTCGACTCCATCCGTATCACTTTCCCCCGTATTGATCACAACGAAGGCCAGCGACCGTTTACCGCGGAGAGCATACAGGCGGATATTCTTCATGGAATCTTCCGGCACGACGGATAGCATCGCCATTCCGTTCGCCATCCCATTGAGCACCGTCAGTGCCTTGAACGGGTCCGCCTTCTTCACCTTGCGGTCGTCAGAGACACAGATCGGAGAGTACGCGATACAGGCGGTCAGGGAACCGTGGAAGTAGACACCATCGAAACCCCGGGTCGCCGCGTCGAACGCGAAGTCAAGCATCCACAAAGCCCCGGCGAGGCGGTTGCTGGTTCCAACGATGCCACCACAGTTAACCGAATTCACCTCCGAAAGAACCACTTTCGGAGAATTGGCCAAGGATGCAGCACGAGAGATATCCCGAAGCGAAGAATCTCTTCTGTCATCGGCGAATTCGGTGAAGAGATCTCTGGGACGCACCGTGGGCGTTGAACAGCCCTGCGCTCCGTAGAAGTGCGCAGCATAGATGTCCGGAGTCGTCACTTGATTGCTCGCGAACTGCGACGCACTACTCCAGATGAAGTCGTACCGATGCCCGCTACTGTCCGGAGCCTGGATGCGTACGCCTGGCACCTCTTCGCGAATCGCGTTCGAATAGTCACGCACATCACGCGCGTACGTACCGAACGGCGGATTCGACGGATAGTACACGTTGGGTTCATTTCCGATTGCAACGGCGGTCAACGATGCACCGAAGATGGAATGGGCATGCTTAGCCATATCCGCAGCGCGGCGAGCGTCCCGTGAACGCAGGTTCACACCCATAACTACGCGCCAACCCAGTCGCTTTGTCACCTCGGCGAGATTCTCCATCGCCTTCGGGGTCGCACTGAAGCGGTATGACGAGGGGGTCGACTCGCCTTTCGACGTCCAGAACATCTGGTCGGATGTGTTCCCACCGATCCGCAACACCATACCCGGGCGAAAGCCCTTGAAGGCTTCGGTCAGTGCACGCTTTTGTATCGCCTTTCCATTGCCCGCGAGGATTGCTGATTCTACTGACAATCCAACACTGTCTGCGACGAACCCATAACCGCGCTCCCCAACGATCTGTGCATGCATCGGTTGGTTGGTCTTGAACGCGGCACAACTCGCCAGGAGTAGGACGACAGGCAGCACGAGACCGAGGACTCGCACATCTATTCCATCCGGCCCACCAGGTCCTCTGCGATCGCCGCTCGCCACTACAACACCGCGGACCGGGCCGACAGCGGTCGGCATCCCTCAGTACGCCCCGTCTTTGTTCAGAACGGCACGCAGTGTTCGCCAGAGTATGAGCGCGTCCTGCATGATCGACCAGTTCTCGACATAGGAAAGGTCAAGTCGCACAGATTCTTCCCATGAGAGGTCTGAGCGACCGGAGACCTGCCAAAGACCCGTCATGCCAGGTTTCACCAGCATCCTTCGAGCCACCCTGCCGTCGTACTGTTCGACTTCCTCAGGCAGCGGAGGCCGGGGGCCGACCAAGCTCATCGTCCCACCGAGCACGTTCAGCAACTGCGGGATCTCGTCAAGGCTGTAGCGCCGGATGAATGCCCCGACCTTTGTCACGCGTGGATCGTCGCGCATCTTGAACAGGACGCCGGCGCCTTCATCGAGCGCACGCAACTCGGCCTTGCGCTTGTCCGCATCCTGCACCATCGACCGGAACTTCCACATCAAGAAGGGTTTGTTGTTCAGTCCGACCCGGGTTGCGCGGTAGAAGACAGGACCAGGGGAATCAAGTTTGATCGCAACGGCCAAGGCCAGGAACAGCGGCGCCAGGGCGAGGAGGATCACCGCGGAACCGATCCTGTCGACGATCGCTTTCCGAAATCGGTTGGCGCCCTCATAACGCGGCTTGTCGATGTGGAGCAAAGGAAGTCCTGCGACTGGCCGCACCATCACTCGCGGCCCCGCGACATCGGTGACACCAGGCGACACAATCATGTCGACGTTGAGACCCTCGAGATCCCAAGACAGGCCTTGCATCGCATCGTGACCGAGCGCTTCAGCCGAGGTGACTGCGACGGTTGTAGCCCCAGACTCCGCAACCGAACTGCTCACTTCGTCGAAGGTGCCCAGAACGGGAACCGTCGTATCACCGACTGCCACTTGCCGCGGTCGCCCACTCCGCTCCGGTAAGCAGATCCCAACGACGTGATAGCCGAGTTCTGGTTGACGCACAAGGCGTTCCATCAACGGGACCGCAGAGTTGCGGGCCCCTACCACAAGAACCCGTTCAAGGTTCTGGGATCGCCGGCGCTGGATCAGCAGGACCCTCCGCCACAACCAACGCGAAAGTACGAGGCCGAGAGTTCCAATCGGAAGCGCGAGTGCCAGGAATCCGCGTGCAATGTTCAACTTGAACAGCAAATCGACCATCGCAAGGACACCGAACACCGAGAGACACGCGGTCACCACGCGGCTGTATTCCTGCGAACCCGACGCGACAATTCGACGGTCCAGCGTGTGAAACGCACGCAGCGAGAGAACCCACGCTATACCCAGAGCGACCGAAACGTAAACAGCGGGGGCGCCGGTCGCTCCGTTCGGGACCATCGCGCCTTCTCCACCGAAGCGGACGTACTGGGCGACACCAACCGCACCTGCGACAATCACCGCGTCCGTGACTGCAACACGCACTAGATATGTCCGCATCCAGGAGCGCGACCGGTCGTCTACACGATCAACAAACCAGAGTCGCTGATTGCGTCGACCGACGCCGAGCGCAGGCTGGTCGTAGGCTTGGCGATTGGCCAACGCTCTCCTCCAAACGACCCCCGAATTACGAAGAAAAGGCGAACCCCCCAGCCCAAGGAGAATCTCGACGCTGAAATCCTGTCCTGTGCGAGGAGCATATTTCAGATCGGTCACACCCACAACTCAACATGAAAAAGAGAATGACCGTTACAGCCCTCCCAATCCGGAACCCGACTCACCAGCTCAGGCTTGCGTTCGCGCACAGCGACACTCGGAGTAGGCCCCACGGCGGAAAAGTCGTTTGACCTGCTAATATAGTCCCCCATTGCCCATATCAAGACTTGGCGCCGGCTCGTAGAACCAGGCCGCCAGAGGGCCCAATAACAACAATATAGAGACCACTTATGTGATCTATGTCAACCATTCGATTGACGATGACAAACATGCAGAACGTTGGCGTTAACCGCCTGGTTTTCCTAATGATGTCAATTCACGATTGCAGTTGGTTAGATTTGCTCGATCAGACCGATCACACCGTCGAATAGACATGCCCGCGCCGTTTCACGTCAACCGGCGACGCGTTCGGTGGTGGCGTATTTCTGTTCGACGGCGTCTTTGGCGGGTTGCCACCAGTCGGTGTTGTCGCGGTACCAGTCGATGGTGGCGGCGAGACCGGCGCGGAAGTCGACATACTTCGGGGTCCAGCCGAGTTCGGTGCGCAGGCGGGTGGAGTCGATGGCGTAGCGGCGATCGTGGCCGGGGCGGTCGGTGACGAAGTCGAACGCATCTTTCGGTTGGTCGAGGAGTTCGAGGATGGTTTCGACGACGGTGCGGTTGTCGACCTCGCCGTCGGCGCCGATCAGGTAGGTTTCGCCGATCTGGCCGTTGTCGATGATGGTCCACACGGCGTCGTTGTGGTCGTCGACGTGGATCCAGTCGCGGACGTTGCGGCCGTCGCCGTAGAGCTTGGGTCGTACTCCGGACAGGACGTTGGTGATCTGGCGGGGGATGAACTTCTCGATGTGTTGGTACGGGCCGTAGTTGTTGGAGCAGTTGGAGATGGTCGCGGCGACGCCGAAGGACCGTACCCAGGCGCGCACGAGGAGGTCGGAGCCGGCTTTGGTCGAGGAATACGGGCTCGACGGGTTGTAGGCGGTGGCTTCGGTGAAGCGGGCCGGGTCGTCGAGGTCGAGGTCGCCGTAGACCTCGTCGGTGCTGATGTGGTGGTAGCGGACCTGGTGGGCGCGGACGGCTTCGAGCAGGGTGTAGGTGCCCACCAGGTTGGTGTGGACGAAGGCCGAGGGGTCGGCCAGGGAGTTGTCGTTGTGGGATTCGGCGGCGAAGTGCACCACCAGATCCGCTTCGCCGACCAGGCGGTGGACCAGGGCGGCGTCGGCGATGTCGCCTTCGATGAGCTCGACGCGGTCGGCGACCGGGGCCAGGGTCTCGGGGTTGGCGGCGTAGGTGAGTTTGTCGAGCACGCGGATCGAGGCGTCGGGGCGGGTGGCCAGGGTGCGCAGCACGAAGTTGGCGCCGATGAAACCGGCACCACCGGTCACGAGAACACGCACGTGTCGATTCCTTCCGCCCGAGGACTGGTGGACGTCACTCTACCGAGGCACCGGGTGGGCGCCCAGGGTGTGCACACGGTGGGCCGGATCGTCGGGCACTAGGCTGAGGCGCATGCGAGGGATCATTCTGGCCGGCGGTACGGGCACGCGCCTGCATCCGATCACGCAGGGTGTGAGCAAGCAGCTCGTCCCGGTCTACGACAAGCCGATGATCTACTACCCGCTCTCGACGCTGATGCTCGCCGGCATCCGAGACATCCTCGTCATCACCACCCCGCACGACACGCCCGCCTTCCAGGGACTACTCGGCAACGGTGACCAGTTCGGCATCAACCTCACCTACAAGACCCAGCCCTCACCCGACGGCCTCGCCCAGGCCTTCACCCTCGGCGCCGACCACATCGGCGACGAGTCGGTGGCACTCGTGCTGGGCGACAACATCTTCTACGGGCCTGGCGTAGGAAGCCAACTCCAGGGTTTCGAGAACATCGACGGCGGTGCGGTCTTCGCCTACTGGGTGTCCAATCCGGAGGCCTACGGCGTGGTCGACTTCGATGCCGACGGCAACGCTGTCTCGCTCGAGGAGAAGCCCTTGGAACCCAAGAGCAACTGGGCCGTCCCTGGCTTGTATTTCTACGACAACGATGTCGTCGAGATCGCACGAAGTCTCGAGCCGAGTGCCCGCGGAGAGTATGAGATCACCGATATCAACGCTCGCTACCTCGCGCAGGGCAAATTGTCTGTCCGGGTATTACCTCGAGGTACAGCCTGGCTGGACACCGGAACCTTCGACAGCCTCCTCGACGCCGGCAACTTCGTGCGCACCGTCGAACAACGGCAAGGCCTCAAGATCGCCGCACCCGAAGAGATCGCCTGGCGCCAAGGGTTTATCGGCGACGAAGAACTCCGAGCGCGAGCCGTCAAGCTCCAGAAGTCCGGGTACGGAGATTACCTTCTCGAAATCCTGGCGCGAGGCCGAACGTTCTGATGCCCGCCAAGATCGACGTGTCCCCAGTTCCGGGGCATTGACGGTGCGAGGATACTGGTCGGGTGCCTGCCCAACCCGTCGACGCTTCAGTTTTCCATGCATTGGTCTTGCTGAACCTCCTGTTCGTCACAGGTGCATGGTGCCTGGCGCGTCCGACGTACCGAGCCGCAGCAACCCTCGCAGTTCTGTCGGTTATGTGGTTGTTCGGCAACGGCCCGATCGAGGGACGAGTGCTGATCTCCATCAGCATCGAGCATGGGTTGACCGAATCGGACATCCTCACGGCCCTCGGATTGATCATCTCTGCAATCACTTTCATGCGCACTTACGAGCGTCGGCGCTACGACGACTAATGCTCCGACGTGCCGCAGAGGGCATTGGTCCCAGCAACCACGCGATTACTTAAACACTCAGACCTGGCGACTCGCGCCTGGCAGTAAATGGCCGCTATGGTTGCAAAGTCGCGCACGAAAGACGCATGTTGGGAGACTGATTAAATGTTTGATGTCGTGAAGCGCATCGCAGGTTCTGCACCGATCTGGGCATGGATCACGATGGTGGTCTGTGCAGCGCTCCTCGTCGTCGGCCTGATCGTGTCGAGCAACCGGTCTGCTCCGACGTCGGCCTCGGCTGCGAAAATCTCGGCCGCCAGCTCCGCCCCGTCTGCGCAGCAATCCGCACGCCTTGCCTTCTTCGAGGGCGTCGCCTAACGGACCAGCCGGACTCTGGAATGGCGGCGCATCCGGAACAATCCGGTCTACCCGCCCGAGGAATCTCGACAAGCTGATCTTTCCGATGTCACACGGATTTGGGCATTATTGACTCGGACATACCCAGGATGCGGCGACACCGCGCGCCGGACAGCTGCAGTCGCTCATCGCACAGCTCCTCAAGGAAGCCCGAACGCCGGCCTCGTCGCGATCAAACAGCGCTCGGCACAGGGCACGAACACCGGCGAGGTGACCGCCGGCCTCGCGTCGGCCATGGACGCCGAGGGCATCCAGGCAATCGACGTCTGCTCCGCCTTCCCCACCGACGACGCCTCGTCGGCGCGGCTGCTGAAGGCCCTGTCAACCCGAGCGCTGCAGCCAGCAGATATGAGAGACTCCGGTTCTCAGAGCTTTTGAGGTGCATGCGTAGGTTCGCCGCAATCAGCTCGTGCGGTCGCATCCATACGCTGATCAGCGGCTACGACGCGTGCTCTGGTGAGCGCTGGCGGCGCACCCGGCGAGCTCGCGTGGCGAGAGGTCTCCTCGAGATCAACGACACCAGCCGAAAGTCGTAGCGACGGTTCCGGTACCACCGCCGCACTCGACGGGCCTGCTCCGTCCGCTTTCTCGCGGAACGTTCGGCCGCGATGTCGGACGAGCCTCGTACTCCGTAAGCGGCTCGCAGTTGTCGAATCCGCCGAGTGTGCGGCGACTGCTCGTTCAACGGCCGTCCAGCCAGCCTGTACGCGGGATGACGGAAAATTCCTGCGATGAACCAAGCAATACATGAGAAGGACAGCATCCCCGCCGCGAAGACCACAGCAAGAACCTTCGAGTGAGGCGCTGTTCCGCTGGGCAAGAACATGATCGGGTAACCGACCGCGAACAGTGCAGTGAGCAGACTCAGCACACGGAACAACAGCGCCATGCCGTCTTGTGGGCGGGGCATGGTGAGCAAGTCGAACTGGCGAAGGGCTTCTGCCCAGGAGTATCGCTGCTTGAGTGACGCATGAGTGGGATCGACATCCTCGTCGGGCAGTAGCGCCACCAACCGCTCCACCTGTTCGAAGTAGCTCCGCCGGTGCTTGTAATGGACATATAGGGCGGCGAGCGCCGACACCAGCGGTACAAGCGCGCCGAGTAGCGCCAAGTAGAAACTTGGGTCGCCAAGCGTGTTCAAGCCGAACCCCCTGCTGTTGGTGCACCTTTACCGAGCCCTCTCGGATTCGGGCTGACGCTAGCAGCGAGTACCGACCGATCGGCGGATGAGTTGCTCCGACCTGCAGCACTCCGCGCGGCGGGGTTTCTGCCGCGTGTAGGTGGCCGCCCTCAGGAAGGCTGGCCTCGCGACCGGGCCGCCGTCGAGCGGGGTCGCCGGCCTCGTGAGCGAAGCGAGCCGTCTAGTGTCCTGAGTCATTAATTCGTGTGCAGTAGTGGGCGATGGAGTCGAGGATCTGGTCAGCGGTCTTGACCCACACGTAGGGGCGGGGGTTGTCGTTCCAGGTCTCGATCCACGCTCTGATGTCGGCATTGAGTGCTCGTACGGTGCGGTGGGTGGAGCGTTGGAGTTTCTTGGTGGTCAGTTCGGCGAACCAGCGTTCGACGAGGTTCATCCAGGATGAGCTGGTGGGGGTGAAGTGGACAACAAACCGCGGGTGCGCGGTCAGCCATCGCTTGACCGCGGGTGTCTTGTGGGTGGAGGCATTGTCCATGACCAGGTGGACGTCGAGCTCGTCGGGTACCTCGGCGTCGATCTTGCGGAGGAATCCGATGAATTCCGTTGCGCGATGCCGTGAGTGAAGCGAACCGATGACTTTGCCCGACGCGATGTCCAACGCCGCGTACAGGCTGGAGGTGCCGTTGCGCACGTAGTCGTGGCTGGCCCGTTGCGGGGTGCCCGGGAGCATGGGAAAGATCGGCTGGGTGCGATCGAGCGCTTGGATCTGGGTCTTCTCGTCAACGCAGAGCACCAGGGCACGTTCGGGTGGGTTCATGTAGAGCCCGACGACGTCGCGGACCTTTTCGGTGAACATGGGATCTTTCGACAGCTTCCACGAATCCTGTTTGTGTGGAGCCAATCCGAACGCTCTCCATACACGCGAAACAGTTGACTGCGACATGTCGAGATGCTCAGCCATCGACCGAGTCGACCAGTGTGTCGCATTCTTCGGAGTGGTCTCGAGAGTTGCGGTGATCAGGTCTTTGATCTGCTCGTCGCCGACGGTTCGAGGTCGCCCGGGCCGGGGTTCGTCGAGCAACCCCTCGCAGCGGTGCTCGACGAACCGGCCTCGCCATCGCCGCACGGTACCTCGGTTGAGGCCGAGTCGTTGTGCCACTTCGGTATTCGACCCGCCATCTGCGGCAGCGAGAACGATTCGTGATCGCATCGCCAAACCCGAGGCCGTCGTTCGCCGACGCGCCCACCCTTCGAGCTCACGGCGCTCGTCATCGGTCAGAACAATATCCACTGCTCGCGGACCCCGGGTTGCCATTCCCCAGTCTATCAACCGAATGACAATTAATGACTCAGGACACTAGGTAGTTGCCCCACCCGACGAGACCCACGGCACCGTCGTGCTCGTCAAGCTTCTCGCGCCCGGGAGCCGACGTTGGTGAATGCGTTGTGGGTGCGGCATCCCAACGACCACCGTCCGGCCGGTTGGTTGGCGCCATTGAGCTTGGCCGGCGGTTCGATTGGGCCCTATGACTTGTCGTGCAGTAAGTGTGATCCATTCGCCGGTCAGATCGGTCGGCGGAGCCGGTCCGCAGGGTTTGTCAGACCCCCGATGTACAACTGAAGACACAGAAAATTTGATGACGCAGCAGTAGTCAACGACGGTCCCACCCAACCGCATTGCCTCCATGAGAGGGACGGCTGCCGTCATGATCGACACCGACACCACTTCACTCGACGCACTCCTCGACCAACTCGTCGAGATCACCGCACCAACAGATGACCCCACCGGCCGCACGACGTGCGCGCAGTTGGAGTTCTGGCGGCTGATCCGCAATGTCGCCGACCATCAGATCGCCACCCACGCAGCGACTCTCGATTCGCTGGGCGTTGCGGAGAAAGCCGGGTCGACCACCAAGAAACTGTTGATCGAGATGGGACTCCCACCCGCGGCCGCCACCCGCACCATCCGCATCGCCGACAGCCTCGGCACACTGAGCAAGGTCGAGGCGTGTGCCGCCTACGGGCGCCTGTCGGGTGAGATCGTCGACGCCATCGTGCGTGGCATGACTGCAATCGAGAAACGGTCCCCTACAGCACTTTCCGACGACGAGCGGGCCGTCTATGAGACCGAACTCCTCACCCAAGCACTGTCGGGTGCCACACCCGCCGAAGTGCACAAGCATGCCCAGACGATCGGCAACACCATCGCCGACGATCAGGGTGGCATCCCCGCGTGTGATGATCGGTCTCTGGACGCCCTGTCGCACCACCTGACTGATGACGGTCGCGTCGAGATCTATGGCAACGTGACGCAGAGCGTGGGTGAGAAGTTCGTCGCGATGATCGACGAACGTTCGGTGCCGCGACCGGAACCGGATGGTTCTCCTGACCGGCGCTCGGCCTCCCAGATCCGCGCCGACGCACTCGAGGTGTTGCTCGACCAGGCCGCGGCGGGCGCTTCGATGGACACCATCGGTGCACCGCGAACCCAGACCTTACTGACCATCCCCGCCCACGGCGGCAACCCCGCATCCCTGCCCTGGACCGGACCGACCACCCAAGCCACCGCGAAACGGTTGTCCTGCGACGGAACCCTGACCGAGATCATCATCGACGGCGAAACCGTGCCCCTGCAGATGGGCCGCGAACGACGACTATTTCCCCCACACCTGCGCAAGGCGATCATCATCCGCGACGAGAACTGCATCAAATGCGGTGCCCCACCGTCACATACGCAGGTACACCACATCGAGCACTGGACCGACAACGGCGAGACCGAACTCGACAACGGCTGCCTACTCTGCCAACGCTGCCACACCCAGGTCCACCACAACGGCTGGGACATCATGATCGGCTTCGACCGCCACCCCTGGCTCATCCCACCCGCCGACATCGACCCCCAACGCCGACCGCTACCCGCCTACAACCGCCGCACCATGCGACTCGACGACGCCGCCTGACACACACAAGCTTTCGCGCAGCAGAATTTCGATACGACTCGCCGCAAGCTCCTCACCTACTCAACCAGCAGTGGCACCCGACATCAGCCGGGACCGCATCCGATCCTTGACAACTCCACAGTGTTTGGCGCCGGCGTGGTTTCGACACGGCTCGCCGCAAGCTCCTCACCTACTCAACCAGCGACTTCTTCTGGCAGAGTAGGCCCGAGGCGCCAGCCGACCGTCTCCCCGCTGGCGGAGTAGCGACGACCGAGCGCGGCGAGGACGCCGCGTATCGAGGTCACCCTGTCGGCGGAACCTGCACCGCTGCACGGGAACTCACCGCGTCGAGCGCCTCGGTGAACGGCGGGATGAAGAACCGCGCGCCGAGGACGCAGCAGGCGTGACCGCCGTCGACCTCGAAGCGTTGCGACCCGGGGATGCCGTCGAGGAGCAGTTGCTGGCGTTCGGGCTCGACGACGCGGTCACGGGTGGACACCACGACGGCGGTCGGGACGTCGATCTCGTGGAGCCAACTGCGGGAGTCGAATTGGCCCAGTCCGTTTCCGAATTCGCCGAGATGCGACAGCGGCGTCGAGAAGAATTGCCGCAGCGCCCAGATGGACGTGTGTGACGTCGTCTTGTTGAGACTCTTATCGGAGATGCGCGGGAGCAGTCGGTAGAGCGGCGTCAGAATGCGGCCGGTCCGTTCCGACGACCTTCGGTGCTTGGGGTCGTTGGTGCTGAAGAACGGGCCCGTCGAGCAGAGCACCAGACCCGACACCCGCTCGGGATGACGACGCCACACCAGCTGGGCGATGCCGCCGCCCATCGAGAAGCCGGCGGCGATGAACCGGTCGATGCCGAGGACGTCGGCGACGGCGACCACGTCGTCGGCACAGTCACGGAGGTCGAAGGTGTCCGACTCGATGCCGCGACCGTGCCAGCGGGCGTCGAGGGTGATCACCCGGTAGCGGTCGTTGATCGCCGGGATGGTCGGGTACCAGCACAGCAGGCCGGTGGTCAGCACCGAATGCAGCAGGAACACCGCCGGGGCGTCGCGGGGACCCGAATCGGTGATGAAGGCGCGTCCGCGACCGGGAAGGTCGAGCATCTGACCCGGGGGAATGTCCGTGGCCGGGTACGGCGTGAAGACGTGGCGGACTGCTCTGGCGGCGCCGTTGAGAAACTCGGGGATCACCCATACAACGCTACGTGAGATGCTGGTCACATGATCGACATCGCCCGTCCGAAAATCGAGGGGTCGATCGCCGTGGCCGACGGTGATCGTCGAATCGGCTTCGCCGAATACGGATCGGCCACCGGACGGGCCATCATCTGGCTCCACGGAACGCCCGGAGCGCGCCGTCAGATCCCCGTCGAAGCACGTGGGCATGCCGCTGAGCGGGAAGTTCGGCTGATCGGGCTGGACCGGCCCGGTGTCGGGGCGTCGACGCCGTACCGGTACGACGCCATCGCCGACTTCGCCCCCGACCTCGAGAGTGTCCTCGAAGCCCTCGGCATCGACGAGTTCGCCATCATCGGCCTCTCCGGCGGCGGGCCGTACGCGCTCGGAGTGGCGCACGCGATGCCCGATCGGGTGATCGCGGCGGGCATCCTCGGCGGCGTCGCCCCGACCGTCGGCCCCGACCGCATCCCCGGCGGCGCGATGAAACTCGGCTCGTTCCTGGCGCCGGTCGTCGGTGTCGCAGGGTCGCAGATCGGGCAGGTCCTGAGCACGGCACTCCGCTTCGCGCGACCCATCGCCGAACCGGCCATCAGCATCTACGGCCACTTCTCCCCCGAAGCCGACCGTGAACTGTTGGCGCGCCCCGAGTTCCGCGCCATGTTCCTCGACGACCTGCTCCACGGCGGGCGTCGGGCGATGGAAGCGCCGTTCGCCGACGTCGTCGTCTTCGCGCGGGACTGGGGCTTCCGCGTCTCCGACGTCCAGGTGCCCGTGCGCTGGTGGCACGGCGACCACGACCACATCATCCCGTACGCCCACGGCGAGCACATGGTGTCGCTCCTGCCCGACGCCAAGCTGTTCGAACTGCCCGGCGAGAGCCATCTCAGCACCCTGCACATGGCCACCGACATCATCGACGAGCTGCTCGCGATCTGGGATCAGTCACGGGCGTTGAAGTAGCACGGCTGTCAGAAGTACCCGTTGTGTGTGAGTTCGGCAGCGTTGACGTAAGAGTCGCCGACGATTCGCGCCGTGTGACGGGTTTGCCCGCATCCATAGGTGAGCGAGTGGCCGTCATGAGGCGTTGTTGCGAATGTCGTCGGCGGCCGGCAGGGTGCGCCCGAGGGTAGGAGTCGGCGCTGTCAGCATTGCCCAGATCGTTCACATATGTGAAAGACATTGCGACGCCGTCGATTACCGAGGAACTGGCTGTGGAGAAACCTCGCAGTCGAACGTATGTTCGAGTACATTGGAGTCATGGCCCCGCTCGAACAGATCCTCGACACCCTCATCGAGATCACCCCACCCGCCAACGACCCCACCGGCCGCCTCACATACGAACGGCTGGAGTTCTGGCGACTGATCCGCAACGTGGTCGATCATCAGATCAGCACGCACACAGCACCAATCGACGCATTACAGGTCGCCGAGAAGACCGGCTCCACCACCCGCAGGCTGCTCATCGAGATGGGATTCCCGCCCGCAGTCGCCACCCGCACCGCCCGCATCGCCGACAGCCTCGGCATGCTGGGCAAGGTCGAGGCGTGTGCCGCCGACGGGCGCCTGTCGGGCGAGATCGTCGACGCCATCGTCCGTGGCATGACTGTGATCGAGAAGCGCTCACCCACACAGCTTTCCGATGACGAGCGAGCCGTCTACGAAACCGAACTCCTCACCCAAGCACTATCCGGTGCCACACCCACCGAAATACAGAAACGTGCGCAGACCATCGGCAACACCATCGCCGACGATCAGGGTGGCATCCCCGCGTGCGACGACCGCTCCCTCGACACCCTGTCCCACCACCTGACTGATGACAGTCGCGTCGAGATCCACGCCAACGTCACCCAGACCGTCGGCGAGAAGTTCATCGCGATGATCGACGAACGCTCCGTGCCGCGTCCCGAACCCGACGGCACACTTGACCGACGCTCCGCCGACCAACGACGCGCCGACGCCCTCGAGACCCTGCTGGACCAGGCCGCCATCGGTGCGGCGATGGACACCATCGGCACACCGCGAACCCAGACCTTGCTCACCATCCCCGCCGACGGCGGCAACCCCGCATCCCTGCCCTGGACCGGACCAACCACCCAAGCCACCGCGAAACGGTTGTCATGCGACGGAACCCTGACCGAGATCATCATCGACGGCGAAACCGTGCCCCTGCAGATGGGCCGCGAACGACGACTGTTCCCACCACACCTGCGCAAGGCGATCATCATCCGCGACGAGAAGTGCATCAAATGCGGTGCCCCACCATCACATACGCAGGTGCACCATATCGAGCACTGGACCGACAACGGCGAGACCGAACTCGACAACGGCTGCCTGCTATGTCAACGCTGCCACACCCAGGTCCATCACAACGGGTGGGACATCATGATCGGCTTCGACCGCCATCCGTGGCTGATCCCACCCGCCGACGTCGACCCCCGACGCCGCGCTACCCGCTTACAACCGCCGCACCATGCGACTCGACGACGCCGCCTGACACAGAGAAGCTTTCGCGCAGCAGGGTTTCGATACGGCTCGTCGCAAGCTCCTCACCTACTCAACCAGCAGTGGCACCGGACATCAGCCGGGACCGCATCCGTTCCTTGACAACTCCACAGTGAATCCGACCCGCGGAGCCGACTCCGTCCCGCCCGGCACTTCCGGGCGGGACGGGTCGGAGGCTCCTACGGCGCGGTCGCCGACAAGCCGGCGGCGAGACCCAGCACCACGGCCATCAGGACCAGTTCGACGGCAGCGTTGCGGATCGACGCGGCCTCGGTCGCGCGGTGGCGTTCGGCGGCAGGCACCCAGCGACGTCGATGCCAGATGGCGACCCCTACGAGGGCCGCCAGCATCACGACCTTCGCCAGCAGGATCCGGCCGTAGCCGGTGGTGAACAGTGCCGACGGCCCGTCGATCTCGGTGAGGGCGGCGACCACACCGGTCACCGCGATCACTCCGACCGCCCACGGGGCGCGCTGCGAGAACACCGGCAGACTGCGTGCCCACCCGGACCGGCCGCGCACCGACATCACCATCGCGGCGAGCAGCCCGCACCACCAGGCGGCGGCCAGCGCGTGGGCGCCGACGAGGAGTGGGCCGAGTGCGTTGTTGCCGGCGTGACCGGAGATCGCGGTGGCCAGCACCCCGATCGCCGCGAGCGCCCCGACCACGACGACGGGGATCGTGACCTCGGTCAGCAGGTCGAGCACCGCCCACGCAACGATGAGCAGGCCCGTGACCAGCGCGACCATCTCGGAGGCGCCGGAGGTGAGGACCTCACCGAAGTCGCCGGCGCGCACGTCGAGCACGTCGGCGCCGGAGCGATCGGCGGTCCGCACCCAGGCGCTGATCAGTGTCGCCACCACCCAGACACCGGCGAGTGCGCCGATCCACTTCGACGACGGCTCGGCGTCGATGGTCGGCAGCAGGCCGAGACCGAGCACCACCACGGAGACGCCGAGCGCGAGGGTCGCGGGCAATGCCACCGTGTCCGGTCCGTCGGGGCGGGCGAGCAACCAGCTCACCAACAATCCGGCGAACAGGACCGGGACACCGGCCACGACCCTCACGCGTCAGCTCCGTGTCTTGGGGCGTCGCGTCAGCCAGAACACGACACCCAGACCCACGACCAGAACCGCGACGGCACCGACGATGAAGTACCACACCGGGATTCCGTCGTCGGACTGATCAGCGGAGGCATCGGCGAGCGCACCCGGCTCACCGTTTCCGGCGACCGTCAGCTCGAAGCTGCGCTGCCCGCTGATGACGTGACCGTCGGCGGAGGTGACCCGGTAGTTGATCGTGTACTTGCCGGCCGGTCCGAGCTCACGGACGCCGACGCTCACCGTGCTGCCGTCGACCTTCGGGTCGCCGGACTGCCAGAAGTGATCGTCGGGCCCGACGACGTTGAGCACCGCGTACGCGGACTGGATGCCCTCGTTGAACGTCAGCGTGACGGTCGAAGGACCGGCGGACAGGCTCGCGCCGTCGGCGGGATCGGACGACACGAGACGCGAATGCGCCGACGCCGCGGGCGCCGACCAGGTTCCGACCAGACCCAGGCACGCGAGTGCGGCCAGGACCAGCAGGACCGGCCGGCTCAGCGCCGCCCGCTTACGCATTGCCGCGACCGTTGCGTCGGACCACCATCAGCGCCGCGACGCCGAAGACAGTGCCCAGCGCGCCGACGACCAGGCCGATACCGCCGAGCCAGCGGGCCGCGGAGTCCGCCTGGGCCGTCTCCGTTGCCTGCGACTGGGGTGCGTCGGTGCTGGTCCCGGGCGCTGCTGCGTGTTGTCCGCCGTGTCCGTCGCCGCCCGCCGCGAGGGTGATCGTCGGAGCGGGCTTCTCGGGCTCGGTGCCGTCGGCCGGGGTGGGCTGATTCCAGTCGGCCGTCTCACCGTCGGCGTAGGTCTGCAGAGTCGGCAGCGTGACGGTCTCCTGCTCGGGGAACGGGCCGCCGGAGAACCGGAACTGCGCGAACTGGCCGACCGGGACTCCGGGCGAACCGGGTTCGGCGGTCCAGGTGATCTCGGTGACCACGTCGTCCTTCTTGGTGACGACCGACTTCCAGCCGCTCATCGCCTCCGGGCGTGCCGACTTCAGGCCGGGCAGGGTCACGCGCAGCGACGTCGTCGGAGCCGCGTCGGACTCGTTGGGGACCACCAGCGTGACGACGCCGTATCCGCCCTGCGTGACGGTCGGGGCGTTGGCGCTGACATGCGCCGACGCCACGCCCGCCCCGGTCAGGGAGGCCGCGCCGACCACGGCGGCAGCGGCGGCGGGCAGGACTAGCCGGCGGGCGATGGTGGCCCGCGTCGAGACAAGGTTCTTCATGTGGGTTCTTTCGTGGAGTTCGGATGTCTGTACATGGCGCGCGCACGACAGCACCGAACCGTCGTGGGTTCGGTGTGGTGGCGCGGCGTCAGAATCCGAGCGGAGGTCCACGAACGCCGGTACCACCGGCGGCGGGACCGGCGAGAACAGCGGGTTGCGTCCAGAAGATCGGGCGTGCGCCCGGCACACGGAGCGCGACGGGCGGCGTCAGCGACGCGATGACCGAACCGATGACGGCCAGGAGCTGCGCACCGACGACGATCAGCACCGCACTGAGCGGGATCGCGACGAGGTGCGTCAGCAGCATCGGCATCGCCGGGGCGTCGTGGGTGACGTGTGCGGCGTCGGCGGCGAGCGACCAGTGACTCGCGACCTGCGCGGCGGTCAGGACGCCGACGGCCGACGCGGTGGCCGGGAGAAGTCGTCGGCGGTGGGTCGCCAGTTGCAGGAGCATTGCCGCGACCACACCGATCGCGATGGTGAGCACCAGGCCACCCGAGCTGGGCGCCTGGCCGCCGGCGGCACCGTGCGCGGCGATCGCCACTGCGGGCACCGCACCGGCCGCGGCGACGCGCGTGAACGCGTCGGGCGTGCGGACGGTGCGTGACATGGCCCCATCCTAAGGAGTGGGTCCCCGCGGATCGGACTCGGCCAACCCGGCCAACTCGTCGGCCCGCGGTGAAACAATCGAGAACATGTCGCTGTCACCGGCCCATGTCGAGGTTCGTCCAGCAGAGTTCGGCCCTGTCGAGGTTCGCGAGCTGTCGTCTCCCGACGAACTCGAAGAACTGATGCGGATCTTCGACGACGTGTGGCGGCCGGACCCGACGAGACGCCCGGTGGGCATCGACATGCTGCGGGCGTTGTCGCATTCGGGCAACTACGTCGCCGGCGCGTTCATCGGCGATCACCTGGCGGGCGGTAGCGTCGCGTTCCTGTCCGCGCCGGCCGGCGAGGCCCTGCACAGCCACATCACCGGGGTTACCCGACGCGGACGCGGCCACCACGTCGGCTACCTGCTGAAGATGCACCAGCGGAAGTGGGCGCTGGCGCGCGGGCTGTCGACGATCACGTGGACCTTCGATCCGCTGGTCGCGCGCAACGCGTACTTCAACATCACCAAGCTGGGAGCCGAGCCGGTCCACTACTACGAGGACTTCTACGGCGAGATCGGCGACGAGCTGGGCGGCGACGCCGACTCGGATCGGGTGCTGATGTCTTGGGCGGTCGATGCCGATCTACCCGATGCCGTGGATGGTGTCGGCAGCGCGGAGGCACTGATCGCCGGTGGTGCGGTGGCGGTCATCGACGACTCCGACCGGTCGCGTCCCGTCGCCCACCATGAACGGGTGACCCCCGACGCGACGGTGGTGGTGGCGTTGCCGCGGGACGTCGAGGCGATGCGGGTGAGTCATCCGCTCGACGCGGCGCGGTGGCGGATCGCGCTGCGGGACGCCCTGTCGCCGTTGCTTCTCGAGGGTGACGCCCGACGGTCGGTGCGGTTCCTGCGGTCGGGTCACTACGTGTTCGGTCCGGCGGGTTCGGGGGTGCGGTGAGCGTCGAATCGACTCCCGACGAACTGACCCCCGCCGACTGGGCGCGGTACCCGCAGACCCTCGCCGATGTCCTGCCTGCGGTCTCTGGCGCCCTGGGCATGTCCGATGGCGCGGACCTCGTTGTGCCGCCGGGCGATTCGGTGGTGGTGTTGCTGATCGACGGGCTCGGGGCGACGCTGCTCGAGCAGTACGCGGACTTCGCGCCGACCCTGCGTGAGCTGACGGCGACCACGCTGCGTGCGGGATTTCCCGCGACGACCGCGACCAGCATCCTGAGCCTGACGGTCGGAGCGGCGTGCGGCGTGCACGGGATCATCGGATACAGCTTCCGGCCCGACGACGACTGTCGGACTCGGGGTACGCGCCGGGTACTGAACTCGCTGCGCTGGAGTCTCGACGACGCGCACGGACCGTCGGCGCTGGTCACCTATCCCCCGGCCCTGGTGCGCACCCACCCCGGAAGCCTGGAATCGCTTGCGGACGAAGGCGTTCGGGTGACGTATGTGATGCCCGGCGAGTTCCGCGGGACCGGCCTGACCCTGGCCGCGTTCCGCGCACCCGGCCAGTATGTGCCCGCGGTGACGCCCGACGGTGTGCGCGACGGTGTGCTGGCGGCCGTGCGCGGACGCAGTCGCCACCGGCGGTTCGTGTACGCGTACTACAGCGAACTCGACACGGCGGGCCACATCCACGGCCCCGGATCGGAAGCATGGCTGGAGAAGCTGCGGCTCGTCGATCGTCTCGTCGCCGACCTCGCCGCCGAGTTGCCCTCCGGGACAACGCTGCTCGTCACCGGCGACCACGGGATGATCACCGCCGACCGGGCCATCGACATCGACACCGCGCCAGGGCTTCTCGACGGCGTCGAAGCGGTGGCCGGTGAGGCGCGGGCACGGCACGTGTACGCGGCTCCGGGTGCTGGCGAGGACGTGCTGAAGGCATGGTCGGGGTATCTGGGCGATGCCGCGCACGTCGTCTCGCGGGAGCAGACCATCGACGAGGGATGGTTCGGGCCCGAGGTGACCGACGCCGTTGCGCGTCGGATCGGGGACGTCGTCGCGGTGGCGCGGGACGACGTGACGCTCACGCGGTCGAAGAACGAGACGATGGAGTCGATGATGATCGGCCACCACGGCGCGTGGACGGCTGCGGAGCAGCTTGTGCCGCTGGTTGTTGCGTCGGGGTGATCCCTGCACGCCGCGTATCGAGGTCACGCCACCGGCGCGTCCTCCTCGTCGGTCACCAGGTCCAGACGCACGCCGAGGAGCCGGACCGGACGGTCGATGTCGAACCTGGTGAGCAGGTCGGCGACCACGGCTTCGAGTTGGTCGAAGTCGAGGCTCGGTGCGGGCAGCTTCCGGGACTTGGTGCGCGTGTAGAAGGTCGTGGTCCGGACGGTCACGGCCACACGGAACGGCACACGATCCTCGGCGACCACCTGGTCGAGTAGCTCGCGCAGCAGTTCCGCAGCCGCCGCACGCATCTCGGACGGTTCGGAGATGTCGGTCGCGAAGGTTCGCGACTTCGAGTGCGACCGGGCGAGCCACGGTTCGGCGGTGATCGTCGAATCGCCACCGCCGCGGCACAGCACGTACAGCCAATTGCCCTGGTGCGGACCGAAGGTGGCGATCAAGTCCTCGCGGGGCGTGGCGATGAGGTCGTTGACGGTCTCGACGCCGTTGGTGGCGAGCTTCGCCGACGTCTTCGGCCCGACGCTCCACAGGTCGCGAGTCGGCTTCTCCCCCATCAGGTCCAGCCAGTTCCGGTCGTCGAGCAGGAACACGCGCGGCGCGTCGACCCCGGTGTCGGGCATGGCACCGGGCGGCCGCTTGGCGAAACCGGTGGCCATCTTGGCGCGCTGCTTGTTGTCGCTGATGCCGACGCAGCTCGTCAGGCCGCAACCGTCGAAGATGTCACGACGGATGCGCTCGGCGAGATCGACGACGGCGTCGTCGTCGAACGGGTCCACCTCGGCCCCCCGCACACTCACGCCGAGGTAGGCCTCGTCCCACCCCCACACCTCGACGGGGTGTCCCGTCGAGCGCAGCACGTCCATGACGTCGGCCGACGCGGCGTCGTACGCCCCCATGTCCAGGGGCAGATACACCGCGTCGGGCAACTTCTTGTACGCAGCACGCAGCGGCATCCCGGCCCGCACGCCGACGTCCCGCGCCTCATACGACGCGCAGGTCACCACCTTGCGGGCCTCGGTCGGATCGCCGTTGCCACCGACGATGACCGGGACACCGACGAGCTCCGGACTGCGCAGTCGCTCGACCGACACCTGGAACTGGTCGAGATCGACGTGCAACAGCCACCGATAGCGTTGCGAAACCGACGTGGTCACCCCGCCAGGGTAACCACTCCTCGGGTGCTCACCCCGCCGATTCAGACGGCGATTCAGACGGCGATACGGACGTCGATCTCGCCGAGTCCCACGCTCCGGCACGCCGTGCGCAGCGCATGCGGGTTGTAGCGCAGCACCGACAGCCCGCGTTGCGTCTCCGTCGACCAGCCGGCGAACGACCCGCTGGCCTCGGCGATGAACCCGGTCAGCTCCGAGATCGACGATGCGTCGAACGCGGCCACCACGTGTTTGAGCACCTTGTCGAGCAGCGCACGATCGCGATGCAGCGGAGGCGGCACCAGATTCAGTGCAGGAGAGGCGGTTCCGCAGTTCGTCGGATCGGTCAGCGCATGCACCGCGACGAGCAGGAAGGCCAGCGAGACGATCGCCCGCGACTCGGGGTCGCCCTGGCGGCCCGGATACGACTGGATGATGTGGCATACCTGCACCGGTCGCGGCGGCGTGGCGCCGACCGCTTCGCCCTGGCTGGGCTCGAGAAGTCCCAGCGCAGCCAGCGCCTCCTGATGTGCCGACGAAATCGTTTCCGCAGCAAGAGCATCGGCATGCATCCGCTGAAGTTGGGCGACGATCGCCTGGTGGCGTCGCGTCGCATCGTCGATCTCACGGACCAGATGTTCGGTCAGTCCGAAAGTGGACGAATAGTGAGTCAGCGCCTGATATCCGCGCAACACGATGTGTTGCTCGATGGCGATGGCCTCGGCGATTGCCGACGGTTCGAGAAACTTCCGGGTGCCGCGTCGAGACGCGCGCACAGAAAGAGTACTGGTCAACTGAGCCCTCCACACATGTAGACCATTGATGCTCCGAAGTGGATTTGCCCACCCCGGTGTTGACCCCCTACGCCCCGACACCCCCTTCGATGCCGTTAACGAAGCGCACGATCACAATAGCGAGGATTTCGCGAATGCGTGAGTCGAATGACTGAAGATTGCGAAGTTTGTCTAATTACATGGGGCGAAAGACCCCGACCGGGTCCCATTCCCCGGCTCGGTCGGCAGATCGGCCCTACACACATCACCGAAGACCCTTCCCCTCCCGCGCCTGGCGGGTTTCACTCGATTCAGGGACTTCGACGGGAGGACTCGAGACGTGCACGCAGTGACGCTGACCGGACATCTCGACGAGCCGCTGTCGAGGTGGCTCTGGCTGCTGAAATGGCTTCTGGCGATCCCGCACTTCCTCGTTCTGATCGCATTGGACATCGCATTCTTCTTCTGCACGGTCGTGGCCGGCTTCGGGATCCTGTTCACCGGTCGCTATCCGCGGGGACTGTTCGATTTCAACGTCGGCGTCATCCGGTGGAACTGGCGCGTCGCCTTTTACACGCATTCCGCGTTCGGCACCGACCGGTACCCGCCCTTCTCGCTGCGTCGGACCGACTACCCCGCCGACTTCGACGTGGACTACCCGGAGCGGCTGTCCCGCGGCCTGGTGCTGGTGAAGTGGTGGTTGCTGGCGATCCCCCACTACCTCGTCCTCGGGGTGCTGGCCGGCGGGTGGCTGGGTGGCCCGGCGGCCGCCGGATACGTCGCGCAGGCCGGCGACGATGGCCGGTTGATCATCGCGCCGGTGCTGGTGCTGGTTGTCTTCTTCGCCGCGGTGGCGCTGCTGTTCACCGGCAGGTACCCGCGCGGGCTGTTCGACTTCGCGATGGGTATCAACCGCTGGCAGTACCGGGTGTGGGCGTATGCGGCGCTGATGCGCGACGAGTATCCGCCGTTCCGGCTCGATCAGGGCGGGGACGAACCGACGACCTCGACGGGAGCCCGGGATGTTGCGGTTCCTCTCCCGTGAGTTGCACAGCTGGCGACTGATGCACGCCACCTCCAACCGGCTCGTCCGACCCACGGACCGGGTGGAAACACTTGTGCTGCTGACACTCTGGGTGTCTGCGCTGGCGGGACTGCTCATCGCATTGACCGTCGGCGGCAACACCTATGCCACGCACAAGGCCACCGCCGACGTGCAGGGACCCCGCCACTCGGTGAGCGCCACCGTCACCACGCCACCGAAGCAGGACGACGATCCGACGATCGTCGTCTGGCGGCGGACCGACGGCGCACGAGTCACCGCAGCGGTGGACGCCGAACGGACCGACCGCGTCGGTCGCGTCCGCATCATCTGGCTCGACGACCAGCAGCGGGTCGCCGACCCGCCGCGCACCGCCACCGACGCCGTGGTGGAAGGCGTCATGGCCGGGCTCGGCGTCGTGATGCTGACCGTTCTGGGCTGGTGGGGGCTGGTCCTGCTGGTCCGGGCGGCCGCCGACCGGCATCGGATGCGGCGGTGGGAGGCCGAGTGGCGCGACCTCGACATCGACAGTCACCGATGACCTCCCGGCCGCCGGCGGTTCAGCCGTCGTCGACCTCCTCGAGGTCGCGCGTCGACAACCAGGCCTGCGAGTCGTCGATTCCCATGTGCGGGGGCAACGGGGGCAACCGCGTCCCGAAGACCTCGTGCGTGAGTTTGCTCAATGCCCGGCATTCCTCGGCCCAGGACATCCGCCCGGCCGGGGTCGTCTCATAGGTCCGTAGACCCGGATATCCGGCGGCGGCCTCGCGCACGCCGACGAGCCCCCGGCCGACGAGTTCGTCGACGACCAGTCGTAGCTCGTTCGCCCGGAGGCGATAACCCCGGCGTTGCAGTTCGTCGGCCATCTGACGGTCTGACACATCGGTGTTCAGCCCGATACCCAGGATGTGCACTCGGACGGCGGCCCGCTCAATTGCTCTCATCTGCCATCCTCCGTTCGCTCAGGAGACCGCCGCGATCGGAAGGGCAGACGAAGATCGGACACGTCAGCCTGCACACGCGCCGGTGAGGTACACGATCCTCCTCATCAGTCGCGCGCAACAGGGTCACAATGCCCAGAACCGAGTGCGGCGTCGACGAGCAGCCGGCGTTCGGCCCGGGCGACGTGCATCCGGGTCGCGGCGACGGCGTCGGGATTCACCGACACCGACGTGATGCCCATCTTCACCAGATGTTCCGCGAACGCCGGGTTGGTCGACGGCGCCTGCCCGCACAGCGAGGAGGTGATCCCACATCTGCGTGCGGTGGAGATGATCGTCGAGATGGCGTCGAGGACCGCCGGGTCGCTGCCGTCGAACAGCTCGGCGCAGGATTCGGAGTCGCGGTCGACGCCGAGGATCAGCTGGGTGAGATCGTTGCTGCCGATCGACACCCCGTCGATGCCGGCGTCGACGTAGTCGGGGAGCCAGTACAGCACCGACGGCACCTCGGCCATCACCCAGCGATGCAGGCCGCGATGGGTGCCGAGCGGGCTCTCCTCGATGAGTTCGAGGCACCGTTCGAGTTCCCAGCGGGTCCGGACGAACGGCAGCATCACGTGCAGGTTGGGATGCGCCTCGCGCGCCTTCGCGAGCGCCTCGAGTTCCAGCCGGAAGACCTCGGGTTCCTGGACGTAGCGGTAGCAGCCGCGGAACCCGATCATCGGATTGCGTTCCTCGGGTTCGAACTGTTCGCCGCCCTCGAGTCCGCGGAACTCGTTGGAGCGCAGGTCGGTTGTCCGATACACCACCGGCCGGGTACCGAACGGTCCCGCGATGCGGGCCAGGGTGTCCGCCATCGCGGCGACGAAGGCCTCCGATTCACCGGCCGCGATGACCGCACGCGGGTGACGCCCCGACAGCGCCTCCGCCAGCATGAACTCGGCCCGGAGGAGTCCCACGCCGTCGACGTCGGTGGCACCGACCTCGGCGGCGTGTTCGGCCGACGCCAGGTTGACGTAGATCTTGGTCGCGGTCACCACGTCGGCATGGGAGGCGGGTGCCGAGGAAGCCGCGACGGTCGTCGCCGGACGGCGGGCCGCGACACCGGAGGTGACCTCGCCGGAACCGCCGTCCACGGTCACCATCGCTCCTTGCACGAGATCGGTTGTGCCGGTTCGTGTTCCCACGATGCACGGGACACCGACCTCGCGGGCGACGATGGCGGCGTGGCAGGTGATGCCACCGCGATCGGTGACGACGGCCGACGCCCGCCGGATCGTCGGCAACCAGTCGGGGTCGGTCATGGGGGCCACCAGAACCTCCCCGTCGACGAGTTCGTGACCGTCGTGCGGCGAGTACAGGATGCGGACCGCACCGCTCGCGATCCCCGGGGCAGCCGCGAGTCCGTGCAGTAGAACCGAACCCGACGATTCGGTGGCAGCGTTGGAATCGGTGGCAGCGGCGGTATCGGTGGCAGCGGTCGCGGTCGACTGGAGTGTGGTGATCGGCCGCGACTGGACGATCCAGATCCGGCCCTGCGCATCGATGGCCCACTCCATGTCCTGCGGCCGTCCGTAGTGCCGTTCGGCCCGTAGCGCCATGCGCGCGATCGTCTGCACGGTCGTCGTGTCGATGATCGGCGTGGTCCGTCCCGACGGCACCGGCTCACGGGTGTCGTGCCCGTCGCTGCCCCGCACGATCCGGAACTCCTGGTTTCCCAGACTCGTCTCGAGGATCGAACAGTCCGTCCGCGAGACCCGGAAGGTGTCGGGGGTGACCGCACCCGACACCACCGCCTCACCGAGTCCGGCGACGGCCTCGACGACGACGATGTCGAGGTTGCCGGTGACCGGATCGGCGGTGAAGACGATCCCGGCGGTCACCGACGACACCATCCGCTGCACCACCACCGCCATCAGCGGTTCGGAGTCCAGCCCCTTGTCGGCGCGGTAGCTGATCACGCGCGGCGAGAACAGCGACGCCCAGCACCGCACCACCGCGGCCAGCAGCTCCTCCTCGGTACCGACATTGGTGAACGTCGCATTCATGCCCGCGAACGACGCGTCCTTGCCGTCCTCCCCGATCGCCGACGACCGGACCGCCACGTTGATCTCGGATCCGCCCGGTTCCGGCCCGAGGGTCCGATACGCGGCGGTCACCTCGTCGGCGACCCGCGGTGTGATGCCCACCTTGGTCACCATCTCGGCCATCCGGCGGCTCAGGTCGGCCAGCCGGGCGTCGTCACCGACCGCCGCCAGCGCCTCCCGGTGTGTGGCGAGCAACTCCGCCCGCACACCGCCGTCGTCCATCGACGCCGCGAACGCGTCGGCGGTCAGGGCGAATCCGTCCGGCACCGGCAGTCCGGCGGAGACCAGTTCGCCCAGATTCGCCCCTTTGCCGCCGACGAGCAACACCTGTTCGAGTCCCAATTCCGCGAAAGGCAGCACATACGTCATAGGCCCAACGATCGTCCTCTCACGGGGCAACCCCTAGTGACCAACGGTGACGAACACGAGGACCAAGGTCGGGGCCTTAGGTCCCATCACCGGCGTGAGGCCATTCGGCACTAGAGCCCCGGGAGGATTCGGGCGTGCAATGGTGGCACGGATCGCCGCGAAAGGCGCCGGCGAGAAACGGTGCAAGAGATGACCACCCCGCAACCACTCCCGTGGCCGGAGGCCCTGAAGGCCTTCGGCCGCTGCCTGGCCGGTGTCGTCGAATCCCTGCGTCGACGACGCCTCCGCCAGCCGTCGTCGAACATCGGTCGCGTCATCGCGTTCGCCGACGGAACGCGGGCCGCGGTCTACCGGGAAACCGTCCTCCACGACGGCCCGGTCACCGAGCCGGCCGGCCTCATCGTCTGCTTCCGGCTGCGGTGGGTGAAGGGGAATCGGCTCGCGCACAGACTCTTCCGCATCGAGAGCGTGTGTAACACCATCCTGTTCGCCGGATTCGACGGATTCGTGACGAAGTTGTGGATGACCGCCGACGGCAACAACCTGTATCGCGGCGTGTACGAGTGGGACGGCTACGACAGCGCCGGCGACTACGTGCGAGCCCTGTGGTGGCCGCTGATGGCGGTCGCCCAGCGGGACTCCATCCGCTTTCACGTCGTCGCCGACAGCACGCGAGAAACGCTGCTCGCCGGCGTGCCCGGCGAATCCGACGGGCACGAGTGGTGGCGTCCGGTGCCGTGCTGAGCTCAGCTCTCGCCGTCGGCCGGCGCCGGCACCTCGTCGTCGAGGATCTGCCGTACCCAGGAATCGATGTCGTCCCAGTCGCGGGCGTCCCCGTAGTGGCCGCCCATGAGGCGGAACACGATCCGACCGATGCCCGGCCAGTCGCCCTTGGCGATGGCACCGGCGAACACACGGTGCGCGCGGAGGATCCCGGTGGCGTCGAGCGTCGCGACCGCCCGGGGCAGCGGGGTCCGCGGACGCAGCCAGCGCGCCACCCGGGGTGACAGGAAGGTCGACGTGGCGCCCACCGAGGACACCGAGAACGCCCACACCTGACCGTTCGACGCCGTCGTCACCGATTTCGCGAAATCCTCTGCGATGGGCAGCCATTGACCGTTGTGGATCGCGCTACCGATCACGAGGCGGCCGCCACCGACCGGGGTGTCGTCGTGGTCGGACGGCGCACCTCCCAGATCGCGTAGCTCCACCGGATCACCACCGGCGCGCAGGCCGTCGGCGATCCTGCGGGCTATCCCCTCCGTCGCCCCGTGGGCGCTGGCGTAGACGACCACCGTGCGCATCGTCGAACCTCCCGGTCTCTGGTGTTCAGGGTGAAGCGTGTTCAGGGTGTTCAGGGTGCGGCGTGGGCGACCATCACCGGGCACGGCGCGACCTGGAGGACCGCCCGGCTCGTCGACCCGAGCAGGAGGCCACGGAATCCGCCGCGGCCCCGTGTCCCGACGACGACGAGTTGTGCGGACTGCGCGGCGTCGACGATCTCGTCAGCGGGAGAGGCGATCCCGACGCGCCGTTCGACCTTGACGTCCGGGAAGTCTTCCGAGTATCCGGCGAGCTGCTCGCCGAGCAGCTCTTCGGCCTCGTCGCGGAGTTGCCGGATGATCTGTTCGCGGCCGTAGAACGCGGTGCCCGAGAAGCCGCCGAACGCGTGCACCGCGAGCAGCGACGTCTGCAGCAGGTCGGCCTGCCGGAAGGCGTGGGCGATCGCGGCGGTGGACGTCGGCGAACCGTCGACCCCGACGACCACCGGTCCCGTCGACGGCGGCGATCCCCCGACGATGACCACCGGGCACTCCGCGTGCACTGCCGCATCGTCGCTGACGGACCCGAGCAGCAGCCCGCGAACTCCACCGAGCCCGCGCCGGCCCACGACCAGTTCGTGTGCCTCGGCGGACGCGTTCCGCAGCGCGAGGACCGGGGAGCCGCCGAGGACCTCGCCTTCGACCCGGACGTCGGGATCGATCTCGTGCGCCAGTGCGGTCGCGTCCTCGACGGCCCGCCGGGCGCCGGCCTGCATCGCCTCGGTGACCGCGTCTGAGGTCATCATCGCGGTCGGTGCGTACGCGTACGGGATGAGCCCGACCGCGGACAGCACCTTCAGCGGGCGGCGCTCGCGGGATGCGGCCGCCACCGCCCAGCGAACGGCGTTCAGCGCGAACTCCGAGCCGTCGACGCCGACGACGATCGGTGCGCTC
Organism: Gordonia westfalica; assembly: GCF_900105725.1. NCBI lineage: Bacteria > Bacillati > Actinomycetota > Actinomycetes > Mycobacteriales > Gordoniaceae > Gordonia > Gordonia westfalica. Next base: position 2,652,159 of record NZ_FNLM01000034.1, read on the forward strand.
GGATCGATCGGCCGGGTCGGTGAATCTGTCATGGCGAATTCCTTTGTCGAACGGTCTGGACGATGACGACGACCATCGCCACCGCGGTGCCTGCGATGCCGACCACGAGCACGACGCGGGCGATCGTCGGCCACGGAACGGCGGTGTCGCCGAAGTCGAACGGGAACACCTGCCAGAGCCGGACCAGCGCGGCCAGCCCGAATGCGTTGACGACCAGCTCCCCCAGCGCCCTGACCGGCGGCGGGTCGGCGACGAGATAGATGGCATTCGCGACGATCGCGGCGATCAGCGGAGCGACCACCCAGCCGAGGACCCGCGAGAAGTCGTCGGTCAGGAAGGGAACCGCCTCCCACCCCGGCCAGCCGAGGACCGCCCCCAGCAGCACGGCGTTGACGGCGATGCTCACCGAGTAGCCGACACGCCTGTGCGAGGCGTCCGCATCGCGGACCGAGAACGACTCCGAGGTGGTCACGGCTGCACTCCGAGGGATGTCGACGGCGCCGAGGGGTCTTCGGGGACCGACGCCTCCGGCACCTCTCATCGTCGTCGTGGGGTCGGCGTCGAACCGGAGTCGAAGGTCATCGGGAACGGCGCTGAAAGTCCCGCAGCCGGGGTGTGTCAGGGTCGTCAGCCGCTGACGAGCACCCAGATCCCGAACGCCACCCACGCGATGGTGCCGAGGATGTTGACGCCGAGCGCGGCCATCAGCAGGGCGTCGCGACGCCCCTCCGCCCGATTGATGCCGATGATGGTGAGCGCCATCCCGACGATCGTGCCGAGACAGAGCGGGAAGCCGAGGATACCGACGATCAGTCCGGCCAGTCCGTACGTGTTGACACCCGACGACGGAACCTGCTGTCCACCAGCAGGTCCGGGAGGCGGATAGCCGGGTTGCGGCGGGTACGGCGCCTGCGGTTGTGCGTGGCCCGGCTGTGTACCCGGATGTGGCGGTGCGTGGCCGGCGGCCGGGGTGCCGACCGGCTGGGGCGGCGCCGTGCGGGGCTGAGGCGGTGGCGTGTGCTGCGGAGGTTGCGCTGCCGTGAGCCCGGCCGGCGCACGGTGCAGTTGCGCCCACTGCTCGGGTCGTAGATCGGCCGGACCGACGGCGCCGAAGACCGCACCCGCTTGGGCGACGACGCCGGGACGCAGATCGAGTCCGTGCAACGTGCCCGCCACCGGAGCGCCGACCGTGAGCCGGCCGGACGGGGAATCGAGCGTCGCGAGCGGCTCACCGGCCCGCACGACCTGCCCGCTCCGGGCATGGACACCGGAGATCACCGTGCCGGGCGGGACCGTGGGGAACGCGATCCGGCGGGCGGATGCGTCCACCGCGGTCGCCGGCAGCGGCGGGTCGGTGGGGCGCGCCGCGTTCTGCGGGACACCGCCGGCCTCCTCGACGTCCACGTTGGTCGAGCGAAGGAGTCCGCCCTGGGCGACGACGATCTTGGGGTCGCCAATCCGGGCTACGCGACCCACCGACGACAGCGCCGATTGCAGCATCGGGATGCTGCTGGTGCCGCCGGTGACGTAGACGATGACCGGCCCCTTGGGTCCGGTGCCGGCGGCGTCGGCCCGGGCGATGGCATCCCGGGTGAGTTCGACGGCCCGCTCCACGAACGGCGCGATCATCGACTCGAACTCGCGGCGGGTGAGCAACAGCGTGCGCTGGGTGCCGGGCAGTTCGATGACGGCCTGCGCGGTGTCGGAGAGGGCCTCCTTGGCGGCGCGCACGTGGTCGGCGAGGGCGATGGCGGCGGCCGGGGCGCGGAGTCGGGCCGAGAGCTCGGGGTCGAGTTCGGCGGCCTCGTCGTGCACCCAGCGGATCATCCGGGCGTCGAGGTCACGCCCGCCGAGGTTGTTGTCGCCGCCCGACCCGGTGACGGTGAAGCCGTCGGCCCCGGCACGGATGAGAACCGCGACATCGCAGGTGCCGGCGCCGAAGTCGAAGACGCACATCCGTTCATCGCCGGTCACGTCGTGCCCGCGGTAGACGTAATACCAAGCGGCGGCGAGCGATTCGGAGGCGATTCGCAACCGGTCGGCGGAGATCCCGGCGCGTTCGGCGGCTCGTCGGAGCACGCCTTTGCGTCGTTCGCTCCACTTGTCGGGGTGGGTGAGGATGACCGAGTCGAAGGCGGGCAGACCGCTGTGGCGCAGCGCGGTCTGGTGCACGTGACGCAGCACGGCGCCGATGAGGTCCTCGATCGGCCAGAACCGGTCGCCGAGCTCGATCTCGCCCTCGTCGATCCGCGACTTCGGGGAGTCCTCATACGCGTCGGGAGCCTGCACGCGGCGGTGCACGGCGTCGTGTCCGACGACGACCGTGCCCTCGCCCGCGAACACCGCCGACGGCATGGCCGGACCACTCTGCCCCAGCGGCACGATGACCGGCTCCGCCAACCCGACCCGGTATGCGGCCGCCGTGTTGCTGGTACCGAAGTCGATACACAGTCGCCGTCGGGTCTCCTGCGTCACGAGGCCACCTCCCACCATCCGCCCTGAGGCACATGGTTACACAACCGACCGGCGTTCATCCGGTGGGCGCTCGAAGAACCCGGGCGATCGACTTGCGGACGTTGTCGACGGCGACGATCTTGTTGCGCAGGTCGGCCGCGGTCTTCTCCCGGTCGGCGGCCGACTTCTTGGCCTCCACCGCGGCGTCGTTGATGACCTTCGTCGACTCGGCGAGCAGACGTTCGAGCAGTTCGTCGTAGGCGATCTGCAGGTCGGCACTCGCCTCGGACTTGATCGACTGCAGCTGGGACCGGACGTCGGCCTTCATGTCGTTGACCGCCTTGGTCAGCCATTTGCGGTGGTTCTCCTTGCCGACCTTCGACGCCCGGAACCCGACCACCACACCGGCCCACACGGGTACGGCCACCACGTTGACCACCGGGATGATCGCCAGCGGACCGCCGGCGGCGACGATCGACAGCAGCACCGGGTCGACCATGTTCTTCCACGGCGAGATCTTCTCCTGCTCACGCAGCTTGAGGTCGGACACGTTGCCGGAGATCCGGTCGACGAGCTCGCCGGAGATGGTGGCGTCGGCGAAGAGATTGTCGGCGATCCGCTCGATCCCGGCGACGAAGAACGCGCTGACCTCGCGGGCCGCGGCCTCGAGGTCGACGGTCATCTGCCCGATCAGTTCCTGTCCGGCGCGGTGCGGTTCGTAGAAGCGGAGCTTGTCGATGCGCGTCGACCACTGGCCGAGGAGCTTGTCGAAGCGGTCGCGGATCAGGTCGTCGGTCTGCAACGACGCGGCGGTGATGTCCTGGTTGAGCCGCGCGCGCCACTCGCGGCGTCGATCCTTGAGGCGCTGCAGGCGATCTCGTTCGGCTTCGATGTCGGCGCGTTCGGCCGGGGTCGCGGTGGCGGCCTTCATCTCCAGGACGAGGCGCTTGCGGACGTCGTCGAGTCCGGCGAAGGTCAGTTGCAGCGCATTGCGTTCCGGCGACGCCGCCCCCTCGGCCACCAGCGGGGTGAGGGCGTCGACGAGTTCGGGGATGCCCGACGCGGCGAGCGCCCGTTCGCGGCGTTCGGGGTCGGTGATGGCGGCGGCCTGTTCGGCGATGCGGTTGGAGATGCCGATGATCGGGATGTGTGCGAAACGAGGTGCGTTGGCGCCGATCAGTTTTCGGTTCTCGGCGACCATGCTTCGCCACTGCCTCATCACCAGGTCGGTCTTGGTGACCACCAGGACCACCGAGGCGACCTCCTCGCTGACACTGCCGAGGAAGGCGAGTTCGGGGGCCGACAGCGGTGCGGTCGCGTCGCACACCATCACGAGTACCGACGCGCCGCGGGCCGCGCTCACCGCGGCTTCGACGTGTTCGGGGACCAGCGACCCCACCCCCGGGGTGTCGACGATGGTGACACCGGGCAGCAACGGCGAGTCGACGGCGACGCGGGCCGAGACCGGCGGCACAAGAACGGAATCGACCGCAGTGCCGGGGGCGAGGCGTTCGGCGGGGACGCCCGCCGCGTTCCGGCCGCCGACGGTGACCCAGGAGGCGAGGTCGGCGACCGGGATGCGTTGTGCCGCACCGGGAAACTCGACGAGTGCTGAACCGACCGGCAGATCCTCGGTGGCCGGGGTGAACCGGACGTAGACCGAGGTGGTGATCTCGGTGTCGACCGGCGCCAGTCCGCTCACGCCGACGAGGCTGTTGACCAGCGAGCTCTTGCCGCGGCTGACCTCGCCGATCACCACGACGGTCCCCTGCGGGGCGGGCCGGTCCTTCACGCGCAGAGCACGGTCGGCGATGGCATCCTCGCCGTGTTTGCGCAGCATGTCCACGGCCGTCCGCAGCACGGCGTCGGGGGTGGGAGCGGCGGGTTTGGCGGGTGTCTTCTCCAGACTCATCGGGCCACTCCTCGTCTCACTGCCGGCCGGCTCAATTGGTCCACCGTCCGCGGCGCACCAGCTGATAGGTCTGTTCGAGTACCAGCAACGCCTCCCGTTCGGCCGACGTCGCGGCGAAGGCACGGCGGGTGCGGCAGTCGGTGGCGCGTTCCCGTGCGGCGTCGGCGATCTGGGGCGGTGCGGCATTCGGCGGCAGCGACAACAGCACGCGCACATCGCGACTCGCGACGACCAGGTTCAGCTCGCCGATCAGCTCGCTGTCCGGTTGCCAGCGGGCGAGCGCCTCGAGCGCGGCGACCTCGCGCACCCGGTGCAGCTCGGGAGCGGTCTCGGCCTCCTCGATCGCCTCCAGGAAGGCATCGCGGCGTGCGCTGCGGTACGCCGCCTCGCGCAGTTCGGCCAGCACCGTGCGTGCCTTGAGGATGTCGCCGACCGCGAGGAAGCGCCGGCCGATCGCGAGGCGGAGTTCGTCGATACCCGAGACCCGGTGCAGCCATTCGCAATACGCACGCGCACCCTGGCCGGCGACGTCGGCGCCGGCGTCCATCGCATACGTTCCGACCAGGTCCTCCAGCCGGCCGAGCAGGTCGACGTCGAGACCCGGTGGCGGCGGGGCCGCGCCGTCGAGGATGCTCAGCAGCTCCCACGATTCGAGGGCTCCTCGGCGGGAGATCTGCGCGGTCTCACGTTCGGTCACCCCGCAGACCCCGGCCTCGGCCATGAGTCCCGACACCGCGACCACCGCACCCGCGATCGCCGGGAACCGCCGCCAGACCCGTCGGGCGATCTCCTGGGCCTTGAGCATCGGGTTGTCGGCGGCGATGAGGTCGGCGTGCGAGATCACCAGGATCGTGTTCTGCGCCGACGCCCCGGCGTCGGAGAGGAACGCCACCTCGTCGGCCTTGGGGCCCGCCGCGTCGTCGAGCAGGAACAGGATGACGTCGGGTCGCGGGAGTCGGCTCTCTCCGGAGAACACCCGGCGGGTGGCGATCTCGGCGGTGTCGGTGAACCCGGACAGACCCGGGGTGTCGATGACCCGGAACCGTTCGCGGAGCAGGCGTGACGGGGTGTGGACGACCGCGTGGTCGATGTCGTCGGGACGCCGGCCCAGATCGCCGCGCATGGTTCCGGGGATCTCGGTGACGGTGCCGTCGAGGCCGACGACCTCGACGCGCTGCGGGTTGCCCTCGGTGTAGAGGGCGGCGACCTTGGTGCACTCGGCGCGGTCGGTGGGCGCGACGCGGTCGCCGACGAGCGCGTTCAGCAGCGTCGACTTGCCGGCGCTGACGCGTCCCACGAGCGCGACCGTGAGCGGGTTCGCCAGCTGCGCACGCAGGGAACCGATCACCGTGGCGTCGGGCGCGAGCGGGGTGACCTCGTCGAGCAACTGCTCCACGCGTCCCCGCACGGTCATGCGTTGCTCCACGCGATCGGTCCTCCAGTTCACGGACATTGCCTCGTTTTAGTGCACTGTGTCGTCGCCGCCGGGAACATTCCCGCGTCGCCGACACTCCTAGTCACGTGACGAGAATTCTCCACCACCGTCGACGCCCTGACAGTCGACCGGATGACGGTATCCGGGCCGAGGTCGCTCGCGTCGCAGATCCGAGCAGGAGCGGAAGGCCATGACCGACAGTGACACCAGTTGGGACGATCCCCTCGACGGGGACGACCTCGAGTCCTGGTTGCGCGAGAGCGACCCGCCCGGTGAGCTGGCCGTACCCGCCGCGGCCTGGGATTCCGCGGTCGAGACCGCCTTTGATCCCTCCCACGAACCGACCGAGGACCTGACCGCCGCACCGGGCCCGGATCCGCTGGACGGGGAATCCGCCGACGGTTCCCCCGATCCCGAGCTCGCGGGGTTCGAAGACGATCTCGGCGCCGATCCCGGCGGGGACGACACCTTCGACAGCCCGGACGTCTTCGGCACCGACGACGACGTCAGCGACGAGTCATTCGGAGATACGACTTTCGACGACTCCTCCCTCGGCGACGACTTCTGAGGATGGACACTTCTGGGGTGTCTTCGTGGACCGACGAATCCGGATCGGGCGCAGACCTTCTCGAGCGCGCACGCGCCGGCGACCAGCAGGCCTTCACCGCGCTCGTCGAGCAGCACCGGGATCGACTGTGGGCCATCTGTTTACGCATCACCGGCAACCAGCACGACGCGGAGGACGCCCTCCAGGACGCACTGGTCGCCGCGTGGCGTGCGATCGGCACTTTCCGGGGCGACGCACAGTTGTCGACGTGGCTGTACCGGATCGGGTCGAACGCGGCGCTGGCGCGTATCCGCAAACGGTCCGACGCCGACGACATCGACGATCACGACCCGGTGAGTTCGCTCGACGTCGCGCAGCAGGTCGTCGTCTCCGACCGCATCCAGGAGGCGTTGTCGCAGGTCCCGGACGCGTACCGGGCCACTTTCGTCCTACGGGTCTACGGCGAACTGAGCTATTCGGAGATCGCCGAGGCGCAGGGCATCGGCCTGCAGACCGTGCGCAGCCGGATCTCGCGGGCACGGTCGATCCTCGCGGAGTTGCTCGCAGATCTGCGGTGACTCCGCCAATCGTTGTGCTCCGCTAACGAATTGCTCTCTGCCGGCCGATGTTTCGGCCATTCGGAATATGCGTGGGCCACCCGCTACGCGGATATGCTCGTCGACGTGTTCATCGGCGGGCAGGTCCTCTGATCGGATGATCGACTCCTCCCAGGGAACAAACTCCGCCAGGTTCGTCTCCAAGTAACCAGAGCACGAAAAACCACAACCCACACCATCCCTGGAAGGAAACACCATGAGCACCGAGATCCCCGAAGACGCAGTACTCGTCGACACCGACGGCGACGGCGCGGTCGACGCCGCACTGACCGACGTCGACGGCGACGGCACCACCGACGCCGTCCTCGACACCGACGGTGACGGCCAGGCCGACTCCATCGCCTACGACACCGACGCCGACGGCGAGATCGACGTCATCGAGGCCGACACCGACGCCGACGGCGAGATCGACGTCATCGAGGCCGACACCGACGGCGACGGCTACTCCGACATCGCGGTCGCCGACACCGATGGCGACGGCACCTTCGACACCGCCGTCGATGACGAGGGCAATGTCGAGGTCGGCGACTTCGGCAGCGTCGACGGCGGCGACGCGGTCTGATCCGACAAGTCCACTCTCACGCCGAATCCCGGTCGCCTTTCGCGGCCGGGATTTCGCGTTGAGTCCGATTGGCCGGAACCCATGTCCGATTCGTCATACTGTCCGGTGTGCGAGCTGACCTGATACTCCTGGCCGACCCCGATCGCGGAAACATCGGCGCACTGGAGTTCGCCATTCCGGTGTGGGCGACCGCGACCGCGCTCGTGCTCGTCCTCATCGTGGCCTGGCTCTTCGGTTCTGTCGCGAAGTGGCTGTTACGCCGCCGTGCGCGCCTGAACACGACATCCTGCATGGTGCTCTCGATCCTCGGCACGGCTGTCGGACTGTTCATCGCCGGCGCCGTCGATCACCGCATGAACATCTGGCACCCGGTGACCATCCTCCTCGGACTGGTCAGTTCGATCGTGGCGGTCGGCGCCTACGCGCTCGTCGCGGCACGGTTGCAGAGCCCGACCGGCATCTCGGTCCCCGAGCTCCTGGAGTCCGGGGAATCCGAACGTGTCGAGTTCAAGTCGACCGCCCGCATGAACCTGCGCACCAAACAGCGGGATCCCGCGATGGAGGCGGTGATCGTGAAGACGGTCGCCGCATTCCTCAACTCCGACGGCGGGAACCTGCTGATCGGCGTCGACGACGACGGCACTCCCCTCGGTCTCGACGCCGATTTCACGTTGCTGCGCCAGCCCGACGCCGACCGGTTCGAGCTGTGGTTGCGGGACACGCTGACCACCATGCTGGGTCAGAGCACCGCCGCGGAGGTGGGCATCTTCTTCGAACAGGTCGCGCGCCCGGCCGATGCGACCGCAGACTCCGAAGGCCCCGCCGAGGTTCCGGTGTGCCGGGTGGAGTGCACCCCGTCGCCGCGGCCGGTGTACCTGCGCGGCACGAAGAACAATGCACTCCCCGAGTTCTGGGTGCGGGCCGGCAACTCCAGCCGGCAGTTGAGCGTCGACCAGGCCGCCGAATACGTCATGTACCGCTGGCCGCTCGGCGTCGGGCGCGCGGTGGCAGCCCAGGTCCAGGCCGCCGTGCGGTTCTCGTCGGTCTAGTTCCTCCCGCAAACCCACCCTTTTTCGGCATTTCCACCCCCTTGCGAGCCGGTGGCTTTGCCGAAAAGGGGTGGGTTTGCGGAAAGAGGACCGGAACCGTGAGCGAGGAGATCCGCTTCGTCCAGATGACGCCTCCCGGATCGAACTGCTCGATCGCCTTCGGCAAGGCCATCACCGACAGGGCACCCGGGTCCACCGGCCCGCTCATCATCTGTGTCACCGACATCGACGCCGCACACGAACAGCTGATCGCAGCGGGCGTCGACGCCAGCGAGGTCGACGTACAGCCTTGGGGTCACTTCGTGTACTTCACCGACCCGGATGGCAACCATTGGTCGGCGCAGTACCTGCCCTACCGCGACAACTGAGCGCAGGCCCGCCATGGGCCGTGGCTACGGTGGGATATGCGATCCCCCATCGACGACTATCTCCACCAGGTACTGCGCGACTGCCGCGATGACGACGCCGGCGACGTCATGTCCGGCAACCGTGAACTCGAGCGGGCGGATCCGACGTCCTTCGGCATCGCCCTGGCCACCGTCGACGGGACCGTCTACACCGCCGGCGACGCCGACCACGAGTTCTCCATGCAGTCCATCGCGAAGCTGCCCGCCTATGCACTCGCGCTGCAGGACCGGGGACTCGACGGTGTCCTCGACCGCGTCGACACCGAACCGTCCGGCGACGCCTTCAACGAGATCTCGCTCGAGGCCGAGACCGGCCGACCCCGCAACGCGCTCATCAACGCCGGGGCCATCGCCGTCCACGGGATGCTCGACGGTGACGGCGCCACCGAACGGGTCGACCGGATCGTCGACCTGGTGAGTACCCTCGCGGGCCGAAAAGTGTCTGTGGACTCCGAGGTTCACTCTTCCGAACTCGCCTCCGACGACCACAACACCGCCCTCGCCTACCTGCTGAGGTCGGCGGGCAAGCTGGACTACGAACCCGACGAGGTCGTCGACGGATACGCCGCGCAGTGCGCGATCAAGGTGAGCTGCCGCGACCTCGCGGTCATGGGATCGATACTCGCGAACGGCGGACTGTCGACGACCACCGACGACGAACGCCTCCTCGACGGCCGGATCACCCGGCACCTGCTGTCGGTGATGGCCACCTGCGGCATGTACGACGGCAGCGGCAGCTGGATGGCAAGGGTCGGGATACCCGCGAAAAGCGGTGTGAGCGGGGCGATCCTGGGTGTACTGCCCGGACAGGTCGGGGTCGCGGTGTGGTCGCCTCGTCTCGACGAGCAGGGCAACAGCGTACGCGGGGTCGCCGTCTTCGAAAGGCTCTCGCGCGACATGGAACTGCACATGATGCACGTCGCGCCGTCGGGACTGCCGGCACTGCGGTCGGTCGAGGAACGTGACGGCACGACCGTCGTCGAAGTCCAGGGCGACGTGCGGTTCGCGGGCGCGGAGATCATTGCAACCCGTGCTTGCGAGGGGTTTTCGACCGGCAGGGTGATCCTCGACCTGACGCATGTCCGCGTGATGGACGATGCCGCACGAGGTCTGCTGCGCGAGGTGGCGAGTCGACTCGAGGACGATCACGACGTCCGCATCGAGGACCCCAACGAGCTCATGGATTCCGGACCCGACGACCGGGACACCCGCAACCGGGAGAAGTGACGACCGGGACCCTCGGACCGACGGTCAGCCCGGGATCATGGCGCCGCTCGCCGCCCGGCCGTGACCGCCGGCTGCCCGGTCAGCTCGCGTCGCTTCGCAAGCGGCGGCTTTCCGAACCAGCGTCGAGAACTACGTGTGAGCGTGCTCTGCTCGGAATAGCCGATCTGCCGCGCGACAGCTGACAGCGGGACACCGCGATTCGCGAGCAACGAGAGCGCCAGATCGCGACGCGCATCATCGACGAGCTCCTCGAAGGTGGTGCCGCCCTCGGCGAGTTCCCGCTGGACCGCACGCGGGTGCATCATCAACAGGCCCGCCACCGTGTCGAGCGTGGCGGCACCCGCCGGCAACGACCTGACGATCAACGCCGACACCGCGTCGGCGAAAGCTGTTTCCCGGTCGTGGCCGGTCATGAACCGGACCGCCACGTCGTAGGCGAGCGCGTCGACACGCGGCAGCGTCCGCTGCATGACGCCGCGCGGGAACACCACCAGGTTGGCCGGGGCCTCGAAGTCGACGGGGCAGCCGAAGTAGTCGGTGTAGACGCGAGGGTCGGACATCGGCGGGTGCGTCAACGTGATCCGGTTGGCCCGGAAGTCGTGTCCCAACGTCATCCGGAAGGTCGACCGGGTGACACCCATCGCGAGCTCCACGACGTGCGGCCGGTACGGCACGCGTTGAAGCACGATGTCGAACTCGTAGGCGACCTCCCGCTCGCCGTCGTGCATCTGCGCGGTGATGGCCGGGCTGTACACATGGGCGAAGGCGGAGATCTGCTGGAAGGAATCCCCGATGGTCACGGCGTTCCGGGCCGCGATCGCGACCGGCCCGAGGATGTCCGGGTCCTGTCTGGCCGCGAGCCGGAGGCCGAAATCGGAGACCCCGAACTCGGCGGCGCAGAGGCCGATGACCGTCGACAGCGCGGTGAACGGGACGAACCGGTCGTAGGCACCGACGACGCCCGAATCCACGCCGACCCGCGCGAGCATCGCCCCGGCGTCACCGCCGTACTCCTCTATCAACTCGGGCAGCTGACTGAGTGACGAGGCGCAGATGAGGTCGGCCATGGCACCAACTGTCAAATATGAGTCGTGAGATGTCAAGAAATCTGGCGGTCTCCGAAGTGACCATGGACACAGACCGCCGGACGCTCGGCAGCTGACACAGCAAGGGGAGTACGAGATGACCACCATCGAATCCGTTCGCGCGAGTTTCTACATCGACGGCGGCTGGCGCACGCCGTCCGGCTCGGCGACGATCCCGGTCATCTCGCCGCTCACCGAAGAGGAGTTCGGCTCGGTACCCGAGGCGACCACCGCCGACGTCGACGCCGCCGTGGCAGCCGCGCGCACCGCCTTCCGGTCGTCGGGCTGGCGAGACCTGTCCCCCGCCGACCGCGCCGCACATCTCCGACGGTTCGCCGACGAGCTCGACAAGCGCGCCGAGGACCGCGCAACAGCGGTGACGTCGGAGAACGGCATGCCCATCGCGCTGGCGCGGTTCGCCGAAGGCGCCGCCCCGGTTCAGCTGCTGCGCTACTACGCCGACCTCGTCGAATCCACCCCTGTGGAAGAGACGCGTACCAGCCAACCGTTGCCCGGCTCGACGATCGTGCGCCGCGAGGCCATCGGCGTCGTCGGCGCGATCGCGCCGTGGAACTTCCCGGCGGTCCTCTCGATGTTCAAGATCGCGCCCGCGCTGGCCGCCGGCTGCACCGTGGTCCTCAAGCCGTCCCCGAGACGAGCCTCGACGCCTACGTCCTCGCCGAGGCGGCCATCGCCGCCGAACTGCCCGCCGGCGTCCTCAACATCGTCAACGGCGGCAGCGAGATCGGCCGTCACCTGGTGTCGCACCCGCACGTCGACAAGGTCGCGTTCACCGGATCGACCCCGGCCGGTCGCGAGATCGGCCGTGTCTGTGGCGAACTCATCCGTCCCGTGACCCTCGAACTCGGCGGCAAGTCCGCGGCCCTGGTGCTCGACGACGCCGATCTCGAGCAGACCGTCGGCGGCCTCGCCACCGCATCCCTGCTCAACACCGGCCAGACCTGCTACATGTCCACCCGAATCCTGGTGCCCGGCAGCCGTTATGACGAGTACCTCGATGCCATCAGCGCGATGTGCGCGTCGCTGCCGGTCGGCGATCCGATGGATGAGAGCGTGGCGGTCGGGCCACTTGCCAGCGGCCGGCACCGCGACCGGGTGCTGTCGCTGATCGAGCGTGGCCGCACCGAGGGCGGCACGGTCACCACAGGTGGTGGCACGCCGTCGGGCGTCGACCGCGGGTTCTTCGTCGAGCCGACCGTCTTCGCCGGCATCGACAACTCGGCCACCATCGCCCGCGAAGAGGTGTTCGGCCCGGTCCTGACGGTGCTGCGCTACGACGACGTCGACGTCGCCATCGCGCTGGCCAACGACTCGTCGTACGGCCTCGGCGGCACCGTGTGGACTTCCGACCCTGAACGCGGCGTCGACGTCGCCCGTCGCGTCGAGACCGGTTCGTTCGGCGTCAACTACTTCAACCTCGACTGGGGTTCGCCCTTCGGTGGCGTGAAGGCCAGCGGCATCGGCCGCGAACTCGGCCCCGAGGGCCTCGCCGCCTACCAGAACCTCAAGTCGATCTTCCTGCCCGCCTGAACATTCCCCCCTCCCGTCCCCTCACTTCCGAAGGAGGCGATCGGCATGTCCGACGCCGGAGTCACCGCCGCCAAGGCGCTGGTGAACGACACCCTCTCACTCCTCGACCGACTCACGCCCGCCGACTGGGCGGCCGACAGCGCATGCCACGGATGGCGCGTCCACGATGTCGTCACCCACATGGGGTTCTTCTTCAACTTCATCGCCGACCCCGGCCTGGTCTTCCCCGACAACCCGAGCGGGACATCCGAGCGGCTCAACGACGCCGCGGTGCGCGAGCGCGCCGACTGGACCTCGGAGCAGGCCGTCGAGTACTACCGCGCGCAGTCCGAAGCCGGCCTCGCCACCCTGACTGCCCTACAGGGAGAAGAGCTTCGGGACCAGCCGCTGGACATGCTCGACCTGGGCACCTACCGGCTGCACCAGCTCGGCGACGCCGTCGCCTTCGACCACCTGGTGCACCTGACCAGCGATCTGCTGAAACCGTTCGGGCCGCTGGATTCCGCCGAGGTGTCGGTGAGTGCCGCCATCGACCCCGCCATCGACTGGATGATCGCGGGCCTGCCGCAGATGAACGGCGCCGCACTGTATCCCACACTCGAGCGGCCGATCGGCCTGCACCTCACCGGTGCCACGGACCGCTCGTTCGTCCTCGGCCGGGACACAGCGGGCGGAATCGTCACCGTGACCGAGACCGCGGATCTCCCGGCCGACGTCGCGGCCTCGTCCGCCATCGATTTCCTCCGCTGGGGCACGACCCGCAGCGCATGGCGGTCAGCGGTGACGGTCGCCGGGGACCGGCAGTACATCGCCGGGGTCCTCGACGCCGTCGACATCGTCTGACACCACCGATTCATCCGCACATCGCCCTTCCCGATCCCACCTGAACGGAGCACACACATGTCCGAGTACCTGAAGGACAAAGTCATCGTCATCACCGGCGCCGGAAGCGGTTTCGGCAAACTGATCGCCGAGAAGACCGCCGCGGCCGGCGCGCACGTCGTCGGTGTCGACGTCAACGCCGAGAACGTCCACGCCGTCGTCGACGGCATCCGCGGCACCGGCGGTTCGGCTCTCGCCCAGGTCGCCGACGTCACCGACATGGAGCAGGTGACCGCGGCGGCGACGGCAGCCGTCGACCGCTTCGGCTCGATCGACGTCCTGGTCAACAACGCCGGCGTCATGCCGCTGGCCTACTTCGCCGATCACGAACGTGCATGGCAGAAGTGGCATGCCGCCATCGACATCAACATCAAGGGCGTGGTCAACGGCATCTCCGCCGTCTACGACCAGATGATCGCGCAGGGCCGCGGACAGGTCGTCAACATCTCGTCGATCTACGGCAACGCCGGCATCGAGGGGTCCGGCGTCTACAGCGCGACGAAGGCGGCGGTCACCACCATCTCCGACTCGCTGCGGATCGAGGCCAAGGGCAAGATCAAGGTCACCACGGTCAAACCGACCGGGATCACCGGCACAAACCTCGCCAGCTGGATCGTCAACGACACCGCCATCATGGGGCTCGTCGGCCAGCGCGCCGCCTCGTACGGTGAGCACGTCACCGCCCTGATGAACGACGACCTGCCCGCCGAACTCACCGACGTCGACTCGATCAAGTACTGGCTGATCAAGCCCGACGACCTCGCCGACGCCGTCGTCCACGTCATCGACCAGCCCTGGGGCATCAGCCTTTCCGATGTCACGGTGCGTGCCAGCGGCGAGGACTACCTGTACTGACCCACGGTCCCGACACGGTCAGGAGGCCGACGCCATGTACCCAGGAGCCCATCTCACCAGCCGACCCCACGACCCCGCGGTCATCATGGCCGAGGGCGGCGAGACCGTCACGTTCGCACAGCTGGAGTCCCGGTCCATCCAGATGGCCCGGGCTCTGGCCGACTGCGGCCTTCAACCCGGCGACCATCTCGCAGTACTCGCCACGAACACCGCCCGGGTCTTCGACATCTACTGGGCGGCAATGCGTTCCGGCCTGTACCTGACCATGGTGAACTGGCACCTCACCGCCGGCGAGAGCGCCCACATCGTGTCCGACTGCGGCGCAACCGCACTCATCGTCGACGCCGCTCTCGCCGACATCGGCACCGAGCTCATCCCCCTCACCCCGAACGTGACGACGCGGTTCGCGTACTCCGGGCACATCGACGGTCACGACGAACTGGATGCTGTTGCGGCGCGGCAACCGACCGAGCCGCCCGGAGATCAACCGCGTGGCGCGGACATGCTGTATTCCTCCGGCACCACCGGGCGCCCCAAGGGCATCAAACCCCAACTGCCGGGCCGTCAGATCCACGAGCCGGGCGACACGATGACCGCGATGAACCAGTCGGTGTGGGGCGTCGGACCCGACACGGTCTATCTGTCCCCCGCGCCGCTGTATCACGCAGCACCCCTCCGTACGTGCGCGTCGGTCCAGGCCCTCGGCGGCACCGTGGTGGTGATGGAACGATTCGACGCGGAACGAGCACTGGCGCTCATCGAGAAGTACCGCGTCACCTACAGCCAGTGGGTGCCGACGATGTTCGTCCGCATGCTGCGCCTCCCCGAGGAGGTGCGCGCCCGGTACGACACCTCGAGTATGAGAGTCGCGGTGCACGCCGCGGCCCCGTGCCCGGTCGACGTCAAACGGGCCATGATCGACTGGTGGGGGCCCATCCTCTCCGAGTACTACTCGTCCACCGAGCTCAACGGTCTCACCATCGTCGACACCCAGGAGTGGCTCGAACACCCGGGAACAGTGGGGCGGGCCGCTCTGGGCACCATCCGCGTCTGCGACGAGTCGGGCGCCGAGACGCCGCCCGGAACGATCGGCACCATCTACTTCGAGCGGGACCGGTTGCCTTTCGAGTATCACAACGACCCGGAGAAGACCAGTGCCGCGCAGCACCCCGATCACCCGACGTGGACCACGACGGGAGACGTCGGCTACGTCGACGAGGAGGGGCGCCTCTTTCTCACCGATCGGGACTCGTTCCTGATCATCTCGGGCGGGGTGAACATCTACCCCCGCGAGATCGAGGATGCGCTCCTCGCGCATCCGTCGGTGCTCGACGCGGCAGTCGTCGGACTGCCCGACGCCGACCTCGGGGAGAGGGTCGCCGCGATCGTCCAACCGGTCGACGGAGCGAGCGGCGACCACGACCTCGCCGAAGCGCTGCTGGAGCACTTGCGTCCGCGGATCGCGAGGTTCAAGTTGCCGCGCGAGGTGATCTTCCGGGACACGCTGCCGCGCACGCCGACCGGGAAACTGGTGAAGCGCAACCTCTGACCCGGATCGTCCGGGACTCGTCGGCGAACCTCCGTCCCCGGCGTCCGGCCGACCTAGACTGGGCGGATGTCGGGCAGATCGTTCCACTGGCCGTGGATCGCGGCACTCGCCGCCTTCGTCATGTTCGTGGTGGTGCCGCCGCCGGCCGTACTGGCCGCGCCGGCCGCCCCTGCGCCGGTGGTCGTGTCGTCGTCCGTCATCGCCACCGAATGTGCGGGCAAACCTGTACAGGTCGCGGCCCGCTGGTATTTCCCACCAGGTCGGCCTACGGCACTCGTCTGGCTCCAGCACGGCTTCTCCCGGACGGCGGCCAACCTCGACTCCTTGGCCCGCTCATACGCGAGCGCCGGTTTCCTCGTCGTGAGCCCGACGCTGGACTCGGTGAACCTCGGCGGGTGCGCCGTCGCGTTCAACATCGCCGACAACGCGGCGTTCGCCCGGACCGTCGGCGGGGTGTTCGGGTCGGGCCGCGACGCCGCCGGCCCGCTCGGGACCAGTCTCGTCCGAGCACGGGACGCCGCCCACCGTCCCGACGTGACGATGCCGTACCGCATGGTCTTCGCGGGGCATTCGGCCGGCGGCGAATTCGTGGTGGTCGCGGCCGACGCGCTCCGGCGCGCCGACCCGGCCGCCTACCGGCGCCTGGCCGGGATCATGCTGTTCGATCCCGTCAACTCTTTCTTCGGCACCCACTTCGCTTCCGCCGCAGCATCTCTCGGTGCCGCCCGGCTCCCGATCCGGGTGCTGGCGTCGCAGCCGTCGGTGTCGAACACCTTCGAGTCCGGCGTGTCCGTCCTCCAGCGGACCACGCGGCAGGAGTTCCTCGGCTCGCGACTGGTCACCGGCATCCACATCGACGCCGAAGGCGATTCGACCGACCTCATCGGTGAAGTGTCCGAACTCGCCGTGCCGCGACCCCGCAACGGCCGGGTCATCCGCGCACTGGCGACCGGGTGGTCGTCGGACATGGTGGCCGACTCCGTGACCCCGACCTACTACCCCGGCGGCCGCTACTACGACCTGTTGCTCACCACACGCACCGTCACCACCCTTCCCGTGCACTGAGTCTCCCGGAACAGCGAAAAGCCCTCGCACTCAACGAGTGCGAGGGCCTTTCAGCTCAGTACGGCTTACCGGTATTCGTTGGAGAAACCGTAGTCGTCCAGCGGCACCGCAGCGCCGGCCGGAGCACCGAAGGTGCCGTCCGGGCTGTAGTAGGTGTCGTCGTACGACGGCACCGCGTAGGCCGCGGCACGCGCCTCTTCGGTCGGCTGAACCTGGATGTTGCGGTAACGGTTGATACCGGTACCGGCCGGGATCAGCTTACCGATGATCACGTTCTCCTTCAGACCGATCAGCTTGTCGCTGCGGCTGTTGATCGCCGCGTCGGTCAGGACACGAGTGGTCTCCTGGAACGACGCCGCCGACAGCCACGACTCGGTCGCGAGCGAGGCCTTGGTGATACCCATGAGCACCGGACGTCCGGCTGCGGGCTCGCCACCCTCGGTGACCACCTGACGGTTGGCCGCCTCGAACTCGGAACGCTCGACGAGCGAACCGGGCAGGAACTCGGTCGCACCGTGATCGATGATCGTCACGCGACGCAGCATCTGACGAACGATCGTCTCGATGTGCTTGTCGTGGATCGACACACCCTGGCTTCGGTAGACCTCCTGGACCTCGTTGACCAGGTGGATCTGCACCTGACGGGGACCCATGACACGCAGGACCTCGTGCGGGTTGGCCGAGCCCTCCATGAGCTGCTGGCCGACCTCGACGTGGTCACCGTCGGCGAGGAGCCGCTCGGAACCGTCGTCGTGCTTGAACACGCGCAGACGCTGACGCTTCGAGATCTTGTCGATGACGACCTCTTCGGAACCGTCGTCCGGGATGATCGTGATCTTGTAGAAGCGGTCGTCGTCCTCGAGACGAATCCGGCCGGAGACCTCCGCGATCGGCGCGACGCCCTTGGGCACGCGGGCCTCGAAGAGCTCCTGGACACGCGGCAGACCACCGGTGATGTCGTCACCGACGCCACCCTGGTGGAACGTACGCATCGTCAGCTGGGTACCGGGCTCACCGATCGACTGGGCCGCGATGATACCGACGGCCTCACCGATGTCGACGAGCTTGCCGGTGGCCATCGAACGGCCGTAGCAGTGCGCACACACACCGGTGCCGGTGGCACAGGTGAGGACCGACCGGACCTTGACCTGGGCGATGCCGGCAGCGAGGAGAGCCTCGATGGCCGGGTCGCCGAGATCGTGGCCACGCTCGACGACGACGTTGCCGTCGGCGTCGACCGCATCGGCGGCCAGGGTGCGTGCGTATGCCGAGGTCTCGACATGCGCGTCGCGGATGATCGAGCCGTCGGGCTGCTTCTCACCCAGCGGCACGTTGATGCCGCGCTCGGTGCCACAGTCGGTCTCGCGAACGATGACGTCCTGCGACACGTCGACCAGACGACGGGTCAGGTAACCCGAGTCGGCGGTACGGAGAGCCGTGTCCGCCAGACCCTTACGGGCACCGTGCGTGTTGATGAAGTACTCGGCGACGGTCAGGCCCTCGCGGAACGAGGACTTGATCGGGCGCGGGATGAACTCACCCTTCGGGTTGGTCACCAGACCCTTCATGCCCGACAGGTTACGAACCTGCGTCAGGTTACCGGTGGCACCCGACTTCGGGATCATGATGATCGGGTTGTCTTCGGGGTAGAAGTCCTCCATGGCCTTACCGACTTCTTCGGTGGCCTGCTTCCAGATCTCCACCAGTGCGTCGCGACGCTCGTCCGGCGTGAGGGCACCGCGCTGGAACTTGCGCTCCAGGCCGTCGGCACGCTCCTCGTAACGGTCGAGGATCTCCGCCTTCTGCGGCGGCACGAGCACGTCGGCCATCGAGACGGTGACGCCCGAACGGGTGGCCCAGTAGAAGCCGACGTCCTTCAGCTTGTCGACGGTCTGGGCGACCACGATCATCGGGTAGCGCTCGGCGAGATCGTTGATGATCGCGGCCTGACGCTTCTTCGGCATCTGCTCGTCGACGAACGCGTACTCGATCGGGAGCAGCTCGTTGAAGAGCACGCGACCCAGCGTCGTGACGGTCGACCACGGCTGACCGAAACGCCATCCCTCGGGGAACAGCTCGGCCTCGAGTTCGGCGGGCGGACGCTGATCGGTCAGGCGCACCTTGATGCGCGACTGCACGGTGAGCTGTCCGCGGTCGACGGCCATGATGGCCTCGGCCGGGCTCGAGTAGACGCCACGCTCGACGTCGTCGGCGGTGGCCGGGGTGTACTCCCCTGCCGCACCCTCCTTGAGGGTGGTCAGGAAGTACAGACCGGTCACCATGTCCAGACGCGGCATGGCGAGCGGGCGGCCCGACGCCGGCGACAGGATGTTGTTCGACGACAGCATCAGGATGCGGGCCTCGGCCTGCGCCTCGGCGGACAGCGGCAGGTGGACTGCCATCTGGTCACCGTCGAAGTCGGCGTTGAAGGCTTCACACACCAGCGGGTGCAGCTGGATGGCCTTGCCCTCCACCAGCTGCGGCTCGAAGGCCTGGATACCGAGGCGGTGCAGCGTCGGCGCACGGTTCAGCAGAACCGGGTGCTCGGCGATGACCTCTTCGAGGACGTCCCACACCGCGGGGCGCTGACGCTCGACCATGCGCTTGGCCGACTTGATGTTCTGGGCCTGGTTCAGGTCGACCAGACGCTTCATCACGAACGGCTTGAACAGCTCGAGAGCCATCAGCTTCGGCAGACCACACTGGTGCAGCTTCAGCTGCGGGCCGACGACGATGACCGAACGGCCCGAGTAGTCGACGCGCTTACCGAGCAGGTTCTGACGGAAACGACCCTGCTTGCCCTTGAGCAGATCGCTCAGGGACTTCAGCGGGCGGTTGCCCGGTCCGGTGACCGGACGGCCGCGACGACCGTTGTCGAACAGGGCGTCGACCGACTCCTGCAGCATCCGCTTCTCGTTGTTCACGATGATCTCGGGGCACCGAGGTCGATCAGACGCTTGAGGCGGTTGTTGCGGTTGATGACGCGGCGGTACAGGTCGTTCAGGTCGGAGGTCGCGAAGCGGCCACCGTCGAGCTGAACCATCGGGCGCAGCTCCGGCGGGATCACCGGAACGGCGTCGAGGACCATGCCCAGCGGCGAGTTGCCCGACTGCTGGAACGCGGCGACGACCTTGAGACGCTTGAGGGCACGCAGCTTCTTCTGGCCCTTGCCGCTGCGAATGGTCTCGCGCAGCGACTCGGCCTCGGCGTCGATGTCGAAGGTCTCGAGGAGCTTCTTGATCGCCTCGGCACCCATCGAACCCTGGAAGTACTCGCCGTAGCGCTCTTCGAGCTGGCGGTACAGCTTCTCGTCGATGATGAGGTCGCCCGGGGAGAGCTTGACGAACTTGTCCCAGATCTCCTCGAGGCCGTCGAGCTCACGCTGAGCGGAGTCGCGCATACGACGCATCTCGCGCTCGGCGCCGTCGCGCACCTTGCGGCGCACGTCGGCCTTGGCACCCTCGGCCTCGAGCTCGGCGAGATCCTGCTCGAGCTTCTGCTGACGCTCGTTCAGGTCGGCGTCGCGCTGATCGGCGACGGCCTTCTTCTCGACCTCCATCTCGGCCTCGAGGGTCGAGAGCTCGTTGTGACGCAGTTCGTCGTCGACCGCGGTGATCACATAGGCGGCGAAGTAGATGATCTTCTCGAGATCCTTCGGCGCCAGGTCGAGCAGGTAGCCCAGCCGGCTCGGCACACCCTTGAAGTACCAGATGTGCGTGACCGGTGCGGCCAGCTCGATGTGGCCCATGCGCTCACGGCGCACCTTGGCCTTGGTCACCTCGACGCCGCAGCGCTCACAGATGATGCCCTTGAAGCGGACGCGCTTGTACTTACCGCAGTAGCACTCCCAGTCGCGGGTGGGTCCGAAGATCTTCTCGCAGAACAAGCCGTCCTTCTCGGGCTTGAGCGTGCGGTAGTTGATCGTCTCCGGCTTCTTGACCTCACCGTATGACCAGTTGTGGATGTCGTCGGCCGTGGCCAGGCCGATCTTCAGTTCGTCGAAAAAGTTGACGTCGAGCACTCTGTGCCTTCCTGAGCGAGCTCTGTCTTCGTCTGTGGGGGGCACACGGGGGGCGCAGCCCCCGTGCGGTCAGTTGGCGAGGTCGTCGACGGTTGCCGACTCGTTGCGCGACAGGTTGATTCCGAGGTTGGCAGCGGCGCGCTCCAGGTCCTCGTCGTCGGTGTCGTGCATCTCGATGGCGGCACCGTCGGAGCTGAGGACCTCGACGTTCAGGCAGAGCGACTGAAGTTCCTTCAGAAGCACCTTGAACGATTCGGGGATACCCGGCTCCGGGATGTTCTCGCCCTTGACGATCGCCTCGTAGACCTTCACGCGGCCCACCACGTCGTCCGACTTGATGGTGAGCAGCTCCTGCAGGGTGTAGGCGGCACCGTAGGCCTGCATCGCCCAGCACTCCATCTCACCGAAGCGCTGACCACCGAACTGCGCCTTACCACCGAGCGGCTGCTGGGTGATCATCGAGTACGGACCGGTCGAACGAGCGTGGATCTTGTCGTCGACCAGGTGGTGCAGCTTGATGATGTACATGTAGCCGACCGACACGGGGTACGGGAACGGCTCGCCGGAGCGACCGTCGAACAGCATCGCCTTGCCGTCGCCGTTGACCATCACCTCGCCGTCGCGGTTGGGCAGCGTCGAGGACAGCAGTCCGGTCAGCTCCTCCTCGCGCGCGCCGTCGAACACCGGGGTCGCGGTGTTGGTGTCGGGCTCCGCCGAGTACATGTCCTCGGGGAGGTTCGACGCCCACTCCGGAACGCCCTCGGCCACGTTGATGTTCCAGCCGGCCTTGGCGATCCACCCGAGGTGGGTCTCCAGGATCTGGCCGATGTTCATACGACGCGGCACACCGTGGGTGTTCAGGATGATGTCGACGGGGGTGCCGTCGGGCAGGAACGGCATGTCCTCCTGAGGAAGGATCTTGCCGATGACGCCCTTGTTGCCGTGACGACCGGCGAGCTTGTCGCCGTCCTGGATCTTGCGCTTCTGGGCCACGTACACACGGACCAGCTCGTTGACGCCGGGCGCGAGATCGTCGTCGTCGTCGCGGCTGAACACGCGCACGCCGATGACCTTGCCGGTCTCGCCGTGGGGCACCTTCAGCGAGGTGTCGCGGACCTCACGGGCCTTCTCACCGAAGATGGCACGCAGCAGACGCTCTTCCGGGGTCAGCTCGGTCTCGCCCTTCGGGGTGACCTTGCCGACCAGGATGTCGCCGTCGCGGACCTCGGCACCGATGCGCACGATGCCGCGCTCGTCGAGGTCGGCGAGGACCTCGTCGGAGACGTTCGGGATGTCCCGGGTGATCTCCTCGGCACCGAGCTTGGTGTCGCGGGCGTCGATCTCGTGCTCTTCGATGTGGATCGAGGTGAGCACGTCCTCTTCGACGAGGCGCTGCGACAGGATGATCGCGTCCTCGTAGTTGTGACCCTCCCACGGCATGATCGCCACGAGCAGGTTCTTGCCGAGCGCCATCTCACCGTTCTCGGTGCAGGGGCCGTCGGCGAGGACCTGGCCGGCCTCCACACGCTGACCCTCGTCCACGATCGGACGCTGGTTGGCGCAGGTGCCGTGGTTCGAACGCGCGAACTTGCGCATCCGGTAGGTGTCGCGGGTGCCGTCGTCGGACATGACGGTGATGTAGTCGGCCGAGACCTCTTCCACCACGCCGGTCTTGCCCGAGACGATGACGTCACCGGCGTCGACGGCGGCACGGAGCTCCATGCCGGTACCGACCAGCGGCGACTCGTTGCGCACCAGCGGCACGGCCTGACGCTGCATGTTGGCACCCATCAGGGCGCGGTTCGCGTCGTCGTGCTCGAGGAACGGGATCATCGCGGTCGCGACCGACACCATCTGACGCGGCGAGACGTCGAGGTACTCGACGGCGTCGGCGCCGACGAACTCCACCTCGGAGCCCTTCTTGCGCACCAGCACACGCTCGTCGGTGATGCGGCCGCTGCCGTCGAAGTTGGTGTTGGCCTGACCGATGAGGAAGCGATCCTCCTCGTCGGCGGTCATGTACTCGATCTCGTCGGTGACGACACCCTCGACGACCTTGCGGTACGGGGTCTCGATGAAGCCGAACGGGTTGACCCGCGCGTACACCGAGAGCGAACCGATCAGACCGATGTTCGGACCCTCAGGGGTCTCGATCGGGCACATACGGCCGTAGTGCGACGGGTGGACGTCGCGCACCTCGAGGCCGGCACGCTCACGGCTCAGACCGCCGGGGCCCAGCGCCGACAGACGACGCTTGTGGGTCAGACCCGACAGCGGGTTGTTCTGGTCCATGAACTGCGACAGCTGGCTGGTTCCGAAGAATTCCTTGATCGCCGCCACGACGGGACGGATGTTGATCAGGGTCTGCGGGGTGATCGCCTCGACGTCCTGGGTGGTCATGCGCTCACGCACGACACGCTCCATACGCGAGAGGCCCACGCGGATCTGGTTCTGGATCAGCTCGCCGACGGTACGCAGGCGACGGTTGCCGAAGTGGTCGATGTCGTCGACCTCGACGGGCACCTCGACGCCACCGGGCACGGTCATGTAGGTGACGGTGTGCGGGTCGGCCTCGTGCAGACGCACCAGGTACTCGACGGTCGCGATGATGTCCTCGCGGGTCAGGGTCGACTCGCCGGTCATCGGGTTGCCGGTCAGGCCCAGCTTCTTGTTGACCTTGTAACGGCCCACGCGAGCGAGGTCGTAACGCTTGTCCTTGAAGAACAGGTTCTCCAGGAGGTTCTCCGCGGACTCCTTGGTCGGCGGCTCACCCGGACGCAGCTTGCGGTAGACCTCGAGCAGCGCCTCGTCCTGGTTGGCGGTGTTGTCCTTCTCCAGGGTCGACATCATGATCTCGGAGAAGCCGAAGCGCTCGGCGATCTCCTCGGTCGTGAAACCGAGGGCCTTGAGCAGCACGGTGACCGGCTGACGACGCTTGCGGTCGATGCGCACGCCCACGGTGTCGCGCTTGTCGACGTCGAACTCCAGCCACGCACCGCGACCCGGGATCACCTTGACGGTGTGCAGGGTCTTCTCGGTGGCCTTGTCGATCGCGGCGTCGAAGTACACGCCGGGGCTACGGACCAGCTGGCTCACCACGACACGCTCGGTGCCGTTGATGATGAAGCTGCCCTTGTCGGTCATGATCGGGAAGTCGCCCATGAAGACGGTCTGCGACTTGATCTCACCGGTGTTGTTGTTGATGAACTCCGCGGTGACGAACAGAGGCGCCGCGTAGGTCATGTCCTTGTCCTTGCACTCCTCGACGGAGGCCTTGACCTCGTCGAAGTGCGGCTCGGAGAACGACAGGGACATCGATCCGGAGAAGTCCTCGATCGGGGACAGCTCGTGGAGGATGTCCTCCAGGCCGCCGGTCGGGTTCTCGTCTCCGCGGGCGATCGCCTTGGCGCGCCACTCCGGTGACCCGACGAGCCATTCGAAGGAATCGAGTTGGAGGTCGAGGAGGCCTGGGACCTCCAGCGGCTCGCTGATCTTTGCAAATGACGCGCGATGCGGCGCGCCGGGGATTGTTGAGGTGGACTGGCGGTTGACTGCCAAGATGCGTCCTTCCAACACGACGTTATTCACAACCTAGATGTGCGGTGGCTTGATGGGCCGTTCGCTGGTGACACCCTGAGATCGGCGATCACCGCAGCACACACAACTAAGAGTGGCCGTAGAAGGATCGGTAGATGGACAGGAGGCAGCCAGCGCAACGTCCAACTGTAGCAGAAAGTAGACGTACTTTGTCAAGCCCGTCTAGAAGCGATTTCGCACGGGTGGCTGCCTGCACGTCGATCGCTGGTCACAGACTGGCCCGACAACGCCCAAACGTCAAGCGGTACGCGCCAATTTCGCGAAGTTGTCCTCGGACTCACCCGCCAGACCCGGCGTCAGAAGGGTTCGACGCCCTGGATGCGCCAGGTGTCGCCCTCTTTGACCATGGCGAACTGCGCGCGCGGCGCACCGCTGTTGGTGGCCATGCTGTTCTGCGTCTCGCTGATGATCAGGTTCGCGATCACGGTCGCCTTCGCCCCGTCACCGCCGCCGGTGAGGTCCTTCACCCCGATGGTGTCGACCCGGCACTCGGCGCCCGTCTTGGTCTGCGTGATCAGGTCTTTCTGCGCCTTGAAGGTCTTGTCGAACTCCTCGCGCGCCTGCCCGGTCAGCGCATCCTGCGCGCGTTTCTGCCAGGCGTCGAGCTCGGTGTGCTCGTAACCGAACACCGCACAGATCCGCTCCTGTGCCTGCCCGGTCAGCTGCGACGTGGCCTCCTGCTCGACGAAGGCCTTGTTCGGGCCCACGTCCGCACCCGGGTGGAACGCGAGGACCACGGCGACGATGCCCAGCACCACCGCGACCGCGGCGAGGACGGCCGCCAGCGGGGTCGCGACCTTCTTGCCGCCACCGCTCCCCCGGCGTCCGGGGCGGCGGCCCAGCGGGCGGTTCGACGAGGTCTCGGCGTCCGCAGCCGTGCCGGCCGCGCTGGGACGCAGGGTCGAGACCCGGGAGACGGGCCTGGTCTTCGGCTTGGTGAGGTCCGGCTTCGCGGGGCTCTCGGTGGCGGCGTCGGTTCTCGTGGTGTCGTCGCCGGGCCCTTCGAGGCTCGTCGCTTTCGCTCCTCGCACCTCAGGGGACGAGGGGGTCGTCGACCTCGACTCGCTACGCTCGCTCGGCCCGGCGGCTTTCGCTCCTCGCACCTCAGGGGACGACGGGGTCGTCGACCTCGACTCGCTACGCTCGCTCGGCCCGGCGGCTTTCGCTCCTCGCACCTCAGGGGACGAGGGGGCCGTCGTCTCATCGGACTTCGACTGGGGCACAACAGGATCGGTGGTCGCCTGGTCGGTGTCCGGACGCGCGGCACCGCGGGTGTGGCCGGCGACCTTCGGTGTCGGACGACGTTTGCCGGCGGGCTTCTTCGGGTTCTGGGCCATCAGTTGCCCCCTCCCGGAGCCGGTGCGGGCGCCTGGCCATTACCTGCCTGGCCCCCGTCGGAGTACGCGATGCCCTCCAGGCCGAGGAGGTTCTCGGCCTTCCAGGTGTCGCCGTCCTTAACCATGCTGACGTCGAAGCCGCGTGTCTCGTCGACGCCGGGCTGACCCGGACGTTCGAGAGTGGTGATGACGTAGACGAGGACCTTGGCCTTCTCCTCGTCGGCGTTGACCTCGCTCGGTGCGCTGCGCACCAGTCGCGCGCTCAGCTTCGCGGTGCCGGGGCCGGCCTGCGAGAGCATGTCGAGAACGCTGCCGTCCTTGCCGCCGAGGACCTCCTCCTTGGCCTTGCCGGTCAGGGACGCCTCGGCGCGCTTCTTGAAACCGTCGAGATCGGCGGGGTCGATGGTGGTGACGTTCAGGACGGTCTGTTCGGCCGCCTGGGTGGCCTCGTCCCGCGTCTGCTGCGCCGGGTACTGGTCGGCGTAGACGTCGTAGGCACGCACTCCGAACACGACCACGCACACCGTCGCCGCGATCACCGCGACGATCGCCAGCGCGAGCGGCACGACACCGGTGATCCGCGTCGACGCGGGTCGGGTACCGGTGCTCTTCTCGGTCGGACCGTGATCCGGATCTGGATAGCCTGAGGGTTCGGTGGTGCCAGTCATAGCAGAAGACACTGTATAGATCGCTCCTGAGCGCAGGCCAAGGCGCAGCGTCCGCCGGGAGGCGGGGCCGGGGCCTTGAACGGCCCGCGTCGTCTACTTGGGCCGCACGCCGAGCAGCGCTGCGAGCTGCCGGGCGAGCGGGTTTAGGTTCAGCTTGTCGGGGTCCTTCTTCGGCGTGGAGTCCCACGGCTGGGGATACGCGGGGTTCGCGTACTGCGCGCGCTCGGCGCCACGCACCGAGGTGGGATTGCCGAACGGCACGGTGCACTTGGCGTCGGTGTTGAACGGGAACTCGTCGTAGTGCTTGTCGAAGTCCGGGTTCTTCCGCCGCATCTCCGCCATCAGCGCCTCGGTGCTGCCGTAGCCCCGCGTACACGCCGCCGGGTTGTTGGTCTCGAGCACGACGCCGAAGTGGATCTGGCCGTCGCCGGGTGCCGGCGAATGGCTGCCGGCCGACAGCGCGGACAGCATCGCGAAGGTCGTTGAGGTGTTGTAGGTGGCCGGTTCGATGGTGCGGGCCACCTCGGAGAGGTCCTTCACGACCTTGGAGATGTCGTTGCCGTTCTTCTGGATGAGCTCGGAGATCTCCGTCGCCGACAGCGTGCCGGTGGTCAGCAGACGCCGCAGATCCGGGTCCGATGACGCGAGGGTCGCGGTGACCAGGTCGAGGTTCCGCGACCACGTGAGGATCGCGTCGGACTGGTCGGCCTGTGTCGCGAGGACGACGTTCGAGTCCTGGATGAGGGACACGACCTGGCTCAGGTTGTCGACGCCGGCGCGCGACAGCTTGCCCAGCGAGTCGACGAGGCGGGTCAGGTTCTCGCTCTGACCGTTGAACGCCTTGCCGAGTTCGGTGATCACGGTGTGCAGGTCGTCGACCGGGATCGACGAGGTGAAGTCGATCGCCGACTTCACGACGTCCTCGAGCGGCTCGGGCAGCTTGTACTTCGTGATGACGTCGCCGCCCTTGAGGTACGGACCCGACGACGTCGTCGGCTGCAGGTCGACGTACTGCTCACCGATCGCCGAGCGCGACGCGACGACCGCGGTCGCCGACGCCGGGATGTCCGGACCGCCCGAGTCGATGTCGAGGGCGACGTCGACGCCGGTCTTGGTCAGCGTCAGTCCACCGACACGTCCGACCGGGACACCCTGGTAGGTGACCTCGGCGTTGGTGAAGATGCCGCCGGAGTCGGGCAGCTGCGCGGTGACGGTGTACATGCCGACACCGGCCAGCTTGTCCAGCCGCGCATACTTCGCACCGACGTAGACCAGAGCCACCAGACCGACCACGACGAACACGATCAGCTGGATCTTGACGAACTTGCCGATCATCGTCCTGCTCCTGTCGGTCCCGGCGACTCGGGTGCCAGCCCCATGGCCGCGAGCGGACCGTCGAGAATGCCCTGTCCGGGCGTCGCTGGTGCGGGCATCGGGCCGGCGCCGTCGGTCGACCGCGAGAACGATGCCGGGTAGCGACCGCCGGACGGCGGCGTATTCGGTCCCGGGCGCGAGTTCGGGGCGGGCGGCAGCAGGGTGATCGTCGGCCAGCCGTAGCGCGGTCCGTTACCGCCGTAGTACGGGTTCCGCGGGTCGACGGGCACGTTCACCCGGGCCGGCGGCGAGTACTTCGGTGTTCCCTGCCCCACGCCGAGAGCCTCGATCTGGTTGAGGATGCGCAGGTCCAGCGTCATGAAGAGGTTGGTCGCGTCGCCCTTCACACCGGGCAGCAGCCAGTCCGGGAACGGATGGGTCAGCATCAGCGGTGCGGCGGTGATCAGGTCCGGGGCGGCCGCGGCGAGCTGGGTGAGCACCGGGCGCAGCGCCTTCAGGTCGTTGATCAGGGCCTTGCGCGACTTGCCGAGCACGTCGGTGCCGACCTGACCGAGCTGGTCGAGCTTGGTCAGCAGTTCGACGAACTGCGGGCGCTGTTCCTCGAGCACCTCGATGCCCTCCGGCAGCTGCTTGAGGATGCGGTCGATCTGCGCGGTCTGCTTCTCGGTACGCGCCGACAGCTCGGCGAGACCGTCGATGGCGCCGATGATGTCGTCACGCTGGCGGTTGAGACCGGCGATCAGCTTCTCGGACTGATCGATGAGGTCGCGGACCTTGTCGGTCCGGCCGTCGAGCGTCTTGTTCAGCTCGGTGACGATCGGCTGGATCTGGTTGATGCCGCCGCCGGTGAGTAGTAGCGCCAGCGCGCCGAGGACCTGCTCGATGTCGGTGGCGGTGCGCGTCCGCGACGTCGGGATCGGCTCCGCCGGGTTCTGGCGCGGCGCGTCGGCGCTGCCGTCGGGTTCGCTCAGCGCGACGAACTTCTCACCGAGCAGCGAGGTCTGCTGGACGCTCGCCTCGGACTCGTCGGACAGGTCGACGTCGTTCTTCACCTCGACCGTGACCTGTGCGAACCACTGATCATTCGGCACCTCGACCTTGGTCACGCGGCCGACGGGGATGCCGTCACGCTTGACCATCGACTGGGGCACCAGGTCGAGCACGTCGTCGAACTGGATCTTGTAGGTGCGCGGGTCACCGCCGGTGTCGACGCCGCCGGGCAGCGGCAGCGACTGGATGCCGTTGGACATACAGCCCGACACGAGCACCGTCAGCGACAGGACCGCACCGGCCAGTGCCACACGCATGGAACGCGGGTTCATCAGTTGCCTCCCCGGGGTCGCGGGGTGGTCGACTTGGTGGTCGACGACGATGCGGGTGCACGTGCGGCCGGCGGCGCGGGTGCCCGCGAGGACGACGGGGTGCCGAGCTCGGGATCGGGGTTACCCGGGACCGTGCCGGGGACCGGCGCCCGCTGCAGCTTGTTGTTGCTCATGATGCCGAAGGGCAGCACCGGAAGCAGCGGCTCGAGCACGCCGTCGGTGATCTGCTTGCCCAGGGCCTCACACTGGCTGATCAGCGGTCGGAGCGTGTTGCTGAACTGCGTGGCCTGCGGGTTGCCCGGGAGCAGCTGACCGAGATCGAGCAGTCGGCACTGGGCGCCGATCAGGTCCTGCAGATCCGGGATCGTCAGACGCATCGCCAGGGTTCCCGACTCCGCGTCGTAGGCGTTGATCAGGTTGCTGATGGTGACCGGCAGAACGGTGAGGACCTCTTTGAGGTTGGTCTTCTGGTCGAGCAGCGCCTGCGTGGTCGGCTGGAGATCCCTGACGGTCTCGCCGATCTGCTCGCGGTTCTCGTCGAGGAAGCGTGCCACGTCGCCGAGGGCGATCGACAGCTTGTTCAGCGCCGACGCGAGCTGGTCGCGTTCGCCGGCCAGGAACTGGTTGAACGAGGCCATCTGCGTGTTGAACTGCCGCACCTGGGCGTCGTTCTCGCGCAGCGCGCCGACGAAGGTGTTGAGGTTCTTGACCGTGTCGAAGAGGTTGCCGCGCGAGTCGCTGAGGGTCGTGGTCGCCTTCGACAGGTTCTCGATGGCGGCGCCGAGCTTCTCGCCGTTGCCCTCGAGGTTCGCGGCGCCGGTCGCGACGAGTTCGCTCACCGCGCCCTGACGTCCGGTGCCATCCTGCTTGTTGGCACCGTCGGGACCGAGCGCGTCGGACAGTTCCTTGACGCTGCGGTAGAGCTCGTCGACCTCCACCGGGACCATCGTCTGGTTCACGTCGAGGGTGATGTCACGCGAGGCCTTCGGCCCACCGGAGTAGGCCGGGGTCAGCTGCACGTAGCGGTCGGCGACCACCGACGGGATCACCTGCACGGCGCGGACGTCCTGGGGCAGGGTGATGCCGCGGTCGACGGTCATCGTCACCTTCACGGTGTCGCCCTGCGGCGTCACCGAGTCGACCTTGCCCACGGCCACGCCGAGGATGCGCACGTCGGAACCGGAGTAGATGCCGACGGAACGCTTGAACGTCGCGGTGATCTTGGTGGTCCCGATCGACGAGAACACCCACCACAGCGCACCGGCGACGACCAGCGCGATGATCAGGCCGAGGACGAGCGCCACGATGTGGCGGGGTGTGAACCACCGGCCGGGGCCGGAGGTCTGTGTCAGGTCTGGCGCGGTCATCAGCCTGCCTCCGTTCCGCCGTTGTTCTGGTCCAGCGTCTTGTTCGGCGGACGCGTCGTGTTCTGCTGCGGCAGCGCCGGCGGCAGCAGGTTCACCACGGACGACTCGAACCAGCGACCGTTGCCGAGCACGTTGGCGTAGAGCCGATAGAACGGCGCCATGTACTTGATCGAGTCGCGGATGTTCTGGTTCTGGCGCTGCAACAGCTCGTTGACGCCCTTCAGCGCGTCGAGCGCCGGTCCGATCTGTTCCTCGTTGTCACGCACGATGCCGGTGAGCGAGTCGCCGAGGCTCGTCGTGCTGGCCAGCAGCGCGGAGATGGCCTGCTGCCGGTTGTTCAGCTCGTCGAGCAGCTGTCCCGCACCGGCGATCAGGCGCACGAACTCCTCGTTGCGATCGGCCAGGAGCCTCGAGGTGTCCTTGGTCGCGGCGAGGAGCTTCTGCACCTCCTGGTCGCGGCTGGCGATCGTGTTCGACAGCCGGGCCAGGCCGTCGAGGGCCGGGCCGGTGGTGCCGGCGGTGCCCGAGAAGGCGTCGGACAGCACGCGCATCGACTCGGCCAGCTGATCGTTGTCGAAGTCCTCGATCTGATTCGTCGCGGCCGAGAACGCCTCGATGACGTCGTAGGGCGCGACCGTGTCGGTCAGCGGGACGTCGGGATCGGCGGGTTCGCTGCCGCGCGGGTTCAGCGACAGGAACTTCTGGCCCAGGATCGTCTTGATCTGGATCGAGGCCTGCGTCTGGTTGCCGATCCAGGTGTTCTCCACCTTGAAGGTGACGTCGACGCGGTCGCCGTTGAGCTTCACGTCGTCGACCTCGCCGACCTTCACGCCGGCGACACGCACCTCGTTACCGGGCTTCAGCCCGGCGGCCTCACTGAACTTCGCGGTGTAGCGGGCGCCCGCGCCCAGCAGCGGGACGTCGGTCAGGTAGAACGCGCTGAGTCCGAGCATCATCAGGACCAGGATGCCGATGGCACCGATGCTCACCGGGCTGCGTCGCCCACCGAAACGGCGATGGGGGTGCTGCGCCTTCGCCGGCTTCTGCCCGGCGTCGTTCGTGTTGTCGGCGTTCGTGTTGTCGTCTGCCATCGTGGTCACCCCCCTGGCTTCTCGTCGGCCCAGCAGCGGGTTGCCGCGCTGGTGTAGAGCACGTGATTGATGTCGGGCAGCGGGACCACCGGCTGGGTCAGCAGCGGCGACTTGCCGTTGCCGGCCACCACGTCGATGCCGCACAGATAGAACTGGAACCAGGAGCCGAAGGTCGCGGCCCGGCCGATCTTCTGCGCCTTGATCGGCAGGTTGGTCAGCGTCTCCTCGATGTCCGCGTCACGCTTGTTGATCTGGTCGGCGAGCGACTTCAGACCGGCGATGTCGCCCTGGATGGACGGCCGCGTCGCGCCGAGGATGTTCGCGGTGACCGAGGTCAGGCCGGACACCGAGGTGATCGCCGATCCCACCGAACCGCGCTGCCCCGCAAGGCCGGTCACGAGCTTCTCGGTGTTGTCGAGGAGGCTGGTGAACTGCTCGTCGTTGCGGTTGACGGTGTCGAGGACCTTGGTGAGGTTCCCGATCAGTTCACCGATGACCTTGTCCTTGTCCGCGATCGCGTTCGTCAGGTCCGCGGTGTCGCTGACCAGGCGCGTGATCGAGCCGCCCTGCCCGTCGAAGATCGCGATGATCTGCTCGGTCAGCTTGTTGACGTCCTCGGCCGACAGCTGCTGGAACAGCGGGCGGAACCCGTTGAACAGTTCGGTGAGGTTCACCGGCGGATGCGTGTCGGTGCTGCCGGGTTCCAGACCGAAGGTGTGTCCCTGCGGCACGGTCTGCGACGGGTCACCCGCTCCCCGCTCGAGGCCGAGGTATCGCAGCCCGGTGAGATTCCGGTAGCGGATGTAGAGCTGGGTTCCGTCCGGCAACCGGTCGCGGTCGACGTTGAACGAGACCATCGCCCGGTTGCGGTCGTAGACCTCGACCTTCTTCACCTGTCCCACCCGGACGCCCGCGATGCGGACGTCGTCTCCGGCGTTCAGCAGCGTGGCGTCGGAGAAGACGGCCTTGAACTCGGCACCGCCGTCACCACCGGCGTTCGCGATGGTGAGCGCGAGCAGGCTGGTGGTGACCACGGTGACCACCGCGAAGATGATCAGCTTGACCAGGGGCGCGACGATCGACCTCATTTGATGTCGACCTTCGCTCCCTGGAGGGCGCCGCCGGCGATCATGGTGACCCAGGTCGGCACCGACTCCGGCGACTCACCGGTGGTCGCGCCGTAGATGACCTGCAGCTGCTTGCGGTAGTCCGGGTCGTCGAACGGGTTGGGCTTCACCGTTCCCGCGGGGATGCCGCTGAACTGCGGCTGCGGGAGTTGCTTGACGGTCCGCGGACCCGCGTTGCGTGACGGCGGCTGGTAGCTGCCGTCGGCGAGGCCGCCACCCGGGTACTGCGGGAACGGGCGACCGTTTTTGGCGGGCTCGTAGCACACGGCGGGCGGGTCGAGATCCATGAAACGGGGTTCGTCCTGGTTCGGTAGGTAACGGCCACGGGGGTTGACGAACTGCAGGTTCACGCGCACACCGGGGTTCTTGGTGCCCTCGCCCACGATGTTGCGTGACTCGGGGATCAGACCCGCGAAGTTGCGGAACGTGCAGACGAACGTCGGGGACTGCTTGGCCAGCCCGACGAGCAGTTGCTCGGAGTCGACGAACAGGTCGATCAGGTCGGTGCGGTTCTGGCGCAGCCATCCGGTGAGGTCGTCGGACGCCACACCGAGGGTCGCAATCAGTGTCCGCAGATCGCTCTGCCGTTCGACGATGGTGTTCGACGTGGTGCGGAACGAGTCCAGCGCATCGACGACGTCGGGCAGTGCCTGCGAGTAGGTCCGTGAGAAGGACGCCAGGCCCTCGAGTGTGCCCTCGAGATCGGGCAGGTTCCGGTTGACCGCGACGAAGATCTGGTCGAGCTCCTCGAGCGTCGTGCCGAGCTGCTCACCGCGTCCCGACAACGCCTTCGACAGCGAGGTGAGTGTCGCGTTGAGGTCCTGCGGCGGGATGGCCTCGAGTACCGGCAGGAGCTTGTCGAACAACTGCTGGACCTCGAGGGCGTTGCCGCTCTGATCGGTCTCGATCGTCGCGCCGTTGGTCAGGGTCGGACCGTTGTTGTCCTCGGGGACCTGCAGCGCGACGTACCGCTCGCCGAAGAGGGTCTTGGGCAGGATGCGCGCGGTCGTCTTGTCCGACAGTTCCTTCGCCTTGGTCGGGTCGAGGCCGAGGATCACCTCGACCGACCCGTCGGGCGCGGGCTTGACCTCGCGGACCTCGCCGACGACCATGCCGCGCGCCTTCACGTCGGCGTTCGCGGGCAGCGCGTTGCCGGTGGAGTCGGTCAGCAGGGTGACGTCGGTGAAGTCTTGGAAGGTCTTGTTGAACTTGGTGATGGTCGCGGTGAGGAACAGCGCGACCACGAGAAAGAAGACCAAGCCGAGCAGCCGTCGGCGCAGGACCGGCATCCGCTAACCCCCCACTCGCACGGTCGTCGTGGTGCCCCAGATCGCGAGTCCCAGGAAGAAGTCGAGGATCGCGATGAGGACCAACGCCGCTCGGACCGCGTGACCCACGGCCACGCCCACACCTGCGGGGCCACCGGATGCGTAGTAGCCGTAGTAGCAGTGCACCAGGATGATCACGAAGGCGAAGACCAGCACCTTGCCGAACGACCAGAGCACGTCGGCCGGTGGCAGGAACAGGTTGAAGTAGTGGTCGTATGAACCGCCCGACTGCCCGTTGAAGACCGTCGTCACCACACGTGACGCGAGGTACGCCGAGAGCAGGCCGAGGACGTACAGCGGGATGACGGCGATGAAGCCGGCGATCACGCGGGTCGACACCAGGAACGGGATCGACGGCACGGCCATCGTCTCGAGGGCGTCGATCTCCTCCGAGATCCGCATGGCACCGAGCTGTGCGGTGAAACCACAGCCGACGGTCGCGGACAGGGCGAGGCCCGCGACGAGGGGCGCGACCTCACGGGTGTTGACGTAGGCCGACAGGAAGCCGGTCAGCGCCTGGGACCCGATCTGGTCGAGTGCGGCGTAACCCTGGAGGCCGACGACGACGCCGGTGAAGCCCGACATCAGGACCATCACGCCGATGGTTCCGCCGATGACCGCGAGTCCGCCCGAACCGAAGGCGACCTCGGCGAGCAGGCGCAGGACCTCACGGGTGTAGTGCACCAGCGTCTTCGGCATCCACGCGAGCGTGCGGCCGTAGAATGACATCTGCTCACCGGCACCGTCGAGCACCTTGAGCGGTTTGCCCAGCTGTTTGCGGGCCTCGTACATGTAGTACTCGGGCCTGCTCTTGGCGATCGTCACGCCGCCGCCACCTTCGGTCACGCTAGCTCCCCTTCGGTGGGACGATCTGCAGGTAGACCGCCGTGATGATCAGGTTGGCGAGGAACAGCAGCAGGAATGTGATGACGACGCTCTGGTTGACGGCGTCACCCACACCCTTCGGGCCACCCTTGGGGTTGAGGCCCTTGTAAGCGGCGACGACACCGGCGAGCACACCGAAGATGGCTGCCTTCAGGGTCGACACGTACAGGTCGGGCAGCTGGGCGAGCGCACCGAACGACGCCAGGTAGGCGCCCGGGGTGCCGCCCTGCACCACCACGTTGAAGAAGTAACCACCACCGATGCCGATCACGGCGACCAGGCCGTTGAGCAGCATCGCGACCAGGACCATGGCCAGCACGCGTGGGACCACCAGGCGCTGAATGGGGTTGATGCCCAGCACCTCCATGGCGTCGATCTCCTCGCGGATGGTGCGCGAACCGAGGTCGGCGGCAACCGCCGACCCGGCCGCACCCGCGATGAGGAGCGAGGTCACGAGCGGTGATCCCTGCTGGATGACCACCAGCACGCTGGCCGCACCGGTGTACGACTCGGCGCCGAGCTGTTTGATCAGCGAGCCCGTCTGCAACGAGACGATCGCGCCGAACGGGATCGCGATCAGAGCAGTGGGCAGGATCGTCACACTGGCGATGAACCACGCCTGCTGGATGAACTCCCGCCACTGGAACGGGCGCACAAAGGTCTGGCGTGCAACATCGACGAAGAGCTGAACAATGTTGCCGGTCTGGGCTAGAGCGCCTGTTCCGGCTTGCGCGATTCGGTCGACGCCACGCGTGGTGGCACTGGTCATTCCTAGGTGGTCCGCCCTTCGTTCCCGTCAGCAGCACGATGACTGGGCTTGGTCAGTGCGTCGCCGCCACCGGGCGTCTGCCACTGTTCGGTCGGCGCATCGCTGCCGCCGTAGTCGATGACGTCGGTCTTGGCGTCGGCCACCGCGACGTTGCCTGCGGGCGCGCTGGTCCACTCGTCGGAACCGGAACCGGAGTTGTGCCGGCCTCCGGCCATGTCCGCCGCGTGGGCGCGACTCTCCTCGCGGATCTGGTCTTCCTGCTCCTGGCTGCGGCGGATCGCCTCCTGCGCATTCGCCGGGAGGTCCGGCAGCATCGCGTGGACGCGCTCGCGGTGACGGGCGATCGCCTTGCGCTCGGGCATACCGGGATTCGGCTGCACCTGCGGGATGATCTCGGTGAAGTCCTCCTTGGTACCACCACCGGAGATACCCGCGGCCTGCATGGCCTCTTCCTGCTTCTGGACGGCCTCGTCCTTCTCCTCCGACATACCGATCGGACCGAACCGGTCACCGGAGAGGAACTGCTTGACCACCGGCTGCTCCGAGGTGAGCAACTGCTCACGCGGACCGAACATCACCAACTCCTTGCGGAACAACATGCCGATGTTGTCCGGGATCGTCCGCGCGATGTTGATGTTGTGCGTCACGATCAGGATCGTCGCGTCGATCTGCGCGTTGATGTCGATCAACAACTGCGAGATGTAAGCGGTACGCACCGGATCCAGACCCGAGTCCGGCTCGTCGCACAGGATGATCTGCGGGTCCAGCACCAGCGCACGCGCCAGCCCGGCACGCTTGCGCATACCGCCGGAGATCTCACCGGGAAGCTTGTCCTCGGCACCGGTCAGACCGACCAGGTCGATCTTCTCCATCACGATGTCGCGGACCTCGTTCTCCTTCTTCTTCGTGTGCTCACGAAGCGGGAACGCGATGTTGTCGAACAGGCTCATCGAGCCGAACAGGGCGCCGTCCTGAAACAGCACACCGAACAGCTTGCGGATCTCGTACAGCTCCTTGGCCGAACACTGCGTGATGTCGGTGCCATCGATGATCACCGAACCCTGCTCGGGATGCAGCAGACCGATCAAGGTCTTCAGGAACACCGACTTACCGGTACCCGACGGACCGAGCAGCGCGGAGACTTCCCCCTCCGGGAGGGTCAGAGTGACATCACGCCAAATGTTCTGAGAACCGAACGACTTGGTGAGCCCCTCGACACTGACCTCTACACCCACAACTTCCTCCAGACGATCGCTGCCCCCTAAGGCGGCCACGGTGTGACCGCACACCCACCGGTGGCATTTGTGGTTGGGGTCACTGTAACCGACCAGAGACCACCAACCATGCGACCGGAGTCACTCAGCGCTTGCGCCCGCGAAAGCTACCAGCCGGTAACTCTCGCTGCGTCGATGACATTAGCCGATGGAACGAAGTGAGGGAAGTCGGACATCAGCGGCGGATGTGATGCCGGACGCAGAGTCCCAGGTCACTCGGGAAGTGTCCGTTTCGGCGATGCGACATCGATCGAACTCGTGCGGCCGAAGCGGCGTCGCACGCGACTTCAATCCGGATCAACGGTGTCCAGCGGTCGGTCAGAACCATCCTCAGGAGTACGGTCGATCAGGCTGCGAGCAGTCCGGCCGTCACGAGCCACGGCCGAATGGTCTCGACCAACTGTCCGCGTTCCAGGGTGGCCCAGGTCCACCGGATCACCACGATTCCCTGCGCGCGAAGTGCGTCCTCTCGCTGCTTCTCGCGAATCAACGCGGCTGCGGCAGTCTCCCCCGGCCGCAACAGCCGGCCGTACTTCTGCAGACCGTCGAACTCTCCGATGAGGCGTCCGTCCCAGTCGAAGTCTGTCCTCGCCTCGCCACCCGGGATCTTGAAGGTGTGCTGGAGCCTGGGCGACGGAAGCCCGGCCACAATCATCTGTGCGCGGCTCCAGGATTCTCCGACGCTTTCAGATCTGGCGTCCGCGAATGTCAGAGCGCGCCGTGCCGTGCCCACGTTCGGCCAGCCGGACCGGTCGTCGAGCAGACCTTTCATCACGGAGACATCTGCCTCCTTGGCGAGTGCCCGGTCGAACACCACAAGCGCCTGATCGAAGCTGCCCGCCATCGCCACGTCGACGGCCGTGCGCTCGAGGCGGGTCACCGCCACCCCGCCGACCGACACGATCTCGTTCGGCGTCAGGGGGCCGTTGTGGACGTGGCGGTGGCCACGTACGAACCCGCCACCTCGTGACGGTTTGGTGAGATGGACTCGATCGCGGTCCGGGTGCAGTGTTTCCAGACCGAGAACCACTGCCGCCGACTCGTGACTCAAGGTGGCAGTGCCCCGGTCACGAGCAGAGGTCGCCACCGCGATGGAACGGTGACGATATAGATGATCGGCACCGCAAGGACCCTCGAAATCCGGGCTCGCGGCCACCCAGACGCCCGGAGCGAGCCGAAGAAGTCGGCCGCGCCTCAGAGCTCCGGCCACGGTGTCGTCGCCGATGCCCACGCGCAGCGTCGCCTCGCGACGGATGAGGCCATGTCTATCAGTGGGGAATCGCTCGACGGGAAACTCGGTCACGAGCTTTGGACGCAGGAGCGTCGAGTTCGGTTTCATCGACGTCCCACCGCGGCCCGTCGGCCCCACACCGACGATCCGGATTGAAGTCGCACGCGACATCACCCCGGCGAGACGACCTCGACCGAACGCGCACGACCGGATCGAGTTCGCACGCGACATCAATCCGGGTCCACCCAAACAGCAACAAGCCCGGGACAGCATCGCTGTCCCGGGCTCGTGAGTCGCGTAAGAAGAGTCTTACTTGACGGAGACCTTGGCGCCGGCCTCTTCGAGCTTGGCCTTGGCAGCCTCGGCGGCGTCCTTGTCGACCTTCTCCAGCAGAGCCTTCGGAGCGCTCTCGACGAGGTCCTTGGCTTCCTTCAGGCCCAGGCCCGAGACGACCTCGCGGACGACCTTGATGACCTGGATCTTCTTGTCGCCGGCGCTCTCGAGCACGACGTCGAACTCGTCCTGCTCGGCAGCAGCCTCAGCGCCACCGGCAGCCGGGGCACCGGCAGCGGCGACGGCGACCGGAGCGGCCGCGGTGACCTCGAAGACCTCTTCGAACTTCTTCACGAAATCGCTGAGCTCCAGCAGGGTCAGTTCCTTGAACTGATCGATGAGCTCGTCAGCGGTGAGCTTCGCCATGGTGGCGTCCTTCCTGTAAGTCCCCGTACGGGGTTGGTGTGCATCCCCGTACGGTTCGGGGATCGGCTTGGTGCGGCGAGTTATTCGCCGGCTTCGTTCTTCTTCTCCTGCAGGGCCGCTGCGAGACGCGCGACCTGCGATGCCGGCTGGTTGAACAGACCGGCTGCCTTAGCCAAGTTGCCCTTCATGGCACCGGCGAGCTTGGCCAGCAAGACCTCACGGGTCTCAAGGTCGGCGATCTGCTCGATCTCGGCAACGGACAGCGCGCGGCCGTCCATGTACCCGCCCTTGATGACCAGAGCCTTGTTGTCCTTGGCGAAAGTCTTGATCGCCTTCGCGGCCACAACCGGCTCACCTTCGATGAAGGCGATGGCGGTCGGACCGGTGAACAGCTCGTCGAGCCCTTCCACGCCCGCATCAGCTGCGGCACGCTTCACCAGGGTGTTCTTGGCGACGGAGTAGGTTGCACCCTCACCGAGGGAACGTCGCAGCTGGGAGATCTGGGTGACAGTCAGACCACGGTATTCCGTGACCACTGCAGCCGTGGAGCCCTTGAACTGCTCTGCGATCTCCGCCACAGCGGCGACCTTTTCGGACTTGGCCATACTTCGCCTCCTCTCCTCGTCACTTGAGTTGGTCGGGTTCAACTGAGCGACGGGCCGCGGAGGCGATCGAGGGCCGAAATGACAAACGCCCCGGCACACAGGCACGGGGCGTGGAGGCTCACACTGACGTGTGGGACTGCATTCCTCGTTCATCCTGCGTGGGCCGGCGACTTCGTCGCGCCTTCGTTCGGGAGTTCCCGACGACCAACGGTCTCTGGTTGAACCGATACGACACACGGTTGTGCATCACATCGACGACTAGGCTACGTGGTCGTGGGGGAACAATCCAAATCGACCGACGTGCACGACCCCAACGAGCGCGCGCAGGCCGCCATGGACGCCATCGCGGCGCGGCACCTGCAGCGTGCCTTCGGGTTACCTGCGACGCGCACGGCGGCCGTCGCCTGGCCGATCGGATTCGTCCAGGCACACCTCGGATCCTGGCATTACTGGTGGCATGCGCACCTCGTAGACCTGCTCGTCGACGCCGCGATCCATCGCCCCGAAGGGTCCGGCCACGGCGACCGCTCCTTCGACCCCGATGTCGCCGACGACGCCAACCGGGTCTTACGCGGGATCAAGGTCCGCAACCTCGGGCGGTGGACCAACAACTACTACGACGACATGGCGTGGCTGGGCCTGGCGATCGAACGCGCCGACCGCCACCTCGACCTCCACCACGCGCGAGGTCTGCAGGTCCTGGCGCAGCGGATGCTCGACGCCTGGGTCCCGGAGGACGGCGGCGGCATCCCGTGGCGCACCGCCGACCAGTTCTTCAACGCCCCCGCGAACGGTCCGGCCGCGATCCTCCTCGCCCGCACCGGCCACGTCGAACGTGCCGTCGCGATGTGCGACTGGATGGACGCCAACCTCATCGACCCGAAGACGCACCTCGTCATCGACGGATTGAAAAAGCAGCCCGACGGTTCGCTGAAGGCCGAGACCGGGACCTACACCTACTGCCAGGGCGTCGTTCTCGGCGCCGAGCTCGAGGCCTTCCGCGCGACCGGTTCGCCGCGCCATCTGGAACGTCTCGCCCGGCTCCTGAGCGCCGTCGAGAAGCATTCCTGCACCGACGGGGTGATCAACGGCGGGGGTGGCGGTGACGGCGGCCTGTTCCACGGGGTGCTCGCGCGCTATCTCGCGCTCATCGCGACCGATCTCCCGACTGTCGACGGATCGGATGAACTCCGCGTCCGAGCAGCCCGGATGGTCACGACGAGCGCCGACGCCGCGTGGACGAATCGCACCGAGACCCGGGGGCGCGTCGTGTTCGGCAGCGACTGGCGCCGCCCGGCCGTCGTCCCCACCGCGTCGGGCAGGAAAGCCCAGTTCGTGGCGGGTGCGGTGATGCCGTCGGAGGTCCCCGAACGCGACCTGTCGGTGCAGTTGTCGGCCTGGATGGTCCTGGAGGCCGCCGCCGCGATCGACCTGTCGCTACCGGAACGTGACCGCTCCTAGACCTGCGATGGCCAAACCGACGCCACCTGGTTAGCCATCCGATATCCGGTCTGAGTTATTCTTCAGCGAACGCGTGGAGTGACCTGGAACACACCGGATTCCGCAGTCGGCGAACCCGGCCCGGCGCCCCACGACCGACACGAAGGGGTGTCGGTGTCCACCCGACCATCTCGACCAGCAGCACACGCGGTGTGACACCTCACCCCAGGCAGGGTGATGCACCATGACGTATCAGCTGGATCCCGCGGAACGACGCGCACGGCCGGTTCCCTCGCGACGCCCCACGGAAGCTCCCCATTTCGGCACACTCCCCCTCGGCGACCCCACCGGCGGCGCGGACGGTATCCGCTGGCGTGAACAGGTCGACGGCAAGCAGTTGTACCCGCGCGTCGTCATCGACCGCGACGTCTCCATCACCATGACCGACGGTGTCGTCCTGCGGGCCACCGTGATCCGCCCGGCCAACCGGTTCGGGCAGACGGTCCTCACCCCCTACCCCGCGATCATCAACATCAACCCGTACAACCGGGCCGCCATCGATTTCGTCGACCAGGCATTGCACGCCCCGGTGCTCGGCAAGGCACTGCACACCGCGTCGGCGTCGATCGACGCGACCGGCACCGCACTCGAGGGCCTCACGACGCTCACCCAGACACTGTCCGGCGGAGTCTTCGACGTCTTCGGCATCAACCGCAACCTCGTGCGAAGCGGTTACGTCCAGGTGGTCGTCGACGTGCGCGGTACCGGTGCGAGCCACGGCAAGTGGCAGATCCTGGGTCCGCGCGAGCAGCAGGACTCGGTCGAGATCATCGACTGGGTCAGCGAGCAGGAGTGGTGCGACGGGACCGTCGGCCTGGCCGGCTGGTCGTACTCGGCGATCAACTCGCTGCAGGCCGCGGACAAGCGGCCCGCGCAGCTGAAGGCGGTCTTCGCGGTCGAGGGCTGCGACGACATCGTGCGCGACATCTACATCACCGGCGGCATGCCGTCGGCGTTCATCCCGGTCTGGCTGTCGGCGGTGAACGTGCTCAAGTGGGTTCCGAACCCCGCCAACATCATTCGCGACATCACCAGCGGCCACGCCCTGAAGTGGGCCATCGACCGGGTGAAGTCGCCCGCCACCGAGATCCCGTCGTTGCTCTGGGGTTTCCTCACCGCACGCGACCCGCGCATCTTCGACGACCCGTACTTCGACGAACGCGATCCGGTCGTCGACCGCATTGAGGCCCCCACGTTCACTGTCGGCGCCTGGCATGATCTGTTCGGCCGCAGCGCAACCGGCGTCTACGAGCGACTGGACATGGAACCCGGGCGCAAGCAGATGATCGTCGGCGACGGCTATCACCTCGACGTCGGTTCGGGGTACGGCGGCAAGTTCGCACCGCCGCGGCTCGACGTCCTCGAACGCGCCTGGTTCGACCGTTGGCTCAAAGGACACCGCAACGGGGTCGAGTTCTACGGTCCGGTCACCATGCTGCAGCAGGGCGGCGCGTGGACCGCCGGCCAGGACTT
Organism: Gordonia westfalica; assembly: GCF_900105725.1. Classification (NCBI taxonomy): domain Bacteria; kingdom Bacillati; phylum Actinomycetota; class Actinomycetes; order Mycobacteriales; family Gordoniaceae; genus Gordonia; species Gordonia westfalica. The sequence continues at coordinate 2,694,985 of NZ_FNLM01000034.1, forward strand.
CCCGCGCCCGGGCGTCGCGCCGACGCGGCTCTACCTGACGCCGGACGCGTCGTCGACGGCCGACCACGCGGTGCACGACGGCACGCTGGGTTCGGCTCCTGCACAGGATGTCTCGTCGCTGCACATCCGACCCGACACCCGCGGCCTGCGGTCGCGCGACATGACCCAGGTGACCGCCGGGGCGACGATGATCCTCGGCGCCGACTATGCCAAGGACGCGCGCTTCCAGGAGCGCGGCGCACTGTCGTTCACCACCGCACCGGTTCTCGAGGCCACGCCGGTCAGCGGGGCGATGAACCTGCGGCTCAATGTCGCCACCACCGCACACGAGGCGATCTGGGCGGTCACCGTGAACGACGTCGCGCCCGACGGCACGTCGACCGTGCTCACCAATGGCGCACTGTCGGCGTCGAATCGCGCGCTGGACCGCAGCAAGTCCACCTATGCGACCGACGGCAGTCTGCTCTCCGCGCACCACTACCTGTCCCGCAAGCGCAAGCTGCCGGTACCCGCGGACGAGCCGGTCCGCATCGACGTCGACCTCGTCCCCACCGACGCGGTCCTGCAGCCCGGACACCGCCTGCGCGTCGACGTCTATGCGGCGAGCCTGCCGCGGTACCTCACCGTCGTGCCCGACCTGATCAAGGCACGCGGCCGTAGGCAGCGCCTGGTCCTCGACCCCGAGCACCCGAGCTATCTCACCCTGCTCGCGGGTGACGGGTTGCGCTGAGACCCACCTTCTCCCGCGAGCCGAGCAGCGCGGTAGCTGGCATAGTGACAGCCATGCACACCGATCGGGAACCGACGTGAAACTCGGCATGCTCTTCTCGCTGTCGGGCGCCCAGGCCGAGATGGAGCAGTCGATCCTCGACGGTGCGATGCTGGCGGTTGCTCAGATCAATGCGCGTGGAGGCGTTCTCGGATCCGATGTCGAGGTGGCGATCTTCGACGACCACTCCGAGGTGTCGTCGACCGCCCGAGGAGTCGAACATCTGTGTCGCGTCGAGCACGTGGACGCGATCGTAGGAGGCTACACCTCCGCGGCACGGCTCGCCTTGACTCCCGCCATCCACGAAAACGCTTCGCTGCTCATGTATCCCACCTATTTCGAGGGAGAGGAGACCGATTCCCGCATCTTCTACTGCGGTGCGGCCCCCAACCAGTACATCGCCGATTACCTGACGTGGGTCGCGGAGACGCTGGGGCGCCGGGTGTACGTGGTGGGGTCGGATTACATCTATCCCCGAGTGCTCGCCGAGGCGATCCGGAGACTGTCGGGGCAGGTCGGCATCGACATCGTCGGCGACCGGTACACGCCGCTCGGCGAGACCAGGTTCGAGTCCATCGTCGACGACATCCGTGAGCAACAGCCCTCGGTGGTGATCTGCAATCTGGTCGGAGCGGACTCGACGACGGCGTTCTACACGCAGTTCCACCTTGCCGGTTTCACGTCAGAATCCACACCGATCGCCGCGACCGTCACCACCGAACTGGACCTCGCCCACATGCCGGCGGAGGTGAGCGACGGACACTACATGGTCGCGACGTACTTCTCCGACCTCGCGTCCCCGGTCAACTCGTCGTATCGTCGTGAGCTCCTCGAAGCCCGCGGTCAGCGCTGGAGCCACTCGGCCCAGGTCGGGGCCTTCAACGCCGTCCACGCGCTCGCCCTGGCCGCCGAACAGTCGCGGTCCCTGGACGTCGACGATCTCGCACGCGCCCTCATCGGAGTTCGATTCGACTCCAACCCGGAAGGATCGCCCTTCTACTTCCGTGCGAACCACTACAGCGCACACCCGTCGTATGTCGGACGTGCCAAAGGCGGGCGCTACGAGGTCATCAACGAATTCACCGCCCGACTGCCCGATCCCTGGTGGTCGGGCAATGCACTACCGCCGGTCCCCGATCGCCTCGCCGACGCATAGCGCCAGGTAGTAGTCGGTTCGATCCGCCGTCGACGCGAGGCTTCGACCGGTGAGCTTCTCGATACGTGACAGCCGGTACCGGAGCGTGTTGATGTGGATTCCGAGTTCGTTCGCGGTCGCACCCGAGTGGCAGTCCAGTGCGAAGAACGTCGTCAGGGTCGACAGGTAGCTGGCGTCCTTACCCTGGTCGTAGGCGAGCACCGGACCGAGCACCGATTCGTGCAGGGCGTGGGCACGCTCTGGATCCCCTGCCAGCAGGGTCGCTGCGAGCGGCACCGCCAGCGTGATCGCCGATCCTCCCGGTTCCTGGGCACGAGACTGCCTCTCGGCCATCTGGCGGGCGTTGATCAGTCCCCTCATGAGGTCATCGCTGCTGCGGATGACGTATGAGCTCCCACCCATCGTGAGACCTGCGTGGCGGGCCAGGAACATTCGCTCGAACGTAACCAGCTGCGCCTCGAAGTCACTGCGGGCCAGCGGGTTCGGCTCCTTCTCCGTCCCCGTCTTGATCAAGGCGAAGACCACGGACTCACGCGCCGCGGCCACCGTCGCCATTCCACTGCACACTCCGAGATCGTGGAGCGCCTCGACAACGTCCGTCGGCGTCGCGTCACTGCGAGGGCCGACGGTCACCGCGACCGCACGCACTCGGTCGCCGGCCACATACCCGAACGACTCGACCCACGGGTCCATGGCCGCGGCGGGGATTCGAGCGTCGATCAACTCGCGCACCAGCGCGTCCTCGAGCGGTCTGCGCATCGTCCGTTGCGCCGCCAGGAGCTGTACGGCCCGGTCGGTGTCGTTGGCGAGTTTTCGGACTCGAGTCGGCTCGAGCGGCCTCCGCTGGGAATTCGAGAGAGTCAGCGCGGCACCCGAACTGGGAAGTGCGACATGCAACGCGGCCGCGGTTCCCGGGATCGCGTGCATGGGAACGGGTGCCAGGGCGAGCGTCTTCGAGACCAGGTCGAGATCGACCGAGGACGGCGACGCCGCGATGAAAGCGCCCCGCAGCACGACCGCACCGGTGATTCCGGACTTGCGGTGGAAGTCCGCGAGCACGTCGATGATCGCCGACACCTGCCCCGCGTCGCTGTCACCACCTCCGGCCGCCGATGTCTGCGGCGCGAAACAACCGAGCAGGTCGGCGAACGTACGCTCGCGCGGGAGCATGTAGATCGGGACTCCGTGCTGAACACAGGACGACACGAACTCCGCTGACAGGCGATCGTCGTCGGTGTCCACGACGATCGCCGGGACACCGCGTTCGCGGATGGCGGCTGCGAACGATTCCGGTTCGCCCACCGCCTTCCATCCCGCCCCGCCGACGCAGACGACGTCAGAGGAGGTGACTGCTGTCAACGGCACACCGCCGACCTGGATGACCCGTGAAACCCGAAGCCGTCGCGTCCGCCCTGCCGGACCAGGCGTCAGCGTCAGCAGCCCGAGACGATCGGCGACGTCACCAACCGTCGCCATCGGGCCTCCTTCGCTTGTCGTTCGTGCCCCTCGATTATCCGCGCTCGCAGCGGTTCTCACCACCCGAGCACAAACGATGTCCACGTTTCCTTTGTGTGACAGAACGTTTCCGGCCGATGTCGGACACAAGTGCGTTACCGCCATCCGCCGAGGGTTTCCGCAGGTGACGCGCAGTCGGAATCGGATCACGCGTGCGATCGTCCAGTGCGCACACCGTCTGACCTGGCTGATGAGCCAATTGTCCGGCGAGCCGGTCACGAGTTTCTTTGTAGGCGTCCCCATACCGCCGACGCACGAGGAATCTCTCATGACCGAAGCCATCAGCCGCACCGACAAGGTACGGACTGCCGTCGACATCGGTGGCACGTTCACCGACGTCTTCATCCAGCAATCGGACGGAACGATCGTCACCGCCAAGTACCCGACGCAGAACAACCCGATCGAAGGCGTTCTTGCGGGCATGGAGCAGGCCGGGGTGAGCTGGGAGGACGTCGAGTTCTTCTCGCACGGAACGACAATCGCCACGAACGCACTCATCACCCGCAGGTTCCCGAAGGTCGCACTGGTCACGACTGAAGGATTCCGCGACGTCATCGAGATCCGGCGCGGCGATCGCGAATCCTGGGATCCGTACGAGGAGGTCGCACCGCCGGTGGTGTCGCGGCGTCATCGGCTGACCGTCAAGGAGAGGATCGGTTACGACGGCACGGTTCTCGAACCGCTCGATGAGGAAGGCGCCCGTGACGTGGCCCGCATCCTGCGGCGTCGCGAGATCGAAACCGTCGCTGTGTGTTTCGTGAACTCGTTCACCAACCCGGCCCACGAGAACCGCATGGCGGAGATCCTCGCCGAGGAGCTTCCCGGGGTGTCGATCACCACGTCTAGTGACGTCCTGCCCGAGATCTTCGAGTACGAACGATTCTCCACGACGGTCGCGAACGCGGCCCTCGTCCCGATCATCGGCCCCTACGCGCGGACCCTCGAAGGGCGACTGGCGGAGGCCGGCTACGAGAACGACGTCCTGCTGCTCCATTCGGGTGGTGGCGTCATGACCCCGGCGATGGCCGAGAAGTACGGCGCGCGTCTGGCCGCCTCCGGTATCGCGGCCGGGGCGATCGCGAGCAGGCACATCGCCCGTACCTGTGGTTTCGAGAACTCGATCGGCTTCGACATGGGTGGCACGTCAACCGATGTGTCGCTGACCGACAACGGGGTGCTGGCCACCACCAACATGTGGAGCGTGGCCTTCGGCCATCCCATCTGCTTCCCCAGCATCGAGGTGCTCACAATCGGCGCCGGCGGCGGTTCGATCGCGTGGCTCGACGACGCCGGTTCACTGCGCAACGGTCCGCAGTCCGCGGGCTCCGACCCGGGCCCGGCCTGCTACGGCGGCAACGGTGAGCTCGCGACCAACACCGACGCGAACCTGATTCTCGGCACCGTCGGGAAGAAGCTGGCCGGCGGAGTCAAGGAGCTGGACGAGGCGCAGGCCCGACATGCACTGGAAAAGGTCGCCGAACCGCTCGGCTTGGACGTCGACACCGCCGCCCAGTCGATCATCAAGGTCGCCAACGCCAACATGGCCGACGCGATCCGCCTGATCTCCATTCGCAAGGGACACGATCCCCGCGACTTCGCGCTGGTCGGATTCGGCGGCGCCGGTCCCCTGCATGCCGCATACCTCGCCAAGGACCTGGGGATCCCGACGGTCATCATCCCGCCCCACCCGGGCGTCACCTCCGCCATGGGCTGCATGCTCGTCGACATCCAGCACGACATCACCCGGATGTATCTCGCCGACGCCGCCGGCGCTGATCTCGACCATCTGACAGCCACTTTCGCCGAGCTGCAGGAAGAGGGTCGGGCACGCCTGGCCGCCGAACACGTCGACCCCGAGGACATGCTCTTCGAGTACTACCTCGACATGCGGTACGAGGGTCAGTGGCGAGCAATCGCGGTGCCCGTGTCCATGCCGCTGACGAGCCTCGACGAGGTCGTCGCGACCTTCCACGCGACCCACCTCAAGGAGCACAATTTCGCGGCCGAGGACACCGGCGTCGAGATCTACCGGATCTCGTTGCGCGCCATCGGCCTCACGCCTCGGATGGACGTCACCCCCGCCGAGCTGATCGATCCCGCGACCTTCGACCCCGAGCCGCTGGAAGTGCGGCAGGTGCTGTTCCCCGACGAGGTCGCGCGACTCGCCACCCCCGTGTACGACCGTGCGACCCTGCCGCCCGGAGCGGTGCTGGCCGGCCCCTGCATCGTCGACCAGCTCGATTCCACCACCGTGGTCCCGCCGAAGACCTCTGCCCGGGTCGACGAGTGGGGCAACCTCCTCCTCACCACGACCGCGTGATCAACCACATCTGACAGACAAGGAAAAACCAGACATGGCAACAACTCTGGACCCGGTCACCTTCGAGGTGCTGAAGAACGCCTTCATCAACACCGTCGACCAGATGGCCGAACAGATCCTCCGCACCTGCTACTCGTTCGTCATCTACTCGCGCGACTTCTCCTCCGCTCTGTGCGACACGGAGGGCAACACCGTCATGCAGGGCACCGGCGACATCGCCGCGCATGTCGGCACGCTCCACTACACGGCCAAGGCCGTCATCCGGCAGTTCGAAGGGGACATCCATCCCGGCGACGTCTTCGTCATCAACGACGTCTACGAGGGCGGCAGCCACTTCAACGACACCCGGATCATCCGCCCCATCTACTACGACGGCGAGCTGCTCGGCTACGCACAGGCCAACGGCCACTGGGCGGATGTGGGCGGCGCGACCCCCGGCTCGTTCAACGTCAAGGCGCTCGACCACATGGGTGAGGGTCTGCGAATTCCTCCGACCCGCCTGTGGAGCAAAGACGAGTTCCTCGAAGACGTCGCGTACCTGATCGCGAAGAACACCCGCAACCCGCGCGACATCATCGGCGACATGCAGGCCCAGGCCGAGGCGACCCGCGTCGCCGAGCGCGAGATCCAGCGGCTGTGTGACAAATACGGCGTCGAGACCATCAAGACCGCGATGGCCGAGGTCCAGGACTACGTCGAGGATCTGACGCGAGCCAAGATCGCCGCCCTTCCCGACGGTGTCTGGTACACAGAGGATTACATCGATCAGGATCCGGCACGCGGCGAGGGGCTCATCCCGATCAAGACGCGTATGACGATCTCCGGGGACACCGTCCACTACGACCTGAGCGAGTCCCACGCCTCGATCTCGTCGATGCTCAACGCCGGATTCGGCGGCTCCTTCGCCGGCATCGTGGCCGGAACCAAGATGCAGTTCCCCGACATCCCGCTCAACTCCGGCTTCTACCGGGTGGTGACGGCCGACCTCGGACCGCTCGGCTCGGTGGTCAACGCCGACTGGCCGTCACCGTGCGCCGGTTTCTGTTCGGGACCGTTCGAGAAGATCATGAGTTCGGTCTTCGAGATCTGGTCGGACATCCAGCCCGACCGCGCGATGGCGTGCACGTTCAACCTCGAGTACCTCCTGGTGGGTGGCCGCGATCAGCGAGGCGAGGGCAACCCGAACTTCATGTGGTACGACTGGATGATGGGTGGCTGGGGCGCCCGCAACGGCGCCGACGGTTACAACGCATCCGCCGCAGTCTTCGGAGTCCAGTACGGCACACAGCCTTTCGAGGGCCAGGAACGTCTTGCCCCGGTGTTGACGTCATGCCACGACCTCGTCCCGGACTCAGGTGGCCCGGGTAAGTTCCGAGGCGGTCTCGGCGCGGAGAAGGGCGGAAAGCTCTGGGCGAGTGACAACACCGTCATGTCCTACTGCTGCGACCGGGAACGATCGGTGACCTGGGGACTCTGGGGCGGCCTCCCGTCGATCCCGCATGGCGTCTGGCTCAACAAGGGCACCGAGAACGAGCGCTACCTGGGTTCGATCTTCGCCGCGGAGCCGATCAAGTCGGGCGACAAGTTCACCCGGCCCTCGGCCGGCGGGGGTGGCCTCGGCGATCCGCTGCAGCGTGACGTCGACGCGGTGCTCGAAGACGTGATCGACGGCTACGTCACCATCGCGCGAGCCGAGAAGGACTACGGCGTCGTCATCAAGGCGATCGATCCCGAGATCTTCCTCTACGAGATAGATCTCGAGGCGACGCTTGCCGCGCGTGAGTTCATCCGCACGAACCGTCACGCGTGGATCGAGCGGGATCCCGAGACAGTGTCCGAGGAGTACCTCTCCGGCCTGATCAACGAGATGGACTGCGTTCGTCAGTTCGGCGTGATCCTCGACTGGGGTAGCGGCGAAGTACTCGAGAACACCACTGCGCAGTTCCGGAAGATGTTGCAGCGGCGCACCGTCGTCCACTGGACCGATGATCCGACCATCGAATTCGTGCCGGGCACCCTGACCGTCTCGGAGCCGGCCACCGTCTAGGTCCGGCCACACCGCAACACCGCACCAAACCCTGTCTGAGAAAACAACACCCAGCGGCGGGTGGTGGCAACGAGGCCACTCACCCGCCGCTGTTCTGTTCGTCCCCGTACCCCTTGACCAAGGAAGACAAGATGACTCTGGAGATCTCCTCCTCGACGCCGGGCGGTGTGCCCGCTCTCGAGGTGACCTACACCGACGACCCCCAGGTGCTCGCACGAGCGGCCGCCGAGGACTATTCGATGCACATCGTGCCGCCGTCGTGGCGGACATCGCGATCGTCGGTGTCGATGGCCTGGTTCGGACTGATGAGCGCCATGTTCTTCGTCGTCGTGGGCGCGACGGTTTCACTGTCGGTCGGCGCGGCCGATGCCCTGATCGGCATCGGACTCTCGGTGCTCGCGTACGGCGCGATCAACTCCGTTGCGGCCAAGTTCGCGAATCAGACCGGTACGAGCGTCTCACTGTTCTCGCGGGTCGTCTTCGGGCGCGCCGGGTCGGCATTCGCCGCAGCCCTTTTCGGTATCACGATCGCCTACTACGTGGTGGCCGAGGGCGCGATCGTCGCGTCGGCACTGCACGCGTACTTCGGCGGCCTCCCGATGGCGTTCTGGGCGTTTGTCGTCGTCGCATACCAGGCCCCGCTGGCATGGCGTGGCGTCGCGACGTGGCTCGACCGACTCAACGGGGTGCTGCTGCCCCTGTACGTCCTCGGACTCGTCGGTTCGGTCGTGTGGGCGATCGCAGAGTACGGCTACAGCAATGACTGGCTGACCTACGAACCGGAGGCCGCGGCCGATCTCGGAGTGCCCGGCTGGTGGTTCTCGTTCGTCATCTACATGGGCGTCTGGGTCGTCACGATGATGGCCTGGGACTACGCACGTTTCGGACGTCCCCAGGACGCCACCTTCAACGCCCGCGTGTCCTTCGGGACGCCGTTCTATGTCGTCACGTTGCTGATCAACGCGGCGGTCGGCATGTTCCTGGCGCAGACCATCACGATCGCCGGCCCGCTCTCGGAAGAATCGGCCATCCTCGGCGTGGTCGGGATGATGGGGATCTGGGGGCTGCTCTGGGTCGTGGTGAGCCAGACACGTGTGAACAGCGGCAACTTCTACCTGGCCTCGACCAACTTCCAGAACTTCTTCGCACGCACCGTGAAGTTCTCGATGCCCCGCACCTTCTGGGTGGGTGTGGTCGCCGTGATCGTGTACCTGATGATGCTCACCAACGTGCTGTCCTGGATCACCACGTCGCTGCAGTACCAGGGTGTGCTCATCGTCGGATGGGTCGCCATCGCACTGACACACATCGGCTGGATGCGGCTGCGCAAGATGCCTGCCGATTCGCTCGAGTTCCGGCCGGGACGTGTCCCGGCGGTGAACCCGGCGGGTGTCGGCGCATGGGCCACGTCGTCGGCCATCGGCATCGCACTCGTCCTCTTCGGTGGCGGCACGGGTGCCCTGTGGGCGCCGCCGGTCGCCTTCCTCGTGGCCGGCGCGATCTACGCGGTCGCTCTCGCCTTCCGTCGCGACGGCTGGTTCACCATGGAGCGGCCCCACGATCCGCGCACCGAGGTCGACGACATGTGGGAGGCCAGGATTCGCTGCCACCGATGCGAGGACAGCTACATCGCCTACGAAATGGATCGTGACCCGTCGGCCGACCACGCTCCGATCTGCCTGGCGTGCGCGTCCGACGACCTCGAGTTCCAGCGCGCGGCAGACCGCGAGGCCGCCGCACATCGTGTGAGCTGACGTTTCTCCCTCGACGAGCCGTTCCGGGTAGACCGCCGCCCGGGACGGCTTCGTCGTGGAGCGACCTCCCGATCGTGGTGCCGGTGAGCAGCGACTTTGGACGATGGCCTACATTCGTCTCATTGACAGCGCAGGCTCGGCGGCCTAGCGTTTTCTGGTAACACATGTGTCCAAACCCAGCGATCAGGAGGGCCGTCGATGACCATCTCACCGACCGCGTCCGCAATGCCGCGGACGGCGCCCCCGAGCCCATCCGCACAGATCCCCGTCGCGCCGGGAATCCCCTCGCGCCACCCCTCGGGTCCGTGCAAGATCCCGGCGGGACTGCGGGCCGTCGGCCTCCTGCTGGGCCTGCGCAAACCCGACCGCGAACTCTTCCGCCGCCTCGGTGAGCTGCTGACGGTCGGCGACGAGCCGGCGGACCGCCTGGTCGAGTGGATGCACACGGCCGGCATGGCTCAGGCGCGTCCGCTCTTCGAGCGGGCACTGGTCGACGGGATCGCATCGGTCGACGACGCCCCGGCCCCGCTTCGTGAGTTCTTCAGCGAGGTGGAGACCGTCCCGGAGTGGGTGGACCGGGACCTGATCGAGCAGGGCGCCCGGGTCATGCGCAGCGGCGGGGCCGACGGCCTGTACATCGCGCGCGATGTCGCACTTCTCGGCGGCTACCAGTTCGCCGGCTTCAACCAGACCCTGCTGCGCACCGGCGCCCTCGAGAAGGGCTCCAATGCGAGGTTCGCCGAGACCACCCGGTGGGCGACCGATGTCATCACCGAAAACGGCTTGCTGCCGCAGGGCGTCGGCTACCAGTCGACGCTGCGCGTCCGGCTGATCCATGCGATGGTCCGACGCCACGTCGCCGCACTCCCCGACTGGGATTCCGACGCCTGGGGACTGCCCATCAACCAGACCGACATGGCCGCGACGCTCGTCGGAGCGCTTGTCTCGCCGAGCCTCGGCGTCGTCACGATGGGACTTGTCAACCGCCCCGGCGAGTATGACGCCGTCGCACACCTGACCCGATACACCGGTTGGCTACTCGGCGTCCAGGAAGACTTCCTGCCCAACAGTTTTCGGGACGCGCTGCGCGTGCTCTACCACACCTCGTATGCCCTCTCCACACCCGACGAGACGACCAGACACCTCTCGGTTCCGATGGCCGACGACCCGCTGCAGTGGAACTACTCGAGATTCCCCGGATTACGCCGCAAGATCGCACGCGCGCAACATCTCTCGATCACCAGCGCGCTGCTCGGTCCGGCCGCGATGCGGACGCTCGGACTGCCCTTCGTCCCGCCCTGGTATCCCGCGATCCGATTCCCGGTCAACGTGGTTCGCTCCATCGCCGCCCAGCGCCCGGGCGGACGTGAGCGGGCAGCCGTCCGCGGCATGGCCGAACAACTCGAGTTCATGCGGATCATGACCCGCGGTGAGGCCACCATCGGCCATTCGGCGAAGGGCATCACCGGCCACTGAACCGGGTCAGCTGATCCCCGAATCGGCGAGCACCACGCGGAAGACGAACGCCGCCTCGGGACCGAGCACCAGGCCGACGAGTTCGATGAGGGTCAGCACGAAGCCACGTCCGTGGCCGGGTCCCTCGGAATCGTCGAGATGGTGTGCCAGTTCGTGCAGGACCACCAGCTCGCGCAACGCCCATCGCGACTCCGACGACGGGATCGCGATCTCGGCGCGTACGAACTCGTCGCCGGACGCCGTCGTCGCCCGGGCGTAGTGCGCCGACCTCTGACCGCGCCGCTCACGCACCGACACCGGCTCGGCGGCACGCGGGAACCGCTCCCGCACGCCCGGCAGCTCCAGTACGCGCCGCACGTAGTCGCGCACCGCGTCGACGGAGGCGAACCGGGCTTCGGCCGGCAGCGTGAGTTCGGTGCCGGCGATCTGCACCGTCCGCGACGACGACGCGGTGTCGAAGAGCCGGTGGACGAGATGTTCGGCGTCGTAGTACCGGGCCCGCCCGGTGTCACGCGGACTCACGGCATCACCAATGATGATGAGGGTCCGTTGTACCCGATGGGAGACTTCATGCGCCGTCCCGACCTGCACACGTTCGCCGGACGTGTGCTGCGACTGCCGGGCGCGACCCTCAGCCTGCGCATCCTCACCGACATCGCGCGCGGCGATGTCACCGACCGTGCGATGACCCTCGCCGCGCAGGCCTTCACCTCGATCCTGCCCATCGTCATCCTGCTGCTCACACTGCCGGGGACCGACGTCGTCGACGATGCGCTCACCGGACTCGGCATCCCCGTGAGCCGACTGGACCACACCTCGGTCGACGACCCGCAGTCCTTCGCCACGTTCGGGGTCATCGGCGCACTCATGACCATCGCCGGCGCCACCTCCCTGTCACGTGCACTCGGCCGAATGTATGTCTCGATCTGGGGTGTCACCAAACTGCCGTGGCGCGCGTTCTGGCGATGGGTTGTCGTGTTGTTCCTCATCCCGGCCGCGGTCACCGCTCAAGGGTTGTCGACCGGACTGCAGGCCGAGTCGCTCTTCGGGATCCACCTCGGCGGTAGCGGCCTCCTCGGCATCGTGCTGATCTTTCTCGTGACGGTGGTGATCTGGTCGGCCGTCTTCACCGCGATCCCGCGACTGCTGGTATCCGCGCAGGTCCCGCTGCGACTCCTCGTGCTCAACGGCGTGGGCACGGGTCTGCTGATCACGGTTCTGCTGGTCGGGAGCCGGATCGCGCTGCCCGCGCTGGCGTCGAGCACCATCCGCTACTTCGGCACGCTCGGCATCGTGTTCGTCGCGATCAGCTGGCTGTTCGTCTTCGCCGCGATCCTGGTGGTGACCGCCATCGTCGTCCACTGTGTGGCGACCGACGCCGGACGGGTCGGCACCTGGGTCCGGCGATGGGCCGGGACCCCGACACCGTTCACGCCGACCCCGTCGGCCGCCTGGTACGACCGGCGCGACTGACAGCGCTCAGGCTTCGAGAGCTCCTCGGGCACCGCCGAATTCGCGGTCGGCGCCGATCTTGGCCCGACGCCCCGCCCGGTCCCCCGCTTTCCGTGCGGCCTCGGAATAGCCGGCCGACGCACTCGACGGTCGCCACGTGCCCCGGGCACTGGACTCGGACTTGTAGAAGTCGGTGACCTCGAGTTCCTTGTTGCGCAACGCCAGCGCCGTCGAGCGTTCGGGCTCACCGGACTTCCGCTCGGCGGCGAGGGCTTCCTCGCGGGCGGCGTCGCGGGCCTCGGCGAGGCGCTTGCCGATCCGTTCGGCGAACGCCGACTGGAAGTTGAGGCGCGCGGTGATCGGCGACAGCGGTTTCTCCTCGATCACCCGCCGGGCCCGCCAGCCGCTGCCCTTGGTGACGACGCGCGCGAAAGTCTCGCCCTTGTACGCACCCGACCGCAGGTAGGCGTCGCTGGCCGCGACCATCTGGATGATCAGCGACGTGTAGAGCGCCTCACAGGCGTCGATGTCGGCTTCGTAGCCATAGGCGAGGACGAAGGTCGAGTTGCTCGCGACGTCCACGGTCACGTCGTTGGCCATGGTGATGGCCACGAACAGCTGCACGTAGGTGCGCAGGCCGCGCTTGCCCGATTCGCCGATCTTGATCTGCCGCGAGATCGGGGTGACCTTCTTGCGGGCGGCCGGATCGTGGGCGCGGGCCACCGCGAGATCGATCGACGACGCCGTGGCCAGCCGCTGTGCGGCCTGCATGAACGTCTCGGCCTCATGCTCGTTGTCGGTGTTCTCCGCCTGTCGCAGGAGGGCGGAGATCCGGGTGAGCAGCTTGTCGTCGCGCATGTAGTTCAGACTATCGGCGCGCCAGATCGGTTCCATCGGGTCGCCGGAGGGCTCAGAAGAGCAGGTGCGAGCGTCAGTGCTTCTCGCAGGCGATGCCGTCGCCGTCGCGATCACTCTCGGAGTTCGCGTCGTAGAGAGCCTGGTCGACGGTGAAGTTCGTGACCGGCGTGCTGGACGTCGAGTCGACGGCACCGGGTTCGCCGACGCCGTGCGGGTAGTCCGCGCGCAGCTCCGTGCAGTTGGCGTAGTCGGTCGCGGCCGACGCGGGTGCCGCCACCAGCAGCGGTGCGACCACCATCGACGCCGCAGCGACGAACCCGAGAACCATCTTCCGCGAACCACTCATCGTCGAACCTCTCTCACACCTATGTGACGAGGTAAAGCTACCCGGGCCGGGACGCGGAACCGGCCTTGTGCGCGCGGATTGGTCCACCCGGTGGACAGTGGCCCACGAAGAATCGCCACCTCCGCCAGAGATGTGCTGGCTGGAAACAGCGAATCCTGCCGGGAGTGGCGATCGTGGAAATGGGTAGGGAAGGTCGGGCGGCTACAACCCGAATCGCGCCTGCATCCCCCGCAGCGTTTCCGCGGATGACAGCAGACCCGCCTCCTCGTCGGCCGACAGCGGGACCTCGAGCCGGGTCTGCGCACCGCCGCGGTCGACGACGGTCGGCAGCGAGAGGCACACGTCCTCGAGTCCGGGAAAGCCGTTCGCCGCGGTGGAGACCGGCAGGACACGATGCTCGTCGTTCAGGACGGCTTCGACGATCCGTGTGGCAGCGAGGCCGATGGCGTAGTTGGTGGCACCCTTGCCCTCGATGATCGCGTAGGCAGCATGCACGACCTCGTTCCGGATACGTTCACGCGCAACGGCATCCATCTCCGGACGGCCGGGCAGCGGCTTCCACGACGTCAGCGGCACCCCGCCGATCGTGGCCGACGACCACAGTGCGATCTCGCTGTCGCCGTGTTCGCCGACGACGTAGGAGTGCACGCTCTGGACCGCCACCCCGCAGTGCTGCGCGATGAGGAACCGTAGGCGCGACGAGTCGAGAACGGTTCCGGAACCGAACAGCTGATTCGACGGCAGACCGGTGATCCGCTGCGCGGCGTAGGTGACGACGTCGACCGGGTTGGTCACCATGAGATAGATCGCATTCGGCGCGACCTCGAGCACACCGGGCAGAATCGACCGTGTCAAACCGATTGTCGCCTCGGCCAATTCGAGACGCGACTGTCCCGGCTTCTGTTTGGCGCCGGCGGTGAACACGACGACGTCGGCGTCGGCGCACACCGACACGTCGTCGGACCCGATGATGTCGGCACGGGGAACGAACTCCAGCCCGTGCGAGAGGTCGAGAACTTCGGCGGTGACCTTCGGCGCCTTGATGTCCAGGAGGGCGACGGTCCGCGCCACTCCCCGGATCAGCGCCGAGTAGGCGATCGCGGTGCCCACCGCGCCCGCGCCGATGATGGCAAGTTTCGTGGGTCGTCCGTCCATCGGATCACCGTCCGCCTCGGTTCGATTCGCGACTGTTGCTCAGCACTGTCGGCACCCAGGGTAAGACCTCCCGACGTCGCGCGCCCGGTTCGGCGGACCCGGGCGGCGGTGGGATCTCCACGAGAGTGTTGCTAGCCTCACGTCCAGAGAGCGGTCGCACCTGCACACGCGGGTGCCAGGGAACCTGGTGCGAATCCAGGACTGGCGCGCAGCGGTATGGGGGACGGACCCGACACACAGGCCACTGGGGCAACCCGGGAAGGCGTCGGGTCCGGACGAACCCGAGTCCGAATACCTGCCGTTCTCGTCGAGTCCACCCGGTATCTCGCGCACAGGTACCCAGACCTAAGGCAGCACCACAAGTGTCCCGTCCTCCTGACGGCACGACGATGATCGCCACCGCCATGTCGGTACGGCGACTCCCGTCGATGCCTCTTGCCCTGATTCTTCTCGCCCTCACCCTGGTGAGCATCGCGGTTGCCACCGCTTTCGGCGCCGAGACCATACCCCTCGGCGATGTCTGGCATACCGTCGCCGGACGACTGGGTGGCGAGGAGCTCGACGCCGCTCACGCCGTGATCATCTGGGATCTGCGGTTGCCGCGTTCGGTACTCGCGGCCATCGTCGGCGCCGGTCTGGCGCTCGCGGGCGCCCTCATGCAGGCGCTGGTCCGCAATCCGCTCGCCGAGCCGTATCTGCTGGGTGTGTCCGCCGGTGCCGCCGTCGGCGCGACGGCCGTGATCACGCTCGGTTCGTTTGCTGCACTGGGTGTCTGGGCGCTGTCCGGCGGCGCGCTGATCGGCGCGCTCGCCGCGTCGGTCACCGTGTACGCGGTGGCCCGGGCCCAAGGCGGATTGACCGCCCTCCGCCTGATCCTGTCCGGCGTCGTGCTGTCCTCGGCGTTCATGGCGTTGTCGTCGCTCCTGGTGTTCACCGCCGCCGACCCGCATGCCGCCGACAACGTGATGTTCTGGATGCTGGGCAGCGTCGCCGGTGCCACGTGGGCGAAGGTCCAGATCGCGGGCGTGGTGGTCGTGGTCACGGTGTTCGCGATGCTGGCCATCCACTCCTGGCTCGACGCCTATGCGGCGGGCACCGACACCGCGACGTCCCTCGGGGTTCCGGTGCGCGCCATGCGGAACGCGTTGTTCGCGGTACAGGGAATCCTGGTCGGGGTCCTCGTCGCGGTGGCGGGCGGCATCGGATTCGTCGGCTTGATCGTTCCGCACGCCGCACGCCTGCTGGTCGGCGCGACGCACCGGGCCATGATCCCCGTCGCGGTCTGCGGCGGTGCCTTGTTCCTGGTGTGGGTCGACGTCATCTCGCGGGTGGCCGCGTCGCCGCGCGAGATGCCGTTGGGCATCGTGACCGGACTCATCGGCGCACCGATCTTCCTGTTCCTGATGGGACGACGCCAGTACGTGTTCGGCGGCGGGTCCTGATGAACGCCGACGAACACTCGATGTCGTTGCGCGCGAACGGCCTCGGTTGTCGCCGGGGTGGCCGCACGATCCTCCGCGGGGTGGACCTCGACGTCCCGGCGGGAACCCGCCTCGCCGTCGTCGGCCCCAACGGGTCGGGCAAGAGCACCTTGCTGCGAACCCTGTGCGGTCTCGAACAACCGGCGTCCGGGCGTATCCGACTGGCCGACGACGATCTCGACCGGCTTCCGGCGCGGCGTCGTGCGCTGTCGATCGCGGTCGTCGGTCAGGATGAACACCCGTCGGCCGAACTCACGGTCGCAGAGGCGGTGGGCCTGGGACGCACGCCCTACCGATCCGCCTGGGCCGCTCGCAATTCCGACGACGAGCAGATCGTCCGGTCCGCATTGGAGCAGGTGGGACTGGGAGGCTGGGAACGCCGGTCGTGTATGCAGCTCTCGGGCGGCGAACGGCACCGTGTCGTGCTCGCCCGCGCGATCGCGCAGCAGACGCCGGTCCTCGTACTCGACGAGCCGACGAACCACCTCGACGCGGCCTGGCGACTGCGGCTGATGCAGATCCTCGACGACCTCGAGGCGACGGTCATCGCCGCGATGCACGACCTCGACCTCGTCCTCCGCCATTTCGATTCCGTCGCTGTGGTCTCCGACGGTGGGATCACCGCCCACGGCCCGCCGGTCGAGGTACTGACACCCGATCTGCTGGCCTCGGTCTTCGACGTGTCCGGAACGGTCGTGCCGCACCCCGAGACCGGTCTCCCCCATCTGCTCCTGAACTCCCCCACGTCACCTGCGTCGCAGGTCCACACCAGCAAGGAAAACCGATGAAGCACAACACCACCCGATTCGCCTCGCTCGCCGTCGTCCTCGGCATCGCAGCGGGTTGCGGCACCGAGTCCGGCGCCACCGCCACCGACAGCGTCACCGTCACCAACTGCGGCGCCGAGGTCACCTTCGACCAGCCTCTCGATCGCCTCTTCGTCAACGACGGCGGGATGATCGCGATCGCGCTGGCGGCCGGCGCCCGCGACAAGATGGTCGCCGTCAGCTCGCTCGCGCGTGACAAGGACGTTCTCCGACTCGAATTCGGCGCGCAGGTGGACACGCTGAACGAGGTCGCCACCGAGCAGCCCACGCTCGAGAACATCGTCGGGGCCGAACCCCAGGTCCTGTACGCCGGATACAACTACGGCATGAGCGAGTCCCGCGGGATCACCCCGGAGATCCTGGCCTCCCACGGCATCGACGTGTATCAGCTGTCGGAGGCATGCCGTCAGGTCGACGGCCAGGCCCAGCGGGGCACGATGGACCCGTGGGTCGCGCTCGACACCGACCTGCGCAACATCGGCACCATCACCGGCAACCCGGAGCAGGGCGCGAGGGTGGCCGACGACATCGACCGACGCCTCGAAAAGCTCCGCGGCGCACCGCAACCCGCGGAGAGGCCCACCGCCTTCGTCTTCGACAGTGTCTCCGACACCATCTTCTCCTCGGGCTCCTTCGGTGGCCCGCAGGGCATCATCGACGCGGCGGGCGCACGCAACGCGACCGAGGACGTCGAGGACACCTGGACCGCGGTCAGCTGGGAACGGATCACCACCGCCGACCCGGATCTGATCGTGTTCGTCGACTACCCCGGCCAGTCGGTGGAACAGAAGATCGACGCGCTGCGCAGCAATCCGGCCAGCCGCAACCTGAAGGCCGTGCGCGAGAACCGCTTTGTGAACCTGCCCTACGCGATGTGGGTGTCGAGCCCGCTCAACATCGACGCGGCCGAGACCTTGCGATCGGTCCTCGAAAAGCACGACCTGGCACCGGAATCGGGCATCACTCCGGCGTTGGACGTCAAGCAGCTGAACCTGGGCGGCAACGACTGGCTGGACTGAGGCCCCGGGCCACCACGGTCAGCCGGCGTAGGCATCCGCGTAGTCGGCACTCGGCGCGATGGGTGTGATGACGTCCAGCAGCACCCCATCGGGCGCCTCGACGATGAAGTGGCGCTGACCGAAGTCCTCGTCGCGCAGCGCACGAACCGGTTCGACCCCGGCATCGACCATGCGGGCATGGACCGCGTCGACGTCGTCGACCTCGAGGTTCACGATGACGCCGCGGGGCATCGCCCGGTATCCCTCCGGGATCGTCGGGTGCGCGGCGTCGACGAGGGCCAGTTCGAAGTCACCGAGCCGCAGGCTGACGTACCAGTCGGCCTCGAAGGTGGTCTGGAATCCGACGTGGGTGCGATAGAAGTCCGCCGCGGACATGACGTCGCCGGACATGAGGACCGGATAGAAGCCGGTGGTGGTCATGATCTCCCCTTTACGTACGATGAGTATGTAATGCTGCCGACTATACATACGCACCGTACGTAAAGGAACCCCAAGATGCCCCGCGCCTCTGCGGCTGCCGCCGCGGCCACCGCCCGCCACATCCGCGAGATCGCGACCGAGATGTTCGGCACCCGCGGATTCGGCGACGTCTCACTCGACGACGTCGCCGAATCCGCCGGCGTGACCCGCGGCGCGGTATATCACCACTACCGCAGCAAGGCAGGACTTTTCGGGGCCGTCGCGGCGGATCTCCAAGCCGTGGTCGCCACCTCCGTCGTCGAAGCCGCCGAATCCGCCGGCGACGACCCCCGCGCGCAGCTGCGGGCCGGATGTCACGGCTTCCTGGACGCGATCACCGCCGAGCCGGCGGTCCGGGTACTCCTCGTCGACGGGCCGGCGGTGTTCGGATGGGACAAGTGGCGGCAGATGGACGCCGAGAACTCCGTCGTCCACCTGCGGGAGGCCCTCGCGTCGGTCGGCACCGACCCCGATCTTCTCGATCCCCTCACCGCCCAACTGTCGGGCGCGATGAACGAGGCCGCGCTGTGGCTGGCGCAGTCGTCGAACCCGGATGCTCCCGACCGTGCGCATCGCGCACTCGACCTGCTCGTCGACACCGTGCTCGGCTGAACCGGACGCGATGGGCGCCGCCGGTGGACGGCCGCGGTTGCCCCGGTGACGATCTGGAGCCGGCCGAACAATCCGGCCTACAACGACCTGAGCAGCTCCGGCAGGGTCTCGTCGATCGTGCCGGTGTGGAAGTCCGCACTTCGGTACCAGTCGGTCGCCAGCACGGCGTCGAGGAAGCCGAGCGTGGTGACCGGTCCGGCCCAACGGGTCTCGCCGACAGCCCGAACCGCGCGGGCGATCGCCTGCTCACGGTCGGCCCCGGCGACCACGATCTTGGCCACCATCGAGTCGTAGTGCGGCTGAATCACCGATCCGGAGACCACGCCGCTGTCGATGCGCACACCCGGTCCGGCCGGGAAGGTGCATCCCGCAACGGCTCCCGGCGATCCGAAGAAGTGGAACTTCGGGTTCTCGGCGTTGAGACGGAGTTCGATGACCGCACCGCGGGCGACGATCTCGTCCTGCTTGACGCCGATCGGGTCCCCGAAGGCGATCCGCAGCTGCTCGGCCACCAGGTCGACGCCCGTGAGTTCCTCGGTCACACCGTGTTCCACCTGGATCCGGGTGTTCATCTCGATGAAGTAGTACTCCCCCGCCGGATCCACCAGGAACTCGACGGTGCCGGCCGAGGTGTAACCGACCTCGGCGGCCAGCGCGACAGCCGACGCGTGCATCGCGGCCGCGACCTCACGATCGAGTGTCGGCGCGGGAGCCTCCTCGACGACCTTCTGCCGACGACGCTGCAGCGAGCACTCGCGCTCGAAGAGATGCACGACGTTGCCGTGCGAGTCACCGAGAACCTGCACCTCGACGTGGCGCACCTGCGGGAGCGAACGCTCGAGGTAGAGGCCGTCGTCGCCGAAGGCACCCATCACCTCGCGTCGCGCGTCGGCGAACTGTTCGACGAGGTCGTCGGGTCCGGCCGCGGCACGAATCCCCTTGCCACCGCCACCTGCCCGCGCCTTGACGAGGACCGGGTACCCGACCTCGTCCGCGGCGCGGAGCGCGGCATCGGCGTCGGCGAGCAGGTCGCTGCCCGGGACCACCGGGACACCGGCCGCACGTGCGGTGCGCCGCGCGGTCTCCTTGTCACCCATCATGGAGATGACCTGCGGCGACGGCCCTACCCAGCGGAGACCGGCGTCGATCACCGCCTGCGCGAATTCGGCGTTCTCCGAGAGGAATCCGTATCCCGGGTGGATGGCCTCGGCGCCCGTGCGCACCGCGGCGTCGAGGATCGCCTCGACCCGCAGGTAGCTGTCGGCCGCGGCCGCGGGACCGATCTCGACGGCCTCGTCGGCCAGGCGGACGTGCAGGCTGTCGGCATCCACATCCGAGTGGACCGCGATGGCGGTCCAGCCCAGGTCGTGGCAGGCGCGGATGATACGAACGGCGATCTCACCGCGGTTGGCGATGAGCACCCGCCGCGCCGGTGCGCCGTTCCCCGGAGACATCAGGAAGCCTCGAACGTGGCGATGACCTGCCCGGCGTCGACCTGTGCCCCGCTGTCCACCGCGTATCCGGTGAACACGCCGGCGACCTCGGCCTCGATCGGCGCGAACATCTTCATCACCTCGACGACGCCGATCTGCTGTCCGATCTCGACGGTGTCGCCGGGCTTGCAGAACACTTCACTGTCGGGATCCGGACGGTGCCAGAACAATCCGGGGTGGGGCTCTGCATCTCGGTCATTGTGTTCTCCTTGGGTCGGGAGCCGCGTCAGACGATGGCGGCGACGGCGTTGTGGACGTGTTCGCTGTGTTCGTGGCGGAGTTTGAGTGCGGTGTCGATGTCGACCGCGGTGAACTTCACCCGATCGGGCGCCTTGGCCTGCGCGAGGAGGTCCAGATCGGCCGAGATCACGGTGCCGAGCGTGACGAATCCGCCGCCGGTCACGGCGTCGCGGAGCAGGCAGATGGGTTCCGAACCGTTGGGCACCTGGATCGATCCGAGCGGATATCCCAGCGAGACGACGTTGCTGGGGTTGTCCCCCGCTCCGAACGGCGCCTCCCGTTCGACGAAGTCCAGGGGTTCCCCGACGAATCGGTAGCCCGTGCGGTTCGATTCCGGCGACAGCTGGTACTCACGTTCGGTGAAGGCCCGCAACGATTCCGGGGTGAACCGATAGGCGGCCAGTCCGAGCACGATCCGGGCCTCGATCGACGACGAGGGAGTCGGCCGGTACCGGACCGGGAGCCGACGCCCCTCCTCGACCGCACGCGTCCGGGGTCCGAGAGGCAGGACGTCTTTCGCGCGCAGTGCGCGCCCCTCGAAACCGCCGATGCCCGAGAGCATGTAGGTCGATCGGCTGCCCATCACGACCGGCACGTCGATACCGCCGGCGAACGCGAGGTAGGCGCGGGCACCGCTGCGGAGCGGTCCGAGCCTGAGTTCGGAACCGGCAGGCAGCCACATCGCCGTCCACGACGGGTGCACCACGCCGTCGATGATCACGTCGACATCCGCACCGGTCACCGCCACGATGCAGCCGGTGTCGGAGACGAGGGTGGGTCCCATCAGCGCGGCCTCGAGGGTCGCGGCCTCGGGACCGTTGCCCACCAGGGCATTCGCGATGCGATGCGCGAACTGGTCGAGCGCCCCGGCCGGCGGCATCGCCAACGTGAGCTTGCCGGGACGCCCCAGGTCCTGGACGGTGGTCTGCAGTCCGGGCTTGATGATCGTGATCATCGCAGTTCTCCTACCAGGGAACGGGTGTAGCCGAGCGGGTCCGCGGTGAACGCCTGCAGGTCGAATTCGATGGCGGCACGGTTGATCTCATAGGTTCCGGCCTCGAACGCGGTGACGACCTCGTCGTATCCCGACTCGTCGACCGGCGTGAACTTCACCAGGGTGGGCGCCGGCAACAGGACCGGCGAGGAGGTGAATCCGGGACGGGTCATCGACAAGTCGACGACCGGCAGCGCCGACCGCCCGAGAAGCTGGAAACCGCCCGGCGATTCGACCGGGTAGATGTTCATCTGGTTGCCGCCGTGCCCGACCGCGCGCGCCGGCGTCTGGGTCCGCGGGCTCAGGTACTTGGGCACCTGGATCTGCATCTCCTGCGGTACCAGCTGCACGCATTCGGCGTTGCCGGGGATGAAGTTGTTGAAGGTCGCGATGAACGGATGCGCCGAGTGCGCCGCGATCAGCTCGTCGGCGGAGTCGAAACCGTTGACCCGCGCCGTGAATTCGACATCGGTCTCCTCCGGTGACGGGTGCCGGTCACGGAAGCGCGCGGTCACCTCGTTCGTCCAGGGGTCGTTGTAGTACACCGGGATCTCGACGATCGTGGTGGCGATGGTGGGCGCGGAGCCGCCCCCACCGGAGTCGACGACCTTCTGATGCGCCGCGACGAGGGTCGGGATGAGGTCGCGGGGGTCGAGGTCCTCCGGGCGCACGCGGACCATGTAGCTGACGTGCGCCGGCACGATGTCGACGACGCCGTCGATGTCGAGCGAGACGATCGCGGCCACGATGGACTGCACCTGTAGTGCCACCGCGAGATCCATGGCCTCGGAGAGTTCGACGAAGACGAACTCGTCGCCGCCGAAGCTGAGCCGCGCACCGCCGGGGAGCGCGAAGTACTGGGGTGTCAGGGTCGCGGCGGTCATGCCGGCAGTCCTGCCCGGCGCTCGACGGGGTGTACCGCGACGCCCTCGGACTCGAGTCGACGACGGACCGCAGCGGCAACCGCGACGGCGTTCGGCCGATCACCGTGGATACAGATCGACGTCACCGGCATGGCGATCGTCGCACCGCTGACGGTCTCGACGGAACCGTGCGCCATCTGGAGCGCCCGCGTCGCGACCGCTTCCGGATCCTTCTCCGCCGGAACGGGTTCGATGACGTTGAAGCCGTTGTCGTCGAAGTCCAGGTCGGCGGCGTTCTCCGGGGTCACCGGGAGGCCGGCCCGCACCACCGCGTCCATGGCCGGACCCGGCGACATGACCAGCGGAATCCCGGTCTGCACGCTCTGGATCGCGCGGGCCATGGCGACGGCCAGCTCCGCGTCGCGGACCGTCGTGCCCATCAGCGAGCCGTGCGGCTTCACGTGGGACAGCGTCACCCCCTCGTCCGCGGCGATCGCCGCGAGCGCACCCACCTGGTACAGCACGTAGTCGACGGTGTCGGTCAGCTTCGCCGGGATCGCCCGTCGGCCGAAGCCCAGCAGGTCCGGATAGCCGGGATGCGCGCCGATCGCACAGTCGGCGTCGCGCGCACCCACCACGGCCTTGCGCATGTTGACCGGGTCACCGGCGTGATAGCCGCAAGCGATGTTGACCGTCGAGACGACATCGAAGAGCTCCTCGTCGTTCCCGAGCTTCCACCGACCGAAGCTCTCCCCGGCGTCGGCATTGAGATCGATCGACAGTGTCATCACAGGTTCCTATCTGGGTGTCGTACAGGGGTTTCGGAGGTTCTCGATTGTTCGGGTGTGGGTCGACGATGGGGGACCGTCGACCCACACCCCGGCCGAATCGGCCGTGCTGCACGCCGGGGACGGGAAGTCCCAGGGGGGGAGGAACTCCCGCCGCCCGACGTGCGGGTCCTACTTCTGGACGCAGCCGTTCAGGCCCTTGGGGGTCTGGCCGACCTCGACCGGGCCGGGGGTCCAGCCCTCGTCGCAGGCGCCGCGGGTGTAGATGCGACGGCTCTCCGGCTGGGCGAACTCGTTCATGTCCGGCAGAGGCTGCACGGTCGGGAACGCGTCACCGGTGCGGGCCGCGTCGATCGTGGCCTCCGGCAACAGGTCCTGGTTGAAGATGATGGTGACGAAGCTGTCGTCGACGCCCTTGAAGTAGTTGCAGCCGTCC
Organism: Gordonia westfalica; assembly: GCF_900105725.1. Classification (NCBI taxonomy): domain Bacteria; kingdom Bacillati; phylum Actinomycetota; class Actinomycetes; order Mycobacteriales; family Gordoniaceae; genus Gordonia; species Gordonia westfalica. Next base: position 2,719,045 of record NZ_FNLM01000034.1, read on the forward strand.
TCGAAGGTGGTGCCCGGGCATTCCTTCGCGGTCTCGGTGGTGGTCCACGGCATGGGCATCTCGATGTTGTTCGGCACGCCCTCGGCGCCGTTCTCGAGGATGTGGAGGCCGACCTTCATGGCCACGGCGCCCTGTGCGGGTGCCGAACCGGAGGCGACGCCGGGCCAGCCCGCGCCGAGTTCCTTCACGAAGTAGTTGCTCGACTCACCGGTGACCGGGACACGCTTGCCCGCGGCCTGCAGTGCCTTCACCACGCCGGCCTCGCCGTCCTGCGACCACACGCCGTCGACGTCGGGATGCGCGGCGAGCGCCTTGGCCGTCTGCTGCTGGCTGACCGAGGAGTTCCAGTCACCGTGGTATTCGGAGATGACCTGGATGCCCGGGTACCGGTTGAACACGGCTTTGGCGGTCTCGTAGTGGACGGTGTCGGTGGCGGTGCCGGCGACGCCGCGGTTCATGAAGATCTTGCCCTTGCCGTCGAGCATGTCGACGAGCGCCTCGGCGGTCTGCGCACCGAAGAACGGCTTGGTCTTGTCGTCGACGCGTGGGCCGGTGATGAACGCGACGTTGTAGGCGCACGGCGCGTTGACCGTCGAGTCGTAGAAGACGAAGGTCACACCCTGTGCGCAGCCCTGTGCGACAACCGGATCCAGCGCGGTCGGCGACAGCGGGTAGGACACGATGAGCTTGGCGCCCGAAGAGATCATCGACTGGATGTCGGAGATCTGCTTCTGGACGTCGGTGCCCGAGATCTGCTTCTGGACCGTGTACTTCTCGGCGTACTCCGGCGAGGTCGCCACGGCCATCGCCAGGTTGGCGGCCTCGTCCTGCCAGTTGTTGCCGCTGTAGGAGAGGTTCAGGAACACCTTCTCCTTGCCGCCGTCGTCGCCACCACCACAGGCGGCGACGCCGAAGCACGTCAGCGCAGCCACGGCGGCTGCTGCCACCTTCCGCATGTGCAACTTCATCGTTCTTCTTTCTCTCGATGGGTATTTGTTTGGCTCGCTCGCTTGAGGTGCGAGGAGAAGCGCGACCCTCCCGCTCCCTGAGGTGCGAGGAGAAGCGCGACCCTCCCGCTCCCTGAGGTGCGAGGAGAAGCGCGACCCTCCCGCTCCCTGAGGTGCGAGGAGCGAGAGCGACGAGCCTCGAAGGGCCGCCTGCCGAGAACCTCTCAGCGCCGACCGGACTGGAACACCCGGTTTCCGAGCAGCGCGGCGATGATGATCAGGCCGTAGAGCACCTGCTTCCACCCCTCGGCGAGTCCGGCGGCGCTGATGTCGGTGCCCAGCAACGTGATCAGGATCGCGCCGCCGACGGTGCCGATGAACGAGCCCGCCCCGCCCCGGATCGACGAACCGCCGACGACGACGGCCGTGATGCTCGGCAGCAGCCAGCTGTTGCCGATGCTCAGGTCGGCGCCCGACGAGTAGCCGAGGAGCGCGATGCCGGCGAGGCCGTAGGCGATGGCCGCGACCGCGTAGGTCATCACGTAGGTGCGGATCACCGGGATGCCCGACAGCTTTGCGGCCGTGGGGCTTCCGCCGACCGCGAAGGCCCGGCGGCCGAGCACCGAACGGTGCTGGATCGCCCACCCGAGCACGCAGACGACGAGAAGCATCCAGATGGGGGTGCTGATGCCGAGGATCGACGAGTCGCCGAACCACGACGACAGCTGGGTCGGCGACTGCTGGGCCGGGGCACCGCGACTCACACCGAGCAGCAGGGCTGCGACGATCGAGCCCGTCGCGAGCGTCACGATGAAGGCGGGGAATCCGGCCTTGCCGACCAGCAGGCCGTTGACCACACCGACCACGGCACAGCCGAGCAGGGTGAGCAGGATCGCCACCGGGAGCGGCATCCCGTCGGAGACAAGTCTTCCGGTCAGGTAGGCGCCCAGGGTGACGACGGTGGCGAGCGAGAGGTCGATACCGCCGGTGAGGATCACCAGACCCTGGCCGAAGGCGACCAGGACGAGGAACAGGCTCAGGACCAGGGTGCCGTCGACCAGCGACCAGGACGGGAAGTTCTCACTGGCCAGGCGGGACAGCGGGATCGCCGCCAACAGCAGCACCCACACGATGGCGGTCTGGCTGCGCAGCCGCTCCTTGACGGGCGAACCCGCGCTCGCGATCGTTGCGACCATCAGCTCCGCACCTCCTTTCGGGTGCCGGCGCCGGCGAGGGCAGGCTCGGCTGCGTCGTCGGTCACCGGATCTGTGTGGACGTTCGGTCCGGCCTCGGTCGTCCCGGGTGAGACCGACACCGGACGCCGGCGGGTGGTCAGGAAGCGGGCCGTCAGCGGGATCGCGAGGGCCAGGATGATGACGATGCCCTGGCATGCGCCGACCCAGAAGTCCTCGACACCGAGACCGAAGAGCACCTTCGGAATGGCCATGAGGGTCGCGGCTCCGAACATCGCGGCGATGACGCTGCCGCGCCCGCCCTTGAAGCTGACCAGGCCCAACGCCATGGCGGCGAAGGCGGTCAACTGGAAAGGCGTACCCGCCGAGGGGTTTCCGGTTGCGGTGGTCCCGGCGAGCATCGCACCGGCCAGGCCGTACAGCAGACCGGCGAGGACCCAGGCGCTGAACTCTGCCCCGCGCACCGGTACACCCGAGAGCCGGGTGGCCTCACGATCGCCACCGAGGGCGACGACCGCGACACCGGTGCGGGTGTTGCGGAAGATCAGCCATCCGATCGCCACCACGAGGAGGATGATGAGCGCCATCGGGATGGTGCCACCCACGCTCTTCTGGACGAAAGTCGTGAAGTCGGTCGGGATGGTGCCGCCCGGTGCGGGCAGCACGACCAGCGCCAGACCGGTGAGCACGATGTGGACGCCGAGGCTGACCGCCAGCGACTGCAACCCGAAGAACACGACGAGCAGACCGTTGACCGCTCCGGACACCATCCCGATGCCCAGGACGAGCGCGACGATCAACCACGGCGACGAGGCGCCGGACATCTGGGTTGCGCAGACGACGTTGGTCAGCGAGATGACGCCCGCCACCGACAGATCGAAGCCGCCGGTGAGCAACACGACCGTGGTGCCGGCGGCGGCGAGCGCCAGCGGCGCCACGAGCGCCATGAAGTTCCCGAACGAATAGCTGGTGCCCTCTTGCGGCGACACCATGAGCAGGACGCCGTAGACCACGGCGAAGATCCCCACTGCGGGGAGGGTGACCGACCAGCGGCCCCACAATTGCTTCAGCACATCGGTGTTCATGCCGATTCCTTCTCTGCGTCCGACCCCGGGTCTCTCACCGGGTCTTTCCAGGCCAGCGCGGCGCTCATCACCGCGGTCTCGCTGATCTCGTCTCCCACCAGCTCGCTGACGATGCGGCCGCCGGCGACGACGTAGACGCGGTCGCACAGGCCGACGAGTTCGGGGATCTCGGTCGAGTACAAGAGGACACCGCGTCCGCGGTTGGCGAACTCCCTTGTCATCTCGTAGATCTCGAACTTGGTCGCCGCGTCGACACCACGGGTGGGATCGAACAACAGCAGACAGGCGGGATCACGGGCGACCGCCCGACCGAAGATGACCTTCTGCTGGTTGCCGCCCGACAGCGTCGAGATCTGCTTGGCGAGCATCGGTTCGGGGAGGTTCACACGTTGCGCGGCCTCGAGTGCGACCGACTGCTCGCGCGACCGGTTGATGAGCGGGCCGGCCGAGAACGCGCCCATGCTCGCCACGGTCAGGTTGAACTCGGAGGTCATCTCGGCGAACAGCGCCTCGGTCTTGCGTTCCTCCGGGACGAGCGAGGTCGAGACCGCGGCGTCACCGCGGTCGATGTCGATCGAGCCGCCGAGAGTGCGGACCTGCCCGTGCAGGGCATACACCAGGTCCTTCTGCCCCTGCCCCTCGAGGCCCGCGAGTCCGACGATCTCACCGCGCCGCACCGTCAGGTCCGCTTCGCGCAGACGATCGCCCGCGGCAAGGGTTTTCACCGCCACCACGACGTCGGCCGCCTCGGGTCCGGCGTGCCTGGCCGGGAAGCTCTGCTCGAAGGAGCGGCCGATCATCATCTCCACGAGTTCGGTCTCGTTGACCGATCCGCGTTCGAAGGTGCCGACGGTGCGCCCGCTTCGCAGGACGGTCCCGCGATCGCAGATCTCCTCGATCTCCGGGAGTTTGTGGCTGATGTAGATGACCGCGGTCCCGTCGGCGGCCATTCGTCGCACCGCGTCGAAGAGCCAATCGGTGTCGGGCAGTGCGCCCGTCGGCTCGTCGAGGACGAGCAGTTTGGGGTCCCGCGCCATCGCGGCGACGATCTCCACCCGCTGGCGGGTGGCGAGATCGGCGTCGGCGATCAGCAGGGCCGGATCGACGGATTCCAAGCGGAACCGCGAGAGGATCTCGCTCGCCCGGTCACGCATCTTCGCGCGACTGACGAGCCCCGACCATCCGCGCGGGAGATTCGGCCAGCACAGCTTGGTCGCCACATCGACGTTCCCCGGCGAGCTGAGCTCCTGGTACGCGATCCCCAGGCCCGCAGCGCGCGAGGCCTGCGGACGCCCGAGTTCCAGTGTCGCACCGTCGATGCTGACGCTGCCGGCGTCCGGTGTGACGACACCGGCGAGCACCTTCATCAGAGTGGACTTGCCCGCACCGTTCTCACCGAGAAGCCCGTGCACCTCCCCCTGCGCGAGGGAGAGATCGACACCGGCGAGAGCCCGCGTCGCGCCGAAGGACTTCTCGACCCCCTCGATCTTGATGTATCCCATTCGATCCTCACACTCTGTCATGCCGGACAACCCCATTGCTGAACTGTCTTTCTGTTGAACAGTGAATCAGCGAATGTTTTCTCCCGCGTACTTTTCATGTTTCTGCCGTGTTACGAGATTGCCGTCACCCCGTGGTCGAGCTCAGCTCGGCCACTCCCGCGCCGCGATCCACCGCCCCACTGTTGAACAATTCGGATATCTTAGCGGCATGGATCTCTCAGACTTCGTGACGCTACAACGCACCACGACGCCCCAGCAGGTCGCCGACGGACTCCAGGACATGATCCTCAAGGGCGCACTGCTTCCCGGCGATCGCATCAACGAGAGCACCCTGTCCCGCGACCTCGGGATCTCCCGCAACACGATGCGCGAGGCGGTACGCCTGCTCGAGGCCACCGGACTCCTCCGACCCCACCCCCGTCGCGGGATGCAGGTCTGGGATCCGACCGACGAGGAGATCCTCGACCTCTTCGCCGCACGGTTCCACCTCGAGACCCTGGGCGCCCGCCAGGTCGCCGGCGACGTGGACCTCACCGGAGTGCGCAAGGCATTCGACGAGTTCGCCGCCGTCCTCGAGAAACACGATCCCGACCTCATCGTCGAGAAGGACCTCAAGGTCCACCAGTCGGTGGTTGCACTGCTGGACAACGCTTTTCTCGCCTCGGTCTTCGAACAGCTGCTCCGCCAGATCCGCTTCTTCGCGTTCCTGCTGTCGATCGAGGAGCGCGAGTACGAGGACCACGACAAGCTGCGCGCCGAACACGAGGCGATCGTCAAGGCCCTCGAGTCCCGGAATGCCGAACGCGCCGCCGAGGTCGTCGGCGACACCGTCCTCCTCACCCGCGACGAGGTCCGCGAGGCCATCCGCAAGCGCCGCGCCCGGGAGAGTTCCGCGGGTAGGTGAGGCCGGCGGGATCGCCGCCACCAGGGTAACCCTCGGACCTACTCGGCCGGCGGGATCGCCGCCGGCCGAGCCGCCCCTCTCAGCTGTTCAGTACACCGCTCGCCGCGGCCAGTTCGGTCAGGAACCTATCGGCATCGGCGGACGAGAAGGCCAGTGGCGGACGGATCTTCAGCACGTTGCCGTCGGGGCCGCTCGCCGAGATCAGCACGCGTCGCTGACGCAGTTCGTTGACGAGATCGGACGCCTTCACGGGGTCCGGACCACCGTCCGCGTCGGAGATCTCCACGCCGAGGAAGTATCCGATGCCGCGCACGTCGGTGACCGAGCCGAAAGGCCTCACGATGTCCTCGATACCGGCGCGCAGTGCCGCACCCACGGTTCGCGCACGGTCCTGAAGACCCTCGGACTCGATCACGTCGAGCACCGCGTTCGCGGCCGCGATGGGCACCGAGCTCCCGCCGAACGTGTTGAAGTAGCGCACGTTCCGGCCGAACTCCTCGGTGACCTCGGACCGGAAGATGGCGGCCGACACCGGGATTCCGTTGCCCATCGGCTTGCCGATGGTGACGATGTCGGGAACGATGCCGTGCCGCTGGAATCCCCACCACGACTCGCCGAGGCGGCCGAAGCCGGGCTGGACCTCGTCGGCGACGTAGAGACCACCCGCACGGTGGACCTCTTCCAGGATCGGCTTCAGGAAGCCGGCCGGGTCGGAGAACACGCCGTCACTGGAGAAGATGCCATCGGCGAAGAAGGCCGCGAGTCCGTAACCGTGGCGTTGCAGATCGGCGATGGCGGAACGGATCTCGGTCCGCATGTAGTCGTCGAGTGAGCCATCGGCCTTCCGCACGTCGGGCGCCTTGATGGTCCGGACGTGGGAGCCCAGCGGAGACCCGGTGCCGAGCGACGGTGAGAATGCCGCCACCTCCGAGGTCAGTCCGTGGTAGGCACCCTCGGTGACGATCACGCCCTGATTCCCGGTGTAGTAGCGGGCAACTCGCAGCGCGAGGTCGTTGGCCTCCGAACCGGTGCACGCGAAGGTCACGCGGTCGAGTTCCTTGGGGAAGGTGGCGACGAGCCGTTCGGCGTAGGCGACCAGCGATTCCTGGACGTATCGCGTGTTGGTGTTCAGTCGCTGCATCTGCTCGTGAACGGCGGCGACGACGTGTGGGTGGCTGTGGCCCACGCTCGGCACATTGTTGTAGACGTCGAGGTAGTCGTTGCCGTCGGCGTCGAAGAGGTGGGAACCCTCGCCGCGCACCACCGCGAGCGGCTCGCGGTAGAACAACCGGTATCCCGGACCGAGGACGTCTTCCCGACGTTCGATCAGATGCCGGGTCCGCGGTTCGACGCGCTCGGCATCGGCGGGGTCGTAGGCGTTGACCATCACGGGCCTGCTCATCGCTGGTGTTCTCCTTCACGTGCTTCGGATTGGGACGGTAGCGGTTTCGTGGCGGCGAGGCGGAGGCGGCTGCGCACGTCCTCGGCGTCGTCCTGATATGCGCGCCGCAGCGACGTCCAGTCACGGGCGGCGTGGGTGACGAGGTAGGCGTGACGCTCGGGGTCACCCTGAGCGCGCCAGCCCACGACCAGCGCCCGGAGGAGAAGCCGACCGAGTGCGATCTCACGCAGGATCTCCACGTCCGCCACGGCCAGCGGCCGTGTGCGGAGGTAGCCCCCGAGGAACGTCAGCGCCTTCCCCCACGGGTCGGTCTCGTCGACACCGATCAGGTTGGCCATGCCGACGGCGACGTCGAACACGACGCTGGTGCGCACGACATCACCGAAATCGATGACACCCGTCACGAAGTCGGGGTCCTCCGGGTCGACGACGGCGTTGTACGGACTGAAGTCACCGTGGATGACCTGGCGCTCGAGGTCGGCGAGCCGGGGCACGACGACGTCGAGGTAGTCCCCGTAGACACCGTGCGCGAGCGCACGGGATGCGTCATCCTCGATGAAGGTGAGCAGCTCCGGCATCTTGTGGAAGTTGCCCATGTCCCACAACAGCTTCCGCTCGTCACGCGGATGGGCGAAGCCCGCCATCGCGACAGTCAACCGGCCCAGCATGGACCCGGCCAGCGACCAGTGGTCGGCGGTGCGGGCACCGTCCTTGAGGAGATCCCCGGGGACGTAACTCAATACGCGCAGGATCCGCGGATAGGGCCGCGTTCCCTCGATGACCACCTCGCGGGCGCCGTCGAGGGTGGTGATCACCCGTTGCGCGGGAAGATCGGGGCACGTGGTCTCCAGATGGACCATGGCCGCGGTCTGCAGCTCGACCAGCTGCGGATCCTCGCCGGCGGGCGAACATTTCACGAGGTAGTCGCGGTCGGCGCGCAACCGGAAGGTGTCGTCCTTCTCGGTGGCCACCGGCTGCAGTTCGCCACGCAGCCCGTAGTTCTCGGACAGAAGTCGCTCGACGAGCCCGCGATCCACCGGCTCCTGAGGCGCGGCGATCGCGGTCTCGACGAGGACCTGGTCGAAGAAGCTCAGGGTGTCGTCGATCATCGGCCCGGAACCACGTTCACGTAGCGCAGGATCAGGTACTCCTCGATGCCTTCGGCGGCACCCTCACGGCCGACACCGGAGGCCTTTATCCCGCCGAAAGGTGCTGCGACATTGGAGATCAGGCCGGTGTTGATGCCGACCATGCCGGCGTCGATGGACCGTGCCACCCGGTTGGCCCGATCCAGGTCGGCGGTGAAGACGTAGGAGGCGAGCCCGTAGGAGGTGTCGTTGGCCGCGGCCACCGCCTCCTTCTCGTCGTCGAAGACGCTGACGATCGCCACCGGACCGAAGATCTCCTGGCCACGCAGCGGAGATTCGAGAGGCACACCCGCGACCAGCGTCGCGGGTACGAAGCAGCCGGTGTCGGGAACCGCGCTGCGGGCCAACACCGTTCCGCCCGCGGCGACAGCGGTCTCGACGACCTCGGAACATTTGGCCTGCGCGCGCGAATCGATGACGGCGCCCACATCGGCACCGTCGGCGAAGCCGTCGGCCACCGTCAGCGCACCGACCTTCTCGGTGAGCTGCGCGAGGACGGCGTCGGCGATGCCCCGCTGCAGGTAGATCCGGTTGGCGGCGACACATGTCTGTCCGGAGTTGCGGAACTTGGCGAGCATGATGCCCTCGACCGCCCGGTCGACGTCGGCGTCGGCGAAGACCACGAACGGTGCGTCTCCGCCGAGTTCGAGTGAGGTCTTGGCGAAGTGCGCCGAGGCCAGTTCGTGCAGCACTCGGCCGACACCGGTCGACCCGGTGAAGGAGACCTTCCGGAGTCGCGCGTCGGAGAGCAACGGACCGCTGATCTCGGCCGGCCGGGTGGTGGTGAGCAGCGAGACGACGCCCGCCGGAACCCCCACCTCCAACAGCACCTGCACCAGGACATAGGACGCCAGCGGGGTGAGTTCGGACGGCTTGATGATCACCGTGTTCCCGGCCGCCAGCGCGGGTGCGACCTTCCGGGCGACCATGGCGAACGGGAAGTTCCACGGCGTAATGAGCAGGCAGGGCCCCACCGGCCGGGATTCGACGATGATGTCGGAGTTTCCGTCCGGCGCCTTTGTGATCCGTCCGCCCAGGCGTACGGCCTCCTCCGCGTACCACCGGAGATACTGTGCGCCGTAGGCGACCTCGCCCTTGGCTTCCGCGAGGACCTTCCCCGTTTCGGCACAGATGATCACGGCGAGTTCATCGGCGATCTCGAGAATTCGCGCGTGGGCGGTCATCAAGATGTCTGCGCGCCGGATCGGGCTCGTCGCCGACCAGTCGGCCATCGCGGCGGTCGCCACGTCGAGCGCGGCGAGAGCATCGGCCTCACCCGCGTCGGCGACCGTCGCGATCTCCTCGCCGGTCACCGGCGACGTGACCGCCAGCGTGCGCGCTCCCTCCGGATCGCGCCAGCTCCCCACGTGGATGCCCGTCTCGAGATTCCTGAGCAGCTCACTACTCGCCCAACCCGCCATCTGCGCCTCTCTCCTACTGTTCAACAGTACAACTGTTAATCGAATGCTACTGCAGAGTCGGTGGATGCGCGCGCCGGATACGAAAGCGGCCTGAAGAAGGGTTGCCGGCGCGCCACAGAACGGACACTTCCCCACCGGAAGTGCCTGGCAGAACTCTGGTTCAGCGGATGGTCACGGCCTGTCCGGCCACCATGAGCACGACCTCGTCGGAGAGGCCGGCGATTCCGGCGTTGAGCCGGCCCAGCTCGTCACGGAACAGCCGGCCCGACGCGGTGGCCGGGACGACGCCGCTGCCGACCTCGTTGCTGACGGCGACGACGGGCACCGCGCAGGCCCGCCACGCGACCAGCAGGTCGTCGACATCCGACCGGATGCCGTCGAGATCGCCGGTCTCCCAAGCACTGTGGTGGTCGATCCGCGCCGCCAGCCACGTCCCGAGACAATCGACGAGGACCGGGTGGCGCGCCGACCGCAGGACTCCGGCGACATCGGTGTCCTCGACCGTCGTCCACGATTCCGGGCGTCGTCCACGGTGGAGTTCGACGCGCCGATCCCAGTCGGGATCGCCGGTCCGCGGCCCACCCGCGGCGACGTACACGACGTCGTCGATGCCGGCCAGCAGGCCTTCGGCATACCGCGACTTCCCCGACCTCGCCCCACCGGTGACGAAGGTCCGACGCTGCCCCGGCTTGCCCATCTCGAGCACCTCCCCGTCATGGCCCGGGCGCGCGCCCAGACCCCGAAGCCTCTCGCGCAGCGCGCCGACCGGCGGATTGTGATGTCCGAGATGAACGGCGACGACGTCCGTGGAGTCGACGATCGCACCGACCTCGCGCAGCGCCTCGACCATCGTCCCGAAACCCGCCAACCCGAGATGGCCGTCGGAGAGGTCCTCGCGATCACCGAAGGTCTCCTCCAGGAAGACCGCGTCGAACCCGGCGCCCGCGACCGCGTCGATCCGATCGCCCGGCCACACGCCGGTGTCGGTCGCCCACAGCAGCCGTGTGCCATCCGGCCCGGTGACGTCGTAGAGCACCGCGTCGCCCTCGCGAAAGACCTTGTGCTGCGCGGGAAGTACACGAACATCGAAGTCGCCGACAGGAAGCCGGGCACCCGCGGCAACCGGCGTGAACCGCACCGGACTGTCGGGCCCCACCCACGGACGACACTGGTCGAGAGCATCGGCCGGGCCGATCAACTCCAGCTCACCCGCCCCCTCGACCCACGACCGGAACAACAACGACTGCGGAGCGAGGTGATCGGCGTGCGCATGGGTGATCAGCACATGCCGCACGCCGGCGAGGGAAACCCCCTGGCGCACTGCGGAACCCGGAGCGTCTGGGCCGAAGTCGAGCATCAGCACGTCGTCGACGAGTGCCGCGGTCTGCGCGCGGAAGTCCCGTCTGCGCCGCGCATCGGCACAGGACCCGCAGCGGCAGAACGCATTCGGCCAGCCATCGGCGGCACCGGTGCCGAGCAGCGTGATCCTCATCGTCACCGGTGTCCCGGGTCGCGCACGGGCAGCACCGCCGGTCCGTCGGGGCGGTCGAGGACTTCCACTTTCGCCGCATAGACATCCCGAAGCCGTTCGGCGGTGAGGACTTCCGCGGGCGGACCGTCGGCCACGATCCGACCGTGGTCGAGGAGCACGAGTCGCTGCCCGTACTGGGCGGCCGATGTCAGGTCGTGCATCGCGGCGATGACCGTCAGCTCACTGGCCTCCCGCATGGAGTCGACGAGGTCGAGAACCTGCTGCTGGTGGCCGATGTCGAGGGCGCTGGTCGGTTCGTCGAGGAGCAGCACCCGCGGCTGCTGGGCCAGCGCACGGGCAAGCACCACCCGCTGCAGCTCACCACCCGACAGCGCCGACGCGGCCCGGTTCGCGAACTCCTCGAGATCGAGGCGACCGATCACGTCGTCGACCACCTCACGGTCCGTGCGGGTCTCGCTGCCGAACCGGGCGATGTGCGGGGTGCGACCCAGGCCGATGAGCTCGCGTACCGACGTGCCCTCCGGGACGATCGGCCGCTGTGGCATCAGGGCCACCGCCCGCGCGATCTCGCGTCGGCGCGCGCGGCCGGGGTCGACCCCGGCGACGTCGATGCGTCCGGTCGAGGCCACCAGACCGGCGAGCGCATGGAGCAGCGTCGTCTTCCCGGAGCCGTTGGGGCCGACGAGGGACACCCAGGCGCCCGAACCGATCTCGAGGTCGACGTCGTGTAGGACCTCCACCCCGCCGCGGGAGGCACACACGCCGCGGCAGACGATCGCGGCGGTCATACGGAACTCCGGCTGCTGCGTCGGAGGACGACCAGGAAGAAGGGTGCACCGATGGCGGCGGTGACCACGCCGATCGGCAGCTCGGACGGCGACATCGCGGTCCGGGCGACCACATCCGCGAGCACCAGGAAGGCCGCCCCCACCAGCAACGACAGCGGCAGCAACAGCCGATGCCCCGGGCCGACGAGAAGCCGCACGGCATGCGGGATCACGATGCCGACGAAGCCGATCAACCCGCTGACCGACACCACGGCCGCAGTGCCGAGCGTCGCGATGCAGACGAGCAGCAGGCGCACGCGTTCGGGCCTGATCCCCAGACTCGACGCCTCGATGTCGCCGACCGCCATGACGTCGAGTGTGCGCCCGAACAGCACGATGACGACGACGCACACGACGACGTACGGCAGCACGGTGATCACCTCGGACCAGCCGTCGGTGGACAGCCGGCCGAGCATCCAGTTGTAGACCTGCCGCAGGGTGTCGTCGTGCTGCTGCATGAGGAAGGTCTGGATGGCGTTCGCGAACGCCGCCACCGCGACGCCGGCGAGAATGATGACCACCTCGGTCCGGCCGCCGCCGACGGTCCGCCCGAGTGCATAGGTCGCGGCGACCGCCACGATGCCACCGATGAACGCCGCGGGCGGCAGGCCGATCGTGCCGGCCGCACCACCGAGGACGATCGCGACGGTCGCGCCGAGGCCCGCGCCGCTGGACACACCGAGCAGGTAGGGGTCGGCGAGCGGATTGCGGAAGACGCCCTGGTACGCGGCACCCGCGACGGCCAGCATCGCGCCGACCAGCGCGCCGAGCGCGACGCGCGGCATCCGCACCTCCCAGAGGATCGCCTGCTGGCGCGGTGTGAGACCCGACTCGACGTCGACGAGCGGGAGTCGGTCGAGAAGGTCGAGCAGCACGCCCTTCGGGGTCAGGCCGGCCGGGCCGACGAGGACTGCGAGCAGACAAGCGCCCAGCAGCACCGCGACCGCCCCGCAGATGACCCCGACGTGACGGCTGGCCATGTCAGTTCGAGGGTTGTCCGTCGACGCCGGAGACGATCCGCGCGATGTCGCGGACCAGGTCGACGACGCGGGGACCCCAACGGCTCGCGATGTCCTCGTCGAGGACGTGGATCTGACCGTCGACGACCGCACGCAGCTCGTCCCAGCCGGCACGCGCGGCGACCTTCTCCGGCGTGACCCCACAGCATTGGGAGTCGGCGAGGAAGACGACCTCGGGATCGCTCTCGAGGATGAACTCGGGCGACAGCTGCGGATAGCCGTTCTGCCCGGTCGCGATCGACCGCAGACCGAGCTGGCTGTAGATCTGGCCGAGGTAGGTGTCGTCGGTGACCGTGTAGTACGTGTCGTCGAGCTCGTGGAAGTAGGTCAGCGGAACCTCGCGCAGCGGCACGGTGCGGACGATCTGCTCGATCTCGTCACGCATCGAGACCACGAGATCATCGGCTGCCTCAGCATGTCCGGTCGCGTCACCGACCTGCTTGATCTGCGTATACGTCTCGTCGAGGTTCGTCGCTGCCGGGATCTTCAGAACCTCGACGCCCACCCGGTCCAGGCCGGCGACGATGTCGTTGTTGTCGTCGGTGAGGACGACGAGATCGGGGTCGTGGGCGAGGATCGCCTCGAGATTCGGGGTGTAACCCGACAGCGCTGTTCGCGGTGCGTCGGCCGGGTGGTCCGACTGATCGTCGACGGCGACGACCTGATCACCGGCGCCGACCGCGAACAGCATCTCCGTGGCCGTCGGACTGATCGACACGATCCTCGACGGGGTGCCCGACGCCGCGGCGTCGTCGGACCCACTTCCCATGCCGCAGCCGGCGACCACGAGCAACATCGACAGCAGCGCGGCGGCCACCGCCACACCACGGTTACGGATACACATTCTCACCACGAGCCACTGACCTCCGAAGAACTGGGGAGACAGAGCACGAGGGGCCCGGCATCGGATGCCGAGCCCCTCGTGGGTGTCTCTTGCTACGCGCGAGCGCCTACCACAGGATCAGACCTGCGGGGCGTCGGCGAAGTTGCGGCTCACCTGCGGGTCGACCGGGATGCCCGGGCCCGTGGTGGTGGAGATGGTGACCTTCTTGATGTAGCGGCCCTTGGCTGCCGACGGCTTCGCACGCATGATCTCGTCGTACGCGGCGCCGTAGTTCTCGGCCAGCTTGGCCGGGTCGAACGAAGCCTTGCCGATGACGAAGTGCAGGTTGGCTGCCTTGTCGACGCGGAAGTTGATCTTGCCGCCCTTGATGTCGTTGACGGCCTTGGTGACGTCGGTGGTCACGGTGCCCGTCTTCGGGTTCGGCATCAGGCCGCGCGGTCCGAGGACACGCGCGATGCGGCCGACCTTGGCCATCTGATCCGGGGTGGCGATCGCGGCGTCGAAGTCCAGCCAACCGCCCTGGATGCGCTCGATCAGGTCCTCGGCGCCGACCTCGTCGGCACCGGCGGCGGTGGCCTCGGCGGCCTTGTCGCCGGCGGCGAACACGATCACGCGGGCGGTCTTACCCGTGCCGTGCGGCAGGTTGACGGTGCCTCGAACCATCTGATCTGCCTTACGGGGGTCGACGCCCAGCCGCATCGCAACCTCAACGGTCGCGTCGGTGTTCTTCGACGAGGTTTCCTTGGCCAGCTCCACAGCCTCCAGCGGGCTGTACAGCTTGGACTTGTCGACCTTCTCGGCCGCGGCCGCGTAGGCCTTGCTCTTCTTGCTCATGGCTCTGTTCTTTCTCCGCACTCAATCGGCGGGGTGTGTGGTGCGGGCCGAGCCGGCCCTCCCACGAGATGAATGTGTTGGGTCTAGCCCTCGGTTGGGTCTAGCCCTCGACCGTGATGCCCATGGACCGAGCAGTACCGGCGATGATCTTCGCGGCCTGGTCGATGTCGTTGGCGTTCAGGTCTTCGGCCTTGGTCTTGGCGATCTCACGGACCTGGTCCATGCTCACCTTGCCGACCTTGTTGGTGTGGGGCTCGCCGGAGCCCTTCTGCAGGCCTGCGGCCTTGAGCAGGAGCTTTGCTGCCGGCGGGGTCTTCAACTTGAAGTCGAACGAGCGATCTTCGTACACGAAGATCTCCACCGGGATGACGTTGCCACGCTGCGACTCGGTCGCCGCGTTGTACGCCTTGCAGAACTCCATGATGTTCACGCCGTGCTGACCGAGCGCCGGACCCACGGGCGGGGCCGGGTTGGCCGCGCCTGCCTGGATCTGGAGCTTGATGATCCCGGCGAGCTTCTTCTTCTTGGGAGGCATCCTTTTGTCCTTGCTTGTTTCCTTGCGAATTCACGCCCGCTGGAGACGTGAAAGTCTGTGTTTATCTGCCGTGCATCCGCTCTCCGCGGAGGGCGTCAGATCTTCTCGACCTGGTTGAACCCGAGCTCGACCGGAGTCTCGCGACCGAAGATCGAGACGAGCACCTTGACCTTGCGCTGCTCGGCGTTGACCTCGCTGATCGACGCGGGAAGCGTGGCGAACGGGCCGTCCATGACGGTGACCGACTCGCCGACCTCGAAGTCGACCTCGATGACGTTCGACGCGGCGGCCGCAGCGGCCTCGACACCCTCGGCGGCGGAACCGCGCTGGGCCGGCTTCTTGGCCTCGGCGCGCGGCATGAGGAACTGCAGCACCTCGTTGAGCGACAGCGGCGACGGCTTGCTGGTCATCCCGACGAAGCCGGTGACACCCGGGGTGTTGCGCACGGCGCCCCACGACTCGTCGTTGAGTTCCATGCGAACGAGGATGTAGCCCGGCAGCACCTTGCGGTTGACCTTCTTGGGCTGGCCGTTCTTGATCTCGGTGACCTCTTCGGTCGGAACCTCGACCTGGAAGATGTAGTCGCCGACGTCGAGGTTCTGCACGCGGGTCTCGAGATTGGCCTTGACCTTGTTCTCGTAGCCGGCGTAGCTGTGGATCACGTACCAGTCGCCGGGAGCGCGTCGCAGCTGCTTGCGCAGCTCCTCGACCGGATCGACCTCTTCCTCAGGGGCTTCTTCGACGGCCTCGTCAGAGGCATCGGCGTCTTCGGAGTCGACGTCGGTCGCGGGAGCCTCGTCGCCCTCGGCGGCCGCCTCGACGTCGGTGTCACCGGCCTCGTCGACTGCAGCCTCGTCGACCTCGTCGGTCACGGCCGCGTCGACGTCGGTGTCAGCCACCTCGACGGCGTCGGTCGATGCGAGTTCGTTCTCCGGGGTGCTCACTGCAGCCCACGCTCCTTATGGTTCATCTCCGGTCGGCTCCCGCTCGCCCGGCCACCCACCGCGTGGGTCAGCCGAACAACCAGAGGACGCCCTTGGCAAAGGCCAGGTCGAGGCCGGAGATGAACGCGGTCATCACGATGACGAACACGAGCACGACGATCGTGTACGTGATCATCTCGCGCCGCGTCGGCCAGATGACCTTCTTCAGCTCGGCGACGACCTGCGTGAGGAACAACCAGATCCGAACGAACGGATTCCGGCTCTCCTCAGCAGACGCCTTTTTCTTCTTCTTGCGTTCCTTGACGGCTACCGCCGACCCCGTGCCGGAGTCGGTGTCTCCGTCGGTTCCGGATGCACCGGTTGACGAGCGACGTCCACGAGCCGAGCGCTTGCCGGACGGACGCAGCTCCTTCGCGGCGCCGGTCGACGTCTCGTCGTCCGCACCGCCGGTTGCCTCGTCGCGACCGTCGAGCTCAGCCGCTGCCGAATCGGCCGCAGAACCCTCAGCGGCTTCTTTGGCGCGGGCGGCCCGATCTCGCTTGCTCAACTTCGCGGTCCTCTCGTCAACGTGTGCCCTTCACCAGGGCAGGGGCGACAGGACTTGAACCTGCAACCTGCGGTTTTGGAGACCGCTGCTCTGCCAATTGAGCTACGCCCCTTTGCGACTTCCCCACCGAGGTGGTTCCGCTGCCGTCTCATCGATCCCGGCCTCGCGACCGGTACCGGCGTTTCACCGCCGACAAAACCAACGCGCCACCCTACTGGGTAGCGCGCAAGTCTGAATCAATCAGACACTTCAGTGTAGATCACCGGGGCTGTGGACCCAAAACGCGCTCCATCTGCTCCCATCGACGACCGTACACGGTGCACGTCCGCCCAAGTCCCGTGACGGGCGTTTCGCACCCCGGAACGTTGTCGACGGTCGACGACATCAGGCCGCGACCTGCAGAAATGGCGGCGATGGCGGGGCACGGACACGCTGGTCTCCCCGGTCGTACCCGGATGACACGGCGGGTGTTCCGCGTCACCGCGCCACGCCGGAGGACCGGCGTCGACACGCTCCGGCGCCTGACGAAATGAAGTCGCACGCGACTTCAGTCGGGATCTGCGACATCGGCCGAGGTCGCGCGACCCGATCGATGTCGCACGCGACTTCGATCTGGGTCCGGCAGGCACTCGACGTGCCGATCGCGGCCGCCGCGGAGAAGGCGATGGAGTTGGAACCCGACTACACCCTGAAGGCGTATCCCGTTGCGCTGCAGGGAATCTACGGCGAGCAGCGGCAGAACATCGACGCCGACACACCTGCGCGGCCAGGGCCGGATGCTGGTATTCGACACCGGCCCTCGTGCCAACACCACCGCTTCTCGGCCCGGCGACGCCGACGCCGTGAGACGCAATCTCGGACACTACGTCGAGAACACCGACGGCGGCGACCACAGAGGTCGCCGCCGTCGGTGTGTTCGGATGTCAGTTGAACTGGACGACCACCGTGGCACGGCCGAAGATCCGGCGATCGTCCTGCTTCGCGGTGATCGCGATCGTGCCGCGTCGGGTCTCCGGGTCGAGCGACTTGACCTTGCCGGTGAAGTCGACGGCGGCGCTGTTGTCGGCCGGGACGTACACCGGGCTGGTGAAGCGCACGTTGTACTCGCAGAAGGCGGCCGGATCGCCGATGAACTCGGAGACGAAGCTGGCGCCGAGGCCCATCGTCTGCATTCCGTGGGCGACCACGTCATCCATTCCGGCCGCGTTGATCACGTGGTCGGAGAAGTGGATCGGGTTCGGGTCGCCGGCGACACCGGCGTAGTTGGACAGATTGCCCCGGGTGAGGAAGTACCGCTTGGCGGGCAGTTCCTGACCGACCGACAGGGTGTCGAAGTTCACCGCCGCGTACGCGTCGGGCGACTTGGTCGGATCGGGCAGCTCGTAGCGGCCGGCCGGTGCCTTGACGGTGTGGCCGGGATCGCCGATCGCGTCGATCTTCATCATCACGTGATCGAGGGAGGCCTCGAGCTCGGGGTCGACGTCCATGCCGGGCCGCGCGGCCAGCGACGTCCAGGTCGTCATGACCGGCTCGTTGTGCTGGTTCCAGATGACGTTCTTGGTGACCATCAGGTCGATCATCTCGGGGCTGCTGACGTGACGGAACGACTCGAGCGAGACGTCGCAGATCAGCCGGTCCCCGACCTTCATCGGCCGGTGGTAGACAAGGCGCTGATCGGTCTGCATGATCTGCCACATGTCGTAGCCGGTGATCACGTCCTCGAACAGCTTGCGCTGCGCGATGATGCCCAGGACGGAGACGTAGGTGGGAGCGGCGATCAGGGTGTCGTGACCGAACTCGCGGGCGCCTTCCTCACTCCAGTGGGTGGGGTGCGCGTCCTGCACGGCCATCGCGTGCTTGCGGACCTCTTCGCGGCCGATCTCGTAGTAGTCGTCGACGGTGTAGTGGAAGCCGACGAGCGACTGGGTGTGCGCGGCGATCTCCTCGGGGGTGAGCTTCACACCGCCGTTCCTCGACTCGGCGATCCGCTCCTGGAGGTCTGTTCCACTCGCGTCTGACATGTGACTACTGCTCCCTTCGCATGACCGATCGGGAGGGGCCCGATCGGACTACGTGGGCCGTCATCGACGACCCACCCGCGCCGCGCTGCGCGTGTTGTCTCGTTGAGTTTATTTAGTTTTGCGAAGCACCTTGCGCCGGGCGACTAACGGCCCGCCAACAAGCAAAACGAGCCGCCTCTTCGCAGAGGCAGCCCGTGTGCTGGTTCTTGTACCGGAATCGCCGACAGGCGTGTCTAGCGCGATTCCTTGTGCGCCTGATGCTTGCCGCAGTTCGGGCAGAACTTCTTGATCTCGAGGCGATCGGGATCGTTGCGGCGGTTCTTCTTGGTGATGTAGTTACGGTGCTTGCACACCTCGCATGCCAAGGTGATCTTGGGGCGAACATCTGTTGAGGAGGCCACTTGATTGCCTTCTTTCGGGTGGTACGTGGTCGGGTTCGGCAGTTCCCTCAGGGCTTGCGACCCTTGCGCTCGGTTCCGGTCGGACCCGATGTGTAGCGGTGGAGGGACTCGATCCCTCGACCTCACGATTATGAGTCGTGCGCTCTAACCAGCTGAGCTACACCGCCCCGCGGACTTTGTCGTCCAGCGAGCCCCCTGACGGAATCGAACCGTCGACCTTTTCCTTACCATGGAAACGCTCTGCCGACTGAGCTAAGGGGGCGTGCCCCGAGCATCGCTGCTCGAGGGCCTTAACGAGGTTACACACTCATGTCCGTGCTAGACAAATCGCAGGTCAGCGACCGTCTTTTTGCAGTTTTCATGAACGTCGACCACGTCGTGGCAGGTATAGGATTCGAACCTATGTAGCTTGCGCGACGGATTTACAATCCGCTCCCTTTGGCCGCTCGGGCAACCTGCCGTGCTGCTCTGACGGCCGTCGTGACGGTCGTTGGAACAACGCGGTGAAGAATACAACGAACCATACGTCCGCATGCAAACCGGCTGGTCAGCGCGACAGTTTTGGCAGGTCGCCGAGAACCCGCCGCACCCCTCTGCCGGTCGAGCCACGCCCCTCTGCCGGTTGAGCCACGCCCCTCTGCCGGTTGAGCCCCGTCCTTCTGCCGGTTGAGCCACGTCCTTCTGCCGGTTGAGCCCCGTCCTTCTGCCGGTTGAGCCACGTCGAAACCCCGCCACGAGCCCGATCGTGCCGAGGCGATGACATAACCTGTCGGACATGGCTGATTCATCGTTCGACGTGGTTAGCAAGATCGACCGCCAGGAGGTCGACAACGCCCTCAACCAGGCCGCCAAGGAACTGTCGCAGCGCTACGACTTCCGTGGCACCAACACCGGTATCGAGTGGTCCGGCGAGGAGACGATCGTGATCACCTCCGACGCCGAGGAGCGCGCGCAGGCCGGCCTCGAGGTGTTCAAGGAGAAACTGATCCGTCGCGACATCTCGCTGAAGGCGTTCGACGCCGGCGATGTCGTCGGGTCGGGCAAGACGTTCAAGATCAGCGGCAACCTGGTCCAGGGCATCGACTCCGAACACGCGAAGAAGATCTCCAAGAAGATCCGCGACGAGGGCCCGAAGGGCGTCAAGGCGCAGATCCAGGGCGACGAGCTGCGCGTCTCGAGCAAGAAGCGCGACGACCTCCAGGCCGTGATCGCGCTGCTCAAGGGCGAGGATTTCGGCATCGCCCTGCAGTTCGTCAACTACCGCTGACCCTCGCGACACCCATCCCCGCCCGCGCGACCTGCCGGGCGGGGATGTGTCGCTTCACCCCCACCGAGCCGCGACGCCCGGCAGCGGTGAAATGTGTGCAAGATCGCAGAGCAGGCAGTCGGAAACCCAAACGCTTGCTGCGTCGTTTGAATGAACGAGGCGCCCTCCCCCGATTCCGGCGCCCGACAGACGAGGAACCCCGATGAATCTCAACGGATTGAAGACCGCTGCCCTGCTGGGTGTGATGTCGGCGATCATCGTCGGAATCGGTGCACTGTTCCAGAGTCCCCTGATCCTGTGGGGCTCGGTGATCGTCGCCGTCGGCATGAACGCCTACGTGTACTTCAACAGCGCCAAGATGTCGCTGAAGGCGATGCACGCACAGCCGGTCACCGAGCTGCAGGCGCCCGTCATCTATCGGATCGTGCGTGAACTGGCGACCGCCGCCCACCAGCCGATGCCGGCGCTCTACATCTCCCCCACCGAATCCCCCAACGCCTTCGCGACGGGCCGCAACCCGAAGAACGCCGCCGTGTGCTGCACGACGGGCATCCTGCAGCTGCTCGACGAGCGGGAGCTGCGGGCGGTGCTCGGCCACGAGCTGTCACACGTCTACAACCGCGACATCCTGATCAGCTCGATCGCCGGCGCGATGGCCGCGGTCATCAGCGGTCTGGCCAACTTCGCGATGTTCATGGGCGCGTTCGGCGGCCGCGGCAACGGTCCCAATCCGCTCGCGATGCTCCTCATCGCATTCCTGGGCCCCATCTCGGCCACGCTGGTGAAGATGGCCGTCTCGCGTTCCCGCGAGTTCCAGGCCGACGAATCAGGTGCCGAGCTGACCGGCGATCCCCTCGCGCTCGCGTCGGCGCTGGCGAAGATCTCCGGCGGCGTCCAGGCTGCTCCGCTGCCGCCGCAGCCCGACATCGCCGCGCAGTCGCACATGATGATCGAGAGCCCGTTCCGGGCCGGCGACCGGATGGCGAAGATGTTCTCCACGCACCCGCCGACCGCCGAACGCATCCGGCGGCTCCAGGAGATGGCTCGCAACGGGCGCTGACCTCGATACGCGGCGTCCCCCCGCCGGCTGAGCCGGTACCGAGCGCAGCGAGGCACGCCCCCTGCCGGCTGAGCCGGTACCGAGCGCAGCGAGGCACGCCCCCTGCCGGCTGAGCCGGTACCGAGCGCAGCGAGGCACCGCGTCGAAGCCCCGCACCTACCGCCGGCTGAGCCGGTACTGAGCGCAGCGAGGCACCGCGTCGAAGCCCCCTACCCGACGCGGTCGATCGTGTAGTCGACCAACGACGACAACGCCTTGTGGGCCGGGGTCTCCGGCAGTTCGGCGAGCATCGCGTGGGCCTCGTCGGCGAAGCTCTGCAGCTTGGCCCGCGCGGCGGCCATACCGGCCGACGAGCCGAGCAACTCGAGTGCCTCGGCGACCTCGGCGTCGTCGGTGAGCGGGCGTGATCCGCCGTCGGCACCGACGAGCAGCTCGAGCAACCGCGCCGACGTGGCGTCGTCGCCGGTGAGTGCGTAGAGGACCGGCAGGGTGTGGACGCCCTCGCGCAGGTCGGTGCCCGGGGTCTTGCCCGACTCCACCGAGACCGAGCTGATGTCGATGATGTCGTCGGAGACCTGGAAGGCGACGCCCACGATGTCGCCGATCTTGGAGAGACGCTCGATGTCGTCGGAGGTCGCGCCGGAGGCCATCGCGCCGAAGCGGGCGGCGGCGGCGATCAGCGAGCCGGTCTTCTCCCACACCACCTGCAGGTAGTGGTCGATGGGATCGGCGCCGGGCTTGACGCCGACGGTCTCCCGCATCTGGCCGGTGACGAGTTCGGCGAAGGTCTCGGCGATGATGCGCACCGCATCGGGACCCAGCGTCGACACCAGGCGCGAGGCGCGGGCGAACAGGAAGTCGCCGGAGAGGATGGCGATGCTGTTGGTCCAGCGGGCGTTGGCGCTCGGGGCGCCGCGGCGCATCGAGGCCTCGTCCATCACGTCGTCGTGGTAGAGCGTCGCGAGGTGGATCATCTCCACCACGGTGGCCGAGGTGATCACGTCGTCCGACTCGGGCCGCGGCCCGAACTGCGAGGCCAGGATGGCGAACATCGGCCGGAACCGCTTGCCGCCGGCCTTGGCCAGGTGGGTCGCGGCCTCGGTCATGACGTCGTCCCCGGATGAGAGCTCACTCAGCAGCAGGTCTTCGACCTTCTGCAACGAGGAGCGCACCGTGTCGGCGAACTCATCCGATACCAGGTCCAACCCGGCGAATGTGGACTTCACAGCTATGCCGCCCCATCTCGTCTGATCCGGCAAATATGCGGTGGGCGGATGCCCGAGTGTCCTCGTCGCCCCACCTTGCCTGCCGAGCCTATCGGGTCAGGGCAACGGACATACTGTTCGGGTGAGCGCTGAGAAAACGACGCCCCCGGATGCCACCTCCTTCCCCGACCACGCGGACGTGTTGGTGGTCGGCGCCGGACCGGGCGGGTCGGCGGCCGCCGCGCATGCCGCTGCTGCCGGTCGCGAGGTCGTCCTGGTCGACGCCGCGGTGTTCCCGCGCGACAAGACCTGCGGCGACGGACTCACCCCGCGCGCCATCGCCGAACTCGACGCACTCGGTCTGGGAACACTGGTGGCCGACCGGCCCCGCATCGACGGCCTGCTCCTCAACGGGTGGGGAGCCCGCCAGCAGGTCCGCTGGCCGTCGGGACGTTTCCCGGCGTACGGCAGCGCCGTGGCACGCACCGAGTTCGACGACGCGATCCGCGCGCACGCGGTGCGCACGGGCGCCCGAATGGTTCAGGGCGCCAAGGCCGTCGACGTCACGATGGACGGCGATCGGGTGGCCGCGGTGACGTTCTCCTCCGGCGGCGCCACGCACACCGTCCGCGTGGGCGACCTGATCGTCGCCGACGGCGTACGTTCCGGTCTGGGTAAATCCCTTGGCCGCGAATGGCATCGGGACACCGCATACGGCGTGGCCGCGCGCGCCTATGCACCCTCGGCGCGGGCCGATTCCCATTGGATGGGTTCGCACCTGGAGTTGCGTGGGCCCGACGGCGAACTCCTGCCCGGCTATGGCTGGGTGTTCCCGCTCGGCGGGGCGGGCGGCGGGCTGGTGAACGTCGGGGTCGGCGCACTCGCCATGTCGAAACGACCGGCGCACATGGCACTTCGGCCGATTCTCGAGCACTACGCCGCCATGGTCGGTGACGAGTGGGCACTCGACGGACCGCCGGTCCGGATCGCCTCGGCCCTGCTGCCGATGGGCGGTGCGGTGACCGGTGTCGCGGGCCGCAACTGGGTGTTGATCGGCGACGCCGCCGCCTGCGTGAACCCGCTCAACGGCGAGGGCATCGACTACGCGATGGAGACCGCGCGCCTGGCCGTCGAACTCCTCGGCGCCGACGACTACACCGACCGCTGGCGCGACATCCTCGTCGGCCACTACGGGCTCGCGTTCTCCGCCGCCCGACGCCTCGCCGGACTTCTCACGATGCCGCAGGCCGTGCCCACGCTCGGCCGCCCCGGCATCCGGTCGCCGCAGCTGATGTCGCTCGTCGTCCGCGTCATGGGCAACCTGATCACCGACGAGGACGCCGACCTCGTGGCCCGCGCCTGGCGGACCGTCGGCCGCATCTCCAGCCGCATCGATCCGCGGCCGCCGTTCGCCTGAACTGCCGCGTGCCCGCTTCCTTCCCGCGGTGCTGCCTCCCTCGCGCGGGCCCTACCCGACAAGCGCGAGGGAAACCGGCAGGCGGGAAGGAAGCGCCCGCGCGGCAAATCTGCGACCTCTCCCCACCCGGGGTGCCCGAAGAGACATCGAGGCGGTATTGTTCCAACAGTGTGGCGCCCACCACACCCGTGCAACAATCATCACCACCGTCGACCCAGGAGATGGAAGATGTCCACTGCATCCACTCTCGCCACCCGCGCCAAGCACGCCGTCCAGAACCGGGTGGCACAGCGCTATCACCTGCGTGGCGACATCGATCGCATGGACGCCGACAACGACCCGACGGCCATCGCCCGGGCACTCGGCACCCAGGAGTTCCCCTGGGGCATCACCCAGGCCCTGAGCTTCGCGCTGTTCCGCACGTACGCGGTGCCGTCGATCGGCGACCTGCTGTACAAGACGAGCCAGTTCACCGAGTCGACGCAGAAGCGCTACGACGACACGGTCCTCCTGCTCGACGCCCCGATCGAGCACGGCGTGGACAGCCCACTGGGTCGCGCCGGCATCCGCCGCATCAACCAGATGCACGGTATGTACGACATCTCCAACGGAGACTTCCTCTACGTGCTGGCGACCTTCGTGGTGTGCCCGGTCGAGTGGGTCAACGCCTACGAGTGGCGCAAGCTCACCAACCACGAGATCCGCGGACTCACGAACTACTACCGCCGCATCGGGCAGCTCATGGGCATCAAGGACATCCCGGAGACCTACGCGGGCTTCAAACAGTTCTACGAGGACTACGAGACGGCCAACTTCGCCTTCAGTCCCGACGCCCTCGCCGTCGCGGACTCCACACTCGACTTGATGGGCACCTTCATGCCCTACAAGTTGCTCCCGCGCGCAGTGGTGCGCCGGATGTCGTTCGCGCTCATGGACGATCGCCTCCTCACCGCGTTCAAGTACCCGAAGCCGACCCTCGTCGAACGCATCCTGGTGCGCGGCGGCCTGAAGGCCCGCGGTCTCGCGATCCGGCTGTTCTTCCCGCCGCGGACCGAGCCGCTGTTCGGCCGCCAGACCAAGCAGATCCGCAGCTACCCCAACGGTTACCGCCTCGAGGAACTCGGCACCTTCAGTCCGGGTTGCCCGGTCCCGAAGGCCGAGAAGAGCTCTGCTGCAACGCCGCCCACCGGATGCCCGGTGCCGCATGACCTCCTCGCCGAGGAAGCACCGCAGGCTGCTGGTTCCTGATGCAAGGGAGCGACCAGGGCTGCTTCGCGGGCGGCCGTTCCCCTCGCTGCCTGAGGCGCGAGGAGCGCAAGCGACGAGCCTCGAAGGCCTGGTGAGATGACGTCGCCGACCCGTCGTGGCTCGCTTCGCTCGCCCTCAGGGAGCGAGGGGGTCACCGCCGCTCAACCTCAGGGAGCGGGGCGGATCAGGCGCGCGCGGAGTGGATCGCCGCGATCCCGCCGGTCATGTTCTGCCAGCGCACCCGGTCGAATCCGGCCTCGCGGATGAGGTCGCCCAGCGCGAACTGGTCGGGCCAGGCCCGGATCGACTCGGCCAGATAGACATACGCGGCCGGGCTGCTCGACACCTTGGTCGCGACCGCGGGCAGCGCCTTCATCAGGTACTCCATGTACACCGTGCGGAACGGCTTGAGAGTCGGCGTGGAGAACTCGCAGATCACCAGCCGCCCACCGGGTTTCAGCACACGACGCAGTTCGGCGAGCGCGGTCGGGACGTCATTGACGTTGCGCAGGCCGAAGGAGATGGTGGCCGCGTCGAAGGAGTTGTCGGCGAACGGCAGCGACAGCGCGTCGGCTGCGACCTTGGGCACGTCGCGGTGCGCGCCGGCCTTCAGCATGCCGAGTGAGAAGTCGGCCGCCACGCAGTGCGCGCCCGACGAGGCGAGTTCGACGGTCGACACGGCCGTTCCCGCCGCCAGGTCGAGGACGATGTCCCCGGGGCGCAGATCGAGCGCCTTACGGGTCTTCTTGCGCCAGCCGCGATCCTGCCCGAAGGACAGCACCGTGTTGGTGATGTCATAGCGTCGGGCGACGCCGTCGAACATCGCCGCGACCTCGGCCGGATCCTTCTCCAGACTTGCCCGCTGCGGTGGGTTCGCGCCCGTCGATGCCATGGGGGTCACGCTACCGCGCGCCGACGTCGCGACGGTCGTGAGGTACGCCGCACCGGCGACCCCCGGACGGTCCCGACGCTGCGGGCGCAGTGGATCATCGTCGAGTGAGCACAGCCCCATCTTCCGGACACCGCTCCGCAGGCCGCGACCACCGCATCCATCCCGCCTGGTGGGTGGCCGCGGTGGCCTTCCTCGCGCTGCTGGGTGCGGCCGGATTCCGGGCCGCGCCGGGTGCGCTGATGGTGCCGTTGCACCACGAGTTCGGGTGGTCGACCAGCGTGATGTCGCTGGCCGTGAGTATCAACCTGCTCCTGTTCGGACTGATCGCGCCGTTCGCTGCGGCACTCATGGATCGCTTCGGGATGCGGCAGGTCATCTCCGCGGCACTGGTGCTCGTCGCCTGCGGCGCGGGCGGCAGCGTGTTCATGACGGCGTCGTGGCAGCTGCTGCTGTTCTGGGGTCTGCTCATCGGCACCGGAACCGGGTCGATGGCGCTCGTGCTCGCCGCGACCGTCTCCACGCGCTGGTTCGTCGAGCGACGGGGCCTGGTCATGGGCGTGCTCACCGCCGGGTCGGCGACCGGGCAGCTCATCATCCTGCCGCCCGTCGCGTCTCTCGCCGAGTCCACCGGCTGGCGCGCGGCCTCCCTGGTGATCGCGGCGGCCGCGCTGGTCGTCGTGCCGCTGGTGTGGGCCGTGATGCGCGACCACCCGTCCGACCGCGGCGTCCTCCCCTACGGCGCCGATCCGAACACCTACACGCCGCCCGCCGACGCCACCGGCGGCGCGTTCTCCCGCGCGCTGGAAGCCCTGGCGTTCGCGTCGCGGTCGTGGTCGTTCTGGGCGCTCGCGATCGCCTTCGCGATCTGCGGGGCGACGACCAACGGACTCATCGGCATCCACTTCATCCCGTCGGCGCACGACCACGGCATGCCGACGACCGTCGCCGCCGGACTGCTCGCCGCGGTCGGCGTCTTCGACATCGCCGGCACCATCGCCTCCGGCTGGCTGACCGACAGATTCGATCCCCGCAAGCTGCTCGTCGCCTACTACGGTTTCCGTGGAGTGAGCCTCCTCCTGCTCCCGTGGCTGCTGTCGGAGACCGTCCACCCGAGCATGATCATGTTCGTGGTGATCTACGGACTCGACTGGGTCGCGACCGTGCCGCCCACCGCAGCCCTGTGCCGGGAACTGTTCGGTCAACGAGGGACCATCGTGTTCGGCTGGGTGTTCGCGTCCCATCAGGTCGGCGCCGCGGCGGCGGCCATCGGTGCCGGCGCCATCCGCGACTCCTTCGGCACCTACACCTACGCGTGGTGGGGCGGCGCCGTGCTGTGCGTCATCGCGGCCGCATTGTCGTTCGTCGTCGGAACGCGCCGGCGCGCGGACAGCCCCGACGCACTCGGCGACGATCAGGCAGGCCGGTCGAACTCGGCCGCGACGCCGGCACCGGTCACCGACCGGTAGTGCCCGACGAGTTCCGCACACACCGCGGGCCACGTCCGTGACCGCACCGCCTGCCCCGCAGCCCGGCCGAACGCCGCGCGCACCGCGTCGTCGTGCAGGGAATGGACGATCGAGGGCAGCGTGTCCTCGAATCGCCCGACGTCGAGCAGGTATCCGGTACGGAACGGCGACACCAGATCTCGGGGCCCGCCGGCGTCGGGCGCGATGACCGGCAGTGCACTGGCCATCGCCTCCTGGATCGTCTGACAGAACGTCTCGTGTTCGCCGGCGTGCACGAAGACGTCGAACGAGGCGTACGCGCAGGCCAGTGATTCGCCGCGGAGTTCGCCGGTGAACACCGCGTCCGGCATGAGCCGTTCCAGTCGCGCGCGTTCGGGACCGTCGCCGACGATCACCAGCCGCACCAGCGGGTCCCCGGCCAGGCCGGCCAGCCGCTCGACGTGCTTCTCCGGCGCCAGTCGCCCGACGAACCCGCAGACCAGCGCATCCTCACGATCGTGGAGCCACCCGGTCCGCAGCGCATCGCTCCGCCGGTCAGGCGAGAACAGGCCGAGGTCGACGCCGCGCCCCCACCGCCGGAGTCGCGGCACCCCGCGCGCGGCGAGGGCGGTCATGGTCTCGCTCGACGGCGCCAGGGTCAGATCGCACATCTCGTGCAGCCGGCGGGTGTATCGCCACGCCACCTTCTCGACCGCGCCGAGCTTGTACGACGCCGCGAACCCGGCGACGTCGGTCTGGAAGACCGCGACCGTCGGCACGCCCAGCGCTCGGGCCGCCGCTGCGCCCGCCGCCCCGACCACGAACGGCGACGCGAGGTGGACGACGTCGGGCGCGAAGTCGCGCAGCGCGCGGTACAACAGCGGTGACGGCACGCCGACCGGCAACGACGTCACCCGCGGCACCCGCACCGACGGCAGCAGGTGCACCGGCGTCGAACGCCCGACCATCCGCGGCCCGCTCGGCGCACCCCGCGGCGTGTCCGGGGCGATGACGACCACCTCATGACCGGTGGACTCCAGATGCTCGACGACCCGCAGGACGGAGTTGACCACCCCGTTCATCTGCGGAAGGAAGCTCTCGGCGACGATCGCGACGCGCATGGCCCGACCCTGCTCTCCCCGTCTGGCGCCCGCAGGAGTTCGGCGTGACACGACGCGCAACACCCGGTGAATTCCCGGCACCGGGTTCCCGACGACCCGCCCACGCGGTCGTCGTGCACAGTGGACGTGTGCCCGACACGGACCTACTGCTGCTGAGCCGGTGGCTCACGCCGGTACGCGACTTCCTCGTCCCCCGGGTCGGCGCCGGCGCCCGCATCGGTTTCATCCCGACCGCGTCGTCGATCTACCCCGACCAGGCCTGGCTCGACCTCGACCGCGCCGCGCTGCGAGAGCAGGGATTCGAGGTCGTCGACGTCGATCCGGAACTCGTCCCGGCGGCCACGTTCACCCGGGCGCTCGGCGAGATCGATGCGGTGTTCGTCTCGGGCGGCAACGTCTTCCATCTGCTCGGCGCGCTCCGCCACGCGGGCGCCGACCGCCCTCTCGTCGACGCGGTCCGCCTGGGTCTGCCCTACATCGGGGTCAGTGCCGGGGCGGCCGTCACCGGCCCCGACATCGGACCTCTCGCGTTGCTCGACGACCCAGCCGAAGCCGCACCCCTGACCTCGACCGTCGGACTCGAACTCATCGAAGTCACGGTCGTGCCGCATGCGGAGGGAACCGTCGGCGGGCGCGGACGGATCGACCGGACGCGACAGGAGTTCGCCGACCATCCGCTGCACTTCCTGCGCGACGACGAGGCCCTCGTGATCTCCGGAGGGACCATGACGGTCATCGCGGGCTGAGCGACTCCTCGCCGACCGCGTCATCCGCGGCGTCGTCGGCGCTCCCGGCCTCGTCGGAGTTCCCGGTTTCGTCGGCGTCCTGGACATCGTCGGAGTTCGCGGCATTCCGGCGGGTCATGCGCCGGCTGAACTCCGCGACCCCGACCATAAGCAGGCCGACGACCACCCAGCCCACGACTGCGACGGACAGCCCGGGGATGATCGAGAGCATCGCGGTGCGTCCGGTCGGGCGCGCGAGATCCGGGTTGTACGCGGCATATTCGACGCTGATCCGTTGTCCCTCGCTGAGCTCGGTGGGATACAGCAGGCCGAAGCGCGGACTGTGGAACGAGCCGTCGGGGGTCTGGAAGTCGACCGCGGCGTGCAGCGCGTCCACCGAGACGACCTCGGCCATCACGGTGGCCTTGCTGGACTCGATCGCCGAGTCGTTCTTGAAGCACCCGGCGACCAGTGACAGCGCCATCGCGGTGATGGTCAGCCCGACGACGAGCAGTCCGAGCTGCACGCGTCGCTGGATCACCGGATTCATGCCGTTCAGGGTAACCGGCCGCCCTGCCGGGGACACCGACCGCCGTCGCGCGGCTAGTTCGCCGACCCTCGCAGTCGGGCCGCGATCGCCCCGTGCACCGACCGCAACCGCTCCCGATCGGTGGCCACCTCGACGACCTCGATCCCGCCGGCGGCCGGTTCCTCGGCCAGCACTGCGCGCAGGTCGTCGACGTCCACCCGCCGGTGCGGGATGTGGAACCCGGCGCACATCGACGCGATGTCGGTGCGGTGCGGGGTTCCGAAGACGCGTTCGTAGGCGCCCGCGTACTGCCCGGTGTTGTACCGCGGGTCGCCCTGTTCGAGCAGTCCGAAGATCCCGCCGCCGTCGTCGTTCGCCACGACGATCCGCAGCGAATCGGGCCGCGGTTCGCCGGGTCCGATGACCAAGCCGGTGGCGTCGTGGACGAAGGTCAGGTCGCCCATGAGGGCGATGGTCCGGGCCCCGGGCCGCTCATGGTCGAGGGCCAGAGCAGCGCCGATGGCCGTCGAGTTGGTCCCGTCGATCCCGGCGACACCGCGGTTGGACAGCACGCGCACGCCCTCGGCGACCCGCCCGGCGAGCGCGATGTCGCGGATCGGGTTCGACGCCCCGACGACGAGTTGGTCACCGGGCGCCATCGCGGCGCTGACGGCGCGGGCGACGTGCAGTCCCGTGGTCGGACCGGGCTCGTCGAGTTCCGCCTCGACCGCGCCGGCCACTCGCTCCTGGACCGCGGCGCATTCCTTGAGCCAGTCCTCCCGCGGTTCGCCGACGACCTCGATGCGCGTGCCGGTCGCGTAGACATTGCCCGAGACGTCGGGCCAGCGGGGACCGGTGGTGAGCGCGTAGACCCGCACCTCCGGATCGGCCAGCAGCCGCGAGACCCCGCGATGCAGGGTCGGCCGACCGCAGATGATCGCCTGGCGCGGCCGCAGCGAGTCGAGGGCCAGCGGGTGCAGCGGGGTCGCCGGATGCGGCGCGGTCGGTTCGGCGACCGTCGGCACACCGGCAAGCGCGGGATGCTCGCCGGAGCCGTGCCCGGACACCACCACGGTGTCCAGCGACAGGTCGATGGGCAGCGGGACGTCGAGCTTGCCGACCGGCGCCTGCGTCCACGGAAGGCCTCCGGGACGGCCCGCGAAGGAGCCCAGATCATCGTCCCCGACCTCGTCCGGGTCGGGAACCAGCGGCTCGCGCAGCGGGATGTCGAACTGGACCGGGCCGGCGTTGCCGGTGCGCGCACCGCGTGCGGCGGCGAGCACGCGTCCGACGGCCGACCGCCACTGGCTGTTGGTGTCGAGGTCCTGCTCGGCGAGACCGAGACTGATGGCGGCACGCACCTGGGTGCCGAAGATGCCGAACTGCTCGACCGTCTGGTTGGCGCCCGATCCCAGCAGTTCATAGGGCCGGTTGGCGCTGATCACCACGAGCGGCACCCGTGCGTAGTTGGCCTCGAAGACCGCCGGACCCATGTTCGCCACGGCGGTGCCGCTGGTCATGACGATCGGCACCGGCTCCTTCGACGACACCGCCAGTCCCAGTGCCAGGTACCCCGCCGACCGCTCGTCGATGCGGACGTGCAGCCGGAGCCGGCCCGCGGTGTCGGCGGCGTGCAGCGCGAAGGCCAGCGGCGCGTTCCGGGAGCCCGGGCACAGCACGGCCTCCTGCACGCCGCCCCGGATCAGCTCGTCGACGATGACCCGCGCCTGAAGCGTCGAGGGATTCGGACCCGGTCGATTCATTCCTCAAGCCTAGGGACTCGAACTCGCCTCCGATGCGCCGGGAGCGGCGTTACGCTGGTCACGTGGGATTCTATGACGACCGCGTCGTCCCGCATCTGGTCCACCTGGCGTGCGGGATGTCCGCCCTGACACCGCTGCGGGAACGCGCCTGCGCCCCGCTGAGCGGGCGGATGCTCGAGGTCGGTTTCGGCTCGGGTCTCAATGTCGGGCTCTATCCCGATACGGTCACCGAGGTCGCGGCGGTCGAGCCCTCCGACGTCGGCTGGCGGATGGCCGCCGATCGGGTCGCCGGGTCGTCGGTCCCGATCGAGCGCTCCGGGCTCGACGGCCAGAAACTGCCGTTCGACGACGAGTCCTTCGACACCGCCTTGTCGACGTTCACGCTGTGCACGATCCCCGACCTGCGCGCGGCCCTCACCGAGATCCGCCGTGTCCTGCGTCCGGGCGGCACCCTCGGCTTCCTCGAACACGGTCTCGCGCCCGACGAGAAGGTACGTCGCTGGCAGCACCGCCTCGAGCCGATCCAGAAGCGCCTCGTCGGCGGCTGTCACCTGACCCGTGACGTACGAGCCGAACTGACGGCGGCCGGTTTCACACTCGGCACCGTCGACGCGTTCTATCAGCCGGGGGTTCCGAAACCCCATGGCGCACTGAGCCTGGGCACCGCGCAGCCCGCCTGACCGCGCCCGGGATCCTCCCGGCCTCGCGCCGCACCCGCCTGGGTGCTGCCCTACTGTGGGCACAATGCGTCGCTGGACACTGCTGGCCCTTCTGACCGCGGCCGCGACGCTGATCCTGGAACTGTTCGACGTCGACGCGGCGGCCTTGTTCGCCGGTCTCGCCGTCGCCGGCCTGCTGGCCATCGCCGGCCGGGCACCCCGGCGCCGCGTCTCCGACGACGACCCCGACGCCCCGATCGTGCCGCGCTGGGCCTTCGTCTCGTCCCAGGGTGTGCTCGGTGTCTACATCGGCACGATGGCCGAACCGGAAACGGTGAGCGGACTGGGGTCGTCGTGGTTCCCGGTCCTGGTGATCGGCATCGCGACCCTGGCCATCTCCGTCATCTGCGGCGCGCTGCTCGGGCTGCATCGCGACGTCGACCCGCTCACCGGGTCACTCGCACTCGTGGCGGGCGGCGCCTCCGGCCTGGTCGCGCTCACCCGCGAGTTCGGCGGCGACGAACGGATGGTCGCGGTCATCCAGTACCTGCGGGTCGCGCTGGTCACCGTCACCATCCCGCTCGTGGCGTCTCTCGTCTTCGGCGCCGGAGAAGGCGCGATCGAGATCGTCCCGGCGTCCTGGACCGATCAGGCGTGGGGACTGTTGTTGCTCGCGGTGTGTCTGGGAGTGGGCATCCCCGTGGGACGGCTTCTCCGTCTCCCGGCCGCCGGTCTGCTCGGCCCGCTCGCACTGTCGACCGCCGCCGAACTCACCGGCATCGCCGGCGACGCCGCGGTCTCCCCGATCCTGCTCACCGTGGCCTACGCGCTGATCGGCTGGCAGGCCGGGCTCGGCTTCACCATGGAGCGCCTGCGGGCGATCGGACGCGTCCTGCCCCACGCGCTCGCCCTCATCCTCGCCATCGGCGTCGGCTGCGCCCTGCTCGGTGTCGCATTGTCGGCATGGACCGGCGAGTCGATGTTCGACTGCTATCTCGCGACCACCCCCGGCGGCATCTACGCCGTCCTGGCAGCGGCCACCGGCGCGGGAGGCAACGTCGCCTTCGTCGTCGCGGCCCAGATCCTGCGGGTGCTGCTCATGCTCTTCGTGGCGCCGTTCGCCGCCCGGGCCGCGTCCCGACGAGGCGGCGGACGGCGCAACTGACTCTCCGGTCACATGTGACCGGAGTCCCACGTAAGGTCGGAGAGATGAGCGGGGAATCCAACACCGAAACATCCGAGAACACATCCGCAGCCGGCTCGCACGGCCGCGAGTTCGACGTCGTCGTCTACGGTGCCACCGGCTTCGTGGGTGAGATCACCGCGCGTTATCTCGCCGACCACGCCCCCATCGGCACCAAGGTCGCGCTCGCCGGCCGCAACGAGTCCAAGCTCGCGCAGGTCCGCGACCGTCTGCCCCTGCGGGCCCACGACTGGCCGCTGATCGTCGCCGACTCCAACTCGCCGGCCGCGCTCGACGCGATGGTCGCCCGCACGCAGGTCGTCTGCACCACGGTGGGCCCCTACCTCAAGTACGGCGAGGCGCTCGTGGTCGCGGCCGCCACCGCGGGGACCGACTACGTCGATCTCACCGGCGAGGTCCCGTTCGTCCGCTACTCCATCGACAAGGCGCATGACACCGCCGTCGCGTCGGGTGCGCGGATCGTCCACTCCTGCGGATTCGATTCCGTCCCGTCCGACATCACCACCTACGCGCTCTACAAGAAGGTCACCGAGGACGCGGCCGGTGAGATGACCGACACCACCCTCGTGGTGAAGTCGATGCGCGGCGGCCTGTCCGGCGGCACCATCGACTCGATGCGGGTCATCGCCGACGAGGCCAAGAACTCGCAGAGCCGACGCCTGATGCTCAATCCGCAGGCCCTGTCCAGCGGCCCCGGCGAGATCCCCCGGGCGGGCCTGTCCGACGAGCCGAGCGACCTGTCGATCATCAGCGCCAAGAAGGTCGACCCGTCGCTGCGCGGAACTCTCGCGCCGTTCTTCATGGCGGCCCACAACACCCGGATCGTGCGGCGGTCGAATGTCTTGCTGGACAACGCTTACGGCTCGAACTTCCACTACGCGGAGACGATGAACGTGGGTGGCGTGCCGGCCGTGTCGACCCTCGCCGCCGGTGCGGTCGCCGTGGGCACCGGCGTCTTCATGGGTGCCATGAGCTTCGGCCCCACCCGCCGCCTCCTCGACCGCGCCCTCCCGAAACCGGGCGACGGACCCAGCGAGAAGTCCCGCAACAGTGGGTATTTCGTGGTCGAGACGTTCACCCGGACCAGCACCGGCCGACGCTACCGGTCGCAGATGCGCGCCCAGGGCGACCCCGGCTACAAGGCGACCGCGGTCATGCTCGCCGAGAGCGCACTCGCGCTCGCACTCGACCGCGATCGCCTCCCGTCCCGAGCCGGTGTCCTGACAACAGCCGCCGCCATGGGCGACGCCCTCATCGACCGCCTCCGCGACGCCGGATTCACCATCGACGCAACCGAACTCGGCTGATTCGAGCGGCCGCCGCCGCTCCGGAAAAAATCTGGCACTCTCGGTCGGAGAGTGCTAGACGAGCGCGGGATCCGGTGCTATCTTCGGTGTCAGTACAGCGTTGAGCTGCTCGCCGGACGAGTGGCGAGCAGCCTTGTGAGACAGGAGGTGAAGTGCTGTGCTGCGTTTCGATCCCTTTTCCGACATGGATGCCTGGGCCCGGGGGATGCTGACCGGTTCGGCTGCCGGGACCGCGCGTACACCGAAGTTCATGCCCTTGGACCTCTACAAGGTCGAGGATCACTACGTGCTCATCGCCGACCTACCCGGAGCGGACCCGGGCTCGATCGACGTGAGCGTCGACAACGGCGTACTCACGCTGTCCGCCCAGCGGAGCACCCCGTCCGACGAGGGCGTCCAGTGGCTCGCCAGCGAGCGGTTCTCCGGAACCTATCGACGCCAACTCACGCTCGGCGACTCCATCGACAGCGCCGGCATCTCCGCCCGCTACGACAACGGCGTGCTCACCGTGACCATCCCGGTGGCCGAGAAGGCCAAGCCGCGTCGGATCGAGGTGGAGAGCACCGGCAGTCCGCAGGCCATCGAGACCGGAACCGTCACGTAGTCCGAAATCCCTCTCCCGCAACATCATCGGGAGGACACATCAAATCGGCCGGTTCGCCGGGGACGGCGAACCGGCCGGTTGGTCTGCAGAAGCCTGACGACCGGGCTACCTGCCGGCCCACGTGGCGAGCGGCTGCGGCCGACCGAAGAAGAAGCCCTGCGCATAGTCGAAGCCGAGCTCGGTGAGGACCCCGAGCACGTCGTCGCTCTCGATGCCCTCGGCCACCATCCGCAGACCGGTGGCCGCCGCCATCTCCGAGATCGCCCGCACCACAGCACGATCGGAATGACTGTGGACGAGTTGGGCGATCAGCGTGCGATCGACCTTCAGGACGTCGACGGGCAGATCCCGCACATATCGGAGGGCGGAGAAACCGGCACCGAGATCGTCGACGCAGATCGTGCACCCGAGATCGTGCAGCGCGTTGACGGTGCGGGCCGCGGAGGTCTCGAGCCGGATGACCTGGTCCTCTCGGACCTCTATCCAGACCCGGGCCGGATCGACGCCGTGGTCGCGGATCAGGCCGTCGAGGAAGCAAGCGAGACCGTCGTCGGACAGCTGCTGCGCGGAGAGGTTGAGGGAGACGAAGGCCTCCTCCCCGGCGAGGTCGGAGATGTCGGTGGCCAGATCCCGGATGGCCTCCCCGATCGCGTGCCGGCCGATCGGCGCGAGGAGCGAGATACCCTCGGCCACAGCGAGAAACGCGTCGGGAGACAGCACTCCTGATTCGGTGTGCCACCGCAGGAGCGACTCGTACCCGACCACCCGCCGGTCCGGCATCGCGACGATCGGCTGGTAGAAGACCGAGAAGTCCCGCTCGACCGACCGGGTGAGCCACGCCGCGAGGTCGACCTCCGCACTGATCTGCCGCACCATGCTCGAACGTGCGAACTCGACGTGCACCCGCCGGGTGAGGGCGACACACAGGGCGGCGTCGGCGTGCCGCACCAGATCCGCCTCATCGCAGACCGACTCGAGGTCGGCGCCGACGGCGACGCCCATGCAGACATCGAGGAATCCGCTGCGGTCCCCGTCGCTGACGGTGTGCGCACCCAGTTTCCGGCGGGCAGCGTCGATCAGGGCATCGTGACCACCGTCCTCCGACGACAGGGAGATCAGCCAGTGCAGGTCCGACCGGCGCTCGAACCGGGCGCGCGGACTGATCGGCATCAGGACCTGCTCGACGAACAGTTCGGCGATCGATACGGCCGCCCCATGCCCATAGGCGACGACAGCACGGTGATAGGGGTCGACCGAGACCGCGATCACCGTTGCACCGCGGTTCAACACTCCGTCATCTGTTCTCGTCCGATCCCCCGACCGCGGCCCGGTCGCCACGCCCTCTTGTGGGCGAGACTTTACTCGTCGAGACCCCCGTTCGGCACTGCGCGACGCGGCCAGGAGTCTCCACAAATCATCGGATTCGGCCTGACGAATCGACCGTTTCGGTTAGTGTCGGCAATCACGACGCCGCGCGCCACCCCTGGGTCGGAACGTATAATTCGGCCTCGGTATCCGATGACCTCCGGCGTCGCTTGACTATTATCCGATTCGGCCGAGCCCGGCGCCGATCTCGCACAGTGGGACAGCGAGGGACACGAGGTGACCAATTCCCGACGCCACGCAACCACATTTGCTTTTCATCTCATCACCGAATCAATTAGAGAGGCTAGGAAACGACTGGTACGGTTGACCCGAGTCCTGGGTGCGACGCCACTCAGGATTCGTTAGTTCAAGTTACGATTTCGTTCTCGTAAATCATCTTCGGAGTTCCCGTGGCCGCTTGCGCGGCCATACCGACGGAAAGCGGTCCCGGCGTATGGCCTTGATCAGGAATGTGATGCGCCGCTACGACGCGCGCTCCATGGCAACGCTGATCAGCACCGGTGGCGTTCTCCCCCTTCCTCTCATCGCCGTGCTCGCACCCGACACCGTGGAACCCGGGAAGATGGGCCTCCTGATGGCCATCTGGTCGTTCATCGCCCTGGTGTTCGCCGTGACCGCACTGCGTCGCCGGCTGACGGACCGGGAATTCGCGGTCCTCGGCGGACTCGGGATCGCCGGGATCGGCGGTACGTCGCTCATCCTCGCCAACCCCCTGGCCGCTGCGCTCGTGCTGGCCATCGTGGCGGCGATCCCGGCCATCGGCGCGATCACCGCGTCCACCCGGCTGATCCTCTCTCACCTGGCGATCGCCATCGCATGCGCGGCCGCCGTGCTCTTGAACCTCGCGGACTCGGGTCCTACGTTCCTGATCAGTTTCGGCGCGTTGTTCGGGATCATCATCGTGCCGGTGTTCCTGGTGGTGGCGCTGCGCAAGTCCATGGAGGCCGTTCTCGATCAGCAGACCAGGCTGTGCGGAATCGACCCGCTGACCGGCCTGCTCAACCGTCGCGGATTCCTCATCCGGGCCTCGCAGCTGTTGTCGGCTGCGCGCTCGTCCACCGGACGGATCGGCATCCTGCTGCTCGACGTCGATCACTTCAAGCGGATCAACGACGAGTACGGTCACCTGGCCGGGGACGGCGTCCTCCTCTCCGCGTCCGCAGCGATCCGCGAACACGCTCCGGTCGGCTCGGAGGTGTGCCGATACGGCGGCGAGGAGTTCCTGATGTTCCACGTCGTCCACGACGAGGACGAACTGTGGCTCTGCGCCGAACGCCTCCGCGCCGCGGTGGCCGCGACCGCGCCGGTGACGGTGAGTGTCGGAGGTGTCTGCGCACCGTTGGTGTCCTCACGCGGCGGCGAGGCCCGCTCCACCGACGACGTCATCGGAAACCTGCTGGGCCAGGCCGACGAGTGCGTGTACCGGGCCAAGGAGTGCGGCCGCGACACCACGGTCATCGACTCGATCGGCCCGGTCATCTGGAACGACGGAACGCTGAGCGTCCACGCGGCCGAGGATCCGCCGGCGTCACCGCCGTCGGCGAGCCTGTACGAGGTGTTCTACCAGCGTCCGGGGGACTTCGAGGAGATGGACACCCGCCCGGGGAGGCTCTGAGCATGCCCCGGCGATTGCAGGATGTCGGCTTCCATACGCATCCGGCGCCAGGTCTCCTCGGTGGTGTGTTCCTGGAGGCGGACGAGATCCCACCACATCAGGCGCGTGCGGTAGCGCTCGTCGGGGAACGGCGTCGGCGGCACGGACTCGTCGACGCGTCCACCACCCGACTGCCAGCGCCGCAGCACGTGATCGGCCGCAGTGGCCATCATGTGGTCGGTGCCCGACATCTCCATGATGACCAGTCCCAGCCGGGACAGCTGTCCGGCCACGGACCTCGCGATGGGCGAGCGCTCGTCGACCCAGGCCGTCTTGACCTCGACGATCCCGCCCGCCAGCCGCTCTTCGATGGCGTTGACGAGTTGCACCTGACCGGGCTGCCCGGCCCACTCGACGAGGGCGTGCGACTGCGCCGCGGCATTGAACCGCGGCTGAACGCGCAGACCTCCGCGGACCTGGTCGGTCTCGTCGAGGACAGCGAAGAACAGCGCCGTTCCCGCACCCGAGGAGACCTCGTCGTAGTCGAGTGCCGCCGCACAGCCGTGCCGTTCGTATGACGCCGCGGCACCGGCCAGATACCGGTCCCACAGGTCCCTCTCGCGCCGCGGGCTGGCCGCGATGACCGTGTACTCCGTACCGGCCTCCCGGGCGGTGGCCCGAAGCATGCCGGTCTTGACCACTTCACTGGCGGTTTTCGTCGTATTCATCGCAGTATTGTGCCTTCCAGAAAATTAGGAATTCGTTGCGAGATCTCCCCTGACCCCGCGTGTTATGTTGCCACAGGAACGTTTTTGTGCGGGGCGACAAGCTATCTTCCGGTCGGAGAATCTGCGCTAATCGGCCCAGTTGGCGACGCCGAGTCCAGTAAGTCACGATGAGGTATGCCCTCCGCGCCGACCACTGCCGCCATCCTGTACTCCGAGTCCGAAGTACCCGTTTCCCTCTTCGCCGACGACACGATCGACAGAGCGGACCTGACGGATCAGACCACGCGCGCACTCGATGAGATCCTCCCTCCGGTCGACCCAGCTCTCCGAGCCGAAAAACCTCGATTCGCGTACTATTCGTGGCGCAGATCGCTGATAAAGATCCCCGGACCGGGATCTTTTCGTCGACTTCGGCTAGACCGCAACCGGCATAAGCTGACTGCTGCGGACCTCGATACCGCCGCGAATCTGCGCATCGGCATCGTCGGCCTGAGCGTGGGTCATGCCATCGCACTCACCCTGGCCCTCGAAGGATTGGCCGGAGAATTGCGACTGGCCGATTTTGACGACCTCGAACTGACCAATATGAATCGAATTCCGGCCACATTGCTGGATATCTCCGCAAACAAGGCTGTCGTCGCTTCTCGTCGAATTTCGGAAATCGACCCCTACCTGAAGACGACTGTTTTCACAGAAGGCATAACCACGGAGAACATCGACGAATTCCTCGACGGACTCGACCTCGTCGTCGAAGAGTGTGACTCATTCGACGTGAAGGTGCTGGTGCGGCACCGCTGTCGCGAACTGGGAATTCCGGTGCTGATGGAGACGAGTGACGGCGGAACCCTCGACGTGGAGCGATTCGACCTCGAACCGGGTCGCCCGCTGTTCCACGGCCTCGCCGGAGACCTCCGCATCGAGGACCTCGTGGGCCTCGACCGCGCACACCTCACCCCGCTGGCCGTCAAGGTCCTCGAGCCCGCCAGGGTCACCGCGTCGATGGCGGCCTCCGCGATCGAACTCGGACACACGGTCACGGCATGGCCGCAGCTGGCCGGCGACGTACTGCTCGGCGGCGCGACGGTCGCCGCCGCGGTCCGCCGCCTCGTCCAGGGCAGGCCGCTGCCGTCCGGGCGCGTGCGCTTCGACCGCGACACCTGGCTCGACGGGCTCACCGATCCCCGCGGCGAATCCGCCGGTGGTTCCCGCGGCGAATCCGCCGGTGCCGCCGAGTCGTTCGCGCGCCGGGAGATCCCGGTCGAGGAGATGTCCGACCTCGAACTGATCACGCACGCTGCGTCGCGTGCCCCGTCGGCGGGCAACCAGCAGCCGTGGCGGATCAGTGTCGACGACGACACCGTCACGATCGCCCTCGACCGGTCGCGCACCTCGGCGCTCGACGTCGGGCACCGCGCCTCGGCGGTGGCGGTGGGCGCCGCCCTCCACAACGCCCGAGTCGCGGCCGCCAGTCGTGGCGTGCTCGACGACATCGAGATCGTCGGGGACGACCAGACGGTGCTCGGACGTGTCCGGCTCAAGGGGGTCGGTGCGGGAGTACGTGCTCCCGAGTACGAACGCGACCTCCGGGCCCTGCTCGCGCGGAGCACCCGACGCGGCCCCGGCGACGGTTCGCCTCTCGGCGACGACGACCTGATCCGCCTCACCGATGTCGCCGACACCGAGGCCACCCGACTCGTACCGCTGGCCGATCGCACGGGCCTCGCGACCTTCGCCTCGATCTCCGACCGCTCCGACCGGGCGCGCTTCCTGACCCCCGAACTGCACCGCGAGATGTTCGCCGAACTCACCGCCGACCCCACCGCGGGCGCCGGGATCGACATCGCCTCCCTCGATCTGCCGCCGGCCATGGCCGGGATGATCGACGTGCTCCGGCGGGCCGACGTGATGTCCCTACTCGACGAATGGGGCGGTGGCGCCGCACTGGGTGCGGACGCGGCGGCCCGGGTCCGCACGGCGTCGGGAATCCTGCTCCTGGTCCAGCGTGGGCGGACACCGGCCGACTACCTGCGGGCCGGGCTCGTCGTCCAGCAGCTCTGGACGACCGCCGAACAACTCGGCTACGCCGTGCACCCCATGACGCCGGCGTTCCTGTACGCCCTCGACGAGGCGACCGCGCGCACGCTGTCGAAGAACCAGGGCGATCTCCTCGCCGCTCTGCGCCGTGAGATGGACGAGTTGTGCCCGGTCGCCGACGACGAAGCCGTCACCATCGCGCTGCGTGTGTCCCGCTCGGACAAGCCGGTCGTGCGCAGCCGACGACTGGCCCCCTGATCAGGCCTGGCCGGGATTGAGCTTGATGAACAGCGCGTCCATCTCGGCGCACAGCCGGTCACCGTCGTGCATGGTGCCCTTGATGAAGACCTTGCGTCCCTCGATCCGCTCCGCCCAGGCACGCACGCGCAGCGTCGTGTTGAGCGGGGTGATCGAGCGGTACTGCACGTTCAGGTAGGCGGTACGGCTGACGGCCTGCACCGCGACCGCCGACGCGAAACCGCCGATGTCGTCGAAGGCCACCGCGATGTGCCCGCCGTGGGCGGCGTTGTTGCCGCCGAGATGGAAGTCGCGGAACACCAGGTCGGCGACGACGGCGTCGTCGGTGACCTCGACCACCTCATAGGGCGGGAGGGTGAGATTGCCGCGCGACGGCAGGTCGATGCGGGTTCCGGCCGGCGAATGCCACTCGTCGATGCGGACCTTCGCGAGCCGCTCGTTGACGGCGGTCAGGTGCTCGATGAGTTCGTCGACGAGCTCGTCGTCGGGACAGGCATAGCGCGCGTTGTCCATGAGCAGGCGCACCTGTTCGCTGAACTCGCCGTACCGGGGGCCGCCGCGTTCGGTGGTGATGGCCGTATGGGCCCGGAAGCCACCCTCATGCGGGTCTTCCTCGACGGTCTCCACGGCACGGTCGTTCGCTTCACTCACCGGTCAACCGTATAAGAAGACCCATTCAGTGGCCGGACTGGTGCTCCCCGCCGCCGGCCGAACGGTGCCGATCGGGACGACGGTGTGAGTCGAGATCGACACACGCCCCGTGGCCGACGAGGCCCCGTGGCGAGCCCGGCACGAAGTCGGGGACACCGCGTGGCCCGCGCTCCTTCTCATCCCGGATTTTCACCGCCCGCCCCACGATGACGGCGACGACCGCGGCCAGCACACACCAGCCAACCGCGACGACGATAATCCACCCCCAGGTGTTCATGGGTCCATGAAAGCATTGCGAACTGGGAATTTGCTGAAATTCCTCAACATATGTTCCCCGCCGATCTTCGTTTCACCAGGTCATTTGTCCCAGGTCCCCGTGTCGGGCTCCCCGTGCCGCCGAACAGACCCTCGCCCGTGGTCACTACTCTGAGCGCATGAGCGCGACCGACGAGACCCAGACCGCCGCCCAGCCGTTCGATCCGGCCCAGTGGGCGCAGGTGCCCGGATTCGTCGGCCTCACCGACATCACCTACCACCGCCACGTGGGCGAGGGTCGCGAGAACGGCATCGTGCGAGTGGCCTT
The DNA here is from genome assembly GCF_900105725.1 of Gordonia westfalica. Lineage (NCBI taxonomy): Bacteria > Bacillati > Actinomycetota > Actinomycetes > Mycobacteriales > Gordoniaceae > Gordonia > Gordonia westfalica. The sequence continues at coordinate 2,761,791 of NZ_FNLM01000034.1, forward strand.
CGACCGGCCGGAGGTCCGCAACGCCTTCCGGCCGCACACCGTCGACGAGCTCTACCGGGTACTCGACCACGCACGCCGCTCCCCCGACGTCGGCACGATCCTGCTGACCGGCAACGGCCCGAGCCCCAAGGACGGCGGCTGGGCCTTCTGCAGCGGCGGCGACCAGCGCATCCGCGGACGTTCCGGGTACCAGTACGCGACCAGCCACGATTCTGATGTCGTGAGCGCGGGCTCCGAGTCCGTCGACGAGGCCCGGGTGAAGGCCGAGGGCGGGCGACTCCACATCCTCGAGGTCCAGCGACTCATCCGCACCATGCCGAAGGTGGTCATCGCGGTGGTCAACGGATGGGCCGCCGGCGGCGGCCACTCGCTGCACGTCGTGTGCGACCTGACCCTCGCCTCCGCCGAACACGCCCGGTTCAAGCAGACCGACGCCGATGTGGGCTCCTTCGACGCCGGATACGGCAGCGCCTACCTCGCCAAGCAGGTCGGCCAGAAGTTCGCCCGCGAGATCTTCTTCCTCGGTGAGGCCTACGACGCGGAGACCATGCACCGCATGGGAGCGGTCAACCGCGTCGCCGCGCACGCCGACCTGGAGAACACCGCCATCGAGTGGGCCCGCAAGATCAACGGCAAGTCACCGACCGCGCAGCGCATGCTGAAGTTCGCGTTCAACCTCACCGACGACGGGCTCATGGGACAGCAGGTGTTCGCCGGCGAGGCGACCCGCCTGGCCTACATGACCGACGAGGCCGTCGAGGGCCGGGATGCGTTTCTGGAGAAGCGCGATCCCCGCTGGGACGACTACCCCTACTACTACTGATCACTCGCTGCCTGAGGTGCGAGGAGCGCAAGTACTGATCACTCGCTGCCTGAGGTGCGAGGAGCGCAAGCGACGAGCCACGAAGGCCTGGTGAGACGACGTCGCCGCCCTTCGTGGCTCGCTTCGCTCGCACCTCAGGGAGCGGGGGTCCCGCACCGCGGCACCGTCACTCTTGCGGTCCGCACGCGGGCACCATCACTCCCGCGGCCCGCACGCGGGCACGTCACTCCCGCGGGCACGTCACTCCCGCGGCCCGCACGCGGGCACGTCGACGGTGACGGTCGGATCGTCGACCAGCGGCTGCACCGGCACGTCGGCCTCGCCGAACGCGGCGGTCGGCTCGTCGATCTTCAGCGTGACCGTGGCGCTCTGTCCCGGTCCGATCCCGACGCGGGTCGAGTAGTACGGCCGCCCGTGCAAGGTCTGCTCGACGTAGAAGGCGCCGGCGTCGCCGAGGGTCATCTCCTTGAGGACCGCACCCTTGGTGGCGAGGAACTCCACGTTGGCCAGGTTGGTGCCCTTGTCCACCGTCAGTTCGGTGCCGAGACCGCCCGCGACGTAGTCGGTGAGCCCCGTCTCGTCGAGGGTGTTGGTCAGGGTGACGGTGATGGTGCTCTCCCGGGTGTCGCCACTGCAATCGCCTGCGGTGTACTCGATCTCGCGGCGCAGGTAGTAGTCGAGCTTGCTGCCCGAGGCGTTGCCGATCGCCACCTGGAGATACGGCGAGTCGGTGTCGGAGATCTGGTGGCCGAGCTTGGTGGTCTCGAGGATCTCCTGTTCGGCGGGCGTGGTGCTGTAGATCATGATCCGGCGCTCGTGGACGCCGCGTCCGAGCGCCTCGAGCAGCGACCGGGTGCTGCCGCCCGAGGTGATCATCTTCTTGACGACGGCCTGGGAGATGGACTGCAGGTACGCCTTTCGTGCCTCGTTGTCGTCGGCGAATCGCTGATAGGAGGTCGACAGCGTGATGGGGACGACGTTGTCGCCGGTGATCCTCTCCCCGCCGGGCAGCGTCACCGGCCCGGCGGCGTCGAGTACGTACTTCAGCGCGATCGGGTCGAGGGCGATGGCGCCGTCGAGCCGCTGACCGGTCTGGGCCTGCCAGTTGGCCAGCCAGATCTTGGCGGCGTCGGGGAAGTGCGCGGACAGGTTCCCGTTCCGGAAGTCGGTGTACGGCTTGTAGTAGGAGTAGATCGAGTCGTACTCCGCCCCCAGGTTGATCTTCGGCGTCGCCGGGTCGCGGAACTCCGAATTGGCCCCCAGCTCCGGAACCGTCACGCGCCCACCGGTCGCGTTGAGCAACCCGAAGCCGCCTACGAGACCGCCGGTTCCGCGCGCTTCCGACGGTGTCTGGAAGGCCAGGAAGTAGTTGCGCGGTCCCTCCGAACCCAGCATCGGCGGAATGAGCTGCGCGGCGATGTCGGTCGCGACGAGCGTGGACTCGGCTGCATCTACCTGTTCGGCGAGTTGGGTTCTCGCGTCGGCGACGACGCCGAGCCAGCTCGGATCGATCGACGCCACCTGGCCGGCCACCTCGGTCGAGCGTTCGGCGACCTCGGCGAGCGCCGGCTGCGCCTCCCGGAGCAGCTTGAGGTTGACGGTGTTCCCCGTCCGCAGCCGATCCGGGTTCAGCACGCCGGCGAGGTCGGCGGCCGGGAGGAGTACCTCGGAGGAGAGCGCTTCGACGGCGTCGCTCATCTGTTGCACCGACTCGAGCGGCGACCCGATCCCCGGGATCGCGGCCACCGCCGACCAGATGAAGCCGTGGGACTTCTCGGACGCGGCCTGCGCACTGTCGGCGGCCGCCGTGGCGGCCTGGGCGGCGCCGGCCTGATCACCGTCGAGCATCAGGGTTCGCGCACGCGAGGCGTCGGTCCGCACCGACTCCAGATCGCCCTTGACCTTCAGCGCCGAGTACGCGAGCCACGCGACGCACGCGGCGACGAGCACCACGATCACGGCGACGATCTGGACCGCCCGGTTTCCGGCGATGCGGCGGATCATCGGCTCTCCCCTGTCGTCTCGGTGATGTGCTGTGCCGCCAGCCATCCGGCGACGGTCTCGACCTTCGGCTCGATCTCGGCGAAGACGCGGTCGAAGTCCTCACGCGGCCGGCCCATCGGGTCGACGATGTCGAGGAGCGACGAGTTGGGATCGATGCGACCCCGCCCCGCCATGATCGCTGCGAGGGTGCCGCTCTCGTCCGGGGCGCCGGACTCCGCCAGCGCGGCGAACTCGGTGAGCGTGAACACGCGCTTCCAGCGCGCGGGTGCCATCTGCTGGGCGGCCGCGCGGTGCTCGCGGCTCATGCACAGCACGATGTCGGCCTGGGCCAGCATCGGCGGCCGCAGGTACCGGGACTCGAAACCCGCTGCGTCGTAGCCGTGTTCGGTGAGGACGGCGGCCGAGTGCGGATGGATCGGCTGACCGTTGAGTGCCCCGGTACCGGCGCTGCTCGAGGTGACGGCGAGCTCCGTCCCGTCCGCCCGCATGCGGTCGGCCAGGCCGGCCAGCACGCGTTCACCGATCGGTGAGCGGCAGATGTTGCCCGTACAGACGAACAGGATCGACAGCCCCGTCGACGTCGCGTCCCGGTCGGTTCCGGTCACCATTCCTCCTCGATTCTCCTGGCCAGCCGACGCATCACGTCGGGGTCTCCCAATTGCGCGTGTGTCACTCCGGCGGGCAACACTTCCACCGCCGGTGTCTCGGTCCCGGCCTCGTTCCGGACCGCCCGCCCCCAGCTCTCAACATCCGGATTGTCCTCGGCGGCAACGTAGATCACCTTACCGACGGGCACCGGACGCAGTTCGTAGGACCGCGCCGCGGCCGCCAGGGTCCGGGAACGATCTTCGAATCGCCGCAGGGCCTGCGGGTCGTGTCGTTCGGCCGCGGCCCGGAGCGGGTGGTCCTCGCCGAGGAGTTCGTCGTCGGCGACGCCCTGCAGGTCCTCTGGGGTCCGGGGGTCGAGCACCATCAGCACCGCGACCCGCTCCCCGGTCTCGACGAGCTGCCGGCTCATCTCGTGCGCGATGATGCCGCCGAGCGACCAGCCGACAAGGTGGTACGGCCCGACCGGCTGACGTGCCCGGACCGCCGCGACGTGCAGGGCCGCGATCTCCGGCAGGGTCGTGGGCAGTGGGCGGTCGGCGACCACCAGTTCGGGCAGTTGTAGGCCGTACGCGACGGCCGTGTCCAGTGATGCACCGAGGGCACGGAACGGTTCGGCGATCCCCGCGGCGGTGTGCACGCACCACACCACCGGGGCGCCGGATTCCGCGGTATCGGCATCCACATCCGACAAGGGCACCACGCGGTGATCGACGCCGGTGCCCTCACCCGAGGACATGGCCTCGACCACGCGGGCCACCTCGGCCGGCGTGCGGTGGGTGAACAGGTCCGCGACCTCCACGACGATCCCGGTGCGGCGTGAGAGTTCGTCGCGCAGCTGCACCAGCGCCAGGGAGTTGCCGCCCATCCCGAAGAAGTCGTCGTCCATCCCCGGCCCGTGTTCGCCCGGCGTGTCGCCCAGCACCGCCAGGAACGCTTCGCGCACCGTCCTTTCCGTGGATGTCTCGGGTTCGCGGGTCGATTCCGACCACACCGGCTCGGGCAGCCGCCGATGATCGATCTTGCCCGCCCCGCTCAGCGGCAGTTCGGCCATCTCGACGATCCGGCCGGGCACCATGTGCCGCGGCAGCAGCGCGCGGCAGGCGTCGGCGAGCCGGTCGGCGGGCACCGCGGAGACCACGTACGAGACCAGTGCGGGACCGGCCGGTCCCGGCCGCAGCACCGTGACCGATCGCCGGGCCCCGGCGCCCACCAGCACGGCGTCGATCTCGGCGGGCTCGACGCGCTGGCCGCGGATCTTCATCTGGCGGTCGGCGCGTCCGACGTAGACGAGCTCGCCGGTCCCACGATCCCACCGCACGAGGTCGCCGGTCCGGTAGCGGCGACGCCCGTCGTTCCCGGCCACGAAGGTCGCGGCGGTCAGCGCCCGGTCCCCGAGATAGCCACGGGCGACACCGGTTCCGCTCACGTAGAGTTCGCCGACGACGCCGGGCGGCACGTGCCGCAGCCGGGTGTCGAGGACCTCGGCGCCGATCCCGGGACGCGGGTGACCCAGCCGCACCGGTTCGCCCGGACGGTAGGCGCTGGTGGACACCGTCACGGTCGTCTCGGTCGGGCCGTAGATGTTCAGCACCTGAGCCCGCTCCGACCACGCCGCCGCCAGGTCCGCCGGCAGCGCCTCCCCGCCGATGTAGACCAGCCGCACCGACGTGATCGACTCCGGCTGCATGGTCCGCATCACCGACGGGGTCGCGGTGAACACGCTGACCCCGGTGCGGTCGAGGAACCCGGCGAGTTCGCGACCACCGACGATCTCGGGTGGCACGACCACGAGCGTCGCCCCCGTCGCCAGCGGCAGCAGCATGTCGTGGAACGTCGCGTCGAAGCCGGGGCTGATCGCCATTCCCACGCGGTCGCCGGACTCCACATCGCCGAGCGCGGCGACGCGATGCACGCCACGGTGGGTGACGCCGACGATGTTCGGCGTGCCGGTGGTGCCCGACGTCGTGATGACGTAGGCGAGCGAGTCCGGTGAGACGCGCGTGATCGGTTCCGACGCAACGGGTCCCGACGGCTGCGCGGGAATGTCACCGGGACCGATCGCGGTCGCCCGCGCCCCGTCGACCACGTGGTCGATCCGGGCCGCCGGATAGGTGACGTCGACGGGGACGCACACCCCGCCGATGCGGCTCACCGCCCAGATGGCGACCACCGATTCGATCGAGCGCGGGACCACGACCGCCACCGCATCGCCCGCGCCGAGACCGCGGGCGCGGAACGCGCGCGCCGTCTCCGACACCCAGGCGTCGAACTCGAGGTGGGTGAGGGTCCGGGTGCCGTCGGCGATCGCCGGACGCCGGCCGTGCGACGCCACCGCCTCGGCGAACAGATCGGCGAGCAGGGGTTCGGTCCCGGTGGGCGCGTTGACCCGTGCACGGCCGGTGAGGAATTCGCGTTCGGCCCCGGTGAGCGGTTCGATGGCGGCGACGCGTCTCGCCGGGTCTCCCGTCACCGCCGCGACGGCGGCCACCAGACGTTCACCGAGACCGCGGATCACGTTCTCGTCGAACAGATCCCGCGCGTGATGGAGTTGCAGACGCCAGGTGTCCCCGGAACGGACGGCGACGACGTGCACGTCGAACTCGCTGTGCGAATCCATCGCGGTGCGCGGCGCACCTGGTTCCGGTGAGGCACCGCCCGGCTCGATCCCGGCGGCCTCGACCACCGAGAAGGCGACCTGTACGAGCGGGTGGCGCCCGGGCACTCGAGGTGGATCGACGAGCGCGACGACGTCGTCGAAGGCGATGGCAGCGTGGTCCAGGGCGGCGAGGTCGGCGTCCCGGACGGTCTCGATGAGCCCACCCACCGTCAGGCCGGCGGTCAGCCGCGTGCGCAGGACGACCGTCGAGATCAGCATCCCGACCGTTCCGGCGCTGTCCTCGTCGCGGCGCATCGAGGCCGGCGTCGCCACCGCGATGTCGTCGACTCCGGTCTGGGCCGCGAGCGCGAGTGCGGTGGCGGCGTGAAGCACGTGGAAATCGCTGGCCTGCGCACGGCGGGCCGCCGACGAGATCGATCGGGCGACGGTGTCGTCGACCGCGAACTCGACGACCGACGTACGCAGGTCGCGGGCGGGCGGGCGGTGCCCCACGAGGTCGAGCTCCCCGCCGTATCCGTCGAGGGCCACCCCCCAGTAACGGAGCAGTTCGGCGCGCGAACCCTGTTCCTCGGCGACCATCCGTCGCGCGAGGACGTCGAAGCCGACCGGTTTCCCGTCGAGCGTCTCACCGGCCAGGAGCGCGATGAGTTCCCGTTCGACGATGGCCGCCGATTCGCCGTCGATCGCGATGTGGTGGGCGACGAGCACCACCGCGACGGGCACGGGGTCGACCGCCTCGGCGGTGTCGACTGCATCGCCGCGGCCCTCCGACAGCAACCACACCCGAACCGGCGGATCCCCGGCGAGATCGAACGGCGCGGAGAACTCGTCGGCGATCGTCGTTCCGGTCAATGCGGAGGAGTCGAGATGCCGTATCGGCGGCCGCCATCCGTCGACGACCTGCTGCCGCGGACCGTCGGGCGTGGCCAGGTAGCGGGTACGCAGCGCCGGGTGGCGATCGACGAGCGAGTCGAGTGCGCCGGCCACATCGGCGTTCGTCACCCCGGCCGGCACGCCGACGACGACCGGGACCGAGTAGATCGGGACCGGCCCGAGCATCTGGGCCCCGACCCACATGCGGCGCTGCGTCGGTGCCAGCGGGATCGCCACGGACGGGCCGTCCGGGATCTCGTCGGTGAGAGCGGCAGGCGCACGGGAGGTGTCGGCCGTATCGGCGGCGGCCAGTGCGGACACCGCGGCCGCGAGCGCCACGGGTGTCGGGTGCTCGAACAGCACGCGCGTCGGCACCCGGATGCCGAGGTGGCGTCCCAGTGCGGAGGTCACCCTGGTGGCCGACAACGAGGTACCGCCGAGAGCGAAGAAGTCGTCGGACTCCGCGAGGGCATCCGAGACCTCGAGCACCTCGGCCATGACCGCGCCGACGCGCGCGACGAGGTCGGCCGTGGCGAGGTCAAGCGTTTCGGGTTCGCCTGCGTGCGTCACGGTTTCGGCCGCCCTGGGCTCATGCGCGACGAACCCGTCGGCGTCGACGGTCGCCGCGACGATCGGGAACGGGTTCCCGACGTCACCCAGGCCGCGCAGCAGGGTCGTGTACTCGTCGAGCAACGTCTGCGCCACACCGTCCGGGATCTCTCCGGAGTGCACCAGCTTGACGTGCAGTTCGTCATCGCTCTCCGCGAGGACCACCTCGATGTCGTACTTCGCGTCGACGGTCGAGGTCGCCTCGGTGATCAGCGAGGCCACCGCACCGGCCAGGACGACCTCACCGGACGCCTGGGGAACGACCTCCTGGCTGACGAGCAACACCGAGATCAGCGGGTCGGCGCCGTCGCGGGCCGCGGGGCGGACCGCTCGGACTACGTCCTCATACGGGACGTCGCCATGTGCCAGCGCGGCCAGCGCGACGTCGCGTACCCGCTCGACGGCCTCCCGGACCGGCGTGTCGGGCCGGAGACTCGTGCGCAGCGCGACGGTGTTGACGAACATACCAACCACCGGCTCCCACTCGGCGGCCGAACGCCCGTGCACCGGCACGCCGATCAGGACGTCCCAGTGGCCGGTCAGCTGACCGAGGGTCGCCGCGAGGGCCGCGTGCGCAACCTGGAACACCGTCGCCGACAACGCTTTCGCGGTCTGATGGATCGCGGGGGCCGGGACGGACGCGGTGATCCGACCGGTGACCCCGGCGCCATCGGCGTCACGGCGGCCGGGTAACCGGAGCGGTTCCGGAGCGTCGGCGAGAGTCGCTGTCCAGTAGCGGATCTGGCGCGCATAGGGGCTGTCCCGATCGGAGGGGTCGCCGAGGCGTGCCATCTGCCACTGCGTGAAGTCGGCGTAGGTGAACGCCTCGTCGGCCGCCACCGCCAGCCGCTCGCCGTCGTACGCCCGCATCAGGTCGGCGAGCAGCACCCGGATCGACCAGCCGTCGATCGCGATGTGGTGGAGCACCGCCGCCAGGTAGAGGTCCGGGTTCTCGGAGGCGATGCCCTCGGGTGTGTCCGCCTCGAAGACCGCCGCACGGAATCCGGGCTCGTTCTCGAGATCGAACGGCGCCCGCAGATACTCGGTCACCTGCTGACGGAGTACAGCGCCGACGTCTCCGTCCCCGACCTCGACCTCGACCAGGCGATGTGTCAGCACCGGGCTGCGGTGTTCGACCCGCCGCTGCACCGGCCCGGCCGGCGAGTCCGGGTAGACGGTCCGCAGCACCGCGTGGGCCCCGACCACCTCGTCGACTGCCTTGCGCAGCCGGGCGAGGTCGACGCGCCCGCGGATCCGCATGACCACGGGCACGTGGTACGCGGTCGAGGTCGGGTCGAAATGGTGGTGAATCCACATGCGGCGCTGCGGATATGCCAGCGGCAAGGGGTCCGGGACGGGTAGTCTCGCCGGCGCCGGCGACTGCGCGGAGTAGGTCTCGGAGGTCCGGGAGACCAGGACCTCGACGCGCCGCGCCAGTTCGCCGATCGTCCGCGCTTCGAACAGCAGGCGCGCAGCGATGTCGGCTCCGGCGGAGGCGGACAGCCTCGAGGTGACCTGGGTGGCCGACAGCGAGGTGCCGCCGTCGGCGAAGAAATCGGAGTCCGCGTCGAAGCTCTCGACGGGCCGGTCGAGGACCTCCGCCCACACCGACGCGATGAGCAGCTCGACCTCCCCCGTCAGCGCGCGGCCGGCCGTGGCCGCACCCGGGGCACCGGTCGCGCCGAAGTCCGGCGCGGGCAGGGACGCGACGTCGATCTTGCCGTTGCGGCCGAGCGGCAGTTCCGCGACCTCGACGAAGGCACTCGGGATCATGGTGCGCGGCAATACATGTGACAGCTGCGAGGCGAGGTCGTCGATGCGGGGTCCGGCATCGGGCTCGCCGACGACCCAGGAGACCAGGACCTTCTCGCCGGCGGCGGTGGCGCGGGCCGCGGTCACCGAGGTGGCGACGCCGGACAGCCGGGACAGCGCCGCGTCGATCTCCGCGGGTTCGAGGCGGACGCCCCGGATCTTGACCTGGTCGTCGGTGCGGCCGTGGATCACGAAGGTCCCGTCTCCGCGCCGATGCACCAGGTCTCCGGTCCGATACATCCGTGTGCCCGCCCGACCGGCGACGAAGGCGCTCGCGGTCGCGCGTGGATCGTCGAGATACCCACGCGCCAGGCAGTTCCCGGAGAGATAGAGTTCACCGACCGTGTGGTCCGGAACCGGGTGCAACCCGGCGTCGAGGACCTGCATGGCCACGCCGTCGAGCGGCCGCCCGATGTGTACCGCACCCGAGGCACCGTGGGCGTAGCGCGCACTGCTCACCGCCACGGTCGCCTCGGTCGGACCGTACTCGTTGCTGAGGGTGCCGGATCTCGTCCACTCGCGGATGAGGCCGGCGCCGAGCGGTTCACCGCCGACCGCGACGTGCCGCACGCGGGGCAGGTCGCCGGGGCGCAACGTCGCGAGCACCGACGGGGTCGTGAGCAGGACCGTCACACCCGCGTCGTGGACGAGGTCGGCGAGTTCGTCCGCCGCGATGACGTCGGGCGGACACACGATCATCGTCGCACCGGCGATCCGCGGCGGCAGAATGCCCATCAGGTGGGCGTCGAAACCCGTTGCGTACGTGTGCAGGACCCGGTCGTCGGCCGCCAGACCCAACCGGCAGACGGTGTCGCGGGCCCATCCCGCCAGTCCGCGATGGGTGACCGCGACGCCCTTGGGCACACCCGTCGTGCCGGAGGTGAACGTGATGTAGGCGACGTCGTCCAGCATCACGGCCCGCACCCGTTCCGTGTCGTCGAACGGCGGCACCTCCGACGGCAATCCGGCGAACAGGTCGTCGAGAGCGAGGACCGCGGCACCGGCGGGGTCGATCCCGGCAGGGTCGATCCCGGCGAGCGTGAGCACCACCGTCGGGCGGCACCGGCCGAGGATCGAGCGTCGGCGCCCGGCCGGGTCGGCGGGGTCGACGTTGACGAACGCCGCGCCCGCACGGGCGATCGCGACGGTCGCGACGACGCCGTACACCGACCTCGGCAGCATGCCGACGACCACGTCCCCGGCGCCCACACCGCGCTCGATCAGCACGCGCGCCAGGTACGTCGACAACCGGTCGAAGTCGTCCTCGGTGATCTCGGTTCCGAATCCCGGTATCCGATGACGGGGGTCGACGACCGCGATGTCGGACGGGGATGCGTCATGCGACGTGACCAACGCGTCGAAGATCTCCGGCTCGAACTGCGCCGTCGCCGTCTCCCCGACCGCCGGGGCCATCAGCGACCGCACCGGTTCTGCGGGTGCGAGAACGCCGCGCCGTAGTGTCTCGACGACCAGGTCGCACAGGGCTTCCAGCCGGTCCGAGGTCGCGACGGAATCGGTACAGGACATGGTCAGATGCAGAGCGCCGGCATGCCGGTACATCGAGACGTCGATGCCGAAGAGCGGGATTCCCAGCACTCCCGAGGCGGCGTTGCCGACCTCCCCGGAGGGGAACTCGGCTTCCACCCATTCGACGATCGCGTCCGGCACCGCACCGAAGGACACCTCGAACAGCGGGGTGCCGGCCCCGGCGCGGCCGGGGTCGGCGATCTCGGAGATCTCGGTGAGCGGCAGATCGGCATGGGAGAAGGCGCCGAGGTCCACCGCCGTCACCCGCGACAGGAGTTCGCCGAAGGAGAGTTCCGCGTCGATCGGCGTGTGCAGCGGCACCGCACGCGCGAACAGGCCCGGCACACCGACGAGGCCCGGGTCGAGACGACCGGACAGCGCGGTACCGATGGTCACCACCCCGGCCCCCGACTGCCGGGCCAGCACGGCGGCGAGCGCGGTGTGCGCGGCGATGAACGGGGTCGACGACCGGTCGACCGTCAGCGCATCCAGCGACGCGGTGACGGTCTCGTCGAGACGGCCGTGCGCACGGTGCACGATCGTCTGTCCGGGTGCCGCAACGGTGTGCGCCTGCAGGTTCACCTCGGGCAGCCGGAGCTGCTCGACCGGCCGGACGAACGCCGCACGCCAGAACGACGCGAGTTCGGACCGCCTCGACTCCAGCGTCTCGGCACGCCACACGGAGTACCGCCGGTAGTCGGTTCCGCTCGACGGCAGCGTCGCTCCCGAGAGAGCGGTGTCGAGTTCGCCGGCCAGGATCGCGAAGGACTCCCCGTCGGCGGCGATGTGGTGGATCACCCCGAGAAGCCAGGTGGTTCCGTCGATCTCGACGATCCGGACCCGCCACGGGAGCGAGACGGCGAGGTCGATGGGCGCGGCCATCGCCGCGAGCACGGCGGTCGCATCCTGCGTGGCGACGTCCGGGCCGGCCGAATCGAGCTCGGATTCCAGATGGGCGAGAACGGCGGCGTCGTCCCACCGGCGCTGTACCGGGACCTGTTGGCGCATCGGGAATCCGGTGCACAGCGCGTCGTGTCGCGTCACGATCGCCGCCAGCGCGCGTCGCGCGTCGCCGGGTTCCGCATCGATCGGCAATGACAGCGGGAGGAGGTAGCCGGTGAAGTCCGGTTCGGTCCGCCACCGCAACCACACGTCCATCTGTTCCGGTGTGAGCGGGAGATCCGCGGGGATCTCGCGGTCGTCGCCCGACAGGGACACCCGCGATGGAACGAATGGTGTCCCCGGTGTGGCCAGCCGCGCAGCCAGTTCCGCGACGGTCGGGTACTCGAAGACGTCGCCGACCTCGACGCGGTATCCCATCCCGGCGAGCGTGGCGGCCAGACGCGCCGCCGAGAGCGAGGTGCCACCGGCGGCGAAGAAGTTCGTGTCGGCGCCGAGGTGACCGGCGTCCTCACCGATGACCGCACGGATCGCCGACGCGACCGTCTCCTCGATCGGGCCGAGCGCCCGTCCGACCGGCGGGGCGGTGTCGGCGATGCTCGCGAAGAGCTTGTCGCGGTCGATCTTCCCGGTCCCGGTCATCGGCCAGCCGTCGACGATCGTGGCCCGGGACGGCACGGCGTGAGCCGGCAACCGGGTCGCGCAGTCGGCCAGGATCGACGCCTCGTCGAGGTCGTCCAGGACGTCGAAGTCGGCGAGGCCGTCCTCGGTCACGAAGGCCAGCAGGTGCTCGTCGCCCGCCCGTCGGCCCGGTCGTACCAGGACGCGCGCATCGCCCACGCCCGGTATCGCGCGCAGAGCCGAGACGATCTCACCGAGTTCCACACGGTGGCCGCGGATCTGGACCTGGTCGTCGTTGCGGCCGAGGTAGGCGAAACGACCCGGAGCGACCTCGCGGACGCGGTCGCCGGTGCGGTACATCCGCCGGCCGCTACCCGACGGGTCCGCGACGAATCGGGTCGCGGTGAGACCCGGTGCGTTGAGGTAGCCGAGCGCGACCTGCTCGCCGGCGAGATACAGTTCGCCGGCCGCACCGGTCGGCACCGGCCGCAGGCGCCGGTCCAGCACCATCGCGCCGACGCCGTCGAACGGGGTGCCGATGATGCTGCGTTCGTCGTCGAGGTCGACGTCGGCGGCGGTGAGCACGACGGTCGTCTCGGTGATGCCGTACATGTTGACCAGGCGGGTGCGGGGATGCTCGGCCGCCCAGGCGCGCAACGTGTTCGGCGCGAGGGTCTCACCGCCGAAGACGACGGCCCGCAGTGACGTCAGTTCCGGCGCGGCCGGGGCCCCCGCCGCTCTGGTGGTCGTCGCCAGGTCGACGATTCCGCTGAACGCGGTCGGGGTCTGCGACAGGATCGTGATCCCGTGCCGGTCGATCACCGCGGCGAGAGCACGGGGATCCCGCACGGTCGCATGGTCCACGACGACCACGCTGCCCCCGGATGCGAGCGCACCCAGGATCTCCCAGACCGAGAAGTCGAAGGCGTAGGAGTGCACCCAGGCCCAGACGTCCTGCGCCGACGCGTCGACGAGATCGAGTCCCGCCCCCATCAGAGCGGCCACGTTCTGCCGGGTCACCACCACGGCCTTCGGCAGGCCGGTGGAACCGGAGGTGTGGATGACATACGCGGCGCCCGGCATCGTCTGCGCGCGTTGATGACCCACCCCGGCCGTCACCTGGAGACGGCTGTCGACGATCGCGGCCGGGGCGGTCCCGGCAAGGATCAGGTCGATGCGCGCCTGCGGATGGTCCGGATCGATCGGAACATAGACCGCGTCGGCGAGGAGGGTCCCGACGATCGCCACCACGGTGTCCGCGCGTCGGTCCATGAGCAGTGCCACGCGGTCGCCGGGCCGCACCCCGAACTCCCGCAGGTGCGCCGCCAGCGCGCGCGCCCGGTCCACGAGAGTGCGATAGTCGAGCGTCTCCTCACCGGCGATGACCGCGGTCGCCTCGGGGGCCGCGGAGGCGTGGCGGAGAAGGGCGCGGACGGGGTCGACGCAGGCGGTCCGGCGGCTGCCCGGATCGGCGACCGGCCCCGGCGACAGGCATTCGGCGATCAACGTGCCCGGTGCCGAGGCGCCCAGAGCCGCAACGGCCTCGACGAACCTGTCGAGCAGCCGACCGGCCGACGCCACATCGACTCGGTGCTCGGCGATCGTCAGAGTGACGGACAGCCCGTTCCCGTCGTCGATCACGGTGAATTCCAACGCGGTTCGCGCCTCGCCGGTGCGCAACGTCTCCCCGCCGGCGAAGACCGTCGAGGCGACGAGATCGGGTGCCGTCGCATGGTATGCGAAGATGACGTCGGACAGTCCGGTCGGTCCGGTGTCGGCGAACGTGACGGCCGTGCCGAGATCGCGGCCGGCGCCCGCGAGCGCTTCGGCGATCGAGGTCTGGCGAGCGCCGGTCACCCGCACCGGCACCGTCTCGACGAACATGCCGACGGGGCGGAGTTCCTCGCTGGTGAACCGGCCCGACACCGGCATCGACAGCACGACGTCGTCGGAGTCGGTGAACTCGGCTAGGGTTGCCGAGAGTGCCACGCACAGAAGCGTGTTGACGGTGGTGCCGCTCTCTCGCGCTCGCGCGGACGCGGCATCGGTGACCGCACGATCGATCCGGCGGCTCGTGTGGACCGCGGGTCCGGCGGTGAGCCCGGACGCCGCGGGATCGCCCACCGGCGGTTCGGGCAGTGCGAGACGTTCCGGGGCATCGCGGAGGAACCGGGTCCAGAAGACCTCTGCAGCAGCCCTGTTCGCAGTTGTGGTCGCTGTCGCAGTCGCAGGGCCGGATGGTCGTGCTTCCAGGACCTCACTGAACGCGACCGCTTCGGTCTCCCAGACGGGTTCCGCACCGGCCGCGCGCGCACGGACGGCGTGGGCGAAGTCCTCCAGCACGATGTGCAGCGACCATTCGTCGACGGCGATGTGATGGGCGACGAGAACCAGTTCGACGGCCTCGCGGGTCTCGTCGAGTACCGCTCGCCACGGGACCCCGGTCCGCAGGTCGAACGGCGCCGACACGGCGAGATCGACGCCCGCCGGGTTCAGGGTCGCGCTGGTGATCGGTGCGGCAGCGGCAGATTCGGCCCGGCCGCGAACCCGTGCGACCGGCTCCCCGTCGACCTCCGGGTACACGGTCCGCAGTGCCTCGTGCCGGGTGGCCACGTCGACCAGGGCGGCTCGAGCGGCGTCGGCGGAGATGTGTTCGGCGAGCGTGAGACGCACGGGCAGGTGATACACCGTCGCACGAGGGTCGGCGCGGTTGAGCAGCCAGATCTCCTGCTGGGCGCGGGTCGGCCGATAGGAGACGACGCCGCCGGTGGATGTCGTCCGCCTCGGGACGGCTGCGTCGATGACCGCGGCGAGCTCGCCGAGTGTCGTCACCGCCGCCAGGTCGCGCATGTCGACCACCACGCGCAGCCTGCTGCCGAGGTGGGTACCGAGCTGCATGAATCCCAGTGAGGTGGCGCCCAGTCGGACGAGTTCGTCGTCCATCGACGGACGCGATACGCCCAGCACCTCGGTCACCGCGTCGGCGACCGCCACCTCGGTGGCCGTCATCGGCGGCCGATACGTTGCCGGTGGCTCGCGTACCTCCGCGATCAGTCCGGCCGCCGCATGCCGGTCGACGTTGCCGGTCGCATCGGTCGGCAACTCGTCGAGGATCACCACGCGGCGGGGTCGGGTCGATGCGGGCACCTCGCCGTCCACCCGGCGCCGGACAGCGGCCCGGACCCGCTGGTGGTCGGCGTCGTCGGTGCCGCAGACGACGCCGACGTCGAGTCCGCCCGAGGTCGCCACCGTGACCGCGTACCCGACACCGGCGACCTGTCCCGCCGCCCGGTCGAGTGCCGCGAGATCGATCCGCACGCCGCCGAGGGTCACCACATCGCCTGCGCGGTGGTCGATCACCAACATGGCAGTGCCCGGGTCGAAGTGGCCGCGGTCGCCGGTGTGCAGCATCCGTGTTCCCCGGTCCCACGGGCACGCCACGAGGGTGGCCGCGG
The DNA here is from genome assembly GCF_900105725.1 of Gordonia westfalica. Lineage (NCBI taxonomy): Bacteria > Bacillati > Actinomycetota > Actinomycetes > Mycobacteriales > Gordoniaceae > Gordonia > Gordonia westfalica. Next base: position 2,777,641 of record NZ_FNLM01000034.1, read on the forward strand.
TGCCGACCGGGTCGTCGGCGACGCCCCGGATCACCTGCGGACCGGTCACATAGACGTCGCCCGTGATCCCGGCCGGAACCGGCCGCAGCCAACGGTCCAGAACGGCGATCTCGGTGCCGGGACGCGGTGCACCACTGGGCAATCGGTGGTCGACGGCGGCATCGGGGGCGATCCGCCGGTTCGCCGTCACCGGACCGAACGCGCCGCGCGGACAGTACGGCGCCGACACCTCGCGACCGAAGGCCAGGCGCACCAGAGCGGCCGGCGCGATGTCCTCCCCCGCCACCAGGAGCGAGGTCATCGGCCCCTGCTTGTCGAGCCCCGGGACATCTTCCGGCGTGGCGATCACGTGTGTGACCGACGCGGTGTCCGCACCGGGCACGACGAGCCGCAGGCCGTGCGCGGCCGCCGCGATGATCTCCAGATGGGCGGCCGACGACCCGGCGTCAGCGTCGAAGAGGAGGCGGCCGTACACGAGATCGGTCGACCGGTCGTCGAACAGTCCGGTGGCGATCAGCGCGGCCACCGCGCACTGGGGCACCGCAACGGTCGTGGCGACCCCGGAATCGGATTCCGTGATCGCGAGATGGCAGGCGATGTCCTCGGATTCGGGTGGACGGACCGGCGCTGCGGAGGCCTCGAGCCCATCGAGGTCCGTGAGTGTCAGGAGGCGCGGACCCGAGTCCGACGCCGGGGCGTCCTCGGACTGTGCGGCGATGACGAGCGCGGGACGTGCGCTCACCGGCAGCGTCGCGACGGCCGCACGCGGCGCGATCGGATCGAGCAGGACGAGTGCGGCACCGCTCACCCCCACCGCCCACCACGCGGTCAGCCGGTCGACGCCCGGCGGCAACGCAATACCCACCACGGCCCCCGGAGCCGCGCCGGCGGTTCGGAGTCGGGCAGCGAGATCCACTGCGCGGCCGTGTAACCGGTCGAACGTGAGCGGTCGGGTGCGGGGCTCGTCGATCACCGGCCCGTGCGCGTGACGCGCGGCCGCGGCGGCGAGCGCCTCGGGCACGGTGGCCGGCACGGACCCGAGGGCTGCGCCGCGGACCACCGCCACCGGGTCGGCGAGCGGGAGATCGTCGATGCGGGTGTCCGGCGCTTGCACAAGAGCATCGGCGAAGGTGCGCAGCATCGCGAGGAACTGTCGATGATGCTCGGCGACCTCGGCGTCGTCGTAGCGATTGGGGTTGGCCTCCACCCCGATCATCAGCACCGAGTCCCGGTCCTCGCCGGCGACCGGGACGATGTTGATCGTCAGATCCTCGGCGGGGCCGACCGTGAGTATGTGGAAGGTGCCGTGCGCCTCTCCGCAGGGGAACTCGCGCTGGAAGAGCATGAGATTGAGCATCGGACCGGACCGCTCCTGCGCCGCGGTGCGCCGTACGCGTCCGCTGGTCTCGTCGGCGGCGACATCGGCCCAGATGTCCTCGCCGCGGTAACGCTGGTGCCGCAGCGCGCCGAGGAGTGCCGCCTGTGTGGTGGCCAGCGCATCGGCGACCGACGCCTCCCCCGCGACGCCGGTACGCAACGGAACCACATTCGAGACGGGCAGCGGCGTCGAGCGGAGCGCAGCGGTGGTGCGCGCGGCCACCGGGAACTGGAAGATCACCTCGTCGCCCTCGGCCGCGGCTCGGGACAGGTAGGCCGAGAACGCGGCGACGATGACGTTCGGAAGGATCGTCGAACGCACCTCGGCCGCGCGGCGGAGCGCATCCATCGTGCCCGCGTCCACAGGCGCGTGGACGCGCCGCGACACCGCGTCGGGCTCGCCGCGCCGATGGGCGAGCGACGCGGGGATTCCCACCCCGGCCATGGCCTGTCGCCAGTGACTCCGGTCGGTGTCGAAGCGTCGCGATGCGCGGTACTCGTCGTCGGCGCGCGCAGGCAGATCGAGGTCCACCGGTTTGACGGCCGGAGGCGTGCCGCCGGTCACCGCGGCGTGATAGGCGGCGATCGCCTCGACCATGCGGTCCTTGCCGCCCACCCCGTCCGAGAGCAGGTGGTGGCCGCGGTTGTAGACGAAGAACTTCTCGTCGCCGAGTCGGAAGAGACAGCCGCGGGCGGTGCGGTCGACCCGGGGGTCCAGTGGTCGCGCACAGTCTTCGCGCATGATCGCCTCGGCGGCCGCCCGCGGGTCCGGGCGATCCCGAAGATCGACGACGTCGGCCCAGTAGTGCAGCGACGGGTCGTAGACGCCCACCAGCCCGTCGTCGGTGTCCTCGAACCTCAGCTGGGTGAACCGGGCGCGACGCACCACCTCGCTGGTCACGCGGAGGAAGAGTTCGACGTCGATCGGCCCGTCGATCTCGACGTACTGCGCGACGTTGATCGGCACATCCGGTGCCGCCTGCTGGGTGAACCACAGCGCTCGTTGCGCGGCACTGAGCCGGAATCGTCGGACGATTCCGGCAGTGGGGGTCTCGGGCGGCGGGATCGGGTCGCTCATGGCCGGCCCGCCCGTCGCTCACCCGGTCCGTGGGACCAGGAACTCATGGGGCACGCCGGCCGTCTGATCCCCCCGGCCCGCACAGCGGTGCCATCACCGAAATCCGGGGGCCCCGTATCCCCGAAAACGAATCAACAAATCTGGAATTCTCGAAGAGGAATCCTAATCGCGAGGTGGACATGGCCCGAATGGGCATGTCCCTGGAGAAGATCGGCGTCGCCGGAGAATTCGTCGTCAGCGGATTCAGCACGGCGGCTTCCAGCATGAGGGAATTCAGCACGGTGGAATTCAACGCCCTGCCTCACCACTCACCATGCGCCGTCCTCGTCACGTCCGACCGCTGTCACCTGTACGCCAGAACCGGCCGTGACCACAGCGGCACGCCGGGTCCTGTCGGCACCGTCTTCTCCAGCAACCGCCTGACACAAAACGTCCTTGCCGATCACCGTCTCCGGTGCCATCATCCGAGCATACAATCGCCGGAATGACCTCGGTCACACCAGTGTGCCGTAGGCGAATGCCGTTGGATCACCGCGCGGATAGCCAAGAGCCTATGGGACGGGTTGATGCCTCACAACTCGGGGGGACCCCGGGATAATCGGCAAACGACCCGATATCGCCGAATCAACCAGATGCCAATCACGTGAGCACGCAAAAACAATTCACCATTTCGCTTGATTCACTTTCTCGTAAGCGTGGCAAACTGTTGCGAAAATCGGGCAGACGGCTGTCGGCCATTCGAGCGACACCACTCCATCCGCTGACGTCAATGGTCGACCGGAACCGGCCCCCGACTCAGAAGTGTTTCGACGGCCTGATGGGGAATGCGCTGCTCCCACCGTTCCGCATTCGCCTCGAAAATCCGCGCGCCCTCTTTCCGCGCCAGATCGGCGTCGAGCAGAAACGCGCGCGCACGTTCGACGAACTCGTCGGGATCGTCGTAGGCCGTCAGCCCGAAGACCGGTTCGAGTGAACCGATGGCGGCGGTGGTGCCCACCACGGGCAGACCACGGCCGGCGGCGTCGAGGAGTTTCACCCGGACCCCGCCCCCGGTCCGGATGGGGGCGACGAGCGCACGGCAGGTGCCGAGGAACGCGTCGAGGTCCTCCACGAAGCCGATGTCACGGACGCCGTCGGGCAGCGGCGGCGGTGTCGCGCCCGGTTTGGGTGCGCCGACGATGCACAGCTCGGCGTCCGAGATGCCCTGCGCGATGCGCGGCCACAGGCGGAGGATCTCCAGGAAGCCCTCCTGATTCGGCGGCCAGTCCCGGGTTCCCATGAACACCAGTCGCGGTACATCGGCATCGGCGCCGGCGCGCGTCCCGGGCGGCAGGGTGAGATCGATCCAGCGGGCACTCGAGCACCCGCGCTCCCGGTAGAACTGCGCCTCCTCGAGGTCGTAGGTGCCGATCGCCGACGCGCTGCGCGCCACCCGGAGTTCATCGGACAGGATGCGCTTCGCCTCGAGGATCCCCGGCACTCCGCGCGTGAGCCGCCACACCAGGGATTCCGAGTTGACCGTGTTGATCACCAGTTCGCTGCGATCCACCTGCGTCGAGCGCAGGTACGACTCGGCCATGTACGAGTGCTCCGCGAGGAAGACGTCACCGTCGAGGTCGTCGAGGGTGCGGACCAGGTCGTCGGTGTCGAACCGGACGTGGCACACGCTCCGCCGGGTCCGCACGCTGTTGCCGATCAGCGCCGGGAGTCGCACAGGCGGCTTCGGCACCCGGATCACCCTGCCGTCGGCCGAGATCCGCGGAGCGTCGCCGGTGGCGAGATGGTTGGAGAGACACACGGCCCGTAGGTCGAACGATTCCGCCGCGATGTCGAAGATCACCCGGGCCAGGGCCACGTCGCCGCCGTGGTCGTGTTCGATGTCCTTGGCCATCATGAACGTCACCGTCGTCATACGCCTCACCCCTGTCTTGCGGTTTCGTCTTCTCCGGTGACGAGCCCTTCGGGCCGCACCGACCGAACATAGATCGCGAACAGGATCGCGTCGGTGACCACCGACGCGGTCGCCGCTCCCACCGCACCGAAAACTGCCAGCGCGCAGACCAACCCGAGCTTGACCGGGACCAGTACGGCGGCCGCGGCGCTACGTACCACATCGCGTCGCTGCACATAGAGCACCGTCGTCAGCACGTTGTTCATCACACGCAGTGCGACGAACAACGAGATCACCACCAGCGCCCAGGCGAGCTCGGATGAGTACGGGGTGGCGAGCAGGACGAACCCGGCCACCATCACCAGCGCCGAGGTCGCGACCGCCATGATCACCACATGTTTCACCGGCGGACCCGCGGTGACCGCGCCACCGGCGGCACGCAACTGCTCGTGGTAGGTCCCGGCGAGCGACATCCCGACCTGGCCGGCCGCCCAGCCGACCGTGCTCGCGATCGCGAAGTACCCCGCCACATCGGAATCGGTCACCGCTCCCAGCAGCAGGATGTCGCCCTGCATGTAGAGCGCGTTCGCGAGATGCTCCCCGAACAGGATCGCGATCAGGCGAACCGAGCCGGGGACGCCCGGGCGGGTACGCGGGACAAGCGTCGCGGCGTACACGGCGATGACGAGATACGGTGCGAGATAACAGAAACTCGCCGTCTCGAGATCTGCCGACGGTACGAACTGCAGGTAGCCGACGGCCATTGCGATGCTCGCGACCTGCCGCGTGGTGTCGAATCGCATCACCCGATCGGGGTGGCCGTCGCGCAGCGCGCGGCTCTTGACCGCGTTGAACGCGATCTCACCACCCGCGACGATCAGGGCGAACCACACCAGATACGGCGCAGCCACACACAACGCACCCACGACCATCAGACCGAGCCCCAACAGGATTCGCGTCACCCGCTCCGCCGCGAACGCATCCTCCGCCTCGCGGATGGCCCGCACGGCGAACGGATTGTCCAGGGGCGCCGCGATGATCGCGCCGAGCGCGAAGGCCATCGCGTACTGCCCGTAGGCGCCGATGCCGAGATGAAAGGTGAGGGCGATGGTCCAGCCCAGACCCGCGGCTCGTCCGCCGTAGGTCCACCCGGCAGCGACGAGCGCCTTGACCAGGTTGCGTCGGTCGTCGACCGGGGCCGCCTTCTCCTCGGTGTCGGTCGCGCCGCTCAGGCCCGACACAGCGACCTCGCCCAGGTCTCGAGGTAACCGCCGACGACCTCGTCGGGTTCGCGCACCTCGCGCATCGCCTTCAGCGCCTCGGCCATCTCGGACAGGCGGTCTCGGGATTCGACGAGATCCGCGGCGGCCTTCGCCAACTCACCCACCGTCTCGTCTTCGGTGCGTCCGTCGTCGTCGACGACGCGAACGCCGCCTTCGGCCCGGAGCTCACCGAGCGCACCATGACCGGTGCACACGACCGGGGTGAGATGTGCGATCGCGTCGGTGACGACACTCGAACCGGGGAACGCCTCGCCGTAGGGACTGCGCGCACCGTAGGGCACGATGAGTGCCCGGATGGAGGAGAAATAGGCGGGAAGGTCCGCGTCGTCGACGCCGCCCAGGATCTCCACACCGTCGATGGCGGGCAACGCTTCGGTCCCGCGGCCGGCGATCCGGATGACGATGTCGTCGGGAAGCAGACCCCGGAGTCGTTCGACGTGCTCGAAACCCTTTCCGCGGTAGACCAGTCCGAACAGTCCGACCGCTTTCGGCCGGTCCGGGGCGGACACCACCTCACCGCGGCTCCACACCGGCATGTGGGCATGCCGCACCGTCGTGTCCGGATAGGCACGGAGCAGCGATCGGACCCCGGCATCGCTCATGGCGAAGAGCGTGCGAGATCCGGCCACCCTCCGCTCGACCGCACGGGAGAGCGTCCGGAGCGGGAAATGCACGGCGTGGTTGAGCAGCTTGCGCTGCTCGAGGAACGCGACGCGCCCCGGCCACCAGACGAGCCCGGGCGGATCGTGGACGGTCGCACTCACCAGGACATCACGTCGGCGACGTTCGAGTCCGGCCGTGGGCCAGAAGGATTCGACCGAGCCGCCGGAGAACTCACCGTGCACGACGACCGGACGGCCGTCCGCGGTGTCGATGAGCTCGATGATCGCCCGCCGCCGAGCGCGCAGTTCGGCAACCGTGTCGGTTCCCGGCCGCGGGTGCCGGACCTCGTGGAAGTCCGCGACACGAGGGCGCAGCATGCCCGCGAACACCTCCGAATAGGCGCCGACTCCGCCGGCAGCCCTCTCGGCGGCGACGTAGATCAGACGAACCCCGTCCAGGTCCGTCGCCCCCGGCTTCCCGACCGGCCCTGCTGCCATCTGTCCGGCCATCAGTAGAAGAGCGGCCGGTACTTCGGCCGGTAACGCAACGCCGACTCGGGTCGCTTGGAGATCGTCTTGGCCGGCACACCGCCGACGATGTCGAGATCGTCGACGTCCCTGCTGACGAGCGCGCACGCGGCGACCACGGCACCCCGTCCGATGCTCACTCCGCTCACGACGGTGGCGCGGCTGGCGATCCACGCGTGGTCACCGATGTACACCGGCTCGAGAATCGCCTCGAACTCCGGACTCGCCGGGTCGTGCTTTCCGGCGATGATCTGGGTGTCACTCGCGATCACCACGTTGTCACCGATGCAGATGCCCGATCGTGCGTCGAACAGGACGCGGAACCCGATGGAGCACGCCTCGCCGATCCGGATCTGATCGATGTCGAAGACCTGACAGCCGCGCAGGATCGAGGTGTCCTTACCGATCTTCGCGCCGAACGCGCGGAGGAATCCCTGCCGGACGGTATGAGACGGGATGTAGGTGATGATGTTGTTGTACAGCAGGATTCCGACACGGTTCTTCGCCTTGGCGATCGTCGAGATCTCGGTGAAGGTGTACCGGGGGTGGAAATCCGCGCGCTGCGGAACCGTCGGTCCGGCTGGTCCCGCCGCCGGCGGTGTCGTCATTTCGGTACTCACGTTCGCTCCGCTCCTCTCGCGACCACTGCCTCGGACACGAGGTTCTTGATCTCCTTGATGAATGTCTCCTCGCCGAAGCGGGCGACGTGCGCCTTGATCTGTTCGGCATCCCATTCGCGCGTGGCGATCTCGGCGACGGCGGCCCGGATGCTCCTCGGGTCGGGTGCGTCGAAGAACACTCCGTTGACGCCTTCGGCGATGGTGTCGAGGAAACCACCCCAGCGCAGTACGGCGCACGGTTTGCCCCGCATGCCGCCCTCCAGTGGGGTCAGTCCGTAGTCCTCGTAGCTGGCCGCGACCACTGCGGTACAGTTGTCGTACAACCAGCCCATCTCGGCATCGGTGAGGTCGCTCAGCATGGTCACGTTCTCGGGCTTGGTTGCGCGCAACCGCTCCGCCTCGGGCCCGCGACCCACGACCACCAGATGATCGTCCGTACCACGGAAGGCGTCGATCACCGCGTCGACGTTCTTGTACGCCAGCAGGCGTGAGACACACAGATGGAACGGGCGTACCGGAATCCCGGCGGGCGCATCCGCCATCCCGGACGGCGCGAGGGGCGGGAGCACCGGTGCCGAGACCACCGTCGAATCGAGGCCGTACGTCGCCTCGATGCGGTCGCGGACCGCACTCGAGATCGCCAGGTAGCGGTCGCACTCGTGCGCGGCCGCCCGGTCCCAGCGGCGTAGGGCCGGCCCGAGCAGTCGGATCGCGAGTTTCTTGACCGTACTGGAGGACTCACCGAGGTAGACATCGGTCTGATAGAGCCAGCGCGCCGGCGAGTAGCAGTAGACCAGCTTGTACCCGGAGGTGTCGAAGCCGTGCGCCCAGCCGCTCGAACTCACCACCACGATGTCGGCGTCGATGCGCATCCGCGAGGCTGCAAACGGCAGTACCGGCAGGGCCGACCGGTGGTCGGTACGCAGTGCCGCAACACGATTCACCGGTGAGGTGATGATCGTCTTGTCCCGGAACTCCTCATAGGTCTGATCCGGCTCGTACAAGAGCGTGTAGATAGGGGCGTCCGGAAACGCCCTGCTGAGGGACAGGACGACCTTCTCCGCCCCGCCCCGCTGGGTCAGATAGTCGTGGGCGATCGCCACTCTCGGCATCTTCTCCACGACGAGCCCAGCATCCATCATGTGCACCAAAGAACCACTTCTCCCCCGACGAATTTCGAGAAGAATTCTCGTGAATGACGAGTGCACGCACTCGCGCGGACCCCGATGTCCGCTCGAAAGGAGATCGTAATGTGGAAACGCCCGCTCCGCGCGGCGTGCTCGCGATATGTGAGCTCGCCGACGCGGAACGGGCGTGAGAATGTGCCACGGACAGTGGCGGTGTCAGACCGCTCCCAGGACGCTTGCCGCGTACTTCGGAGTCCAGTCGTGTTTGTAGATGGCACCGAAATTCTGTTCGCGATCGGCCAGATTGGTACCGGTGTCCCGGATGCTGTAGATGAACGTCGGGCCGACGAATCCCGCCGAGACGGCGAAGCCCATCACATCGGTGATCTGTTTGGCCTGTTCCCATTCCGAGACCGCGTCGGCCGCCGTGCCGGTGGGAGCGCCGAGTTCGGTGAACCAGATCTTCTTCGCGCCGTCCCCGCGCGCGATCATCAGGTTGCGCACCGCCGGGATGTCGGTGACGGCGTTCTCCGGGTTGGCGTACAGGCCGCCGGGGAAGACGTACGGGTGCATCGCGAGCGCGTCGAAGCTGCCCTTGGCGCCGGCGTTGTACATGGCGGTGACGAAGTTCGGCGGCGAGTTCCAGCCGCCGGAACGCGCCAGACCTGCAGCGATGACGGTCGAACCCCACTGCGCCGACTTGATAGTGCTGTAGGCGGCCTTCAGGAGGGAGGTGTACCGGGCGGCGTCGACCGTCCACCCGAAGAAGATGGGCAGATTCGGCTCATTCCAGATCTGGTAGTTCGTGACCTTGCTTCCGTACCGCGCGATGAATTTCTTCAAGAAGGCGCTCAGGTCGGAATTGTTCGTCGGCGGGGCGGTGAAGAAGGTTCCGGCCGGCCGGGACCAGGGCGGCGACGACACCACATTCGCGAGGACCTTGAGCCCGCGGGCACGCGCCGCATTGATGATCCGGTCCGGTGTGGACCAGTTGTAGGAGTTCTTGGCCGCCTCGATCGAGTTCCAGTCGACCGTGACCCGCAGCCAGGTCGCCTTGGTCCGCTTCACCGCGTCGAGTTCGCGGCCGAGGTCGGCATCGTTGAGCCACAACAGTCCTGAGCCGCCGGCGAAGCCGAACCCGGCCGTGGTGACGGGGACCGCCGCCTCGGTGGGGCCGGCCGCGCTTCCGGAACCCAACCAGCCCGGGGAGGAAGGGGCGGAGCTCGCGGATCCGGCGACACTTCCACCGATCGCGAGTCCGAGCACCAGAGAGATGCTCACCACAAAGGCAGAGAGTAAATGGGTTCTCGATAGGCGGAAATGCCGGGGTGATCGTATTCTCATGGCGCAGAGAGTACCGCCAAGTTCGGGGACCCACATGGGTGGCGGGATCCGGACGAGGCTGTGCTCGCAGCTTTACATGCATCTGGTCGGGGAATCAGTGCGTGTTCGAAAGTCGGTGAAACGACACGGATGTCGTTCGCCTCGCGCTGGGAGAATTGTCGATGAAATCTGCATTGATCACCGGTATCACCGGACAGGACGGCCTCTACCTCGCCGAACTCCTGCATTCGAAGGGTTACCGGGTCGTGGGACTCGTTCGGGGACAGAACAACCCGAAGGCCGCGCGCCTCGCCGAGTCGCATCCGTACGTCGACATCGTCAGCGGGAATCTGCTCGATCTGTCGAGCCTGATGCGGGCCATGACCTATGCGAATCCGGATGAGGTCTACAACCTCGGTGCCGTCTCGTTCGTCGCCTACTCGTGGCAGAACGCCCGACTGACGAGCGACGTGACCGGTACGGGCGTACTGAACATGCTCGAAGCGGTTCGTCTGCACCAGGATACGACCGGCAGGGACATCCGGTACTACCAGGCGTCGAGCTCCGAGATGTTCGGCAAGGTGCAGGAGGTACCCCAGCGCGAGTCGACGCTGCTGTGGCCGCGTTCGCCGTACGGTGTGAGCAAGGTCTTCGGCCACTACATGACCATCAACTACCGCGAGTCCTACGGCATGCACGCCAGCTCCGGAATCCTGTTCAACCACGAGTCGCCGCGTCGGGGCCCGGAGTTCGTGACCCGCAAGGTCACCCAGGCCGTCGCCCGCATCGCACTCGGCACCGACGACTCGATCGCACTGGGAAACCTGGATGCACAGCGCGACTGGGGCTTTGCCGGCGACTACGTCCGCGCCATGTGGATGATGCTGCAGCAGGACATCGCCGACGACTACGTCATCTCCACCGGCGAGACACACTCCATCCGTGAGTTGCTCGACGTCGCGTTCAAGGTCGTGGGCATCGACGACTGGGAGCATCTCGTCCGCATCGACCCCCGCTTCTTCCGCCCCGCCGAGGTCGATCTCCTCATCGGCGACAGCACCAAGGCCCGTGAACTCCTCGGCTGGAAGCCCGCGGTCGGCTTCACCGAGCTGATCACGATGATGGTCGAGGCAGATCTCGACATCGAATCGAAGAAGCTGGCCGGCAAGGTCGCATGACCCCGCCACGTGCCCTTGTCACCGGCGCGAACGGGCAGGACGGGCACCTGCTGATCGAGGAATTGGTCACGAGGGGTTGGGATGTCATCGCCTTGGTACGACCCGGCCGCGCGGTGGGTCGTGCGTCCGGTGGCAACGTGGTGATGAGCCCGGTCGACCTCGCCGACCCGGAATCGACGCGCCGCGTGATCACCGACCACGCCCCCGATCACATCTTCCACCTCGGCGCCGTGTCCTCGGTGTCGGAGAGCTGGCATGATCCGCTGACCACCGCCCGGGTGACCGCGATGTCGACCGTCGCGATACTCGAGGCGGCGTCGGCGCTCGACGACCTGGGCCAGCGCGTCCACGTCGTGAACGCCTCCAGCGCCGAGATCTTCGCCGGTTCGACGACCACCCCCCAGGACGAGACCACGCCGATCGCCCCGGCGTCGCCCTACGGGGCGGCGAAGGCGTACGGCCACACCATGGCCGGGGTTGCGAGATCGAAAGGACTGGAGGTGGCCAACGCCATCCTCTACCCGCACGAATCCCCCTTGCGCTCCACCCGTTTCGTCACCCGGAAGATCACCGCCGGCGTGGCCGCGATCGCGGCCGGGAGCACCGAACCACTTGTGTTGGGCAACCTCGACGCGCGTCGCGACTGGGGGTGGGCAGGGGACCACGTGTCCGCCATGATCACCCTCGCCGAGAACCGGGCGAACGACGACTACGTGATCGCGACCGGCGAATCCCACAGCGTCGGAGAGTTTGTCGCGACCGCTTTCGAGGTGGCCGGTATCTCGTCGTGGGAACACCTCGTGACCACCGATCCGTCCTTCGTGCGTCCGGCGGATGGCGTCGACCTCGTGGGTGATCCCCGCAAGATCGGCGACGAGTTCGGCTGGCGGCCGACGACCAGGTTCGCGGAAGTGGTCGAGGCAATGGTCCGGCACGACCTCGCTCTTGTGGGCGCGGACGAATCCCGGCGGGCGGCAATCGCATGACCTCGGCTCGCGACACGATCCCGGCGGATTCGGGGTCGGGGTTCCCGGGCGGATCACGACGCCTGATCGCCTTGCGCCGTAGGCAATCACGATCGCGATCATGGGTTCCGCGGTACACCAGAGCTCTCTGGTGCACCGATCTGGTCGTCGTGGTCGCCTCGGTGGCCCTGGCCCAGCGGCTCCGGTTCGGCCCCAGCGGTTCTCTCCATTCGGCCGCCGCGGTCCACATCCCGTCGATTCTCGTGTCCGCGGCACTGATCGTCGTCTGGATGGCCGCCCTCGCCGCCTTCCAGACCTACGACCGGCGGATCTTCGGCTCCGGCCCCCAGGAGTACAGCCGGGTCGTCACCGCATGCTTCGCGGTCTTCGGCGGACTGGCCATCGTCGACCTCCTCGGCGGACTGAACATCGCGCGGGGGTACCTGGCGCTCGCCCTCCCGATGGGGACCATCACCTTGTTGCTGGGCCGGAACGTATTCCGGCGGCTCCTCGCACGGGCGAGAATCTCCGGCAGGCATCGTGAGTCGGTGCTGATGGTCGGCGGTGTCGAGTCGGTCCGGCCGACCGTTCGGCGCCTGGCGGCCGCGGCCCCGCTCGGGTACCAGGTCGTCGGCGCCTGCCTGCCGCCCGGGCATCGTGGCACCCACGCGGAGATCGACGTCGACGGCGCGGCGGTCCCGGTCCTCGGAGATTTCGACGACGTCCTCGCCGCCGTCGGGGCGTCGGGTGCGACCACGGTGGCCGTCACCTCGGCCGATGCCCTCGGGCACCAGGCGATGCAGGACCTGTCCTGGAACCTGCACGGACTCGACGTCGACATGGTCGTCGCGCCCGGCGTCACAGACGTCACCGGCCCACGGATGATGCTGCGGCCGGTGGCCGGTTTGCCACTGCTGCACATCGATCACCCGCGCTACGAGGCGGCGACCCGATTCCGCAAGGCCGCTCTCGATCGCTGCGGTGCAGCGCTTCTCCTTCTCGCACTGTCCCCCGTCTTCCTGATCGTCGGCGTCGCGGTGGTCGTCGACTCCGGCTTCCCGGTCTTCTACCGCGCCGACCGGGTCGGACTGGGGAACAAGAACTTCCGCATGTGGAAGTTCCGGTCCATGGTCATCGGCGCAGACCGGATGCGCGGCGGTCTCGGCGACCGCGACGACGGCGCCGGCCTGCTGTTCAAGGTTCACGACGATCCGCGGGTCACCCGGGTCGGCAAGGTGATCCGCGCCTACAGCCTCGACGAGCTCCCCCAGCTCTTCAACGTCCTGACCGGGCAGATGAGTCTGGTCGGGCCGCGCCCGCCGCTGCCCGAGGAGGTGGAGAAGTACGACGGCCGGGTCGCACGGCGGATGCTCGTCAAACCCGGCATGACCGGGCTGTGGCAGGTCTCCGGACGATCCGACCTCTCCTGGGAGGAGTCGGTCCGGCTGGACCTGTCCTACGTCGAGAACTGGACCATCATGCAGGATCTGACGATCCTGTGGCGCACCGCCCGAGCTGTGGTTGCGAAGGACGGCGCCTACTGAGCCCCGGGCACCCCCGCATCCCGGCAGGATCGCCACTTCGGACCGGAATCGCGCGCTCCACCAAGCGATTCCGAGACCGAAGTGGCGATCACTCGCTGTGGGAAGGGCCGGCGAGATCCCGATAGGCCTCGAACATCGCGCGTCCGAGCTCGCGCTGCCCGGCGGAGTTGTAGTGGATCGTCTCCCCCGGGTTGTGCATGCCGTCCGGTCCCGGCACGTGTGCGCACGCCGAGTGCCGGTCGGGTGTGGTGGCGTGCACCGCGGCGATGTCCGGATACTTCGGGTGTCCGGTCGCGATCTCCTCGGGCACCATCTGGCCGAGGATGAACGGTACCTCGCCGAAATTGTCTCGGAGACCGATGATCAGCGCGTCCAGGCGATCCCGGTAGACGTCGGGCGGCGTCAGCGGGACGTCGCTCTCGCCCTGGTGCCACAGGATCGCGGCGAGCCGGGAACCGCTGCCGGCGGCCGCGAGGGCATTGCCGATCTGCCGTACGGCGAGGTCGTACAGATTGACGCGCGCAGTGCGGTTCGCCGGATCCCAGCTGTAGCCGTTCTTCTGATGGAACGACGTGTCGCCGCGAGCCGACGGGACCAGCAGCACTGCCTCACCGGTGTGGTCGGCCAGCAGGGAACCGAACGTCGTCGCGAATCCGGCCCCGGCACCGGGGATCTCGTGGAGCAATGGGTCCTCGGCCTGCAGTATCCGTCCGCGCCGCCGGCCGCATCCCGGCCACTGGTGGACCCGCCGATCCGGCTGGACGGGAAGTGCACCGACCCCGGACATTCCGGCACCATGCGCATTCGACTGCCCGAGAACCGCGACGACCGAGTAGCGATCGGCCGGTTCGACCACGGTTCCCGCGGCGAGTAGTCGTTTCACCATGTCCTTCGCGCGGATGATCCGCTGGGCCCTGGCCGGTGCGTCCCCGTGGATTCGCAGGTCGGACTCCGAGATCTTCTGACCCGTCGTGGGTTCGTGCATGACGTTCACCTCTCCGAGCAGGTCGACGCTGCCGGTTCCCCGGCGAAGCGGGCCGAGATCCACGGCAGCAGTGCGGCCGCGTCCACATCTGGGTGCCCGCGGTCCTCTTGGTAGTCGACGGTCACCGAATCACCGACCTCACAGGCCCGTTCGACGAACGCCGCGGTCCATTCCGCGTCGATGAACGTGTCCCGGCCGCCGTAGAGGACGTACATCGGCACCGGTGTCGGGGCCACCGGTACGGCATATCCGGCGAGGATCTCCGACAACCTGTACGCGGACTCCGGCGTGCCGGGACCGATGTCGCGCGGCGCCAGCGACTCGGCCGCCTGCGCCCGGCCCGCGACTGCCGGTCCCGTACAGGCGGACAACGTATCCCACGCCGCCACCGCCGCCCCTCGCCGGTAGTCGTCGAGCCGCACCGCCGGGTCGCGACGAGACCACGCCTCGACGATCCACTGCAGCATGAGCTGCTGGTCACCGGTGATCGTGCCGTCCCGGGACTTCTCGACCACACCGGCGATGTCCGCGGCCGGGACCATCGCGGCCGCACCGAGCATCGCCAGACCTCGGCCGTACTCGGGTGCCGCCATCGCGGCGGCCAGAACGGCTCCGCCACCCTGGGATCCGCCGTAGGCGACCCACTTCTCGGAGGCGTAGGGCAACACCGCCCGCAGCGCCCGCACGGAATCGATCACGTTCATACCCGCGGTCCGGGCGTCGAGATACGGGTGCACTCCCGGACTGCCGAGGCCCTGGTAATCGGGCAGTGCCACCACGAAACCCGCCTTGACGAGCCCGTGTGCGAGTTCGCCGAGACCGTACATCCCGGCGGCGACGGAGGGTGCGCACGGTTCGTCGATGCCGGTGGTGCCGTGCGCGAACGCCACGACCGGCCGCGTCCGACCGGCGTCGGGTTCCGGACCGGTGACCACCAGTCCACTGACGACGGTGGGTTCTCCCGAGTTCGCATCCGTGGACCAGTACGTCACCCGGATCGCGCGGACGTCGTCGAGACGTGCCGAGATCGGCAGCGAGTCGGTGTATTCGGCCGACACCACCTTCCCGGGGCCCTCGACGATCGCGAACGGCACCGGTCCGTCCGCGGGGTCCCGGACCACGTCGACGAGACGGACACCCGAGATCACCACGACCAGCATGACCGTGTGCGTCACCAGCGCGAGCGGTATCGCGACGAGGAGGGGATGCCGGCGGACGAAGCCGATCATCGCCGGCGCATCCTCCTGGCCACCACCATCGCGGGCTGCTCGATGTATCGATAGGTGATGCTCGCGAACACGAGGCTGACCGCGCCGACGAGCAGGACGTTGACGATGAGACCCGTCACCGAATCACCCTGCAGCAGTCCGAGTCTGCCGATCACGATCATCAGCGGGAAATGCCAGAGGTAGATGCTCAGCGAGATCCGTCCGCTGTAGTCGAGCGGCTTCCAGTCCAGGACGGTGGCCAGCCTGCCCTCCTGGCCTGCGGCCAGCGGCAGCACGATGATCAGGATGAACAGCGCAGACGACAGCGCCGTGAAGGTCGACTGATACGACGAGCCGGCCGCGATCAGCACCAGCATGATCAGCAACGACGGTACGAGCGCCACCGCCGATGCGATACGCAGACGCCGGGCGCCCCGCACCGAGATGTGGCCGGTGCCGACCGCGACGAACGCCGCGACGGCGAGCATGCCGAACGCGAAGTTGTCGGCGGCTGCGAAGAAACTCCGCAGGATCACGGCGACGGCGTTGGGTCCCCAGTTCTGCTCGGTCACCGCGGTGATGCCCTGGGCCTCGGCGACCCGGCCCGCGACCATCTTGCCGATCGTCCCGACCACGATCAGGATCACCGGTGGTGTCACCACGAGGATCGCGGCATGCGTTCCGAACCGCCGCCGCAGCCACCACATGGCCATCCCGAACAGCGGCAACGACAGGTAGAAGCCGAATTCCAGTGTCAGCGACCACGATGGGCTGATGCCTGTCTGGAGGTACTGCGGGAAGTAGGTCTGCGTCAGGGTCAGGTTGGCCAGGAGCATCCCCGGGTCGGTGATCATCCCCGTCCCGGTGTCCTTGCCGGCCTCACTCGCGACGAACTCGTTCACCACGAAACAAGCCTGGAGAACGTAGTTGGTGATGAGGAAGATCAGCAGGTACGCGGGGAACACCCGCAGCAGACGATGCGTCGCGTACGAACGGACGTCCGGCGGGGTCTCCCGGCCGCGGACCAGGCCCTTGACGTACGGCAGGTACAGCAGGAAGCCCGACAACGCGAAGAAGAAGATCAGTGCCTGCCCGAACAGCTGGAGGCCACAACTCGCCATCGTGTCCGGCGAATTCTGCACGGCGACATGGACGATCAGCACCGCCCAGCACGCGATGCCGCGTGGACCGTCGAGTCCGCGGATACGACCGACGGTCGGTGTCTTCTCGGGTGCGGGGACATCGACGGCGGGGACTCCCCGCCGTTCCAGGTTCTCGGTCATCCGGCTCTCTCGATCTCTGCGCATCGGTTGTAGCTCGGTTCGTCGTCGAATCGGGCGGTCAGCCAGCCCACCACCTGGCGGCCGTCGATCCCGCCGTGGTCGGCCGCCGGTTGGAACTGGGTGTGGACGACATCGCCACGGGCGCAGCCGCGCCGCACCGCCGCCGCGGTCCACCCGGACCGGACCAGCTCGTCCTTGCCGCCGTAGATCACGATGGTCGGCGCCGCTGCGGGCAGGTCGGGAACAGCGCGTTCGCGCAACAGTTCCCGCAGCTCGGTCACGGCCTCGGGCGATGTCGGTCGGAGTTCGTCGGCGCTCAGCGACTCGAGCACCTCGGCTCGCTGTGCCCCACGGGACGCCGAACACTGCGACAACTCATCCCAGGACGCGAGGACCTCGGGCCCGACGAACCGGCGCAGGTCCAGCTCCGGGTTCTCGGCGTTCAGTGCCAGCAGCAGCCAGTTGTACAGCCCGTACTGTTCGACGGTCATGGTGCCGGAGGCCGCGAGGTCGGCGAGCCCGGAGACGTCGGCGGCCGGCGACAGCGCGGCGACACCCACGAGATCGAGTTCGCTGCCGTACGTCTCGGCCAGCGCGTTGGCGGCCCACGCCGCCTGCCCGCCCTGTGAGCCACCCAGGGCTCCCCACCGGGTCCCGGTCTCCGGCACGAGATATCGGGCCGCCCGGACCGCATCGATCACGTTGCGGCCGGAGGTGCGCGCATCGAGGTACGGATGGGTCGGACGCTGCTCATCCGGATCGCCGAGGCCCTGGTAATCCGGAACGACGACGACGTAGCCCAGCTGTAGCCAGCTCGCGGCGGTGACCGCCAGGTCACCCAGATCGGACTTGAGTGTGACACCGCATTCGCCGAGTACACCGCTCGTGCCGTGCGGCAGGACGATGACCGGCCGTCCGCCTTCCGGCGCCGGACCCTTGGGCGCGAAGAACGCTCCCCACGTCTCGGTCTCCTCGCCGGTCCGGCCGTCGGTCGACACGTACTTGACACGCAGCGCCAGTTGCGAATTGGCCCGCACCCGGCGGTCGAGCAACGGCATCGTCTCGGCTGCCCGCAACGCGCCGGGTCCGGCTCCGTCGGTGTCGACGCGATACTCGACGCCTCCCGCACCGGTCGTCGGAGTGGCTTGTTCGTCGGCGTCGGATGAACAGCCGGCGACCGCGATCACCGCGGCCAGCAGCACCGACGTCATCCTGATGCGCCCGGTCGATCGTCTCCCCATCACGCTCCCCCTCCGATCGCGCCCACGAGAGGCGCACCCCGATGTGTGGCGTCTGGCGTCCGCGGGACCCGCGCCTCCGCGGATCCACGACCCGGTCACGCGCGACCTCCACGCCGATCACGAGCACCAGGCCCGCCAGCAGGCCGAGTAGCACAGCGGTCGTGATCGTGCCCCAGAACTCGGGCAGCACAGGTGAATCCGGCACCGAGGCGACGTCGATCACGTCGATCTCGTGCAACGGACCCGCGACCGGGCCGTCGCTCCACTCGAGTTCGGTCACCAGCACCCGCAGGACGTCGACCACCGCACCGGCGAGGTGTGCGGCGGACTCCCCCGTCGGACCCGTGGCCACGACGTCGAGCACGGCGCTGTCGAGGGGTGAGGTGACGGTCAGCCGCGCGCGGAGATCCTCCGGTGTGACGGCGTCGCCGAGGACCCCGGCGGCATCCGCCCGGGCCACCCGTGCCAGCACCTGATCGGACACCGCGAGCTGCACATACGACGCCGACCGCAGCTGACCGGCGAGGTCGCTGGCGCGTTCGGCACCGACGCTGGCCGGCCCCGGCGCGATGATCAGTGCGCTCGAGTGCGCCTCAAAGGTTTTCGGCATCAGCGTGTACGCACCGACGCCGACGGCGGCGGCCGCGATCGCCGACGCCACGAGCACGACGAGGTTGCGGCGCACCATCGCAAGGTAGTCCGCCGGTCGGCGGGTCGACGGTGACCTCATGGGCGGGCCCCGCAGTTCTGCGGCGGCTTCCACCCGGACTCCAGGGACTTCATCCAGGCCACCGATTGTCCGGAGTCGAGCTGGGCGTGGGTCTCCCCGATCCGGCGCATGGCCTGGATGGGCGACCCGGCGGCGCAGGACCGGCGGATCGCCCGTTCGGTCCACGGCGCGGCGATGAGTGGGTCCTCGGTGCCGTACATGATGAGCATCGGCGCGGTGGCCCGGCCCACCGGGAGCGATGTGGCGGCGAGGTGGTCGCGGAGTCGTGCCGCCGCCTCCGGGGTGTGCGGTGCGACATCCTCGACACCGATGGAATTCAGCACCCGCTGGGTCTGCTGGACGTCGATCGGGATGCAGCGGAGTACCTCGGACCAGTTCTTCCGCAGGAACTCCGAGCGGTAGTCGTCGCGGTCGAACTCGTCGGGCAGCACGCGTGCGAGTGAATCGATCAGGTAGGCCATCATCGGGACCTGATCGGCGGTGAGCGTGCCCTTCTCGGCGCGTTCGACCAGGCCGGTCATGTCCGACACGGGCACCAGTGCGACGGTGCCCAGGAGGTCGAGACCACCGCCGTATGTCGGCGCGAGCTCACCCGCCGCCCAGGACGCCATCCCGCCCAGGGAGACGCCGTAGGAGATCCATTTCCTGCCCAGCCCCGGGAAGACTCCGCGGGCGGCACGTACCGCATCGATCATGTTGTAGCCATAGGTGCGAGCGTCGAGGAACGGATGGTCGACGTCCCGCATGCCGAGGCCCTCGTAGTCGCTCATCGCGACGGCGAAACCGTTCAGCACCAGAGCCGCGATGATCTCGTCACTGCCGATGAGGTTGACGTGTTCCGAAGGACCGCAGTCGTCGAGGACACCGGTGGTACCGTGGCCGAAGGCGATCGTCGTCCAACCGCCCGGCGGCGGTTCGCCTTTCGGGGTGACGACGATCCCCGACACGACCGTCGGCGACCGGTCCAGTCCCGACGTCGACCGGTACTCGACTCGTTTGACGATCGCACCGAGTTCGGTGATCACCGGGATCGGGCCGCGTGGTGGGTCGGCGACCGCGACTACCGCGCCGGGTCGTCCGGTGTCCGCGGCGCCCCGGACAATCGGTTCCGGATAGGGAGTGACCAGATCCGGCGGCGGCTGGATGGCGAGCGGGATCGCCGAGTTCAGGGACGGATCATCCGTGAACCCTGCTGCACCACAAGCACTCACCACGAGGGCCGTCGTCACCGCGGCGACGACGGCGGCGAACCGCCTCCGGGTCGACGCCCGCGTCAACGACCCCGCCCGTCCGACGGGACCCCGGCGGCGGCAGCCGAGCCGGAGCCGTTACGTGAGGCATGATCGATCGTGGTGCGGATCGTCTCGGTCACACTCTCCGAACCGGGTTCGAAATCGACAATTTCGGCATCAACGCTTTCAGCGGCGGGCTCAGCGGAGTCGGCCACATCCTGCGCCTTCACCTGCCCCGCCTTGCCGCTGACGAGTACCGTACCGATCACCGCTCCGACGAGTTCGATCGCCGCGACGCTGTCGCTCAGGGCTTTTCGGGTTGCGGACCCGCTGCGCACCACGACGACCATCGCATCGGCCAAGGCCGAGTAGACGATCGAATCGGAGGTCGAACCCATGCGGGGACAGGCGATCACGATGTAGTCGAAACGCTCACGCAGGTCGTCGAGCACGGTTCCCAGGACCGGACTGCTCACGAGCGCACCGGATTCCGGAGGGACGGGTCCAGCGGGGAGAATCGTCAACCCACCTTGTCCGACGTACGGGTCGACGCTGCCGGTGCTGCTGCTGAGCACGGTGGACAGCCCGTGATCCGCGGACAGTTCTGTTCCGGCGGTGATCCCGCCGCCGGACAGATCGCCGTCGACGAGGAGAACGGTGTTCCCCGTCGCGGCCACGGTCGCGGCGAAGCGTGCCGCGACGTCGCCGGCACCCGCATCCGATCCGACGCCGGTGAAGCCGACGACCCGCGGTGCGCGGGCTTGTTCGTCACGCCGCCCGCCGAGGAAGCGGATCAGATTGTGCAGTCCGCGAAGGGCGTCCGCGTCCCGGTCGGCGGAATCGTCGGTGCCGAGCGTCTCGATCGGGATCGTCTGCGGCGACAGCACCGCGAGCACCGGATGGTGGGTCGAGTCGACGGCGGTCACCTCGTCGACGACGGTTCCGCGACGCCGCCAACCGAGCAGCAGCGCGATCACGACGCCGACGATGAGTCCGGCGCCTGCGCCGATCGCGGTCCACGACATCCACGGCCGGCCCGCCGTCGACGGGAGCCCGGGCTCGTCGTAGAGCACTGCCGATGCCGCCGATGTCCCGCCGCGTCGTGACGTCTCGAGTTCCTGCACGACCTCGACGGTCTGCTGGGCGACCGCAGCCGCATAGGACTGCGCTCGTTGCGGACTCGGTCCGGACACCGAGATGGTCAGGATCACGGTGTCCTCGACGGGCAGCGCCGTCGTCTTCGACCGCAGGTCAGCGGGGCTGATGGCCCCCTCCAGCGCTTCCGAGGCACGGGTGGCCACCTGCTCACTCGTCGCGATCTGCGCGTACGAGTTGACTCGCCCCTCGGCGAAGAGATTGTTCTGGTAGGACTCACCCACCGATGTGCCACCCTCGGCGGTGACGAAGAGTCGGGCCGACGACACGTAGTCGACGGATGTGAAGTACATGCCATAGCCGAATCCGGCCAGCCCGCCGACGAGAACACTCGCCACGATGGCCCACCAATAGCGGACCACAATGCGGACATATTCATTGAATGGCATGAAACCTACTCCTCCCGACGATGGCGGAGCAGGACCGAGAGCCGAATAGCCGGCCGTGGAAATGTCTATGAAACATTTCCACGGCGAAGTATTCGAAACCTGTGTCTTTCCCCGACGCGCTAACTGTAGCGACAGTCGGCCACTCGCGCGCTTCGAGAGCTGTGATCTCGAACTCGTTGTGGCCCACGACTGTTTCCCGACGGAGATCTCACCCCGATACCCGCCGATGGTTCATGTAATGATTCCCGCGTGGGGATTGTGCGTTCACTCGCGATCGTGGCCGTGGTGGCGGCCGGCACCTTCGGCTGCCTTCTCGCCGGCGAGTCCGTCGTGACGGCGGCATTTCTGGGAATCGCCCTGATCGCGGGATCGTTTA
This sequence comes from Gordonia westfalica, assembly GCF_900105725.1. NCBI lineage: Bacteria > Bacillati > Actinomycetota > Actinomycetes > Mycobacteriales > Gordoniaceae > Gordonia > Gordonia westfalica. The sequence continues at coordinate 2,799,756 of NZ_FNLM01000034.1, forward strand.
TCGGACTACAGCATCCGACGTGGTTGTGGTGGACGCTCGCGGTGGTCGTCGCCCTGCTTCCCGCGGGTTACGTTCCCGGTACGCCCGTACCACTGATCTTCACTCTCACGATGGCGGTCCTGCTCGCCACCGTGATCCACCCGCGCGACGTGACGACCTTCACCCCGATCGAGTACGCACTCATCGCCTTCGTCGGCGTCGCCGGACTGTCCGTGGTGGCGACCCTGCAGAGCATCGACGACATCGTCGAGTACGTGAAGTGGTCGGGTGCGATCCTCCTCGTCGTCGCGCTGCTGCGGTTGCGCGCCGACCAGTTGCGGACGTTCGGACAGGTCTTCGTGATCGCCTCGGCCGCCTCGGCCGCGGTGGGCCTCGCGATGCAAACGGTAGACAAGTCCGCCCGAACCTTTGATCTGCTGTCCCCCTTCGGTTATGACGCGTCGTCGGCGGGCCGGTTCGTCTTCGACGGGGCATCGGTGACGGCTCGTCTGTCGGGCACCTACATCGACCCGAACGCCGCGGGGATCGGTTTCCTGGCGGCACTCATGATCAGCCTGCTGGTGTTCGACGGACACCGACGCTGGATGCTCGCGGCGGTCCTGTTCGCAGCGGTCGCGTTGACCCTGAGCCGCGCGGCGATCTTCTCCGTCGTGCTGGCCCTGCTGCTGATGCTCGCCTTCCACACCATGTCGGCACGGGGCCGCGCCGCGCTCGTCGGCACGCTGGTCGGCGGAATGGCTCTGCTGTCGGCGATCCCGGCGTCCCGGCGACGGATCTTCTCCTCCTTCGGTGACGGCGACACCGGTTCCGCCGCACGCACCGACGCCCTGCGCGAGTTCCCGGAGAAGATGAGCGGACACTGGTTGTTCGGACACGGTTGGGGCATCGCCGAATTCAAGGATCCCGAAAAGGCGTTCACCATCAACTACGTCGCCAACGCACCGCTGCTCTCGGTGTACCGCGGCGGGCTGATCGTGGGAATCGTGTTCACCGCGATCATGATCTACGCCTGTTACCTCGCCTACCGCTGCCTGCGATCGTCCCGGCCGGAGGTCGCCCTGTACGGCGGGTGCTTCATCGCCTTCTTCGTACTCGGCATGCAACTCGACTTCAGCACGGTGTCCATCCCCGTCTCGGTGACCGATCTGTCGCTGATGCTGGTGTTCCTCGTTGTGGCCCTGCGGAATTCGGGAACCAGCGGGCCACTGGGGCAGCCTGGGCCCGCCGACGGTCGGGCCGTCGTCGACGACAGGTTGCGATCACCGCGGTGAGACGTCTGATCCGGGTGCTGCTCTGCACGATCCTCGTCGCCGTGGCCGTCGGCGGCGTGCTCGGCTACCAGCTGTTCACGCGGGTCCACGACGATCCGCTTCGCAAGGCCGACGCCATCGTCGTCCTGGGCGGCGAACACGACGGCCGCGAGGACTACGGAATCCAGTTGGCGCGCAAGGGTTACGCCGACCACGTACTGATCTCCGACCCCTATCGGCCCTACACCGAACAGGATTCGATGATGCCGCGGGTGTGTTCGGCGAGCACCCCGGAGATCACGGTCACCTGTTTCGAACCGAAACCCTCCACGACGCGCGGCGAGGCGATGTTCGTCCAGGAGATGGCGCGACGCCACGACTGGCAGGACGTCATAGTCGTCAGCTGGAGTTACCACCTGGTGCGGGCGCGGTTCATCTTCGGTCAGTGTTTCGGCGGCGACGTCGTCATGCACGCGGTCCCGCGCGATTACAGCCCCAACCCGGTGCTCTGGGGTGCGGTGTACACATACCAGTACGGCGGCCTCGCGAAGGCCGCCGTACTGGGGTGTTCTGACTGAGAGGTTCCGCGACCGCCGAGGACCGGCCGGGCGGGGTCAGCCGCCGAAGACGTCGCGCAACGCCTCGACCTCGGCGACCCGCTCGGAGTGGGTCGGCGCGGTCGGTGAGGCGAGGATGCAGGTGACCCCGGCCTCGCGGAACGCGGCGACGCGCTCGGCGACCTGGGTCTTGGAACCGATGAGCGACATGGCGTTCACGAGGTCGTCGGGAACCGCTGCGGCCGCTTCGACCTTCTTGCCGTCGAGGTAGAGGTCCTGGATGAGCTTCGCCTCGTCGACGTAGCCGTACCGGATGGCCAGCTGGTTGTAGAAGTTCTTGCCGCGTGCACCCATGCCGCCGATGTAGAGCGCGGCGTGGTGGCGGACGAGTTCCCTGGCGTTGTTCAGCTGTTCCGGGTCGTCGGAGATCCGCGCGGTGGCCTGCACGACGATGCCCAGCTCGCCCAGGGACGGGTCGCGCTTGGCCTTGCCGGCGGCCAGCGACTCGCCGAACGCGGCGTCGATCTGCTCGGGGTGGAAGAGGATCGGCTGCAGCTCGTCGAACATCTCCGCGGCCAGCTCGATGTTCTTGGGGCCGATGGCGGCCAGCAGCAGCGGGATGTTGTCGCGGACCGGGTGGTTGATGATCTTGAGCGACTTGCCGAGTCCGGAACCGCCGTGCTCCTCGTCGAGCGGCAGGGTGTAGTGCTTGCCCTGGTAATTGAGCTTCTCGCGGCGCCACACCATGCGGCAGATCTCCGCGTGCTCACGGGCCCGGCCCAGCGGGTAGTCGTACTTCACGCCGTGGAAGCCCTCGATGACCTGCGGTCCCGAGGCTCCGATGCCGAGCACCGCCCGGCCACCGCTGATGTAGTCCAGACCGGCCGCGGTCATCGCGAGGTTGGTCGGGGTGCGCGAGTACATCGGCAGGATCGCGGTCTGCAGTTCCATCTTCTCGGTCTTGGCGGCGATGTAGCCGAGCTGAGAGACAGCGTCGAAGCTGTAGGCCTCGGGCACCGCGATGCGCTCCACACCCGCAGCCTCGAAGTCGGCGAGGTTGTTGATGGTCTCGCGGAAGTCGCCCGCGTAGTTGATCGGCATGCCCAGCTTCATCGATGTCATGGCGCGGATTCTTCCACAGCGACCGTCGGTTTCACCATGGTCGTCCGAGCGTTCGCTCGCTTCCGAAAGCGACGTACGACACACCTGCACTGAACTGCGGCGACGTGGCCGACACGCCGACGACACGACGGATCCCCACGAAAGCGTGCCAAGACATTTAGGAAATTCGAAGCCCAGCGTTCATCATGAAATCTATGAGCGGCGAAATGCTGATCCTGGTGCTGTTGGTGATCACGGCCCTCGGCTTCGATTTCACCAACGGCTTCCACGACACCGGCAACGCCATGGCGACCTCGATCGCCACCGGCGCGCTGAAACCGAAAGTCGCCGTCGGGCTCTCCGCCATCCTCAATCTCGTCGGCGCGTTCCTCTCGGTCGAGGTCGCGGCCACCATCACCAAAGACGTCCTCAACATCCAGCAGACCTCCGGCGCCGACGCCGGTGAGATCGTCTCGGGGCTCACCCCGACCACCGCACTGCTGATCATCTTCGCCGGACTCATCGGCGGCATCCTCTGGAACCTCTTCACCTGGCTCTTCGGCCTGCCGTCGAGTTCCTCGCACGCCCTGTTCGGCGGCCTCATCGGTTCCGGGATCGCGGCGATCGGCCTCTCCGGCGTGAACTGGCACGGGGTGTTCGGCAAGATCATCGTGCCCGCGCTGCTCGCCCCGGTGATCGCCTGTGCGGTCGCCGCCTGCGGGACCTGGCTCGTCTTCGCCATCACCCGCCACCTCGCCGAGAGCCGCAAGGAGCAGGGGTTCCGGTACGGGCAGATCGCCAGCGCCTCGCTGGTCTCCCTCGCCCACGGCACCGGCGACGCCCAGAAGACGATGGGCGTGATCGCGATGGCCCTGATCGTGACCGGACACCTCGACGCCTCGACCGTGAGTCACGGCCTCCCCCTGTGGGTCGTAGCGAGTTGCGCGGCCGCCATCGCGATCGGCACCTACCTCGGCGGCTGGCGCATCATCCGCACCCTCGGAAAAGGCCTGGTGGAGATCAGTTCCCCGCAGGGCATGGCGGCCGAGGCCTCGTCCGCGGCGATCATCCTGACCTCGAGCGCCGCCGGGATGGCCCTGTCCACGACGCAGGTCGCCACCGGCTCGATCCTCGGTTCCGGTGTCGGCAAGCGCGGCGCACAGGTCCGCTGGAGCGTCGCCGGACGGATGGCAGTGGCGTGGCTCACCACCTTGCCGGCCGCCGGGCTCGTCGGCGCGGCGTCGTTCTACATCGCGCACCTGCTCGGCAATGTCGCGGGCGCGATGGCGATCTTCGGGCTCCTCATCGCGGCGTCGGCCTACATGTACTGGCGTGCCCAGCAGAACAAGGTCGACGCCGGCAACGTCAACGACGACTGGGACGACAGCACCGGATCGGTGATCCCGACCGAACTGCCCACCGATCCGCCGGCGACGCCCGACACCACCGCCCAGTCCGCCTGACCCCCCACCACGCGCGAACACACGAAAGGACCCAGCAGCGATGGACATCGTCGAAGCGATCGGCAAGGTGCTGATCGTCGGCCTCCTCTTCGGCGCCGGCCTGCCCGCGCTGTTCGCGGTCGGCCTGCGGATGCACGAGCAGGGTTCGGACGTGGTCCTCGACGGGTCGATCATCAAGGGCAGTCCCGCGCGGCGCGTGCTGAGCTTCGTGATCTTCGGCGTCGTCGCGCTCGTCATCATCACCGCGCTCCTCTGGATCACCCGGCAGACCCTCTACTTCCACACCGGCATCAAGCTCTTCCCGTTTGGTTACAAATGACCCCCACCTGGGTAAACCGTGGTCCCACATGTGGAAGAACCCGGAGACGCGATCAGTCATGAGCAGTGAGACCCCCCTCTTCGAATCCGTGATCAACTGGATTCGCAAGGGCTACCCCGACGGTGTCTCGCGCACCGATTTCCCTCCTCTGATGGCGCTGCTGCGGCGCGTGCTGACCGAGGAGGAGGTCACCACCGTCGCACTGCAACTGGTCAAGGAGTACGGCCCCAAGGAGCCGGTGACCAAGGACCAGATCGCCGCGGCCATCGAGCGGGTCATCGACGAACCGCCGACACCCGAGGACGTCGACCAGGTCGCGGGCCGGCTCGCCGCCGTCGGCTGGCCGCTCGTGTCGAGCCGAAGTTGATCGTCGAAGACCACCGAGACCTGTCCCTGTAGGAGCCGATATCTACAATCGCGCCGAGTACGACGTATCTGCGTCCCGCCGAGGAAAGGGGGTGAGGAGTGTGGACCGCCCACAGTTGCTGTACCGCATCATCGAATGGCTGCGCGCCGGATATCCCGACGGCGTGCCGCAGGGTGACTACATCCCGCTCGTCGCCCTCCTGCGCCGGCAGCTCAGCGAGGACGAGGTACAGGAGGTGTCGTCGCGGCTGATCCGCCAGTCCGCGCCGCCTCCCGAACCGATCTCGCAGATCGACGCGGCCGTCGCCATCACCAGGATCACCCACGAGCTACCGCACGAGGATGACATCGCCCGCGTGCGCCGTCACCTGGAGTCCTCGGGCTGGCCGTTCGACGGCCCCAACTCGAATGACACGGACGCGAACCGGGACCAGCTCTGAAAATCCTTCGTACTCTTCACCTTCCCGCCCGACCAGAGGTCGTCGACCGGCGTGACGAGCTGCTCGCCGTCCTCGACGGTTCGACCGCGGTCGTCCCCGTGCCCGACGACGCCAGGGAGACAACACTTCTGAGTGATGCCCTCGCGGTGGGCGAGCCGATCGCCGACGAGGTCTCGCTGGTGGTGTCCACCTCGGGTTCGACCGGCGTACCCAAGGGCGCGCAGCACACCCCCGCGACGCTGTCGGCGTCGGCGCGGGCCACCGCGGCACGCCTCGGCGGACCCGGCAACTGGCTCCTCGCCCTCGCCCCGCATCACATCGCCGGCGTGCAGGTCCTGTTGCGGGCCATCGCCTCCGGATTCACGCCCATCGTCCTCGACCTGGCCGCGGGCTTCGACGCCGACGAGTTCGCCGGGGCGCTGGACCGGCTGGACGGGCCGCGACGCTACACCTCACTCGTGCCGACGCAGTTGCTCAAGGTCCTCGACTCACCCGGTGCGACCGCCGCGCTGCGCACCGCCGACGGGTTGCTCGTCGGTGGTGCGGCGACCCCTGCTCCCCTGTTGCGCAGGGCCGTCGACGAGGGTCTCCCCATCGTCTGCACGTACGGGATGAGCGAGACCGCCGGCGGTTGCGTCTACGACGGCGTCCCGCTCGACGGCGTCGTGGTTCGCATCGACGACCCGTCGCCGGACGGGGTGGGACGCGTCGTGCTCGGCGGTCCTATGGTGGCGCACGGATATCGCAACCTCGCAGATCATCCCGCCTTCGCCGAGGCCGGCTGGTTCCGCACCGACGACCTGGGCCGACTCGACTCCGACGGTGTCCTGTCGATCGCCGGGCGAGCCGACGAGGCCATCCTGACCGGCGGGCTGACCGTCGTACCCCAGGTTGTCGAAGCGGTGATCGCCGACGACCCGGCCGTGGCCGAATGCGTCGTCGTCGGCCTTCCCGACGACCGTCTCGGTGAGAAGGTCGTCGCCGTGGTGGTCGCACGACGCGGAGAACGCCTCGACGTCACCCGGATTCGAGGGTCGGTCGGCGAACGTCTCGGTCGATACGCCGCGCCGCGGGACGTCTTCGAGGTCGACGAGCTGCCGCTGCGCGGACCCGGCAAGCCCGACCGGCGCGCGCTGCGTCGACGCTTCTCGTCGTAGATGTCGCGTATCGTCGCGGTCCGCAACACTTTTCGCGACATCTGCAGTCATGCGGCGACGCTGTGAAATATCAATCCGTCGAGTTCCACCGCAACCATCTGCGCAATGAATGCCAGGTCGATCTCGTACCCGCACGCGGGATGGTTGGCGACCCAGCCGACGATCCCCGCGTCGTCGAGGATCGTCACCGCGAGCCGCTCCGCGGCCGAACGTGCGCCGGACTCGAGCAGCTCGACCATCGGACGCATCTCGGCGGCTCCGACACACCGGTACCGGCGTCGGTAAGCCTCCTCCAGACGTTCGACGCTGATCCGGCGTTGCTGCAGGGCCGAGTCGATCACCTCGGCACCGAGTTCGACCGCCCCCTCGAGCGCCGACAAGGCGACCCCGGTGACCCGCAGGTCACGTCGGACGAGGACATCCGCGTCGTCGAGGGACCGGTTGAGAATCCGCACTCCCTTCACCGACGGACCGTGCCGTCCGCGGGGAGCGGTGACGGTGATCGTCGTGGGCGGGTCGTCGACGATGCCGTGCCACCAGGCCGCGGCCAGGCCCGACAGGATCGCCGAGGGCCCTACCGACAGCGTCGCGATCCGGGCGGTGGTCGCGTCGGTGACGGGATGGTCGGCGAGCCGGTACAGCCGGGGACGGACCCGGACCCACTCACCTGCGGCGACCCGACGGTGCACCGACGAGCGATCCATTCCGTGCTCCCGCGCGTCGGCTGCGGTGAGGACGCCGTCGTGTTCGAGGGCGAGAGTTCGCAGTTTCGGTGGAATATGCACCTTGATTGGACGTAATCGCAGGTCGATGCGGTTCCGTCCCGATTGTCGCCGCGCCAGATGTCGCGAATCGTGTCGTTCGCCGCAACGATCCGCGACATCTGGTGGGGTGGCCGGCGGGCATCCGACGTCGTGGCAGGATCGATCCGTGGCAACCGCATCGCAGTGGATTCAGGGCGCACGCCCCCGGACTCTCCCCAACGCCGTGGCCCCGGTGGTGGCCGGCGTCGGCGCAGCCCTTCACCACGGAGGGATTTCGTGGTGGAAGGCCGTACTCGCGCTGGCGGTGGCGATGGCGTTCATCATCGGCGTGAACTTCGCGAACGACTACTCCGACGGTGTGCGCGGCACCGACGACGACCGCGTCGGCCCGCTGCGCCTCGTCGGCTCCCGACTCGCGTCGCCCGGTTCGGTGAAGGCCGCGGCCTTCATCTGCTTCGGCATCGGCGCGGTGTGTGGTCTCGTGCTGGCGATCGCGACGGCGTGGTGGCTGGTCGTGGTGGGCGCGGTCTGCATCGCGGGCGCCTGGTTCTACACCGGCGGCAAACGGCCCTACGGCTATGCGGGTTGGGGCGAGGTCGCGGTGTTCGTGTTCTTCGGTCTGGTCGCGGTACTCGGAACCCAGTTCGCGACGTCGGATCGCGTCGACCTCGTCGGCCTCGCCTGCGCGGTCGGCGTCGGCGCGATCTCTTGCAGCGTGCTGGTCGTCAACAATCTGCGTGACATCCCGACCGACACCGAGAGCGGCAAGATCACGCTCGCCGTCCGGCTCGGCGATGCCCGCACCCGAATCCTCTTCGCGGCGCTGCTCATGACCCCGCTGGTCATGAGCGTGGCGCTGGCGTTCGCGACGCCGTGGGCGCTCGTCGGACTGCTGGCCTTCCCACTCCTGTGGCAGGCGTACACGCCGGTCCGCACCGGAGCACAGGGGCCGGGACTGATCCCGTCGATCGGGACCACCGGCAAGGCGATGCTCGGCTGGGCCGTCGTCACCGCGGTGTCGTTGGCGCTGACCTGATTCTCTTCACGCCGAGAGCCCGCCCCCTGCTCAGGGGGCGGGCTTCTTCATATCTGTGCTCGCTCGTCCGGGTCAGACCTCGGCGTCGACCTCGGGCAGGCTCGCCCAGACGGCGGCCTTGAGTTCGTCTGCGGTGGTGGCGGATTCGATCAGCGTCCGCGAGGCGTCGTCGGCGGTGTCGATGATGCCGAGCAGCAGGTACTCACCGCGGAGGTGACGGTCGCCGCGTTCGCGGGCGATCTCGACCGCCCGGGCGAACACCGAGCGGGTGTCCGACGCGAAGCGAGGTCGGTTGCCGCGCCCGCGCGGACCGCGACGCCCGCGGCCCGGCTCCCAGGGGCCCTCGTCGCCGGCGAACGGTCCGCCGGGGCCGAACGGGCCGGGACCATAACCGCCCGGGCCGAACCCACCGGGACCGAAACCGCCGGGACCCTCGGGGCCGAAACCCTCCGGCCCGCAATCGGGACGGGGTCCGCGAGCACGGTGCGGTCCGTGACCGTGTCCGTGCCGGCGTCCGTGTCCTCGGCCTCGTCCGCGACCTCCGTCGGGACCTCCCCTGCGACCCGCGCCGCGTCCGGGGCGTTCGCCCCAGCCGTCGGACAGATCCTCACCGAAGCGTCCGCGGACCGCTTCGCGCACCTTGTCGAGGTCGATCCCGATGCTGCGCAGCGCTTCTCGGTCCTCCTCGTAACGCCTGCGGGCCGACTCGTCGTTCGTGTCCGTCGCCTCGGCCTGGTCGGCATGCTCATCGTGGTACTTGCGCACCACTTCCCGAGCCGACGCCAGGTTCAGTCCCTGGTCCGCCAGGATGGTGAACAGCGGACTCCGGGCGTTGCAGAGCATGCCCAGGATCAGGTGGTCGTTGCCCAGTTGCCGATGTCCGAGGTCGGCGGCCTCCTGCGTGGCGAAGGCCAGCAGCATCTTGTCATCACGAGAGATTCGTTCGAACATTCTTGTCTCCTTCGGGCCCGCCTTCGCGGACCTCACGTTGTGAGTGCTTCTGATGCACGGCCTGCCGGCTGATCTGCAGTACTTCTGCGATCGACTGCCAACTCCATCCATTGGCGCGAGCATTGGCGACCTGCACTTCTTCGAGTCGGTCAGCCAACGTGCGCAGCGCCCGAACCGCTGCGAGGCCCTTCGCGGGGTCGCTGCTCGCGGCATCTCCGGCGAGGTCAGCGCCCTGGGCGTCGTCCGGCGTTTCGGTCTTCTGGCCGTCGTGCATGGTGTCAGGTTATGTTGACATCTCGACGTTGTCAAGAATTGTTGACGACCCCGACCGCCTGTGGATGGCTGCACATCGACCAGTCCGCGAGTCGGCTAGCATGCAACAAACTGCGGGGGGAGTTTGCGATGACAACGAGGGTTGATCCGGAAGAGTTGCGGGAAGCAGCTACCAAGTTTGCGCCGGCGGTCGCCTTTGGGCCGGTGTGGCCACCTTCGATGTCTACCGCCGGGCGCGCGGTCACCTTCGCGGCTGCGGGTGTAGACCAACTCGACACCGGGACAGCACTTTCCGAGACAAAGACATCCCTGCTGTCTGCGTTGGCCACACTCGGCGGTCGCAAGGCTGCCTGGGAGTCGATCCTCAACGAGTCCGCTGACGCCTATGAGGGAACCGATGTCACTGCGGCCAAACGACTTGCCGGTCTAGTGTCCTGAGTCATTAATTCGTGTGCAGTAGTGGGCGATGGAGTCGAGGATCTGGTCAGCGGTCTTGACCCACACGTAGGGGCGGGGGTTGTCGTTCCAGGTCTCGATCCACGCTCTGATGTCGGCATTGAGTGCTCGTACGGTGCGGTGGGTGGAGCGTTGGAGTTTCTTGGTGGTCAGTTCGGCGAACCAGCGTTCGACGAGGTTCATCCAGGATGAGCTGGTGGGGGTGAAGTGGACAACAAACCGCGGGTGCGCGGTCAGCCATCGCTTGACCGCGGGTGTCTTGTGGGTGGAGGCATTGTCCATGACCAGGTGGACGTCGAGCTCGTCGGGTACCTCGGCGTCGATCTTGCGGAGGAATCCGATGAATTCCGTTGCGCGATGCCGTGAGTGAAGCGAACCGATGACTTTGCCCGACGCGATGTCCAACGCCGCGTACAGGCTGGAGGTGCCGTTGCGCACGTAGTCGTGGCTGGCCCGTTGCGGGGTGCCCGGGAGCATGGGAAAGATCGGCTGGGTGCGATCGAGCGCTTGGATCTGGGTCTTCTCGTCAACGCAGAGCACCAGGGCACGTTCGGGTGGGTTCATGTAGAGCCCGACGACGTCGCGGACCTTTTCGGTGAACATGGGATCTTTCGACAGCTTCCACGAATCCTGTTTGTGTGGAGCCAATCCGAACGCTCTCCATACACGCGAAACAGTTGACTGCGACATGTCGAGATGCTCAGCCATCGACCGAGTCGACCAGTGTGTCGCATTCTTCGGAGTGGTCTCGAGAGTTGCGGTGATCAGGTCTTTGATCTGCTCGTCGCCGACGGTTCGAGGTCGCCCGGGCCGGGGTTCGTCGAGCAACCCCTCGCAGCGGTGCTCGACGAACCGGCCTCGCCATCGCCGCACGGTACCTCGGTTGAGGCCGAGTCGTTGTGCCACTTCGGTATTCGACCCGCCATCTGCGGCAGCGAGAACGATTCGTGATCGCATCGCCAAACCCGAGGCCGTCGTTCGCCGACGCGCCCACCCTTCGAGCTCACGGCGCTCGTCATCGGTCAGAACAATATCCACTGCTCGCGGACCCCGGGTTGCCATTCCCCAGTCTATCAACCGAATGACAATTAATGACTCAGGACACTAGGCGACTTGAACCGGCCGCTTCCGGGTCAGCCCGGCTGATGGTCTACCCCACCCGGTCGATCGTCGCCGAGCTCAACTTCGACAAGATGACGACGCTCGCTCAGGAACTGAACAGCTACGCCGAACACACCGCATCCGACGCCCAGACCACACGGGACACCATCACCAGGCTGGACTGGTCCGGCGGCGCGAAGAACGCCGCGGAAACTCGCGCCCACAGGGAACACGCCCAACTGATGCGGGTGTCGGCAACCTTCACCTCCCTCGCCGATGCCATCACCACCGGGCACACCGATTTGTCGTCCTTGGCAGGCGACCTGAAGCTGACCGCAACGGCCTATGAGGCAAACGATTACTCGGTGGCGGACAACTGGAAGGTCACCGACTCATACAACTATGCGCTTGCCGAATCCGCGGCCGCCGGAGACGACGAGCAACTCACCGCACTCGAAACGTTGAAGGCCACCCGTGCGCGGATCGCCGAGAACGCGACCCTCTGGATGGAGCGGGTTGCAAGAGATTTCGACACGGCCGATACCGACACCGCGGCAGCGATCCGGGGTGCAAACGGCGTGCTCGACCAATTAACGCCTCCCGCAGCAGGTTTGAGTGCCGGTGGCGCAGCGAAGATCCTGGACAATTGGGAAGGCGGCCGTGGCCTGTCGCAGGAACAGATGTATGCGCTCGCCGCCGCCGGAAACCTGACACCTGAGCAGCTACAGGCCCTGCACGCAGGCCTGCCCGTGAACATCCCCCAAGGTCAATACGATTTCCTCCGGACACTCTTCCGTGGCATGGATGGCATGTCCGTCGACGAGATCGCCGGGCTCGGGGCCACCGGGGAGCAGGGCGCCGCTGTTCGGAATCTGCTCTCCAACGGAATGCAGATCATGAGCAATCCGTCTGTGTCCACCGACGCCGGTGACGCCGGCGGAATGGCGGTCCTGCCGACGAACGTGGCGTCGCTCTTGACCGAGAAGCTGCACACCGGGACCGCGAAGAAGCGGGACTACGACAACCACACGACCTTCGAGTACCCGCACGTTCCTCGAATCGACGAATTCGAGAAGCTGGTGGGGCTACTCGAGTCCGGCGATCCTGCACTACGCATGGGTACCGACATCGATCGCGGAATCTTGAAGCAGGCGAGCGAGATCGCGGAAGCCTCACGTTCCGGAAGGATCGCAGGCGCGGGCGAAGAACTGACAGACACCCACGACGTACTGAACCGCGCACTCGCTCTGGCGTCGGCCGACACCACTGCGGTTCGGGACTTCACCGTCGGCGCCGAAGCGATGAACGTGACGTACGCGGATGGGCGTCAGTTCGACGCAGATCGACACCTGGACGCCCTGTTCGCCTACCAATGGGGAGACTCACAAGGCGGAATCAGCGACATGTACAAGTGGCTGGGTCAGAACGCCGGAAACCCCGACAACACCTTCGCGGCATTCAAAGCCGCGGACACCGCGAGCGCGCTCGGCCAGTACTTCGGGGATTCGTCCAATGTGGAGATCGGTCGTGACCTCGGCCAGTCCAGTCCGTTGTTGACGCAGACGCTGGCCACCTCGCTCGCACCTTTCCTCGCCGATTTCGCGGGAGCACATCAACCGGGGACGCCGACCGAGTTCCCGCTCTTCGGTGGCGAGAAACTGACACCAGGAGAACTGAAGAACCTGTTCATGGCTCTCAACTCGGACCCGACCGCCGCCGGTGTCATCAACCGAGCCGGAGCCGAATGGCAGTTCTACATGGCGTATTCCGCCGGCATGGATCCCGACGCCGCCTCACTCGGTAACGCAGCCGGTGTCCTTCAGGACGCGATGAAAGACGGAATGGAAGCCCAGATTGACTATCTCAAGAAGGAAGGGCTCGACGACTACGCCGAGCAGATGAGGGTGGCAGCAGCAGGTCGAAACATCCTTGCCGCGATACCGAACGTCGGAGCACCGCTGAATGCCATGATGCCGGTGGGAACACTGGAGGAACTTCTGTTCGGGCCCGCTCCGGACTACGACTCGATGTCGACAGACGAGATCAACGCACTCACCCAACTCAGAGCAGAGACACTCGCCGACCCGGATGTCACCAAGTTCGCGATCTTCGCCGGAATGGTTGCCGAGAACCCTGAGCTACGGCACCAATACCCAGAATGGTTCGATGAGCACGGACATCCGAGTTGGGATGCTGTACATGGTCATTCAGAGAAGGAACTGACTCCGCGCGAACGGGCCGCGTTGACCCCCGAGGAACGGAAAGCCTATGAGCTCGCAGATGCTGACCGAGAAAGCCGGCTGAACGCCTGGCGGGACTTTGTGAATCAGTCTGACCAGTACAACCGTTGGGACTCCCATCACGATGATGGAGTCGAGGAACCGGACGAGCCGGGCGAAGCGACCGAGCACGCTGCACCAGATCCATCGATGTTGTCAATCCCCGGACTCGGAGGGCCGGCTTGAACGCACACAAGATCCTGGTGACTCTCGCGGTCTGCGCCCTGCTCCTCCTTCAGGGGACGGCTTGCTCCACGTCGGATACAGCTCCCACGCCGCGCGCGTCTCAGTCCACTGCGACGGATGCACCGACACCCGAAGACCACCCCTTCCAGTGGGTTAGTTCCGACTTTGTGGACCTGAACAGTCCGGACGGCACATTCGTGCGAGGAATTGTCGAGACCAATTTCCTTCTGATGGCAACTCACGACCACGATGTCGTTCCGCCCGGCTATCTGGAGGCCACCAACGACAAGAGGCCCATACGCGAGCTCTACGACAATGATAAGAAGCCTGGAATCCCTCCTGGAACCATCTACTTCGCAGTGATCCGATTTCCGCCAATTCTCGGCGGGCCTACCCCCACGCCAGCCCCACCAGAGACATCAGAGATCGGCCGAGCGGCAGTATGCTATTCGGTAGATCCGGTCAGGTTCGGATTCGAGCCACACCTGAACTTCACCTACAAACGCGTCGGAAAGGCGCCCCCTTCCGATCAAAGTGGCCCTGGCAATCAGCCAACTGTGAATGTGTTCGGCGACTGGGAGCTGGCAGCGTACGGGATACCCAACAAAGACGACCGCGCGGCTTGCGCGAAAGCTTCCGTCTCCGAAGTCAAGCCGCTCGATAGCAAGCCGAGCCCTGGTTGGCCGCTACAAGCTGACTGAAAGCCAGTACAAGAGGGCAACTCATGTCAGACGAACTCAACGGCCTGAAGCCTCACGTCGTCATTGCTGGGCTGAAGTCATTCCCTGGCGCAACCCTGAATCCCATGATGGGGGTGGGAACACTGGAGGAACTGCTGTTCGGGCCCGCTCCGGACTACGACTCGATGTCGACAGACGAGATCAACGCACTCACCCAACTCAGAGCAGAGACACTCGCCGACCCGGATGTCACCATGTTCGCGATCTTCGCCGGCATGGCCGCTGCCGACCCCGGACTTCGACCGGAACATCCGGAATGGTTCGACGAAAACGGAAATCCCAGTTGGGAAGCCATTCACGGCAACGACGGGCCCACGCTGAGCGAACGCGCCTCGATGACGCCGGCCGAGCGCGAGGCCTACCATCGTGAAGTGTCGCTCGACGATAGGCAACTGAGTGCTTGGCGCAGGTTCGTCAACGAGTCGACGCACTTCGGTCGGTGGGACCAACACCACGACGATGGGTTCGAGATGCCTGACACTCCGGGAGCACCCTCCGACGAAGCCCAAGAAGACCCTGCGATTCTTCACGTTCCTGGAACTAAGGGGCCACGATGATAACGCGATTCAGGGGCCGCATTCGACTTGTCGTCGCAGCTCTTCTGATACTTGCAGGTGCAGCTTGTTCGACACCTGACGTCCCAGGCACCGACGAGAATCCCGCTGCCACTGAATCTGACTGGCCGACAGCGGAAGACCGTCCAATAATCTGGATCGAGTCCGGAGCTCTTGATCTGAAGACCTCCGACGGAACGTTCATCCGTGGGATTGCAGAAACCGACCATCTTCTGATGGCCACTCACGACCACCGCGTGGTCCCCCCTGGCTACCTGGAAGCGACGCACGGGGTGCAACCAATCGACGAGATCTACGACGATGACAGGAAGCCACGACTTCTGCCGGGACCCGTTTATCTCACTGTCATCCCTTTCCCCCCGACATTCAGCACCCAGAAGGCCAATCCGTGTCACCGCCCGCCACCGCGGAAATCGGCAGAGCAGCCGTTTGCTACTCCGTGAACCCGCATCGCTACAGCTTCGAGCCTCACGCATTTTTCATCTACCGGCGAACTGGACAAGCCCCTCCTTCCGACCAATCTGGCCCCAGAAATCAACCAACTGTGAACGTGTTCGGCGACTGGGAACTGGAAGATTACGGGGTTCCCGCCAAAGCAGAACGTGAGGCGTGCGCGAAAGCCCCTCTCTCCGAAGCCAAGCCGCCAGGCGACAAGCCGAGCCCTGGTTGGCCGCTACAAGCTGACTGAATCCAGTACAAGAGGCAACTCATGACAGATGAACTCAAAGACCTGAAGCCCCACATCATCGCCGCGCTCAAGTCACCGCCGGGCACAACCCTCAAGGACCTCGCCGCGCGCTTCCCCGAACTCGACCGCGAGAAGCGACTCGAGGAGGAGTTCCGGCGTCGCTACGACGACGCGATCTTCGACTGGCAGCACCACAACGGATGGAAACAAGCTCCGTATGACGTCGCGCAGGACATCGCCGAGCAGGTTCGACACGAGATCGAGTACGAGGTCAGAACAGGGAGACTCACCTGAGACAGACTTCGCCAGAAAGTTGGGGCAGTTTGATCCGCCTACCGGATCAAACTGCCCCAAGAATGAAGGGCTCGACGACCACGCCGAGCAGATTAGGGTGGCAGCAGCCGGTCGCAACATCCTCGCCGCGATACCGAACGTCGGCGCACCGCTGAATGCCATGGTGATCTGAGGACGCCACGGCTCTGACCACGAGAACTCGCGGCGCATTCGGAGCGTCGCACTGCTACCTTCACGGCTCATGACGACTCCCACCGCCGCTGGATGGTCCGCCGACGAGCACCTGCCCTGCGCGCAGCAGCAGAACCTCTGCAGGGAGGGTTCGGCAGCGCACTCGTGATCACCGCACTGCTCGGTGGGATCGTTGCCGGCCTCGCCGTCGCGGTTCCGGTCGGTGCCGTCGGTGCACTCATAGTGATGACCGGCGCACGCCGTGGGTGGCGGGTCGCAGCAGGCGGCGGCCTGGGAGCCGCGACGGTCGACGCCCTCTACGCGAGCTTGGCGGTGATCGGCGGGAGCGCGGTCACCGCCGCTGTCGGAAGTGTGGCGACACCCCTGCGTTGGGTGGCCGGCCTCGTACTTCTGATGCTCGGCGCGATGATGCTTCGATCGGGCTGGCGAAGCCGAAGCGGGACAACGGATGCCGGCCCCTCACGCCTCTTCGGCACCGCCGGCCGCGCCTACGTCAGCGTGTTCGGCGTGACGGCGATCAACCCCGCGACGGTCATCTACTTCGCCGCTCTCGTGGCCGGCGGTGCGGTCGTCGAACCCACGGCGGCCGCTGGCACCGCATTCGTTCTCGGCGTACTGATCGGCTCGGCGGCGTGGCAACTGGTTCTCGCCGCGGGCGGTTCGTTCCTCGGCGCAGCGCTCGTCGGCGACCGTGGTCGACGATGGACGGCGGTCATCGGAGGAGGGCTGACGATGCTCCTCGCCGCCCGAATCCTGATCGGACGGTGAGGACACCGGGCCGACCGGATCAAACTGCCTCAAGAGAAATGGGCGACGGTACCGCCACTACTCGTTCAGAATCGACTCACTGATGTTCATCCGCGCGGCTCGCACCGCCGGCAGGAACGCACCGACCAGACACAACGCCACCGCGATCCCGACGAACAGCGCGGCTGACGGCCGCGGCGAATAGATCACCGTCAGCGAGGTCGTGACACTGAGGATCCGGTCACTCAGCAGATGCATCATCGCACCGAGAACCACACCGACCAGGGCGCCCACCACCGCGACCGCGGCGGCCTCGGCGAGCACCATGCGCGAGATGAACTTCCGGGACGCACCCATCGCGCGCAGCACGCCGAGTTCACGACGCCGCTCGATCACCGAGAGCAACAACGTGTTCAGCAACGCGATGGCCGCCGCGCCGGCCACGATCCACTGGATCGCCACCGTGAACGAACCGGCCTGCTGCACAGTCGCCTGCGTGGCGGCCAACGCTTCCGCACCGGTGTAGACGCTGATCGGTTTGTTGCCGGTCGTGGGGACATCGGCGACGAGCGCCTCCAGCGACTTCTGGACCAGCTCCGGATCGGCGTCGGGCGCGGTGATGACCTGCAGATACGTGTCGCCCTCGCGGCCGAACCACTCCCCCAGCTGCTGCTGCGACAGCGCCGCCACCCCGGAATCGACGGACACATAGTCGACGGTGTCCCGGACCACCACATCGTGCGGTCCGGTCGGCGTCGCCAGCGTCACGGTGTCGCCGGTACCCACATCCAGCACGCGCGCAAGCACATTCGACAGGAGGATACCGTCACCCGCCAGCACCTGCGCGACCGCCTCCGGCGTCGCCTTCCGCATGAACGGCGCTCGCGAACCGGGCTCCAGGCCCTGCACATTCGCGCGGCTCTCACCGATGTTGACCGCCGCCCACTGCCCGCCGACGACCTCGGTCACCCCCGGCACCTTCGCGGCCTCGCCGCGGATCGACGGTGGCAGGATCGGGCCGAGCGGCAGACTGGCCGACGAGGACGAGGACACGTAGAAGTCCGGATCGCCCAGCCCGTCCAGTGATTTCGACATCGACGACACCAGGTTGTCCAGGGCACCTGAGGTCCCCATACCCACCGCGATCGCGACGGCCACGGTCATGAGCGTCGCCCACGCCCGACGCGGCGCACGTTCGGTGTTGACCGACGCCAGCTGACCCGGCCCGCGGAACCAGCGGGCGACCCGAACCACGAGCCACGTCAACGGATTCGACAACGCGAAACAAACAAGCAGCGCACCCACGAGATACACGACACCGGCCAGGATCGCCGGCCGGCCGGGCACCGTCGCGACGATCACCCACGACGCGATCAACCCGGCGACACCCACGACGGCCGCGATCACGACCACCGGGCCGCGACGCTTCGACGCGTCGGACACCTCGACCGGCGCCATCGCCTCCACCGGCGACACCGAGAACACCGATCGCGCCGCCAGCGATGTGGCCGCGACACAGGCGATCACACACGCGAGGACCGCGACCACCGGCGCGTACGACGGCAGGTGATAGTTGATGACCGTGCCCACGGTGTCGGGCGGCGGATCGGGCAGGCTCGCGATCACGGCGCGGCCGGCGAGGATTCCGAACGGGATACCGATCAGGCCTCCGACGAGACCCATCAGCGCGGCCTCACCCAGCATGTCGCCGACGAGGTGGGATCGCTTGGCGCCCAGCGCCCGGATCATCGCGAGCGACCCGCGTCGCGACGCCACCGCCATGTTCATCGTGTTGAAGACCAGGAACGCGGCGATCACCAACGAGACCAGCGAGACGAGCAGCGTCGCATCGCGTGTCACCGAGCTCGCGACCTCGGCCTGCTTGGCGCGGAAGTCCGGATCGACGACAACCGCACGGCCGCCGACGATCTCCTCGACTTGCTTCCGCACCGATGCGACGCCGACGCCGGGCTCGGTGACGATGAGGATCGAATCCAGCCGGCCCTCCAGGCCGACGAGTCGCTGCGCGAGGTCGAGGTAGGCGAACATGAAGCGGCCGTTGTTGAGTCCGGCGGCCTGCTCGTTGTCGACGACCTCCAGGACCTCGACGTCGATGCCGTTGACCGTCACCTTCTGCCCGACGTCGAGACCGAGTCCCGGACCGACGAAGACGCCGGACCGCAGCTTGTCGAAGTCGATCGCCCCGGAATTCTCCTGCTGCACGGCGGACCGCAGACCCCCCGACAACGAGACGACGCGCTGATCCGAACCGATCAGCGGGATCGACGAGTCGTCGACCACAACCGAGCCGCGAATCATCGGCACGACGGCCTTCGCGCCGTCGACGTCACGGCGGATTTCCCCGGCCAGGGATTGGTCGACGCCGCTGTCGGCGATGGCCGCGACCTCGAGATCGGCCGAGCCGGAGATCGCATTGTTGAACGCGCGCACCGACTCCGACGTCGAACCGAAGGTTCCCAGGACCGCGATGAGCAGCGCCGACGAGACGATCACCACCGCGAGCGAGGTGAACAGCCGCAGGCGGTGGGTGCGGATCTCGCGGATGTTGAGCAGGCGGATGCGGGTGAAGCCGGCCAGCAGGGCTTCGACATGCCTCCTCGATCTCACTCCGCGATCTTTCCGTCGCGCACCGTGATCGTCGTGTCGGCGAAGGCCGCGGCCTTCGGGTCGTGGGTCACCATGACCACCAGCCGGTCCGGCGCGGCGTGCGCGACGTCGGCGAGCAACTCCAGCACCGCTTCCCCGGTCTTGGAATCGAGGTTGCCGGTGGGTTCGTCGGCGAGCAGGATCGTCGGGTCCATGATCAGCGATCGTGCGATGGCGACGCGCTGCATCTGTCCGCCCGACAGCTCCGACGGCCGATGGTCGACCCGGTCGCCGAGGCCCACCTGCTCGAGGAGTTCGACGGCGCGAGGCTTGGCCCTGCGTAACGACTGGTTGTCGAGCAGCCGTGGCAGCGCGACGTTCTCCCACGCCGACATCGTCGGCACGAGATTGAAGAACTGGAAGACGAATCCGACGCGATGACGCCGGAACGCCGACGCCGCGGTGTCGTCGAGTTCGCCGAGATCGACGCCGTCGATGGAGATCCGGCCCGACGTCGGGGTGTCGAGTGCACCCAGGATGTGCAGCAGCGTGGACTTGCCCGCACCGGACGGGCCGACGATGGACGCGAACTGCCCTCCGTCGATGTTCAGATTCAGGCCGTCGAGGGCGCGGACACGTTCCTCACCCATCTGGTACTCACGCACCAGGTCGACGGCCTCGACGAGTGGACGCACGGTTTCGGTCGGCACCCCCGGATGGTAGCCCACCGAGTTAGTGCGACCTAAGGATCACGCCGTCCAGCGACCCGTCGCCAGGAACTCGTCGAGGATCGCGTTCGCCGGCTCGAGTTCGAAAGACTGTGCGGCGAGCCACTTCTCGTCGAAGTAGGTGTTGACGTAGCGGTCGCCCGGATCGCACAGCAGCGTCACGATGCTACCGGCCCGCCGTTCCGCGACCATCTCGGCGACGAGCGAGAACGCACCCCACATGTTGGTGCCGGTGGACCCGCCGACGCGGCGTCCCAGCATGTCCGAGATCCGGTGCGTGGTGGCGATGGACGCCTCGTCGGGAACGCCGATCATCCGGTCGATCACCTGCGAGATGAACGACGGTTCGACGCGCGGCCGGCCGATTCCCTCGATGCGCGAACCCACTTCGCCGGTGAGTGTTCCGTCGGCGGTCTCGTATGCCGGCAGGAACACCGAGTTCTCCGGGTCGACGACCGCGAGCCAGGTGTCGTGCCGCCGGTACCGCACGTAGCGACCGAGCGTCGCCGAGGTGCCGCCGGTGCCGGCGCCCACCACGATCCAGGTCGGGATGGGGTGCTCCTCGTCGGCCATCTGCGCGAAGATCGACTCGGCGATGTTGTTGTTGCCGCGCCAGTCGGTGGCACGTTCGGCCATCGTGAACTGGTCGATGAAGTGCCCGCCCAGCTCGGCCTCCAGGCGCAACGCCTCGGTGTACACCTCGCCCGGATGCTCGACGAAATGGCAACGGCCACCGTGGTGTTCGATCAGCGCGGTCTTCGCCGGCGACGTGCTCGACGTCATCACCGCGATGAACGGCACACCGATCAGCTCCGCGAAGTAGGCCTCACTCACCGCTGTCGAGCCCGACGACGCCTCGATGACGGGTGTGCCCTCGGTGACCCATCCGTTGCAGATCGCGTAGAGGAACAGCGATCGCGCCAGACGGTGCTTGAGCGATCCCGTCGGATGCGTCGACTCGTCCTTCAGGTAAAGGTCGACGCCGGCCTCGCCGTCGGGTCCGGACCATCGCGACCACGCGGGCAGCGGGACCCGGAGCAGATGCGTGTCGGCACTTCGGCGGGCGTCGGCCTCGATCAGCCGGACGGCGTTCTGCGCCCAGGCGCGGTCTTCCCGATGGTCGACGACCCGTGTCGGCCTCACGCGAGGTGTCCCATTCGGAACGACCTCACTTGTCCCCGCGCAGACGCGACTGGAGGTCGTCATGGCGTGCACGACGGTCGGCCTCGATCGCCGAGATCTCGCTGTTGACCTTCAGTCGCAGCGACTTGAACAGGTACATGCCCAGTGGGAGGGCGATCAGCACGCCGAAGACCGCGGCGACGAGGAACGGGACATCCACACCCACGAGCTTGCCGCCGAACAGGATGACGGCCGCGATGACGACGACGAGCAGCATGCGCGCGGCCGTGTAGCCGAACAGGGCGATCGCCAGGGTCGCGGGGCGGCCGCTGGGCGGAGGGGTACCGGGGGCAGGGTCTTGCGCTTCACTCACCCCCTCAGAGTACTTGCCCCTTTCAAAGGACCTGCAGGTCGTGGGCCTTTGCCCGCTCTTTACCTGCCGCTGAAGGTTCGAGTACCTGGGCGATTTGCGTGTATTCATGGAGTACGCGTCCATCACGTGCCGGGCCGATCCGCCAAACCGCGGCGCACCGACAGGGCACCATCGTTTCAGGGGGAAACGTGACCAGCATCGAAACCACCGCGTCCACCTACATCACCCCGGGACTCGCCAGCCAACACACCCTGACCCCCGGCCAGGTGGCGGCAATGTTCAACGTGAATCCCAAGACCGTCGCACGCTGGGCCAGCTCGGGCATCCTCGGCTCCATCCGCACCCCGGGCGGCCACCGACGCTTCCGCGAAGAAGACGTGGTTGCACTGCTGAACCGTCGGACCCATTAGTCCCGACGCCGCCGCGACCTCGTTGAGCGACCTGACCGACCGCCGGGTGAACTGACGTACGCTGGGTGACGGGAGGTTGTCATGACTTATCTGTTCGCCGTTCTCGGTCTGCTCGCCATCGGGTTTCTCATGTGGCGTGCGTTCGGACCGCAATCCGACGGCGGCAACGCCTCCCCTTCCGGTGGCCATCGGGGTCGCCCCCGCGGGCCGGTCGGTCCCGACGACGACGCCGATTTCCTTCGTGACCTGGACAATCGCACCCGCGGGCCGAACGGCAAAGAGGGCGACGAACTCTGAAGCGCGACCCTTCGACTCGGCCATATACGAAAACCTGAGACGCGATTCATAAAGTCTTGCGGGAACATACCCGAGGGTAGGGTAGTGTCCTCCTCATTCGACTCCACGATGGATGATCCGAGAGAAGGCGCCGTTGAACCCGGGACGATCTCCGCAAGGGGCGTCGACCGATGACGACCTGAGCTTCGCCGACAAGATCGGTTACCTCTTCGAGCACAGCCGTGACGAGAACGGGATCCGCTACACCGGCAAGAAGATCGCCGAGAAGGCGAACCGGCTCGGTTACTCGCTGTCGGATGCGTACATCTCGCAGCTCCGCACCGGCAAGGCACGTACTCCCTCGTTCCGCACCGTCGAGGCCATCTCACGCGCCTTCGACGTCAGCGTCACGTACTTCCTGTCCAATCCCGACGAGGATCTCGAGCGCGTCAAACAGCAGCAGAACTATGTCGAGATGCTCGAGGTCACCGGCAGCCACCTGGCCGGAATCGACCTCGGCTCACTGTGCCCGGACACCATCGACGCGCTCATCGACCTGCTCAAGCTCGTGAAGTCGCAGGCCCTCGCGAAACAGGCCGAGGCACCGGAGAGTGACGAGCAGGCCCAGAGCGCCGACACCACCCCCGCCGGCTGAGCCGGCACCACCCCCGCCGGCTGAGCCGGCACCGAGCAACGCGAGGCGCCGCGTCGAAGCCCCCTCCACCTAGGAGTACAGGCCCGACACGCAAGTCTCTAAGGGTCAGAGACCCGCGTACGAGTGCAGGCCGGACACCACCAGGTTGATGATGAACAGGTTGAACAGCATCGCGACGAAGCCGGCGACATTGATCCAGGCCGCGGCGGTGTTGCGCCAACCGGCGGTCGCGCGGGCGTGCAGGTAGGCCGCGTAGATCACCCACGCGATGAACGACACCGTCTCCTTGGGGTCCCAACCCCAGAACCGGCCCCATGCGGCCTCGGCCCAGATGGCGCCGCAGATCACGCCGAGACCGAACAGCGGGAAGCCGACGACGACCGTCTTGTAGGCGAGGCGGTCCAGGTTCTCGGCCGCCGGGATGTGGTCGAGGATGCGCCGCACCGCGCCGCCCAGGCCGGGCCGTGCCGAGGAGGAGACGTCCGCGGAGGGGTTCGACGCCCAGCGCATCTTCATCAGGTAGAGGATGCTCGCGACGCCCGAGACCATGAGGATGCCCGAGGACACCGAGATGATCGACACGTGCACGGTCAGCCAGTACGACTTGAGCGCCGGGACCACCGGCGCGGCCTGGGTGTAGAGCCAGCGACCGGCGATGAACATCAGCAGGATGACCGGCAGCAGCACGAACGACAGCAGCGCGCGGTGTTCGGGTTTGCGCAGGATGATCAGTGCCGCGAGCACACCGGCCGCACACGTCATCGAGACGAACTCGTACATGTTGCCCCATGGGGCGCGATCGGTGGCGATGGCGCGCAGGACGATCGACGCCAGGTGGGCGATCAGGCCGACATACACGACCGGGAGGCCCATGTTGCCGAGCTTGTCCCCGAACGTCCGCTTCGGGGGCCCCGCGACGCGGCCCGGCACTCGCACAGCGTCCGAACCCGATGCGGCCGAACCCGCGGCGACGAGTTCCCGCTCCTCGAGCCTGCGACCGCGAACCGCCGCCAGCGCGCCGAAGAACAAGAAGGCCGCCACCACGTACACGGTGATCGCGGTGCCGTACAGCAGGTCGGAATAGCGAGCCAGCGTCTCGTCGACCTGAACGGTGCCGTTGTTCATCAGAGGTTCCTTTCGCCGGTGGCCTAGAGCCGCCGGGTCGTGCGCCGCGAGGTGGTTGCGTCTGCGTCATCGACGACGAGGGCCGCCGCCTGGTCTTCGAAACCCTCTCCCCAGCCGGCCTGGTCGGTACGCGCCAGACCGGCAATCTCTACTACAGTACGTCGTTTTCCGTCGGGCGGAACAGAGCCGACCGGATCGCGGCTGCCGTCCTGTCCGGCGGTGACCGATGCCGGGACGAGTCGAGCCCAGATGCGGCGGCGGCGGATGAGCAGGGAAACCAGCAGTCCGCCGAGCATCACGATGGAGCTGACCAGCACCCAGATCTGCGCCGGGTCGTGGGAGACCTGCACCGACACCCACCGCTTGTACCCGTCGAAGGTGACGGTGGTGCCGTCGGCGGTGGTGTGGCTCTGGCCGACGCCGAGGTTCACCTGCGCCTGTCGCTGGAGTCGGCCCTGGTCGACGAGGTCCTGGTCGAGCGAGTAGACGTTCTGCGGTTTGCCGGTGTCGAGACCGGTGTCGCCCTTGTAGATGCGGATGGCGACGGCCGGATCGTCGGGCTCCGGGGACAGCGACGTCAGCAGGGTCCCGTGGTAGAGCGCGGTCGGCGCGAACAGACCCTCGAGCGCGATCTGGTTCTTCCGTCGCTCGTCGGCGTCGGGGTACAGACCGGCCGGGGTGTCGTAGCGCACCGCCCCCGACGACAGCATCGTCTGCAGTTCGTCCGGGACGAACGGGACGGTCTGGGCGCGCTTCTCCCCGTTGGGGAAGGTCACGGTGAATGTCGGGGCGAAGCCGTTGCCCAGCACGTAGACGCGGTCGCCCGCGACGCGCAGCGGCTCGTTGACCCGGACCGAGGTGCTGGTCCACGTATCCGGGGAACCGACCTTGGTGCCCTCGGCGTAGCGGATCGTCGCGTCGTACATGTCCGGCTGCCCGCTGGGCAGGAACGTCGCGGAGAAGTCGTCGACGCGGAAGCAGAACGGCGACAGGTCGGTGCCGTCCACGAGGTTGCCGGCACGGAACGAGTCGTAGACGGCGGTCGAGGTGTTGCACATGCCCTGCTCACCGTCCGCGACCAGGATTCGCGTGCCCTCGTAGCCGAACATCTTGCCGGCCGCGATCGACACCAGCAGCGCGAGCAGCGCGAAGTGAAAGACGAGGTTCCCGAACTCCCGGAGGTAGCCCTTCTCCGCGGAGATCTCGACACAGCCGTCGGGGTAGGCCTTGCTCGGTTCGCGGACGACGACGTCGCGCCGCCAGCCGCGGAGCCGGCCGTTGATCCGGTCGGCGATCTCGTCGGGAGTGCCGTCGACGGTGTGCGTGACGTGCCGCGGGAGCCGCGACAGATTGCGCGGCGTGGCAACGGGTTTGGCGCGCAGGCTGTGGAAGTGCTCGATCATGCGCGGCGTGAGACAGCCGACCAGCGAGACGAACAGCAGCACGTAGATCGCGGTGAACCAGACGCTGGAGAAGACGTCGAACAGTTGCAGCCGGTCCATCCAGGTGCCGAGCGAGCCGCGTTCGGCGATGTACTCGAGCGTCTTGGTCTCGTTCAGGTCGCGCTGCGGGAGGAGCGCCCCGGGGATCGCCGCGAGTGCCAGCAGGAACAGCAGCAGCAGCGCGGTGCGCATCGACGTCAGCGAACGCCACAGGTTGCGCAGCGGCCAGAGCACCCGTCGTCGGGCCCAGTGCGGCTTCGGCGCACCGGGTTCGGGGGTGTCCACCTGGGGACGGTCGGAGACGTCGGTCATGGCTGTAACACGCTCAGATCGGTAGTTGGGTGTCGGTGACGAAGCGGACCTGGACCCACACGATGAACTGGTCCCACCAGCCGGTCAGCAGTGCGACGCCCACGCCGATGAGCAGGATGCCGCCGATGATCTGGATGGTGCGGGCGTTGCGGCGCAGCCAGCCGAGGCTGCGCAGTGCCCACGCCGAGGAGAACGCCAGCACGACGAACGGCAGGCCGAGGCCCAGGCAGTAGGCGACGATCAGGGTCACGCCCTTGGCCGCGGTCGCCCCCTCGGTACCGCTGACGGTCGCGATCACCGAGGCCAGGGTCGGCCCGAGGCACGGCGTCCAGCCGAGCGCGAAGACCGCGCCGAGCAGCGGTGCGCCGAGGACATTGAGAACGCGGGGCCCCGGCCGATTCACGTTGAGCATCACGCGCTCCGGGGCAAAACGTATGTCTCGCTGCAGCATCGGGACAAGACCGATGAACACGAGGCCCATGGCGATGGTGACCACGCCGCCGATGCGTTGCAGCAGTTCACGGTTGAGGACGAAGGTGCTGGTGACGCCGAGCACCGTCGCGGTGGCCGCGACGAACACGACGGTGAAACCGAGCACGAACAGTCCGGCGGCCAGCGCGACGCGGGATCGGCCGCTCTTCGAACCTTCGCCGACTTTCACCGCCGGCGCCTCGGCACCGACGAGTCCCGCCAGGTACGAGAGGTAACCGGGGACGAGCGGCACCACACAGGGCGAAGCGAAAGACACGAGACCCGCGAGCAGGCAGGCCGCGAACGCGAGCAACAGCGGCCCACTGGTCACCGTGTCGGCGAAGGTGTCGCCGATCGACGAGGCGAGGACGGTCGTGGTCAGGTCGGTCGTGCCGGGGTGGGACATCAGGCCGTACCCGCCGGTTCCGCAGCGACCCGCTTGACGACCGCGTCGAGCTCCTTGTCGGAGACGGCCTTGAGGAAGACCGCGGCCGGGCGGTGCTGTCGGTCGAGGACGATCGTCGTCGGGACCACCGAGGTCGGGGTGGTCAGCGCCGCCAGGGACAGTCCCGGGAAGTCGTAGATCGACGGGAACCCGACGTTGCGGTCGATCACGAAGTCCTTCGCGGAGTTCCGGTCGTCACGCAGGTTGATGCCGAGGAACTCGACGCCGTCGTCGCGGTTGTCCTCGTAGACGCGTTCGAGGTCGTCGGCCTCGCCGCGGCACGGGCCGCACCACGAACCCCAGACATTGATGACCACGACCTTGTCGGCGAACCGCGCGTCGGACAGCGACAGCGGTTGGCCGCTGACCAGGTCCTCGCCCTCGAGGCCGGCGATCGGCTTGCGGTCGGCGGGTTCGTAGGTGATGACGGTCTGTCCGCCGGGCGAGACGAACTGGAAGGTGTTCCCCTGCGCGACCGCGTCGTCACCGGTGCTGCAGCCGCTGATCAGCAGGATCAGGGCCGACAGCACTGCCGGCAGGAGGAACTTACGCACTACGTCTTTACCTCTGGTTTCACGCACCGGTGGCCAGCGGGTCGGATGCACCGGCCGGCTCGGAGTAGATGATGTCGACGAGGGCGTCGTCGTCGTAGATGAGACTGGTCAGCGAGGCCAGCGAGCACTGCCGACGACGCGGGTCGTGCCAGAGTCGCTGGCCTTCGAGGAAGCGACGCAGCGTGTAGACCGGCAGCTGGTGGCTGACGCAGATGGCCTCGTGACCGCGCGCGGCGTCGCGGGCCTTGTTGGCCGCGGCCAGCATGCGGTGTGCCAGCTGGATGTAGGGCTCACCCCACGACGGTGTGAACGGGTCGCGCAGCTTGGGCCAGTGCCGCGGCTTGCTCAGTGCGCCGTCGCCGACGGAGACCTTGAGGCCCTCGAAGACGTTGTCGGCCTCGATGAGGTCGTCGTTGGTCTGGATGGACAGGCCGTGGGCCGACGCGATCGGGGTCGCGGTTTCCTGCGCCCGCTGCAGCGGGGAGGCGAAGACGGCCTTGATGTCGTGGTCGGCGAGGGCGTCGGCGACCGTCTGGGCCTGCGCACGGCCGGCGCCGGAGAGCCGGAAACCGGGCAGGCGGCCGTAGAGGATGCCCTCCGGATTGTCGACCTCTCCGTGGCGCATCATGTGGACGATCGTGTGCATCAGGCGTTGTCCCCCGGGGTGGCTGCGGTAGCGGCTGCCTGCGCTGCGGCGGGCAGCGCGTCGGCGATCTGCGAGAAAGCATCCTCGTCGAGCGCGGCGGACACAAACCATGCCTCGAAGGCACTCGGCGGCGCGTACACCCCTCGTTCGAGCAGCGCGTGGAAGAACGGGGCGAATCGCCAGGTCTCGGTGGCGTTCACACCCGCGTAGTCGAAGATCGGGATCTCCGGGGCCGAGGTGAAGAACACACTCAGCAGGTTGCCGGCCTTCTGCACGCGGTGGCTCACACCGGCCGCGGTGAGCGACTCGGTGAGCAGACCGGCGAGACGGTCGGCGTTGGCGTCGAGCTTGTTGTAGACCTCGTGATCGGCGTTGCGCAGGGTCGCGAGGCCGGCGGCCACCGCGACCGGGTTCCCCGAGAGGGTGCCCGCCTGGTAGACCGGGCCGGTCGGCGCGAGGCGTTCCATGACGTAGGCGCGGCCGCCGAACGCCGCGGCGGGCAGGCCGCCGCTCATGACCTTGCCGAAGGTGTAGAGGTCGCCCGCGACGCCTTCGAGGCCGTACCAGCCGCTCGGGCTCACGCGGAAGCCGGTCATCACCTCGTCCATGATCAGCAGCGCGCCGTGGCGGCTCGTGATCTCGCGGAGGCCCGCGTTGAAACCGTCGACCGGAGCGACTGCGCCCATGTTGCCGGCGGCCGCTTCGGTGATCACCGCGGCGATGTCGTCGCCGTGCTCCTCGAAGGCCTTCGCGACGGCCTTCAGGTCGTTGTAGGGCAGGACCAGGGTGTCGTGGGCCGAGGCACCGGTGACGCCCGGGCTCGTCGGCAGGCCCAGCGTCGCCAGACCCGAGCCGGCGGCGGCGAGCAGCGCGTCGACGTGACCGTGGTAGCAGCCGGCGAACTTGACGATCTTGGAGCGGCCGGTGAATCCGCGCGCGAGCCGGATCGCCGACATGGTGGCCTCGGTGCCCGAGTTCACCAGTCGAACGCGCTGCACGGGGTCGACGCGGCCGATGATCTCCTCGGCCAGCTCGATCTCGGGCTCGGTCGGCGCGCCGAACGACAAACCGCCGGCGGCGGCACGCTGCACGGCCTCGACGACGGCCGGATGCGCGTGGCCCAGGATCATCGGTCCCCACGAGCTGACGAGGTCGACGTAGGTGTTGCCGTCGGCGTCGGTCAGGCGGCAGCCCCGGGCGCTGGAGATGAAGCGCGGGGTTCCGCCGACCGCGGAGAAGGCGCGGACCGGAGAGTTCACGCCACCCGGGATGGCCTCGGCCGCGCGGGCGAACAGCGCAGCAGAGTTGTCGGAATGCTCGACGATGGGGCCATCAGCGGAAGGGGTCACGGCCTACAGTGTTCCAAATGGCACCGAGTGACCCAAATCGCCGCTGGTGAGAGGGTGCTCCGCGTCACGCGGGGTGTCGGGAAGGGTGCGTTTCGGCTCAGTTCGCGAGCGCTTTGCGGACCTGTTCGGCGATCGCCTCCTGGCCCCGCTCGTTGGGGTGGATCCGAGCGGGCCCTTGCGCCGTCATCGGCTCGATCCAGCGCGGTGGGCCTGCGCAGGCGTCGTGTCCCACGGACACCGGCAGCATGTCGACGAACCCGACCCCCTCGTCCGCGGCGGCGCGTCGGCCGTAGTCGTTCAGCGCGGTCTGGAGTTCGCGGATCATCGGGACATCGCCGACGGCGAGTTTCATCTCGGGGTAGCACCCGACGGTCGGCGGCATCAGCCACGGATAGCCGACGAGCAGCACCTTCGCGTCCGGCGCCTTGGCCTTCACGTCGCGCAGTGCCCCGCGGATCGCCGGATAGATGTCCGTGGCGACCGGTGCGATCAGGGACTGTCCGTATCTGTCGGTGCAGGGAGCCCCGAGTGGATTCGTGTCGGCCGCCCGGCTGCACAGCTCGATCGTCCGGCCGTACGTGTTCTTGTCGTTGCCGCCGATCATCACCGTCACGATGTCGGCGTTCGCGTCGAGCGCGTCGAGCTGCGGCGGCACCCCTTCCTGCTGGGACGTCCGGAAGTCGGCGGTCTCGGCGCCGGCGCAGCTGACGTCGATCAGCTCGTACTTCTCCTCCGCGGCGACGATGTGCGCGAAGTTCTTCGACGAACGCTGGCACCAGATCGGCGAGTCCTCCACCAGCGGCCGGACCCCGGTGCCGGCGCCGAAGCTGTCGCCGAGGTTGACGTAGTGCGTGCGGCCGGGGTCGGTCGTCTGTGTCGCGGCGGGTGTCGGGGCCGGGCCGGTACTGCCCGCGGCGTCGTCACTCGAACATCCCGTCGCGAGGGTCGCGGCCACCGCGAGGAGTCCGAGAACACGTATCGCTGCGCTGGGCCGACCACGTCGGTGTCGTGCGTCCACCAATCCATCGTGCGTCCGCGCGAAGGCGGTCGGCAACCACCGTTCGGCCGGTAGCGTGAAAACGGCGTGCGAACGCCCAGGCCGCAACCCGAACGGACGAGGATGTGAGAGGCGCATGAGCTCCGGTGATGTCAGTGAGAGGGATGTACTAGACCCCCAGGCGATTCTCGACGGGGTGCCGACCGGCCTGTGGATCAACGGTCGTTCGACGCCGGCCGCCGACGGCGCCACCTTCGAGGTGTACGACCCGGCCACCGAGGAACCGCTGACCTCGGTCGCC
This sequence comes from Gordonia westfalica, assembly GCF_900105725.1. Lineage (NCBI taxonomy): Bacteria > Bacillati > Actinomycetota > Actinomycetes > Mycobacteriales > Gordoniaceae > Gordonia > Gordonia westfalica. Next base: position 2,830,504 of record NZ_FNLM01000034.1, read on the forward strand.
GACGCCGGCGTCGCCGATGCCCGGTCGGCCCTCGACCATGCGGTGGCCGCGGCCGATGACTGGGCCGCGACCCCGGCCCGCGAGCGGGGCGAGATCCTCCGCCGCACCTTCGAGTTGCTCACCGACCGTGCCGACGACATCGCGATGCTGATGACGCTCGAACTCGGCCGCGCACTCCCCGACAGCCTCGCGGAGACCATGTACGGCAACGAGTTCCTGCGCTGGTTCGCCGAGGAAGCGGTCCGTATCGGCGGCCGGTTCACCCAGGCCCCGGCCGGGAACGGACGCATCCTCGTCGCGCATCAGCCGGTCGGGCCGTGTCTGGCGATCACGCCGTGGAATTTCCCGCTCGCGATGGGTACGCGCAAGATCGGTCCGGCGCTGGCCGCCGGGAACGTCATGATCGTCAAGCCCCCGCGCGAGACGCCGCTGACGATGCTGGCCCTGGCCGAGGCCTTCGCCGAGGCCGGGCTTCCGCCCGGCGTGCTGTCGGTTCTGCCGACGAGTTCGAGCGGCGAGGTGTCCACTGCGCTGATCACCGACGACCGGATCAGGAAGATCAGTTTCACCGGCTCGACGCCGGTGGGGCGCAACCTGCTCGGGCAAGCGGCCGAGCGAGTGCAGCGCACCTCGATGGAACTCGGCGGCAACGCACCGTTCCTGGTGTTCGACGACGCCGACGTCGATGCCGCGGTCGAGGGCGCGTTCGCGGCCAAGATGCGCAACGGCGGCGAGGCCTGCACTGCGGCGAATCGCTTTCTGGTGCAGTCCGGTGTCGTCGAGGAGTTCACGACGAAGCTCGTGGCGAGGATGTCCGAGGTCGAGATGGGACCGGGCTACAACGAGGGCGTCACGCTCGGGCCGCTGGTCAACGCCGATCAGCGCGACAAGGTCGCGGCCGCCGTCGAGCAGGCCGTGAGCGACGGCGCACGGGTACGACTCGGCGGGGAACGACCCGAGGGTCGCGGATTCTTCTACCCGGCAACCGTTCTCGACAACGTCGACCCATACGCCCCGGTCACCCGGGAGGAGATCTTCGGCCCGGTCGCGGTGATCAGCACCTTCGACGCCGAGGACGACGCCGTCGCGGCCGCCAACTCCACCGAGTACGGCCTGGCGTCGTATTTCTACAGCCGCGACCTGGAGCGATGCATGCGCGTCGCGAGCCGCCTGGATTCGGGCATGGTCGGCGTGAACCGCGGCGTGATCTCCGATGCCGCAGCACCATTCGGCGGGATCAAGCAGTCGGGCATCGGCCGCGAGGGCGGCAGCGAGGGAATCGACGAGTACCTCTCGGTGAAGTACATCGCGCTGACCTGATCAGGCGGTCGAGTGGTACTTCGACGCCCGTTTGACCTGTTACGTATGTGACTGGTGATGCAGGTGTTACCGTTCCGACACCTGCACGACGGTACTCGTCCGTACACTTCGAGGGCATGCGTCTGAGAAGAATGATGTCAGCGATCGCCGTGACCGCGGCGGTGACGACGGCCGGCGTTGCTGTCGCCACCTCCGGGGACACCAGTACTGCGAAGATCGAATCAGCCGCCACCAGTCTGGATTTCGGCAGCGTTGATTTCGGCAGCTCGGAGCTGGGCACACCGAACAGCGTGTTCCTCTGGGAGAACCCGGGGGCCCGATACATCGTCGTCCTGGGTGCGAAGTTCGGCCAGTTGGGACAGACGCCCCAGATCATGACCCAGCGACTCAACGTCGCGGCCAAACTCGCCAAGCAGCATCCGTTCAACCGGATCATCGTCTCCGGCGGTGACACCCACTGGTTGCCGATCTCCGAGGCCCAGTTCATGAACGTCGGCCTGATCCGCCGCGGAATCCCCGTGTGGCAGATGGTCAACGAGGGCGCGTCCACCTCCACGGTGCAGAACGCCCAGAACACCGTGCGGATGCTCAAGGGGATGGGCGCATCCGGTGCGCTCATCGTCACCAACGGCTTCCACATGGAACGCGCGATGAAGAACTTCCGCGACGCCGCCAAGGCCCAGGGCGCCCGGCTGACGTTCCGGCCGGCGTACGCGTAAACGCTTCCCCGCGGGGCGGTCCCCCTCCCGCCCGACCGTTTCCCTCCCGCTTATTGAGCTCAATAGACGGGAGGGAAACGGACACCGCCGGAAACGGGGCCTGGCCTACGCTGGGCAGCATGCACGATCCTGGCCACGAATCGCCCGATGCCGAAGGACTGCGCCGCCAGTTCGAGGCGATGCTTGCCGCGCGGCAACCGAACGAACTCCCCGCGCTGCTGAACCAGCTCAGCAGAACTGCCGCGGACAGGTTCGAGCGGCCTCCGTCGGTTCGTCATCGCAAGGAACCGCTCGCCGAGACCGTGGTGTTCCGCATCCGCGTAGATCTCGACGAGGCGCAACCTCCCATCTGGCGCCGTCTCGACGTCCGCTCGGATGTTTCTCTCGAAGATCTGCACCGGATCATTCAAGCGGCGTTCGGATGGCTGGACTACCACCTCTATCGTTTTGCCCTGGGCGGCAGCCCATTCGACCGCAGGAGTGAATTGTTCCTGTGCCCGTTCGACGCTCAGGAAGGCGAGGAGGTGGGCACACCCGTCGCCGAGGTTCGCCTCGACGAGACGCTCCACGAACGAGGCGACGCCCTGCGCTACGTCTACGACTACGGCGACAGCTGGGAACTGACATTGCTGGTCGAAAGCGTCCGCGAGGCATCGGAGGACACGCCGTGGGCCCGGTGCGTCGACGGTCGGCGTGCTGCGCCGCCGGAGGACTGCGGCGGGATCACCGACGCGAAGTCACTCGCCGAGATCGTCGACGACCCCGCGCATTTCGACATCGACGAGGTGAACGCCGCACTCAGCGATCCCATCCTCTCGCTCGTCGATGCCGGGATCGATGCACGGCTCGGCCACCTGCTGTACCGGATTCAACCGTTCGACGAGTCCGGAGCCCTGACGGCGAGCGCAGGGCGGCTGGCGAGTCCATCAACAACGGGGACGGGCGAGCAACTCGAGGCCGACCTGAACCCGTACCTGTGGTTCCTGCGCCGCGCACGCGATGAAGGATTCACACTCACGTCGGCCGGCTATCTGAAACCGGCCGACGTGGTCGCGGCGTCGAAGGTGTTACCGACGATGAAGTACTTCATCGGCGCCAAGAACCGAGAAGTCCAGAGCACGCCGGTGCTGTACTTCCGTGAGTCCCTCCTTCGGATGGGGCTGTTACGCAAGTACAAAGGCCGCCTACTGCCGACGCGAGTCGGAACGAAGCTCGCCGACGATCCGCAGAAACTGGCCGACCATCTCGCCGACCGGCTACTGAACCAGCAGATGGATGGTTTCACCGAGGACGCGAGCCTGCTGATGCTCTTCTTCGCCGCCGCCTCCGATCCCGGCGACGAGATGCCACTCACGACGATCGGCGCGCTGCTCACCGCGTATCGCTGGCAGGGCACGGACGGGCGCCCGATCCAGAAGTACGACCTCTATGACCTCGACAACGGAATCTACGAGTTCTTCGAAGCCGTCTCGCCCCCGGAACGGGGACTCCGAGGGGTGACGCTGAGCCCGACGGCCATCGAGATCGCGCGACGCGCCATCCGACACCGGTGACCCAGTGTCTACTACCGAAAGTAGTTCTGGCGCCTGACGATCCGTCGGAATTGTGCCGACGGTTTTGTCAGACCCCTTTCGTATGGTGGTGTCATGGCGTTCGAGTTCGGCACCATCGACCCCGGCGGGGATCTCCCCGACGAGGGTGTCGACGTGTTCGGATCACTCGCCGGCCTCTCGCCCGAAGCACTCATCAGCACCGCCGCCTACTCGGCATCGATGAACGCCGCCAACACCAGCCGCACACTGATCGCCGCCAGCCTGCTCCATGAACAACGCGAAGAAGAATACCTACTGCGCCGCAGTGAGATTTACTCCGGCGAGGCAGGTTCCATCGACGAATTCCTCGACAGGACAGCACAAGCAGTTTCCGGTGCGGACCCGTATGAACAGTTCGGGCCCAACGGATTCGAACAAGCCACCGCCGAACTCGGTGCCGCGCTGACCATCACCGCTGCGGAAGCCCGCGACCTCATCCGCACCGGGGACGCCATGCGGTACCGGCTTCCGCTGACCGGCACCACCCTGGCATGCGGACGGATCGATCTGCGCCGGTTCATGATCGCACTCAATCGCACCGACTTCGTCGACGATGCCACCATGCCCATGGTGGACGCCGCGTTGGCCGAGGCAATCCTGGCGCGCGACCCCATGTCCACCACCCGGTTCACCGCACTGGTCGACCAGATCGTGCACAGGCAGGCACCGGAAGCGGTCAAGCGCCGCAACGACCAGGCCACCCGGGACCGCGGAGTCAACATCCGACCCGACCGCCACCAGCCCGGCCAGTCGCGCATCACCGGACACTTCCCCCACACCGATGCCGCCGCCCTCAACGCCCAGCTGACCGCCATGGCCACCGGCGTGCACACCGGCGACCCGCGCACCATGCCCCAGCGCCGTGCCGACGCCCTACTCGCCCTCGCCCACGGCAAGCAAACCCTGGACTGCCAGTGCCCCGACTGTGCACCCCCGCCGGCCGAGCAGAACCTCGACACCCCCGAACCCGCCGACGCGGAAACACCCGAACCCGAGCCCACCCCCGTTGCTGTACCGGGCGTAACCGACACCGCCGCAACCGAACCCGACGACAACGAGCCGGCCCCGGAGCTGACCGGCGACTGCACATGCACCTGCACCAGTTGCCGCGCACCCCGACCGACCTATCACATCGTGGGCAACCTGACGACGCTGATCGGGCTCGACAACGATCCCGGCATGCTCGACGGCCACGGACTGATCGACGCCCACACCATGCGCCGACTCTTCGCCGATGCCGCCCACACCTTCATCACCACCGGGGCGCGCACAGACCCGGCCGACGCCGACACCCGGGCCGCGGCGGCCGCCAGCACCTACGTGCCGAGCAAGAAGCTGCAGGCACTGGTCCGCGCCGGCGAATTGTGAATCACCCCAGGTTTGATACCGCTTCCTTCTGAGTCAGGAAGGATGAGCACATGCCTAAGAAAATCGACCCGGAGGTCCGTTCGAGGGCCTTGCGGTTGCTGGAGGCCCACGGCGGCGAGTACACGTCGTTGACTGCCGCGGCCGAAGCGATCGCCAAGCAGGTCGGTGTCGGCGGAGAGACGGTACGTCGATGGGCCGTACAAGCCCAGATCGATGCCGGCGCCCGCTCCGGGACCACTACGAAGGAGTCCGCCGAGATCAAGCGCCTCAAGGCCGAGAACAAGCAGTTACGAGAAGACGTTGCCATTCTGAAAGCAGCGACAACTTTCTTCGCGGGGGAACTCGACCCCCGCAACCGATGATCGTGGCGTTCATAGATCAGATGCGCGCCAACGGGTTTGCGGTCGAGTCGATCTGCCGGGTCCTGCGTGGGCAGGGCTGCCAGATTGCCGCACGAACCTACCGGGCATGGCGATCACGCACGCCTGCCGCATGGACGGTCTCTGATGCCCACGTCGTCGATGCGGTGCGCACTGTCGTCTGGCGCACCGGTGACGACGGCCGGCGGAAGATGACTCCCGAGGGCCTCTACGGGCGGGTGAAGATGCGCGCCCATCTGCATCGCACAACTCTGCCTGGGGTGTTCTATGGCGCCGTTGATCGAGCGATGAAAGTGTTAGGCCACCAAGGAATTCGACGGTCGAAGGGAGTCCGAACGACCGTCAGATCCGCTGATGGTGTCCGCGCGGAGGATCTGTTGAACCGACAGTTCAGTGCTGCCGAACCGAACCGGGTGTGGGTGACCGATTTCACCTACTGCCGGACCTGGGCTGGGTGGGTGTATGTGGTGTTCATCATCGACGTGTTCTCCCGTCGAATCGTGGCATGGCACGCCTCGACATCGAAGTCGGTGGAGTTGGTGACAGTCCCGCTTCGGATGGCACTGTGGCAGCGCAATCGGGAAGGGCATCCGGTGAAAGCTGCTGAGCTTATTCATCATTCGGATGCCGGAAGTCAGTACACATCGGTTACACTGACTGAGCGTCTGCGACTCGAAGACATCGCAGCGTCGATCGGATCGGTCGGGGACGCCTACGACAACGCGCTGGCCGAGTCGGTGAACGGCTTGTACAAGACCGAGTGCATCCGGACCACGATCTTCCACTCCGGCCCGTACCGGACGATCTCCGACGTCGAGTTCGCGACCGCTGGTTGGGTCGACTGGTACAACAACAGCAGGTTGCACTCGAGTATTGGCCAGATTCCCCCGACCGAGTTCGAAACGCTCCACTACGCTGGCCTCGGCCCCGAGGACCAGCCCACATTGGAGGCGGCACAAAACCTAGGGTGATTCATTGTGTTGCACGTTCCCCGGCTGCAACCAACCGGTGTGGACCGTCGACCTCGACCACACCCATCCATACGACCACCGCCACCCCGACCGCGGCGGAAAGACCCTCCAACACAACCTCAAACCGTTGTGCCGGTTCCACCACCGCATCAAAACCTTTGGCAGGTGGCGCGACTCCCAGGACGAGTACCTCGCCGTGTGGTTCGAAGCCCCCACCGGCCACACGTACCTGGGCAACCCGTACACCGGGCGAGACCTGTTCGCGTCGTTGAAGACCCAGCCACCCGATCATCCGGCTCGGCAACGACTCACCGACGAGCGCGCACACCGCACCGACACCCACCGTCGGCAACAAGCCGAATGGGACACCAACAACCCACCACCGTTCTGACACAGAACAAGTGAGTGGGCGGTTGACGGCCGGATTCGCGACGCCGACGGGGCTATTGCCTCCGCGGGAACGTGATTCTCGATGGGAGGCGCAACTCCCCACTACCGCCGATGCTCCGAGGGCGCAATCCCGTACCTCTTCCGGTAGGCGGCCGCGAACCGGCTCGCGCTGGAAAAGCCCCATCGGGCAGCGACTTCGGCGACGGTTCCGGTGTCATCCGGGGAGAGCAGGTCGGCGCGCGCCCGACTCAGACGGATGTCGCGCAGCACCTGGGTGGGCGTGGCACCGACATGCTCGGCGAAGCCCTCCTGCAGTCTCCGGAGACTCGACCCACCGATCTCGGCCATGTCGGCCAGACGCCAGTCGCGAGCAGGATCGTCGTGCAGGGCATCGAGCACCCGCTTCACCATGCGCGGCCGCAGGCCTGTCCCAGCCTCTTCGGGCGAGACTGCGAGGATGAAGGCACTGCTGACCGCGCTCGCCAATTGCGGTCCGACGAGCGGATTGGCGAGTAGGTCGGCCGGCTCCCGCAGTTGCGCCGAGAGCGCACGGACGAGCGCGAACCACGACTGTTCGTCGGGTCCGGTGAGGTCGAGCTGGTGTGGGAGCAGCAGTTGCGACCGCAGCGGAGCCGCGCGGACCCGGTCGGCCTCGCGTTCGAGGTACTCGGCGTCGAACTTCACCCCGACGACCTGGCAGTCGGCGGACCATCGGGTGATGAGCGACGGCCGGTCGGCGGTGAACACCGTGGCCTGACCGGCCTCCGACGTCGTGCGAACCGACCCGGCACGAGACTCGAGGACACCGCTGACGGGGATGTTGATCTCGTAGGCGTCGGGATAGTCGCAGGCTATGGAGACATCGGTCCCCCAGTTCAGCCGGCCGATGGTGACCGGCCCGAGGTCGACGGTCTGCAGGTTGAGTTCGAGTTGGTCGGGCGACGAGAGCGCAGTCAGCTCATGCGGGAAGTACACCTGTTCGACGGCCCGGTGTGCCGCCTCCCAATCGCTGATCTTGGTGGTGCGCTGCGTCGACATGTCCTCTCGACCTCCAATCCCGCTCGAGCGCCGATCCCGCCGCACCCCCGGTGCGGCACCTGTGATTCAACCCTGTGCAGCAACCCACTCGCCAGGGGCCTTTGAGACGTGCATCACAACCGTCGCGCAATCGGTATCGATCCCGCGCATCGCGTATCGCCCCGGGGTCGATCCGTCCCTAACGTCTGCTCTCGCAACTCCCCGGCGACAGCTCGCCGATCAACCATCAACCGAGGTGAGGACGACCGATGACCAGCACCATCTCCTGGATCGACGACATCACGATGACCGAGCTCGAGCGCAATCCGTACCCGGTCTACGAGCGGTTGCGCGCAGAGGCTCCGCTGGCGTACGTGCCGGTGCTCGGCTCCTACGTCGCCACCACGGCCGAGATCTGCCGCGCCATCGCGACCAGCCCCGACTTCGAAGCCGTCATCACCAAGGCCGGCGGACGCACCTTCGGTCACCCCGCCGTGATCGGTGTCAACGGGCCGGTTCACGACGACCTCCGGTCGATGGTCGATCCCGCCCTGCAGCCACAGGAGGTCGACCGCTGGATCGACGATCTGGTCCGCCCGATCGCGCGCCGCTACCTGAGCGAATTCGAGGACACCGGGCGGGCCGAACTCATCGCCCGGTACTGCGAGCCGGTCAGCGTCCGCGCTCTCGGCGACCTTCTCGGCCTCCAGTCGGTCAGCTCGGACAAGCTGCGCGACTGGTTCCACAAGCTGTCGGTCTCGTTCACCAACGCGGGCGTCGACGAGAACGGCGAATTCACCAATCCCGAGGGATTCGTCGAGGCCGACGCCGCCAAGGAGGAGATCCGCTCCATCGTCGACCCCCTGATCGACAACTGGATCGTCAATCCCGACGACAGCGCCATCTCCCACTGGCTGCACGACGGTATGCCCGAGGGGCAGACCCGCGACCGCGAGTACATCTACCCGACCCTCTACGTCTATCTCCTCGGCGCGATGCAGGAGCCCGGGCACGCGATGGGCTCGACGCTCGTCGGACTGTTCACGCGACCGGACCAGCTCGAGCAGGTCATCGACGAGCCCGCCCTGATCCCCCGCGCCATCTCGGAGGGCATGCGGTGGACCTCGCCGATCTGGTCGGCGACCGCCCGCATCAGCACGAAGGACGTGGAGGTGGCCGGCGTCGAACTTCCCGAGGGATCGGTGGTGCTGATGTCCTATGGCTCGGCCAACCACGACCACGCCGTCTACGACGCCCCTTCGGAGTACGACATCACCCGGCCCCCGCTGCCGCACCTGGCATTCGGCGCCGGCAACCACGCGTGTGCCGGTATCTACTTCGCCAATCAGGTCTGCCGCATCGGGCTGGAGGAACTGCTCGAGGCAATCCCGAACCTCGAGCGCGACACCGGCTCCGACGTCGAGTTCTGGGGTTGGGGTTTCCGCGGCCCGACGTCGCTGCACACGACCTGGGAGGTGTGATCATCATGAGCAGCTCGGACACCTTCACGGTCGAGGCCGGGAAGTCGTCGGTGCAGTGCGGACCGGACCAGAAGATGCTCGACGCGTTCCTGCGCAACGGAGTGTGGGTCCCGAACTCGTGCAACCAGGGAACCTGCGGCACCTGCAAGGTGCGCGTCGTGCGCGGAACCGTCGACCACCCACCGGCCCCGGACTCGGTGCTGTCGATCGCCGAGCAGGAACAGGGTTTCGTGCTGTCCTGCCAGACGACACCGGTCTCCGACGTCGTCATCGACCCGCCGGCCGAGGAACCGGGCTCGGCACGACATGTTCTGCGCGACGTCGCCGGAACAGTTGGGGCCGTGACGGAGATCGCCGATGACACCGTGTCGGTGACGGTGCTTCTCGACGAGCCGCTCGACTTCACCGCCGGACAGTACGTCGAGCTGACGGTGCCGGGAACCGCTGTGACACGGCCGTATTCGATGGCCAATCCGCCCAGCGAGCCGGACAAGCTCGAGTTCCACATCCGGCGACAGCCCGGCGGGTTGGCGACGGAGGGGTGGATCTTCGAGTCTCTGGACGTCGGCGATCCCGTCACGATGTCCGGACCGTGGGGAGACTTCTGCTACGAGCCGGACGAGTCCGAGGGCCTGATCCTGCTGGCCGGCGGAACGGGTCTGGCCCCGCTGAAGGCGATCGCCCGCGCGGCTCTCGAAGCCGACCCCGACCGGGAGATCCACGTCTACCACGGTGTCCGCAGCCGGGCCGAGCTCTACGACGTCGACTTCTGGGAGGGACTCGCGGCCACCCACCCCGGGGTCCGGTACATCCCTTGCCTCAGTCGCGAACAATGGTCCGGGCGAACCGGATACGTCGGTGACGCGATGATGGAGGACATCTCCTCCTGCCGCAATCACGCCGCCTACCTCTGCGGACCACCGGCGATGGTGGAGGCCGGAGTCAAGGCACTCAAGCGCCGACGCATGTCGCCGCGTCGTATCCGGCGGGAAAAGTACACCCCCGCAGTCGGTCTCGTTCCGGCGTGAGCCTGAGGTGTGCGGGCTCCCCTCCCGCCCGGCCGTTTCCTTCCCGCCCGGTCGTTTCCCTCCCGCTTATTGGATCTGCCAAGCGGGAGGGAAACGGACACCGCGGGAACGAAAACGCCCCGCCGACCGAAGTCGACGGGGCGAATCCGCTAAGCGGTGGAGGCGATCAGCGCAGCAGCGCGCGACTCATGACGACGCGCTGGATCTGGTTGGTGCCCTCGTAGATCTGGGTGATCTTGGCGTCGCGCATCATGCGCTCGACCGGGAAGTCGCGGGTGTAACCGGCGCCACCGAAGAGCTGGACGGCGTCGGTGGTGACCTCCATGGCGACGTCGGAGGCGAAGCACTTCGACGCCGAGCTGATGAAGCCCAGGTTCTTCTCGCCGCGCTCGGCGCGAGCGGCCGAGGTGTAGACCATGAGGCGCGCGGCCTCGACCTTCATCGCCATGTCGGCGATCATGAACTCGACGCCCTGGAACGAGCTGATCGGCTTGCCGAACTGCTTGCGGTCCTTGACGTATTCGATGGCCTTGTCGAGCGCACCCTGTGCGATGCCGACGGCCTGTGCGCCGATGGTCGGACGGGTGTGGTCGAGGGTCTGCAGAGCCGTCTTGAAGCCGGTGCCCTCGTCGCCGATGATGCGGTCGAGCGGGATGGTGCAGTCCTCGAAGTACAGCTCGGCGGTGGGCGAACCCTTGATGCCGAGCTTCTTCTCCAGCGGGCCGACGGTGAAGCCGGGATCGTCCTTGTGAACCATGAACGCGGAGATGCCGTTGGCCTTCTTCTCCGGGTCGGTCACGGCCATGACGGTGTACCAGGTCGACTTGCCGCCGTTGGTGATCCAGCACTTGGAGCCGTTGAGGACCCAGTTGTTGCCGTCCTTGCGGGCGCGGGTCTTCATGCCGGCGGCGTCGGAACCGGCCTCGCGCTCACTCAGCGCGTAGGAGGCCATGGCCTCGCCGGAGGCGATGCCGGGGAGCACCTGCTTCTTGAGCTCATCCGAGCCGTTGAGGATCAGGCCCATGGTGCCGAGCTTGTTGACGGCGGGGATTAGCGACGACGAGGCGCACACACGGGCGACCTCTTCGATGACGATGCAGGCCGCGATCGAGTCGCCGCCCTGGCCGCCGAACTCGTCCGGGACGTGGATGGCGTTGAAGCCCGACGCCACGAGAGCGTCGAGGGCCTCCTGCGGGAAGCGCGAGTTCTCGTCGACGTCCGCGGCGTGCGGCTCGATCTCCTTCTCGGAAAGCGCGCGGATCGCCTCACGCAGCGCGACGTGCTCCTCCGGAAGCTGGAAGACGTCGAAGTCGGGATTTCCGAAACCCATGACAACTCCTCACGGCACGGGGTGCCAAATTGGTGGTTACCTACCAGTGCATCACGGCACTCAGTGCCATGTCAACGCGCGGCGACACAGCGGGAATGCGACCCACCTCATCGATTCTCCTCGCCGGGTCCGGCGTTGTCCCGAACCTGCCCCAGATACTCAGGGTTTTCGCAGCTCATCGGCCACACGACGGGCCACCTCGTCCGGCGAGGTCCCGGCCGGATAGGTCACGACGGTGACCTGCTGCTGCAGCGACTCGGGATCGCCCACGGCACTGCCCTCCGAGCCTCGGGCACCGAGTGCCACCGCGATCCGGGCGAGCTCACGACGCAGACGCTCGAGCGTGGCGTCGGCGTCACCGCGGATCATCTGCCGGAGCAGGTAGTTGTGCGTGCCGGTGATGGCCGCGACGTAGGCGACGATGCGAACCGGCGGTTCGTCGGGCAGGCGTCGGCGCAGGAACTCCTCGAAGGCGCCCTGGTAGCGGTAGGTGGTGACGAGCTCGCGATCACGCAGCGCCGGGACCTCCTGGACCACCTGTGCGCGCCGGACGGCGAGGTCGCGGTCGCGCCGGAAGTGGCTGAACACGACCTCCGCGGCGGCGCACACCGCCGACCACGGATCACCCTGGAAGCCGGCCAGGGTGTCGTCGACCTGCGCCAGCAGGGATTCGTGATCGGCGAAGATCACGTCCTCCTTGGACCCGAACTGCCGGAAGAACGTCCGGCGCGACATCCCGGCCGCCGACGCGATCTGCTCGACGGTCGTCGACTCGTAGCCGTGCTCACTGAACAGCCGGATCGACTCGGCGACGACGAGCATGCGGAAGCTCGCGCTGTCGACATCCGCAACTGACATGCGTCAAGTATCACCACATCAGCGCCCGCGCGGGCGCACCACCCGGATCAGTTGCCGGCGGAGCGTCGTTCCCAGCGGCTGAACGCACCCGTCGAGCGGGGACTCACGGCGAGACCGGCGTCCGCCCGGGAGCCGCGACGCGCCCCGAGACGTGTGCGTCGGACCGCGAGGTCCCGGACCGCGACCGCTTCGCGACACGAATCTGGTTGCCGCGAAGCCTTAGTCGGCGCGGGCGCGTTCACGCAGCTCGCCTTTCAGGACCTTGCCGGTGGGGGTGCGCGGGAGTTCGTGCGCGAAGACGATGTCGCGCGGCACCTTGTAGCCCGCGAGGAGGCGACGGCCGTGCTCGATGAGCTCCTCACCGGTCAGCGTCGCACCCGGCTGCAGCAGGACGTAGGCACGCGGCCGCTCGCCCCACTTCTCGTCCGGAACCCCGATGACCGCGACGTCGACGACGGCGTCGTGGCTCACCAGCGCCTGCTCGACCTCGATGGTCGAGATGTTCTCGCCGCCGGAGATGATGATGTCCTTGGCGCGGTCGCGGAGCTGGATGTAACCGTCGGGATGCATGACACCGAGATCGCCGGTGTGGAACCAGCCGCCCGCGAACGCCTTTCGCGTTTCGTCCTCGTCGCGGAAGTAACCGGCCATCACGTTGTTGCCGCGCAGCACGATCTCGCCCATGGTCTCGCCGTCGGCCGGGACATCGACCAGCGGCACCTGGTCGGCGACCACCACACGGGCCGTCTCGGCCTGCACCATGCCCACTCCCTGACGGGAGAGCTTCGCCGCACGATCTCCGGGTTCCAGTGCAGCCCAGGCATCTTGGTACTCGCAGATGGTGTACGGGCCGTACACCTCGGTGAGGCCGTACACGTGGACCGCGGTCACGCCGATCGCCTCGAGGGCGCCGATCACGGTCGGCGACGGCGGCGCACCGGCGGTGGTGATGTGCAGCGGACGGTCCACTCGGTGCGCGCGGGGCGAGCCGACGATGGTGGTGCACACGGTCGGCGCACCGCACATGTGCGTGACGCCGAGATCGTCGATGGCGTCCCAGATGGCGTCCGCACGCACCGCGCGCAGACAGACGTGGGTGGCGCCGGCGTGGGTGACCGCCCACGGCGTGCACCAGCCGTTGCAGTGGAACATCGGCAGCGTCCACAGGTAGCGCGACGACCCGGTGAACTGGTTGTGGAAGGTCTCACCGAAGGAGTTCAGGTACGCGCCGCGGTGGGTGTACATGACGCCCTTGGGTTTACCGGTGGTTCCCGACGTGTAGTTGATCGAGATGATCGTGTTCTCGTCGTCGACCGTCCACGGGATCGGCGTCGGATCGAGATCGTCGGCGGCGGCCAGGTGGTCGTCGTAGGAGACGAGTCCGTCGATCCCGGCGTCGGCGACGGCGCCGGGCGTCACGCCGAACTCGGGGTCGGCGATCTCGACGACCGTCTCGACCTTCGGGATCTCACCGATGATCGCGGCGACGGTGCCGCGGAACTCCGCGTCGAAGTAGAGGGCCTTGGCGCCGGAGTGTTCGAGGATGTAGACCAGCTCGGGTCCGGCGAGACGCGAGTTGAGGGCGACGAGGACGCCACCGGCAAGCGGCACCGCGTAGTGCGCGATCAGCATCTCGGGGATGTTCGGGGCCAGGTAGGCGACGCGATCACCGGGCTCGATCTCGGTGGCGAGGACGCGGGCGAGCCGCTGCACGTGGTCGGCGAACTCCGCATAGGTGTGTCGCCGCTGCCCGTAGAGGATCGCCGGACGGTCGGGAAACACTGCCGACGACCGCTCCAGGAAGCGCAGCGGACTCAGTTCGGAGCGGTTGGCCCCGCCCCATTCCGTGGTCGAGGGGCCCGCGCCCGTCGCGGACACCTCGGGGGTGGAGACCGACATCATTCCTCCGTGTTCTCGCGACCGTGTGACAAGGACCGGGGGTTTGTGACGGCCCATACGTGCGACGGCGATCTAGGGTACTGATCACATCGAAATACCTGCACCCTCCGAAGTGGGGGTTCGACGCGGACACCGTGACCGGATCGGTGCACGCTCCCAGCCCGTAGCGGACGACACAAAATATGGGACGAAGTCCTGCGCACTACGTACGGTGGTTCCATGGCAACTCCCACCGAGAGTCCGACCCCGTCGAGTCCCACCTCATCTGGGCACACCCCGATCGCCGAGAAACCCACCGTCGACGATCCGGTTCTACCGGTCGATGTCTCCGCCGACGACGACCTGCCCGCCGATGAGCGGGCGCTGCTCGTCGACAATCTCCGGTTCGTTCTCGACGGACGCTGGCGCGCCACCCGGGAGACGGTTCGTGCGAGCTCGAACCGTGCCGACCTGCTGCCCGACCCCTCGCGCACGCTGGAGGAGGCTCGCGCACACACCCTCGAGGTGATGCGCGAACTCGCGTCGCAGGGCTTTGCCTCTGACGGCTTCGCGTCCGACCACGGCGGCACCGGCGACATCGGCGCCTCGATCACCGCGATCGAGATGCTCGGCTACGCGGATCTGTCGCTGATGGTCAAGGCCGGCGTCCAGTGGGGCCTGTTCGGCGGAGCCGTGGAGAACCTCGGCACCAAGCGCCACCACGACAAGTACGTGCCGGGCATCATCAATCTGGACGTCCTGGGTTGTTTCGCGATGACCGAGACCGGCCACGGTTCCAACGTGCAGGCCATCGAGACCACGGCCACCTACGACCGCGACGCCCGCGAGTTCGTGATCCACTCCCCCACCCCGTCGTCGCGCAAGGACTACATCGGCGGCGCGGCCGAGCACGCCCGCTTCGCCGCGGTCTTCGCCCAGCTCGTCACCGGCGGTCCCGGCGAGGAGCCGGAGGGCCGCGGTGTGCACTGTTTCGTGGTGCCGATCCGCGACGAGGACGGCAACGACCTGCCGGGCATCACGACCAGCGACTGTGGCCACAAGGGCGGCCTCGCCGGTGTCGACAACGGCCGCATCATGTTCGACAACGTGCGGGTCCCGGCGGAGAACCTCCTCAACCGTTACGCCGATGTCGCCGACGACGGCACCTACAGCTCGCCGATCGAGAACACCAACCGGCGCTTCTTCACGATGCTCGGCACCTTGATCCGCGGCCGCGTGAGCGTGGCGGCCACCGCGGGCGCCGCGGGCCGCAAGGCGCTGACCCTGGCCACTCGCTACGGCCTGATCCGCAAACAGTTCGAGGCACCCGACGCCGCCGACGAGATCACCGTGATGGACTACCTGGGCCACCAGCGAAAGCTGTTGCCGCTCATCGCCAAATCTTATGCGATCGCGTTCGCCCAGAACGAGATCGTGTCCGAACTGCACGAGGTCCAGTCCGTTGCCCCCGACGACTCCGACGCCGGACGGCAACGCCAGCTGGAAGGGCAGGCGGCGGGCCTCAAGGCCTATGCGACCTGGCATGCCTCGCACGCGATCAACGTCAGTCGCGAGGCCTGCGGCGGCGCAGGCTATCTCGACGAGAACCAGCTCTCGATCATCCGCGGCGACATCGACGTGTTCACCACCTTCGAGGGTGACAACACGATCATGACCCAGCTGATCGCCAAGGAACTCCTCTCGTCGTATTCCGAGGACGTACAAGGCCTTTCGGCCGGCGGCTGGGTCCGCTTCATCGCCGGGATGGCCCGAGATGTGGTGGCCGAGAAGACCGCCGTCCGCCAGGTCGTGCAGACGCTGCTCGACAGTTCCGACGAGGACACCGAGAAGTCGGCGCTCACCGACCGGAGCACGCAGATCCGGCTGTTCCGCAACCGCGAGGACCACCTCGTCCGCACCTGCGCGCAGCGTCTGCGCCGCGCCCTCGACGACGACAACGATGCCTTCGACGTGTTCAACAATGCGCAGGACCACCTGCTGAAGGTCGGCCAGGCCCATATCGAGCGCGTGGTGCTCGAAGCCTTCGTCGAAGCGATCGAGAACTGCGATTCCCGTTCTGCGGCAGAACTGTTGGGCAAGGTCTGCGACCTCTTCGTCTACTCCGCACTCGAAGCCGACCTCTCGTGGTTCATGATGCACCGGCACATCTCGGTGGAGCGGGCCAAGGCGGTTCGGCGTGGCGTCAACGAGCTCTGCCAGGAACTGCGTCCGCACGCACGGTCGCTGGTCGACGCCTTCGGCGTCCCCGAGGAGCTGCTGCGCGCACCGATGCTCGTGAACGGCTGACCCGACGATTCGACCACTGCGCCCGGCCTGTCTCCGCACAGGCCGGGCGCAGCTTTTTCGATGCCCGGGTTTGAAACGTCGCAACCCGGGCACACTGGCCCCGACGCCGCTGTGAAAACACCCGCCGCGACGTGACCCGGACGGTTTCGCACCGGGCCGTTGAAAGGCCCTCACTGACGCGAATCGTCCCGAGAACAACCCACGCTCGACGACAGTGGCCTGCCGAACACCGTGCGGTCACTGCGATCAACGCTGCCCGCGGACCGGTCGTCGCCATCTTCGACGCCTCCGGTGCAGGCGCTCACCACCACGACCGTCAGGGGAATCATGTTCCGCCACACCGATTACATGCAGTTCGACGTCAAACCCGAGAAGCCCGACCCCGTTTACGCGCGCAAGCTGCAGGAGCTGCTCGGCGGCGCCTTCGGCGAGATGACCGTGACGATGCAGTACCTCATGCAGGGCTGGAACTGCCGCATGAAGGGCAAGTACAAGGACCTGATCATGGACATCGCGACCGAGGAGATCGGTCACGTGGAGATGATCGCCACGATGGTCGCCCGCCTCCTCGAGGGCGCGCCGGCCACCGATTCGACCGCCAACGCGCTCGGCGATCCCGTGGTCGCCGCGGTCCTCGGCGGCAGCGATCCGACCCAGGCCGTCTTCTCCGGTGGCGGTCCGCGCCTCGCCGACAGCAACGGCGTGCCGTGGAACGCGGGCTACATCGTGCACAGCGGCAACCTGCTCGCCGACTTCCACGCGAACGTCACCGCCGAGGCGCAGGGCCGCGTCCAGACCGCGCGACTGTGGCACATGACCGACGACCCGGGCGTGCAGGACATGCTGCGGTTCAACCTGGCCCGCGACACCCTCCATCAGAACCTGTGGCTCAAGGCCATCGAGGAACTCAAGGCGGACGGTCTCGAGGGCACCATCGCCCCCGATGATCTCTTCGACGAGGAGTACAGCGAGCACGCGAGCACGCTGTGGCATCTGTCGGACGGTGCGGACTCGGACAAGGGCGGCTGGGCGAGCGGTCCCACCCCGGACGGGAAGCACGAGTTCAAGTTCCTCGCCGATCCGCAACCCCTCGGCGACCGCCAATCCGGTCCGCCGCCGGATCCGAAGCTCTACGCGACCTACGATGGCGCCGTGGGGACCCCGCAGAAGCCGAAGTTCGGCACTGAAAAGGGTGTCATGGGCAAGATCAAGGACGTCGTCGATCCTGATCCCACCGGATAGAGACGCCCGTCGCATGTGCGGCAGGCCGCGGACCCCGAGGGTTCGCGGCCTGCCGTGCCGATGGCGTGTCGCCCGATCTACGGAGGTGCCATGACTGACCTGCCCGATCTCATCACCACGCCGTTCCGCTGGCTCGGTGCACTGCGGCACGCGCGCGTGTTCCATCCCGACGGCCTGCTGTGCGGGGGCCGGGCGTCGGTCTCGGGCGACCATCCGCTGCCGTTCCGGTCCGGTCCGGTCACGGTCCGTCTGTCGAAGGGCATCGGCACCCCGGGCAGTCTGCCCGACATCGTCGGCGTTGCCGTACGTTTTCCGGCCTCGGCCCCGACCAACGCCCCGGCCGGCGCCCCGACCCCGGTGAACGGCACCGACGGCGCCGTGTCCGGCGCATGGGACCTGCTGCTCGCCGGACCTGCTCCGCTGTCCGGTCGACTGCCCGTTCCGCTCCCGACGACACACTGGGCGCCGACGGCCGTCTCGAGCCTCACGCCCTACCGCTACGACGGCGAGCTGTACTGGATCCGCGCCCGCATCGTCGAGCCCACCGGGCCGTCCGGTCTGGATGTCGAGGATCTCGCCGCCTGCCTGCGCACCAAGCGGCCCGTGGTCATCATCCTGGAAGCCGGCTTCGGACGGTTCGTACCCCTGGTGCGGATCGAACTCGACCATGTGCTGACCGGGCTCGACATCGACTTCGACCCGATCCTCCACCGCCCCGAGGGCGTCGAGTTCGCGCCGTCATGGCTGGGAGATCTGCGCCGGCGCGCGTACCGCGACAGCAGGAAGGGCCGTCACTCGGTGGTGTCCTGATCCTTCGTCTCGGATGTGCGCGGCTCGATCTTTCGCAGCTCGCTCTTCTTGCCGGCCGGCGGTAGCCCCATCCGCACGGCGGCGTGTGCCTGCGTGAGTTCGCTGCGGAAACGGTCGACGTCACGGGCCCAGGCCTGCGCGAGCCGGCCGGAGGTCAGCCGCACTCCCACACCCTTCCGACGCCGCGGCACCCCGTGCAGTTCGCCGAGTGCCGACGCCGACTCCCAGTCCTCGGGCGTCGGGGAATTGTTGGGCGGGTAGATCTTCTCGATGTCGGCGAGCGGCGTCGTCACCGCGCCCTGGCGCAGCGTCGTCTCGGTGAGTTCGACGCTGACGTGCCGACGCGCGGCGGTCACCTGCACGAGAGAGAAGCCGAGCAGGACCACCAGGAAGATGATGAGGACCGGCCAGTGCACCTGCCCGGGACCGAGGATCTCCATGACGAGGACGGCGAGGACGAGGACCGGCCCGATGAGGACCACCCACCTGCTGCCGCCGGGTTCGTAGAACAGGACCTCGCCCGGATCAGGCTCGGCTTCCACCGGCTCGACGGACTCGACCGGCTCGACGGGATCGTCGTCGCCGGCAGGTGCGGAGGCCTCGTCGGTCACGGCTTCTTCTTGCGCGGTGCGCGCTGCTTCTTGGGTTCGGGCGCCTTGCCGGTGTACCAGGTCTCCGAGTCCGGCCGGTAGGCCAGCAGCGAACCGAACAATCCGACGATCGCGGCCAGCAGCGCCAGGGCGAACAACGGCGATCCGAGTCCGACGCTGAGGAACAGCAGCATGGCGACGACGACGAGCGTCAGCGCCGACAGCGAGGAACGCCAGCGAACGTCACCGGTGAACGCCTTGCTGCCCAGGAGGATGTACGCGACTCCCACGATCAGGATGAGCACGCCGAGCATCGCCGAGGACATCGACCCGGAGTCGTCGACCGCGGACAGGACCACCACGAGGATTCCGAGCAGGGCCAGGAGCGCTCCCGACGCCACCCAGCACCGGTAGGCCCAGACGACGAGTTTCGGACGCTGCGCCGGGTCGGGACTTGTCACTGCTTCTTCGGTCCTTCGCTGTCGGGGTCGGGGGTCTCGGGCTTACGGAGGTCGGGGGTTCCACCACGGGCCGCGTCGCCGGATGAACTGTCACCATACGGTGTGCCGGCGGACCGCGTACCCGGCTGTGACGCAGATCCGTACGGGTTCGGTGGCGGCTCATGCGGTGCCGGAGACGGGCTGTGGCCGTACGGATTCTGGCCGTACGGGTTCTGCCCGTAGGGATCGGTTCCGTAGGGATTCTGGCCGTAGGGATTCTGGCCGTACGGGTAGGGCGGTGCGGCCGGCGGCACGGGCCGGGGCTTGCGCTCCTCCGCCATACGTCGGCAGTACTTCTCCGAGTCGCCCCGCATCAGCAGCACGGTCGCGCCGAGCGCTGCGACACCGCTGATGACCAGAGGGACCGTCGCCCAGGCCGGGTCGGTGCTCCCGAAGAGCGAGAAGAGCAGGTTGACGACGATGTAGACACCCATCGCGCCCAACACGATGCGGGCCCAGTTGTAGCCCTTCCGCGTGAACCACACGATCAGCGCCGTGATCACGGTCAGGAACACCGACATCGCCGCGAGCAGGCCGATGACGAAGCCCGACGACGTCATGAACTGCACCTGGTCCGCGGAGAGACCCTGCTGGGGGTTGTCGCGAACCTGATCACGGACGAGGTCGACGAAGGTGCCGGTCTGCGCGAACAGCGCGACGATCTGTCCGACGACGACCACCACCCACAGTTCGACGGCGATCGAGATCGAATCCGGGATCGTCGGGCGCTGCCGTGCGTCGGGCTCTGACGAGGCGCGCATCGGGTCGAACGGTGCGGACATGGCACCAGCCTAGTGGGATGTGCCCGCGGCCCGCGCACGCGTCCGGTGAGGCCGTGCGAGCGGGCTCAGGACAGCCGGTCGGCGACCTCGGTGGCCCAGTAGGTCAGGATGACCGACGCACCCGCACGGCGGATCGAGGTCAGCGATTCGAGGATCGCCGCGTCCCGGTCGATCCAGCCACGCTCGGCGGCGGCCGTGATCATCGCGTACTCCCCGCTGATCTGATAGGCGGCGACGGGGACGTCGCTCATCTCGGCGACGTCGCGCACGATGTCGAGGTAGCTCATCGCGGGCTTGACCATCACCATGTCGGCACCCTCCTCGAGATCGAGGCGCACCTCCCGCAGCGACTCGATCCGGTTGGCCGCGTCCTGCTGGTAGGTCCGGCGGTCCCCCTGCAACGACGAGCCGACCGCCTCGCGGAACGGCCCGTAGAAAGCCGACGCGTACTTGGCGGAGTAGGCCAGAACCCCGGTGTCGGTGAAGCCCTCGGCGTCGAGAGCCTCACGGATGGCGGCGACCTGGCCGTCCATCATCCCGCTCGGCCCGAGGAGCTGTGCGCCGGCGCGGGCCTGCGCCAGCGACATCGAGACGTAGCGGTCCAGGGTCGCATCGTTGTCGACGCGGCCACTGCCGTCGACCACACCGCAGTGACCGTGATCGGTGAACTCGTCCAGGCAGGTGTCGGCCATGAGGACCGTCGAGTCACCGAGGTCGTCGGTCAGCGCGCGCAGCGCCCGATTGAGGATTCCGTCGTCGGCGTCGGCACCCGAACCGGTCGCGTCCTTGTCCTCCGTGCGCGGCACACCGAACAGCATCAGACCACCGACGCCGGCCTCGACCGCCTCGACCGCGGCAGCGCGCAGCGAGGCAAGAGTGTGCTGCACGACGCCGGGCATCGACGAGATCGGCTTCGGCTCGTCGATGCCGTCGGCGACGAACATCGGCAGCACGAGTTGCCTTGGCGCGAGGGTGGTCTCGGCGACCAGCCGACGCATCGCCGCGGTGGTGCGCAGCCGGCGCGGACGGATCAGCGGTGCCATGTCGTCTCCTTCGTCTCACGGGCCCTTCGAGGCTCGTCGACTTCGATTCACTCCTTCGTCGCTCACCCAGCCCGGCGGCTGTCGCTCCTCACGCCTCAGGGAGCGGATAGCTCACGAACGCGATCGACGGGACTTCTTGCGCGGCGGGGGCAGTGCGCCCTCGGCACGGAGCCGGGCGGCGTGCTCGGCGAGCGCGTCGACCAGCTCGAGGACCGAGGCGTTCTCCGGCTGCACGTCGACGCGCAGCCCGAATTCCGTTGCGGTCTCGGCGGTCTTGGGCCCGATGCACGCAACGATGGTGCGCGCGTGCGGCTTTCCGGCGATGCCGACGAGGTTCCGGACCGTCGAGCTCGAGGTGAAGCAGACCGCGTCGAAGCCGCCGGTCTTGATCATCTCGCGGGTCTCGGCGGGCGGCGGTGCGGCGCGCACGGTGCGGTACGCCGTCACGTCGTCGATCTCCCAGCCGCGGTCACGCAGACCCTCGGAGAGCGTCTCGGTGGCGATGTCGGCCCGCGGCAGCAGGATTCGGTTCACCGGGTCGAAGACGTCGTCGTACGGCGGGAACTCGTCGAGCAGCCCCAGCGAGCTCTGCTCACCCGACGGCACGAGTTCGGGGTTGATGCCGAAGGACCGGACCTTCTCCGCGGTGGCCTCGCCGACGCAGGCGATCTTCACGCCGGAGAAGGCGCGGGCGTCGAGACCGAACTCGGCGAACTTCTCCCACACGGCGCGGACCGAGTTTGTGGAGGTGAACACCACCCACTGGTAGCGGCCGTCGACGAGCCCCTTGACCGCGCGCTCCATCTGCGCGGGACTGCGCGGCGGCTCGACGGCGATCGTGGGCACTTCCTTGGGCATCGCGCCGTGACTGACGAGGCGATCGCTCATGTCGCCGGCCTGGTCCTTGGTGCGCGGCACCAGCACGGTCCAGCCGTAGAGGGAGCGCGACTCCCACCACGAGAGCTTGCCACGCGAGGCGACGACCTTGCCGACCGTCACGACCAGCGGACCGGTCAGGGCGTTGCCCTGCTCGTTGAGCGTAGCGAGCGTGGCCTCGATGGTGCGCTGCGCGCATGTGGTGCCGTTGATGGTGATGGCCGCAGGCGTCTGCGGTGCCATCCCGTGCTCGGTCAGCGCGCTGGCCGTCTCGGCCAGGTGGCCGGAGGTCGCGTGCAGGACCAGCGGGCCGGGAGCCGCGGCCAGGGCGGCCCAGTCGACCTCGCCGCGCACGTCGGCCTCGGTGTGCGTCGACCCCAGCGGCATGCCGGCGTAGCTCGGGACGACCGAGGCGGCGGGCAGACCCGGCAGCACCTCAAAGGTGACCGAGTGTCGGGCCACGGCGTTGACCTCGGCGAGCACCGAATCGGTGGTCAGCGGATCACCGGCGACGACGCGGACCACGTCGTCACCGTTGCGGGCGGCGGCCACGAGGGTCTTGGCGACCTCGGTCGGGTCACCGAGCGCCGGACGCACCACCGACTCCTCGTCGGCCTTGTCGGCCTCCGGAGCGGGCGCGTCCGCGGCGGTGTCTGCCGCATCGGTGCCATCGGCGTCGACTTTGTCGTCCGCCGTCTTGTCGGCCTTCTTGGTCGACCGGCGGGTGTTCGGTGCGGGTTCTTCGCGGTGTGCGCTGCCGATCAGCGACACCACGGCGGCCGGGACATCGGGATCGATGTACGCCGTGGTCGCGTTGATGATCACGGTGCGTGCCCGCACGGTGAGCAGGTCTGGGTCGCCTGGACCCGACCCCACGAACAGGATCCGTCCGGGATTTGCCTTCTTCGTACGGCTCATGGGTTCGCACTCTCCTGCCCTCGCGTCGAGGGCTGCAGTTCTTTCTCTGCTAGGGAGAGTTGACGATTTCGCCCGCTCCCAGCTCCAGCAGTTCGGCGGCGAGATCCTTACCGAGTTCGACGGCTCGATCGACCGGGCCCACCGCCGAAGCGCGGATCACGTCGGATCCGTCCTCGGCCGCCACTGCCGCACGAAGCGACAGTTCGGCGAAGATGCGCCCGTCCTCGTCGATCGATTCGACCACCTCGGCGATCGCTCCGACCGGCGCAGTACACCCGGCCTCGAGGGCCGTGAGTACTGCCCGTTCGGCATCGATGGCCGCCCGGGTGGACTTGTCGTCCAACTCGGCGAGTATTCTCACCAGTTCGGCATCGTCTGAGCGGCACTCCACAGCGAGAGCACCCTGCGCCGGAGCCGGCAGCATGACGACCGGATCGAGCGCTTCGGAGACCACTTCGGTCCGTCCGATGCGCACGAGGCCGGCGCGGGCGACCACGACTGCGTCGAGTTCGCCGCTGGCGACTTTGCCCAACCGAGAATCTAGGTTGCCTCGTAGGGGGCGGATTTCCAAACCGAGACCCAATGCCTTAAGCTGTGCCGCCCGGCGGGGCGCCGAGGTGCCGACCACCGATCCCGGCGGCAGTTCGCCGAGCACCAGATCGTCCCGGCTGACCAGCGCGTCTCGCGGGTCCACCCGGGTCGGGACGGCCGCGATCGTGAGGTCGTCCTCGGGGCCGTGGGGAGGTCCTTGTAGGAGTGCACCGCGACGTCGACCTCGTCGTTGCGGAGCGCGACGCGGATGGCGGTGGTGAAGACCCCGACGCCGATCTCAGCCACCGGCGCCGACGAGGCGTCACCGGCGGTCTTGATGATCACCAGTTCGGCCGGGTGGCCGGCGGCGGTGAGTGCGTCGGCGATGGTCTGGGACTGGGTGGTGGCCAGCAGAGAACCCCGCGTACCGATTCGGATCGGCGCGGTTCGAGAGTCGGTCATCGGTCACCCTGCTCGCCGGCCGGATCGGTGGTCCCCAGTCGGTCGGGCGCCGAAACCGACTCTGCCGCACCGGGTTTGAGTTCGAACAATTCGCGCAGAGCCTCCGCGTAGTGGTCACCGTTGGGCGTCGACGCGAGCTGCTTCACCCGCACCGTCGGTGCGTGCAACAGCTTGTCGACGACGCGGCGGACGGTCTTGGCGACCTCGTCGCGCTGGTTGTTCTCGAGGTCCGGGAGCCGGGTCTCGAGACGCAGGATCTCGGCTTCGACGACGTCCGCGGCGCGCTGACGGAGGGCCGCGACGGTCGGCGTGACCTCGGCCTGGCGCTGATGGGTCAGGTACTCGGCGAGCTCGCCGGCGACGATCGACCGCGCCGCGAGGGTGTCGTTCTCGGCGGCCTGGGTCTCGGAGTCGCCGCGCAGACCCTCGATGTCGACGACGTGCACGCCGGGCAGGCGGGCCGCGGCCGGATCGACGTTGCGCGGGAGCCCGAGGTCGCAGATCACCATCGGGGTGGAATCGCCGTTGCGGTTTCGCTCGGCGAGAGCCGAATGCACCGCACCCACGCTCACCACGGAGCCGACCGCGCCGGTACAGCTGACCACGACGTCGGCGGCGGCCATCGCGGCCGGCAGCTCGTCGAGGCCCACGCCGTGCACGGTGATGCCGTGGTTGGCGGCGATGTTGTCGGCCAGGTGGCGGGCGTTCTCGACCGTGCGATTGACCACCGACATCTCGGTGACGCCCTCACGGGCCAGCTGGGCGGTCGCGAGGCCGCCCATGGCACCGGCGCCGACCACCACCGCGGTGCGCAGCCGGTGCGCCCCGGTCGCGGGATCGGTGAGAAGCGCCTTGGCGCGATGCAGGGCCACGGACACGACCGATGCGCCGGCACGGTCGATGCCGGTCTCGGTGTGGACCCGCTTGCCCACGCGGAGTGCCTGCTGGGCGAGCTCGTGCAGGACGCGTCCGGCCGAGTCGTTGGCGTCCGCGCTCAGGTAGGAGTTGCGGATCTGGCCGAGGATCTGTTGCTCGCCGACGACGAGCGAGTCGAGCCCGGCGGCGACGGTGAACAGATGCTCGACGGCGGCCTCGGAGTAGCGGACGTAGGCGTGGCGCGTCATCTCGTTGACGGTCATCCCCGAGTGGTCGCCGAGGACCTCGCCGACCGCCTCGAGGGCCGGGTGGAAGGCGTCGACGACCGCGTAGATCTCGACGCGGTTGCAGGTCGAGACGACCATGGCCTCGGAGATCGACCGCGACGACAGCAGCTCGTCGACCAGCTTCGGACGGTCGTGGTCGGAGACCGTCAACCGCTCGAGCACCTCGACCGGCGCACTGCGGTGCGACACCCCGAACAACAGAACACTCACGCTGTCACCGTTTCTTCACCCATTGCATTTCCGCGGCGCCCGTCGGCCGCCTTCACCTCGCGAGGCGCACCGATGTCGCTGCGTGAGGAGATCTTGAGCTCGTTCCGCGGGGCCTGCGTCGTGGCACGAGAGGCCTGGAACGTCAACACTTGCAGTTCCAAGGCTAGATCAACTTGTCTGACGACGACATCCGCCTCCGTCGTGAGCGCCACCGGCGTGACGTTGAGCACCTGGCGGACCCCGGCGGTGACGAAGGCCTCGAAGGCACTCCGGGCGGCCTCGTCGGCCGTGGCCACGACCCCGATCGCCACGGCCGGCTCGACCTGGGCGCAGACCGACGCGATCTCGGTGAGCGGGGCTATCGTCGGCCCGCCGACCTCGAACGATGTGCCGGCAAGGGCCGGATCGGCGTCGAACATCGCGGCGACCCGGAATCCGCGGCCGAAACCGGTGTGCGCGAGCAGCGCGCGTCCGAGCTGGCCGGCGCCGGCCAGTGCGACCGTGTGGATGCTGTCGGTGTGCAAGGTCATCGAGATGCGCGCGGTGAGACGTCCGACGTCATACCCGACCCCCCGGACGCCGTTCGCGGCGACGTAGGAGAGGTCCTTGCGGAGGATCGCGGGGTTCACGCCCGCCGCGGTGGCCAGTTCGCCGCTGGAGGCGACCAGGATGCCCCGCTGGCTGAACGACCGCAGGACGTGCAGATAGGTGGCCAGACGGGCCACGGTGGGGGCGGGGATGGCCGTGGCGACCGCGGGAGCGGGCGGCGGCAACGCCGACGCGGGAGGGTCGGCGTCGCCGGGCTTCGAACGATCGGCGCCCACGCTCACCTCCACATCCCCTCGGTCACTCACTCACCACGATGCACCGAGGATATAACCCCCTGTGAAACTCTTCACATGGACCCTCACGATTCGGGGGTCTGTGTTAAGCGCAACAGTTTCTGCGCGATGGCGGATCGACGCCCACTCGCCGGTCAGCCCCGGCGCCCGAGGTCGGCACGCAGCCGCGGCTCGTCGACCTCCCAGTAGCTGTGCTCGTCACCGTCGAGCAGCACCACGGGAAGCCGGTCGCCGAAGTCCGCACGGATCTCGGGACGACCGTCGGCCGCGGCCCGGTCGACGTCGACCTCGGTGAACTCCACTCCCAGCTCGTCACAGAGCCGCGTCAGGTCGCGACGAGCGGTCGCGCACATGTGGCATCCCTCACGGGTCAGCAGTTCCACGGTCATGACCCCATCCTCGCAGCGCCGCACTCCCCCGACGCCGCGACCCCGGCGCTGTGACGAGGGCTACGCCCGGGCACGCCGGGACCGGCCTGGCGTCGACGCGGATCGTCGTGTGCGGCCGCTAGGCTGGACCGCGCAGGCAGTGCTGGCGCCAGACGTGGGAGGTGGGCGGTGGGCAACACCCCGGGCCCGGGAGACGAGCGACCCGACAACGAGTCGGCTGCTGCCCCCGACACCCCTTCGCCAGAGGTCCCTGCGCCCGATGCCTCTGCGCCCGATGTCTCTGCGCCTGATGTCTCTGCGCCTGATGTCTCCGCGCCCGCTTCCCCCGTGCCCTCGGCGCCCGAGAGCTCCGGTGCCACCCCGCTCGACACCGGCGACGACTGGGAGACCCAGGCCGCGCGCATCGAGTTCGACGACGACTTCGACGAGGACGACGAACTCCACGATCTCGCCGAGGACGACGAGTCCAACCGGGTCACCACCTGGATCTCCCAGCGCGCCAGCGCCGCGACCGGCCGATTCCGCCAGACCGCACACGAACTCCGCCAGACTCTCGCCGGTGAGGCGAGCGCGAAGGCAGCCGTCGACTCGCTGCGGCTGCGCGAACCATCCGACGCCGAGCCGGGCGAGGCTCCTCGGGACCTGACCGCCGCCGCATTCTTCGATGTCGACAACACCTTGGTCCAGGGCGCGTCGATCGTGCACTTCGCCCGCGGCCTCGCGGCCAGGAAGTACTTCACCTACGGCGACATCATGGATTTCGCGTGGACCCAGGCGAAGTTCCGGATCACCGGCAAGGAGAACGCCCGCGACGTCGCCGAGGGCCGGGAGAAGGCGTTGTCGTTCATCGCCGGCCGGCAGACCTCCGAGCTCGTCGAACTCGGCGAGGAGATCTTCGACGACTACATCGCGGACAAGATCTGGCCCGGGACGCGCGCTCTCGCCCAGCGTCATCTCGACGCCGGCCAGCAGGTCTGGCTGGTCACCGCCACGCCGGTCGAACTCGCGCAGACCATCGCCGATCGGCTCGGGCTCACCGGCGCGTTGGGCACGGTCGCCGAGAGCGTCGACGGCGTGTTCACCGGACGACTCGTCGGCGACATCCTGCACGGACCCGGTAAGGCCCATGCGGTGCGCGCACTCGCCATCCGTGAGGGCCTGAACCTCAAACGCTGTACCGCGTACTCGGATTCGCACAACGACGTCCCGATGCTGTCGCTGGTCGGCAAGGCGGTCGCGATCAACCCCGACACCGACCTGCGCGACGTCGCGAAGGTGCGCGGGTGGGAGATGTACGACTTCCGGACAGCACGCAAGGCGGCGAAGTACGGTGCCGGTACCGCCATCGTGCTGGGAGCCGCCGGTGGCGGTGCCGCGGCGGCCGCACGGCTGCTACGTCACCGCTGAGGCGTCGCCTCGTCACGGCGTCGGTGACCGCACCCGGAGAGACCCCCATCCCGGAGAGGACCACCCATGACCACCGACGAGAACCTCACCGATCTCCGAAGCAGCGCAGCCGGGACCGGGACACCCGACACGCTCCGCAGGCTCGAGCAGCGCGTGTTGTGGCTCGCGACGTCGATGATCCACCACGCCAACCGGGTTCGGCCGAATCCGTCGGGACTCAAGGTCGGTGGACACCAGGCGTCGTGTGCCTCGATGGTGTCGATCATGACGTCGCTGTGGTTCTCCCGGTTGCGGCCGGGCGACCGGGTCTCGGTGAAACCGCATGCGTCACCGGTCCTGCACGGCATCAACTATCTGCTCGGCGGGCTCGACGAGTCGTACCTGACGACGCTGCGGGAATTCGGCGGACTGCAGTCGTATCCGAGCCGCACCAAAGATCCCGATGCGGTGGACTATTCGACCGGATCGGTGGGAATCGGTGCGACCGCACCGATCTGGGGCGCGGTGGCCCGCCGCTATCTCGACACGACGATCGGCGGCCCCGATGCGGTTGCCGCCGACCGCCGTTCCCCCACGGTCCTCGCCCGGCAGTACTCGCTCGTGGGTGACGCCGAACTCGACGAGGGCGCGGTCTGGGAGGCGATCCTCGACCCCTCCGTGGCCGAACTCGGCGAGATCGTCTGGATCGTCGACCTCAACCGGCAGTCGCTGGACCGCGTCGTCCCCAACATCGCCGCCGGACGTCTGGAGGCCATGTTCGCCGCCGCCGGATGGCAGGTCATCCTGGTGAAATTCGGCCGCCTGCTGGAGGAACTGTTCCAGCGGCCGGGCGGCACCGCGCTCCGTACGCGCATCCTCGACATGCCGAACCCGGAGTATCAGCGCCTCCTGCGGTGCGACGCCGACGAGGTCCGTGAGCGACTGCCCGGATCAGGATCGGACGCGGATGCCGTCGCGACGCTGATCGCCGGTGTCGACGACGAGACCCTCCTCGCGGCGATCCGCAATCTCGGCGGCCACGACCTCGACGCCCTGATCGGCGCCTACGAGCAGATCGACGACACCCGCCCGACCGTCATCCTCGCCTACACCATCAAGGGCAACGGCCTGCCGATCGAGGGCCACCCGCAGAACCACTCGTCGCTGCTCACCGTCGAACAGTACGACGAGCTCGCGGCGTCTCTCGGTCTGGATGCGGCGCACCCGTGGGGGCGGTTCGACGAGGGCACCGCCGAGGCCCGGTTGTGCGCGCAGGTCGCCGAGCGGCTCCGGCGCGAACCCGTCGCGCCCACCACACCGCCCGCCGTCCCGGCCGACACCGGGAAGACACCGTCGGGAACCTCGACAACCCAAGCGGCACTGGGCCGTACGCTCCTCGCCCTGTCCCGGGAGGCTCCCGAGGCATCGGCCCGGGTGGTCACCGTGAGCCCCGACGTCAGCTCGACGACCAATCTCGCCGGCTGGCTGAACAAGGTCGGGGTGTGGTCGCCGGACGAACGCCGCGACTGGTTCGCCGACGACGCGGAGACGATCATGCACTGGCGGGAACGTCCGACCGGCCAGCACATGGAACTCGGTATCGCCGAGACGAATCTGGCGGGACTGATCGGCGAGCTCGGCGCGACGTGGAGTCGTTGGGGCGAGCCGCTGTTCCCGATCGGCGTGCTCTACGACCCTTTCGTGGAACGCACGCTCGAGCCCTGGTCCTACGGCATCTACGCGGGCGGACAGTCGATCCTCGTGGGCACCCCGTCCGGTGTCACCCTCGCAGCCGAAGGCGGCGCGCACCAATCGATCAAGACACCGTCGATCGGTCTGGAGCAACCCGGTTGCGTCGGCTACGAACCGGCCTTCGCGATCGACGTCGAGTGGACCCTCCTGTCGTGCATCGGACGACTCGGACGCCCCGACGGGACCTCGTCGTATCTGCGCCTCTCCACGCGCCCGGTCGACCAGCGACTCGCCGCGGTTCCCGACGACCCGGCCGCCCGTGAACGCCGCCGACGTCAGGTGGTCGCCGGTGGATATTTGTTACGCCGCACCGAATCCCCGCAGGTGACGCTGGTCGGGATGGGTGCGGTCGTCACCGAGACCCTCGCTGCCGCCGACCGTCTCGCCGAGCAGGGTGTGGCCGCCGACGTCGTGTGCGTGACGAGTCCCGGGCTGATCTTCGGGCTATGCAGGCACGCCGCGGGCTCGCCGAGGACCCGACGTGGATTCTCGACCAGGTCTTCCCGCCCGGCCGCGCGGCGCCGATGGTCACGGTCCTCGACGGGCACCCGCACACGCTCGCCTTCCTGACGGGCATCAACAACGTGCCGGGTGCGGCACTCGGCGTCAGCCGGTTCGGCCAGGTCGGCTCACTCGAGGACGTGTACCGCCACCACGGCATCGACACCGGCTCGATCGTCCGCGCCGCTCTCGACCTGGCCCCCTGAAACCGGTTCAGAGCGAGGAGATCTCGCTCATCGGGTCGATCAGCACCTTCGCATGATGAGCGGCCGTCCCGAGAGCGTCGAACGCCGGCGCGACCCCCTCTAGTCCGACGGTGGCGGTGATCATCGGCGCGACGTCGACCTTGCCCGCGGCGATCATCTGCAGGGTCTGGTGGAATTCGGCCGGATCGTAGACGAAGACGAATCGCAGCTCGATCTCCTTGTTGAGCGCCATCGCCGGACGGAACGTGTCCGGTTCCATGCACACACCCACCACGACGACGCGTGAGCGGAACGGCGCGTTCGACACGACGTGCTCGATCATGCCGGGGGTGCCCACGCATTCGAAGATCACCGGACCGGTCGGCGTCGCGCCGAGCCGGTCGGCGACCCGGAACAGGGAAGGCCACGGCGCCAACGGGATTCGACGCAGGGTGCGCATCGCGTCGAATGCGGTGCCGAGCAGGTCCTGGGCGGCGGTGACGTACCTGCCCTCTCGCGCGCACCGGTCGAACGGTGATTCCACGGCCGGGTCGACCACGATGTCGGCGCCGACCCGCCCGGCCAGGGCCCGACGACCCGCGGACAGATCGCTCGCGATGACGGTGCGCACGCCCGACGCCTTGAGCATCGCGATGACCGCGAGCCCGATGGGTCCGCACCCGATCACCACGGCGACGTCGCGCCGGCCGACCTCGCCGCGGCGTACCGCGTGATGGGCGACGGCCAGGGGTTCGGTGAGAGCGGCGTGGTCGACCGACAGACCGTCGGGGATCTCGAAGGTCATGTCCTCGGAGACCAATACGAACTGTGCGTAGGCACCCGGCGCCGATGCCGTCAGCCCGGTCAGGTGCGCCTCGCCGCCGTGGCGGATCATCGGGACCGACACCACCGGCGTCCCGGGCGCCCACCGCTTACGGCATCCGGGACCGTAGGACACCACCTCGCCGGCGAACTCGTGGCCCATGACCACCGACTGGCCGGAGCGCATGAACGCGTCGTAGCCGACCTCCTCGGACACGTCTGCCGTCGCATCGCAGTGCACGCGCGCGTGGAGGTCGGAACCGCAGATACCTGCCCGCAGGACACGCAGGAGCACCTGCCCGGTCTCCGGTACGGGAGTGGGAACGTCCTGGACGGTCAGCTCACCGGCTCGACACACGACTGCACGCATGTCTCATGAGTATCAGTCGCAGGGGCTGCCGTCAGCCGAAGTAGACACTCCCCCGACGGCTCAGCATCCGGAAGAGGGTCTGCTGGATTTCTTCGCGGACATGGTCGGTCAGGTCGAAGACCACCATCGGATCGTCGGCCGACGACTCGTCGTAGGAGCCCGTCTCGATCGGCCGGCCGAAGTGGATGTGCCACTTCGACGGCAACGGCACCATGCCCAGCGGACCCAGCCACGGGAACAGCGGCGTGATCGGGAAGTACGGCAGGCCGAGCACCTTGGCGAGGGGCTTGAGGTCGGCGAGCATCGGGTAGATCTCCTCGGAGCCGACGATCGACACGGGGATGATCGGCGCCGCGTTGCGCAGCGCGGTCGTCACGAAGCCGCCCCGGCCGAACCGCTGCAGCTTGTAGCGATCCTTGTACAGCTTGCCGATGCCCTTGAAGCCCTCGGGCCAGACCGCGGTGAGCTCCCCCTGACGGAGCAGTCGGTCGGCGTCGTTGGTGCAGGCCACAGTGGCGCCGATGCGCCGCGCGACCTCGCTGATACCCGGCGAGTCGAAGGCCATGTCGGCGGCCAGGAGTCGCACGTAGCGATTGTCGGGATGGTTGTCGCGGACAGCCAGAGAGGTGATGATCGCGTCGACCGGGATGGTGCCGGCATGGTTGGCGACGAGCAGCGCACCGCCCTCGAGGGGCAGGTTCTCGATTCCGGTCACCTCGACGCGGAACCACTTCTCGTAGACCTGCCGGACTGCCGGAAACCACACCGATTCGGTGAAATGGGGATCGAATCCGAACTCGTCGACTTCGTACTCGCCGGCCATCCGCTCGCGGATGAAGCCCGCGGTGGAGGTCAGTGTGTCGGCGACCGCGTTCCGGATGCCACCGAGGCTGAACAGCGGACTCGACTTCGACGGGCCACGGTGCTCCACACCGAGTACCTCGTCCGACAGGGCGATCTCGTTGCTGATCGGGGTCACCCGCGCGGGCGGGCGACCGAAACCATCGGTGTTGGGATGACCGAGAAACGAATCGCCTTGCGTGGCACCGTGTCTCGTTCGATGCCCCGAAGCCTGCTGGCTCGGATGCCGACGTCGCCCGGAATCACGAGCACCGCGGCGGTCCACTGAGTCCGGCCCCGACGGTGACGCATAGAGCTGAATGACTTTCGCGGTACGTGCATCTGTCGCTCCGCTACCTGCCAAGGCGCTCACCCCTTGTCCCTGTCCCCAGGATCGTCCGTGTCTCGGTAAACCCCCTGCTCGGCGCTTGAACCGGGGGAGCCTGAACTACTGGCAATCGTTCCGTCACAGGCCATCCCCCCGGATCCACAGACGCAACGGTGCGTTTGTGGATGACATGAAACGGTGAACCCGGAAGCAACTGCGATCGTCCCCGCGTGATCGTCAGCATTTTCCCGAAGTCCTCACCCGTCGCGCGCGGTGGCGTGGCTGCTCCTGCCGGCGTTGTGGGTCTGACGTCCAAGTCTAGAGGTTGCAGTGACGTTGCGCACCTCGGACCGAACTCCTCGTATCAATCTCATCTCGCAGTTCACTGCAATTGATGTGCGGCGGACACGACACGCTGCTCGAACGCCCGCCAGGCGTCCGTCCCGATCACCGGCGTCACGCCGCTGCGTTCGACGAAGTCATCGAGTGTTTCCATGGTCGTGTACCGCGGCACGAAACCCAGCTCGGTACGCATCCTGGTGGTGTCCAGAACGCGACCGTAGGTGAGGAACTCGGTCTGGGACGATCGGAGTTTCGCCGAACGCAGATCCTGGAAGACACCGGCGATCGGCGCGAGAAGACTGCTCGGGACGGGCAGTTCGATGTGCCCGATCCGGCGGATCGCCTGGGTCAGCGTCACGACTCCCTCACCCGACAGATTGAAGGTTCCCGGCTTCCCCGCGAGGGTCACGTGCTCCATCGCCGCGAGCGCGTCCTCCTCGTGCAGGAACTGCAGGCGCGGCTGGAAGCCGATTACCGTGGGCACCACCGGCGCCGACAGGTAAGAACCCATACGCGTGGTGATCCGCGGCCCGAGCATCGCCTGGGGGCGCACGATCG
Source organism: Gordonia westfalica (assembly GCF_900105725.1). Classification (NCBI taxonomy): domain Bacteria; kingdom Bacillati; phylum Actinomycetota; class Actinomycetes; order Mycobacteriales; family Gordoniaceae; genus Gordonia; species Gordonia westfalica. The sequence continues at coordinate 2,864,585 of NZ_FNLM01000034.1, forward strand.
TGATGTCGATGTCCGGGCGCCGGCGCCCGAGACCGCGGACGTAGCCCTCCACGTCCAGGAGGTCTCGGCCATAGCCCCGCTTGGGCTCACGGCGCGCGCGTGTCTCCTCGGAGAAGTGCGATGGGTCGCGCGCACTGGCGCCGTAGACCATCGCCGTGGACCGCAGCACGAGACGCTTCACCGACGGCGTCCGCTGACAGGCCGCACAGACCTGCATCGCACCGACGACGTTGAACTCCTTGATGGCCGCCGAGTGCGGGGCGGTGTCGGCGATCGACGTGGCAGCGTGCACCACGGTGTCGACCCCGTACGACACCAACGCCTTCGCGATCGTGGGACGCCGGATGTCCAGCCGCAGGAATTCCGCCCGCCCCATGCGGCGCAGGAGGTCCTTGCGCGGCACCCGTGAGTCCACGGCCAGCACACGCTCGATCTGAGGATTGGCCGCGAGCCGCGCGACCAGGTACCCCCCCAGGAAAGTCGACGCCCCCGTGACCAGGACGACTCGGGGCAACACTGAGGAGGATTCGGCCATGGGGTCGAGGCTAACGGCATCGACCCGTTTCGGCCCGCCGAGGTGCCGGGATCGCCGGGATCGGTGACGAACGGCCCGGGAACCCGATCATTCGTGTGACAAAAGACCTCGCGACAAACAGCCGGCACAAGGACCCGCCGAGGCGGGCCCGAGAAAAGCAAAAGGACCCGCCGAGGCGGGTCCTGGTGCCAAAGGAGTGCTTATTTGCCGAGTTTACGACGCTGCACCCGGGTTCGACGCAGCAGCTTGCGGTGCTTCTTCTTCGACATGCGCTTGCGGCGCTTCTTGATAACTGAACCCATCGGGGCGCTTCCTCACGATTGACACTGATGTACTTGACCGACCCTGGCCTGCACTCGATCGGCTTCGTCAGTGGTCATCGACTGGCGTCGACGATCCGGCTCGAGGAGCTCACCGGTACATCCAGGTACGCGACCACTGAGCCTACCGGGCGGGGTGTCGGATCAGAAATCGCGGGGGCCGAAAACGCCCTCGCGACCACCGGTCGACACGCGCGAGACCCCGTCAGAACACAGCACTCCCGGGGCGACGCCGTGGCCGCCCTCGGGAGTGCTGGGTAGAACTGCTGATCGGCGCGTCGGCCGAGACCGAACCTAGCCGGCGTCGAAGTACGACGTCTCCAGGTAGTCGTGCACCGCTTTCGCATGCACACGGAACGAGCGTCCAACCCGAACCGCAGGCAGTTCGCCGTTGTGGACGAGTCGGTAAACGGTCATCTTCGAAACGCGCATCAGCGACGCAACCTCGGCGACGGTGAGGAACTGCGACGCAGAAGTCGCATTGCTCACCGAAGCTGTCCTGTCACCAGGAGTGTCTGCAGGTGCCATTGATCACTCATACCTCCGGTGCACGCGTCGCGGCCGCAGGCTTCCCCTCCTGCGGACATCAGACACGCACGTGCTTAAAGCAGCTTAGCGTGGCAGATGTGAAAAAAGCGACGTGAGGGACCGGGTTTTCTGGGATTTCTGTGACTCGACCCCAACATGCAGGGGTTTAGCGGCCCATCGACCACTACTCATGGGGTGTCGGAGACCGCGTGTCCCGACGCCAAACCCTCGACTTCCACTCGACGTCCGCCGCGTGCGCTGGCAGCCGCACAGGCGCGTGTGGCCTGGTAGACGGCGTGCCGGAGGCCGTTCGCCTCGAATTCGCGGATCGCCTCGGCGGTGGTGCCGCCCGGCGAGGTCACCGCGGCCCGCAGATCGACCGGCGACATGCCCGAATCGCTGAGCAGGATCCCGGCGCCGCGAATCGTCTGTACCGCCATCTCCGAGGCCTGCGCGCGGGTCAGCCCCAGGCCGACGCCCGCGTCGATCATCGCCTCCGCGAGCAGGAAGACATAGGCCGGCCCCGACCCGGACACGGCCGTGACCGCGTCCATCTGCTTCTCGGGCACCACGGCCACCCGACCCACGGTCTTGAGCAGGCCGACGACCGCGTCGAGCTGCTCCTCCTCGACGTAGCGGCCGGCCGACACCGCGCACATGGCCTCGTTGACCAGCATCGGGGTGTTGGGCATGACCCGGATGACCGGGGAACCCGCCTGCAGCGCGCTCTCGTAGCGAGCCAACGGGATACCGGCGACCAGGGTCACCGTCACCCGCTCGGTCTCGGACTCGTCCTCCGCCGAGGCGAGGATGCGGAGGATCGAGTCGACGTCGTCCGGCTTGATCGCCAGGAACACGTACTGAGCGGATTCCGCGGCCGTCTTCACGTCGGTCACCAGGACCCCGTACTCGTCGGCGATCTCGGACGCCCGGGATTCAAGCTTCTCCGCGACGACGAGGTCCTTCGTCGGGGTTCCGGCGCCGATCAGGCCTGCCAGCAGGGCCTCCCCGATCTTGCCTCCACCGATGATGGCGATGCGTTCGGTCACGAATGTCTACCTTCCTGCGGGAATGAGTGCCAATTGACGGGACTGGGCGACAACTGTCCCGGTCGAGTCCACCACGAGATGATCCTCCTCGAACATCCCGGGCCCGACCTCGGTACTCAACGCGGCGAAGCGCAGCCACCCCGGCGCGGGATGCCGGCGCACATAGGTGGTCAGCTGCACGGTCGGTGCCCAGCCGAACATCGCGAGGTTGAAGACCACCGGCGGCGAGATGTCGCACACCAGGACCGAGAAGTATTCGTCGGGGTCGAGTCCCTTGGGGCGGATCCACCCGCGCACGAGCGGCTCACCGGTCTCACCGCGGACCATCGGGAACGTCTCCGCGTCGAGGACCAGGTCGATCGCCGCACCGAGATGGTTGACCTCGGCGATCGGCGAGCCGTCCAGCGTGATGCCGGTCGACGGCGGTTCGGCGGGCGTGCCGTCGAGCGCGTTCGGGCCGGAGTGATGCGGGGTCCCCGTGTCCGGGCGGGCCATCGTCACCGACGACGACACGACCGTGCGCCCCTGCTGCACGGCGTCGACCTGCAGGACCGTCACGGTCCGGCCGCGTTTGCGCACGGAGATCGCGAGATCGACATCAGCGGCGTCGGGTGCGGTCAGGTAGTCGCTGGCGATGGCCACCGGGATCATCGCGGCGGTCGCCTCGGCGAGTTTCGGGTCACCGCCGTCCAGACCTGGGGGAGGTGTGAGAGCGGTGAGCGCGGTGCGCGCCGCCTTGGCGACGACCATCTGCAGGCTGCCGCCGTGCACCTTGGGGCCGATCGTGAAGGTCTCGTCGATGTGCGCCCGCAGGGTGATGGCGTCGGGACCACCGCGGCCCACCTCGGTCAGCAGCTGCACCTCGGTGATCTTGCTGGTCATGGTCCCCGCTTTCGTCTCGGCGACCCCGGCGCCGGACGAAAAGGACCGCAACGTGACGATCTCCGCGTCACTTGTTGCGCCGGCCGGCACTCTCGGGGTGCAGCTCCCGCTTGAGGTGCTGCCGCGCAAAATCTAGCGAACGGGCCAGCAGTGCACTGCGTTCGGGCTTGGTGCGCGCACTGCCGGTGGTGACCTCCAGCACGACGGCCCCGGCGAAGTCGCTCGCCGCGATCCGGCGACACACCTCCGCACAGGGCTGCCCGCCGTCTCCGGGGATGAGGTGTTCGTCGGTCGCCGCGCCGTGACCGTCGGCGAGATGCAGGTGGTTGAGGTTCGCCCCCATGCGATCGAGCAGGTCCAGAGCGTCGACCCCGGCCGTCGCGGTGTGCGAGAGGTCGAGGGTGTAGTTCGCGTATCCGTCGTCGGTGGGGTCGATCGACTTGCCGAACGCCGACGCGGCGAGGCCGGGCCCACCGCCCCGCTTCTGGAGTCGTCGCACGGATGGTTCACGTGATCCGAAGAAGCGGTCCGCGCGCATCGGGAACATGTTCTCCACGGCTATCGCGACCCCGCTGTCGTCCTCGAGCTCTCCGACGAGGTCGTCGAAGGCCGACACGTAACCGCGCTGCCAGCGGAACGGCGGGTGCACCACGACGGTCGGCGCGCCGAGATCCTCGGCCGCCTGCACGGAGCGCGCCAGTTTCACCACCGGGTCCCGGCCCCAGACGCGCTGGGAGATCAGCAGGCACGGGGCGTGGATCGAAAGGACCGGCACCTGATAGTGGTCGGACAGATAGCCGACGCGCCGGATGTCCTGGCTGACCGGGTCGCCCCAGACCATCAGCTCCACTCCGTCGTAGCCGAGATCCGCCGCGTAGGCGAAGGCCGCCTCGGTGTTCTGCGGGTAGACCGAGGCGGTCGACAGACCGATGGGTATCTCCGGCCTGGGGAGCGGAGGCGACTCGGACGGCGTCACGTGGCCAGCAACACCAGTGGACCGATGGTCACCAGCAGGCCGACGCCCAATGCGAGCAGCGTCGTCGCCAGATCCTTGGTACGTCGCACGACGTGGGACAGCGTGACGATCCCGAAGATCACCAGCACCGCGAGGACCAGCGCGAAGTACGGGTTCCAGCGCCACAGCTCGGTGAAGCCCCAGAACAGACCGACGCCGACCGCCAGCCCCACGACGGCCTGAGCGAACAGCAGGAGCCAGGCGGTGACCGGCGACTGTTCTTCTTCGGGCTCGCCGGACTCGCGCGTCTCGGTGTCCTCCCGGGCGACCGCGGCCTTCTGGGTCTCGCCGCGCTCGGCGTCCGCCGCGACCGATGCGATGCCGGCGGTCTCCGCCGACGATCCATCCGTGTCGTCGGCGGGGCCGTCGTCGCCGAGGCTCTCGTCGAGATCGGCGGTCTCGTCGACCGCGACGGTCTCGTGCTTGACCAGGTCGACCGTCTCGTCGTTCGCACCCGGCTCGGCGACGGCGCCGGCCTCGGTGTCCTCTTCGTCGACGGCCGGCGCCGACCATGCCTCGGTGTCGTACCACTGGGCCGACGCCTGCCAGGTCTCGCTCTCGTCCGGGAAGATGTCGGCGGCCTCATCCCCCGGGGACTCGATCGGCGCGATGATCTCGGTCGGGTTGTCGTCATCGCGTGCCCGTGCCGCGGCTGCCCGCGCACGACCCGAGGGCGCGGCCGTCGCGGCAGGGGCGCCGGTGTCCTTCCCCGCGTCCGCGGCGGCAGCGCCTGCGGCCGCGGCGCCGCGAGCACGACCCGTGCGGGCGAACAGCTTGCGTGCGAGACCGCCGAGCGACTTCGCGCCCTTCTTCGGTCCGTTCGCGCCGACCGGCTGCGCACTTGTGTCGGCGTCGCCTTCAACGTCGGCGAAGTTGCGGTAGGCGTCGAAGTCCATGACGTCGGAGAACGCACCGTCACGACGCTCACGCGGTTCGGAAGCGGAGTCGACCTCGGTCAGGTCGTAGGTCACCACGTCGTCGGACTCGACGACGACAAGACCCTCTTCGGTCCCGTCACCCGGCCCGTCCACGACCGGGATGATGCCGGTGACCGCGTTCGCCGACTCCTCGTCGACGGGCTGCGAGTCGCGCGGCGGACTCATCCGCCGGGCGACCGCGTCCGAGCTGAAGTCGCGGGTGGCCGGCGGCGCGACGCCATAGCCGGGCATCCCGCTCGCGTTGGGACCTCCGGGCGCGAACGGCCGGTCCGGGCGCGGCCGGTCGGCGACCGGGCGGTCGTCGGCGGCGCGACGTGCGACGGGGTTTCCCGACCGCGGGAACGGGCTGCTCGGGGTCTCCGGCGTCGCGGCTTCCGGGACCTCGGCCGATTCCACCTCTGGGGCCTTGGCCTCTGGGACCTTGACCTCCGCGGCCTTGACCTCCGGGACCTGCGTCGACGAACTCGAGTCCGCAGAAGGGGCCTCGTCGTCGGCCTGCGCCGCGGACGCGTCGGTGATCTTCGGGATCTCGCCGGTCAGCTCGGAGACCGAGACCGAACCGTCGCGTCCCGCGCGTCGTCGACCCCGACCGTCACGCCGGCTGGGCGTCGTGCCGCCGGCCGCCTGCGAGCGGGCGAGCAGTTCCGATACCGAAATGGGTCGAGATTCGGGTTCCGAATCATTCGACATGAAGTGGCTCTCCGTCCTGGAACGTCACCGGATGCCGGTCGAGCGCATCCGCTTTGGGTACCTCTCGGCGCTCGAGGACCACCGTCGACCGACTCCCCCACCCCGCGCGCCCGTGGTGCGGCGTCGCAGAGACGGATCAGCCGGCGCCGCCCCGAGCGCCAGTCGTCTGTGCGGGCTCGAACGAGTCGGCTGGTTCCGCGTCGAGCCGACGCAGGATGACGCCCTCCCGAAGAGCCCACGGACAGATTTCCAGTGTATCGACTTGGAGCGCCCGCATTGCCGCCTCGGCCACGAGCGCCCCGGCGACCAGCTGACCGGCGCGATCAGCGCTGACTCCTTCCAGCTCGGCACGGTCGGCGCGGGTCATGCGGGAGATGAACGAGATCAACTGGCGGAGTCCGCTCGTCGTCAGTTCGCGTCGGACGCGGGGTCCGGCGCTCGACGGTGCGGCCCCGGTCAGGCGGGCGAGGCTCCGGAAGGTCTTCGAGGTGCCGACGCAGAGGTCGGGCGCGCCGGGCGCGAGCAGTTCCTTCGCGGGGGCGCGCAACTCCGCGTCGAGCCAGTCGCGGAGGACGCCGATACGGCGCCGGTCCGGCGGGTCGTCGGGCAGCCATTCGCGCGTCAGTCGCCCGGCCCCGAGCGGCAGCGACAACGCGACGTCGGGTTCCTCGTCGACGCCGTTGGACATCTCCAGGGAACCGCCACCGATGTCGAGGGCGAGGATGCGGCCGGCGCTCCACCCGCGCCAGCGGCGCACGGCAAGCGAGGTGAGCCGTGCCTCGTCGCGCCCGGACAGCACCGCGATCCGGACTCCGGTGCGCCTCTCGACCTCGTCGAGCAGATCGTCGGAGTTGGTGGCGTCCCGGACGGCCGACGTGGCGAACGCCATCATCTGCTCGCAGCCGGAGGTACCGGCGATGTGGGTGAACTCGTCGACGGAGTCGATCAGCTTCGACACCGCCTTGTCGCTCATCCGACCGTCGGCGTCGATCTGTTCGGCCAGACGCAGAACCGCCTTGGTCGAACTCATGGGCGTCGGGTGACCACCGCGATGGGCATCCACCACCAGGAGGTGAACAGTGTTGCTGCCCACATCCAGAACTCCTAAGCGCACGGGTCAACGGTAATGCAGGCGTCGTGCCGGCACGATCCGGGCTACCGTTGTAGTCGTGACCGCAATCTCGCCGTCCGCGCCACGAATCACGCCCGCCCCGGAGGTCGAACTCGACTTTCCGCGTGAATGGTACGAATTCGTCGATCCGGCCGATCCCGAACACCTCATCAGAGCCGACCTCACCTGGCTGCTCTCACACTGGACGTGCGTCTTCGGCACCCCGGCCTGCCAGGGCATCCTGCCCGGACGCGAGACCGACGGCTGCTGCAGCCACGGCGCCTACCTGTCCGATTCCGACGATCGCAAACGTCTCGCCCACGGCGTCTCGATGCTCACCCCGGAGGACTGGCAGTTCTACAAGAAGGGATCGGGCAAAAACCCGGTCGGCCCCAAGGGTTATCTCGAAGAGGGCGACCTCGACGACGAACCGGCCCTGAAGACGCGACTTCACAAGGGCGCGTGCATCTTTCTGAACCGCCCGGGCTTCGCCGGCGGTGTGGGATGTGCACTGCACTCGATGGCCCTGCGCAAGGGCCTCGAGCCGCTCACCGTGAAGCCCGACGTGTGCTGGCAGCTGCCGGTGCGTCGTGAACAGGACTGGGTGGAACGTCCCGACGGCACCCAGGTCCTACAGACCACGATCACCGAGTTCGACCGCCGCGGCTGGGGCGAGGGCGGCCATGACCTGAAGTGGTACTGCTCGGGCTCCCCCGACGCCCACGTCGGCGCGACCCAGGTCTGGGAGTCCTACGCACCCGAACTGACCGAGCTCCTGGGCGCCAAGGCCTACGAGGTCCTCGCCGCCGCCTGCCGACGCCGAAACGGATTGGGACTCATCGCCATCCACCCGGCCACCCAGGCCGCGACGGCCCGTCGGGAAACCGACGTCAAGTACGAACTGCAACCGCCGGAGTGACCGGGGTGCGCGGGAAAAGCCCGCGCACCCGGCTCAGGCCTCGAGTTTGTACCCGAGTCCGCGCACGGTGATGAGGTGCTTCGGGTTGGCCGAATCCGGCTCGATCTTGGAGCGCAGGCGCTTGACGTGCACATCGAGGGTCTTGGTGTCGCCGACGTAGTCGACGCCCCAGACCCGATCGATCAACTGCCCGCGGGTCAGCACGCGGCCGGCGTTGCGCATGAGGTACTCGAGGAGATCGAACTCCTTGAGCGGCAGCGTGATCGGCTCACCGTTGACCGCCACCGTGTGCCGTTCGACGTCCATCCGCACCGGTCCCGCCTCGAGGACGGCGAGGTCGAGGTCCTCCTCGGTGGGGTCGGCCCCTCGTCGCAGGACCGCCCGGATGCGGGCGATGAGTTCCCGCGCCGAATACGGCTTGGTCACATAGTCGTCGGCACCGAGTTCCAGTCCGACGACCTTGTCGATCTCGGTGTCGCGGGCGGTCACCATGATCACCGGCACATTCGACCGGGCGCGCAGCGCCTTGCAGATCTCCGTACCCGACATCCCGGGAGCATCAGGTCGAGGAGCACGATGTCGGGGCTGACGCGCTCGAAGGTGGGCAGGGCCTGCGCACCGTCGTTGACGATGCTGGCCTCGAACCCCTCCTTGCGCAGTAGGAAGGCCAGCGGATCGGCCAGCGATTCCTCGTCCTCGACGATCAGCACGTGGGTCAACTCTCAGATTCCTTCGTCGTCGGCGGACCAGCCCACGTCGGACAGGTCCTCGGGGATGCACAGTGTGAAGGTGGAGCCCGTACCCGGTTCGCTCCACAGATTGATCGTGCCGCCGTGGTTGGCGGCCACGTGTTTGACGATCGCGAGGCCCAGACCGGTACCGCCGGTCAGCCGCGACCGCGCCTGGTCGACGCGGAAGAACCGCTCGAAGACACGCTGCTGGTCGGAGCGTGCGATGCCGATGCCGCGGTCGGTCACGGCGATCGCCACCATGGGACGGCCGTCGATCCGGATGATGCGGCGGCTGATCGAGACGACGGTGTCGGCGGGCGAGTACGCGATGGCGTTGGCGATCAGGTTGTTCAGAGCGGTGAGCAGCAGGAGTCGGTCTCCGCTGATCGCCGCACCGATCGGCTCGTCGGACCGCAACTCGATCGCTGCCGCCTCGGCGGTGATCGTCGCCGCGGAGAGGGCTTCGTCGATGAGCGCGTCGACGTCGATGCGGGTGAACTCGGGGGTGTCGCCGTCCTGCAGCCGGGACAGCGCGAGCAGTTCGCTCACCAGCTTGCCCATGCGTTTGGTTTCCCCGACCACCCGCTGACCGAAGTGCTGGACCGACTCGGCGTCGTCAGCCGATTCGAGGAGCGCCTCGGCGAGCAGGCCGATGGCGCCGACCGGGGTCTTCAGCTCGTGGGAGACGTTCGCGACGAAGTCGCGCCGGGTGGCCTCGAGACGCTTGTGCTCGGTGTCGTCGAGACCGTAGACCACCGCGTAGCGTTCATCGTCCTGTGCCACCACCTTGGCCAGGCACCGCACGTGTTCGACGGTGGGGCGCGGCGTACGCCCGGTGGAGACGAAGCCGAGGCTCGACGTGGGCGGACTGAACTCGAAGTTCCGCTCGATGTCGGTGTCGAGGACGTCCTTGACCGCGTCCCAGACCGGGTCGGCCAGCAGCATCTCGCGCACCATGCCGAGTTCGACGGCCCGATGGTTGAACATCACCACGTCCCGGTACTGGTCGACCACGGCGACGGCGGTCGACGAGTTGCGGACGACCATGCTCAGCAGACCGGCCTTGGTCATCCGGCCGTCGGGGGTCGTCGACTGGACGTCGGAATCGCGCACCTCGGCCGACGCCGGCACGGCCCTGGGCGCCAGCGCACGGTCGGCGGTGGGGATGGGAAGCGCGGCCTCGCTCGGGACCTCGGAGCCCGCGGACACCCGCCTCCGGGCGGGCCAGGAGCCGAGCGCGAAACGTCGGGGCCACCCGAGGCCGCCGAAGCGACGACCCAGCATGACTCCGAGGATGAGCGCGAGCACGAAAGCGATCGTCGCGGCTGAGATTGCGGCGGCCACGAGCACAGCTTACGGATTAACCAACTCCGGTCGCACATATGTCGCGGCTGTTCGGCAGGTGTTCACGTGCCGTTCGCCGAAGAGCCGGCGGTCGCCGCGGAAGGTCGTCGGCAGGTTCAGATGCCGCCGCCGGCCGGACTCACTGAGGGACCGGGACCGCCATGTCGGCGAACTCCGGGTGGAGAGCGATGAAACGCTGGACGTACGAGCACACCGGGACGACCTGCTTGCCGCTGGCCCGGATGTCCTCGAGGACGTACCGAACGAGTTGTCCCGCATAGCCGTGCCCGCTGTAGTGCTCGCGGACCACGGTGTGGGTCAGCACGATCTGGTACGGCTCCGAGACATAGTCGAGGTACCCGACCACTTCGTCCTCGCCGAAGGCATCAGAGACGAGAATCGCCTCATACCGTTCCTGAGCAGGTGAATGGTCGATCCGCAAGGTGCCCACATCCGCCATAGCGTCTAATGTAGCGCGCGTCACACCAAAGAAGCTATGACGATTATGTTACGCGCCCGCCGTCCGGCGATTCGCCGACAGCGGGCGCGTCGGTCGAGGAGGCCTACTTCTGGCCCTGCGCCGCCACGGCGGCCGCACCGGCCGCCGCCGCCTCGGGATCGAGGTAGGTGCCGCCCGGATTCAGCGGCTTGAGGTTGTCGTCGAGGTCGTAGCGCAGCGGGTTGCCGGTGGGGATGTTCAGCCCCGCGATGTCCTCGTCGGAGATGTCGTCGAGGTACTTGACGAGCGCCCGGAGCGAGTTGCCGTGCGCCGCGACGAGCACGGTCTTACCGGCCTTGAGGTCGGCGGCGATCGTCTCGGTGAAGTACGGGATCATGCGTGCCACGACGTCCTTGAGGCACTCGGTCAGCGGCACCTCGTCGAGGTCGGCGTACCGCGGGTCGCCGACCTGGCTGTACTCGGCGTCGGGCTCGATGGCCGGCGGCGGGGTGTCGTAGCTGCGACGCCACAGCATGAACTGCTCCTGGCCGTACTTCTCCAGGGTGTCCGCCTTGTCGAGGCCCTGGAGCGCACCGTAGTGACGCTCGTTGAGACGCCAGTCGCGGACCACCGGGATCCAATGGCGGTCGGCGCGGTCGAGGGCGATCTGCGCCGTCGAGATCGCGCGGCGTAGCAGCGAGGTGTAGAGGACGTCGGGCAGCAGATCGTGCTCGATGAGCAGTTCGCCGGCCCGCACGGCCTCGGCCTTACCCTTGTCCGTGAGCGCCACGTCCACCCATCCGGTGAACTGGTTGGACGCATTCCATTCACTCTCGCCGTGACGCATCAGGATCAGGGTGCCGTTGCTCATGGGCGATAGTTTCGCATAGACGGCCGGAGCCTTCTTCCCACCGCCCCCGGCACCACCGCGACCCCGCACGACGATCCGGCGGCGAACTGCCGCGGTTCGCCCGGCGGCGCATGCATCCGAGGTCTAGCGTTATCCCATGACAGCCAGCACAAACGCCGGCGAGACCGGCAAGAATGCGGAACAGCAGCCCGAGCTCAAACGCGTATTGGGCTGGAAGTTGCTACTCCTGTTCATCATCGGCGACATCCTGGGCACCGGCGTCTATGCGCTGACCGGTCAGGTGGCCGGCGAGGTCGGGGGCGCGGCGTGGTTGCCGTTCCTCATCGCCTTCGCCGTCGCGACGCTCACCGCGTTCTCCTATCTCGAACTGGTGACCAAGTATCCGCAGGCCGCGGGCGCAGCGCTGTACGTGCACAAGGCCTTCGGCATCCACTTCGTCACCTTCATCGTCCTGTTCACGGTGATGTGCTCGGGCATCACATCGGCGACGACGGCGTCGCGCGCCTTCGCGGTGAACATGCTGACCGCATTCAGCGGCGACTCCCCCGACGCCACGAATCCGGCGCTGTACGCAGTGGCGGTCGGCTTCCTTCTGCTGGTCATGTTCATCAACTTCCGCGGCGTCGCCGAAGGGGTCGGCACCAACGTGGTACTGACGCTGGTCGAGCTGACCGGCCTGCTGCTCGTGCTGTTCATCGGGTACTGGTTCATCGTGGGCGGCAACGCCGATCACTGGGATGCGGTGGTGGCCTTCGAGAGTCCCGACGACAAGAACGTCTTCATCGCCGTCACCGCGGCGACCTCGCTGGCCTTCTTCGCCCTCGTGGGTTTCGAGGATTCGGTCAACATGGCCGAGGAGTGCAAGGAGCCGACCCGCATCTTCCCGAAGGTGATGTTGAGCGGCCTCGGGATCACTGCGACGGTCTATGTCCTCATCGCGATCTGTGCGGTGGCCATCGTCCCCGTGGGCGTGCTGGCCGAGAGCGAGACCCCGCTCGTCGACGTCGTCCAGGCGGCGGCGCCGGACTTCCCGATGTCGGATCTGCTGCCGTGGATATCGATGTTCGCGGTCGCCAACACCGCGCTCATCAACATGATGATGGCGAGCCGCCTGCTCTACGGCATGGCCAAGCGCGGCGTGCTCCCCAAGTTCCTCGCCTACGTGCACCCGGGTCGCCGGACCCCGTTCGGGGCCGTCATCTTCACCACGGTCGTCGCGTTGTTGCTCCTCACCTACGTGAGCTCTGATCCGAAGGGCTCCATCGTGGGGCTGCTCGGCGGCACCACCGCGCTGCTGTTGCTCGCGGTGTTCACGGTGGTCAACGTGTCGGTGCTCGTCCTCCGGCGGGACAAGGTGGAACACAAACACTTCCGGACCTACACCCCCGTCGCGGTCCTCGGTGCCGTCACGTGCGGATACCTCACCCTGCCGATCACCGGCCGCGACCCCGAACAGTATGTGATCGCCGGCTGGCTCCTGCTGCTCGGAGTGGTCCTGTGGGCGCTCACGTATTGGTGGCACAAGCGATCCGGTGACCGCGCGATCAGCTACGACGAGGTGCCACCGCACCAGATGAAGTAGACGCCCTCGCCGACAGCCCGACGGGACCGAAAGCGACCGGCCCCCACCGGAGGTGACGTGATCACCTGCGGTGGGGGCCGGTTTCTGGTAGTCCTCGCTGGAGCCAAGGTCAACACCCCCATTCGGCCCAGTACCGCATCTGATCAGGGATTATCTGGCTCTTCCTGATTGACGGTGCGTGGAACAGGTTCTTGCGACCACAAGATGTAGGGGTGAGCAAGATCGCGGGGTGTGGGCGGTGAGCCTGGAGATATAGGCGGGTCCTGTGGTGTGAGGATGAAAGCTCTCACACACCCACCCGGACACCAACAGGACCCACGTTGCAGCGTAGCGCTATTGCCGACACCATCTGCCGCACCATCGAGCTCGGGGTGACGATCACCGGTGCCGCCCTCGACGGCGAGGACCGCACCCACGTGTTCTGCCAGGTCCTGGAACCGAAGAACACATGTCCCGGATGCGGACAGCCGGGTCGGCTGCGTGACCACATCGATCGTGAGGTCGCTGATCTGCCGATCGTGGGGCATCCGACTCGGCTGCATATCGCGGTGCCGCGCCACCTGTGCGAGAACCCGGACTGTGCCACCACGATCTTTCGTGCCGACATCTCGACCATCGTGGCGCCACGGGCCCACGTCACCCGCCGCACCACCACGTGGATTCTGCGGGCGATGATCGTCGACAAGATGTCGGTCAAGGCGGTCGCCGCGGCGGTCGGGTTGGGTTGGAACACCGTCAACACGCTCGCACTCGAGGAGGCCCGCATGCTGGCGTCCGCACCGGCCCGCCTGGACGGTGTGCGGGTCCTTGGGGTCGATGAGCACAAGTGGAAACACGTTCGCGGCAAGGGGGATTCGAGTTTCGTGACCGTGCTCGTCGACCTGACACCGATCGTCGATGGTACCGGCCCGGCACGCTTGCTGGACATGGTCGCCGGCCGCTCCAAAGCCGCGTTGAAGGATTGGCTGACCGCGCGCGATCCTGCATTTCGTGACCGGATCAAGGTCGTCACCATGGACGGGTTCGCCGGGTATCGCACCGCGACCGTTGAAACCCTGGACAAGGCGCGTGCGGTGATGGATCCGTTTCATGTGGTGCACTTGGCCGCAGACAAGCTCACGGTGTGTCGTCAACGCGTGCAACAGGATACGTGCGGACACCGCGGCCGCACCGGGGACCCGCTCTACGGCATCCGCCGCCCTCTGCTCACCCGAATCGGCTTGTTGACCGACAAGCAGAAGACCCGCATCACCAACGGCCTCGAAGCGCGTGAGGAACATCTGGCGGTCGCGGTCACCTACGCCGTCTATCAAGACCTGATTGACGCCTACGGCCAACCGCACAAGCGTGACGGGAAGATCGCGATGTACAAGCTGCTCAAACGCATCCACACCGGCGTTCCGAAAGAACTCGCCGAACTTGCCCAACTCGGCCGTTCGTTGTGGGCCCGACGCAAAGAGATCCTGGCGTACTTCGACACCGGTGCCTCCAACGGCCCGGTCGAAGCGATCAACGGACGCTTGGAACACCTGCGCGGGATCGCGCTCGGCTTCCGCAACCTCAACCACTACATCTTGCGGTCACTCATCCACTCCGGCGGCCTGGCAGAACGCCTACACGCACTCTGAATCAGGAAGAGCCGATTATCTCCTGAAGTCAAATTCCGATCGAGAATTACGGAACGACTACGAGGTGACGTGGTCCGTCTCTATGAGAGTGGGCTCACGAGCCGCGAGGTTGCCAAAGAGACAGGAGTTGGCAAGACGACTGTCTTGACGATTCTGAAGCAAGAAGGCGTCGAGATGCGGCCTCGGGGCGTTCACTACTCTTGACCAACTTGGGTGGCCAGCCCGATCCTTCGAGTTTGCGCCAAGGAGATTGGCCGGAATTCTCGGCCTGACCCCACATACAGACATCAACCGGCTTGAAGTGGCTCTACGGCCGCGAGCGTTCCGGCTTCATCAACAAGCTCGGGTAGCGGGTCTGGCAGAAGCGCGGACGAATTCAGTTTGGCGGCCTCGCAGAGCCCGTTGAAGTGGGCAGGGTCGATAGTGTGCATGAACTCAAACGCGGCGCGGATCGCTGTCTCAACCTCGTCCGGACTCACAGTTCGGTCTGTCGAAGGGTCTTCGCCATGTGAATACGCGTGGGCGTACCTCGTCAATCGAAGCCGAAGCGCATTCGCGTCGCCACGATATCCCGCGTCAGTCAACAACTCTGCTGAATTTCTCATGGCCTTGCCGAGGTCCCCCACCCATTCAGGTCGCTTGAAGGCTAGGAAACTCTCCAGCATCCGGCGGACGACGTTCGGAAACAGCAGTTGCGCATCGAGGCGGTTCTCCATTGAGTCGTCGGTCTGCAGTTTTTGTAGTACCTCGGCGACCGAGATGAATGCATGGAGATACGTGGATCGCACCTTCTTGCGAACTTCTTCTGATGGAGGCCAACTCCTCAGCGCTGGGCGTCGCTTGCTACTGCCCGCAATACTGACGTGCTGCGATCTGATCTCGAAGAAACGAGCCGGGTAGAGCTCAACGAGCCTCTTTCCTCCTCTGTGCAGGCCTTCAACCTGGATATCCCATTGACGAAACAGCTCAAAGTTGTGTGTCAGAAGAATGAGCTGCTCGATATGATCCTTGACGACTGCCTCGGTCCAAATATAAGTAGAGACTCCCATGAAGATGCCACTATCCAGGCTAGAGACCGGGTCGTCGATGATGACAATTGGCTTACCGCTGGTCGCGTCGAACCTCGCGACGCATTCAAAGAAGTGCACGAGTGTAATGGCTGTCCGCTCACCGGCACTGAGACCCACCGCGGGTTCGCCGAACCGGGTAACATGGTAGCGGCCGTCTACCGTCTTGAATACCAACTCGCTACGCCCTAGGAGTCGTGCAACCTCGTCGGTTAGCACTTTGGCAGTCGGCATTGGATCGCCTTCAACATTCTCAATGGTAGCGATATCTGTCGAGCATTGCTCCAGTTCAAAATCGAGGTTCTTCACGACGCGACGTTTTTCGGCAGCAAGGCCGGTCTGTGCTGTTACTTCTGCTTCGGATTGCTTCAGGTAGTGACGCTCTATCCGCTGGGCCGCGCTCTTGACGAGGTCTTCGTGACTCTCCACGCGCGCATTGTGCTCGCGACACAAACTGAGCAGATCTGCGAAGGCCACGGCGGGAACAGATGCAACGGACGAGTCAACCGCCCTGAGAACGTTGGAGGCTTTGGTCTGCACACGTCCTTTCATGTCATTGGCCCATTCACGGAGCGTTGCCAATTCGGTGCGAGCTACTTCCGCGGCCTGGTCATAGCGCGATCGCAAGTCTTCATACAACAGCCCTCTGCTCGGGATCGCCGCCAATGTACGATCGCTGCTCGTGATGATGCCGTCAAGTTCGTCGGCGATACTTGTCAACACTGCCTGCAGCCGTTCGACCTCGTTGGAAAAATGCTGGTCGATCAGCGCCTTACGATCTTCCGTCAGATCCGAACCGCAGAAGATGCATACGTCGATCTCCGTGTGTAAGTGACGTCCAGCATCCACCCACGAGGTCGCTTCTGGTTGCGCAGCAAGGGTATTAAGAATCACAGTACTAGGCGTCGTGGATAAGGCAGTGCGCAATCGCTGCTCAAGATCTGCGCGCACTTCGACTACAAACGCAAGATCCGGCAGCATTTCAGACTTGTCGGAGTTGATGATGCCCGTTAGGTCTCGAAAATTCTCCTCGCTCAGCTCGAACCAGTCATCGTGTGATCCAGCAAAGGCTTTTCGCACCTCGCCAGCGCTAAAGTTTCCTCGGGAGCGCCACCTTCCGCCTGCACGACTGGCAACATCGACCACCTCTTGTGATACCCGCACGTAGGCGCGCTCAACAGTCCGGATGGCCTCACGCTCGGCCGCAGTGGCTTCGTCGCGTTGCCGCGTCTTCTCTTTTAGCTCAGTCCGAAGTCGATCGAGACGTTCTTCAGCGTCAACAGGGCGTTCTCCGATGGTCAGTACCGCGTCCATCTCGGCAGACCCAGATGTGAACCGGTGACTGCGGTTTACGTACCCTTCACTGAAGACGTGGACGCGATCGAAAACCGCGTCATCAGCAAACTCTGTCGTTCGAATGCCAGCCCCATCGGCAAGGGTGACCGAAACTCGGGTATGACCCTGTCCATCGTCCGCGTGACGTAGACCGTCGAACGCATTGGCCAATGAGGTCTTGCCCGCGCCGTTGTGGCCATAGATGACGTTGATCCGGCCGAGGTCCGGCAACGCGGAGTCCCATTGGTAGCTCTCAAAAATCCCGCAACTCTTGACTCTGTCAATTCGTTTGAACATCAATCATTCCTACCGACACTCAGCCCGAAGATTGGTTCAAAAGACGCACCGAGTGTCTCGATCACACGCAGCTTTTTCTCGTCATGACCGCCGCGGCTCGCGAATCGGGACACTGGCGAGAGCACCTTGGTGATCGCAGTGCCGGCAATGCGCAGTGCGTTATCGCGGAACGCCGTAGCGACGAAGGTGTGCGCGTTGTCGGTACGGAGATTCTCATCCTCGATGGTCTTAGCCAGCTCAGCTTCGCGAACCATGCGCTCGGCGCGTTCTTGCTTATCCTGCTCCGTCGCACTGGAAGGTTCTCGCCACCCAGCAAGCTTTTCCTCGAGCGCTCTCAAAACCACTCCTCCGGTCCCAGCGGGGCCGAATTAAGCTGATCCCGCCTGCTTCGCCAGTCCGGTAAGTGCTGATCCATCAGTGTCGTGAACCGTTCCCCGTGGTTGCGTTCGAAATAGTGCGTCATCTCATGGACGACGATGTATTCGAGACAGTCAGGCTGCTTCTTGGCGAGTTCGACGTTGAACCAGATATGTCGAGTCTCCCGATTGCATGACCCCCACTTGGTCTTCATGCGTCGAATTGACCACTTGGGGACGGTCACGCCGAGCCTGCGCTCCCATGCGGTGATCAAATCGGGCAGGGCGTGTCGCAACTGTTCGCGATACCACTGGTCGAGGTAGCTGCGTCGCTTCTTGGCATCGGTCCCAGGCGGTACATAGAGGACAAGCCGATCGCCTTCGGACTCAAAGTGCGTACGCCCGGGTCTTTCGATGACCTTAAGTCGCTTGCGGACGCCCCATACGTAGTGGCTCTCGCCGGTCGTCATCTCACGCTCACTCTGGCGCGGGGCTGCTTTGAGCTGCTCACGCTGGCGCTTGATCCACGGAAGTCTCTGGATTACGGCGAGGCGCACCTGGTCATCGTCGAGCCGCATCGGTGCTGCGACACGGACACGACCGAGAGGCGGGTAGACACCGATATGCAGGTTCTTGATGTCTTTGTAGATCACGTCGACGTCGATGCCTCGGATGCTGAGGTAGGCGCTAGCGGTACTCATCTCGAGCCTTCACTAGGTTGAATACCTCATCGAGCTTGTCATCGTCGTAGTCGTTGGGCAGGGTACGGCGCAGCGCACGCTTGACGACTTTCTCCTTGAGCGGGTTACCGACCCAGGCATCGGGCTTCGTCGTCCGGACAGCTTCGTCCAGGCTGCGCGCGATCTCGACGTCGGGCCAGGTGAAATCGACGAGCGCCTTACGCGCGCCATCATTGACCCAGTCTGGGTAACTGTGGCCGGTACCTTCGCCGGTACCGAGCTTCTTGGCGGCTTCCAGCAGCTTTGCCAGGTACGCCTGGTAATCGATGGCCTGTTGGCGGCGCTGTTCGATGATGGCGTCGAGTAGCTCGCTCATCTTGTCGTAGTACTTAGGGTTCATGGCGTGCTCGTCGATGATCACCTTGCGCATGTTGTTGGTGATCGTCTCAGCGACCGCCTCGGGATCTTTCTTGATGCCTGGCGGCAGCTTGTCGATTGCCCCTGCGCCGAGCTTGACGATCAAATCGACCAAGCCAGTGTTTTCGAACTCGGATACGACCTCGCTGGCATCGGCCCGGATGTAGGTGTCGAGTAGGTAGCGCATACCAGCTTCGTACTGCTTAAAGTCAATGTCTTCGCCCGCGCCCAGCTTCACCTCGGCACGCACGTCGACGTAGTGCGCGATCTCCGTCTTGATCGCGGCAGCCTCGGAGTCGCTGTAGCCGGCGTCGGCCATCTCGTTGGCTAGGTTGCTGTAGGCGCGGGACACCGCCGACACCTCTTTGTACAGCTCGACGCGCTTCGGCTCGTTGGCTTTAAGCTGCTCGGCGTCGCCCTGGTCCTTGGCACAGAAGTACTGCTGATATTGCAAGGTGCCCTTCGGCGGTGCCACGGGCTCGACGAGTGCCCGGATTCGCTCAAGGGCATCGTCGAGGTCGTCGCGCGATTTCTCGATGCGGTCGCTCAGGAGGCCGTCGATGTCCTTCTTCTCGTAGCCGTCCAGCGCACCAGACGTGTAGTCGGTGATGGCATCTTCGAGTGAGTTGAAGAGGTCCTGGTAGTCGACAATGTAGCCGTAGTCTTTGTCTTCGCCGTCGAGGCGGTTGACGCGGCAAATCGCTTGGAACAGACCGTGGTCGCGCATCTTCTTGTCGATGTAGAGATAGGTGGCGCTCGGTGCGTCGAAGCCTGTTAGGAGCTTGTCGACCACGATCAGCAGGCGCATCTGACCAGGGTGCTTGACGAACTGTTCCTTGACTTCTTTTTCGAACTGCTCGACTTTGCCCATCGCAGCGTCCTCGGACTCACCGAAGTAGTCAGCCAGCATGCGACGGTAGATGTCATACTGGCGTAGCTTCTCGGTCTTGCCTTCGCCGGAGTCTTCTTTGGAGATGTCGCTGGCGTTCGGGGTGTAGCTGGTGACGATTGCGCACTTGCCTTTGAGGTCGGTGGCGTTGAACAGCTCATAGAACTTGCACGCCTGGTAGATCGACGAACCGACCAGCATGGCGTTGCCACGCTTGTCCATCAGGCGGGGCTTCGTCTCCATGTCCATCAGGATGTCGTCAACGATCTGACGAGCACGCGGCTCGCTAGACACGACCTTTTGCATCGTGCCCCAGCGCTTCTTGAGCTCTGCCTTTGACAGGTCGGTCATACCTTTGGTCTTGGCTTCGAACCACTTGTCGACCTTGTCCGGTGACGTGAGGTCTTGATCGATGTTGCGAGCCTCGTAGCGCAGGTCAAGTACCACGCCGTCCTCGACAGCTTCGTCGAACTTGTAGGTGTGGATGAACGAGCCGAAGGTCTCGATACTGGTGGCCTTGTCTGCCTTCAGTAGTGGCGTGCCGGTGAAGCCGATGAACATCGCGCCCGGGAGCAGTTCCTTCATGGCGGTGTGCATTTTGCCCGACTGGGTGCGGTGCGCCTCATCGACAAAGACGAAGATGTTGCCCTTGGCCTTGAAGTCCTTCGGTAGTCTGGCATTCAGCTCTTTGATGAAATCTGTGGTCGCGTCGTCGTCCGAGGCGTCGGTATCGGCCCCACGGAACTTGTGCACCAGTGAGCAGATCAGCCACTCCTCGGAGGTGTTGAGAGTCCCGATCAGGTCTGAGCCGCTCTTGGTGCGATAGATCTGCTCATTGACACCGTTGAAGACGCCCTCGATCTGGTCGTCCAACTCGGTGCGGTCGGTGATCAGCAGAACCCTCGCATCGTCCTGATGTTCCCGAATCCACTTGGCCAGCCACACCATCGTCAAGCTCTTACCCGAGCCCTGGGTGTGCCAGATGATGCCGCCCTCACGTTTGGCGATGCGCTCCTGCGCGGCTTTCACGCCAAAGTACTGGTTGTGGCGCGGCCCCTTCTTCACGCCCGCGTCGAAGACGATGAAGTCGTGAACGAGTTCCAGGAACCGGTCTTTGTCGCACAGTTGCAGCAGCGCCCGGTCAAGCGGGTCCTCGACATCCGAGGGCTCTTTCCACTCCAGCCAGTACTTCTCAGGTGTGTCAATCACGCCGTAGCGCAGTCCCTCGACGTCATTGCCGGCGAAGACGAACTGAACCGTCGAGAAGAATGAGCGGATGAACTGCTTGTTTTGGTTGCCGATTGTCTGCCGAATACCTTCGGAGACCGCGACTTTCGACCGCTTGAGTTCGAGGGTCCCCAGTGCGAGACCGTTGACGTAGAAGACGATGTCAGGACGCTTGGTGTGCTCTCCGGCGATCGTGACTTCTTCCGCCAGGGCGAAGTGATTTGCTTCGGGCGTCGCCCAGTCGATGAGCCAGATTGTCTCAGACTTCTCACCGGCGCCCGGCTGTACCTTTACCCCGTAGCGAAGCAGGCCATAGACATCTTTGTTCGCCTCGTACAGGTCGTGACCAGCGCCCACAGCGGCAGCCTTGTCGAGCTTCTCGACGGCGCGGTTAACCAGATTGTCGTCGTAACCACGAGCCTTAAGATTCTGAATCAGCAACTGCCGCTCGATGTTCGAGTTTCCAGCGCGGCCTTCCCAGTTGCCAAGATACTCATAGCCGAGCTGTTCGCGGAACAGTCTGACGACGCGATCCTGCGCTTTGCGCTCGATCTGACCCACATCGCTCATGACGAAACCTCTACAGGCAAGCGTGTGCGACCGGTCAGGAGCTGCTGCATCATGCCCTGCTTGATTGCGCGGGCCTTAATCAAGCGGTTACTGAGCGTGTCGAGTTCTGCGTCTACGTCCCGAATCGCGGTACCGATCGCAGCCTGCTCATCAAGATTGGGCTTACGCAATGGAATGGCTGATACCTTGCTTGCGCTGATCTCAAGGAAGGTACTGCCTGCGGCGCGTGATTCAAATTCCGACCGATGTTGTTGAACCCAGTAGTACAAGAACCATGTCGAGCGTGAATCCTTGGGGATCATCGAGGCGAATCCCTGATTTGTGGACACCGGAACAGCGGCAACTGCACAGTTTCCGATACTTGCGCGCGAAGTCACCAACACCGTACCCGCTGGCAGTAGCGTTGCCGCGGAGCTGGCAAGGCCCGCTTGCGTGATTCTTCGCTCTGAAGATGACACGAGACCTGATCCCTGGGCCTTGATCTCGGCGGGAGTAAACCACGGTATACCGCCACCCCAGTACGAAGCGACGCGAGTTGAAGGTGTTCCGCCCCCCGTGACGCGAGCTAGGGTTCCGAGCGTGGATACCATCCAGGTGCCAGTGAAGCCGGGCAGGCGGGTGCGGCCAGTCAGGAGCTGCTGCATCATGCCCTGCTTAATCGCCTGCTTCTTGGCGATGAGGCGTTCGAGAGTGGCAATCAGTTCATTCACGTCATCGAGAGCATCTGCGATTGCCTCTTGCTCAAGACTAGATACAATCGGAATCTCGAAGTCGCGCACCTGCTCTAAGGAAAGGTTCGCCTGGGCTGCCTGCACGTTGATCTCAGCGATCCGCCGTGCGATAGCAGGGCTACGGAGCTGCCAAAGCAGATACCTCGCCACTACCGATCGACGCTTCGTCGATGGGCGAATAATTGCGAAGGCCTGATTTGTGTTGGCTGGGAGCCAAGCCTGTTCAACTACCGTCGAGCGACCAAGGGCGCCAGCAATCGAGAAGAGAATGTCACCTTCGGCAAGTTGCGACCTCCGGAGTAGCTGGTGGGTCTGACGATCGATAAACGCTTCACGGCCAGGAATGAATGTTCCATCACTAGCGAAGGTTTCGACTTTGAGGAACCTCACACCGCTGGTAGTGAACTTTCGGCCGAGACTCGTCGGAGTCGTACCCTTTGTTACAAGGTCACTAACTTCTCTAATTTGCACCGTAGACGTTTGGCTCATCGTTCTACCCCCATCGCTGCGAGATGGGCCGAAACCTTCCCCTCGATTCTCGCAAGCTCAGTGTCGAGATCATCGATGGTCGCCGCATATCGCTCGCCGAGCTGTTGAATGCGTGCCACAAGGTCGAGCGTGAGTGCTTCGACCTCGCCTGCGATCCGATGGACAGCGGTGGCCTGCCACTTGTCATCGATCACTAGCGCCTCGATGTCAATCTCGGTCAGAGCGCCGTACTTTTTGAGCGTGGTGAGATCAAGCTCAGCCTGAGCGTCTTTGGCAGCCTTCTTGGCGGCAGCTTCGGCGTTGTACAGCTTGGCGGCGTGCTGGAGAGCCCGAACCTCCTCGGGGTCGCCGCCCCGTTTGACGGCCTTGAGTCGAGCAGCGACAAGCGCTTTGGTGATCTTGTCATCGTCCATGGCATCGGCAAGGAGTCCGTCTTCGACGGCGTGCTCCTCGACGTATTCCTCAACGGCGCGAGTGGATTCTTCGGCTACAGCAACGATTTCGTCGACCTTGGCCTGCTGCTCGCCGAAGTATCGCGCCACGATCAGGGCTGGCGGGATCAGGTCCATCTTGTACTTCTGGGCATTCTTGCCCGAACCGATGATGAGATCGGGTTCCTCGGTGAGTTTGCGTTCCTTGTCGTTGATCGTCAGGCGCGGCTTGGCAGCTGCCGTCCAGTCGTCGGCCATAATCAGGTAGACGTCATCGTGCATCGTGTCGTGCCAATAGGCCATGAGCTGCTCGTAGACGTCGTACTCGTCGAGCAACGGCACAGGTTTGAATCGATCCAGTAGGTCGTCGCCGATCGTGGCGATGAGATCGTTAGGCTTCGTGTCGGCGTCGATCGCGACGAGAGCATCACGATGTGCGTCGAACCAATCCGTCGTGATCGATCGCGCCTCTTCGGCGAGCTTTTGGAACTCAGCGGAGTCCAGGATCGCCTGTTGCACTTGGCTTACGTCGAGGGTCAGATCGCTGTAGCCAGGTCGATTCGGCTTGAAGAGCTGCGCGCGGAGCTGCGGAAACGCCTGCCAGTAGTCGTCGAGCAGGTCGAGGTCACGATCCGGAATCCCGCCGTGGAGGTGTGCGTGCAGGTCCTGTAGATCCTCCGGCTCGGAGGAGTCGATGTAGCGCGGGATGTTGAGGTTGTAGTCGTTCTTCGGGTCGGCGATCTCACTCATCGGCACCATGCGGGAGTACCGCTCGATCTCCCGCTGGTTGTTGAAAGTGTCGACGATCTTGTGGATGTCCTGGCTACGGAGACGGTTCTTGTTGCCGTCCTTGATGAAACCCTTGGACGCATCGATCATGAACACACCGGTGCGTCCGACCGCGTTCTCCTTGTCGAGGACGACGATGCAGGCGGGGATGCCTGTGCCATAGAACAGGTTGGCGGGCAAGCCGATGATGCCTTTGATAAATCCATGCTGAAGCAGGCGCTTGCGGATGCCGGCTTCGGCGTTGCCTCGAAACAGCACACCGTGCGGCAGGATGATCGCCCCTTTGCCGGCGCTCTTGAGTGATGTCAGTGCGTGGAGCAGGAACGCGTAGTCGCCGTTCTTCTCTGGCGGGCGGCCGTACTCGAAGCGGTTGTAGTCGTGTTCGAGGCCGTTGTTCCAGGATTTCACCGAGAACGGCGGATTCATGACCACGAAGTCGAAGGTCTTGAGGTGACTACCCGCCACAGTCTGCGGGCTCGTGATGGTGTCGCCCTTGTAGATTTCGGCGATTTCGTTGCCGTGCAGGATCATGTTCATCTTGGACAGTGCCCAGGTGGCGTTGTCCTTCTCCTGGCCGTAGACCGACATGCCGCGCGGAGCCTCAGCTGCCGCCTTAAGTAAGAGCGAGCCGGAGCCGCAGGCCGGGTCGTAGACCGTCTGATCCTGCCGGGTCTGCGCGCCGATTCCGACGACCTTGGCGAGGATGCGCGACACTTCGGCTGGGGTATAGAACTGACCCTTGCTCTTGCCGGACTCCGTGGCGAAGTGGCGCATGAGGTACTCGTAGGCGTCACCAAGCAGGTCGTCACCCTCAGCACGTGAGCCTCGGAAATCGAGGTCGTTGAAGATCGTGACAAGCTTGGAGAGGCGATCCACCATCTCCTTGCCCTTGCCAAGCTTCTCCTCGTCGTTGAAGTCGGCTAGATCGATGACATTACGCAGATCGTTGGCGTCGGCGAGCTTGGCGATAATCTTGTTGAACTTGTCGCCAATCTCCTTGTCGTTCTTCGCGGCCAGCATGTCGTCGAACGATCCGCCTTCTGGCACGTCGATCAGGCTGGCCGAATCAGCCTTCGCCTTGTCGGAGACGTACTTCACGAACAGCAAGGTCAGGATGTAATCCTTGTACTGCGAGGCATCCATGCCGCCTCGAAGCTGGTCGCAACTTGCCCACAGGGATGAGTAGAGGTCCGACTTCTTGAGTGCCACAGCTGGTCTACCTTCGCTTCTTCCAGGCATCTGATGCCATTTTACCACTAGTTCGAACAAATGTGCGAAGAATCACGGAGTGGTTCGCCGCCGCACGGATAGCATGTCAAACCAGTCGGACACCACGGAGCGGACACGGCGTGATCAGCCTCATTCCGTCACTCGGAGGACAACTGCCCGGCCAGGCACTGAGCGCAGCCTTAGGCGTCGTAGAAGCCACGACCGTTTTCCTTGAACCACGCCCGTAGTCGCCGAATCAACTCGGCGTATTCAGTCAGTGTGAGCTCCTTAATCGCATTCAATGCGATATTGATTTTGTAATCCTCAGGTTGCGACGAGTTTTGATACTCGAGGCTATATGTCTCAATCAAACTCGCAAAGGTAAGCAGCGCGTTCGCTTCGGGCTGTTTCCGAAACGTGTCGACCGAGTGATAGCCCAATCGCGTGGCTGCGGCTTCGCGGAGAACCGTCGGACTAGCTCCTCTGCGTCCCTGCTCAAGCCCAAGCAAGATGCCGATTGCCGTTCCCTGCGCTCCCTCACTCCGCATCTTGTACACGCTACGAAGCAGGTTCTCGACATGCTCCGCGTTGTCTGCCCCGGTGGTCTGCATGGCCACTTCGCGTAGTGCGGGCACGTCGCCGATGTAGTCCACCAGCCTGTGCAATCCACGCCGCCGCACGACCTTCAAGTCAACGACGAGGCGATCACGAAGGCTCGATTCCGGCATGACCCCATTTTGCCCGGCAACTGCCCAGTTCTCTGCCAAAAAGTACGGCGCGATTTCCGCAAACCTAGAGGTAGAGGGTGGTCAGCGGATTTGCCCCAAACCCGAACGGAGACATCATGACTGAGATTGAACGTTTCACAACGCCGGCTGCAGGCGTCAGCAACAGCTGGTTGGGTAGTCGAGCACTGTCGCGCCAGGTCGCCCGCGACCTCGCGGCCATCAATCACTCGACCGAGGTGAGTACCGCTCGTGTAGCGGCGGCCGGTGAGGTTCAGCAGGCACGGATTGATGCCGTCGCTCGAGCTGGCGCGTACGCCATGCAGCAGGTTGCACTGCTGTCGCAGATGCAGCAACAGCTCGCACTGGCGGCCCCGGCAGCGTCCGGCGATCTCGACTTCATCAAGACCATGACCGTCGTCGGTATCGGCCAGATCGTCGCTGACACAGGTCGGGCGGTGAACCGGCGATGACCACGTTCGTGATCATCCTGGTGGCCGCAGCCGCGATCCTAGCGACGCTCTATCTCGTCGGATTCCTCATCGACATCTGCGACGAGTCCGACCGCCAGATCGAGATTGCCCGCGTCAGGCGAGAGCGTCGCCAAGCCGAGGCGCGGATGAACCGTCTCACCTCGTCCGCAATCCAGCAGATGACCGAAGCGGCCGCACCGCACGGCATCTTCTGCCAGTGCGCACAGTGCGTCGGGCGAGGAGGCCAGCCATGACGACAGCCGATCTCGAGGTCGTGACGCTCGGAGTTCAGTCCGACTACATATCGACAGAGCAGATCGATCAAGCTAGGCAGAGCCTGACTCGCTGGGTGTTCACTACCGCGAAGGCTATAGCTCGGGAGTGCGGCTTCGCATGGACGCCACGGCCGGACGCGCCGTCAACGTATCCGGACCTGTGCGCCGCGCACGCCCGCTCTGTTGAGTCGGGCGAGTCGTTGCCGGTGTCGTCGGAGAACTCGGCCTCGGTGATCCTGACGTCACCCGACGCCAACTACGCCTGGCGATTCGTGCACGACGTGACGCATGTCGAACGCGGCCTCAGCTTCTCGCTCCCTGATGAGTATGAGCTGGCCTTGTGGCACCTGTCTGAACTGGAGCGAGAGGGATTCGGCCCGCACAGCCTGGAATACGCCTTCCTGAAGGCCGACACACTCGGCCAGGTGATTATCAACGCGGTGGCCCGTCGGTTTCCGGCCGATCAGGAACTGTTCGATCTGGAGTGTCAGCGATACGGGTTCGAGCAGGGCATCCTGCGTGAGATCCGCCGGGGGTCGTCGTGAGTGGCGATCCCGGTGGGCTCGGGGGCCGGCTGCTCAACGCCTGTCTCGCTGTATTCGTCAGCGCGATGGCGCTCTACGGTGCGATCTACATCCTGCAAGCGATCTGGGTACCGCTCTGCATCACCATCGCAACCGTTGCGATTATCGGCGGATCTTTCACGCTCATTTATCGACATTTTCGCCGCTGGTAATTCAGGTCCGAACGAGTTCCGGCCGGTGTTGTGGAATGCGTCGGGCATATTGACTGCTGCATTCGTGCAGCTCATAGTAAGGGCATGGCCGCTGCATAAATGCAGCACACCAATCGCCATTCAACTTATTAGCTAACCACCGAAAGGAGGGTGTCTTCACTATGTCCAAAAAACACTCGCGCACATCGCAACCGCTTAAGCGTGGGAGAAATCGGCAGCTACGGATTCGCGGCCAACTTCGATCCGACCCCGACCTGGGACGGATCGCCCGCACGGTAGTTGCTATTGCCGTCGCACAGGCCGAGAAAGAAGCACAGGAACAGGTCGAACGACGCGCGCAGCACCAGGAGACCGACGATGAATGAGGCCACCCGACTGGTCTTTGTCACCTTGTCGATCCCCGCCCCGCTATCGCTCGAGGCCGCTCACGCCGCCGTGGTCGCTCTGGCGGGACTCAGTAGGCAGCCGCAGATCGTCATCGAGGCGCTTGGCAACAATCGACACGTGCGGTGGCGCATCGGAACGCCGGTGCGCCACCGCCACCAAGTGATCGAGGTGTTGCGCACCCATCTTCCCGGCCTCGTCGTCGACGAGCCAAAGCCCCTCGCGCCCGGGCCGCGCGCCGATGTCGCCGCGAAGATCCGTGTCCGGTCACGGTCTGTGGTCGAGGGCTCACTCGCACACGAATCCACTGAATCGGTGACACGGGGAGTCCTCGGTGCGCTGGCGGTCGCCGGTCGGCATGAGCGCGTCCACCTCCAGGTCATACTCGGACCACGCAAGACCCCCCAGCTGCCGCCTCAGCAACTCCGCGGCGGAGACCGCACGCTCGCCGTCGCCAAGCTCCGCGAGTTTCGGTTCGGCTGCGCTATCCGCGTCGCGGCAACAGCCGCAGACGACGACCGAGCTCGACACCTGGCGGAACGCGTCATCGCCGCAGTTCGCGGACTGAACGCCCCGACCGCCCAGCTCACTGCCACCCGCATGGCCACTACGTCATTCGACCGCGCGCGTGCACCGTGGTTCTGGACGACGACGCTGAGCGTCAGTGAGGTCGTGGCACTGACGGCCTGGCCCATCGCGCACCGCGACGCCGCGCCGCTTCCCGGAGTGCCGTCGCGACATCCGAAGCTACTTCCCGCCTCCGCCAGCACGCTGAAGGAGGGGCGCACCGTTGGGGTATCGACCGCACAGCCGGAGCGACCAATTGCTATCTCGGTTCGCGACTCGCTGTCCGGCATCGCCATCACCGGACCGACCGGCGTCGGTAAATCAAACCTGCTCGGCCAATTTGCGCTGGCAGATATTGCGGCAGGACGCGGACTTGTCGTGATCGACCCAAAGGGCGACCTGATCGACGACATCCTGCAGCGTGCCGACGAATCACGACTCGATGACATCGCCGTCGTCGACGCCACCGACTCGGCGCCCATCGGCATCAACGGCCTGGTCGGTGCGACCGATCCAGACCTTGCGGCCGACACCACCCTCGGCGTCTTCCACTCGCTGTGGGCCGACGCGTGGGGACCACGCACGCAAGACGTCCTACACGCCAGCCTCCTGACACTCGCCCGACGCGGCGACGCCTCGATCGCCATGTTGCCGCTGCTGCTCACCAATCCCGGTTTTCGGCGTTCGATCGTCGGTCGAGTGGCGCGCGAGGACCCGATGGGGCTCGGTGGGTTCTGGGCATGGTGGGAGAGCCTCAGCGACAACGAGCAGGCTCAGGCCACCGCGCCGCTGCTGCGCCGGGTGCGACCGATCCTGCTTCGTCCCGGCCTGCGGGGCATCCTCGGCCAGCGCCGTCCCAAATTCGATCTGTCCGACGTTTTCACTAAGCGCCGCATCCTGCTGGTCAGTCTGGAGAAGGGCAAGATCGGCCCCGAAGCTGCCGCACTGCTCGGGTCCCTGATCGTCTCGCAACTTTGGACCGCGACCCTCGCTCGAGCCGCTCAGTCACCGCAGTCTCGGCACCCGGTCACCATCTTGATCGACGAAGTCCAGGACTACCTTCGGCTCCCAGGCGACATCGGTGACGCACTGGCGCAAGCACGCGGGCTCGGCGTCGGCTATACCCTGGCACACCAGCACCTCGGTCAGCTTCCCAAGTCGATTCGCGAAGCCGTTACTGCGAACGCCAGAACGCGCATTGCCTTCCAGCTGAGTCACCCTGACGCCCGCGAGTTCGCCAGTCTCACCAGCGGTCAGCTCGAACCCGCCGACTTCGAGACACTCCCGGCCTTCCATGCGTACGCCCAGATCCTGCACCAGAACACGCCTGGACCGTGGGTAAGTGTCACTACCACGAAGATGCCCGACCCTGTCCGGTCAGCCGCATCAATCCGGCGGCGCTCCCGCGAGCGCTACGGTCAGCCGCTCAGCGAGGTCGAAGCCGATCTGCTGTCACTGACCGAACGCCGCACCGTCCGTGAATCCTTCGGTCGCACCAAGCGATCCGACACGGAAGGGGGTACGTCATGACTAGTTACACCCCAGGACAGGGCATTCCACCCGCCATTCCGGTCGGCTCATCCGCCGTTTCGCCGACATCGCAGGTCAGTCGTGAATCTGTACACCCTCAGGGGACGAATACTCCGCCGACGATGTCGACGGAGAGCGCCCGAGTCCTGCAGCCGGACAAGCGACGCCGCCGGATCGACCGCGACGAACTTGGGCGCATAAGTCAGGCTATGCCGGAGCGGGACCGTGAGGTTCTGCGCCGCATCGACGAGCATCGCTACCTCACTACACACCACATTCAGTCGTTCATCTTCACCGATCACGGCAGCACCGACTCGGCTGCTCGCACCACCCGCTACGTCCTAGCTCGGCTCGAACGTCTGGCGTTGATTCGAGCACTGCCGCGCCGCATCGGTGGAGTCCGCGCAGGGAGCGCCGCTCGTATCTGGCAACTGGCCCCGGCTGGTGCTCGACTGCTCCGAGATGAGGGGCAGACCTACCGCAGCCATGAACCGTCGCTGCGCTTCCTTCAGCACTGCCTGGCCGTCGCCGACGTCCACCTCGGTCTGCGCGCTCTGACGACCATCGACACCGTCGAGACAATTGACGTCGCGACCGAGCCCAACTCCTGGCGACGCTTCGTGGGCACCGGCGGTGAACAGCGCTTGCTGCAGCCCGATCTCGCCAGCATCGTCCGGACGAGAGACTACGTCGATCGTTGGTTCATCGAGGTCGACCTCGGCACCGAATCGCTCCCGACCGTACTCAAGAAGTGCGGCCAGTACGAGAGCTATCGAGCCAGCGGCATCGAGCAGGACGTCCACCACGCATTCCCGTTGGTGATCTGGATCTTCACTAGCCAGACGCATGCCGAAAAGGTGCAGTCCTCGATCCTGCGCTCGCCCCGACTGACACCCGATCTGTACCGCGTGGTGACGGCCGACCGTTTCGCGACCAGCGCACAGGAGTGGCTGCAGTGAGCGGGCCACTACGAAACCAGGTCTTGACCGGCGACGCGCTCACTCAGTTGAGATTCCTGCCAGACGCCAGGATCGACTGCATCATCACCAGCCCGCCATACTTCCGGCTGCGGGACTACGGCCACGGTGACCAGCTCGGCCTCGAATCGCACGTCGACGCCTGGGTGGCTCAACTGCGCGCTGTACTCACTGAATGTGCCCGTGTCCTTGTACCGACTGGCACTCTGTGGCTCAACCTCGGGGACACCTACAGCACCCATATCAGAGAAGGTGCTGAGCGCAAGAGTCTGCTGCTTGGTCCGGAACGTTTGGCGCTCCACTTGATTGCAGACGGCTGGGTCGTCCGTAACAAGATCGTCTGGGCCAAGACCAACACGGTGCCGTCGAGTGTGCGGGACCGGCTCACCGCTTCGCACGAGGTTGTCTACCTGCTGACGCGTTCGCCGCGCTACTACTTCGATCTCGACGAGATCCGCATCCCGCATGTCTCTCAACCACCGCGACGATCACCTCGACCAGTGAACCGCGCCGAGAAAGCAGGGCGCGGGCCGAACACCCACAGCGATCGCGGCCTGCTCGATCTCCGAGCCAACGGACGAGTCGGACATCCCCTCGGCAAGAACCCCGGCGATGTCTGGGCGATGAGCGTCAGTAACTTCCGGAGCAGCCACATCGCGACCTACCCGGAGTCACTTGTCCGTCGCATGATTCTGGCCGGCTGTCCACGGCTGCGGTGCTCCCACTGCCGATCCCCATGGACACGGCAGCTGGTGCGGCACGGTGATCAGGCGCACCGGAAACCACCTCGGCCGAGCTGCGCCTGCGATGCACCCGCCGAACCCGGACTCGTTCTCGATCCGTTCATCGGCTCAGGTACGACGGCCGTCGTTGCAGCTCGTACGGGGCGCGACTGGCTCGGGATCGAGATCAACCCCCGCTACGTCGAGGTTGCGGAACAGCGGATTCAAACCACCCGGCAACCCAACACACCACAACCTACAAAACGAAAGGAGGTGCTATGAACCATGAACACACCCACGAACCCCATCACGAGGACGAATCAACCCGAAAACTCCAGCCCCGTATTTGGATCGGCAGCTTGGCGGACTACAACGCCGGACGGCTCCACGGCGACTGGTGTGACGCCGCCGTCGACCCCAGCGACCTCCGAGCGGCCGTCGATCGCATCCTGGCCGGATCTGACGAACCGGACGCCGAAGAGTGGGGCATCTTCGACTACGACGACTTCGGCGACTTCCACGTCGGCGAGTACGACACGCTCGAGCAGGTCTCAGCCGTCGCGTGCGGGATCGTCGCGCACGGCCCAGCCTTCGCCACGTGGGCTGAGATGCACGACGGGAATCCCGACATGCTCGCCCAGTTCGATGACTGCTTCATCGGCACCTATGACTCACCGACGGACTGGGCCCGCGACGTACTTGACGGCAGTGGGATCGAGGAGGCGCTCGACCGCGAAGTACCGGCTGACCTCCGCGCCTACGTCCAGTTCGACTACGACGGATTCGCCCGTGACCTCCAACTCGGCGGCGATGTCCACATCGAGACCGCACCGGACGGCAAAGTCTGGCTCTTCCGGGTGATCTAAATAGCCGGTCATCCGTTGTCGAGAGACTGCGGCCGTCTCAGTGAGCATTCCGCTCACCGGCCGCACCACCTCGAAGACGGTGACCGGGCACCCGGAAACAACCTTCAGGAAGGAGTAGGAGACTCATGAAAACACTGGCAATTCGTCTCGAAGACGAGCAGCACGCACGTCTGTCGATTCTGGCCAAGCTCAGTGGCGTATCGCTCACGGACACCATCCGTGACGCCATCGAGAGCCGTATCGCCACGCTGGCATCCGATCCAGAGATCGCGGCCAAAGCCGAGGCACTGACCGCCGAGATCGACCGTGAAGCTGCCGAACAACGCGACGCCATCGCCACCCTGTTCGGCACCAGCAAACGGACGACACCGCGTGGCCGCCAGACCAAGGAGTGAGTCAACCCATCCACAAAACCGGGGAGTCAGGTCGAGTTGCAGCCAGCAACTCCCTGACTCCCCAATATCCCTCGACAAATCCTATAGAGGTGAGGGAAACCTCGCCGATTCTACAACGATTTCAGTACTGCATTTATGCAATTTTGGGAATAAAATAGATATAAGAAACGAAGAAATCGGAGATAACCACTATGGCAACCACTACTAACGCAGTCAAACTCGGAAACGCGCTCAAAGAGCGCAGGACCGAACTCGAGTTAACCATCAAGGAAGTTGCTCGCCGCTCCGGTATGACGGACTCCAACGTACTGCGTATCGAGCGCGGTGACATCCCTCAGCCGAGACCAGAAACCTTGAAGTCACTGGCAGACGTATTGGGTCTTGAACTCTCCGACTTGTTCAACCTCGCGGGCTACGTCCAGCCGAGGACACTGCCGAGCTTCTCTCCCTACCTGCGAAGCAGGTACGCAGATCTCCCCGAATCGGCAGCAAAAGAAATGGAAGCCAGCTTCGCGCGAATTGCCGCGAAACACGGATACGACCCGAGTGGACCATACGACGGAGAAGACGAAAGAGAATAACTACCAGCCCACTATGAAAGGAGGCTCACCATGACACATACTTACAAACCATCAGTACTGACGAGCCTCCGCGCTGTCATTCCTCAACGCGATGCGAGCTTCCTCGAAGCACTACGAACCGCTGAGATTCAGGCCGCCAAGCTCGCCGACCTGATCGCTGACGAACGCGGCATCCTCGAACACCACATCACTGGGCTGCCTCGCATCGTCGTCATCCGCGAGCGCATCCCGGTCTCCGGCATGAGCTACTGGAATGGCCAGCAGTGGGTGATCGTGCTCTCCGCTAATGAACCCACCGTTCGCCAACGCTTCACGCTCCTGCACGAGTTCAAGCACATCATCGATCACGGGCGTACAGCCCAGCTCTACCGCACTACCCACAAGATGACTGCGGCCGAGCAGGCCGAAGCGGCTGCCGACTACTTCGCGGGCTGCGCCCTGGTCTCTAAGCGATCG
The DNA here is from genome assembly GCF_900105725.1 of Gordonia westfalica. Lineage (NCBI taxonomy): Bacteria > Bacillati > Actinomycetota > Actinomycetes > Mycobacteriales > Gordoniaceae > Gordonia > Gordonia westfalica. Next base: position 2,898,341 of record NZ_FNLM01000034.1, read on the forward strand.
CTTAAAGCCGCCTGGGGTAACGGCATACAGCGCGTCGCCGACCTGGCATCTCACTTCGGCGTCAGCGAACCCGCGATCCGCGTCCGTCTCGCGCAAACCGGCCTCGACAAGGCCGACGATGCGCCCCTCGCGAACCGCTGCGCCCGGCCTATCTACACCAACCATGACGAGCGCCAGAAGTTCATCCGCGCACCCCGTTCAAACCGACAGAGGAGCTACGCATGACCGCCGCACCATCACTTGGAATCAAGCCGCTGGCGGTTCACTACCTTCGCGTCAGCACGAAAGACCAAGCCGAGCGAGGCGGTGAGGCCGAGGGCTTCTCGATCCCTGCACAGCGCGAAGCCTGTCTGCGCAAGGCACAGTCACTGGATGCGGTGACCGTCGCCGAGTTCGTCGATGCCGGTGAAAGCGCCCGCTCGGCCAATCGCCCGGAACTGAAAAAGATGCTCGACTACGTCAAGGCGCACAAGATCCAGTACGTCATCGTGCACAAGGTCGACCGTCTCGCACGCAACCGCGTCGACGACGTCGAGATCAATCTGCAGCTCACGTCGGTTGGTGCCCAGCTCGTCTCCTGCTCGGAAAACATCGACGAGACTCCGAGTGGCATGCTGCTCCACGGCATCATGAGCTCGATCGCCGAGTTCTACAGCCGCAACCTGGCCACCGAATCGCGCAAGGGCATGCTGCAGAAAGCGAAGGGTGGCGGCACCCCAGGCATGGCACCGTTCGGCTACCTCAACAGCCGCACCCGCACTGACGACGGCAGAGAAGTGAAGACCGTCATCATCGACCCCGAGCGTGGCCAGTGGGTCACCTGGATGTTCGAGCGTTACGCCACCGGTGAATGGACAGCCGGAATGATCAAAGACGAGTTCGACAAACGCGGCGTGACCACCGTGACCCGACCGAACCGCCCCAGCCGACCGATCGCTCACTCTCATATCACCGCGATGCTCCAGAACCGCTACTACACCGGTGCCGTCCGGTTCGAGGGGGTCGAGTATCCCGGTAGCCACCCAGCTCTTGTGAGCGAGGCACTTTTCTCCGAGGTCCAGCGCGTCCGCCAGGCCCGCCACCAAAGCCGCGAGAAGCCGCGTGTACACAACCACTACCTGAAAGGATCGGTCTTCTGCGGACAATGCGGCGAACCGCTCACGTTTGAGAAGACTCGCAATCGGGTGGGCACCGTCTACGACTACTTCTACTGCCTCGGCCGTCAGCGACTCAAGAACGGCTGCACCTTCCGTGCCATCCAAGCGCCGCACCTCGAAGACCTCGTGACCGCTCATTGGCAGACCGTGACACTCAACGAGACGCAGACCGCCGCGATCCGTGCGCTCGTCCTCGACCACATGCGTATCCTGCTCCCTGACGCAGCCCAGGCACGACAGTCAGCCTCCGAACGACTCCAGCAACTCGAACAGGAGAGCCGCAAGCTGCTCGAAGCGTTCTATGCCGACGCGATAGACACGCCCGAACTCCGGAACGAGCAAGCGCGTATCGCGGCTGAGCGCGCGAAGTCGGAGGCGAGGCTCGGCGAGTTCGATCTCCAGGAATCACACCTCACCACGAAGCTCGAAGGTTGCCTGGCGCTCCTCGGGAACGCACATGAACACTACTTGTCAGCTGACGCGAAATCGCGGCGCGACCTCAACCAGAGCATCTTCACGCACCTTTATGTCCACGACGACGACATCGTCGCTAGCGACCTGAGTCCGGCGTACCAGTTGCTCATGAACGACGATCTGGCCGCGACGCTGGCAGCCGAACGGAAGCGGGACCAGAACACCGTCGTTAGAACTACGGACCTCATCGAAGCGACAAAGGTCACTGGTATCGGCGACAGGGGTGGTGAATCAACCCTCCGAGACCTGCCGACGCGCGCCCGTAGAACCGCCCCAGACGCCCGAATCCCCGGGGTCCTGACGATCGAACGCCCCAGAGGTGCAATGCCGTGGGAAAAAGAAAGAACCACGGCCCCTGAGGACCGTGGTTCTAACATTATTTCTTTGGTAGCGGGGACAGGATTTGAACCTGCGACCTCTGGGTTATGAGCCCAGCGAGCTACCGAGCTGCTCCACCCCGCGTTGCAAGGAGCAACACTATCTGCGGGACGCAGCCAGACCAAATCGGGGGCTCGCGCGAGGGCAGACCTAGGCGCGCAGGTCCTTGCGCAGGATCTTGCCCGACGCCGACTTCGGGATCGCCTCGATGAACTCCACCGCACGAACCTTCTTGTGCGGGGCCACCTTCGACGCCACGAACTCGATCACCTCGGCCTCGCCGATCTCCGCATCCGGCTGCTTCACGACAAACGCCTTGGGGATCTCCTCCCCCGACTCGGCATCGATCACACCGATCACCGCGGCGTCGGCGATCTTGTCATTGGTCAGCAGCAACGCCTCCAGCTCCGCCGGCGGCACCTGATAACCCTTGTACTTGATCAGCTCCTTGAGCCGATCGACGATGAACACACAGCCGGTCGGGTCGACCTGCGCCAGATCACCGGTGTGCAGGAAGCCGTCGGCATCGATCGTGTCCGCCGTCGCCTGCTCGTTGTTGAGGTAACCGAGCATAACGTTCGGCCCCTTCACCCACAGCTCACCCGGCTCCGAGAGTCCTTCCTGCGGCAGCGGGATGTCCTCGCCGGTGGCCGGGTCGACGACCTTGTTCACCGTGTTCGGCACCGGCCACCCGGTCGACGACAGCGGCGGGTCCTCACGCCCCAGCGTGGCCTGGGTGTCGAACGGGATGATGTGGGACACCGGGGACAGCTCGCTCATGCCGTAGCCCTGCAGCATGTGCAGGTCCAGACGCTTGGCCACCGCCTGTCCGAGTTCGTCATCGAGCGGTGCAGCTCCCGACATCATCGTGTGCAGCGAGGACAGGTCGTAGTTGTCCACGATCGGATGCTTCGCGAGCGCCACCGCGACCGGCGGGGCGATGTAGGCCATCGTGACCTTGTGGTTCTGGATGTTCTCCAGGAACTCGACGAGGTCGAACCTGGGCATCACGACGAGCGATGCCCGGGCCGACAGGGCAGCGTTGAGCAGCACCGTCATACCGTAGATGTGGAAGAACGGCAGCACCGCGATGACCACGTCATCAGCGGTCATGCCCTGCAACGGCCGGAGCTGCGCGACGTTGGCCACCAGGTTGCGGTGAGACAACGCCACCCCCTTCGGGTTTCCCGTCGTTCCCGAGCTGTACGGGAGGACGGCGACATGGGTCGCCGGGTCGAAGGAGACGTCCGGGGCCGGAAGGTTGGGGCCGAGCAGATCGATCGCGTTGGGGTGTCCGGAGGCCTCCTGCCCCTCGCCGTCGAGGACGATGAGGTTCTCCGCCGACAGACCCACTTCGTCGGCGGCCGCCTTCGCCTGCTCGAACATCGGCGAGATCGTCACCAGCATCTTCGCGCCCGAATCCCGCAGCTGCTTGGCGATCTCGGACGCGGTGAACAGCGCGTTGATCGTCGTCGCCGTGGCGCCGGCGCGGAGGATGCCGTGGAACACGGTCGCGAATGCGGGGATGTTCGGCGAGAGGATTCCCACCACGTCCCCGACCCCGATCCCGCGCGACGCGAGCGCGCCGGCCGCGGCCTCGATCTGGCCGAGGAGCTGACCGTACGTGGTCGTCGTACCCGATTTCGGGTCCACCAGGGCGGTCCGCTCGCGGTCCTCGTCGGCGATCGACCCGAACAGGTAGTCGAACACACTCACATCGGGGATCTCGACGTTGGGGAAAGGACTCGTGAAGCTCATGGCACCTCCAGTGGTGGGTGGGTTTCGCCCGCGCATCGTATCAACAGGCATTGACACGGTGTGACCTGGACCTCGTTCACGGCCCAGTCTTCCCGAATCCACGTCGCGGCGTCGGGACTTTCGACGGCCGCGCCGGGAACGATGCCTCCCGTCGGAGCTCCGCAGTTCTTGTCAGACCCCCGGGGTACAACTGAAGACACAGAAATCTGATGACGCAGCAGTAGTCAACGACGGTCCATCCAACCGCTTTCACGCCCCCACGAGAGGGGACTACTGCCGTCATGATCGACACCCTTTCGCTCGACGCGGTCCTCGACCGACTCGGCGAGATCACCCCACCCATCGCAGGATGTGCGCACGGTTGGAGTTCCCCGAGGTCTATTCGCACGATGTCCCATCACCAGTTCGCGATGCACCTCAACCGTTTCCGCATCCGCCGACAGAGTCGACCGCAGTTCTTGTCAGACCCCCAAGGTAGAACTGAACGCACCAACATTGATGACAGAGCAGCAGCCAACGACGGACCTCACCAACCCCATCGACACTCCCATGAGGGAAAGCTGCCGTCATGATCGACACCCATTCGCTCGACGCCGTCCTCGACCGACTCGGCGAGATCACCCCGCCCTCCGATGACCCCACCGGCCGTTCGACCTTCCAACGGTTGGAGTTCCTGCGTCTGGTCCGCAACACCGTCGACCACCAGATCGTCTCTCACACAGCCGCACTCGACGGCCTACGCGTCGCAGAGAAGGCCGGCTCGACCACCAAGAAGCTACTGATCGAGATGGGATTCGCACCCACGGTGTCGACGCGCACCACCCGCATCGCCAACGCGATGGGCACCTTGAGCAAGGTCGAGGCTTACGCCGCCGACGGCCGGCTCTCCGGCGAGATCGTCGACGCCATCGTCCGTGGCATTACTGTGATCGAGAAGCGCTCACCCACACAGCTTTCCGACGACGAGCGAGCCGTCTATGAGACCGAACTCCTCACCCAAGCACTATCCGGTGCCACACCCACCGAAATACAGAAACATGCGCAGACGATCGGCAACACCATCGCCGACGATCAGGGTGGCATCCCCGCGTGCGACGACCGATCCCTCGACACCCTGTCCCACCACCTGACTGATGACAGTCGCGTCGACATCCACGCCAACGTCACCCAGACCGTCGGCGAGAAGTTCATCGCCATGATCGACGAACGCTCCCTGCCGCGTCCCGAACCCGACGGCACACTTGACCGACGCTCCGCCGACCAACGACGCGCCGACGCCCTCGAGACCCTGCTGGACCAGGCCGCCGTCGGTGCGGCGATGGACACCATCGGCACACCGCGAACCCAAACCCTGCTCACCATCCCCGCCGACGGCGGCAACCCCGCATCCCTGCCCTGGACCGGACCAACCACCCAAGCAACCGCGAAACGATTGTCCTGCGACGGAACCCTGACCGAGATCATCATCGACGGCGAAACCGTGCCACTGCAGATGGGGCGTGAACGACGCTTGTTCCCGCCGCACCTGCGTAAGGCGATCATCATCCGCGACCAGAACTGCATCAAATGCGGTGCCCCACCATCACATACGCAGGTGCACCATATCGAGCACTGGACCGACGACGGTGAGACCGAACTCGACAACGGTTGCCTGCTCTGCCAACGCTGTCATACCCAGGTCCACCACAACGGGTGGGACATCATGATGGGCTTCGACCGCCATCCGTGGCTGATCCCGCCGGCCGACGTCGACCCCCGACGCCGCGCGCTACCCGCTTACAACCGCCGCACCATGCGACTCGACGACGCCGCCTGACAGAGAGAAGCTTTCGCGCAGCAGGGTTTCGATACGGCTCGTCGCAAGCTCCTCACCTACTCAACCAGCAGTGGTAGCCGACATCAGCCGGGACCGCATCCGTTCTTTGACAACTCCACAGTGTGTAAGCGATTCCCCGCGCACCCATTCCGTTCCCGCTCACCTTTGCAACGTGAGCGGGAACGGAATGGGTGAGCGAGACCGGCGCCGGCCGACGTTGCCCTCAGTCCTCGGACGGGCCCTCGTCGCTTGAGGTCTGGGCACCTTCGACAACGGATTCGCCTGGGACATAACGCCCTTCGAGCGGCGCACCCGCCTCGGGGAGGGATTCCTTGTCGATGAGGTGCTCGAAGGCCAGGAGATTGCGCAGGGATTCGCCACGCGAGACGCGCCAAGCCCATTCGCGCTGGATCGAGGCGAGGAAGCCGAGTTCGAGCAGGGTGTTGAAGTCTCCGTCGGCGGCCTCGAGGACCTGCCCGAGGACGCGGTCGAGTTCGTCGGAGCCGAGCGCGTCGGCCGAGATCCGGCCGACCAGGTAGATGTCGCCGGTGTTGTCGATGGTGTACGCGACGCCGTACAGCCGACGATTGCGCTTCAGCAGGTATTTGTAGACGCCGCTGTGGTTTTCGTCGGGCCGGCGGCACACGAAGGCCTCGACTCTGACCCCGTGCTCGCTGGCGGTGAGCAGCACCGTCGTCTTGAGTTTCTGCTCACCGGGGAGTTCGAGGATGACGTGGTCGACGTCGGCGCCGCCGCCGCTCTTCCGCGAGTAGGCGATCTCGTTCTCGGTCAGTGTCTTCTCGAGCAGGTCGACGACCTCGGTGCGACTCACGACATCCTCTCGGCTGGGGAACAGGGTTCGGCGAGACCGTTCAGACGGTCACCCGGTTACGCCGCCGACGCCAGCGTCGGCGTACTCGTGCGGGACCGCCCGGAGACTGGGACGCGCCCGTCTGCGCGGCGAACGACTGCATCGCGCGCCCATAACTCTCGATCAGCTGGTCCACGGTGTGCTCCCAGGAGAACTTCTCGGCGTGGCGGCGTGCGTTGCGGCCGAGTTCTGCGAACCGATCGGGTTGCGCAAGAAGCTTTTCCAGCGCATTGGTCCAGTCGCCGACCGCGTGACCGTTGACCAGCACACCCGTCCGCCCGTCGTCGACGGCCACACCGAGGCCGCCTACGTTGGCGGCGATCACCGGCGTCCCGCACGCCTGCGCCTCGATGGCCACCAGCCCGAAGCTCTCCGAATGACTCGGCACGGCGACCACATCCGACGCACGGTACACCTGGACCAGGCGGTCCGACGGCTGCGGCGGCAGGAAGGTCACGGAATCGGAGATCCCCAGCTCGGCGACCTGATCCATCAAGGCGGTCGGCCGTTGCAGCCCCGAGCCCGACGGCCCGCCGACGATCAGGAGTCGCAGCCTGCGTCCGGACCCGACGGCGTCGGAGATCAGCGGCGCAATCGCCGAGACCAGGAGGTCGGGCGCCTTGAGCGGCTGGATTCGGCCCACGAACGTCACGATCGTCTCATCAGGATCGAGACCGAGAATCGACCGTGCCTGGGCCGACGACCCGGGCGTGTAGCACTCCAGGTCGGCGCCCGGGGTCACCACGTCGATGCGGTCGGCGTCGGCGTCGTACATCGAGAGCAGTTCTGCCGCTTCGGTTCCGGTGTTCGCGACGAGGCGGTCGGCTTCACCCACCACCTGCTGCTCGCCGATGACGCGCAACTGCGGTTCGGCGGTGTCGCCTTCGGCAAGTGCCGCGTTCTTCACCGCGGCGAGCGTGTGGGCGGTGTGCACGAGTGGCACGCCCCACCGGTCGCGCGCCAACCAGCCGACCTGCCCCGACAGCCAGTAGTGCGAGTGGATCACGTCATAGTGCCCCGGGGCCTGCGCCGCCTCGGCGCGCAACACTCCCGCGGTGAAAGCGCACAGCTGGGCGGGGAGGTCGCGTTTGTCCAGACCCTCGAACGGCCCGGCGACCACGTTGCGGACGGTCACACCCGGCGCTGCCGCGACGGAGGGTGCGTCGGCCGACGACGTCGCCCGGGTGAAGATCTCGACCTCGATGCCGCGCCGCGCCAGCCGGATCGCCGTCTGCCAGACGTAGACGTTCATCCCGCCCGCGTCGCCGGTGCCCGGCTGCGCCAACGGCGAGGTGTGCACGGAGATCAGCGCAACACGCCGCGGCAACGGGCTGGAGGTCATGGTCTCCACCTTAGAGAAATGGCGTAGGCGACGACGCGCGCCCTCCGCTTCCACCCCGCTCACCGGAGTGGGTCCCGCGGCTTCGCGTCCGGCCCGGCGATCCCCTACACTGTTTTCGGTAACGATTGTCATTTGCGTAAAGGGTGTCATGAGGAAAACGCTTCTTGCCGCGGCCGGAGCCCTGTCCGCGGCCGCACTGGTGCTGGCCGGCTGCTCGAGCAACTCCGGCGACGGCGACGGCACCCCGACCGTGGTGACGTCGACCAACGTCTGGGGCTCGGTCGCCGCCGCGGTCGCCGGCGACAAGGCGACCGTCACCGCCCTCTACACCAACGCCGACGGCGATCCCCACGAGTTCGAACCGTCCGCCGCCGACACCGCGACCATCGCCGACGCCGACATCCTCGTGATGAACGGCGGCCACTACGACGCCTACATGGAGCAGGCCGCGAAGTCCTCGGGCGCCACCGTCGTCGACGCCTTCGCCCTCGCCGGCAGCGATGACCACGACGCGGACGACCACGGCGATCACGCGGACCACGACGGCGCGGGTCACAACCACGGAACCGAGAACGAGCACGTCTTCTACGACCTGCCCGTGGTCGCGGAGGTCGCCGACAAGGTCGCCGATGCTCTGGCCGAGCAGGACCCCGAGAACGCCGAGGCCTACCGCGCGAACGCCGCGACTTTCACCACCGGCATCGACGGCCTGCGATCCGAACTCGCCGGTATCCGGAAGGCGCACGACGGCACGAAGGTCGCCCAGACCGAGCCCCTCGCGGGTTACCTGCTCACCGAGGCCGGCCTCATCGACGCCGCTCCCGCCGGGTTCACCCAGGCCGTCGAAGAGGGCCAGTCACCGTCGGCCGCAGACCGCGCGGCGATGCAGGATCTCCTCGCCTCCCGCGGCGTCGCCGTCCTGATCTACAACGTGCAGGCCATCGACCCGGTGACCGGGGCGATGCTCGACGTCGCGAAGTCCTCGAGGGTGCCCGTCGTCGAGTTCACCGAGACCCTGCCGAACGGCGTCACCGACTACCTGGTCTGGCAGCGCGGACAGATCGACGCGCTCGCCGCCGCCCTCGACTCCGAGAAGAAGTGACCGCGATGGCGTCGGGATCCGCCCCCGTGGTCACCTTCTCAGGCGCACGGCTCGGCTTCGGCGACCGCGTACTCTGGGACGACCTCGACCTGACGATCGAGCCCGGCGAGTTCGTCGCCGTCCTCGGCCCCAACGGGTCCGGGAAGACATCCTTCCTCCGTGTCCTGCTGCGTCAGTACCCCCTCGACCGCGGCACCGTCGAGACCACCGACGCCATCGGCTACATCCCGCAGCAGCACGCCGACGAGGCCGACCCGATGGCCCTCCGGGGCCGGGACCTGGTCGGGTTCGGCGTCGACGGCGGCCGGTGGGGACTCGGCCTGCGCGGCCGGTCGCGGCGTCGCGAACTCGTCGACCAGGCGCTCGCCGCAGTGGATTCCCTCCCCTACGCCGACGCCCCGCTCGGGGTCCTCAGCGGCGGCGAACAGCAGCGGCTGCGTGTGGCCCAGGCGGTCGTGAGCGACCCCGAACTCCTGCTGTGCGACGAACCGCTGGCGAGCCTCGATCCCACCAATCAGCAGGTTGTCGTCGACCTCATCGACCAGCGCCGGCGACGCGCCGGGACCGCGGTCGTGTTCGTCACCCACGAGATCAACCCGATCCTCCCCTACGTCGACCGCGTGCTCTATCTGGTCGGCGGGCGATTCCGCATCGGCACACCCGACGAGGTGATGACCACCGAGACGCTCAGCGAGCTGTATGGCAGCGACGTCGAGGTCCTCCGGGTCAACGGCCGTCTCATCGTGATCGGCGGTGAGGACGCACACCACTGCGTCGACGCAGAGGCGGGGAGTCAGTCCGCATGAGCGTGACTCCGCTGGCCGCCGAACGTCAGTTCAGCGACCTCTGGGACTTCTCGACGACCATCGACCTGCTGGGCTACGACTTCATGCAGCAGGCGCTGCTGGCGATGGTGCTGCTGGGCCTGGTCGGCGGCCTGTTGGGCCCGCTGATCGTCGCGCGCCAGATGTCGTTCGCGGTCCACGGCTGCAGCGAGCTGTCGGTGACGGGCGCGGCCGCCGCCCTGCTCGCGGGGTTCAGCGTCAATCTCGGCGGCGTGATCGGCGCGGTCCTCGCCGCGGCGGTCTTCGGCATCCTCGGCAACAAGGCCCGCGAACGCGATTCGGTGATCGGTGTCGTGATGGCCTTCGGCCTGGGGATCGGTGTCCTGTTCCTCGCCCTCTACGGCCGGATCGGCACCGGCTTCGCGCTGCTGACCGGGCAGGTCGTCAGCGTCGGACTCGACGGCCTGGTCGCGATCGCGATCACGGCGGCGATCGTCGTCGCGGTCCTGGCGGTGATCTACCGGCCGCTGCTGTTCGCGTCGACCGATCCGCGGGTGGCGCAGGCGCACGGCGTGCCGGTGCGCACGCTGTCGGTGGTCTTCGCCGTCATCATGGGCCTCGCCTGTGCTCAGGGAGTGCAGATCATCGGCGCCCTGCTGGTGATGTCCCTGCTGATCACCCCGGGTGCGGCTGCCGCGCGGGTGACCGCCAACCCGATGCGGGCGCTGGTGTTGTCTGTCGTGTTCGCCGAGATCGCCGCGGTCGGCGGGTTGCTGATGTCGCTCGCGCCGAAGCTCCCGGTCTCGGTGTTCGTCACGATCATCTCGTTCGTGATCTACGTCGTCTGCCGGATCATCGGCTCACGTCGCGTGCACGTCACGCGGTAGCGGCCGCTAGTACTCCTCGGCGAAGCCCGGATTGCAGCGGGCGCCGATCATGTCCTCCTCGGCGACGACGGGCCGTCCGGGTTCCAGGTTCCAGCTCGGCTTCTCGGGCTCGATGATCCGCGCGAATCGCCAGTGGCAGTCGAACTGTGCCTGCATACCGGGGGTGTCGGCGGACGGGTCGAGTGCGACGACCTCGGCCCACGCGGCGGCCATGCCGGTCGGGTCCTGCGTGTACCGGCCCGACGTGGTCGGGAAGACCGAGAGGCTTGGCCCCACCTCCGTCTCCGTCCACTCGACGCGTTCGATGAAGGGCGGCCGATAGATCACCGTCGGCGTGGTCGGCAAGACCGAGGAACCCCTGCTCGCGCTCGTCGGCGCAGAATCCGCGATCACCTCGGTCGTCGACGGGCCGGCGACGGTGGACGAAACGGTGCCGTGGGGTTCCGAGCCGCAGGCCACCAGGAACAGCGAGGTCACAACGCACCCGGCGCCCGCCGCGGCGAATATTCGCGCCGTTCTTCCCCCGACCGGACTCGTCCTCATCCCGCCACCGTAGGCCACGGGTAACCTGCAGCTGTGATTCACCGGCGATCGCCTGGGATGAGAATCCGGTCGTCGTCGCTCGCGCGGACGCTCGGTCTCGCCGTCGTGGTCGTCGCACTGCTGCTCGGCGTGAGCGCCTGCGGCCGCGGTCCCGAACCCGATGCCCAGTCGACCCAAACCCGCGTACGGGCCACTCCGGAGGGCCTGACGCTCGACGGGAAACCCTGGTGGCCGGTCGGTTTCAACGCCTACCAGCTGGGCACCGATTGGTCGGTGAACGCCGGTTGCGGCGCCGAGGTCGATCTGGACGCCTATTTCGGTGCGCTCCCGCCGCGCGCCCTGACACGGTTCGATCTCTACTCGTCCTTCGCCTTCGACAAACACACCGGACTGTTGAACTTCGGACCGCTGGACCGGGTCTTCGAAGCGGCCGCACGCCACGAGCAACTGGTGCTGCCGGTGCTGGCGGGCGGCTCGGGGGACTGCGAGGACGGCCGGTTCAAGGAGCGGGACTTCTATGTGGACGGGTGGCTCTCGAAGACCGCTCTCTCGCAGACCTCCGGCGATCAACTGACCTATGCCGGTTGGATCGAGACCGCGGTGTCCCGCTGGCACGACGAACCGTCCGTCGTCGGATGGGAACTCGTCGGCGAACCCGAGCCCGGCATCTGCGGGAAGACCTGCGACTGGAGGCGTCGCGTGTGTCCCGCCGACGCCACTGCCGTGTTGCGCAAGTTCTTCGACCGGGCCGGAGCCCATCTGCGATCTTTCGACCACTCGCGCCCGATCTTCTCCGGACTCGTCGGCGGCGACCAGTGCGGGATCGCCCGGGACAGCTACCTCGAGGTCGGCGACTCCAGCGGGATCGACGTCCTCGACTTCCACGACTACAGCTCCGCGACCGACCCTGCTCCCGGGCCGCAGGGCAGCGACCTGCGCACTCGGGCGGACCAGTCCCGACGGCTCGGCAAACCGTTGGTGGTCAACGAGATCGGCATCAAGGCCGGATCATGCCTGTCGGTGGACACCCGCGCACGGCAGTTCGACGCCGCGATATCCCGTCGGCGCGACGCCGGCGCCGCGGGCGCACTGCTCTGGTCATTCGTGCCCGACCCCCGCACCTCCGGGTGCACCTACGACATCGGCCCCCACGACCCGGCGTGGGATGTGGTGCGCGCGAGGGTCTCCTAACCCGTGATCCGGTACATGCGCCAGTCGGGTAGATCGGCACCGTCGTTGGGGGCCTCGAGAACGAGTACACCGATCTGGGCGCCGTTCTCGTACATCGTCGGATAGCGCTGGTTGATGGCATCCGATGACCCGCGCCCCTCCGCCGGAACGGTGAGGAAGTACTGCACCCCGCCGCCGACGGGATCGTTCAGCAGCTGCGCGAAGTCCCGGTCCGACGGGATGACGAACTGCCGGGGCCGCTCGGACTGGGCGACCACCGCGAAGCCGTAGACGGTGTCGCACAGGACCGCCCCGTCCGGCAGTGCGAGCGAGTCCAGATACTTCGCCAGCGCACGTTCGGTCGAGAAGGACCGCACCACGCGCTGTTCGTCGAGGTACTTCTTCTCCACGGACTGCGGGCGCGGATCGACCACCGACCCCACCGCGAATTCCTGCGGTGCGTGCTTCGGTGACGTCATCCCCTTCGCGGTCACCGGGATCGCGACAGCCATCACCACCACGGCGACTGTGCAGGCGATCGTGTACCCCCACCGCGACGCGTAGGGCCGCGCCGGCGCCAGGTCCGCGCGGGCGCCCGCGCGACGCATCGGGATCGGCCGACGCAACGGGACCGACATCAACGCCACGATGGCGGCGAGCAGTATCACCGTCATGTAGAACCGCAGGAAGCCGAAGGTCGAACCCCGCGCATAGCCGAAGATCTGAAAGGCCAGCACCGCCACGATCATGAGGCCGGGCAGCAGCGGCGAGAGCCGGCGCCGCCGTGCACGCACGCCGATCAGCCCGAGGACGAGGATCGGCAGCAGCGGCGCGAGGATCGCCATCTCGGTCATCGAGAACCAGATGGCATCGCTCGTCGTCGACGATCCGCTACCGCCCGACTGCTCGATGATCGCGGCGTTGCCGTATTCGGAGGTGAACTGGGCGAAGGCATTGCCGGTGATGAGCCATCCGGTGATCGCCCACGCGACGAAGGCGAGAGCGCTCGGGGCGACGACCAGGGTGACGTCGACGAGGCTGCGCGACAACCTCTTCCGCGCGTCGCGGCGGCGGTAGGTCACCCAGCCGACGACGAGCCCGGCCGCCAGCGCAGCCGCTCCCCGTCGTAGCGGGTGAGGTATGCCAGGGCCAGGGCGATTCCGGTGACCACGAGTTCGTGCACGTCGTCGGTGGTGATCCACCGGATCAGTCGCCGCGACGCCCAGGCCAGGAAGAACAGGTACGGCGCCTCGCTCATCCCGTTGGCGGCGTACAACACGACCATCGGGTTGGCCGCGTAACAGACCGTGAACAGGCCCGCGACAAAGGGATCCAACCCGCGATCGCGTGCGATACCCGACACCTGGACCACCGAGCCGGCCATGAACGCCGACGACATGATGACCGCCGAGAGGGCCTGCGTGGTCATCTCCGGCCACCACGGCGACAGCGCGACGAGGGGCAGTTGGACGATCGCGGTGAGCGGGGTGAAGACGAAGCCGATGGCCGACAGATGCGGGCTCCGACTGAACAGCACACTCTGCGCCGACTGCACCCTCGACAGGGCGTCGCCGAAGAACCACTGCACCTCCGTCGCCAGGTACACCCCGATGATCAGGTACGGCAGCCATGCGGCCAGGAAGATCAGCACCCCGACCTGCAGCCGGCGGCTCATGTCGCCTCTCCGGCTTCGGTTCTGGTGTCGGCCGTGTCCCCGTCACCCGCCGAATCCCCGTCACCCGCCGAATCCCCATGGCTCGTCGAATCCCCGTGGCTCGTCGACAGGCCGTGGTAGGTCTTCTCCCAATACGACGGATTGACCAGGATCTGCCACATACCCTTGATGGCGGCGACGCTCATCATCAGCCAGTACAGCGGGATCAGCAACGCCGAGACCAGCAGTTCACTCCGGTCGTCCTCACGGATCGCGATCAGGTTCATGTAGATCGCGGCGCCGTTGCCGAGGATCATCGACGCCAGCGCCAGGTAGTAGATCGGCCCCGGGAACAGCTCGGCGACGATCGGCGGCTGGCCGCCGATCCACAACGCCAGGATCAGCCAGAACACCATGTTCAGGCAGGCGATCACCGGGGTGCCGGCGATGAGCAGCGTGAATCGTGCGAAGGCGACCGGTCCGAGGATCTCCCACAGCTTGACCGGGTGCCGCATGTGGACGAGCCACGTCTGCATGTAGCCCTTGTACCAACGGGATCGTTGCCGCACCCAGTTGATGGCGTCGACGTTGGCCTCTTCCATGGTCACCGAATCCAGCACGACGGTGCGGTAGCCGTGATCGGCGATGCGCACGCCGAGGTCGGCGTCCTCGGTGACGTTGAAGGGATCCCACGCCCCGATCTTGTCGAGGACATCACGCTTGAAGTGGTTCGACGTGCCGCCCAACGGGATCGGCGCGCGGCTGACCATCATGCCGGGCAACAGGAAACCGAACCAGATCCCGTAGTCGGCGGTGAACCACTCGGTGAGAAGGTTCTCGCGCACGTTGTGGAAGCTCAACTCGCCCTGGACACAGACGACCGACTCGTCGTCGGTGTTGTTGAGCACGTACACGGCACGTCGTAGCTGCAGCGGCTCGGGCTTGTCCTCCGCGTCGAAGATGGTGACGATGTCGCCGGTCGCGAAGTGCATCCCGTAGTTGCATGCCTTCGGCTTGGTCCGCGGCTGGGCCGGCGGGGTCAGGACCACGGTCACGATCCCGGTCTTCTCGACGTCGCGAGCCGCCTCGATCGTCGGTTCGTCGTCCTCCTCGAGGAGCAGCAGCACCTGCAATTTCTCGCGCGGGTACTCGATGGTCTCCATCGCGGCCACGAGGTCGCCGACCACCTCGGGTTCTCCGTAGGCGGGGACGAAGACGGTGTAGAACGGCAACTCCGAGTCGGGTATCGAGCGGGCCTGCTCATCGGAGACCCGGATGGCGCCGTTGACCAGCCCGCGCCGGAAGATCACCACCCGGTCGGCGATCGTGACGACGTACCCGATCGTGGCGACGGAGATGAGCGTTGCGAACGTGCCGACCGGGAAGAACACCAGCAGGATCGCGACGACGCCGACGATCGTGAACCCGATGATCTTCTGGGTTCGGTTGAACGGCACCGACGCCGACATGTCCTCGTCGGCGTCACGCAGGCGGTTCACCGCGTCCTGCAGAGCCTCCGCGCGGTACTCCTCGTCGACGAGCAGTTCACGCACCGGCCGGGTCGGACGTGTGCTCCGGGCGATCCCCGGTGCATCGATGCGGTTGCGGCTCATGGCTTCTCCCCCGCATCCGGGTCCAGCTGTGTCTGGATCAGGTCGCGAGCGAGGCCGACGAGAAGCGCCCGGTCCTTGTACTGGGGATTGCTGTCGAGGAGGACAGCGTTGCCGCGCAACAGCACCGTCATCAGCGCGCTGACGTTCGCCGCGATGGTGATGCGCGGTTGCGGGAAATAGGCCTCGGGTTCGTGGTTGTCGACGGCCCAGAGCATGACCTGCTGGGTTCGGCTTCCGTTGTTCCACCACCACGAGACCACGGTGTAGGTGAGGTACTTGTCATCGTCGACGACGTTCCACATCTTTCCCTCGACACCGAGCGGCAGCGCGACGGCGACGGGCTCGCTGACCCGCTCGTCGGACAGGTCGTAGCGGAAGAGATCGGGGTAGACCTCGAGTGCCAGTGGACGTCTGGAGTCGACGCTGTCGACGACCACCCGGCGTGGCCGGCCGAACTTGTCGAAGGCCCGGCTCCCGACGCCCTGGACCAGGACCTGCCGGACGAGCACGGCCCCGGAGCCGTACATCTTCGAACCCCACCGGTAGATCTCCGCCGACTCCTGCCGCCAGCCGTCCGGCACCACGAGGGGCTCACCGATCCGGAGCTGCGGATACCGGTTGCTCTGCCAGGTGCTGCCGACCGCCGGGGTCGGCACGAAGGCCAACGCGATCGCCGCGACGAGAACCACCAACAGCGGGCGGCCGACGGCCGCGACCTTGGGGGCCGAGATCTGGCCGCGCGCAGGCGGCGACCACTCCTGTCCGCCGCGCCGTCGGTGGTCGTAGAGCATGAGGGACCGGGTCACCAACGCGGCGACCAGGGGCGGGACCGGGATCAGCAGGTTTCGAGGGACACCGATCAGGTAGAGAGCGCCCAGCACGACCAACCCGACGGCTCCGGCGACCAGCGCCGCGACCGCTTTGTGCTACGCCCCGTCCCGACCGCGATCGCGGTGGCCGCCATCGCGACGAGCACCAGGATGAACCCCGCCGCAAGCGATGTGCCGCCCATCGAGAGCAGCACCGCGCGCATCGGTACGGGGAACACGAGCAGGAACAGCAGCCACACCCACCGGTATCGGGCGACCGGGCGCAGACCGAACACCAGGATCGCCGCACCGAGCACGAACAACCACAGCGCCAGCAGATCCATGTGCGTCGTCAGGTACGAACGCGTGTAGCGAGGGTTCACCAGGGACTTCATCGCCAGAGCCAGGATCAGCACGACCATGCCGACGATCACGTCGGTCTGCCGGTCGTAGATGGGCGGCTCGTCGACGCGCCGCCAGGAGACCCCCACCGCCGCGATGACGCAGAGGATGATCAGCACCGGCACATACACGATCAGGGTCTGCGCCCGCATCTCCTCGACGACCGCCACGATCGTGTTCCAGAACGCGAGGACGGTGCAGGCGACCAGGAACAGCCACCGGAGGGCGATGAACCCGCCGGGCCGTCTCTCGGTGGCCGCCGCAGCTGCCTTCGTGATCGCGGAGACCACCGACGGTCAGTCCTCTACGTGTGCGCGGCGACGACGCCGCAGGACGAGTGTCGCCGCGAGCGCGGCCACGAGCGCGATCCCGACGGCGGCCACGACGACGGTCACCCACGACACCCCGGTCGACGAGGAGTCGTCCGGTTGCGCCTGCTCGCCGGCGGGCACGACGACCGGCTGCTGACCGGCCACCTGCATCAGGGCCTGCCCGCTCAGTGCCGACCAGCGATCGGGATCGGCGGAGAGCCAGCGCAGTACGGCGTCGAGGTCGGCGGCGTCTCGGGTCGACGTCGCGACCAGCACCGTCCGGCCGGCGTCACGCGCGACCTGGAGCGATCCGAACCTGACCCCGGGGGTCAGGACCACGTTCGACGGTTGGCCGTTCGCGCCCAGCACGGTCAGGGTCTGACCGTCGGCGGTCACCGGCAACGTCAGGTCGGGCAGCCGCTGCCCGTCGGCGGCGATGATCACCGCAGGTGCGCTCGAGGACATCGCGTCGTCGACGGACACCACGTCCACCCCGAGCCGGACCGCCGACAGTCGCTGCAGACCCGACATGATCGATACGGCGCGCGCGACATCGTCGACTCCGCCGTTCGTCCAGGCGAGCGAGGCCCGCGGCATGAGAGCCTGCGGCAGCGAGCCGAATCCCGGCGGGGCCGGCGGATCGGCGGCCTCCGAACGGACCTCGCCCGCCGAGCTCAGGCTCAGCGAACTGCGCACTCCCGAACCGCATTCCTCGCCGACGTCGCCGTGGTTGTAGGTCACGGTGACCTCGGTGTAGCGACCGAGCACGTCGGCCGGTACATCGACCCACCGGTTGTAGCTGCCCGATGCGTCGGCGGGCCAGGACGCGATGACGCGCTCACCCACCGACACCGCGATCTGACCGCCCAGCGGCGTATACGTACCGGACAGCTGCAGGCGCACGTCCTTCGACGGCCGGCCGAGCCGGGCCTGGTCGATCCCGAAGCCGATCGAGGGCCACCCCGACGAGGTGACGAGCTGATCGCCCACCCCCAGATCCGCGAGGCTGCTGACAGCGGGCGCGAGTTGCGGTGCCGCGAAGGGCGGTCCGGCGACGGCCGCCGAACTGACCGCGATCGACGACAGATCAGAGGCGAGGAACTCCACCTGCGCCGGGAGTTCCTCGGCGCTGCCGCCGATACGCAACACCGGCCAACCGGCACCGGGTCCGAGGCTGAGCCCCTCGGGCATGGTGGTGGAGATGACCACCTGACGTTCCAGCGGGCCCACCTCCTGCCTCGGTGCGGTGCTCCCGCGCCGTATGGAGGCGACCTCGACGTCGACGGTCGCCGACCCGTAGTTCGCCACGACCGCGGTCGCGAGCGACACGGCCGCAGCGCCTTCGGCCGGCTGCACGTCGTCGGGTACGAAGATGGTGAGTTTGCGCAGGACCGGCGGCAGGAACCCGGCGACGGTCTCCGGCGTCGACTCGCGGCCCGAGTACGACACGGTCGAGTTCTGGATCGAGAATCGCGAACTGTCGTCGAACAGACATGAGCCCGCGGTACGCAGATACGTCCGCAGGACGAGGTCGGCGGAATTGCGCTCGACGCGAATCCCGCGCAGCGGCAACGCGATCGGCGAGTTCACCGCGGAATCGATCGGGGTGCGCGAGATCAGCCGATCCCCTTGCAGCACATCGACATTGCCACCGGTGACGAAGGTCGGGAACTGCGCCGTCCCGCGGATCTCGGTGGGGGTCAACCCCGGCGGCACAGCAAGCGACAGACTGACCTCACCCTGTTGCCCGGGAAATCCGATGGTCGCCGACGAGCCGAGGTCACGCAGGCTCAACGGGGGCGGCGGGTCACCGGGAGCGGCCGACGCCGACGGCGCCGACAACGTTTCGAGACCCGCACCGAGGGCGAGGATCAGGCCCGCCAGCAGGACACCCACCACGCGGGCCGGCAACCGCCCGCGACCATACGACCGACGTCCACAGGACACGTGCAAATCCCATTCCTCCGAGTACCCCAACGTCCACCGCGAACCGCCCCACCCGCAAAGTTAGCCTAGGGAATGTCCTGCCACAGCGGTTGGCCTCCGAAATCCCCGCCCGGTGGGAGCGCACCGGCGACGCGGTTCGAATCCCGAACGTTCCACGGTGCGGCACCGATGTCTGCGACGATGGCGATCGGGCCGACAACCCGATGACCGATCCCAGAGAGCACGAGAAAGCCGAACCCGAGGAACTCCCATGCGCCCAGTCCACGTCGGTGACCGGATCGACGGCGGAACGTATGTGGATGTCGCCGGCCAGACGCTCTGGCATTTCTCCGACGGGAACCCGCAGGGCGCGCCGACGGTGCTCTTGCACGGCATCTTCGCGTCGGCCGCGTCCTGGGGCGCGCAGGTCCCCGATTTCCTCGACGCCGGACTGCGACTGTTCCTACCCGAACGTCCCGGACACGGTCACAGTCCCGATGTGGACGGCGATTTCACCTGTGCCTCGATCGTCGCGCGCACGATCGCCTACCTCGAGTCCGTCGTCGGGCGGCCGGCGAACCTCGTCGGTTGGGCCGACGGCGCGGCGATCGCGCTCGTCGTCGCGCGCGACCGGCCCGACCTGGTCAACCGGCTCGTATACGTCGGCGGCTATCTGAACAGCGGTGGGCGCCAGACCGATCGGTTCGTCGAACTGGTGTTGAACCGGAACCCGACCACCGTCGAGTACCTGCGTACCCACCACGACGCGACGTCTCCCGATGGGCCGGAACACTTCTCGGTGGTCTACGACAAGACGATCCGCATGCTGTCCACCGAACCCGACTATGCGGTGGCCGATTTCGCCGATGTCCGCGCCCCGACCCTGGTGGTGGTCGCAGATCGCGGACTGGTCCGGATGGAGCACGCCCTCGACATCGTCCGGACCCTGCCGAACGCGCGCCTCGCCGTCTTACCCGGGACGCACATCCTGCCCGTGGAGGCCCCGGAGCTGTTCAATCCGCTGGTCCTGTCGTTCCTGGCGGCGGATCCGCCCACCGAGTGGTTACCGGAGTGACCGGGCGCGCACCGGCGCTCAGGCCTCGGACGGCGCGTGCACCCGGTACCACGCCTGCCGGCGCAGGGTGTCCGGGTCGGCGACGACGCGGTCGGGGTCGTTGATGACCAGGACCTTCCGCTCGGCGGTGGTGTAGGCGGGCCAGCCCAGACCGGGATCACCGGTACGGGCGAAACCACCCCAGCGGCCCTGCATGCTGTCGGTGACGCGACGCGTGCCCGGCCAGTCTGCGACGGCAAGGCCCGCGCCCATGGGTGCGCGGTAGGCACCGAACACGGTGAACAGTTCCGTCGCGTGTGTCGCTCCGAATCCCGTGACGTCCAGCACCTTCGTCCGATAGTCGTAGCGGTACACGTAGGTCGGCGCGACCTTGGAGTGCCCGTCGGCGAATGCACTCATCGGCGCCCAGAAGATCGAGTCGCCGGCCAGGCGGATGCGATCGCGGTCGCCGTTCTCATAGTGGGAGGCGATCTCGCGGCGGACCTCCTCGTCCTCGACTCGCATCAACATGCGTTCGGAATCGGGTAGGACGTTCCACAGTTTCGCGAAGAGTTTCCCCTCGTCCTTGTTGCTGCCGACCACCAACGGCACCGGTATCGTCCGCCCGGCGGCCGCTGTGGCGAGAGGCGAGAGCGGCAGGAGATCCCCGTCGACGACCGGCGCGAACGGGATGGCGCCGCCGCCCGACTTCGCCGCGAAGCGCATGAGGCGGTTACCCGCCTCGAGCAGCAGCGCCGGGTTGGGTGTGGTGAGCAGACGTTGCGCCTCGGCCGGATCGATCGGCTCCTCGGTCCGCTCCATCGTGGTGCTCCGGCGCTGCGGATCACGCAGGATTCGCACGAACTCGTCGGCGTAGACGCCGGCCTCGTCCTGTTCGACAACCAGTTCGGGAGCCGGGCTCTGGGCGATGGCGTGGTGGAACAGACCACCCGCCTCGGGCGCGGACAGCAGTGAGAGCACCGACGACCCGCCGGCGCTCTCACCGAAGACGGTCACGTTGGCGGGGTCGCCGCCGAACGCCGCGATGTTCTCCTGCACCCAGCGCAGCGCGGCGATCTGGTCGCGCAGGCCGGCGTTGGCGTCGAACGGCCGGTCGTCCGTGGCGAACTGCGAGAGATCGAGGAAGCCGAACGGGCCGAAGCGGTATTGGATCGTCACCACCACGACGTCCTGGGCACGGGCCAGGAACGCGCCGTCGTAGAGCGGTGTCGCGGCGGTTCCGAGGATGAACGCACCGCCGTGGATGAAGACCATCACCGGCCGCGGCCGCGACGACGCCACGTCCGGCGAGAACACGTTGAGCGTCAGGCAGTCCTCGGCCATCGGCGCGAACCTGCCGGGAGCGACGGCGGTGAACCGCTTCTCCTGGATGGCGGCCTTGGCGAGCCTGGTGCAGTCGCGCACGCCGGGCCAGTCGGGTGCGGGTTCGGGTGCGCGGAAGCGGCGGTGGGCCACCGGGGGCGCGGCGAACGGGATTCCCCGCCAGCTGATCGTGCCGCGGCGCAGCCGCTTCCCCCGGGCGCCTCCGACGACGCCGTTGACCGTGGTGACCTTGGTGTCGAGCAGTGCCATGACCCCACCGTAGACGAATCGTCCGATTCGTCTGGTCATCCGGCGACGGATCTAGAATGTGGCCCATGACCGCCGACAGGGCTTCCGTTGACCCGGCGCCCATCCGCATCGATCTCAATGCGGACCTGGGCGAGGGGGTCGGCGACGACGAGGCGATGCTGACCATCGTGACCAGCGCCAACATCGCGTGCGGCTTCCACGCGGGAACACCCGCCGATCTCCTGGCGACGTGCCGGGCGGCCGTGTCCGCGGGAGTCCGGATCGGCGCCCAGGTCTCCTACCCCGACCGCGCCGGGTTCGGCCGCCGGTTCATGGAGATGTCGACGCCGGATCTGATCGCCGACCTCGTCTACCAGATCGGCGCGCTCGACGCCCTCGCCCGGTCCGTCGGCGGGACGGTGACCTACGTGAAACCCCATGGCGCGCTGTACAACACGGTCGTCCACCACGATCAGCAGGCCGACGCGGTGGTGGCCGCGATCCGCGACGTGAACCCGGGACTCGCGGTGATGGGCCTACCGAACTCGGTGGTCCTCGCGCGCGCCGAACGCGCCGGACTGCCGATCATCACCGAGGCCTTCGCCGACCGCGCCTACACGCCGGCCGGCACGCTGGTCCCCCGCACCGAGCAGGGTGCGGTGCTGTCCGACAGCACCGAGATAGCCCGGCGGGTCGTCGAGATGACCACCACCGGGCGCCTGACGGCCATCGACGGCACCGTGGTCGGCGTCGCCGCCGATTCGATCTGTCTGCACGGCGACACCCCGGGCGCGGTCTGCCACGCCCGCGCGGTCCGCGAGGCCCTCGCCCGAGCCGGGATCGAGGTCGCCCGCAGCCGGTGGTGAACCGGGGCGCTGGGGGCTACCGACGCCGCTGACGTGCGAATTCGGCGAGCACGACGCCCGCCGCGACCGACGCGTTGAGGCTCTCGACATCACCGGCCATGGGGATGGACAGGATCGAGTCACAGCTCTCGCGCACGAGACGCGACAGACCCTTGCCCTCCGACCCCACGACGATCACGGTCGGGCCGGTGCCGTCGTAGTCGTCGAGGGTCACGTCGCCGCCGGCGTCCAGTCCCACGAGCTGGGCACCGGAGTCCGCCCAGTCCTTGAGGGTGCGGGTGAGGTTGGTGGCGCGCGCGACCGGAAGCCGTGCGGCGGCGCCGGCACTGGTCCGCCATGCCACGGCGGTCACGCTCGCACTGCGGCGCGCCGGGATCACCACGCCGTGTCCGCCGAACGCGGCCACCGACCGGATCACGGCACCCAGGTTGCGCGGGTCGGTGATGTTGTCGAGCGCCACCAGCAGCGGCGGATTGCCGCTCGCCTTGGCCTCGGCCATCAGGTCGTCCGGATGGGTGTACTGGTACTCCGGCACCTGAAGTGCGACACCCTGGTGCATCCCGTTGGTGGACAGGCGATCCAGCTCGGGCTTGCCGACCTCGAGGATGGCGATGCCCTGGTCGCCGGCGATCTTGACCGCCTCGGCGACACGCTCGTCCGGCTCGGAGTTGGTGGCGATGTAGAGCGCCGTCGCGGGCACACCGGCACGCAGGCACTCGACCACGGGGTTGCGGCCGAGGACGTACTCGGGCCCGTCGTCCTTTGCTCGCGCCCCGCCGCCACCGCTACGTCCGGTGTTCGACTTCGCCGCGGCCTTGGCCTTCTTGTGCGCGGCGTGGTAGGGGCGGTCGACCGCCTTCGGGGTGGCGCCGCGGGCCTCGAGACCGCGCCTGCGCTGACCGCCGGACCCGACGACCTGCCCCTTCTTGGTGCCCGACTTGCGGATCGCACCCTTACGCTTGGAATTTCCTGCCATCACGCCTCACCCTTCAATGCCCACTGTGCACCATCAGGGGTGTCGGTCACCTCGATGCCGGCCTCGGCCAGGCGGTCTCGGACCGCATCCGCGGTCGCCCAGTCCTTGGCGGAACGCGCGTCGGCGCGTCGTTGCAGTTCGGCTCGTACCAGCACGTCCAGTGCGGAGTTCGCGGCCGAGTCGTCGGCCGAACCGGCCCACTGGTCGTCGAGCGGGTCGACGCCGAGAATCCCCATCATCGCGCGCACCGACGACGCCGCGGCGAGCGCGGCCGCCCCGTCACCCGCCTCGAGGGCGGTGTTGCCCTGGCGGACGACGTTGTGCACGACCGCGAGAGCGGCCGGGACGCCGAGATCGTCGTCGAGTGCGGCACCGAACTCGGGGTCGATCTCGCCGACCACCACATCACCCAC
This sequence comes from Gordonia westfalica, assembly GCF_900105725.1. Lineage (NCBI taxonomy): Bacteria > Bacillati > Actinomycetota > Actinomycetes > Mycobacteriales > Gordoniaceae > Gordonia > Gordonia westfalica. The sequence continues at coordinate 2,922,220 of NZ_FNLM01000034.1, forward strand.
ACGGGCGGCGACGCGTTCGACGAAGGACTCCACCCGCCGGTAGCCGGCGGCCGCCTCGGTGAGCGCTCCGGGCGAGTACTCCAGCATCGACCGGTAGTGCGCACTGCCGAGGTAATAGCGCAGTTCGACGGCACGGACCCGCTGCAGCATCGCGGGGATCGACACCACGTTGCCCAGCGACTTGCTCATCTTCTCGCCACCCATGGTGACCCAGCCGTTGTGCAACCAGTACCGCGCGAACGGATCTCCGGCACCGTGCGCCTGGGCGATCTCGTTCTCGTGGTGCGGGAACACCAGATCCATACCGCCGCAGTGGATGTCGAATTCGGCACCCAGTAGACTGGTGGCCATCGCCGAGCACTCCAGGTGCCAGCCGGGGCGGCCGGGGCCCCAGGGCGTCGGCCACGACGGCTCGCCGGGCTTGGCCGCCTTCCACAGCGTGAAGTCGCGGTGGTCGCGCTTTCCGGTGCCGGCGCTCTCGCCCTGGTGCACGTCGTCGAGCTTGTGCCCGGACAACGAGCCGTACTCGGGGAGGCTGCGGACATCGAAGTAGACGTTGCCGTCGGCGACGTAGGCATGGCCCCGGTCGATCAGCCGCTCCATGTACTCCACCATCTGGGTGATGAAGCCGGTGGCGCGCGGTTCCGCCGACGGCGGCAGGACCCCGAGAGCACGGTAGGCGTCGTCGAAGGCGCGTTCGTGAGTGGCCGCCCACTCCCACCACGGACGACCGGCGTCGGCCGCCTTGTGGAGGATCTTGTCCTCGATGTCGGTGACGTTGCGGACGAACAGGACGTCGAGCCCCTGGTGGGTCAGCCAGCGGCGGAGGATGTCGAAGGCGATACCGCTACGGACATGGCCGATGTGCGGGACACCCTGCACCGTCGCGCCACAGAGATACACCGATGCCTGGCCTGGGTGCAGCGGCACGAAGTCGCGCACCTCTCGGGAGCTGGTGTCATGTAGGCGCAGGGTCACGACCGGCAATCCTACCGGACCACGAGCGGGCCACTGACCGCCCGAGGTGCCGGGCGAGGGCCGTTCCGCAGCGGGAATGCCATCAGCCCGCGTCGGCGGCGAGGACCGGGTCGAGAATCGAGTCGACCAGCGCCTGCATCGTGTCGAGCGTGTCCGCGAGGACCGCCACGGCCTGTTCGGTGTGCGGGTACCGCACCCGCACGTGGATGCCGTCGCGGTCACGCCAGAACCACCACTGGGCGGTGTCGGTCGGCTTCTGGCTCGAGATCTGCCGGACGACGACGTCACCGCGCGGCGTGGGCAGTCGCGTGTAGTCGACGTAGGACATCATGAAGACGTCGCTGCGCCCGGGACGAAGGCGATCACCGAAGGCCGCGTAGACCGGGGTCAGCCCGATCTCGGCCAGCGGGAGCGCCGCGGCGAGGCGTCGGGTGTTGCGGTACATGGCGGCGTACAGGTCGCCGGTCGCGCTGATCCGCATCGGCGCGTTCCCCACCGACCAGCTCACACAGCCCGGCCCCGCCCCGGTCCCGGCGGGCACCACGGTGGCCACCTCGTCGGGTCCGCCGGCGGCGTGGACGGCCATGCCCGCACAGGTGAGGACGGCCGGATAGGTCCGGGCTCCGCGACGGTGGACCGACGAACTGAAGATCGCGGCGTCGTCGCCGGACAGCAGCGTCCGGACCATCGTGTGCACGGGCAGGCTGTCCCCGGGGGCGACACCCAGGTCGAGCGGGAACTCGGGAACCGTCCAGCCGGTCGCGGTGAGGAACTGCTCCCAGCCACCGAGGCGCGGATCGTCGGCGGTCACCGACGCCTCACCCCCGGCGAGGACCCGGAGTGCGTCGAGGCCCGACTCCGCCGGCGCCAGCCCGCGTCCGGCGAGCAGTTCGCAGATCTCGGTCGACACGACGGCCAGGGATCGGGCGTCGACATAACAGTGGTCGAAGGCGCAGACCAGCGTCGTGACGCCGGGGCGGATGACCGCCGCCAGGAAATGCGGCATCGGTTCGAAGGGATTACAGGTCGCACCGATGTGTTCGATCAGCCGCGCGGCGAACGCCTGCGCCGAGAGTCCGTCTCCCGCCTCGCGGAACTCCTCTTTGACATCGACGCCGGGGTGCAGCAACCGGGCGACGCCGCCGTCGTCGGTCGGCACGTAGTGACTGCGCAGAGCGTCGTGGCGGGCGATGATCGTGCCGAACACCTCGCCGAGCAGATCCGCCTCGAGCACCTCCGGGAAGTCCAGGGTCAGCGCCATCCAGCCCGGCTGCCCGGCGGCGATCGAGGACAGGTGGAACCGTTCGTTCTCCGACACCGGTGCGCTCGACCTGGCGGCCGCCCCGCCCGGAACGGCACGCCACCGGACCAGTTCACCCGGCTCGACCTCCCACGACTCGGAACTCGAGAGCTTCATCGCGCACTCCTTCTCGGTTGGCGGGGGTCGGCAGATGGGGGCTCGGGGGTCGGTTCGGGCGTGGGGTCGCCTGCGGCGTAGTCGGTCACGATGGACTCGATGCGCTCGATCAGATCGAGGATCGAAGCGCGCGCCACGTCGTTGTCGGGGACGTGTGAGCGCACGACGAGCCCGGCGTCGGTCCGCGTGAACCACAGGTTGGCATTACGGGTCGGCCCGACCCCGCTGGAGGTCTGCATCGTCGACAGGACCGGGTCGTCCCCGAGCCCGAGACGGCGAACATCGGTGTAGGACATCATGTACGGGCTTCCGTCGAGGCCCTTGAAGACCCCTTCGCCGGCGAGCAGACCCAGGACGCCGTGGGCCGGCACCGAGGCGGCGCGGCGGGCGGCACGCACACTGTCCGTCGCGACGCGGACGTGGTCGTCGAACGAGGCGCCCGGGTGCTGCGGCGCGTCGACGATGACCGGCGCGAAGTTGCAGAGCCAGCCTTGCGTCCGTTCGTGCCCGGCGCCTCGGCTCGCCAGTACCGTGGACACGAAGAATCGTGACTCCCCGGTGGATTCACGATGGCGGGCCGCGAGCGCGGCGTAGAGGAGTCCCGCGAAGTTGCCGCCGACCGCAGCGAGCCGGGCGTCACAGCGCGCCAGGTCGTCAGGGGCCAGCAGCCAGTGCTCGACCGCGACCGCCGGTTGCGGTTCACCGTCGGTCAGGCCCAGCTCCAGAGGACACCGCGGAGCCCGACCGTCGTTCGCGGACAACGCATCCCGCCAGAGAGCGACGCGCTCGTCATCCGCGGTCAGGATCTCCGCGGCCGCACGCTCGGCCGCGATCGCGTCACCGAAGGCACCCGCGGGACCGAGTCCGGCGGGCTCCCCGGCACATCTACCTCGGTACAGCGCGACGATCTCGGACAGCGCGAGCGCCGACGAGTAGCCGTCACCATGGGCGTGGTCGGTGGCGTAGAAGAAGGTGAAGGCGCCATCGGAGACCGCGGCGGCGCACCAGGTGCCCGGGACCAGTTCCGCGCGAGCCGTTTCCGATGCGCGGCGCCCCACCCAGGGCCCGAGTTCGGCGTCGGAGACCACCAGCGGTTCCCCGGTGCGCTCGGCGACACCGAACTCGAACGCCTCCGGTGGCGCGACCCACCGCTCGGGCCCCGTGGCGCCTCTGCGGTAGTGGGCACGCAGTTCCTCGTGCCGGCGGACGAACTCGGTGAGTGCGCCACTCATCGCCGCCTCGTCGAGCGGGCCGTCGAAACGCGCGGCGGCGAGCAGGAACCCGTGGTGAGGCCGACCGTCGGATCGCTTGTCCGCCATGGTCGCCAGATGATCCGACTGCAGGAACGACACCCCGTCGCCCCATCGCCGCGCCGCCCGGGCGGCGCCTTCCGGGTCGCCGAGTTCCCATTCGACGATCCGTCCACCACGAAGGTGTGGACGGAGTCGAACGGTCAGCGACCCGGGGACACCGAACCCGGGTGAGACGCGTGGGGACCGCAGGGTGCCGGACATCAGCGGTCCGATGCGACCGTCGACCCTCCGGCTACCAATTCGGCGGTGCGGTAGGTGTACTCGCAGTCACCGTCGGCGACGATCTGCTTGAGGAGCGCGTGGAAGGTCGACAGGAAGACCTCGACCGCCGGGGCATCCTCGGCCGGGAAGCGCGAGGACACGTTGACGCCGGTGGGGATTCGGTTGATCCAGAAGTAGACCTCGTCGGCGTCGCGGGTCGCGCTGCGCAGCACACGTGCCGCCCGCGGCTCCCATTCCGCCGCCCCCTCGGCGTGACGAAGATCGATGTAGGACACCACGAATCCCGGAGGCGTGACGTCTCCCCCGATGAGCTCGGCGACCGGGGCGAACGGGGCGCCGCCCACATCCTTGTACTGGGCGGAGGTGGCCGCGACGGCGGTGAGCGCGTCGGTGAACTTCACCGGCCGGCCCGGACGGACCGCCACGGGGATGATCCCGACGAACCAGCCCACGGCCTCGCCCCACTCGATCGCGTTGCGGGTGTGTACCGGACCGATGAAACGGAGATCCGCGGAGCCGGCCAGCGCGGCCGACGTCATCGAGAGCGCGGTGTAGACACCGGCGGTCATCGACGACCCGGCCGCCTTGCAGATCGAGTCGAACCGCTTGGTCTCCGCGGCGTCGAGCAGCCAGTGCGACAGCGTCGCCTGGAAGCCCTCGTCCGGGGTGCGCTGGGCCGTGATGGTGCGCGGTGCGTCAGCGGGGACGTCGAACCGCGGAAACCGCGGGATCGACTCCGGCTGTACCGCGGTGGCGGTGTCGTCGAAGAAGTCGCGCCACTGGCTGACCGCCGCGTTGTTGGCGTCGATCTGCTCACCGAGACGACGCTCGGCGTCGCTGAAGTCCAGGTAACTGCCGAAATCGGCGAGTCCGTGCGTCTCACCGGTGACCTCGGCGAGGTACAGCGCGGTCAGCTCGCGGATCGCGAACACCTGCGTGTAGGCGTCCATCACCGTGTGATCGGCGGCGAACACGACGAGGAAGCTGTCGTCGACGCCGGGCGTCTCGACCGTCACCGCGATGCAGTGCGGCCACGCCAGCGGCGTGACGGTGGTGTTGAAGTACTCGGTGACGAGTTCGGAGACCTCGGCGGGCTCCAGATCTGTCCCGAACGCCCGCTCGCGCACCGAGATCGCGTCCGCCGCGACGGTGATGCGGGTCAGATCGCCCTGCAGGTGGCCGGCCTCGTGGACGCGCACCGAGGTCCGGAACGCCTCATGCCTGCGGTACCACGCAACGAGCGTGCGCGAGAACGCATCACGATCGAGCGGCCGTTCGATGCGGAATGCGGTCCCGATCCACTGGCTGTACCAGTCGTCGCCCTCACGAACCGCCCGTCGGGCGTGTTCGAGGTGCATGTACGACAGCTGCCGCGAGTCGGCCTGCCATTCCGATGCCTCGACCGCAGGTTCCCAGGCGGTGACCGTACCGCCGGGCATCGAATAGTCATTGAGTTCGGTGTATTCCATCAAAACCTCCCGTGTCGACACACGTCTCGGCCCCCGACTGATGGTCTTGCTCCGGCTCCTCCCCGAGCCACTGCGCTGCCGCGCGCTAGCGATGTTGTCGGTCGTGACCGACGTGGGCACACCTCCCCGGAACCGAGAACGGTTGTGCCCATGTTCGTGTCGACTGGCAGCGCGATGACCCCGATGTATCGCCCCACTGTGACGTTGTTCCGGAGGATTTCCGGGCAAGCCGGCCGGTCGTGGTCAAGTCGCGACGAACGGCACTGCGTCGGGCGATACCCGTCATGTCGTCGCGTCCTCCGAGTTCTCACCACCGGTGTTCAAACAAAAAGTCCAGGACCGCCCATCAGGCGGTCCTGCACATTGGTCACGACAGTAACCCGAATTCATCCGGTTGGATAGTTCGGCATACGAATTGAGTTTCAGCAAGGCAACCCTTAAAGATCCATGATATCGAGGGTTTCGAGACGTCACCGGAAGGCCGTTCGCCCACCTGTTCGAGGCCGGGCCACCACGGAGTTCTCGGGTAGGGTTTGCACGGTCCCGGCGCCGGCGACGCGGGTCGGGTGCTGTCGATGCCGATGACGGATCACCGAATCCGCAGGTTCGCGCGACCATCCACCCGGCCCCGCCGACAGAAGATGGTCCACGCCGATCAGGCGGGCATGTTCACACCGGCCGGCTCACCACCGGTCCGGCGATCGTAGGAAGACACCCGGGAGGCGCTCATATGGGAACTCTTTGTGACACAAGGCACATGGCATCGGCGCGCGATCGAGAGACCCACGCCCGTCGGAATGTGGAAAGTATCACTCTCGACGAACGGCAGGCGCAGTCATGAATTTCGCATCCCTGGTCGGCAACGCACCCGGCGTAGGACAGGACCCGACCGTCGACCGGCTCACCGCCGACGACGACCTCTTCGTCCGCATGGATGTGATCCTCGGCCTTCCCGTCGTGAACCAGACGCTCTGGCGTTTCCCCGGCACGGTCGACATCGATGCCTTCGCGTCCCTCGCCGAGAAGCTGCGCCGTGGACGCCTGAGCCGTCTCGTCGCAACCCATCGCGGTCCTGGCCGCGCCCACTGGCGCTACACCCCCGACGCCGGCCACTTCTCCGTCCAGGCCGAGCCCGTCCCGGTCGGCGGTGAGGAGGAATGGGGGCGCGCCCAGGCCGACGCCGAACTCGACATCGAGAACGGTCCCGCGTGGCGGCTCGTCGCCGCGCGGACAGCGGACGACAGCTCCGTGCTCGTGTCGCTGGTCATCTCCCATGTCATCGCCGACGGCGGGACGGGTGCGGTGGCGGTGATCGAGGCCGTCCACGGCCTGGACTACACCCCCGGTACCGCGCCGGGCCTCGTGTCGAATGTCCTCGACGCCGGCGACCTGCTCTGGAACGCCGGGAAGACCGCGGTCCAGATGGCCCGCGCGAGCAGGTCGGGGCCGCCGGTCTCACCGGCCCGGGTGACCGGCCGGCCTGCTCCCGAGACCGACGTCGCCGGCGCCGAGATCGCCCCGAACGTGACCGTCCTGATCCCGACCGTCGATTTCGCGGCCGCGGCGCAATCCCGGGGCGGCACCGACAACAGCCTGTTCGCGGCCCTGATGGTGGGGGTTCTGGAGCGGTGCGGCCGGGTGTCCCCGGGTGACGTCGTCCCGGTCTCGCTACCCGTCTCGTCGCGCACACCCGACGACCGCCGCGCGAACGCGACGTCGGGCGCCACCGCGTTCGTCGAGGCGTCGGCGGACCGTTACGAGGACCTGACGGCCGTCCGGGCGGCGTGCAAGGAGGCCTACAACCGCCTGGCCGCGAATTCCGGCAAGGTCGCGCAGCGCGCGGTGGTCCTGCAGGTGCTGAGTGCATCGCTCACCCGACGCCTCGCCGCCAATGTCACCACGCCACTGTGCCTCGCCTCCAACGTCGGGCTGGTTCCCGACGAGTTCGCGACACTGGGCACCGGCGAACACGGCGAACTCTCCGTCCGGGCCGTCACCGCCACCGACGACCCCCGTCGACTCCGCGACCGCAAGGGCGGGATCAGCGGTTGGCTCGCAGTCGGCGCCGACACGGTGATGTTCAGCGTGAGTTCACTTGACCCGGTACGCATCCCGGACGTCGCGACCATGCGCCGGCTGGTGGCCGCCGAACTCGCCGCCTGGGGCCTGCACGGAAAACACTGGGGCGCATGAGGATCGCATTCACCGTCCACGGCAGTCGGGGCGATGTCCAGCCCGCGGTCGCCATCGGGGCCGAGCTCGCGCGCCGCGGCCACGAGGTCCGGGTCGCCGTGCCCGAGGATCTCGTCGAGCTGACGGCTGCGTCCGGGTTGCCGACGCAGGTGCTCACGCCGTCGACCGCGGAGCTGCTGGCGAGCCCACTCGTGAAGGAACGCCTGAAGTCCAAGAACCCCCGGGTTCGGCTCAAGGCCCTGGGCGAGGTCGCCGACCACGGTCGCGCGACTTCCGAACGCGTCATGGGCGAACTCGCCGACGTCTCCGATCTGCTCGTCACCGGGCCGCTGGCACAGGACCGGGCCGACGCCATTGCGCAGAGTCGCGGCATCGGATTCGTTCCGCTGCACTATTGTCCGCTGCGCCCCAACGCCAGCCTCGACGTCCGCTACCGGGAGTACCCGCGTCCGGTCTCACAGGCGATGTGGCGCCTCGCCGATCAGACCTACTGGCTCACGCTGCGGGGCGCCGACCGGAGACTGCGCACCGAACTCGGGCTCCCACCGGCGAAAGGACCTCTGGGAGGACGGCTTCGGAGTGCAGGTGTGCCCGAGATCCAGGCCTACGACGCCGCGCTGTTCCCCGGACTCGAGAACGACTGGGGCCCGCAGCGTCCGTTCGTCGGATTCCTGTTGCCGGACAAGGACACTCGCGCAGCACTGTCGAACGGCGACGACGCCACCTCGCCGGCGGTCGAATGGGCGGACGCCGACGAGGCACCCGTCTACGTCGGCTTCGGCAGCATGAAGATCACCGCCGACCAGATCGGCGGCATCGTCACCACTCTTCTCGATCGTGGGCTCCGCGTGATCGGACACACCGATCACCAACTCTCCCAGCATGATCGGCTGCTCCATCTCGACCAGCCGGTGGATCACGAGACCTTGCTGCCCCGGTGTCGCGGTGCGGTGCACCACGGCGGTGCCGGCACCACGGCGGCGGCGACCCGCGCGGGCATCCCGTCGGTCATCACCTGGCTCAGTGCGGATCAGCCGATGTGGGCCGCGGCGCTCCGACGGAACGGAGCCGGGTCGGGCAACAAGCTGGCGCGGTTCGGCCCGTCCGACCTCGACCCGCTCACCGATCCGGCAGTCGCGGCGGCGGCCACGCGCCTCGGTGAACGGCTCACGCCGCCGGCCGACGCCGTCGCCAGCGCCTGCGAGACCCTGCTGGACGCCGCCTCACACTGAGGCCGAGGAGCGGGCGGCGCGGTCACGCGTCGTCGAGCAGAGCGGTGGCGACCGCGGCGATTCCCTCGCCCCGACCGGTCATGCCGAGTCCGTCGGTGGTGGTCGCCGACACGGAGACGGGCCCGCCGACCGCCGCCGACAGCACTTCCTGTGCCTCGGCGCGGCGCGGACCGATCTTGGGACGGTTCCCGACGACCTGGACGGCGGCGTTCACGACGCGGAGGCCTTCGGCGGCGACGAGCTCGGCGACGTGGGCGAGCATGGCGACCCCGGAGACGCCCTCCCACTCTGGCCGCCCGGTGCCGAACACCGAGCCGACATCGCCGAGTCCCGCGGCAGACAGCACGGCGTCGCACAGTGCGTGCGCACCGACGTCACCGTCGGAGTGGCCCTCACAGCCGGGCTCGTCGGGAAAGTGCAGACCGACCATCCAGCATTCGGCGGATGCGTCGATGCGATGAGCGTCGGTCCCGATGCCGACCCTCATCGCCCGACCTCCGAGTCGAGAGCCGGTTCACCGACGACATCCCGGATGATGCGGAGGTCCCACGGCGTGGTGATCTTCATGGCGAGGGGGTCTCCCGGGACGACGTGGACGGGGATGCCGCAGCGTTCGGCGAGGCCGGCGTCGTCGGTCGCGAGACCGGAGTCGTCGGCGTGTGCACGCAGCAACGCCTCGCGGGTGAAGCCCTGCGGGGTCTGCACCGCGCGGAGTTCTTCGCGGTCGACGGTCCGGGCCACGAGTTCGAGCCCGTCAGAGCCCGGCGTGACCTGTTTGAGGGTATCGACGACGGGCACTCCGGGCACCACTGCTCGATGTCCGGCGGCGACGGCCTCCACCACTGCGGTGAAGACGTGAGCGGGCGTGAGCGGGCGCGCCGCGTCGTGGACCAGGAGGATCTGCGCGGCGCCGGCCGCGGCGATTCCCGCGCGCACCGAGTCCGATCGGTGAGCGCCGCCGGGTACGACGACGACCCCGGGGAGCAGCTCTCGAGCACGCTCCACGAGGTCGATCGGCACCACGACGACGATCGACGCCCCGAGCGAGGCGGGGATGTTGTCGACGCATCGTTCGATGATGCTCCGGCCACAGAGGTCGACGAAGGCCTTGGGTACCGGCTCGCCGAGTCGGGTTCCCGACCCGGCAGCCGGAATGATGACGCAGACTTCTGCGCCGGAATCCTCCGGCGTAGTGGTCATGTGTATTCGATCCTGATCCAGGTGAACCTGAGATCAGGAAGCGGCAGCGAGGACCTCGTCCAGGATGCTGGTTGCCTTCTCGTCGTTCGTGTTCTGTGCGAGCGAGAGCTCGTCCACGAGGACGCGACGAGCACGGGTCAGCATCCGCTTCTCACCGGCCGACAGTCCTCGGTCCTGCTCACGACGCCAGAGGTCGCGGACGATCTCGGCAACCTTGATGATGTCGCCCGAGATGAGCTTCTCCTGGTTCGCCTTGAATCGGCGTGCCCAGTTGGTCGGCTCCTCGGTGTGCGGTGCCCGCAGCACCTGGAAGACCTGATCAAGACCCTCTTGCCCGACCACGTCGCGGACGCCCACGTATTCCAACTTCGTCGAGGGAATCTGAACGGTCATGTCACCGTCGGCAACCTTGAGAACAAGGTATTCGATCTGCTCACCCTTGATGGTCCGGGTCACGATGTCTTCGACCCGAGCAGCACCGTGATGGGGGTAAACGACGGTGTCGCCAACTTTGAAATTCAATGTTCCTTGCCCCTTTCGAGTGAACCCAGTCTAGCACGGGCGTTCCGAGGGCCCCACCCAACGGTGCAGGTCAACGCGGTGAACCGGTCTCACTGCAGGCTCTTGCGAGGTGGCGAGGGGTGTCGTAGCAGCGTGTTCGGCATCACGCAGCACCATGCACACGACGGCCGTCGAGGCCCCCTCGCCGGCCCCCGAGACACGCCCTCGCAGACACGAATCGGGCACCCGGGGGGACTTTTCCCCACGGCGCCCACTACGCTGCGTAGTGCAGGGTTTCGCGCGCTGCAATTCGACTTCGTTTGACCTGGGAGGATCGGGTGTCAGTGCTTTCACTATCCGCACGGCGATCGGCGTTTCGGCCTACTCGTCTGGCCGCCGCAGTAGCCACGATCGGCATCGCCGTTGCCCTGGGCACCACCGGTTGCGGTGCGGGACAGATCTCGCAGACCGCCAACCAGCTGCCCGCAGTGAACGGCGCGAACGTCAACATCGACGCCCTGCAGTTGCGGGACGTGCAGATCCTCTACCCGGAGAAGGACGCACCGACCGTCTTCGGCAACGGCGGACCGTTCGAGCTCGCGTTCGTCGTCGCGAACTCCGACCAGACCGCCTACTACCGCCTGAAGGAGATCAAGCCCGAGAAGGGTTCGGTCGAGTTCGTCGAGGGCAGTGATTCCGCTGCGCGCGTCATCCCGCCGGGGCAGGCTCTCAGCAGCGGTACGCCAGTCGGCTCCGTCCGTGACAGCGAGAAGCGGGTCACCGCGGAACTCTCCGACACGGGCGACACCGTCGCCGCCGGTCTGACCACCGACCTGACCTTCGTCTTCGAGAAGCGCGAGAGCAACGGCTCGTGGGTCCCCGCCGGTGAGACCACCGTGCAGACCCCGGTCGACGCCGGCGCGGAGCTCGAGCGCCAGGACGTCGCCCGCAACGCGGAGCCGACGTTCTACAACCAGCATCACGGCGAGGTCGGCCCCGGGGACGCCGAGGGCGGCGCTCCCGAGGGCGGACACGAAGAGGGCGGCGGGCACTGACCCCCTTCCCCTGAATACGCACGACGAGGCCCGGCATGCGCCGGGCCTCGTCTGTTTTGTCGGTCCCCCCGCCTAGGCTAATCGGGTGGCAAAACCCAAATCCTCGTATCGCTGTTCCGGCTGCGGTCATCAGGTCGCCAAGTGGGTCGGGCGCTGCCCTGAATGCAACGAGTGGGGATCGATCGACGAGGTCGCCGGCGCACCCACATCCGCGCGGACGACCGCCGCGGTGGCGCCATCCAGCCCGGCTCTGCGCATCACCGAGGTCGACGCCCAGTCCACGGCGGCCGTGCCCACCGGAATCGGAGAACTCGACCGCGTCCTCGGGCGTGGCGTCGTCCCGGGGTCGGTCATCCTGCTCGCCGGAGAACCCGGGGTCGGCAAATCGACCCTCCTGCTCGAGACCGTCAAACACTGGGCGGCCCAGGATCGCGTCGCGCTGTACATCACCGGAGAGGAATCGGCCGGGCAGGTCCGCATGCGGGCCGAGCGCACCGACGCGGTCCACCCCAACGTCTATCTGGCCGCCGAGACCGATCTCGCGACCATCCTCGGCCACGTCGACACCGTGCGCCCGTCGCTCATGATCGTCGACTCGGTGCAGACCGTCGTCGCATCCGGCGCCGACGGCGTGACCGGAGGCGTGACCCAGATCCGCGCCGTCACCACCGCGCTGGTCTCACTGGCCAAGAACCGGGGCATCGCGGTGATCCTGGTCGGCCACGTGACCAAGGAGGGCGCGGTCGCCGGCCCTCGCTCGCTCGAGCACCTCGTGGACGTCGTGCTCGCCTTCGAGGGCGACAAGCACTCGACGCTGCGGATGGTCCGCGGCGTGAAGAACCGCTTCGGCGCCGCCGATGAGGTCGGCTGCTTCGAACAGCGCGACGACGGCATCCATCAGGTGCCCGATCCGTCCGGAATCTTTCTGCACCAACGAGATTCGGACGTCAGCGGCAGCGTCACGATGGTGACGATGGACGGCAAGCGTGCGCTCGTCGGCGAGGTCCAGGCACTCGCCAACGGCACCGAGATGTCCAACCCCCGTCGTGCGGTGTCGGGGCTCGACTTCAACCGGGTGGCGATGGTCCTCGCCGTCCTGCAGGCACGCGCCGGCCGGAAGGAGCTCGCGAAGTCGGAGGTCTACCTGTCGACGGTCGGCGGTATGCGCGTCACCGAACCGGCCGCCGACCTCGCCATCGCGCTCTCGGTCTACTCGACCCTGACCCAACGCCCCGTCCCCCAGTCGACCGTCGTCATCGGCGAGGTTGGTCTCGGCGGCGAGATCCGTCGGGTCTCGGCGGTTGCGCGCCGTCTCGCGGAGGCCAAGCGACTCGGCTTCCGCGAGGCGATCATCCCCGCGGCCACCGACGAGGAACTCCCGAAGGGCATTCGCATCCTCCGGGTCGCCAACCTCGGCGACGCCGTCCACCTACGCGACTCCGACCCGGTGGACGCGCCGTTCTGACGCGGTCTCAGAGCTGCGGCTTGCCGCCCAGGTACTCGGCGGCCTTCGCGCTGTTCTCGACGTGCTCGGCGAAGTGCTCGCGGACGTCGACGGTCACGAACACGCCGTTCGCACGTGCGACCGGACGCTCCGGATCACCGAGGTGCGCAACACCTTCGGTGTAGATCTTGCGACGCTGCTTACCCAGGATCTCGGCCCGCAGATGCAGGGTCTTGCCCACCGGGATCGGCTTCATGAAATCGACCTGGAGGTGGACGGTCACCCCGGCCGGGCCGAGAAGTCGCGGCGTCATACCCATGACGTCGTCGAACGCACTGGAGAGGATGCCGCCGTGGATCACGCCCGGGCCGCCCTCCATCCACTGCTCGACGGGCATCTTCGCCTCCACGGTGAAGCCCTCGCCGGCGTACATCTCGAGGTGCAGGCCGTGCGGCGATTCCGCACCGCAACCGAAGCAGGTCATGTTGTGGGGGCGCATGAGCTCGCCCGGCTTGGAGGTCTTCGGGTGGCGCTCGAGCACGTCGAGCTCGTCGGGCACCACAAAACTGCTGCTCTTCACATCCCGGTACCCTAGTCACCGTTGCGACGACCTGCTTCGACGGGCGTCGACTGCCGGGGAGTACCCGGTTGCGAAGGGGAGACATGGTTGCCGAAGTGGTGAAGTCCGAGCTCACGCGTGAGACCTTGGCGCGCGTCGCGCCGGGCACCCCGCTGCGCGACGGCCTGGAACGAATCCTGCGCGGCGGCACCGGCGCCCTGATCGTGCTCGGGCACGACTCCGACGTGGAGAAGATCTGCGACGGCGGCTTCCACCTCGACGTCGAATTCGCCCCGACGCGCCTGCGCGAGCTCGCCAAGATGGACGGGGCGGTGGTCCTCTCCACCGACGGCAAGCGCATCGTGCGCGCCAACGTTCAGCTCGTGCCGGATCCCTCGATCCCCACCGAGGAGTCGGGTACCCGGCACCGCAACGCCGAACGCACCGCGATCCAGACCGGTCATCCGGTCATCTCGGTCAGCGCGTCGATGTCGATCGTCAGCGTCTACGTCGACGGCGCCCGCCGCGTCGTGGAGAGCCCCGACCCCATCCTGTCGCGCGCGAACGTCGCCCTGGCGACCCTGGAGCGGTACAAGGCACGCCTCGACGAGGTCATCGCCGCGCTGTCGCGAGCCGAGATCGAGGACTACGTCCTGCTCCGCGACGCCATGTCGACCGCACAGCGGATGGAGATGGTGCGGCGCGTGTCGGTCGAGATCGAGGAGTACGTCCTGGAGCTCGGCACCAACGGCCGGCAGGTGAGCCTGCAGCTCGAGGAGCTCATCAGCGACAACGACACGATGCGCGAACTCCTCGTCCGCGACTACTTCGCCAGCCCCGAACCGGCCACCGCCGAGGACGTACGCCAGGCACTCGAGGTCATCGAGGGACTCAGCGACGCCGACCTCCTCGACCTCACCCAGCTCGCCGGCGCCTTCGGCTACCCGACGACCATCGAGGCCCAGGACAACGCCATGAGTCCGCGCGGCTACCGGTTGCTCGCCCGGATCTCCCGCCTGCAGTTCGCACACGTCGACCGGCTCGTCCGCAGCTTCGGCACCCTGCAGGCGCTGCTCGCCAGCACCTCGGCCGACCTGCAGGCCGTCGAGGGCATCGGGAGCATCTGGGCGCGGCACATCCGCGAGGGCCTGTCCCGCCTCGCGGAGACGAGCATCGAGCGATACGACTAGAGCCCCGAAGAATTCGGGGCTCCAGGCGATCAGTGCTGTTGGTCGATCACTGCTGTGGGTCGATCAGGGCTCCTGCGCCGGGGCGACCATGTTGAAGGTGATCGGGAACGATTCGCGCTCACCGATCTTGCCGATCGCCGAGTAGGAACCGGCGGGCACCTGGTTCCGCGGACGCTCACAGCCGGGGCTGCTGGTGGTACCCGACCAGGTGATGGTGTCCTTGACCTGCTGAGCGGGCTTGAGGACCACGTTGTTCACCGTGTCCAGCGGCGAACAGTCTCGCGCCGTCCACAGCGTGCGCGAACCGTCGAGGGTTCGGACGACGACGTTCTGTACCGACTTGCCAACATCGCGCGTGCATTCGGACAGTCCGGCGTTCGTGGTGACGATCGTGAAGACGGGCTGCTGGCCGATCGTGTACGTCGGCTTGTCTGTGTAGAGGACCACCGAGATCGCCTGATCCGGGCAGAGGTTGGGACCCCCGGGCGCGCCGGGGACACCGGCGGGGCTCGCCGATTCCGGAGGTGAGGATGCCGACGCGGGCGCGCCGCCCGGCGCCCCACCGCCTGGGGGCGCATTGTCGCCCGGAGCACCACCGGCTCCGCCTGCACCTGCGGCCGGCGGCTCGGACGACGGCGGTGCCGACTCCGAGGACGGGGCCGCGCTGCTCGGGACGGACGACGTTGCCGCGGCGTTCTGCGGAGCGTCACCCCCGGACGTCATCCACACGATCAGTGCGACGACCAACCCCACGACGACCAGCGCGCCACCCCCGGCGACGACGCGTCGTCGCCAGTAGATCTCGGGTGGCAGCGGGCCCTGGGGTTCGATCACGCCCACAACGCTAACGGCCGGAACTTGACTTCCGGCTGATCACGTGCGGCGTGTCGCCACCGAAAAGCGACCCCGAGCAGGCAAAGTCTAGAGTTCGCCTTCAGGCTCGGGGCCGCCCGGAGACTCAGGCGCTCTCGGCCACCACGTCGGCGCGCGGCTTCTCGCCGATGTCGCCGTAGACGGACTCGAGGTTGACCTGGCCGTCGCTCAGCTTGTAGGTCAGACCGACGATCGCCAGCTTCCCGGTGCTGATGCGGTCGGCGATGATCCGGCTGCGCTGCATGAGCAGGCGTCCGGTCTCGACGACGTGACGGGCCTCGAACTCGTCGACCCGGGTGAGGCCCTCGCTGCGTCCGGCCAGGATGCTCGGCGTGACGCGCTCGACGACGTCGCGGATGTAACCACCGGGGATCTGCAGGTCGTCGAGGGCGTCCAGCGTCGCCTTCACCGCGCCGCAGCTGTCGTGGCCCAGGAGGACGATCAGCGGGACCCCGAGGACCTCCACGGCGTACTCGAGCGAGCCGAGGACGGCGGAATCGATGACGTGGCCTGCGGTGCGGACGACGAACATGTCGCCGAGGCCCTGGTCGAAGATGATCTCCGCGGCCAGACGGGAGTCCGCACAGCCGAACAGGACCACGTGCGGGTGCTGCCCGTCGGCGAGTCGAGCACGGTCCTCGATACCCTGGCTCGGATGTTGAGATTCTCCGGCCACAAAACGGTCGTTTCCATCGCGCAGAATGCGCCAGGCTTCACGTGGTGTCTTTCCGATCATGCTCAATAGTGTGCCACCGGAGCGATTGATCGGTTGGTTCGATACCCACGAACGCGACCTCCCGTGGCGGGATCCGTCGTGCACCGGCTGGCAGATCCTCATCAGCGAGATCATGCTGCAGCAGACCCCGGTGTCCCGGGTCCTCGAACCGTGGCGGGAATGGGTCGAGCGCTGGCCGGTGCCGTCGGCGATGGCCGCCGAGTCCGCCGGCGAGGTCCTGCGCGCCTGGGGCAAACTCGGCTACCCACGACGCGCCCTCCGCCTCCACGAGTGTTCCAAGGTCCTCGCACGCGACCACGACGATCGGGTGCCCGAAGACGTCGAGACGATGCTGACCCTGCCCGGCATCGGCGACTACACCGCACGGGCGGTCGCCTGCTTCGCCTACGGCCAGGCGGTCCCCGTCGTCGACACCAACGTCCGCCGCGTCGTCGCGCGGGCGGTGCACGGTCGTGAACAGCCGGGCAACCCGTCGCGTCGCGACCTCGACGACGCCGAGGCGCTCCTCCCCAGGTCCGCCGACACCGGCTACGCCCCGAGCGCGCCGCGGTTCTCCGCGGCGCTCATGGAATTGGGTGCGCTGGTGTGCACCGCACGAAACCCCAAGTGCGACAACTGCCCTCTCGTCGACTGCGCCTGGGTCCGGCTCGGGCGCCCCGCCCACACCGGCCCGCCGCGGAAGACCCAGAAGTTCGCCGGCACCGACCGCCAGGTCCGCGGCCTGCTGCTGGATGTACTGCGCGGCACCACCGGTGCGGTGGAGCGGGCGAGGCTCGACATGGTGTGGACGACGGACACCGCACAACGCGACCGCGCCCTCGACTCCCTGCTCGTCGACGGTCTCGTCGAGATCACCACCGACGGGCGTTTCTGCCTGGCGGGCGAGGGCTGACACGCCCGGCACCGCCACATATCCGCAGGCCGGACGATGGGCGCCGATTCGAGAGGACAACTCGCCCAGGAGCACCCATAATTCGTGCCAACGTCGATGACCAGTCATTTGATCGTTCGGGGATAGTCTCCCGCTACGCCCGGATCGTTGCTAATGTCCCGATCCATGAGTCAGCCGCCGTATCCCCCTGTCCCGCCGTCGGACCCGCAGCAGCCGGGTGGCCAGCCGGGCCAGCCGCCGCAGTACGGGCAGCAGCCCCCGCCCCAGTACGGGCAACAACCGCCGCAGTACGGCCAGCAGCCCGAGTTCGGGCAGCCGCAGTACGGCCAGGCGCCGCCTCCGCCGCCCCCGGGCGCCTACCCCGGTGCCCCCGTGCCTCCCGGCGCTCCCGGCACCAAGGTCGATGTGGGCGAAGCGTTCTCCTGGGCTTTCAACAAGTTCAAGAACAACGTCGGCGCCATGATCCTGCCGGGCCTCGTGGTGTTCCTGCTCGGGGCCGCGCTGATCGCGGTGGGCTTCTCGGCGGTGGCACTGTTCGGTACCACCGAGCGGGTCGACTACGGCAACGGCTTCTACTACGAGGAGACGACACTCGGCTTCGGCGGGTCGGTCCTCTTCGGCCTGGTGTACCTCGTTTTCATCGTGGGCCTGCTGTACATCCAGGCGAGCATCATCTCGGGCGCGGTGCGGGTCGCGAACGGTGAGCCGGTCACCGCGAAGTCGTTCCTGACCCCGATTCGCTTCGGGCCGGTCGTCGGCACGGCGATCCTGGTCGGCATCATCACCGGAATCGGCTACGTGCTGTGCATCATCCCCGGGATCATCGCAATGTTCTTCCTGATGTTCTCGGTGGTCGCGACCATCGACAAGAGCCTGTCCCCGATCAACGCGATGAAGAACTCCTTCGAGCTGACGAAGTCGAAGGTCGGTGACTCGATCATCACGTTGCTGGTCACCTACGCCATCAACCTGGTCGGTGTCCTGGTCTGCTACGTCGGACTGATCGTCGCCGCCCCGGTCGCACAGCTGTTCCTGGTGCACTGCTGGCGTCGACTCAACGGCGCGCCGATCGCACCCGCAGATCCCGCCTGACCCTCATCCACCCGTTCGGGGCGCGCACGAGACATCGTGTGCGCCCCGAGTCATTTCGGCCGTCAGTTGTCGAGCCCGGACAGAAATGCCTCCACCGCACCGCGATACACGTGCGGTGCGTCGTCGTGGACGAGATGCCCGGCACCGGAGACCCGCAGATACCGCGCATGCTCGTTGACCTCGCACATACGACGCATCTGACCCGGCGGCGTCACGGTGTGTTCGGCCTCGATCACCAACGACGGCACGGCGACCTCGCGCCACTGCGCCCAGAAGTCGCGGACACCCCACTCGTCGGCGATGGCGCCCCACACCGGGATTCGTCCGTGCAGCCGTCCGTCGTCGAACGCCTCGTAGAAATACCGGCCGGCAACCGGACCGAACATCGCGATCGCCTCGTCCACGGAATCGAAACGCTCCGGCCACGACTCGAACCACGGTGTCCAGTTGGTGGTCGTCCGGCCGCGGAAGTCGGGGGCCATGTCCTCGAGGACCAGCGCCTCGACGAGCTCCGGATACGCGGCTGCCGCACACCAGGCGTGGAGCGCCCCCATCGAATGTCCGATGAGGACCGCCGGACCCCGGTCGATCCAGATGAGGATCTCGGCGAGATCGGCGACGAACCGTTCGGTCGCGAGTTCCGTTGCGCTGCCGGGCTCCCCGACGTCCGCCCCGGTGTGGAAGGCGGCGTCGTAGGTGAACACCCGGCCGTATCGGCGCAACCAGGGGATCTGCCGCCGCCATGTGCGTCCACGCCCCATCAGGCCGTGCAGCAGGACGATCGGCCGCGCGGTCGAACCGTCGCCGAGCGGGCCGCGCGCCTCGTCGACGGTCGTCGGGCCCCCGTGGTCGCGGAGCCCGATCTCGCCGATCGCCTGGGTGTCGAACATGGCCGAAACTGTAGCCGTCCGCACCGCGCTCCGGAGGCGGGACAAGTCGGTCACCTACGCACCCGGAACGCCTATGGTGGACGCATGTCTGTTGTGAAGATCAATGCAATCTCCGTTCCCGAGGGCGCCGGACCCGAGCTGGAGAAGCGGTTCGCCAACCGTGCACACTCCGTCGACGGCTCCAAGGGCTTCCTCGGCTTCCAGTTGCTGCGTCCGGTCAAGGGCGACGACCGCTACTTCGTGGTGACGCAGTGGGAGTCCGAGGAGGACTTCCAGGCGTGGGCATCCGGCCCCGCGCGTGAGGCCCATGCGGGTGAGCGCGCCAAGCCCGTCGCCTCGGGTGCCGACCTCCTCGAGTTCGAGGTCGTCCTCGACGCGCGTCCCAAGGCCTGACGGAGTACCCCTGAGCCCGTCCGTCCCGGCCGGCGAGCAGTTCGTCTCGCCGATGTTCCCGCTCGGCACCGCCCTGCTGCCGGGTGGCGAGCTGCCGCTGCGCGTCTTCGAACCGCGCTACCGGCAGATGCTGACCGACCACATCGAGGAGTCCGACGGGCGATCGACCGTACGTTTCGGCGTCGTGTTGATCGCCCGCGGCTCCGAGGTCGGGGGCGGCGAGGTGCGTTGCGAGGTGGGCACGATGGCACGCGCCGACGTCACCGATCGACTCCCGGACGGCCGGGCCCTGTTGTCCGGCACCGGAACTCATCGGTTCCGGATCGTCGGGTGGCTCCCCGATGATCCGTATCCGCTGGCACGCGTCGAAGCACTACCCGAACCGGCTCCGTCCGAGGCCGACCTCGAGCGCCTGCACTCGATCGACCAACGCCTCCGCGCGGTGATGCGTGAGACGCTCGAGGCCGCGGGCAAGGACGCCGACACGATCTTCGCCGCACTCGACATCATCGACGCCGACCCCCTGACCGCAGACCTCTCGCCCATCTACCGCTGGGCCAACCGGCTCCAGGTCGAGCCGCACGATCAGCAACGCCTCCTCGAGGCCGCCGACGCGGCCGGCCAGCTGGACGTCCTCGACGACGTCATGGAGGGCCTCGAGGCCCGCGCCGCCTTCGGCAGGGACTGATTCCCCGCCGCCCCTGGCGCCAAAGTTAGAACGTGTTCTAGTATTGCGTGTGCCGTAGTTCACACTTGCCCGCGTGCGGAGAGAAATCCGCTGCTGACCGGCGCAAGGACCCGTCCTCCTGAGGAGCACACGCGTAATGACCGAGACCGTGGAGTCCCACACCGCACCAGTCACCGGCGGCGGGGATCAACCCCAGTTGCTCATCGGCGGCCGATGGGTCGACCCGTATTCCAGTGAGATCCTCGAGGTCTTCTCCCCCGCCACCGGGGAACGTGTCGGATCGGTGCCGCACGCCGACGCCACCGACGTCGACGCCGCCGTCCGGGCGGCCCGCGCGGCCTTCGACTCGGGCGTCTGGAGTTCGACGCCCCCGGCCCGGCGCGCCGACATCATCGCCAAGGTCGCCGACCTGATCGACGAGCGCGGAGACGAGATCACCGCACTGGTCTCGGCCGAGATGGGCGCCCCGCCGAGCGCGATCGCCACCCTGCAGCAGTTGCCCGGCACCGGCGTCCTGCGCGCCTACGCGAACGCCGCCCGCGACTACCAGTGGGAGGAGTACCGCACCGGCCTGTTCGGCACCACCCGCATCACACGTGAGCCGGTGGGCGTCGTCGGCGCCATCTGCGCCTGGAACGTCCCGCTGTTCATCACCTGCAACAAGATGGGCGGGGCGCTCGCCGCCGGATGTTCGGTGGTGCTCAAGCCCGCCCCGGAGACCCCGCTCACCGGCAACTACGTGGCCCAGCTGTTCATCGAGGCCGGCGTGCCCGCCGAGGCCATCTCGGTGGTCACCGGCGGCACCGAGACCGGCCAGGCGCTCGTCGCACACCCCGACGTCGACAAGATCACCTTCACCGGGTCGACCGCCGCGGGCAAGGCCATCGGCGCGGCCTGCGCCGAGACCCTCAAGCGCTGCTCGCTGGAGCTGGGCGGCAAGTCCGCGGCCATCGTGCTCGACGACGTCGACATCGCTGCGAACGCCTTCATGCTGACGTTCCTCGGCCTGTTCAACACCGGTCAGGCCTGTGTCGCGCAGACCCGAATCCTGGTGCCGCGCAGCCGTCAGGACGAGATCGTCGGGGCGATGGTCGAGGCGGCGAAGGCCATGAAGGTCGGCCTGCCCTCCGATCCGGAAGCCCAGCTCGGCCCGCTGATCACCGAGAAGCAGCGTCAGAAGGTCGAGGAGTACATCGAGATCGGCAAGAAGGCCGGTGCCACACCGGCTCTCGAGAGCGAGCGACCCGAGGGGCTCGACTCGGGTTACTTCCTCACGCCCACGATCTTCACCGGCGTCACCAACGACATGGCCATCGCCCAGGAGGAGATCTTCGGTCCGGTCCTGTCGGTGATCGCCTACGACGACGTCGACGAGGCCGTCGCCATCGCCAACGACTCCAGTTACGGACTCGCCGGCACCGTGTGGACCGCCGACGTCGAGCGCGGCATCGAGATCTCCACGAGGATCCGGACGGGCACCTTCGGGATCAACTGGTATGCAATCGATCCCGAGTCGCCCTTCGGCGGCTACAAGAACTCCGGCATCGGCCGCGAGAACGGCCGCGAAGGCCTGGAGTCCTTCCTCGAGCACAAGTCGACGATGCTGCCGATGGGTTACGAGGTCTCGAGCAGCTAGACCCTCACCTCTCACGGGGGAAGATCTGGGGCCGGACGCCATGCGTCCGGCCCCGATTCCGTTGTGATACAAGGCTCCCCACTACGACCGGTCGACTTCGGCGGTCAGAAGTCCCACCAAAGTGCGGAAGGAGTGCCGGTTTCCGACACTCAGCACGCACTCTGTCGACAGCGCTCCACCCCACCGCCGCCTGAGGCGCGAGGAGCGAAAGCGACGAGCCACGAAGGCCCCGCGAGGAACGACACCCACCCGATTGATGTCGCGCGCGACATCGCTCCGGGGCCGCGACACCCACCGACGTCGCCAGGCCCGATTGATGTCGCGCGCGACCTCACCCCGACGCCCGCCTCCCACGACCGGTCGACGTCAACCCGACTTCCAGACTTCGATCGAAGTATGCCAGTCGAGTTGAGGTTCGGCGGTCAGAAGTCCCGTGCGGCGGCAGACGCCAGCTCCACCACCTGCGCCTCGCCCACGTCAGCAGGGAGCTGATGCGTCACGACCACGACGATCCGCTCGGGTCCGAAGAGATCGTCCTCGACGCCGAGGAGGCGGCGGAGCAGGTCGTCGGCGTCGTCCGCGGAGAGGTGCTCGGTCGGTTCATCGAGGAGGACCATCGGCGCCGGGTGGAGCAGCGCCCGGGCCAGCAGCAGGCGCCGTCGCTCGCCGCCGCTGACCGCCTCGGCCCCGCCGGACAGCGTGGTGTCCAGACCGTCGGTGAGCCGCGAGACCCAACCGTCGAGGCCCACCGTCGTCAGCGCCGCGCGGATCTCCTCATCGGTGGCGTCACCGCGTGCGACGCGCATGTTCTCGCGGACCGACGTCGAGAAGAGATGCGCCTCCTCGGCGAAGTAACAACCGGCCGAGCGGAGTCCGACGGCAGCTCGATTCACCACGTCGACGCAGGCGATGTCCCCGTCCACCGGGTTGAGCAGTCCGGCGAGGGTGAGCAGAAGCGTCGACTTCCCGACGCCGCTGGGTCCGACCACCGCCAGTCGCGCTCCCGGCCGCAGGTCGAGGTCGAGGCCGCCCTCGGGTCCGAGGACGTCGCGCTGCGGACGACCCCAGCGCAGTCCGTCGGCCGAGACCTCGACCATCCCGCGGTGTATCGCCACATCAGCCCCGGATGGTTCGGCCGGATCGGCGTGGGCGCCGTCGACCAGGGTCATGACCCGGGCCGCGCTCTGCCGGCTGCGTTCGATCTGCAGTCCGGCCTCGGTCAGGGGCGCGGTCGACTCGAACGCCGACAACGGCAGGAGGACCAGGACACCCAGGATCATCGGGGTGAGCCCCTCCCCGGAGGCGACCCCGGCAATCGAACCGGTTGTCTGCGATGCCAACTGGATGGCGATCACGCAGGCCGCCACCAGCGACGCGCCCATCGCGAGCGGGGTGGCCGCGGCCGCGGCCGCCTCCAGTCTCCGGCCCCGGTCGGTGGCCGCGAGGTGCCGACGATCAGCGTCCGCGGCAGACCCGAGCAGTGCTCCGCGCCGACGTGCGACGACGAGTTCGGACGCATGCCACAGCGCCGTCGTCGTGGCCTCCGCGGACTCTGTCGCCGCCTGCGATCCGTCCCGGATGGTGCGGGCGCCACCGCGGGCCGCGAGCCACGGCGCCACGCCACCGCTGACGACGAGAGCGAGAGCCAGTACCCCGGCGGCGGGCAACGACACCAACGCCATCACGACGACCGCGGCCACCGCCGTCGTCACCCCGACACCGATGGGGATCAGTCCGCGGATGAGGGCGTTGCCGATCTCGTCGATGTCATCACCGGTGCGGGTCAACAGGTCTCCCCGCCGGAGGGTCACCGAGTACGCGGGCGATCCGGTCGCGAGGGCCGTGTACACCCGCTCGCGAGCGGTGGTCATCGCGCGCAGGGCGAGGTCGTGGGTGGCGAGCCGTTCGAGGTAACGGAACAGTCCGCGCGAGATGCCCAGCGCCCGAACGGCGGTGATGGCGACCGAGAGGTACAGCACCGGCGGCATCTGCCACGCGCGGGTGATCAACCACGCCGACAGGGCCGCGAGGCCGAGCGCCGACAGCGAACCGCCGACACCGAGCAGCAACGCCTTGGCGACGGCGCCCCGGCGCAGCCCGAGGAACCCCAGAGCCCGGATCAGTGGGTCGTCGCGCATGCCACACCTCCGTCGAATTCGACCACCTGATCGGCGAATTCACGCGCGATACCACGGTGGGCCACCACGATGACGGTGTCACCGGCGCGCGCACGCTCACGCAGTGCCGTCAGCACCGCACGTTCGGAGTCCTCGTCGAGGTGGGCGGTCGGCTCGTCGAGCAACAGCAGCGGGGCCGGTGACGCCAGCACCCGGGTGAGCGCGAGGCGCTGCCGCTGGCCGGCGGAGAGCCCGACGCCGCCCGCACCGAGCGGGGTGTCGAGTCGCTCCGGCAGTTCGAGCACCACGGTGTCGAATCCGCTGGCCGCAGCCGCGGATTCGGCGGCGTCCCGGCCCAGCGCACCGAAGAGTTCGACATTCTCCCCGACGGTGCCCGGCACGATGACGGGCTGTTGCGGTAGCCAGGCGATCTGTTCGTGCAGGATCCCGGGATCGGCGTGTGCCACCGGGATGGACCCGATGAGCACCGACCCGTCGTCGGGGGTCAGCAACCCCATGATCGCGGCGAGCGTGGTCGATTTGCCCGAGCCGTTGGGCCCGGTGAAGAGCGTGACCGAGCCGGGCGGAATGGTCGCGCGCAGCGATTCCGGCGCCCAGCCGTCGCGGCCGTGGACGCCGAGGTCGAGGATCGTGATCGGTGCGCCCGCGACGGTGATCCCACGGCCACCGGTGACCGGCATGGGCGCCGGCTCGTCGGGCGAATCGATCAGCTCGAACACCTGCTCGGCGGCGGTGAGACCGTCGGCGGAGTTGTGGAACTGGGCGCCGACGCGCCGCAGCGGCAGGTACGCCTCCGGTGCCAGGATCAGCGCGAAGACACCGGCGTAGAGCGACATCTCGCCGAAGACCAGGCGCAGTCCGATACCGACGGCGACCAAGGCGACGCACAGCGTCGCGAGCAGTTCGAGAACCGCTCCCGACAGGAACGCGACCCGCAGCGAGCTCATCGTGGAACGCCGGTGCGCCTCACCGAGTTCGGCGACCTGGGCGGCCGGGGTCTCGGCCCGGTTCAGCGCCCGCAGCGTCGGCAGGCCCGCGATCAGATCCAGCAGTTGCGCCGTCAGCCTGCTCATCGTCGCCAGTTTGCGGCTGGTGCGGTCGCGGGTCATGAGGCCGACGAGGATCATGAAGATCGGGATGAGCGGCAACGTGATCAGGATGATCAGCGCCGACGGCCAGTCGGCGAAGGCGATCACGATGGTCACCGTCGGCGTCAGGATCGCCGCGGTCACGAGTGCGGGCAGGTAGCCGGAGAGATACGGTCCGAGCGCGTCGAGACCCCGCAACAGCACCGTGGCGGCATGCTCGCGCAGGGTCAGCAGTGCTCGCGGCGAGGTCCGGCGCGGATCGGTGAGCACGTCGAGTGCCTCGGCCCGCAGTTCCGCGATCGCCAGTTCCGCCGCACGGTGGGCGTACCGGTCGTGCCCGTAGGCCATCGCGGCGCGGGCCGCCATCGCGCCGGCGAGGACGACCAGGTGCACCCATTGCGCATCGAACGATCGGAGATCCGGGAAGACGATCAGCTCCGAGAGGATCGAAGCCGCCATCGCCGCCGCGACGATGATCGCGATCACCTGTGCGACGGCGAACGCCGCCGTGACCAGAACGTATCGGCGGGTTGTCGGCGAGTACCGAAGCAGGCGCGGATCGACCGGCGGCCGGGCGGCACCCCGCCGCGCGGCCGCCGACGGTTCCTGCGGCGTCACTCGCCGAAGGCGCGCAAGGATCGCAACCCCGCAGGCTTGGGCATGATCTCCACGGACAGGCGCTTGCGGAACACCCAGTAGGTCCAGGCCTGGTACGCGATCACGACGGGTGTGACCAGAACGGCGGCCCAGGTCATGACGACGAGGGTGTAGTGACTCGACGAGGTGTTGTCGATGGTGAGGTCGTACGCCGGGTTGATGGTCGACGGCAGCACGTCGGGATACAGCGACCCGAACAGGGTCGCCACGGTGCCCACGATGGCGATCGAGGTGGCGGCGAACGCCAGACCCTCCTTGCGCACCTGCGTGGCACCCACCATCACCAGGGCGGCAGCCGCGGCGATCAGCACCGGAATCCAGGTCCACGCACTGCCGTAGGCCAACTGCGTCCACAGCAGGAACGCGCCGGCGACGACCAGCGTCGGGATCGCCAGCCGCGATGCGTAGCGCATCGAGTCCTCGCGAAGCGCGCCGTCGGTCTTCAACGACAGGAAGACGGCACCGTGGGTCAGGAACGCCAGCAGCGTGGTCAGACCGCCCAGCAGGGCGTACGGGTTGAACAGGTCGAGGAATCCGCCCGTGTACTGTGCGTCGGCGTCGATCGGCAGACCGCGGACCACGTTGGCGAAGGCGATACCCCACACGATGGCCGGAATCCAGGAGCCGAGTCCGATCCCGACGTCGCACCACATCCGCCATCTCGGGTTGTCGATCTTGCCGCGCCACTCGATGGCGCAGACCCGCGTGATGAGGCCGATCAGGATCAGGAACAACGCGAAGTAGAAGGCGGAGAACATGGTCGCGTACCAGCCGCCGAAGGCGGCGAACAACGCTCCACCCGCGGTGATCAACCACACCTCGTTGCCGTCCCAGACCGGTCCGATCGTGTTGAGCAGCACCCGCCGACGGGTGTCGGGGTCGGCGGCCGGCTCATCGGGCGCCACCCGCGCATCGCCGCCGGTGTGGCTGCGGCCGAGGAAGGGCATCAGCATCCCGACGCCGTAGTCGAACCCCTCGAGGACGAAGTAGCCGACGAACAGCACCGCGATGATCAGGAACCAGACTTCCGGAAGTCCCACTGGTCTCTCCTATGGTTGGGTCGGCCGTCAGTACGCGAACGAGAGCTGTTTGGGCTCATCGCTGTCCGCGTCGGGGTCGGAGTATCCCGGCGGTCTGGAGTCGTAGGTGGCCGGCCCCTCGATGACATATCGCCGCTGGAGCATGAACCACACGACACCGAGCGCGCCGTAGAGCAGGGTGAAGCCGATCAGCGTCACCCACACCGTCGGCGCCGTATGGTTCGAGACGCCGTTCTGGACGAGCATGTTGATCCGCATCGGGTCCAGGTCGTTCTCCCAGTTGGGCGCGACGACCCACGGCTGACGGCCCATCTCGGTGAAGATCCAGCCAGAACTGTTGGCAAGGAACGGAGTCGGGATCATCCACAGCGCGAGAGTGCCGAACCTGCGGGACTCGACGACTCGCTTGCGACGCGTGAGCCAGAGTCCACCGAGCGCCACCACGACCGACCCGAGAGCCCAGGTGATCATCGCCCGGAAACTCCAGTAGGTGACGAAGAGGTTCGGGGCGAAGTTCTGTCCTGCGGGCACACCCGGCTGTCCCGCGAGCGCCTCGGTGTACTGCTGCTGCAGTTCCTCGACGCCCTGCAGGGTGCTGTCGAAACTGTGATCGGCCAGGAACGACAGCATCTTCGGGATCTCGATGACGTGCTCGATGTTGTCGCAGTTGTTCTGTCGCCCGATCGCCAGCACGGAGAATCCGGCGCCGGTCTGGGTCTCGCACAGTGATTCCGCCGCAGCCATTTTCATCGGCTGCTGGTTGAACATGATCTGCGACTGGATGTCGCCGGTGATGAACAACCCCACCCCGGAGGCGATCACGACCCAGAGAGCCAACCGGGTGACCGGCCGCCAGAAGCGCCGGGCGTCGAGTTCCAGATCCTCGGGGGTGGCGTCGATGTGGCTGGGCGAGGTCGTCCTGGGCATTTCCGAGGTGTCACCGGTCTCGATGGCCTCACGGAGTTTCTTTGCGCGCCACATGTTCCGGGCCATCCACCAACAACCGATGGCGGCGACGAAGGTGCCCGCGGTGAGGAATGCGCCGGCGATCACGTGCGGGAACGCCGCCAGTGTCGTGCTGTTCGTGATCACGGCCCA
This sequence comes from Gordonia westfalica, assembly GCF_900105725.1. Lineage (NCBI taxonomy): Bacteria > Bacillati > Actinomycetota > Actinomycetes > Mycobacteriales > Gordoniaceae > Gordonia > Gordonia westfalica. The sequence goes on from NZ_FNLM01000034.1 coordinate 2,950,214, forward strand.
GAAGTCGTTCATCCTCGGGCGGTCTCGCGTGTCGTCCCACACCACACCCACCGGGTGCTGCATCCACGAGTTCGCCGCGATGATGAAGTACGCCGAGGCGATGACTCCCGCCGAGGCGAGCCAGATGCACGCCAGGTGAACTCTGCGCGGCAGCCGATCCCAGCCGAAGATCCACAGTCCGATGAAGGTGGACTCGAGGAAGAACGCGACGAGCCCTTCCATCGCGAGCGGGGCGCCGAACACGTCCGCGACGAACCGGCTGTACTCGCTCCAGTTCATACCGAACTGGAATTCCTGGACGATGCCGGTCGCGACACCCAGGGCGAAGTTGATCAGGAAGAGTTTGCCGAAGAACTTCGTCGCGCGAAGCCACTGCTCGTTGCCGGTCACATGCCAGACCGTCTGCATCACCGCGATCATCGGCGCGAGACCGATGGTCAGCGGAACCAGGATGAAGTGATAGACCGTCGTGATACCGAATTGCCATCTGGAGACGTCCAGTGCGTCCATATCTGCCTCGAATCAGGTCACCGGCTCAGCCGGCAAGTGCCGAAGTCGCCTACTACTTCGGGTAGTAGGCGCTGAGCGCGACGTTACGCCTGGTCACCGACCTCCTTCAAGCGCCAAAGGTCCCGTCGAGCCGTCACCGGTGGTGCATTCCCTCTCACCCGTGATCACGAGTGACGCGGACCCGGAATCCGATGGGAGTGACCGGGATCAATCGTCTCCCACCGCGATGGCGCGGTCCACCAAACCGGAAAATCGGTCGGTATCGGCCGGCACCGGCATCACGTACCGGTTGAGATGCGTGACCCGGGCGGCGAGGGTGACACTGCTGACGAGCCAGACCGAGTCGGCCGCGACGAGGTCCTCCGGGCGCAGGATCTCGACCTTCGTCTTCCAGCCCTCGGCGTCGGCGAGGTCGAAGACGGCGCGGGCGGTCGTCGAGGCGAGGATGCCGATCTCCGTCGGCGGGGTGACCAGCGTGTCGCCGTACACCGCGACCACTGTCGACCGGGGGCCCTCGAGCACTGCTCCCTCGCTGCTGACGAAGATGACGTCGTCGTAGCCCTCGGAGGCCGCATGACGCAGTGCGGCCATGTTGGTGGCGTAGCTCAGCGTCTTGGCGCCGAGCAGCTGCCACGGCGCCTTCGGGGCCAGGTCGATGGAGAAACCGCGATCCAGGGTGACCACCGAGACACCGTCGGCCCGCGCGGAGGCGACCCGCTCGGGCACCCGTTCCACGGTCAGATAGGCCGTCGGCGCGTATCCGTGTTCGCGCCCGCGGGTGTAGACCAGCCGCAGCAGGGCCTCGTCCGACGTCCCGTGATCCTCGCTCCACAGCTTGACCGCGGTGTCGATGGCGTCGCGCCACTCGCCGGGATCCGGCGCCGGGAGCTCCATCGCGGTCGCGCTGCGTGCGAGGCGTTCGAGGTGCAGTCGCACACCGCGCGCCCGGCCCGCGCGGATGAGCAGGGTCTCGAAGACCCCGTCGCCGCGGACCGCCGCGAGGTCATCGGCGTGGAGGAAAGGTGCATCGGCATCGTGTTGGGTGCCGTCGAGGGTGAGCAGGATCGAATCCGACATGGCATGAGGATCCCACGGGGTCGCCGACCCCGCTCCGCACCCCTGCTGCCGAACCGACCCGTAGAATCGACCCGTGAGCCGTTCACCCATCCTGACCAGGCATTCCGAGGGCGGGGCGGTACCCGGCCCCGGCGAGTTCCACTCATCGGAGACCCCGTGGCACTTCGGTGATCCACTCTCCGAGCAGCGGGCCGCCGCCACCGGCGTCATCGTCGTCGACCGGTCCGACCGCTCGGTCATCGAGATCCCGGGCGCCGAACGCCTGAGCTGGCTGCACACCATCTCCAGCCAGCACGTCGCCGCGCTCCCCGACCGCCGTAGCGCGGAGGATCTCTCCCTCGACGCCAACGGCCGCGTCGAAGAGCACTTCGTCCTGACCGACATCGACGGCGTCACCTGGATCGACACCGAGGGTGCCCGCGGCGAGGCCCTGCTCGGGTTCCTCACCCGGATGGTGTTCTGGGCCAAGGCCGAGCCGGCCGCGCGCCCGGACATGAAGGTCATCACCCTCATCGGTCCCGGCGCGGTGTCCGGGCCGGTGGCAGAGCTCCTCGAGATCGACGCCGATGCGGAGATCTACCAGGCCGGCAGTCTGCCCGAGACGCATCACGAGGACGAGCCACTGGGCTTCTGGCGACGCATGCCGCCGATCGGCGAACACCGCGATCTGCCCGTCGTCGACCTCGTCATACCCGAGTACGTGCTGCTCCGCTGGTGGGACGCCGTGGTCGAGGCGGGCGCCCGGATGGCCGGCAGCTGGGCCCACGACGCCCTGCGGGTCGCGGCCCGCCGCCCCCGCCTCGGCGCCGACACCGACGAACGGACGATCCCGCACGAGGTCGACTGGATCGGCGGCCCGGCCGAGCAGGGTGCCGTCCACCTGGACAAGGGGTGCTACCGCGGCCAGGAGACGGTCGCGCGCGTCCACAATCTCGGCAAGTCCCCACGACGTCTGGTGCTGCTGCACCTCGACGGGAGTTCGGATCGGCGCCCGGCGATCGGCGACCCGGTCACCGCCGGCGGCCGGACCGTCGGACGGCTGGGCACGGTCATCGACCACTACGAGTGGGGCCCGATCGCCCTCGCTCTGGTCAAGCGCAACGTCGGCGCCGACGCGGAGCTGCTGATCGGATCGGCGGAACCGGACACGCACGAACCGATCAGTGCGCGTATCGACCCCGACTCCATCCGCGAGGACGATCACGTCCAGGCCGGCCGCGCCGCCGTCGAGCGGTTGCGCAGCGGCCCGGGCGCCTGACGCGTGGGCACCGGTACCGTGCTGGCCGTCTGCGCGGCCGGCCAGGACGTCGTTCTCGACGGCATCGGCCCGTCCGCGATCGACAAGCGCCCGCTGACCGGTCGTGCCGAGGTGCACGAGCTGGGTCTGGCCGCCGACCACGTGCGCGACAAGAAGCACCACGGCGGTGTCGATCAGGCGGTCTACGCGTATGCCGAACCCGACGCACGACGCTGGGCCGGCGAACTCGGACGTGAGCTTCCTTACGGCTGGTTCGGTGAGAACCTCCGTATCGATGGGATCGACGTCACGGACGCGCTCGTGGGTGAGCGGTGGCAGGTCGGTGACGACGGTCTCGTCCTGGAGACCACCATCCCGCGGGTCCCGTGCCGCACCTTCGCGGTGTGGGCGGGCGAGCCCCGATGGGTCAAGCGGTTCATGGATCAGGCGGATTTCGGCGCCTACCTGCGCGTTCTCCAGCCGGGTACGGTGGCCGCCGGCGATTCCGTGACGGTTGTCCACCGTCCGGACCACGGCGTACGGGTACGGCATCTCCTCGCCCACGGCGATCCCGAGGCGATCCGGGCGCTCCTCGAGCACGACGATCTGCCCGCCAAGGTGCGACGTGAGGCACAGCGCGTCGTGACCAGGACAGATAGGAGCCGCGGCGTGGCGAGGCAGGGCGTGGCACACAAATCCTAGAGGCGCGCTAGACTGGTCAGCACGACAGAATTACTTCAAGAGAACGGGGCCGCCAAATTGTTGGCCGCCCCGTCATTTTGCGAGGGGGTCCCGTATGGGCCGCGGCCGGGCAAAGGCAAAGCAGACGAAGGTTGCTCGTCAGCTGAAGTACTCCACTCCGAACACCGATCTCGAAAGCCTGCAGCGTGAGCTGTCCGGGCAGACCAGCTCGGTAGATCGTCCGGATCCGGTGGATGAATGGGTTGACGAGGACGAGTGGCGACGCGCCTGAGGCGCGCCACTCGCGGGTGCCGACCTCATCTTCAGGCACCCGATCTCAACCCACGACCTCTCCGCTCAGCGGAACCGCGGTAACGCGGGCTGATCTTTTCGTACGTACCAGGCGGCCGCAAGTGATTGCGGCCGTCTGGTGCGTACGGGGTCGTTCTCATGACAGACGGCGATGCTCGCCGCGGTGTCAACCACCGACGGGTATCGCCGCTCAGTGCTGTCTGTTTCCGGGCGACGAGTGTCGTGGGTGACGAGCGGCGATCGTGCCGACGAGCGAACAACGCCGAAAGCGGCGGGAACCGAATGGTCCCCGCCGCTTTCGGCGTTCGTCGTGCGAGAGGCGTTGCGAGCCTCGGGCTCGCAGCAGCACCGCTCAGAAGCGCGGGTGCTCGCCCACCAGTGAGGCGCGCGCACCCGACTCGGTGCTCTTGGGGTCGTTGGATCGCTTGATGGTGCCGAGCACCCAGTTGTCCACGTGGCGCGCGGTCAGAACCGCCTGTGCGCGATCGGTGTCCTCCGGGGCGACGACAGCGACCATGCCGACACCCATGTTGAAGGTGCGCTCCATCTCGAGCTGTTCGACGCGTCCGCGCTGCGCGATGAGAGCGAAGATCGGCGCCGGGGTCCACGTGTTGCGCTCCAGCTCGGCCACGAGCCCCTGCGGGATGACGCGGGCCAGGTTCTCCGCGAGTCCGCCGCCGGTGATGTGCGCGAAGGTCCGCACGTCGGCCTCGGCGATCAGCGCCAGGCAGTCGCGTGCGTAGATGCGGGTCGGCTCGAGCAGTTCCTCGCCGAGCGAGCGACCGAACTCCTCCACGTGGCCGAAGAGGTCCATGTGACCCCACTCGAGCAGCACCTTGCGGGCGAGCGAGTAGCCGTTGGAGTGCAGGCCCGACGCCCCCATGGCGATGACGACGTCACCGGCACGGACACGGTCGGGGGTGAGGACCTTGTCGGACTCCACGACGCCGACGGCGGTGGCCGACAGGTCGTAGTGGTTGTCCTGCATGAGTCCGGGGTGTTCGGCGGTCTCGCCACCGAGCAGCGCGCATCCGGCCTCGACGCAGCCGTCGGCGATGCCGGCGACGATCTGCGCGACGGTCTCGGGGACCACCTTGCCCACGGCGATGTAGTCCTGGAGGAAGAGCGGCTCGGCTCCGCAGACGACGAGGTCGTCGACGCACATGGCGACGAGGTCGCGTCCGACGGTGTCGTGCTTGTCGATCGCCTGCGCGATGGCGAGCTTGGTGCCGACGCCGTCGCTGGCGGCGGCGAGGACCGGCTCGCGGTAGTTGCCCTTCAGTGCGAAGAGGCCCGAGAAGCCACCGATGCCGCCGAGGACCTCCGGACGCGAGGCCCTCTTGGCGTGCGGAGTGATGAGCTCCACCGCCCGCTCACCGGCGTCGATGTCGACTCCGGCCGCCGCGTACGAGGCCGCCGGCGTGGCGCCCGTCGTCTCGTCGGCAGCCGCATCCCGCTCCGTCATCTCCGCAAGCACCCCTTGTCGAAAAGTTGTTCTCGGCGTGTTCGCCGACGATCACACGGTACCGGAGTGCCTTGCCCCCGAATTCAGGGACGCATCACTGCGCTGGCGTTGTCGTTGGGCTTGGTCAGCGGGTCGACCGTTCCGTCGTGCGCGGCGGACGCCAGCATCTGCTCGAGCACCGCCTTGCCCATGGAGGTCTCCTCGGGCAGTTCGATCGGGTAGTTGCCGTCGAAGCAGGCCGCACACAGTGCCGAGGCGGGCTGCTCGGTGGCACCGATCATCTCGTCGATGCTGATGTAGCCGAGCGAGTCGGCGCCGATGGCCTGACGCACGCCCTCGACCATGCCCTCCTCGGACTCCATGCCGTTGGCGATGAGTTCCGCCGGAGAGGCGAAGTCGATTCCGTAGAAGCACGGCCAGCGCACGGGGCTGGAGGCGATCCGCACGTGGACCTCGGCGGCGCCGGCCTCGCGCAGCATCCGGATCAGGGCGCGCTGGGTGTTGCCGCGCACGATCGAGTCGTCGACGACGACGAGCCGTTTACCGCGGATGACCTCGCGCAGCGGGTTGAGCTTGAGGCGGATGCCGAGCTGTCGGATGGTCTGCGACGGCTGGATGAAGGTACGGCCCACGTAGGCGTTCTTCATCAGGCCCTGCCCGTAGGGGATGCCCGATCCCTGGGCGAAGCCGACGGCGGCGGGCACCCCCGACTCCGGCACCGGGATCACCAGGTCGCCCTCGGCGGGATGTTCCTTGGCGAGGCGGCGGCCGATCTCCACGCGGGTGGAGTGGACCGACCGGCCGTGGATGTTGGAGTCCGGACGCGCCAGGTAGACGTACTCGAAGACGCAGCCCTTCGGCGTCGGCTCGGCGAAACGCTTGGTCCGCACGCCGTCGGCGTCGATGGCCAGCAGCTCACCGGGCTCGATGTCGCGGACGAAGGAGGCGCCGACGATATCGAGCGCGGCGGTCTCCGACGCGACGACCCAGCCGCGGTCGAGGCGTCCGAGCGAGAGCGGGCGGACGCCGTGCGGGTCGCGCGCCGCGTACAGGGTGTGCTCGTCCATGAAGGTGAGGCAGAAGGCGCCCTTGAGGGTCGGCAGCAGTTCCATCGCCGCCTGCTCGATCGAGCTGTCGGCGGCGCCGTGCGCCAGGAGTGCGCCCACGACGTCGGAGTCCGACGTCGCCGCCGAGCTCTTGATGCCCTTCTCACGAGCGCGGGCCGCCAGGTCGGCGGTGTTGACGAGGTTGCCGTTGTGCCCGAGCGCGACGCCGGTGCCGGCGTCGGTCGTGCGGAAGATCGGTTGGGAGTTCTCCCAGGTGGTCGAACCGGTGGTGGAGTAGCGGCAGTGCCCGATGGCGACGTGGCCGCTCATCGCGCCCAGTGTCTGCTCGTCAAACACCTGGCTGACCAGGCCCAGGTCCTTGAAGACGACGACCTGGCTGCCGTCGCCGACCGCGATGCCCGCCGCCTCCTGCCCGCGATGCTGCAGTGCGTAGAGGCCGTAATAGGTGAGTTTGGCGACGTCCTCGCCGGGTGCCCAGACCCCGAAGACGCCGCATTCCTCGCGCGGTTCGTTCTCGGGCTGGTCCACCGGCGCCGGGTCGGGCGCGCATCCACCGGCTGCGGAGCATCCGCCCGCCGTGGGAGCGAGCAGGTTCACGTTGGCGATCGGATGATCAGTCATCGACTAGCTCCCCTGGGCTGCGAATCGGATAACACGTCAATGTGCGGGAGACAATTCGGAGTTTACGTGCCGGTTGCCTCACAGAGCGAATCTTCCAGCGGTGTCCGAAGCGCCGTAATTCCACGTGAGGGCACTCCAGTGACCGATCACACTCTCCGAATCCCCGTTTCACGGGGCGGCAGGCCCCAGCGGGACGAGTGGCATCAGCTCCGCCACCAGCTCCGCGCGGTGTCCCGACGCGTCGACCGCTCCGGCGCCCAGCGCCGCGTCGTAGGTCTGCAGTCCGGTCACCATCAGCAGCCACGTCCGCGGCGAGGTCTCGACGACGTTGGGCGGCGTCCCTCTGGTGTGGCGCGGTCCCTCGATGCACTGGACCGCCACGAAGGGCGGCACGCGAACCTCGACCGAGTTGCCCGGGGCGAGGTGCTCGAGGGTTCGCGCGGTCAGGCGGACAGCGGCCGCGAGCGCGGGCCGCGCCGGCGCGGGGGCCGAGGAATCGGTGAGCCAGTCCGCGACCGCGAGGACGGCGGCGCGGACCTCGGCCGGGTCGGGTCTCTTACGCGGGGGCACGTCAGTCATCTTGCAACGCCGGTTGGCGCAGCCCGAATTCGGGCAGTATGTGACGCATGGGCGCGGAAGTGACCAAACAGGAGTTCACCGGCGAGGATCGCGTGAGGTTCCGCCGTCAGGTCAGTCGTGGCACCGACGCGATCGCGCGGATGCTGTCCGACGGGTTGTTCACCGATCAGGGACGCCCACCCAAACCCCTCCTCGGCATGGAGGTCGAACTCAACCTCGTCGACGAGCAGATGCGTCCGGCCATGGCCAACGCGACCGTCCTCGAAGCGATCGCCGACCCCGACTATCAGACCGAACTCGGGCAGTTCAACATCGAGATCAACGTCTCGCCGCGACCCTTCACCACCGACGACACGATCTCCCTCGAGCAGGCGTTGCGGACGTCGCTGAACCGCGCGGAGGAACGCGCCGCCCGCACGAACAACCACCTGGTCATGATCGGGATGCTCCCGACCCTGAAGGCCGAACACTTCGCCCATCACTGGATCTCGGCCAACCCCCGCTACGACCTGCTGAACGAGCAGATCTTCAACGCGCGCGGCGAGGACCTCGAGATCGACATCAGCGGTGTACCGCTGGCCGACGGCCATCACACCGAACGCCTGCACACGTCCACCGATTCGATCCTCCCCGAAGCCGCCTGCACCTCGCTGCAGCTGCACCTGAGGGTGGCCCCGGAAGACTTTGCGGCGCACTGGAATGCCGCCCAGGCGATCGCCGGCATCCAGGTGGCACTGGCCGGCAACTCCCCGTTCCTGGCCGAGACCGCACTGTGGCACGAGAGCCGCATCCCGGTCTTCGAGCAGGCCACCGACACCCGGCCGCTGGAGCTGAAGAACCAGGGCGTCCGGCCACGCGTGTGGTTCGGCGAGCGCTGGATAAACACCATCTTCGATCTCTTCGAGGAGAACACCCGCTATTTCCCTGCGCTGCTGCCCGTCTCCACCGACGTCGACCCCCTGGCCGAACTCGACGCCGGGCGCATCCCGACGCTCGACGAACTGCGACTGCACAACGGCACCGTGTACCGCTGGAACCGGCCGGTCTACGACATCCACGAGGGGCAGGCACATCTTCGCGTCGAGAACCGGGTGCTGCCCGCCGGGCCGACGGTCGTCGACACGATGGCCAACGCCGCCTTCTACTACGGGGTGGTCCGGGGGCTCGTCGAATCCGACCGTCCGCTGTGGTCGCAGATGTCGTTCAACGCGGCAGCCGAGAACCTCCAGTCCGGCGCCCATTTCGGGATGGAGTCACAACTCTATTGGCCCGATGTGGGTTGGGTGCGGCCGGACGAACTCGTCCTCCGTCGCCTGCTGACCCTCGCCGAGAAGGGGCTCCGCGCGTACGGCGTCTCGGACAAGGCCCGCAAGAGATACCTGTCGGTGATCGAGGGACGCTGCGTCACCCGGCGGACCGGGTCGGTGTGGCAGCGCGAGGCCGTCGCCGCCCGCGAGAAGGCCGGCGAGAGCCGGTCGGCCGCCCTGAGCGGCATGCTCGCCGACTACGTGACGCACATGCACGAGGGCGAACCCGTCCACACCTGGGAGGTGTGATCGCGCAACCTATCCGGCGACCAGACCCCGCCCGGTGATGAGCGGCAGGTCCAGGGCGGTCACCAGACCCGGTTTCGCATCGACCACCGCGGCAACCGAATTGACCAGGCGCATGGCCGTGACGATCATCCCGGACACGTTGTGGTCGCCGCTCTCACCGTGGTGGCCGAACTCGACGGTCATCTCCGGCTCGCCGGAGATGGCGATCCGATAGCAACCGTCGCCCTCGTGCGGGGTCGGCCACTCGGGGCACTGGTCCGCGTGCGTGCGCGTGTAGTGCTCCAGCACAACACGATCCACACCATTCACCTGCCCGGCGACCTCGAACCGCAACGCCGCCATCGTGCCCTTCGGGATCTCCACCGACACGGTCGAATAGTCGCGGTCCGCCGCGACCCGCTCGACCCGTTCGACGAGTGGCTCGTCGAGTGTGAGGTCGAGTCCGGCGGCGATCTGGCGCACCACGCTGCCCCAGCCCATCGACAGGATTCCCGGCGACAGCAACAACGGTGTGGTGTCCATGGGTTGCCCGAAGCCGAACAAATCGCGCATGACGACCGGCTGGTAATACGTCGAATAGTCGGCTATCTCCTGGCACCGGACCTCGTCGATCCGCTGCGAGAGACTCGTCATCGACAGCGGCAGGACGTCATTGGCGAAGCCGGGGTCGATGCCGTTGACGTGCAGGCTGGCGCCGCCCGACTCACCGGCCGCGGAGATCCGTTCCAGCAGCCGGTCGGGCAGGATGCCCTGCGGGAACTGCAACACCACCGGTCCGCTCGACACCACGTTGATCCCGCTCTCCACGAAGGAGATCAGGTCCTCGATCGACTCCATGACGCGGTCGTCGGTCATCGCGGTGTGCACGATGCAGTCGGGTCTCAGGGCGATCAGCGCGTCGCGGTCGTCGGTGGCCGTGACACCGAGGTCGCGGCCGAGACCCGCCAGTTCGCCGGCGTCCTTCCCGACCTTGCCCGGACTCGACACCCAGACCCCCACCAGTTCGAGGTCGGGATGGGCGTCGATCCCGGCGATCGCATGTCTTCCGACGGTTCCGGTCGACCACTCGACCACGCGCAGTGCCATGCCCTCAAACTAGAACACGTTTCAGGTCTGCAGGGCGGGTTCGGCGAGAACGGGGCGCGACCGCCACCAGAGGCCGGTGACCACGGCGACGGTGGCGGCCATGCAGATCCCGGCCAGGACGAACGCCCCCGCCATCACGGCGCCGGGCGTGGACTCGTCGACGAACGGGCCCGGCAGGAAGGTGAAGACCAACCCTGCCGCCCAGGCCGCCACATTCACCGGTATCCACTGCCACGCACCGGGAAGCCGGCCCCGGAGAACGACGTACTGGGCCGACGGGATGCTGACCAGCAGAACCACAGCGCCCGCCCCGGTGACCATCCAGGTGAGTGGATTTCCGAAGTCGATGTCCACACCGAGATCGATGAGACTCGACGGGGCCATCCCCAGCGACCACGCCAGCATGGCGCCGACCGCGGTGGCCGGGACCCATTTCGACGTCGGTACCTGCCACAGCGTCCCGCGAAGGGCCATCGCCTGACCGAAGCCCAGAAGCGCGCCCTCGCCCGCCCCGCAGGCGACCATGAACAACCACGTCCATCCGGGCGGGAACCCGGCGATACCCGAGATCGCGAACCCGGCCACCGGGATGAGGAATCCGGCCGACTCGGCCGCCGTGACAACACCGACCCATCGGAGCATCGAGAACGTCGCCATCTGCCAGACCCTACCGAGACTAGGCTCGGAGGACGATGTCCGAGATCAGCTCACCGTCGCCCTCCGGTCCGTCGTCGACCCCGCTGTACATCGACTTCGACGGCCACCGGACCATGCTCAAGTGGCACCGGGGCCGACGCCGCGCCGCCGATCCGGCGTTCACCGCCACCCGCATCGTCGAGGGCATGCGGCTCGGCGCCAGTATCGAAGTGGATCTGGTCATCCACGCCGACCGAGGTTTCGCGATTCTCCACGACCGCACCGTCGACCACGCGACCACCGGCACGGGCGCGATCGCGTCACTGCCGGCCGCCTACCTCCGCGGCCTGGCCCTGCGTGACAACCACGGGAATCCGATCGACGAACGCGTACTGCTGCTCGAAGACCTCACCGAACTGTTCTCCGACATCGATATCGCGCCCACCTCGATCCTCCAACTCGATTTCAAGGAGGACGACGCCGCACTCGATCCACGGGCAGTGGACATATTCGCGCGGAGCGTCGAGCCGTTGGCCTCGCACTACATCCTGTCGTGCGGCGACGCGGCGGCCGTGGCGCGCCTGACGGCGGCCGCCCCCGGAATCCGCGTCGGCTACGACCCCTGCCATCGTGGCGCCGCCGACGCCGCGATCCGATCCGGGGATTTCGACGGTTTCGTCGCGCGGGCCCTCGCCGCGTCACCGGATGCCGAGATGATCTACCTCGAGAACCGGTTGATCCTCGCCGCGGACCGCCGTGGGTACGACCTGGTCGGCGCGTTCCACCGGCACGACCGGCTCGTCGACGGCTACACCGTCACCCGCATCGGACCGGACGCGGTCCCGGAGATCAAGCGGCTCCTGCAATTGCGGGTGGATCAGATCACCACCGACGATCCGGAGGGGCTCGCCGCACTCGATCTCGAGCGCACCCCGTCGAGCAGAGGGGAACGACTGGTCCGCTGGGTCCGGCGCACCGCGGGTGCCGGCCGGTCAGACGTGTAGCGACCAGAACGGTTCCACCGGGACGTTCCGGACGACGAACCAGCCCAGCACGACGACGAGTACGACGACCGCCGACCAGCGCATGTTCTGCCAGCCGCGAATCCGCCGGCCGGTCCACAGCCGCAGGCAATAGGCGCCGAATGCGAAGAGCAGCAACCCGATCGCCAGCACACCGACCGCGTTGTAATGGAGGGCCGCCGGGAGGTCGCCGTGCAGGAGCGAGTAGAGCGCACGCTGCGATCCGCAGCCGGGACAGGTCACGTCGAGGAGAAGTTTGGTGGGACATACCGGGAGAACACCACCCGGGGTGGTGGGGTCACCCAGCAGCACTGCGGCACAGCAGATCCCGGCTCCGACGACCACTGTCGCCGGACCCAGGATCCGATGGCCGGAGAGGGCCGACGCCCGTCCGAGGACGGCCTTCTCGAACCGCTCAGTACGTGGACGTGGTGGCGCTTGCACCGATGATCAAGACCGCGATGACGAAGTAGGCGACGACGATGAGGATCGATCCGACGACACCGATGATCGCGCCCCACATCGCCCACTTCTTGGCGTCGTCGGCCGCTTTCTGGGCTCCTGCGAAATCTCCGGCGGCCCACAGCTTGCTGACCGAGGTGGACTTGACGATCGCGACGATCCCCAGAGGCAGGCAGCACAGGACGGTCGTCAGGATCGCCCACACGAGGTTGTTGTCCGGCTCCGGACCGGGCGCCACGCCACCCGGATATGAACCATACGGTTGCTGTCCGTATCCAGGCGCACCGTAGTTCGGCTGCTGGTTCGGATCATAGGGATAGCTCATCTGCGCCCTTTCGATTCTCGCTGAGAACTCCAGGAGCGTAACCGACCCGCACCGTGTTCGGCGGATCGGGAAATCAGATTGCTTCCAACGGTATACGCGCAACGTTCCCGCAGGCGAGAACGTTGCGCGCTACAACGAGACGGATCTACGCGGTGTCGCCGAAGAGACGCGGCAGCGTCGCCTCGCGCACCTCGCGCAGCTCGGTGAGCGGCACGGAGAAGTAGTCCTGGATCTCGACCTCGTCGCTGCCCTGATCCACCACGCCGATGCGGGTCCACGGCATCTCGCGGGCGTCGAGCATCGCGGTGAAGCGCGACTCCTCGGTGCGCGGCACGGCGACCAGCACGCGTCCGGCCGATTCGGAGAACAGCCAGACGAAGGGGTCGGCGTCCTCGGGCAGCAGGATCCGGCAGCCGGTCTCGCCGGCCAGCGCCGCCTCGACGACGGTCTGGACGAGTCCGCCCTCACTGAGATCGTGTGCGGCCGAGATCAATCCGTCGCGCGACGACGCGGTCAGGATCTCCGACAGCAGGCGCTCGCGTTCGAGGTCGACCTGCGGGGGCACACCACCGAGGTGGTCGTAGGCGACCTGCGCCCAGATCGAGCCGTCGAACTCGTCGCGCGTCTCGCCGAGGAGGATCAGCGTCTCGCCCGGTTCGGTGCCGAAGCCCGTCGGGATGCGGCGATGGACGTCATCGATCACTCCGAGAACACCGATCACCGGGGTCGGGAGGATCGCCGTCGCACCGGTCTGGTTGTAGAAGCTCACGTTGCCGCCGGTGACCGGGATGCCCAGCTGCGCACAGCCGTCGGCGAGGCCGCGGACCGCCTGCTGGAACTGCCACATCACCGCCGGGTCCTCGGGCGAACCGAAGTTGAGGCAGTTGGTGACGGCCTTGGGCGTCGCGCCCGAGACGGCGACGTTGCGGTAGGCCTCGGCCAGCGCCAGCTGCGCGCCGCGGTACGGGTCGAGGAAGGTGTAGCGGCCCGACGCGTCGGTCGCCAGCGCGATTCCGCGTCCGGTCTTCTCGTCGATGCGGATCATGCCGGAGTCGGCGTGCTCGGCCAGGACGGTGTTGCCGCGGACGTAGCGGTCGTACTGGTCGGTGATGAACTTGCGGCTGCACAGCGCCGGGCTGGCGAGCATCGCCAGCAGCGTCTCACGCAGCTGATCCGGCGTGCTCGGACGCTTCAGCGGTTCGGTGGTCGAGGCGATCACGGTGTCCTGCCAGTCCGGACGCGCCACCGGGCGCTCGTAGACCGGGCCGTCATGGGCGACGGTGCGCGGCGGCACGTCGACGACGGTCTCGCCGTTCCAGGTGATGACCAGGTGGTCGCCGTCGGTGACCTCGCCGATCACCGTGGCGAGCACGTCCCACTTCTTGCAGACCTCGAGGAAGGCGTCGACGTTCTCCGGCGCGACGACGGCGCACATGCGTTCCTGCGACTCGCTGGAGAGCACCTCGGCCGGGGTCATGCCCTCGGCGCGCATCGGCACCTTCTCCAGGTCGATGTGCATGCCGCCGTCCCCGGCCGCCGCGAGTTCGCTGGTGGCGCAGGACAATCCGGCACCGCCGAGATCCTGGATACCCACCACGAGTCCAGCGTGGTACAGCTCGAGACAGCACTCGATGAGCACCTTCTCGGTGAACGGGTCGCCGACCTGAACACTCGGGAGCTTCTTACGGCTCGGGCCGGAGCTCTCACCGTCGTCGTCGAAGGTCTCCGACGCCAGCACGGACACGCCACCGATGCCGTCGAGGCCGGTGCGCGCGCCGAACAGGATGATCTTGTTGCCGGTGCCCGACGCGAACGCCAGGTGCAGGTCCTCGGTCCGCAGCACCCCCGCGCACAGGGCGTTGACCAACGGGTTGCCCGCGTAGCTGGCGTCGAAGACGGTCTCGCCGCCGATGTTGGGCAGTCCGAGCGAGTTGCCATAGCCGCCCACACCGCGCACCACACCGTCGACGACGCGTCGGGTGTCGGGAGCGTCGGCCGGGCCGAAGCGCAGCTGATCCATGACCGCGATCGGCCGCGCGCCCATCGCCATGATGTCGCGGACGATGCCACCGACACCGGTCGCGGCACCCTGGTAGGGCTCCACGTAGCTGGGATGGTTGTGCGACTCGACCTTGAAGGTCACCGCCCAGCCGTCGCCGATGTCGACGACGCCGGCGTTCTCGCCGATACCGGCGAGCATGCCGGCCCGCATCTCCTCGGTGGTGGTCTCTCCGAAGTAGCGGAGATGGACCTTCGACGACTTGTAGCTGCAGTGCTCGGACCACATCACCGAGTACATGGCGAGCTCGGCGTCGGTGGGTCGACGGCCCAGTATCTCGCGGATCCGGGCGTACTCGTCGTCCTTGAGACCGAGTTCGCGGAACGGTTGCGGATGATCCGGGGTCGAGGAAGCAGCTGAGACGGTATCCACCTGGGCACTCACGCTGACAAGTCTAGGCGGGCCCGGCCCGTCGGAGGCGGCGGGGCGGACCATCAGGCCTTCGGCGGCCCTCCCCTGGGACATCTGTTCCCGGGACGGGCCCGATCTCGGGATAGTCTGTTCACTCGAGCCGCGCAGTGCGCGGGACGTGCGCGGGGGTGCCACACGCCGACGCCGCGTCGGGCACGACGTTGACACAGGGGGATGAGATGGCCGATGTCCGGAAGGCGAGGGCACTCTTCGAGCTGGGCGTCCTGTCCTTGAACATCCCGGTCGACGGCCAGGAACCGATCAACAATCCCGCGCAGGCCACCAAGGCGTTCACCCGCGCGACCGAGTGGGACCCCTCGCTCGGCGACGCCTGGATCGGGCGCCTGGCCTGCGGCGACAAGAGCGACGAGGTCCTGCTGGGGCTGTACCGGGCTCGCGCGTCCATCGGTGCGGAACAGCGGCGCCTCGGGCTTCCCCCGGGGACGATCGCCGGTCGCTGGTACACCGGGATGCACATCGACTATCCGGCGATGACCGCGATCGACGCGACGGCCGCCTATGCCTCCAGCCTCATCCGTGGCGCCGACTACGCCGGTGCCGAGGAGGTGCTCGACGAGATCCCGCCCGCACACCGCCTGCCGATCGTCGAGTTCATCCGCGCCCACCTGCACTTCGCGACCAAACGGTGGCCCGACGTGCTGGCCGCGCTGACCCGCTCGGACCGGTGGGGGGACACGGTCATGCAGGCCGTGGCCGACTACATGGCCGGAACAGCCTGCGTGAGCCTGGGGATGCTCGGCGAGGGCATGCGTCGCCTGCAGAACGCCATCGACGGCCCGATCGCCGCATGCTCGACGGCGGCGATGTTCGCCTATGCCCTCGCACTCCGCGAACAGGGGCATGAGGAGAAGGCGAAGGCCATGCTCGAGCAGGTCTACGCACGCAATCCGGAATACACCGCCGCGGCGCAGGCCATACAGTCCCCGTCCTTCCGCCTCGCCCTCACGACGCCCGAGCAGATCGCCGAACGCAGCAACCCCTGGGACCCGGCCTCGGTGCCGGACCGGAATCAGACCCTGGTGTCGCCGGACGGAGCCGACGGCGCCCCCGAGAACGAGCTGGTGACCGCGGCCCAGCGCGAGCTGGACGAACAGATCGGACTGGAGTCGGTCAAACAGCAGGTCGCCAAGTTGCAGTCGGCGGCCACCCTCGCCCGGGTTCGGGCCGACCGCGGACTCTCGACGTCGGCGCGCAGCCTGCACCTGGCCTTCACCGGGCCGCCCGGAACCGGTAAGACGACGGTCGCCCGGATCGTCGCCAAGATCTACTGCGGGCTCGGCTTCATCAAGTCCGACAAGGTCGTGGAGGCGACCCGCCGCGACCTGGTCGGAGAGCATCTCGGTTCCACCGCCATCAAGACGTCGGCGCTCATCGACTCGGCCATGGACGGTGTGCTGTTCATCGACGAGGCGTACACCCTGATCCAGAAGGGCCTGTCGGGAGGCGACGCGTTCGGCCGCGAGGCCGTCGACACCCTGCTGGCCCGGATGGAAGACGACCGCGATCGTCTCGTCGTGATCATCGCCGGCTACGACTCGGAGATCGACCGGTTCCTGTCCGCCAACGACGGCCTCGCGTCGCGTTTCGCACGACGCGTCCGATTCGAGTCGTACACACCGCAGGAACTCGCGCAGATCGGCGAGTTCATCGCACGCAAACGCGATTCGGTCCTCACCCCGGAGGCGGCCGCCGAACTCGAGCAGGCGTGCGCGCCGCTCTACCACGACGTCCGTGAACACGACGGCGGTACGCGTCGTGCCACCGATCTGGCCGGCAACGGTCGCTTCATCCGCAACATCGTCGAGGCCGCCGAGGAGGAACGCGAGTTCCGGCTCAGCTCGGCCGGCGACCTCGCCTCGTTGTCCGCCGACGATCTGATGCGCATCGAACTCGCCGATGTCCGGTCCGCCATCTCCGGTGTGCTGTCGGGTTTGAGACGCTGACGGTCTTCCACCACAGCATCACCGTTCTCGCATTCCCAGAGAGGTTCCCCATGCCCGTCCCTCGCACCCGTATGCCCCGCACCCGTCTGCCCCGCACCCGTCTGCTCGGTTCCGGCCTGCTCGCCGGCGCAGTGGTGCTGTCGCTGTCGCTCGCCGGCTGCTCGTCCGACGACTCCGAACCGGCACCGTCCGCGACCGTCACCGAACAGACCACCGCGCCGCAGACCCCCGCGGAGCAGAGCACGTCGGCGGCGCCGAACTCCACGGCCCGGCCCCAGACGAGCGCCCGGCAGACGGCGGGGAGCTCCGCGGATGCCGGCGACCCCAAGGCCCTGAGCTGCCGCGACTTCCGGGCGCTCGAGGACGAGGGCCGTGCGGCTGCCGTGGCGGCGCTCGGGGTCAAGTCGAACGCCGATCAGGTCGCCACCGTGGCGGCGACGGCCTGCCTCGGTCGTCTCGACGACAAGGTCGCCGACGTTGTCGGTGAACTCGTGCCCACTCGCTGATACTTTCGTTATCCATGAACGCCCGCCCGTGGACAGTGCTGCACGGCCCCTTGTTCTCGCGCAGCAATCCGCTTGACCGCGAACACGCAGCACCGCGCATCAGCGCCTACATCTACGGCAACATCCTGATCCTCGCCGCGCTGATCCCGTTGCACCTCACCGACGACTTCGTGGGCATCCTGATCCTGCTGGGCACGGCGGCGTCGACCTTCGTCGCGCATGTCTTCGCCGAGGCGGTGGGACGACGCGTGCACGAGGGCGCGATCCATCCGACGAAGACGACAGTGCTGCACCATCTTCGGGACTCGGTGCCGATCCTGTCCTCGGCATCGGTGCCGTGTCTCATCCTGGCGATGGCGTGGGTCGGCTGGATCGAACCCCGCACCGCCCAGTTGGCCGCCGAGATCGTGATCCTGCTGCGTATCGGCGGAACGGTCTTCGTCATCGATCGACTGAACAACGAAAGACCAAATCGCGCAACGTTGATCGGTGCGACGGCGGTCACCGTGGTGGCGACCGTCATCGTCGTGATCAAGGTCGTGCTGACGCACTGACCCAGTGCACGGCATTCGCTGTGAATCGCCGATCCTTGATGAGCAGACTGGTCGGATATCATCGCCCGCGAACGGATTATGCGATTTCACCTGACGACTCGGGGGACCTGGTGACCAGATTGCACATTCGCACGCTCGCGGCGACGCTACTCGTCACCGCGGCGGCTGTTGGTTTCAGCGCCTGTACCACGGACGGCACTCCGCTCGCCTCACCATCGGATCTGAGCGCCCCGCCGACGAGCACCGCGTCGAACGACGACGACTACGACTACCGCAGCCCGACGTCGACGACGGTTCCGCGCACGACCTCGACCGAACCGCCGATCTCGGACGTTCCGCCGCCACCCGACTCCACAAGCATCACCTGTCGGGAGTTCCTGACGATGGACAAGTCCCACCAGATCGCGGTGCTCAAGGGCGTCGGTGCGACCCGGAACTTCGAAGTGGTCGCCACCTTGTTCAGCATCACCTGTCGCGCCACACCGGACGCGACCATCTACGACCTGATACACAATCCGCCGCGCTGAGCCGCCCCGCGAAGTCCTCGGACGTGGCCTCGGCGTGCGTCAGGCGCCGGCACCCTCGGTCGTCACGGTGAGGATCGCCTCGACGTACTCGGGTCGGCAGATGACGAGGTCGGGCAGGTAGGTGTCGTCGTTGTTGTAGACCAGCGGCGAACCGTCGATCCGCCCGCACCACAGGCCTTTTGCCTGTGCGACGGCCACCGGGGCGGCCGAATCCCATTCGTACTGGCCCCCGGCGTGTACATAGGCATCCGCCTCACCCCGGACCACCGCCATCGCCTTGGCCCCCGCCGAACCCATCGGCAGCAGTTCACCGCCGACGGCGGCCGCGACCTCGTCGGCGAAAGCCGGTGGCCGCGAGGAGCTGACGACGACACGGGGCACGCCGGTGCGCGGCCGCGACGCCAGTCCCTCCGTGGGTTCGACGACCGTCTCGTCGTCGAGGTAGGTCACGCCGAGCGCCGGAAGCGCCACCGCACCGGCGATCAAGCCGCCGGTCGCCGACCACAACGCCACGTGGACGGCCCAGTCGGCGCGGCCTGCGCCGGGCTCGTATGTCCCGTACTCGCGCGTGCCGTCGACGGGATCGACGATCCACACACGCTCGGCCTGCAGCCTCGACTTGTCGTCGGCCGACTCCTCCGACAGCACCGCGTCGTCGGGTCGCTCCTCGGCGAGGCGCCGTAGGAGGAAGTCGTCGGACTGCCGGTCGCCGGCGTTGCCCAGTTCCTTGCCGGTCAGGCCGCTGGTCCGGCGGATGTCCAGGAGGAGCTCTCCTGCCGCGGTGGCCAGTTCGCCTGCGAGTGCTCGATCGTCGGTCACGGGTGTCCCCTTTCTGGCGGTCTGCCGGTCACAGTCCCAGGTTACGGAGAACCATGTCGGCGACGTCGGCGGGCGCTCCATCGGCGGGGGTGATGACGAGTTCTGCATCGGCCGGCCGTTCATACGGCGAGTCGATGCCGGTGAACTGACTGATCTCTCCCCTGCGGGCCTTGCCGTACAGGCCCTTCGGGTCCCGACGCTCGCACTCCTCGATCGGCGTGTCGACGAAGATCTCATAGAACGCGAGACCCCGCTGGGCGTGGATCTCGCGGGCGCGTTGCCGCTCCTCGGCGAACGGGCTGATCAGCGACACGATCGCGACCGCACCCGAGTCGGCGAACAGCGCCGCGACCTCGCTGGTCCGGCGGATGTTCTCGCGCCGGTCGTCGTCAGAGAAGCCCAGATCGGAGTTCAGGCCGTGTCGCAGGTTGTCACCGTCCATCAGATAGGCGGGCCTCCCCTCGGCCACGAAACGCCGCTCGAGTTCGACGGCCAGGGACGACTTCCCCGAACCCGAGAGACCGGTCAGCCAGATGGTGGCACCTCGATGTGCGCGATGTTCGCGGGAGACCTTGCTGGCCTGCCAGACGATGTGACTGTCGTGGCTGACCGGCGCGGTGATCATGCCCGCGCCCACGGTGCGGTTGGTGGCCTCGTCGATGAGGATGAAGCTCCCGGTGTCGCGGTTGCGCCGGTACGAGTCGAACATGACCGGCTCCTGGGTGTGCACGGTCACCCGGCCGATCTCGTTGAGCGACAACGCCTCGGCGTTCTCGTCGCGGTGCAACGAGTTGACGTCCAGCCGGTAGTTGAGGCCGGTGATCTGCGCACGGGTCAACCGGGTGCCGCACAGGAGTTGATATCGGTTGTGCGAGCGCAGTTCCGCGTCCTCGGCGAACCAGCACACCATCGCGTCGATGTCGCGTCCGACGTACGGCCGGTTGTTGGGCCGCGCGAGCACGTCGCCGCGCACGATGTCGATCTCGTCGGCGAGTTCCACCGACACCGCCATCGATGCGAACGCCTCGTCGACGCCGACTCCGCCGGGAGCCCAGATCTCGGTGATCGTGGTGCTGAAACCGCTTGGCAACACGACGACCTCGTCGCCCTTGGCGAAAACACCACCCGCCACCGTGCCGGCGTACGCGCGATGGTCCGCACCGTCGCTGCGCTGTGGACGGATCACGTACTGCACCGGCAGGCGGGCATCGATGAGGTTGCGATCCGACGCGATGTAGACGTGCTCGAGGTGGTTGAGGAGCGGACGGCCCTCGTACCACGGCATCGCGGCGGACTGCTCGACGACGTTGTCGCCACGCAGCGCCGACACCGGTATGAAAGTCAGGTCGACGACGTTCAGTTTGGTCGCGAAATCGATGAACTCGGCGCAGATCTCGTCGAAGCGCTCCTGCGACCAGTCGACGAGATCCATCTTGTTGACGCACACCGTCAGGTGCGGGATCCCGAGCAACGACGAGAGGAACGCGTGTCGCCGGGTCTGTTCCAGCACACCCTTGCGGGCGTCGACGAGGATCATGGCCAGGTCTGCGGTCGACGCGCCGGTCACCATGTTGCGGGTGTACTGCACATGCCCGGGGGTGTCGGCGATGATGAATTTCCGCCTGGGAGTGGCGAAGTAACGGTACGCGACGTCGATCGTGATGCCCTGCTCGCGTTCGGCCCGCAAACCGTCGGTCAGGAGCGCGAGGTTGGCGTACTCGTCGCCCCGCTCCGCACTGGTCCGCTCGATCGACTCGAGCTGGTCGGTAAAGATCGCCTTGGAGTCGTACAGCAACCGGCCGATCAGCGTCGACTTTCCGTCGTCGACGGACCCCGCGGTGGCGAGGCGCAACATCTCGGTGGCGCCCCCGACGGCGCTGGACCCGCTCATCAGAAGTACCCCTCCTTCTTGCGATCTTCCATGCCCGACTCCGAGATCCGGTCGTCGGCGCGCGTGGCCCCGCGTTCGGTCACCCGGGTCACCTCGATCTCCTCGATCACCTTGCGGACATCATCGGCCGCCGACAGCACACACCCGGTGCAGGTGGCGTCGCCGACGGTACGGAAGCGCACCGTCTCGGTTCGCACTTCCTCACCCGGGAGTTCTTGCAGGAAACGCGTTTTCGCGAGCAACATGCCGTCGCGGGGGATCACCTGGCGCTGATGGGCGTAGTAGATCGACGGCAGGTCGATGCTCTCCTCCGCGATGTACTGCCAGATGTCGAGTTCGGTCCAGTTCGACAGCGGGAACACCCGGATGTGCTCCCCCTTGGAATGGCGCCCGTTGTACAACCGCCACAGTTCGGGGCGCTGGTCGCGCGGGTTCCACGCGCCGAACTCGTCCCGGAAGCTGAAGACCCGCTCCTTCGCGCGCGCCTTCTCCTCGTCGCGCCGCGCACCGCCGAACACCGCGTCGAAGCGGTTCTCGGTGATCCCGCGTAGCAGCGCCGTGGTCTGGAGACGGTTGCGGCTCGCACCGGGCCCGGTCTGCTCGACGACCCGTCCGGCGTCGATGTCGTCCTGCACGGAGCTCACGATCAGGCGGACGCCGGTCTCGGCGACCACCCGGTCGCGATATTCGATCACCTCGTCGAAGTTGTGCCCGGTGTCGACGTGCATCAGCGGGAACGGGATCGGCGCGGGCCAGAACGCCTTGCGCGCGAGGTGGAACATGACCACCGAGTCCTTGCCGCCCGAGAACAGCAGCCCCGGTCGTTCGAAGGTCGCCGCGACCTCGCGGAAGATGTGCACCGACTCGGCCTCGAGGGCCGCTAGGTGCGACAACTCGTATCCGCGCCTGCCGGACAGGTGTGCGTGCCGGTCGCCGGTGCCCCGGCCATCCGCATCGGTCGTGCTCGTCACCGTGCGCAACCCCCTTGACATGTCGAATATTCGACACTAAGTGTTGACAATGTGACACCGACCGTAGGCGACTCTTCCGATGCGCGTCAACCGGCGCGCGCCGCGTCGCCACCCACCTCGCGGGTCGTCCACATCGTCGAACTGCTGGCCGGTGCGGATCAGCCGGCGCTGACCCTTGCCGAAATTGTCCGCCAGACCGCGCTCTCGCGCGCCACCGCACACGCGATCGTCGCGGAACTGACCGAGCACGGCTGGCTGAGCCGCGATCCCGCCACCGGACGATACGGAATCGGCCCCGGATTCCTCGCCCTCGCACGGACCGCGGGCGACGCCGATCACCTGGACCGATGGGCCGGCGCCGCGGCCCACACGCTCTGCGACCGCTTCGCGATCCCGTTCTTCGTCGCGCGTCGATCCTCGACGGACTTCGTCACGCTCGCCGCGCACGCCTTTCCCCCTCATCTCGCCGCCGACTCCGAACCGCATCCGTGGTTTCGCAACGGCAACCGCATCCGGATCCGTCCACCGATCTGCCGCGAGTTCATCGCCTGGGACCCGTCGGACGCCCGCGACGCCTGGATCTCCCAGGCCGCCGAACCCACCCGGACCCGGTTGCGCATCGTCCTCGACGTGATCGCCGACCGCGGGTACTCGATCGAGCGGATGACCGACGACCATGCGGCGATCATCGAAGCGCTGAACTCCCTCGACGCGATGCCGGAGACGCTGCGGACCAGGGTCGGCGACCTGCTGACCGAGCTGTCGGTGATCGACTACCTGCCGGATGAGCTCGACGAGGAGGCCGGCGAAGGGGTCCCGGTCGTGACCATCGGTGCGCCGATCTTCGACGACGCGGGGCGCGTCATCGCCGCGATGGTCGCGTGCCCGAACACGACGCTGGACGTCGCCGACCTGCACTCGATCGCCGACGCCACCCGTACCGCCGCCGACGAGATCTCGTCGCATCTGCGATGAGTTCGGCTGCCACGGAGGGTCTACCTCCTTACCGGCCGGAACTCCACCGTTTGACCGACACGGATTCGGCGTAGTCGGTGACGAAACCGGTCGGCAGACGCGACAATCGCCGGGAGTCGGACCGACCACCGACCGCCATCACGACGTGAGGAGATCGAACATGGCCAGGACGAAGACGTTCACCAGATCGGCCGCCGCCGCGCTGTCGATTGCCGCCGCCGCGGGGCTCGGCCTCGCCGGCACCGGACAGGCCGAGGCGTCACGCGAGTTCCCGGTTTCCAACTGCATCGGCCCGAGCCCGAACATCGTCGACCTCCCGTTCATGGTCCGGCGAGCCATCGTCGGCACCTATGCCGGCAACGCCTACATCGCCGCGGACTTCCCGAGCTACTTCCCCGGCGGCTACCAGTCGTCGTTGCGGATGGACTGGCACAACCCGTCCACCGGGAAGCGGGGCTCGAAGATCAGCAACACCCAGGTGCGCCCGCCCTACCAGGGCGTCCACAACTTCGTCATCCCGGTCAACCAGATCGGCAAGGGCCGGGTCAACGTCACCTTCGGCGCCGTGAACCGCAATGCGCTGTGGAGCGTGCCGTCGACGAGTTGCAGCGGAACGATCGTCATTCCCTGACGCCGCTCACCGGAGGCACGACTACCAACCAAGCACTTGCTAGGTTACGCTCGTTGGCATGAGTGATGCCGCCATCCCGCCCGTACTCGGACCCGACGATCTCGGCCCGGACACCACTCCGGTCGCCTATGAGGTCGGCGGGCCCGATGGTGCTGTCGCGTACGTGACGCTGAACCGCCCCGAGTTCCGGAATGCCCAGAACTCGGTGATGACCTACTCGCTCGACGCCGCCTTCCGGAAGGCCGTCGAGGACGCCTCCGTGAAGGTCATCGTCCTGCGCGCCAACGGCAAGCACTTCTCCGCCGGACACGACATCGGCACCCCGGAGCGCGACTTCGACACCTACTACGAGAACGCCGCCGTCCTGCACTGGGATCACACCGACAAGACCGGCGCCGATCAGCGTCTCGCCCGCGAGATGGAGGTGTACATGGGGATGTGCCGCCGCTGGCGCGACATCCCCAAGCCGCTCATCGCCCAGGTCCACGGTGCGTGCATCGCCGGCGGTCTGATGCTGGCCTGGATCTGCGACTTCATCATCGCCTCCGACGACGCGTTCTTCTCCGACCCGGTGGCACGCATGGGCATCCCCGGCGTCGAGTACTTCGCGCACGCATACGCCCTCGGCACCCGCCGCGCCAAGGAGATCCTGTTCACCGGTGAGCGTTTCACCGCCACGCAGGCCGCCGACTGGGGCATGGTCAACCACGTCGTGCCGCGAGAGCAGCTCGAGACCAAGGTGAACGAGATCGCCGAGAAGGCGGTCGCGATGCCCATGCAGGGGCTGTTCCTCAGCAAGAAGGCCGTCAACATCTGCGAGGACCAGATGGGACTGCGCAATTCGATGGACTCGGTCTTCGGATGGCACCACTTCGCCCACTCGGCCAATGCCGAGGCGTCCGGCGGCGATTCGCTCGGCGGGATGGACGCCAAGTCGATGAAGGCCGCGGGATCGACGGTCAACACCGGTTCGGGATCGGGTAGCTGACATGGACCTCCTCTTCGACGATGCGGCACAGCGGTTCCGGGCCGAGATCCGCGACTGGCTGGCCGAACACGTACCGCGCGAGCCGCTTCCGTCCATGGACACCGCGGAGGGGTTCGAGGCCCACCGCGAATGGGAACGCACGATGGCCGCCGATCGCATGTCGGTCGTCAGCTGGCCCGAGGAACACGGCGGCCGAGACGCGCCCCTCCTCCACTGGGTGATCTTCGAGGAGGAGTACTACCGGTCGGGTGCGCCGGGACGGGTCAGCCAGAACGGCATCTTCCTGCTCGCCCCGACACTCTTCGAGCACGCGAGTCCCGCTCAGCTGGAACGCATAATGCCGAGGATGGCCCGCGCCGACGACATCTGGGGCCAGGCGTGGAGCGAACCGGAGGCGGGCAGCGACCTCGCCTCGCTCCGTTCGACGGCCGTGCGCACCGACGGCGGCTGGCTGCTCA
Source organism: Gordonia westfalica (assembly GCF_900105725.1). Lineage (NCBI taxonomy): Bacteria > Bacillati > Actinomycetota > Actinomycetes > Mycobacteriales > Gordoniaceae > Gordonia > Gordonia westfalica. The sequence goes on from NZ_FNLM01000034.1 coordinate 2,975,604, forward strand.
ACGGACAGAAGACCTGGAGTTCACGGTCGAGTTTCGCCGACCGCGCCTTCGGCCTGTTCCGCACCGACAAGGAGGCCCAGCGGCACAAGGGCCTCACCTACTTCATGTTCGATCTGCGCGCCGAGGGCGTCACCGTCCGCCCGATCGCACAGCTCGACGGAGAAGCCGGTTTCGCAGAACTGTTCCTGGAGAACGTCTTCGTCCCCGACGACCCGGCGAATCCCAGAGATTCCGGGGTCATCGGCGAGGTCGACAACGGCTGGCGGGTGGCGATGAGCACCGCGGCCAACGAGCGTGGACTCTCCCTCCGCGCGCCGGGCCGCTTCCTCGCCACCACCGACCGGCTCGTCGAACTGTGGCGGTCGAATCGCGACGAGGTGCCCTCGACGGCCAACACCGACGCTCGCGTCGCCGACGCCTGGATCGGCTCCCGGGCCTACGAGTTGTCCACCTGGCAGACCGTGAGTCGCCTCGCCGCCGGCGGACAACTCGGCATGGAGTCCTCGATCAACAAGGTGTTCTGGTCGCAGTGGGACATCGCCGCCCACGAGACCGCACTCGATCTGCAGGGACCGGACGCCGAACTCGACGACGCCTGGATGGACGGTTATCTGTTCTCCCTGTCCGGCCCGATCTATGCCGGCACCAACGAGATCCAACGCAATGTCATCGCCGAGCGACTCCTCGGCCTTCCTCGCGGAGATCGCTGATACCTCATGGACTTCCAACTCTCCGACATCCACACCGACCTGGCCGCCACCGTCGACGCCATGCTCGGCAAGGCCGACATGCCCGCCGCTGCGCGCGCCTGGGCGGCCGGTGACCGCAGGGCGGTCACCAAGGTCTACTCACAGCTCGCCGACGCCGGGATCAGCGGCCTGCTCATCGACGAATCGCACGGCGGCAGCAGTGCCGGCGCCGTCGAGATGGTCGTCGCGGTGGAGCAGCTCGGACGCCACTGCGCTCCCGGACCGATCGTGGAAAGCGTTGCCGTCCTGCCGATCCTGCTGCGCGACGCGGACGTGACCGGCCCCCTCCAGGATCTCGCCGAGGGACGGCTGGCGACCTGCGCCATCGCCCCGTTGCAGCCACTCGCGCCCGACGCCGAGTCCGCCGACGTCTACATCGTCGAAGACGGTGTCCTGTCGACGGCCACCGTGCTGAGTACCGATCCGTCCGTGGACACCACCCGCACCCTGTCGCGGGTGGCACCGGACAAGACCCTGGCGTCCGGGATCGACCCGTCCGACGCGGTCGACGCGGGAGCACTGGCCACCGCCGCCGAACTCCTCGGACTCGGCCAGGCGATGCTCACGCTCGCCAGCGAATACGCGCAGTCCCGCAAGCAGTTCGGCCGGCCCATCGGCTCCTTCCAGGCGGTCAAGCACCATCTGGCCGATGTGGCCATCGCCCTCGAGATGGCCCGTCCCCTGGTTCACGGCGCAGCACTGGGCATCGACGGTCAGGTACCCGAGAACACGAATGTGTCGCGGGATGTGTCGGCGGCCAAGGTCGCGGCTGCCGATGCCGCCCATCTGTCGGCGCGACGCTCCCTGCAGGTGCTCGGCGCGATCGGATACACCGCCGAACACGACATCTCGCTGTACATCACCAAGACGCGCGCGCTCCTGTCCGCCTGGGGTTCGCCCGCAGTCCATCGTCGACGCATCCTGGAGACCCTGTGAACGACACCGGAACCGCGACGCTCTCGTCCGATGCGTTCACCATCTCCACCGAGGAGCGCGAAGCCCTCGCCGAGGCCGTGCGGGACCTGCTCCGGCGCCGCGGCGACTCGGCCTCGGTCCGGACCGCGATGTCCTCGACCGGACGCATCGACGAGGGTCTGTGGCAGACACTGTGCACCGAGATCGGGGTGGCTGCACTTCCCATCCCGGAGGACGACGGCGGCGCCGGGGCGTCGTGGGCCGAACTCGCGGCCGTGCTCGAGGAACTCGGCGCGGCTCTGATTCCGGTACCCGCCTTCGGGTCGTCGGTGCTGGCAACCGGGGCGATCCTGTTCGCGCAGGACGACGAGGTCGCCTCGCAACTTCTTCCCGCCCTCGCATCCGGTGAGCAGACGGCCGCCCTGTGCTGGGCCGGCGAACGCGGATGGGACACCCCGGGCGTACAGGCCGACGCCGGATTGTTGTCGGGCACCGCACACTTCGTCATCGACGCCGAATCCGCCGACACTCTCCTCGTGCTGGCGTCGGGGCCGGGCGAACACGTCACGCTGCATTCCGTGGCGGCCGATGCGGCCGGTGTCACGGTGTCGCCGTTGCCACTCCTCGATCCGACGCGCGCGTTGGCCTCGGTGCGGTTCGACGAGGTCGCCTCGACCGCGATCCCCGCGCCGGCCGACCTGGCCGCACGCCTGCGGACCCTCGGCTGGGCCCTGCTCTCCGCCGAGCAGGTGGGCGGCGCACAGCGCGCACTCGACCTCACCGTCGAGTACACCAAGTCCCGCAAGCAGTTCGGGCGCACGATCGGTTCGTTCCAGGCACTCAAGCACCGTATGGCCGACATGTACGTGCTCGTCGAGACCGCACGTTCGATCTCGCGTGCGGCCGTCGCCGCGGTCGCCGTCGACGATCCCGAGGCGGCCGAGCTCGCACTCGCCGCCCACGTGTACTGCTCTGATGCCTACCGTTCCATCGCCGGCGAGGCCATCCAGCTGCACGGCGGTATCGGCATCACGTGGGAGCACGACATCCAGCTCTACTTCAAACGCGCACAGGCCTCGTCGCAGTTGCTGGGCGCCCCGCATCTCGCGGTCGCCGAGGCCGCAGCGCGCCTGCGATGACAGAGCTCACCCGGGGTTGCGCAGGCGCGTGATGAGCCGCTCGATGGGGTCGGTGAAGAGCAGCAACAGGAGCGGCCAGTTCCCGCTCTTCGGGTAGATCAACGCGATGATCAGGGCGACCGCCAGGGCCAGCAGGGTTCCCCAGCCACCCGACGACTTCGTCCAGCGATCGGTGGCGTCGTCGTCGACCAGCAGGTCCCGATGCCGCTGTCCCCACTGCGCGATCCCGACGAGCGAGGCCACCGACAACGCGAGCACACCGATGTAGAGGACGTTGGCCCACTTCACCCGGCTGTCGTCGACCATCGCCGTGGCGAACGGCAGCACCACGATGGTCAGCAACCAGACGAAGTTGAGGTTGATCAGAACCGAGTCGTACGAACGGAAGTACTCCATCGTCTGGTGGTGTTGCCGCCAGAGAACCCAGATGACCACGAAACTCACGACGAAGCTGGTCAGCTCGAGCGAGTGGTCGGACACCACCTCGGCGACCGAGGACTCCTCACGGAGATCGTTCGCGATGTCGACCAGAGGAAGCACCAGCAGCGTCAGCGCGATTGCCACGACCGCGTCCGCGAACGCGATCAACCGGCTCAGCCCCTCCTCCGAGCGCCGATTCGCGGGTTCTGCCATGAATCGCATGGTAGAACGGGTCCGTCACCCGCGCGTGCCAATCGTGGACGACGGCACCGTGTCGGGCGACGTTCCCGCGTGGCGACTTCCTTTCCGCTTATTGGATCTGACCAGCGGCAGGGAGACACGCGGGCGGGAAGGAAACACGCCCGCGGGAAGGCGAGCTACTCGCCGAACGCCGCCTCCACCATCGCCTCGTCGAGCCCGTAGTCGGCGAGCTGGTAGCGGTGCTGCGGTTTCCGCGCGCCGGACCGGCTCTCCTCGTCGAGTACCGTCACCGCAGCGCGCGCCGCGTCGGACATGGGGGTGTCGAGGGCCGTGTAGACGCGCTCGACGGTGCCCATCGGGTCCGAGCGGAGGTCGGCGAAGTCGATGTCGAGGAACTGTGCGGGGTCGTACTTCTCGCGGGCGCGCGAGAACTCACGAAGCCCGCGGGACCACAGCTCCAGCTGGTCCTGTCCGATCTGGTCGCCGGTGAAGGTCGTCGACCAGCCAGGGGTGGCGTGCTCGGCGAGGCTGCACATCGACGCGATGATCGTCGACGGCGCGCGATGCGTCTGGATCACCAGCGCATCCGGATAGGCGGCCATCAGGGCATCGAGCGCGAACAGGTGGCTCGGGTTCTTGAGCACCCACCGCTTGCCCGGATCGTTGAGGCCGATCAGCTGCAGGTTCTTGCGGTGCCGCAGGTACGCGGGCGTCCAGTCCTGCTGGGCGAGCCACCGCGAGTAGGTCGGGATGTGGGCGAGCGATTCGTAGGAGATCGACGTAACGCTCTGCCGCAACAGCTGCCAGCATTCCTCGACCTCGCCGGCGTCCATGTAGTGCAGACCCATGAACTCCGGGTTCTCGACGTGGTGCTGCTCGAAGCCGGCCTGGATCTGCTGGTACACCGGGTTGTCGGCCCAGGTGTCGCGGGGTGGTCGCGGCTGCGGGAACTCCGCCAGCCACATCTCGAGACCCTGATGAGCCGGATCGGCGGCCAGAAGCCGATGCAGCGCGGTCGTTCCCGTGCGGGGCAGGCCGGTCACGAAGATCGGCCTGGTGATCTCGACGTCGGCGTGTCCCGGGTTCGCCTTCCACGACGCCTCGCTCAGCAGTCGTGCGACCAGCGCTCCCTTGAGGAAGAACCGGAACATCTTGCTGCCCAGCTCGGTCAGCCCGGCTTCGGAACGGTAGGAGTCGAGCAAGATTCCCAGCGGCTCGAGGTACTCGGTGTCGCCGAAGTCGTCGAAACCTGTCGCACGAGTGGCCGAGGCATGCAGGTCCTCGATCGTCCCGACGTCGGTCCGCGCCGCACTAGTCATGGTATTCACCGCAATTCACGTCCAGGGTGTGCCCGGTGATCGCCCGGGCCATCGGCGAGGCGAGAAAGACCACCGCGTCGGCGATCTCGTCCGGCTCCGGTAGGCGTTTGAGATCGGACTTCGACGCGGTCTGCTCGTACACCTGCTCCGGCGTGATCCCGTACTTCTTGGCGACCTCGCCGAAGTACCACTTCAGCTGGTCGTCCCAGATGTGGCCCGGTGCCACGGAATTGATGCGGATGCCCCGCTCCCCCAGCTCCGACGCCAGGGTCTGCGACATCGCGAGCAGCGCCGACTTGGCGATCTTGTAGCTGCCGTACCGCGGCTCGGAGTGCCGGATGACCATCGAGTTGATGTTGACGACGGAGCCGTCAGCGTCGGCGAGCGCATCGGTGAACGACTTGATGACCCGCAGCGTCCCGACCACGGTGACCTCGATGCTGTTCGTGATCTGGTCGAAATCGGTGCGGCCCAGCGGCTTCATCGACGGCAGCGCGAAAGCGTTGTTGACCAGGACGTCGGCCCGCCCGAACTCGGCGAGCGTGGTGGACACCAGGTTGTCGACGGCGGCGTCGTCGGTGATGTCGGTCGGTACGACGAGGCTCGTCCCACCGGCGGCATCGATCTCCGCGGCAACCTCTTTCAGCCGTGACTCGGTTCGGGCGGCGAGGACCACCCGAGCGCCCTCGGCGGCCGCGCGAAGGCAGATCGAGCGCCCCAACCCGGGACCCACACCCGAGACGACGACCACCTTGTCGTCGAGGAGTCCTGATCCCACTGTCATCCCAGCATCCTCTCGGCGAAGGCGCGCTGCCGCGCTGCGATCCGTTCGGACCAGCCGGCGTCGTCGATCTTGTTGTGTGCGAGGTGCGGGAGGTGCGCGGCCACGTCGTCGATGCCGACGACCGTCGCCGTCGGACCGAGTTCCGGACCGATCGGCGAATCGCTTCGCTGCCAGCGGAACTGGAGGATGCCCTGCTGCCGGCCGGTCGTCTCGATCCAGTTGGCGACCCCGGGATCGCGGTGGGACACGACCATCCGGATCATGCCGTCCGGGTCCACCTGCGCCTGGGCCGAATTCAGGCTGGTCTGGTGGTTCACGTAGTCGAGCGAGATGTACCACATACTCCCGAGCTGGAATCCCTGATAGGGCGCATCGGATTTCGGGATGGTGATGACCATCGCCTCGTCGGGACCCAACCGGTAGTGGCCCACCGAGGAGAACTGGGTGCTCAACCCGCCCGGGGTCTGGCGGGGCGGGGTGAAGGTGTTGACCGGTTCGTCGAGGTAGAACCACTTGGGAAAGTTGAACCAGGTGTTGATGCGTGCGGTCAGCATCTTGCCCGCGGTCGCGTATCGGCGTGCGACACGGGCGAGGTCGGCTTCCTCCGGTGCGGTCCCGACGGTGTCGACGCGTTCGATCGTGATCGAGCCCTTGCGTTCGGTCCAGTCCGAGTACACCTCCCGGACCGCCAGCATCGACGCCCCTTCACCGAGGGCGAAGTAGTTCTCGGGCGGGTCCGGGATCGCCGGGCCGAAGGTCAGCTCGAACGTCCCGTCGTCGGCGATGGTGAGGCGACGGTCGTCGAAGGCGTCCTCGCCGCCGGGCACGGCGGACGGCGTGTAGTCGCCCCGCAGCACCTGGAAGCTGAGATCCGTTGTGGTGCCGCGCCGTCCGCGGACCACATAGGTTCCGGTCGGTTCGACGTCCGCGTGATAGTAGAGCGTGTCCGGGTTGTCCAGGCCCATCTTGGTCGACGGCCCGGTCGAGGTCACGAAATTCGGATGCGACAGCGACCGGCCGCGGACCAGCTGGATGATCGCGGCGATGCTGCCCGCGAGATAGTCGTAACCCTCGGCGAGATCCTGCTCGGTCTCCGCGAACTCGGCTGAGGCGACCAGTCTCTCGGCCTCGGCGATCGCATCGGTGAGGGGCTTGGTGATGTCCTTCGGTACCGCGATCTCTTGCGAGCTCATAGCCAGGTGTCTCCGCCCGTCCAGGTGAGGAAGTTCTCGAGTTCGGCCTGCGCCGGCGTCACCCGCGGGTGCTCCGTCGACAGATAGCCGCCGCGGTAGAAGAGCAACGGCTTGTCCTGCAACACCTCTCCGAGTGTGAGTGCCCGACCGATGACGATGTGGTGGTCGCCGCCGTCGGTCACCCGCTCGACGTCGCATTCGACCCAGGTCAGCCCGTGGCGGATGACCGGCAGACCGGCCGGCGACGGGTCCCAGGTGATGTTGGCGAACTTGTCGTCACCGGGCGCACCGAAGGCCGCGCTCACGTCCTGCTGCCGGTTGGACAGGACGTTGACGCAGAACTTGCCGGTCCGTTCGATGACCTTCCAGCTCCGGGAGGTCTTCATCGGGCAGAACAGGACGAGTGGCGGGTCGAGGGAGAGCGCGGCGAAGGACTGGCACGCGAACCCGACGGGTTTCCCGTCGTCGTCGAGGGTCGTGATGACCGTGACGCCCGTGCAGAACTGCCCCATCGCGGTACGGAACTGCCGGGAGTCGAACTCCGCCGACCCGTATGGCGTCTGGGCCATGTCAGTTCTTGAACCCGACGCTGAAGTCATGCCCCCACAGACTGACCGCGGTGCTCTCACGGGCGATCCACTCGTCGTCCTTGACCGTTCGTCCCTCACAACCGAACTCGACGTCGAAGCCGCCGGGCGTCTTCATGTAGAAGGAGAGCATCAGGTCGTTGACGTGCCGGCCGAGGGTCGCCGACATCGGCACCTTCTTGCGCAACGCACGGTCGAGACACAGCCCGACGTCGTCGGAGTTCTCGACCTCCACCATCAAGTGGACGATGCCCGTGCTGTTGGGGATCGGCAGGAACGCCAGCGAATGGTGACGCGGGTTGCAGCCGAGGAATCGCAGCCACGGGACCTCGTCGCCCTCTTCGCGTCCGACGACCTGCGGGGGCAGGCGCATCGAGTCGCGGAGTTTGAATCCGAGGACATCCCGGTAGAATTCGAGCGCGGCCTTGTCGTCGGAGCAGGTGAGCACGACGTGTCCGAGCCCCTGCTCCTCGGTGACGAAGCGGTGGCCGTACGGGCTGACGATGCGACGATGCTCGAGCGCGGCCCCGTGGAACACCTCGAGAGTGTTGCCCGCGGGATCGTCGAAGACGATCATCTCGGCGACGCGACGGTCGGCGAGCTCTTCGTCCTTGCCCTCGCGGAAGACCACGTGCGCGGCCGCCAGGCTGTCACGAACCTCCTGCAGGGCAGCGGCATTCGCTACCTCCCAGCCCGCACAGGCCAATCGGTCGTGCTCCGACGGCACGATGACCAGGCGGGCGGGGAAATCGTCCATCCGCAGGTAGAGCGCACCCTCGGTGAGTCCGGAGCCCTCGATCATGCCGAGGACCTTGAGACCGTAGGTGCGCCACGCCTCGATGTCGGTGGCCTCGATCCTCATGTATCCCAATGAGCGGATCGGACTGTCACTCATTTCCTCGACTCCTTGTCGTTGTGCATCGAGCGCCCTTCGTGACGCCCTCCGCAAGCTCCGGGCTCCTCAGGGAGCGGTTGGGGGCGCTCACACCATCGTGTCGCCGATGGGAATCCCGAACTCGCCGTTGCCGTACGCGACGTAGGCACGTTCCGGATCGTTGGCGGCGTGGACGCGGCCGGCGTGGGCGTCGCGCCAGAACCGCTGGATCGGGGTCCCGTTCTCCAGCGCATGGGCGCCCGAGTTCTCGAAGAGACGGTCGATGGCGGAGATCGCACGACCGGTGGCGCGCACCTGGTCGCGACGGGCCGACAGACGCAGTTCCATGGGGATCTCCTCGCCGGCGAGGATCAGGTCGTACTCGGCCTGCAGGTTGCCCGACAGCTGACGCCAGGCGGCGTCGATGTCGCTGGCGGCCTCGGCGATCCGGACCTTGGCGAACGGATCGTCCTTGGCCTTCTCACCCGCGTAGGCGGCGCGGACGCGCTTGCCCTGGTGCTCGACGTGAGCATGGTAGGCGCCGTAGGCCATGCCGACGATCGGCGTCGCGATGGTGCTGGGATGAATTGTGCCCCAGGGCATCTTGTAGACCGGAGCGGTGTTCTGCTCGAGGCCCGGGCTCTGTCCCATCGACATGGTGCGCATGCTCAGCATGCGGTGGCGGGGCACGAAGACGTCCTTGACCTCGATGGTGTTGGAGCCGGTGCCGCGCAGGCCGACGACGTTCCACACGTCCTTGATCGTGTAGTCCTCGCGCGGGATCAGGAAGCTGACGAAGTCGACCGGCTTGCCGTTCTTGATGACCGGACCGCCGACGAACACCCAGTCGGCGGTGTCACAGCCCGACGACCAGGCCCACGAACCGTTGACCTTGTAGCCGCCGTCGACGACCTCACCCATGCCCATCGGTGCGTACGACGACGAGATGCGCACGTTGGTGTCCTTGCCCCAGACATCTTCCTGCGCCTGCTGGTCGAAGAGAGCCAGATGCCAGTTGTGGATGCCGATGATGCCCGACACCCAACCCGTGGACCCGCATGCCGAGGCGATGCGTCGTACGGCCTCGTAGAAGGTGACCGGATCGACCTGGTATCCACCCCACTGCTCCGGCTGCATCAGCCTGAAGAAGCCCGCCGTCTCGAGGCTGGACACGGTCTCCTCGGGGATTCGACGCAGATCTTCGGTGGCCTGCGCACGCTGTTCGATCTCTGGGAGCAGCGCGTTGATCTTCTCCAGGACCTGCTCGGCGGCTTCGCTCCGTTGTGCTGGCATCTCGCCTGCTCCTACCTGTCTCTCCCTCGGCCGGACACACCGACCGCTTACTCTTCGAGTTCGAGATTAGAACACGTTCTCATTTCTGTCGAGCACCGGGACTTTATGCCCATGTACAGCACCGATCGCCTGTCCAGAGGACGATCCACCCATAAGATTTGCAACGTGTTCTAGTATTGGGAGCAGAGTTCCGATGCGACACCAGTCACAGACAGGAGAGGGCATATGTCACCCGCACCCGACACGATGACCCCGAACAGCCACGGCTCGGCCGACGACGCCGAGGTCGGCATCCGGGAGATCGACACCGGCGCGCCGCCCACCCGGTTCGCCCGCGGGTGGCATTGCCTCGGACTTCGAAGCGAGTTCGACGACGGCAAACCGCACTCCGTGCAGATCTTCGGCACCAAGCTCGTCGTGTGGATCGACACCAAGGGCGAACTGAACGTCCTCGACGCCTACTGCCGCCACATGGGCGGCGACCTCTCCCAGGGCAAGCTCTCCGGCGACAACGTCGCCTGCCCGTTCCACGGCTGGCTGTGGAAGGGCAACGGACGCTGCGGAGGCGTGCCGTACGCCAAGCGCAACCCCAAGCTGGCCAAGACCCGGTCGTGGCCGTCGATGGTCCGCAACGGCCAGGTCTTCGTCTACAACGACCCCGAGGGCAATCCGCCGCCGGAGGACTGTGTCATCCCGGAACTGGCCGAGGTCGGCTCCGAGGAGTGGACGCCCTGGACGTGGAATCGCATCGTCATCGAGGGTTCCAACTGCCGCGAGATCATCGACAACGTCGTCGACATGGCGCATTTCTACTATGTGCATTTCGCCCTGCCCGACTACTTCAAGAATGTCTTCGAAGGCGAGATCGCGGCGCAGTACATGAATTCGCATGGGCGCCCTGACGTCACGCTGGGCACCAACTACGGCGACAGTCGCCTCGAATCGATCGCCGCCTATTACGGCCCGTCCTACATGCTGAACCCGATGGTCCAGTATTACGGCGGTTTCGCGGTCGAGACCATTCTGACCAACTGCCACTATCCGATCGACGAGAACTCGTTCGTCCTGATGTACGGCGTGATGGCGAAGGTTCCCGACGGCCTCACCGCCGAGCAGGCGTCGAAGATGGCCACCAAGATCAGTTCGGGCGTCGAGGTCGGATTCCTGCAGGACGTCGAGATCTGGAAGAACAAGACCCGCATCGACAATCCGCTCCTCGTCGAAGAGGACGGACCGGTGTATCAGCTCCGACGCTGGTACGAGCAGTTCTACGTCGACAAGGCCGAGGTCACCGACGAGATGACCGGCCGCTTCGAGTACGAGATCGACACCTCCAAGGCGCTGGAGAGCTGGAACGCCGAGATCCAGGAGAACCTCCGCCGCCAGGAGGCCGAGAAGGCACCGGCCGACGGCACAGCGGACTCGACGGAGAAGGCGCAGGTCTGACGATGACCCGGGCCGCCGCACGCGCACACTGGGCCAAGGCGCCCGACTTCGGTGACGATCCCGACCGGGCGGCCCGGGTCCACGCGTCGACCCAGCGCGACCGCGAGCACTACCTACAGGGCGGCATGCGAGAGATCGAATGCCGCGCGTGCCACGCGTGCGTGCTGGTCAAGAAGACCAGTTCGTTCCACACGAGCGTGCAGTGGAACGCCGACGCCCGGCGCCGATGCCATGGTCTCGAGCAGATGCGTGCCGGCGGCGAGGACGGAAACGGACCCCTGCTTCCGGGCGCGATGATGCCGACCTGCGTCCGATTGTCGGCGAGCATCGACCACGGCGTCGCCGAGGGAATCATTCCCGCGGAATCGCCGGCCACCGATCCCGACGGTTATTGGTGAGTGTCGATTTGAGCATTATCAGCAACGTTAATTGACATTAGCCTCACGCATCACAACGGTCACACCTTCATCACACGTCGAGAACTAATGGCGACACGCGGCCATTCGGTCGGCCAATCTGATCGTCATGTCCGATTTGCGAACCCGCTGTACGCGGGTCACTCGCGCTGTTGCCATTTCCGCCGCTTTGTCCGTCGCGGCGCCGTTTGTGGGTTCTCCTTTTGCCGATGCCGGCCGCGCCGCCGCGGCCGGTTCGAGCTCCGGTTCCAGCGACTCGACGGGCTCGGTGCCGATCTACCTCCCCATACCCACCCCGACCGGTCTGTCCGCCCTCGCCGCGGCAATGACCCAGATCGGCAAGCCGTACCGGTGGGGTGGCACCGGACCGCACTCCTGGGACTGCTCCGGTCTGATGCAGTGGGCTTTCTACACCGCAGGCGTCAAACTGCCCCGGACCAGCCAGCAGCAGGCGAGGGTCGGCAATGCGATCCCGCTCAGCGCGCTGGCCCCCGGCGACATCATCATCTTCGGCCGCGACGCCGGTCACGTCGGCATCTATGCCGGCGGCGGCCGCCTGTTCAACGCCTACACGACCGGCAAACCCATCGGCTTCACGAAGGTCAAGGACATGGGTCCGATTAAGACGATTCGTCGGTTCGGCTGACCTCGGCAGGGTCTACCGACCGCCCGGGCCACACCGAGGTCACGACCGCGAACCCCACGACGACGAGCAACAGCACCGCGACGACAACCGTGCCGATCAGCCCGTAACCGGGTTGCATCGTCGGGAGTTCGAGGTCGAGGGCCTCGCTGACCCGGTCCGAGAACAGGTGCGCGGCCGGATCGCTCAACGTCCGGATCCCGATGGCCAAGGCGATGATCGAGGCCAGGCCGATCAGCCCGATCGCCGCCGGACGGAGACGCATGCGCCACCACGCCAACGCGGCGACCACCGCGATGACCGCGCCGAGGACCACGACGCTCAGACCGGGCCGGTCGGTGTTGTCCTCGAAGAAGAAGGCCACGTCCTCATCGCTCGCCCCCGGGACGGTCACCCGTCCGAGGCCGGTGATGGACGGTTGCACGCCCTCGTCGGTGCTTCCCCACTCCACCTGTGCCAACAGCACCAGGAGGAGTCCACCGACGAGGGCGGCAGGCCACACCAGTGCACGAAGTCTGTCGACGATGCCCGGTTCTGTCGTCATGCCACCAGGTTGCCATCTCCCCCGCCCCGCTGATCGGGTAGACGAGGAGCCTGCGACGAGCGGACCTCGATACGCGGCGTCCTCGCTCCGCTCGGTCGACGCTACTCGGCCGGCAGAAGAGCCGTGCCCCACCCGCTGATTGAGCCGGCACCGAGCGGACCTCGATACGCGGCGTCCTCGCTCCGCTCGGTCGACGCTACTCGGCCGGCAGAAAAGCCGTGTCCACCCGCTGATCGGGTAGGCGAGGAGCCGGCAGAGGAGCCGTTCCCCCGCTGATTGAGCCGGCACCGAGCGCAGCGAGGAGCCGTTCCCCCGGTGATTGAGCCGGCACCGAGCGCAGCGAGGAGCCGTGTCGAAATCACGCCCCGGTATCGATCTCCCGTCGGCGACCGAACCCGCTGTCGCAGCGATGAGTTTGCGCGACGCTGAGAGTCTCCACCTCAGTCGTTCAGCAACACTCCGCATGGCAACGAAGGGACACGAGAACATGGCCGAGTACGCAGCCCCGTCGGGGGCTCCGATCTGGTTCGACCTCATGAGCAGCGACACGGGGAAGGCCGAGCAGTTCTACGGGGAGATCTTCGGGTGGGAGGTCGAGGAGCCCAACGAGGAGTTCGGCGGGTACCGGAACTTCACCAAGAACGGGAAACGGGTCGCCGGCCTGAGCCCCGCGATGGAGGAGGCCGGACCGCCGAACATCTGGTCGGTCTACCTGCACGCCGAGGACGCGAACGCCACCGTCAACGCGGTCGAATCGGCCGGCGGCAGCATCATGGTGCCGCCGATGGCGGTCGGCGAGGAAGGCACGATGATGGTCGCGGTCGACCCCGCCGGCGCGGTCATCGGTTTCTGGCAGCCGAACCAGCACAAGGGTTACTCCGAGTACGGCGACCACGGAACCCCGTACTGGTTCGAGTGCCAGTCCAAGGACTACGCCAAGTCGCTCGACTTCTACCGGACCGTGCTCGGTGCGCGGATCGAAGAGGTCGGTACCGGCGGTGACCCCGACGCTGTGGGTCCCGACCACTACGGGCAGATCTTCTACGGCGACCTCTCGTACGCCGGGATCATGGACGCCGCCAAGCTGTTTCCCGAGGAGGTGCCGTCGTTCTGGCAGGTCTACATCACCGTCGACGACGTGGCGGCGACGGTCAAGCAGGTCGAATCCCTCGGCGGTGAGATCCTGATGCCCGGTGAGGACACCCCGTACGGGACGCTCGCGGCGATCAAGGACCCGATGGGCGCGCTGATCTGCTTGGGACACCCGCCGGCCGGGATGTGACACCCCCGCGATCGGTAGAAGTCATGCGCGCCATGGGCGTGTGTTCTCTACCGATCGCCCGGCGGGTACTCGTCGGAGTCGTCGGGGCCGATGTCGGTGGCTTGTTCCACGACGTCCGCGGCGTTGGCTTCCAGGGCGATGTCCGGCCCTTCGGACCGGGACTCGGACTCGAAGTCGGCGGGAGCCTCCTCGTCGACGGGCTCGGCCGGCATCGTCTGCTCGACGACGTCGGCGTCGTTCGCTTCTCCTTCGGTCCACGGTTGTGCGGCTGCCATGGGGACTCCTTCCGGTAGCTGGGTGCTCGGCACAGGTGTGTCCGGGCGCGACCTTCCGGTGGTGCGTCTCCGATGATCCTGTCGTACCCGGCAGCCGTCAACCGCCCTCCCAACACAGCGCCCGGATCGCGGGACTATGCCGGCAGGCGGAGGAGTTCGCCGGAGACGACGCCTCGGGCGGTCCGGACGGCGACGACGAGCCAGGCGGCCACCAGCACCGAGAACCCGGCGATCGCCGCGACCTCGAACACCGGCCAGCTCAGGGTGAGCATCAGGGCGGAAGAGCCGGTCACGTAGGTACCGACCGGGAAGGTGAACGACCACCAGGTCATCGCGAACGGCATCCCCGCGCGCGCCGTGCGGAGAGTGATCCGGGCGGCGACGCCGATCCAGAGTGTGGCGACCGCCCACACGACGAGCCCGTAGGCGACCGCGAACTCGTACACAGCACCTGCGACCGGCGCTGACGCCGCGTGCGGCACCACGTGCGCGAGCAGGCAGGCCGCCGTGACCGACTGGCCGAGAGGGCCCAGCACGATCCACCAGGTGGGCATCATGTGGGCGGCGCCGTGTTCCCCGGTCCGGAATCGCCGCGCGAGCGCGACCAGGATGGGTGCCGCGGCGAGCACCGCCAGACCGAACATCACGCACCCGACGCCGAGAACCAGGTCGCGCGCCCATCCGGCACCGAGCTGACCCGAGAGGATCGCCGCGGCCGACGCCGACACCATCGGCGGTACGACCGGCATCAACCAGCCACCGAACGCGTCGTCGACGCGGGCGCGCCCGACGATCAGGTGCTGATACGGGATGACCAGCGCGGTGACCACACCACCGAGTGTGCCGACGATCCAGCACACGACGTCGACGCCGAGTGCCAGGTCCCGGCCGACGATCCCGGCGCCGACCACGAGAGTGCTGGTCCCCACCGTCATGATCGCCATCGGAACCGCACCGTAGAAGTGCGCGACGACGTGGTGGGCGTGGTGGCCGCGGGCAGTTTCCGGGTCGGCCATCCAGTGGACGGCCGTGGCCGCGACCACGCTCACGAAGACGATGCAGGCCAGCAGCCAGAACCCGACGGCCACAACGCTCATACCGGCCGGCTGCCACGGCAGACCGTGTGCGGCGATCGCGATGATCCCCGTGCCCATCACCGCCGCGAACCAGTTGGGCGGGAAGTAGGCGGGACGGACGCGCACTCCGGTCGGACGAACGGTCATCGTGGTCATGTCCACCACGATCGCGTGGATCCCCGGCGGCCGGTAGGAGCCGAATCGTTGGATGGGTACAAATATCATTTGTAGCCGGGGTACCAACGACGGTTGTACCCTCGGGCGATGGTCCTCAGTCCACGAATGCCCGACCTCGCGTCGTTGGAGACCCTGCAGGCGGTCGTCGACACGGGCAGTCTCAATGCTGCTGCGGCGGAGCTCGGTGTCACCCAGCAGGCGGTATCGGCGCGTATCCGCGCGATGGAGACCCAGCTCGGCGTCGGACTTCTGACACGAACGCCGCGCGGATCGGTTCCGACTCAGTCCGGCCGGCTCGTCGCCGAGTGGGCGGACCGATTGCTCACGTTGGCGGGCGAATTCGATGCCGGGCTGTCCGCGCTGCGCCTGGAACGACGGGATCAGCTGCGGCTGGCCGCGAGTCTCACCGTCGCCGAGCATCTCCTCCCCCGCTGGCTCGTGTCGTTCGCAGTCCGACACGACCCCGCCCCGAAGGTGTCGTTCACCGCCGCCAATTCCGATCAGGTCTGCACGCTCGTGCGCGACGGCGAGGTCGAACTAGGGTTCGTCGAGGGATCTCGGGTGGCACCCGGACTTCGAAGCCGGACGATCGCGCGTGACGAGCTGGTCGTCGTCGTGCCGCCCGATCATCCGTGGACGCGCAGCCGCCGCCGCATCGTGGCCGCCGATCTCGCCGGCACCGCATTGGTGACCCGCGAAGAGGGTTCGGGCACACGCGAGTTCTTCGAACGCGCACTGACGCGGACGCTGGGCCCGTCCCGCGAGGTCACCGCAGCTGTGCTGGAACTGTCGACGACGGCGTCGGTCCGCGCCGCGGTCATCGCGGGTGCAGGTCCCGCGGTGCTCAGCAACCTTTCGGTCGCCGACGATCTCGACCGGCGCCTGATTCGTATCCCGATCGACGACCTCGACCTCGAACGCCCGTTGCGCGCGGTGTGGCTGTCGGGTCCGCAGCCCAATGCCGGTGCGGCGCGGGACTTCCTGGCACACATCGGCCGGTCCTGAACGCCTCAGGGTAGACGTCGGTCGCCGATGTCGGTCCCGTGCGCGCCGGCGTTGAGCAAGTGGTGCGCGTCGGGATTCCCGTCGAGGGCGCGACTGGTGCGCCGGGCGACCTTCCAGCCGGCATCGGTCCGGACGAACCGCCAGTGGTGGGCGGTCGCGCGGATCACGCGGAACCCCTTGTCACCGGCAACCACCAGGAGTGAGTGGCTCGCGGCGATGGCCTCGTCGCCGTGGACATTCGCATGCACCGCGCCCTGGAGGTGCGTGCATCCACGGGCGATGAGTCCCTGGTGGGCGTCGGAGCGGACCATCGCGACGATGTCGTCGCGGCCGTGCATGAAGAGGCCGTCGACGTCGTAGGTGCCGTCAGGTGTCCACAGCGCCGCGACCGCTTCGGCGTCGCCGCTGTCCACGAGCGGCCCGTAGGCGGTGACGAGGCGGGTGATCTCCCGTTCGTCGGCGAGGAGCCGGACGGTGTCCTCGAGCTGCGCCAGTCGCTGTTCGATCGTCATCGTGTTCGCCCTTTCAGACCGGCTGTTTCGGCGAGTCCTCGCAGCTGGCTCATGTAGTGGTCGGCCGACGACGCGCGAATCGTCACGCCGATGATCGTCGCTCCGGCGGCCCGGGTCCGCTCCAGTTCGGCGGCCGTGCGGTCGGCATCCTCGGGATCGAGCGGTCCGGCGCCGAGCACGATCTCGAAGCCGTCCGGGACCTCGACCGAATCGAGCATGTCCCGGAGTCGGGCGCGGCTCAGCCCGAACGGAACCCATCCGTCGCCGAGTTCCACCGCGCGACGGAGGGAGCGCGGAGTCCGGCCGCCGACCCAGATGGGGAGCCGTTCCTGCACCGCGCACGGTTCGACGATCGATCCGGCGAACCGATAGTGGGCGCCTTCGTACTCCGGCTCGGATTCCGACAGCGACGCCCGAAGAGCGCGCAGGGCGTCGTCGGCGCGATCGCCCCGCCCTTCGAACTCGACGCCCAGGAGGTCGAATTCCTCACGTAGGGAACCGACTCCGACGCCGAGCGTGACGCGTCCCGCGCTGATGGCGTCGAGGGTCCCGTAGCGTTTGGCGATGGCGAGGGGGTGGTGATAGCCGAGGACGAGTACCTGCGTGAGGAATCGAATCGCTCGTGTGCGCGCGGCGAGGAATCCGAAGGTGGGCAGCGGGTCCCAGTAGGTGCCGCCACGCTGTGCCGCGATCTCGGTGGGCACGGCGACGTGCTCGCTGCAGGTGAGGTACTCGAAGCCCAGTTCGTCCGCCGCGGAGGCGATGTCGGCGAGTTCGGCGATGCCCGCGGTCGCCTCCCACTCGGCCGCGACGCCGGGCAGGCGCGTGACGATGGGGCTGGTGACGCCGAGGCGATAGTGATCCGTCATGTGGTCATCTCACCAGCCCTTCGAGGCTCGTCGCTTGCGCTCCTCGCACCTCAGGGAGCCGGGAGCCGGCCGCATGCGCTCCTCGCACCTCAGGGAGCGGGGAGCCGGCCGCATGCGCTCCTCACACCTCAGGGAGCAGGGAGCCGTCGCATGCGCTCCTCACACCTCAGGGAGCAGGGAGCCGGCCGCATGCGCTCCTCACACCTCAGGGAGCGGGGAGCCGGTCGCATGCGCTCCTCACACCTCAGGGAGCGGGGAGCCGGTCGCATGCGCTCCTCACACCTCAGGGAGCGGGGAGCCGGTCGCTTGCGCTCCTCGCACCTCAGCGAGCAGAAGACGCCCTCTGGGGGAACAGTTTCAGCATCGCCTCGTGTTGGGCGAGGATGAGCTTGCGCCGGTCGGGACCGTTGATCTTCTCTGCCCGACGGGCATTGCCGCCGGCCACCCAGATCGGACCGTCGGCGAGGTGCTCGAGACCCTCGCGGGCGACGTCGTCGGGTTCGCTCGCGTTCAGCGGCCCACCGAGATTCATCCCGGCCCGTTCCATCGCGGGCGTACGGGTCACTCCCAGAACGAGTTCGAGGACATCGACGCCGTGGTCGCGCAGCTCGAGCCAGAGGGATTCGGCGAACACGCGGCCGAAGGCCTTCACCGCACCGTAGATCGAGAGATGTTTGCCGCCCAGGTAACCGCTCATCGAACCGACGAGCAGCAGACCGCCGCTCCCCCGCGAGCTCAGCCGAGCACCGAAGTGATGCACGAGCGCGAGCTGCGCGGTGATGTTGAGATCGATGACGCCCTGGAACTTCTCGAGGTCGCCTTCCACGAATGCGCTGCCGTAGGTGTTGGCGCCGGCGTTGTAGACGAGCAGGCCGACATCGAGATCTTCGGTGACGGAGATGATCTCGTCGATGGCCGAGGGATCGGTGAGATCGACCGACACGGTCCGCGCCTGCGCGCCGCGAGCCCTGACCTGGTCGGCCGTCTCCTCCAACGGTCCGGACTTACGTGCGATCAGGACGACGTTGATCCCGGCGTCGGCGAGCTGGTGGGCGAACGAGGCACCCACACCCTCCGAACCGCCGGCGATCACCGCCCACGGCCCGTATCTCGTTGCGTCGAAACCGGAACCGGAACCCTCCGGATGCTCAGACACCGGCGTTCGCGTCCTGCTTCTTCTTCAGCTCCAGCGCGATGTCGATCAGCTGGTCCTCTTGTCCGCCGACCAACTTGCGGCTGCCGGCCTCGAGCAGGATCTCGGCAGCCGAGACGCCGTACCGTTCGGCATGCCCTTCGGCGTGCTTGAGGAACGAGCTGTAGCAACCGGCGTAGCCCATCATCATCGCCGAGCGGTCGACCAGGCATTCCGACGGCATCGCCGGCCGCACGACGTCTTGTGCGACGTCGGCGATCTTCATGAAGTCGACGCCGGTGGTGATCCCGAGCTTGTCGCACACACCGACGAACGCCTCGGTGGGTGTGTTGCCCGCACCGGCGCCGAAGCGTCGGATGGAACCGTCGATCTGCTGGGCACCCGCACGAATCGCGTTGACCGAGTTGGCAACCGCGATGTCGAGGTTCTCGTGGCCGTGGAACCCGACCTGCGCGTCGTTGCCGAGTTCGGCAACCAGAGCCTCGACGCGGACGGTGACGTCCTCGAGGACGAGCGCACCCGCGGAGTCGACGACGTAGACGCACTGGCAGCCGGCGTCGGCCATGATGCGGGCCTGCTTGGCGATGACCTCCGGCGGCTGGCTGTGGCTCATCATCAGGAAGCCGACGGTCTCGAGTCCGAGATCGCGGGCGAGACCGAAGTGCTGAATGGAGACGTCGGCCTCGGTGCAGTGGGTGGCGATGCGGCAGATCTGGCCGCCGTTGTCCTGCGCGGCGCGGATGTCGTCCTTGGTGCCCAGACCGGGCAGCATCAGAAAGGCGATCTTGGCGCGCTTGGCGGTCTCGGCCGCTGCCTTGATGAGCTGTTGCTCAGGGGTTTTGGAGAACCCGTAGTTGAACGACGAGCCACCGAGGCCGTCGCCGTGGGTCACCTCGATGACCGGCACGCCCGCGTCGTCGAGGCCGCCGACGATCGCGCGCACCTCCTCCTCGGTGAACTGGTGCCGCTTGTGGTGGCTGCCGTCACGGAGCGAGGAATCGGTGATGCGGATGTCGAGGGTGTCGGAGAACTTGCGCGCGTTCGCCATCAGCTTCGGGTCGCGCGGTGTGGTGACCACATTGGTGCTCATGCGGGAACTCCCAACTTCTGCTTTGCGATTTCCTCGCCGACCTTGGTCGCGGCGGCGGTCATGATGTCCAGGTTTCCGGCGTACGGCGGCAGGTAGTCGCCCGCGCCCTCGACCTCCACGAAGATCGACACCCGCGCGAAGCCGCCGTTCAGGACGCTCGGCGGGTCGAACTGCGGATCCTGCAGCAGGCGGTAACCCGGAACGTACTGCTGGATCTCCTTCTCGCGCCGGTGGATCGATTCCGCGATGGCGTCGGTGTCGGCATCCTCCGGGATCGCACAGAAGATGGTGTCGCGCATGATCATCGGCGGGTCGGCCGGGTTGAGGATGATGATCGCCTTGCCGCGCTGCGCACCGCCGATCGTCTCCACGCCGGCCGAGGTGGTCCGGGTGAACTCGTCGATGTTGGCGCGGGTGCCCGGGCCGGCCGACACCGAGGCGACCGATGCGACGATCTCCGCGTACGGGACCGGGACGACCGATGAAACCGCATGCACCATTGGGATCGTCGCCTGCCCACCGCAGGTGATCATGTTGGTGTTCGGGGCGTCGAGGTGTTCGCGCAGGTTGGCCGGCGGGACCACAGCGGGTCCGACGGCCGCCGGGGTGAGGTCCACCGCGGTGATACCGGCGGCCTCGTACTTCGGTGCGTACTCGCGGTGCACGTACGCCGATGTCGCCTCGAAGACGAAGTCCGGTTTCTCCTGCGAGGACAGCAACTCGTCGGCCCCGCCGCTCATCGTGATCAACCCATGATCGGCGGCACGTTTCATACCCTCGGAGTCGGCGTCGATGCCGACCATCCACCGAGGTTCGATGACCTCCGAACGCTCCAGCTTGTACATCAGATCGGTGCCGATGTTGCCCGATCCGATGATCGCCGCGGTCAGCTTTGCCGCCACGTGAACCTCCTCATGCTCGTGAAGTCTGTTGGTTGTCAGGTGAAGACCGGTCAGGTGAAATCCAGGGTGACCGAGCCGAGACCGGCGAACTCGGCCACGAAGTGATCACCTGATGAGATGTCGATGGCTCGTGTCGCCGTGCCGGGCAGGATGATGTCGCCCTTGCGGAGCCGGACGCCGAAGCTGTCGACCTTGCGCGCCAGCCACGACACCGCGTTCAGCGGATGTCCAAGCACCGCAGACGAATTGCCCTTCGCCACGATCTCCCCATTACGATGCAGCACCGCGTCGATGTCCCCGGTGTCGATCTCGCTGATCGGCACTCGCTGCTGCCCGAGAATCCAGCCGCACGACGAGGCGTTGTCGGCGATGGTGTCGCACAGCGTGATCTTCCAGTCCTTGATCCGCGAGTCGATGAGTTCGATCGAGGGACCACCCACTCGACCGCCGCGATCACGTCCTCGTTGGTACATCCCTCGCCGGGCAGGTCCTCGCCCAGGATGAACCCGACCTCCACCTCGACACGCGGGAAGCACAGCTTCTTCGCGTCGATGGGGGTCTCCTCGAAGTACTGCATCTCGTCGAGGAGGTGGCCGTAATCGGGCTCGTCGACGCCCATCATCTTCTGCATCGCCTCGGATGCCAGGCCGACCTTGTGCCCGGCGACCTTCGCCCCGGCATCGAGCCGCTTGCGGATGTTGATCAGCTGGATCTCGTAGGCGTCGACCACGTCGAGGTCGGGATGTGAGTCCGTGGGACGGTCGATGGCCGTCGCCGACGTTTCCGCCGTCCACAGCTGCGCCGCGATCTGCTCGCGAACCTGCTGGTCAACCGCCATCTCGTCCTCACCTTCCGAAAGTGAACCTGTTCTAGTTTAGAACATGTTCCAGTCTCGGAGGAGCCCCGTGCGCAATTCGCGTGGCACCGCCGTGAGCAACCTGCGGGCGACTACCGTTCTCTTCATGAGCACCGACGCCCCCAACCACGAAGTCTCCGACGCCGGCGATGCCGTCCTCACCTCGTTCGACGGCGGCGTCGGCAGGCTGACGCTCAACAATCCGCGCCGCAAGAACGCGATCACACTCGAGATGGCCGCCGCGATCGAACGGTTCTGCGACGAGGTGGACGCGGACGAGACCATCGGCGCGGTGGTCGTCGACGCCGCCGGTTCCTACTTCTGCAGCGGTGCCGACACCCGCATCCTCGCCGGTGCGTCAGCGGATCCCGCGGCGCCGGAGTCGGTGAAGCAACTGTCGGCCGTGTACGCGGCGTTCGTCCGTGTCGGTTCCCTCCCGGTTCCCACCATCGGCGTCGTGGTGGGCGGGGCCGTCGGCGCCGGTCTCAACCTCGCCCTGGCCGTCGACCTGCTCGTCACCACCCCGGACGCGGTTCTGGACAGCGGCTTCCTCGCCCGTGGCATCCATCCCGGCGGCGGTCACCTGACGCTGCTGAACCGCGTTGTCGGGCGCGCCAACACGATCGCGCTCGCCGCCTGCGGACAGTCGCTCACCGGCGACGAAGCGGTCGTCCGGGGACTCGCGTACACCGCGGCCCCGGCCGAGGAGATCCCCGCGATCGTCGACGGCCTCACCGGTCCCGCCGCCCGCGACCCCGAGCTGACCCGCAAGGTCATGTCGAGCGTGCGCCTCGAGCTCGGTCCGCCCGCGGTGACCTGGGATTCGGCGATCGAGATCGAACGCGGTACCCAGATGTGGTCGATGGCCCGCAAGGGCCAGAACTGGTCGTCGCGGGGACCCGGCCGCTCGTGACCGACGATCAGCTCGCGACGCTGCGCGCCGAGGTCCGCGAGTTCCTCCGCGCCGAAATCGATTCGGGTGCCTTCACTCCCGACGTCGACAGCTGGATGACGGGTTTCAACCCCGCGTTCAGCCGTCGGCTCGGCGAACGCGGCTGGCTCGGCATGACGATGCCGACCGAATACGGCGGACGAGGACGAACCCCGGTCGAGCGGTTCGTAATCACCGAGGAGATGCTCGCGCACGGTGCGCCGGTCGCCGCGCACTGGATCGCCGACCGGCAGATGGCACCGGGCATCCTGGCCAACGGGACCGAGGAGCAGCGACGCCGCTACATCCCCGGGTCTCCGCGGGCACGGTCTACTTCGCGATCGGCATGAGCGAACCCGACGCGGGCTCCGACCTGGCCGGGGTCCGGACCCGGGCCACCGACAACGGCGACTCGTGGACGATCAGCGGCACCAAAGTGTGGACGACCGGTGCCCACATCGCCCACGCGATGGTGCTGCTCGCCCGCACCGACGGCACCGCCGACGATCGGCAGCAGGGACTTTCGCAGTTCGTCGTCGACCTCCCCCATCCCGACATCGAGATCCGGCCGATCCGGAGCATCGACGGGCAGGCCCACTTCAACGAGGTCGTCTTCCACGACGCGGTCGTCGACTCGTCGGCGCTGCTCGGTCGCCGCGGCCACGGGTGGCAGCAGGTGATGAGCGAGTTGGCCTTCGAACGTTCGGGACCGGAGCGCTATCTCACCACGCTGCCGCTCCTGCGCGCCTGGACCGGGCATCTCCGCGAGCAGGGAGCCACTGCGAACCAGCGGGTGACCCTGGGTCGGTTGACGGCGCAGGCGTGGGCCTTGCGTCAGATGTCGCTGCAGGTGGCGCGTGAGCTCTCGGCCGGAGGACAACCCGATGTGCTCGCCGCGATGGTCAAGGATCTCGGTTCGACATTCGAGGGAGACCTGGTGACGGCCGTCCGCGACGCCTCCGGCATCGTGCCGCGCCGCGAAGGCGGCACACATCTCGAACGCCTCCTGGCCCAATCCGTTCTGCACACACCGGCGTTCACGCTTCGCGGCGGAACCAACGAGATCCTGCGCGGTATCGTCGCGCGCGGACTGGGGATACGATGACCGACATCGCCGCCGAACTCCGAGCGACCGTCACCGCGATGCTCGCCCGCATCCCGGTCGACACGCAGACACCGATCACCGCACCCGACGCCGCCGTGTGGGACGCCGTCGTCGACGCCGGGTTCACCGGCGTCGACGTTCCCGAGGAGGCCGGCGGACACGGTGGCGAACTCGGCGATGCACTCGCCGTTCTGGATTCCCTCACCGAGGCCGGGGCCGTCACCCCGTACCTCGAACACGCACTGCTCGCGTCGTGGCTGGCGGGCAGCGTCGGACATTCACTCGAAGGCACCACGGCGACGGTTGCCCTGATCGACGATGGGACCATCCGCACCGACGGAGATCGAATCCTGCTGTCGGGCAACGCCACCGGAATTCCACACATCGACGGGGCGGACATCGTCGTGGCCCTGACGACGACCCCTGACGGTCCGCTGGTCGCAGTCGTCACACTCGAGGCACCAGGCGTCGAGGTCGAGGTCGCGACAGACATGCAAGGAGTCTCATACGGCGACATCGTCTTTCGTGATGCCGAGGCGTCGTTCTCCGCGCCATCCCCGGTCGGGATCGAGGACCTGCGTCGACGCGGTGCACTCGCCTATGCCGTCGCCCTCGCCGCGGCCGCTCGCGAGGTCCGCGAGCGCACGGTCCGCTACGCCTCCGAACGCACGCAGTTCGGGCGGCCCCTGGCGAAGTTCCAGGCCATCCAGCAGCGGCTGGCCGAGATGGCCGCCCAGACCACGCTCATGGAGACGGCCGCACGAGCCGCCACCGAAGCGGCGTCGGGTGACCCGGCCGCAGCCCGCACCGCGATTGCCGCAGCCAAGATCGTGACCTCGCGCTACGCCACCGAGGTCGCATCCGCAGGACACCAGATCCACGGCGCGATCGGCTTCACCTCGGAGCACAGCCTGGGACGGTTCACCTCGGCGCTGTGGACCTGGACGGATAGGTATGGCACCGAACAGGATTGGGCTGCATCGTTGGCCGGAGAGATCCTCGACGGCGGCGCCGACCCGTGGGACGTGATCGTCGCACAGGACTCATGACCGAACCTGCTGGAATCTGGACCGCTCGAGGACCTCCTCGAGCTCCTCGGGTTCCACCCACTGCAGGACCGCACCCACGCCGACGGCCCACACCACCACGGGTAGGAGATCGAGCAGGGGCGACTGCCACCTGGACTCGAGTCCCGCCTGCGCAACCCCGGCCACGACCGCCCACACCGCTGCCCAGCCGATGATGTGTGGCCACCTTGCCCAGCCCCACAGGGACAGCAACGTCAGCAGGAGCACCGTGGCGGCAGCGACGATCCCGGCGACGCCCGGCCGTCGCAACCATTCCGAAGCCGCCGAATCCGTCATCATCGAACTACCGTCGTCACGGACCGAGAACCAGGTCAGGACAAAAACCGCGGCATAGCCGGCCACCGACGCGCAGATCAGAGTGCCTCGCACCCCGTTGGGCCGCAGCGGCTTCGTTCGGACCGTCTGCGCCCCGCGATTGCACCACCACACCAGGCCCGCGAAAAGCGCCACCGACAGCACGAGCGATTCCACACCGAGGGCAGGTACCCCGTCGACGATCGACCACACGGCCCACACCACCGCCACGCTCAGCGCCAGGACCCCGGCGAACATCGCGAGGTGGATGAACCGGCGGGCGGGTTTCCGGCTGGCCGCCAGGGTGTCCGACCAGAGCTTGCATCGCTCGTCGGCAAACCCGACCCCGGCCTTCTCTGTCTCTTTCCCAACGGCTTTCGCGTCCGTTGTCCGCCCGGCCTCGTCATCCTCGGTGCCACGTGGGTTACCCCTGTCGCGGAAGAAGTCGTCAACCTGACGCCACCTCCGTAGCGCGGTGCTCGCACGGTAGATCAGGAAAGCACCGAGTCCCGCGATGACGGCGATGACGGCGATCTGCACACCGACCACGGTGCGCCCCGTACCCAACAGCGCCGATGCCAGAACCACGAGGACCAGGGCGGTCACCAGACGCACGGCGTCCACCGCGAGCGCCGCGATCGGTAGCATCGGCCGGACCGCGACCAGACCGATCCTGGTGAGGACACCCGTGACGGATGCGCTCGATGTCCCCGACGGCCAGAGGGCACGCAGGACCATCGGAAGCACCCGCGACACGAGCCCGAACCGGTAGAGGATCGGCAGGTTCGCCAGCGTCTGGCCACCCGTCTCACGCAGGCGCTCACCCACACTCGTCTGCGACTTGTCCCCCGCCGGTTCGCGCATGACCTCGCTTTGCAGCGTGGCGACGAGATCCGGGTCGGTGTGATCCAGTGGCATGTCGGTTGCCTCGGGAATCTCGGCGAGCATGTTCACGATGCCGGCGGATGCGTCGAGCCTTCCCCAATGCCAGTCGTTTTCACGCCAGTTGCCACTCAGGAAGCCGGCGAAGCGGGCAAGTCCTGTCCCCTGGAGCCGGGTGTCGGCGCGAGCGAGCGTCGACGTCTCCTCGACCACGTCACGCAGTCCGTCCTCCGGGAGGTCGGCCGGGTCGGTGTCGCCGCGGATCCATTGCTGCAGCTGGGCAGCGTTTGCGGTGGAACGGATTTCGGCCAGCTGCTCGTACTCGACCTCGCGCCCTTCCCGCTTGAGCGTTTCGTCGAGGATGCCTGACCGGGTGTCCCCGGTGATCCGGAGGAAGCCGATGGTCGAGGTCGTGCCCGGGATCGCCGCGGTACCGACTCGTCGGACCAATCCGTAGACCGGATTGCCCTCGTCGACCACCAGTCCGGTGTGTAGCAGCGGATAGATCGAGCCGGACCAGCGTTCCGCGTCCGGACCGGGCTGCGGTTCCGGAACCGACCACTCGAGGATTCGATCTCGGTACCCGTTGAGTGCGTCCCAGATCTTCGCGAGTCCGCGATTGCTCGCGTCCAGCCGCACACCCCGCCCGTCGTCGCCGGTGTTCGCCGGCGCGAGATACGCGTAGAAGTCCTCTTCCTTCACCGCTGCCGAGCCGTCCGGAGTGATCGCGCGGTCCACGTCCGGACTCAACGCCAATGTCGACTGGTTCACGATGCCACCGACGATTCGCTCCAAAATACCTCGGCAATCAACCCTGTCACCGGGCGCACCGGAGACGAGTAGGTCGTCGACGGTGATTCGACGCGCCTCGATCAGGACGGTCAGACATCTGTAGAGGCCCCGCTTGAGAGTCCGGAGAGGAATTGCTTCCGGCTTCCGGGCACAGACTTCGAGTGCCTGCAGATTCTGGACCCAGGCGATGAGGAGACGGACTCCCCCGATGGCCGCACCGACGTCACCCTGCGAAAGCACCAGCGCGGTAGCGGAATCGGCGCTCGTCGCGATCTGCTCGTACGCGGTCCTGACCGTCTGTCCGAGCTCGAGCGCGGTAACCCGGTCGACGTGCGGGTACGGCCGCGAAGTGTGCGGAGGCTGGCTCATCGATCGGGCCGGGTCGACGATCAGTTCGCTGAGCCGGTCGACGTCCGCACCCGCGCGGGCCAGGAAGTAGTCCTTCACCGGTACATCCCTCACCTCCCGCCCGGCTTCGAGGACCGCTTTCAGTGTTGCGGCGAGTTCGCGCTGTCGCGACGTCGATCCGAGCACACCTTCGTTGTGACAGCGGATCTCGTCGATCTCGTCGTCGGCACTCTCCACACGCTTCTGCAGGGCGCCGGCGCTGCGGATGACCGCAAGCCAGCCCGTACCGGCGTCGGAGGTGTCAGAGGAGTTCGACGAGCCCGGCTTGCCGCCGCCTTTCTTGCCGTCCGACTTCATGTGAGCTTCCATGCGCGACAGCGATTTCCGCGGAGGTTGCGGATCGAGATAGAGCAGGACGCGGCGTGAAGAACTGGCGGCGGACGCGCGTTGGACCGCACGAAGGGCCCGATCGATCGGGATGTTGTCGAAGACGCCGCCGTCGATCACACGGAACGCCGCATCGGGTTGGCCGAGACGGTCCGGCGTCCCGGGCCCGCGGGCGAACGGAAAGACGTCGGCCATGTTGAGGACCGGCGGCGGCTCCGATTCAACGGCTGTCGACGTTTTCCGCGTCAGCTTCTCCCAGATCCTCGCCCACCATGCCGTCTTCGTCGGGGCGGTCTTCGCCGATGCGCTCACCCGGTCCGGCTCCTCCGGAATCGATTCCGGCGCGCCGGTCACCGAGTGGATGGCCGCGGGCTCGAAGGCACCGGGGAAGGACGAGGTCGCGCGGGCCGCCAGCGCCATCCGGCCGAGCTCGAGTCCGGGACTCGGCGCTGCCTCGCCGTCCCGGTTGCCGGGAATCGTCGAGTATCGCGAGGCCAGGCCGCCGGGGCGTCGCGCGAAGGTGAAGGACGCGCGGTTTCCGATCTCCGGCTGCTCCTCTTCGGTGAGCAGGGTCGCGGCGAGTTCGACTGTCACCGACTCGGCCGCGGCCCACTCCCCGGCAGCACCCCTGGTCTTGTCGGTCGGCCCATGGGCGATCTCGGTCGCCGCCTTCTCCGCCACCTGGAGAAGCCGGCCGTCACCCATCAGGATCGACGGGACCGCGCCCCGACCCGGCTCACGGACGAGGTCCCACAGATCACCGTCGGTGCGCCAGGTCTTGCTGACGATGTGATCAGTGGAGTAACCGAAGCTCTGCGTGAGTGCGAACAGCACCGCGTTGAGGCCGCCAGCGCTGGCTCCGGCGAGGATGTCGAACTCCACCTCGGTGTATCCCGCGGCCGTGAGCCTCCGCCGGTACAGGTGCGCCCGCTTCTGCCGAGGTGTCGCCGAGCGATCGCACTCCGACGACCGCGGCGGCCAGCGGTCGCAGGCACATCGTTCCTTGCCCAGGCTCACGCGCCGTAGGAGATCGAGTTCGGCGACCGCCCCTCCGATCCAGACAGCCATGCTGACCCCGCCACGCATCGCCAGGGCGACGCGCAGCACCTTGCGGGTGGTTGTCGGGACCGGTGGGCTCTGTACCGCGGCACGCGTGCGCGCGGGGGTGGTCCTGTCGTCGATGGTCACGGCAGCCTCGCCTCTCCTGGAGGAAGTGGTCTGTGAATCCCAGGGTCCGCCTCCCCCACCACGTCGACACGAGTACCGGACTACTCGTTTCCGCACCGTTTACGCATGGTGACCGCCGGTTGCACCCGCCCACCCCTGGCGCCCCATTTCTGTAACGTGTTCTAATTCAGGTAGAACACGTTCCAGCTGCGCGCACGAAGGGGACCCCATGGCCGGCTCGTCCGATCCACAACAGACCAGCACCGAACCCGAGACCTACGACGTGGTCGTCGTCGGCGCAGGTGGTGCGGGCCTGAGCGCCGCGATCACCGCGGCCCGCAAGGGCCTGAACACGGTCCTGATCGAGAAGTCGCCCTACTGGGGCGGTTCGACCTCCCGGTCCGGCGGCGGCGTCTGGATCCCCAACAACTCCGTGCTCAAACGCGACGGCGTCAGCGATACGCCCGAGAAGGCGCGCGAGTACGTGCACGCGATCATCGGCGAGCACGCACCGGCCGACCGCATCGACGCCTACATCGATCGCGGACCCGAGGCCCTCGACTTCCTCCTCGAGCACGCACCCCTCGACCTCGAGTGGGTGAAGAACTACTCGGACTACTACCCCGAGGCCCCCGGCGGACGCCTCGGCGGCCGGTCGATCGAGCCGCGGCCGTTCGACGCGCGCCGCCTCGGCGACGACCTGAAGACGCTGCACCCGCAGTACACCAAGGCGCCGCTGAACATGGTCGTGCTGCAGTCCGACTACCGCTGGCTCAACACCGGCCTGCGGCACTGGCGGGGACCGTTGCGCATGGCCAAGGTCGGCAGCCGGTTCTTCTGGGCTCGCAGCCGTGGCAAGAAGCTCATCGCGATGGGTGCGGCGCTGGCCGCCGAACTCCTCATCGGCGTGCGCGAGGCCGGGGTCCCGCTGCGCCTCAACACGGGCCTCGCCGACCTCATCACCGAGGACGGCCGGGTCGTCGGCGTGATCGCGGAGTCCGAGGGCAAGCGATTCGAGATCCGCGCGTGCCACGGCGTGATCCTCGCCTGCGGCGGTTTCGAGCACAACGAGGAGATGCGCAAGAAGTACCAGCGCGAGCCGATCGGTGCCGACTGGACCACCGGCGCACCGAGCAACACCGGCGACGGCATCAACGCCGGGCTCAAGATCGGTGCCGCCGTCTCGCTGATGGACGACGCCTGGTGGGGCCCTACGATCCCGCTGCCGCGCGGACCGTGGTTCGCGCTGTCGGAACGGTCGGTGCCCGGCACCTTCATCGTCAACACCCGCGGCAAGCGCTACATGAACGAGTCGCTGCCGTATGTCGAAGCGGTGCACCAGATGTACGGCGGCGAGTTCGGTCACGGCGAGGGCCCGGGCGAGAACGTGCCGTCGTGGCTGATCTTCGACCAGCGGTGCCGCAACCGCTACCTCTTCGCCGGTATCACTGCGCGCCAGCCGCTTCCGAAGAAGTGGTACGAGTCGGGCGTCGTCGTGAAGGCGGACAGCATCTCCGCGCTCGCCGAGAAGATCGGTGTCCCCGCCGAGTCGCTCGTCGAGACCACCGAACGCTTCAACGGCTTCGCCCGCAACGGCGTCGACGAGGACTTCGGCCGTGGCGCAAGCGGTTACGACCACTACT
The DNA here is from genome assembly GCF_900105725.1 of Gordonia westfalica. Taxonomy (NCBI): domain Bacteria; kingdom Bacillati; phylum Actinomycetota; class Actinomycetes; order Mycobacteriales; family Gordoniaceae; genus Gordonia; species Gordonia westfalica. Next base: position 3,005,961 of record NZ_FNLM01000034.1, read on the forward strand.
ACGGAGACATCACCAACAAGCCCAACCCGAGCCTCGGCGAGGTCAGCAAGGGCCCGTTCTACGCGGTCAAGATGGTTCCCGGTGACCTCGGCACCAAGGGCGGCATCAACGCCGACGCCGCGGGTCGCGCACTCCGCGCCGACGGGTCGGTCATCGAGGGCCTGTACGCCGCCGGCAACACCAGCGCCCCGGTGATGGGCCACACCTACGCCGGTCCCGGCGCCACCATCGGCCCCGCGATCGTCTTCGGCTACCTCGCCGCCAGCGACATCGCCGCCAAGGCCTCGGCCACCACCCCGACGTCCCAGACAGGAGCCTGAACCATGCCGATCGATCCCGCCGTCGCCGTCGGAGCGGAACTGCCCGAGGTCTCGTTCGAGTGGTCGGCATCGGATATCGCGCTCTACCACCTCGCCGTGGGGGCCGCGACCGACCCGATGAACACCGAATCGCTGGCCTATGTCCATGATTCGGCGCCCAAGGTCCTGCCGACCTTCGCGACCGTCGCCGCCGGTTTCCACACCACCGAACCGCCGAAGGTCTCCTTCCCGGGCGTCGACATCGACCTCGCGAAGGTCGTCCACGGAAGTCAGAAGGTCACCGCGCACCGTCCGCTTCCTCCGAGCGGCAAGGCGACCACCCGTACCCGCATCGCCGAGGTCCAGGACAAGGGTTCGGCCGCCGTCATCATCCAGGAGTCGGTGACCACCGACGACGCCGGGCAGACGCTGTGGACCGCACGGTCGTCGATCTTCGCCAAGGATGAGGGCGGCTTCGGCGGTGAGCGCGGGCAGTCCGAGAAGGTCGAGTACCCCGACCGAGAACCCGACCACCGCCTGCGCATCCCGACGCTACCCAACCAGGCGCTGATCTACCGTCTGTGCGGCGACCGCAATCCCTTGCACTCGGATCCCGAATTCGCCTCGCGCGCAGGTTTCCCGCGTCCGATCCTGCACGGCCTGTGCACCTACGGCACGGTCGCCCGGGCGATCGCCGACGAACTGCTCGGTGGTGACGTCGCCGCCGTCGCGGAGTTCTCCGCGTCGTTCGCCGGCGTCGTCTTCCCCGGCGAGACCCTCGAGGTCGCCGTGTGGGACGACGGCGCCCGCCTGCTGGCCACCGCCTCCGTCGTCGAGCGAGAGGGCGCGAAGGCCCTCGCCAATGTGGTGTGCACCCGTAACTGACTCACCCGGCGGTCACCGGGGGCCAGTACGCTACGAACTCGGACCGGGAGCCGGTCCGCGTGTACTACGTCGCATATCCCCAAGGAGACCGCATGAGCGATTCGCTGACGCCCCTACTCGCCGACAACCGCAGCGCACTGGTGACCGACCTGGTCGGTGTCATCGATGCCGAGGTGGCCGACCAGTCGGGTCTGAGCGGCGCCGCTGTGAAGGCCGCCTACTCGGCGGTGCAGAAGGTGAAGCCGGGTGTTGTCCGCAGCGCCACGGACCAGCTGGCCGAGGACTTCCTGACGGCCCTCGCGCCGTTCTGGGATTCGAAGCCCGCCGGAGTCGCTTTCGGCGATCATCTCTCGGCCAACGGCGACGCCGCTGCCGAGGCACTGCTGGCAGTCACCGACGGGCAGGCCGATTCGGCCAGGCCCGCGCTCGCGAAGGCTTACAACTCGCTGCGCGGGAAGGCCAAGAACTATGTGGTCGCGGCTCTGCCGCGACTCGGCGCTGCCATCGAGAAGCACGTCCGGTAGTCAGCCGGTCTCGCGTCGTCGGCGGTCACACCGCCGACGACGCGATGACGACGAGCGTCACGATGACGCCGATGAGCGCCGCCAGCATCGACAGCACACGCCAGATGTGCAGGCGCGCAGGCGGGACATCGGCGCTGTTCGTGGAAGCGATCGGGGTCGCGCCGGTACTGGGTACTGCAGTGGCGGACGCGACGGGGTTCGACGCGATGTGGGGTGAGGCCATGACCTGTCACCACTTTCGATTATCCGGGGCCAACATCGACCAGTACGGTCTGCGGTTCACCGACCGGAAGAGAGTCGTCCGGTTCTGGTACTGCAGTGATAAATGTGTCATAAGTTACCCACGTTGCGGTGGTTCCCCCCACGCGTGTCGCGATAACGAAACCGCAACACGGCGGTCGGCAACCCTGCGATCCTACGAGCCAGACAACGAAATCGGGGGCGAAACATGAAACTGCTGAACGGCATCCGGATGGATGCCCGCTCCGCCTGGCTCGTACTCGTCGCCTGTCTGTCGGTGAGCATGGTCGTCGCCGCCATGGCGGCCCTGAACACCGCGCTGCCCGACATCGCGATCGACACCGGCGCCGACTCGGGCGAGATGACCTGGATCGTCGACGGCTACACGCTCGCGCTCGCCGCGCTGTTGTTGCCCGCCGGAGCGATCGGTGACCGGTTCGGCCGGCGTGAGGTCCTCATCGTGGGGCTCATCCTCTTCGGTCTCGCCTCCCTCGCCGCGATCTGGGTCGACGGGCCGACGCAGCTGATCATCACCCGCTGTCTCGCCGGTGCGGCGGCCGCGCTGATCATGCCGACGACGTTGTCGCTCATCACCTCCGGCATGCCCGACGGGCAACGGGCCATCGGGATCAGCATCTGGTCGGCCATCGCCGGCGGCGGCGCGATCGCCGGTTTCCTCGTGACCGGACTGCTCCTCGAGTTCTTCTCCTGGCATTCGATCTTCATCACGTTCGCGGCCTCGTCAGCGGTCGCCGCGGCGCTCTGCTTCACGATCGGGACGTCGAAGGACACCGACCCCGGACGCTTCGACTTCCCCGGCACGGCGTGCTCGGTGCTGGCGATCGCCGGTGTCGTGTTCGGCCTCCTGGAGGCTCCGCACCGCGGATGGGCCGATCCTCTCGTCCTCGCCTGCCTGGTGGGCGGCATCCTCCTCGCCGCCCTGTTCGTGGTCGTCGAACTGCGTTCGGCCTCACCGCTCTTCGATGTGCGACTACTCGGCAACCGGGCATTCGGGTCGGGTTCGCTGTCGGTCGCGGTGCAGTTCCTCGCCTCGTTCGGCATGTTCTATCTGGTGCTTCAGCTCCTCCAGCTGGTCTTCGGGTACTCGCCACTGCAGTCGGCGGTGGCCCTCATGCCTTTCGTCGCCGGCGTCGGCGTGTTCTCGCTGGTGTCGAACTGGCTGGCGGTGCGTCTCGATTCACTGAAATTCGTGATCGCCGGTGGCGCACTCCTCTCGGGTGTCGGACTGGTCCTGCTCGGTTCGATCAATGTGGACACCTACTGGACGCTGGCGGCCGTGCTCGCGATCATCGCGATCGGCATCGGCCTGGCCTCGGCCCCGGCCACCACCGCGATCATGTCCAACACCCCGCTGGACAATCAGGGAGTCGGATCGGCGATCAACGACACCGCCCGCGAGATCGGTGCCGCGATCGGCATCGCGATCGCCGGCAGTCTCGTCGCCGCCGGATACAACTCGCGGATCGGCCCCACCGCACAGCTCGCCCGCGAGCAGCTCACCGCGGCCGGCCAACAGCAGATCGCCGCGGGCGACCCGACGGGCGGTCAGGCCACCATCGCCCAGGCCGAACAGGCCGGGACGCTGATCGAGCGTTCTCTCGCCGAGGCGACCGTCGTCGTCGACAGACTCTCCACTCAGTCCGCGGAGCTCGCCGAGAAGATCGCCGAGGGCAGCAAGTCAGCCTTCGATGCCCCGTTCGAACAGGCGTCACTGATCCTCGGCGGCATCATGCTCGTGAGCGCCGCGGTGCTGCTCTGGCTCACACCGCGACGCGTCGTCGAAGGTCCCGTCATCACCAGCCGCACCGGCGACCACGATCCCGATCCGGACCGCGACGACACCTTCGCCCGCGACTGACGCGTAACCTGTCTGCGCGTACCCTTTTTGCGGTGCTCACCGTGGACAGCATCACCGGCTGCATCGTCAGCGTTGCTGCCCTCGTCGTGGTGATCATCGCAACGCTTGGCGCGCAGCGTGTCCCGGCGGTCGCGGTGGCGGCACCCGTCGCCGGACTCCTGATCCTGCTGGGACTCACCGACTTCGACGCGGCCGCCGACGAGGTCGCCACCATGGCCCCGACCATCGGTTTCCTCGCCGCGATGCTGGTCGTCGCCGACGTGTGCGCCCGCGAAGGCGTGTTCACCTGGATCGGGACGGTGCTCGCCGACTGGAGCCGATCCTCACCGCATCGCCTGCTGCGCATCGTGTTCGTCGCCGCGGCGGTGACCACGGCCGTCCTCAGCCTCGACACCACGATCGTCCTGCTGACGCCCGTCGCCGTCGCCACCGCGAGGCACATCGGCGCGCGGGTGACGCCGATCGCCTTCGCCAATGCGCATCTGGCCAACACCGCGTCGACGCTGCTGCCGGTCTCCAACCTGACGAACCTGCTGGCCTTCTCCGCCGCCGGCCTCGGGTTCATCCAATTCGCCGGCGTGATGCTCGCGCCGTGGGTCGCCGCGATCGTCGTCGAATACCTGATCTTCCGGTGGTATTTCGCCGATGAGCTGCGAACGTCCGCACCGGTGGAGGCGGACGCCGAGCCCCGGCCGGACGCTCACCGACCGACACTGTTGCTGGTCGCGCTGGCCGTGCTGCTCGTCGCCTTCGTCGTCGCCGAACCGTTCGGTGTGCCGCTCGCCGCGGTCGCCGGTGTCGGGGCGGTCCTGTTCACGCTGCCCGAACTGTTCCGTTCCCCGGTCCCCACCCTGCGCAACACGATCACCGCGGTGAACATCCCGTTCCTGGGCTTCGTCGCCACGCTCGGCGTCGTCATCCTGCCGGTCCGCAACGGTCCACTCGGCGACTGGATCGGCGGACTCATCCCGTCGTCGTCGACACTGCTCGGCATCCTGATTGTGGCCGTGCTCGCCGCGGTGCTGGCGAACCTGGTCAACAATCTCCCGGCGACGCTGCTGCTGATCCCACTGGTCGCCCACGATCCCGGCCTGGTCCTGGCGATGCTGCTCGGCGTTAACATCGGCCCGAACCTCGCCTACTTCGGGTCACTGGCCAACCTGCTGTGGCGCGACATCATGCACCGCGACGTCGCGGCGCCGACCTCGCGGGAGTACCTGCGGCTCGGCGCGCTCACTGTCCCGGCGACACTCGGTGTCGCGGTGCTCGCGCTGTGGGTCAGCCTGCAACTCACCTGAAGTCCTGCAAACCCACCCTTTTTCGGCAGACCCACCCCCTGATCAGGGGGTGCGTTTGCCGAAAAAGGGTGGGTTTGCAGAGCGGGCCAGACCAAGGCGGCACCCGCGCCGAGCCTGTGAGCCCGACCAAGCGGGGTGATCGTGTCGCACCGCCGGCCGCGAGGCCCGGCACACGCCGTGGATCAGAGCCAGCACCGCCTACCCCAAACCGACCGACCGCTGACAGCGAAGAGAGTCGATGACAGCATCGCTGCTGGGACCCGGGGGGGGAGACGACGGCTCCGACCCCGTCTGGCCGCGGTGCCACAATGGGGTATGTCCGAGCTCGCCGACAATGTCCTCCCGCTCATCCGCACGCGGGCTGATCTTCACCGACGCGGCTCGACCGCGCACGGCAAGCAGATGTCCGTCGCTGTCGACCGACTGGCGGCCGCCGCCGCCTCCGGCACCGACCCGCGGGACGTGCTGTTGGTGACGCAGAAGGCGATCGCGTCGGCAACGACGCTGATTATGCGCGCCGACGATTCGAGCGGCTACATGGGAGACGCCATCCGGGGGCTGCTGGCGCTGCATCCGCAGGTCGCCGTCGACGCGAGGCCCACGCCGTCGAAACTGGTCAAATGGATGGTCGACTTCCAGTTCCACAACGAATGCGACTTCTTCACCATCGACCCGGTCGCCTACGCGCCGGCATTGGGCGAGCGCGGGATCGCCGCCTACCGGGCCGAGCTCGAGGAAATTCGCGAGGAGCTCGGGCCGCCGGTGATCGATCCCGAGCGACCCTGGGCGGCTGAATTCGGGCGCTCGAGGTTCGCGCTCGCACATAACGACAGGCGACTGGCCGTACTCGATCGTGACGTCGACAAGATCATCGACACCCACGCGCGCCACCAACCGAACGCCGCATTCCTGCAGGACACGGCCATCGCGCTGGCCGAGATCGGCGAGATCGACCTGGCCATCGAATACGCGCGCAAAACAAGCGATCTGGGTTCTGGATTCCAATCCCAGGCCGCCGCGGGGTACCTGTCGGAGCTGATATCCGAACACCGACCCACCGAATTGCTGTCCACCCGACTCGACACCTTCGCCCGCTGGCCATCCTTCGCAACTGCGACAGACCTGCACGAGGCAGCCGGCGACGAGTGGCCCGACCTCGCCGACGACGTCCTCACCAAACTCGCCGACCGACCGCGCGAGCTGATCCTGTTCCTCCTGCGAACGCTCGGCAACGTGGAATCCGCTTGGCAGCAAGCCCATTCATCGAAGCTTGGCGACGAGGAGGTCTGGCTGGAGCTGGTCAACGCGTACGAGACGATCGATCCGGTCGCCGTGCTCGGTCCGCTGCAGAGCATCGTCGAGAAACGACTGGCGACCGCCCACCCGCACAACTACCGCCAGGCCACCCGGGTACTCACCCGCATGCGGCGCATCGCCGCAGGCACCACAGCTGCGAACACCGTGAGCGAACTGATCGACCGTCTACGCACGGAGAACCGTAACCGTCCGCGACTGCAGGCCGAGTTCGACCAGGCGGGATTGAAGTGAAATGACATGAACTCACGCAAACCCACCCTTTTTCGGCAAACGCACCCCCTGATCAGGGGGTGCGTTTGCCGAAAAAGGGTGGGTTTGCGGAGCGGGTCAGACCGGGGTGCTCTCCTTGGCCGCCTCCGCCTTGGCCCAGCGGTAGTCGGCCTTGCCGGCCGGCGTGCGCTTGACCTCGTCGACGAAGACCACGGTGCGCGGGACCTTGTAGCGGGCGAGGGTTTCGCGGCAGTGATCCTGGATCGCCTCGAGCGACGGTTCTTCGGCACCCTCCGCGAGCGCGATCACCGCGGCGACCCGCTGGCCGTACTTCTCGTCGGGAACCGGGACCACGAGCGCGTCGGCGATCGCCGGATGCGCGTGCAGCGTGGCCTCGACCTCTTCGGCGTAGACCTTCTCGCCACCGGTGTTGATGCACTGCGAGCCGCGGCCGAGGAAGACGATCGAGCCGTCGGCCTCGACGGTTCCCATGTCCCCCAGGATCGAGATCCGGGTGCCATCCGGCAGTGTCGGGAAGGTCTTCGCGGTCTTCTCGTCGTCCTTGTAGTAGCCGAGGGGCACGTTGCCGATGCGCGCGATGTACCCGACGTCGCCCGACCCCGGCTCGATCTTGTTGAGCCGCTCGTCGACGACCATCATGCGATCGGTCGGCGGCACCTTCAGGTTGCCGTTGTCGTCCATCATGATCTCGCCGTCGTTGCCCGACTCCGACGCACCGAAGTTGTCGCGCAGCACCAGATCCGGCTTCACGGCGAGCATGCGGTCGCGCACGTGCTGCGACCAGATGGCGCCACCGGAGGTGATGGAGAACATCGACGACAGGTCCACGTCGTCCTTGCGCTTCTCCAGTTCTTCCACGAGCGGCATGCCCATGGCGTCACCCACGATGAGGACGATGTTGACCTTCTCCTTCTCGACCTCGGTGACGATGGCCGCCGGGTCGAAGTCGCGCTGGATGACCAGGCGACCGCCGAGGGTGAAGAACGTGAACAGCGAGTACGACGCCGCACCGTGCATGAGCGGGGCCGCCAGCAGGAAGGCGATGGACGGGAAATCCTTGACCGCCGTGCCGATCTCCTCCAGGTCCTTGCGGGGATCACCGTAGGGATTGCCACCGGAGAGCGGCTTGCGGAAGAAGTCGTCGTGCTGCCACATGACCCCCTTGGGGTAGCCCGTGGTGCCACCGGTGTAGAGCAGGTACAGCTCTTCGCCGTTGCGCGGTTCGAAGTCACGGTTGTCCGGCTTGGACTCCGCGTCGGCGAAGGACACGATCTCCACCGTGCGGCCGTCGGGCAGGTCGGCGGCGGCCGCGGTCAGTTCGTCGAGAACGTCACCGATCACGAACACCGTTCGGACAGTCGGGGTCTCCGCGAGCAGCGCGGCGACGCTGCGCTGATGTTCGGGGAGTTCGACGACGATCGCACGCGAATCGGAGTTGTCGAAGATGTACTGGAGTTCGGCGTTGGTGTACCGGTAGTTGATGTTGACCGGCACGGCGCGGACCTTCAGCAGACCGAGCAGGCTGGTGACGTGCTCGACGCTGTTCTTGAGGAACAGGGCCACATTGTCGAAGGCGCCGATCCCGGCGCCCGCGAACAGGTGTGCCACCTGGTTGGAGAGCCGGTCGAGTTCGCCGTAGCTGATCTGGCGACCCTGGTAGCTGAGCGCGATCCGCTCGGGCACCGAATCGGCGACCGTCTCGAAGACATCGGCGAGGTTGAACTTCATCGTGCGCGCTCCTTGTTGCGGAAGTAGTCGTGATTCGGTGCTCGGATCGGCGCTCATGCGGTCAGCACCAATCCACTTGTGGGGACTCCGGTTCCGGCGGTGACGACGACCTTCTCGGCACCGTGGACCTGATTGACCGAGGTGCCCCGGAGCTGGCGGACGGCTTCGGCGATGCCGTTCATGCCGTGGATGTAGGCCTCGCCGAGCTGGCCGCCGTGGGTGTTGAGCGGCAGCCGGCCACCCACCTCCAGGGCCCCGGGCTCCCGAACGAGGTCCTTGGCCTCACCGCGTCCGCAGAAGCCCAGCTCTTCGAGCTGGAGCAGCGTGTACGGCGTGAAGTGGTCGTAGAGGACGGCCATGTCCATGTCCTCGGGACGGAGGCCGGACTGCGACCAGAGCTGGCGTCCGACGAGACCCATCTCGGGCAACGACGCCAGCTCGTCGCGGTAGTAACTGGTCATGATGTATTGGTCCGCCGCGGAGCCGGCCGCCGCCGCGGAGATCACGGCGGGCCGGTTCGGCAGATCCTTGGCACGCTCGGCCGACACGATCACCAGTGCGACACCGCCATCGGACTCCTGGCAGCAGTCGAGCAGATGCAACGGCTCGGCGATGTACCGCGAGTTCTGATGATCCTCGAGAGTGATCGGCTTCTCGTAGAAGAAGGCGTCGGGATTGACCGCGGCGTGTTTGCGGTCGACGACCGCGATCCGGCCGAAATCCGCACTGGTGGCGCCGTAGTCGTGCATGTATCGCTGGGCGATCATCGCGACGAACGCGGCCGGCGTCGACAAGCCGTGCGGGTAGCTGAACGCGTTCTCGGTGCCCGAGGAGTTCTCCTGGTTCGCGACCGCCGAATTCACCTGTCCGAAGCGCAGTCCCGATCGTTCGTTGAACGCGCGGTAGGCGACGACGACGTCGGCGACCCCGGTCGCCACCGCCATCGCGGCCTGCTGCACGGTCGCACACGCGGCACCGCCTCCGTAGTGGATCCGCGAGAAGTAGGTCAGCTCAGGGATTCCGACGGCCCGGGCCACCGAGATCTCGCTGTTGGTGTCCATGGTGAACGTGACGAGGCCGTCGACGTCGGACGGGGTGAGACCCGCGTCGGCGATCGCCGCCGACACCGCCTCGGCCGCGAGCCTCAGCTCGCTGCGACCGGAATCCTTGGAGAACTCGGTGGCCCCGATCCCGGCGATCGCCGCCTGTCCGGACAGCCCGCCCATCAGCGTCCCTCTCCCTGCGTCGCATCCGAGGCACCCTCACCGACGGTGAGGGTCACGGTCGAGATGACATGTTTGCCCAGTGAATTGGTTCCCGTGACAGCGACCGTCAGCACGCCGTCGTCGGCCACCTCGGTGACCTCACCGGTGAAGGTGACCGAATCGTAGGCGTACCACGGCACACCGAGTTTCAGTGCGATCGACCGGATTCGGGCGGTGGGACCGGCCCAGTCGGTGACGAACCGTTCCACCAGACCGGTGTCGGTCAGGATGTTGACGAAGATGTCCTTCGACCCCTTTGCCTGCGCCAGGTCGCGGTCGTGGTGCACGTCCTGGAAGTCGCGGGTGGCGACCGCCGTCGCGACGACGAAGGTCGGGGTCGCGTCGATGACCAAGGGCGGCAATGTGGTTCCGACGCTGATCGCCGGAGAGGCAACGCTGGTCACGATTCTCCTTCTCGATTCGCCGGTTCCCACGCGTACAGGGTCCACGCCGGCGTCCCCGCCTCGTCACGCGCGGGAAAGTCCAGGAAGGTCACCCGCACGGGCATCCCGATCTCGACCTCCTCCGGTGCGACGCCCCGCAGTTCACCCAGCATCCGCACGCCTTCGTCGAGCTCCACGAGCGCGACGACGAACGGCAGTTGCCGCCCGGGGACCTTCGGCGCCCGGTGGACCACATAGCTGTAGACGGTCCCGGCGCCCGACGCCACGATGTAATCGGTGACCGGCACCGACCCGTCGGCCTCACGCGGCTTCCAGGTCGCCGGCACCGGCGGATGGCGCAGAGCGCCCTCACCGTCTCGCTGGATGCGCAGTTCATGTGCGGCCACACCCTCCCAGAAGAAGGCCGTGTCACGCGAGACGCTCGGCTTGAGCAGCTTCGCCGGGTCGAGATCATCAGGTGCCGACGAAACCGGTTCGGGTGCAGAGTTCTTTGCGGCCGGACGGAACTTCAGGATGCGGAAACGCATCTCGGCGACGACCTCGGCTGCACCGTTCTCGTCGGGCACCGACCACACATTGCGGGTGGTGAAGAACCAGCCCTCGCCGAGTGCGGTGTTCTTGGGTCCGACGACCTCGACGAGTTCGGCCGACAGCGACACCTCTTCCCCCGGTCGGGTGTAGCGGTGGTACACGGTGTCGCAGTTGGTCGCGACGACCGAGGTGAAGCCCGCGTCGTCGAAGAGTTGCGTCGCGCGCCCGAGCGGGTCGTCGGCCGTGCGGGTTCCGTTGAGCCCGCGCATCGTCCACACCTGGGCCATGGCCGGCGGCGCCACGACGCCCGGATGCCCGGCGGCACGCGCCGCGGCGTCGTCGACGTAGATGGGGTTCTCATCGCCCATCGCCTCGACCCAGTTGTTGATCATCGGCTGGTTGATGGGATCGCGCCCGCGCACCGGGGCACTCGCTCCGTCGTCCATGATCGCCTGCGCCGCAGCGCGAATGGCCTCGTCTGCATCCAACCCTTCGGGGGTCAGCTCCGGTGCGCTCATCGCTTGGCCCGCGGGAGTCCGAGCCCGGCCGTGGCGATCATGTCGCGCATGACCTCGTTGACACCGCCGCCGAAGGTGATGACCACATGACGCTTCTGCTGCACGTCGAGCCAGTCGACGAGGGCAGCGGTCTCGGGGTCGGTGAAATCGCCGTAGCGTCCGATGATCTCGTTGGCCATGCGGCACACCGCCTGGATGCGCTCGGTGGAGAACACCTTGGTCGCCGCGGCATCGGCCATCGAGATCGCCTCACCGGTGGAGGCCACCTGCCAGTTGAGCAGTTCGTTGATCCGGCCGTAGGCGTCGATGGTCGCCAGTGCCCGACGCACGTCGGGATGCTTGGCGATGACGGTGCCGTCGGGTCCCGGACGCTGCGCCCAGGCGCACAGCCGCGCCGCCAGGCCGTCGATGCGTCCGGCCGGTCCGAGCATGACCCGCTCGTGGTTGAGCTGGGTGGTGATCAGCTTCCAACCGCCGCCCTCCTCACCCACGCGCATCGAGACCGGGACCTTCACGTCCTGGTAGTAGGTGGCGTTCACGTGATGGGCACCGTCGGCGGTGATGATCGGCGTCCAGCTGAATCCGGGATCCTTGGTGTCCACGATGAGAATCGAGATGCCCTTGTGCTTCGGCGCATCCTTGTCGGTCCGCACGGCCAGCCAGATGTAGTCGGCGTCGTGGCCACCGGTGGTGAAGATCTTCTGGCCGTTGACGACATAGTGGTCGCCGTCGAGCACGGCCGTCGTGGACAGCGACGCCAGGTCGGTACCGGCCTCGGGTTCGGTGTAACCGATGGCGAAATGCACGTCGCCGGCGAGGATCGCGGGCAGGAACTTGCGCTTCTGCTCCTCGGTGCCGTGGACCTGGAGGGTCGGACCGACCGTCTGGAGCGTGACCGACGGCAGCGGGACATCGGCGCGGACGGCCTCGTTGGTGAAGATCTGCTGTTCGATCTCACCAAATCCCTTGCCGCCGAACTCCTTCGGCCAGCCCACACCGAGGCGGCCGTCGTCGCCCATGCGCTTGATGACCTTGCGGTACGTCGGTCCGTGCCGCTCGGTCAGCATGATCTCCGCTTCTTCCGGAGTCACGAGGTCGGCGAAGTATGCCCGGAGTTCTTCGCGCAGCGCGCGCTGTTCGGGCGTCAGATCGATGAACATCGTGCTCACCCCTGTGCTCGGTCGGCCGGGGCTGCGCCCTCGGTGATGTCGGCGAGTTCGTCCAGTCGCACGGCGGCACCACCCACGAGGCGGGCGAGATCCTTGGCGATGGAGAAGTACCGGTGCAACGGATAGGTGATGTCCACGCCGATGCCGCCGTGCAGGTGCGTCATCGTCCGCAGGGTCGGCGGGATCTCCTCCGCCAGCCAGTAGGCGGCGACGCCGAGATCGGTCGCCGCGTCGAGGCCTTCGGAGAGCCGCCAGGCCGCGGCGGTGGTCGACAGGTCCATCGACCGTCCGACCACGTAGATGTCGGCGAGCTGCTGACCGACGGCCTGGAACAGCGCGATGGGCTTGCCGAACTGCTCGCGGGTCGAGACGTGGTCGGCGGTGAGCCGGGTCGCGCCGGCGACGAGTCCGTCGGCGTAGGCGCACAGTGCCAGCCGGTACCGGTCACGCAGGACGGAGAGCTCGCGGCTGATGACGTCGGCGTCGTCGACGGGGACGTCGTCGAAGGTCACGGTGTACTCGCCCCAGCCACTCGACGCCGGGGTACGTGTGAGCGTGACGCCGTCGGCCGTCGGCGAGACGGCCACGACGCCGGCATCGGATGTGACGAGCAGGACCGAGGCACCCTCGGCGTGCAGGACCCCGACCTTCGTGCCGTTGAGGCGTCCGCCGCGGACACCGGTCTGCGGGGTCGGCGTCAGGTTGTCGCCGTGTTCGCCGATCGCGATGGCGGCCCAGCGGCCACCCGTCAGGGCCTCACCCCACCGGGACCACACGTCCGCATCCGACCCGGAGACCTCGGCGAAGACGAGCGCTGCGGTGAGGGTTCCCAGTGCAGGGGTCACCGCGGCGGCGCGCCCCATACGACGGAACAGCGGGAGGAGTCCCGCCTCGTCGATCTCGTCACCGTCGTGGTCGGCCGGCAACGGCAGCGCGAGGAGCCCGGCGTCGACGAGTGCCTGCCAGGTCTCGGCGTCGAAGCCGCCGACCTGATCGCCTGCACCCGAGTCACCGGAATCCCGCCTCCCGAAGGTCGACTCCCAGTCGGGTTGCCGTCGTGCGAACACGTCCTCCGCGACGTCGCGAACCGCGACCGCCGTGCCGTCCAGGGCAAAGTCCACCCGCGTCTCCTCACCATGCGCGAACTACAGAACTAGAACTTGTTCTAGTTGTATCAGAGTCGGTGCATCCGGGGTAGAGATCGGGTTTAATCTGCGGTTTCGCGCGGAAGAGGCCGGTCAGCCGCGAGGCAAACCGAGAATGCGTTCCGCAGCCGCGGTCTTGAGGATCTGGGTGGTTCCACCGGCGATCGACAGGCAGCGATTCTGGAGCACGGCGTCGGACGCCTCGGTGGCCGCCAGACCCTGCACGCCGACGAGCCGCAGGGCGAGATCGGGCACCGACTGCCGGTGCTCCACACCGATGAGTTTGCGGACGCTGGACAGCGCACCCGGGTCGAGACCGGCGAGTTGCTGCGTCGCGGCACGGGCGTCGAGGACCCGGCCGACGTGTGCGTCGGCGAACTGTCTGCCGAGTGCGGCGCGCTCCCCTTCGGAGAGCTCACGCGTCATCGACTGCACCTGCCGGAGCAGCGACTCCATCTCCTTGCCGAGACCCGACCCGCCCATCGCCACGCGCTCGTTCGCGAGGGTGGTACGGGCCAGCCGCCAGCCGTTGTTCACCTCGCCGACCACGCAGTCGTCGGGCACGACGACGTCGTCGAGGAAGACCTCGTTGAAGTTGGCGCGTCCGGTCAGCTCGCGCAGCGGACGGATGTCGATGCCCGGCGAGGACATGTCGACGAGGAAGTAGGTGATCCCCTTGTTCTTGGGCGCCTCGGCGTCGGTGCGGGCCAGGCAGATGGCCCACTGCGCATTGTGCGCCTGCGAGGTCCAGATCTTCTGACCGGACAGCTTCCAGCCGCCGTCGATGCGTTCCGCTCGCGTGCGCAGCGCCGCGAGGTCAGAACCCGCCTCGGGCTCGCTGAACAGCTGACACCAGACGATCTCGCCGGCGAGGGTCGGCGCGACGAAGCGCTCACGCTGCGCGTCGGTGCCGTGGGACAGGATCGTCGGGATCGCCCAGGCGCCGATGACGAGATCGGGCCGGACGATGCCGGCGGCGTCGAGTTCGGTGTCGATGAGCAGCTGCAGAGCGGCGTCGGCGCCTAGTCCGTACGGCGCCGGCCAGTGCGGGGTGAGGTATCCCGTCTCCGCGAGGACGCCCCGTTTGTCGTCGGGGTCGGCGTCGGCGATGCGGGCCACGGTGGCACGGACCTCGTCGCGGCGGTCCTCGACCTCCGAGAGGTCGAGGGCGAATCGTCGGCGCGTGCCCGCGAGACCCCGATCGGCGAGTGTCGTGGCAGCAGTGTGCGCGTGATCCAGCGCGGCTTGTGCGGCGAGTGCGGACCGGAGGTAGAGGTGCGCGTCGTGTTCGAAGGTGAAGCCGATGCCGCCGAGTATCTGGATGCAGTCCTTGGCAGTGGCGACGGGGGCCTCGGCCACGACGACGTCGGCCGCGAGCCGGCTGATCTCGAGTTGCTCACGCGCAGAATCGAGCTCATCCGAGGAGGCGCCGAGTACGTCGTCGACGGCGCTGGCCACGTCCCAGGCGACCGCGGTGACCTCTTCACTGCGGCAGAGCATCTCGGCGCAGATGTGCTTGATCGCCTGGAACGAGCCGATCGGCACACCGAACTGCGTACGGACCTTGGCGTAGTCGACGGCGGTGTCGAGGGCCCAGCGGGTGACCCCACTCTGATAGGCCGCGAGCGTCGCCGACAGCAGCCCCTCGACGAGCGGCGCGTCGGGAAGTTCGACGAGGTCGTCGACCGTGACGCCGGACAGTTGCACGCGGGACACCGAGGTGGTGCCGTCGAGCGGTGCCTCCGGGGCGATGTCGGCGCTGCCGACATTCGGCGGGATCACCCACCAGCGCCCGTCCCGACCCGCGACGTCGAGCGCCGCCAGGACCGCGGCGCCCTCGACGTAGCCGCCGACGAGCCCGAGGTCGAGGGTGTCGGACAGCGGCACGGCCGGGCCGCCGGCGTGGCTGACGACCGGCGTCACCACCGGAACCGCACCTTCGAGAACATGGTCGAGGAGTTCCTGCGCCCGCGCATCCGTGCTAGTGGAGAGCGTGATCGCCGTGGTCACCGTCGGCGCGACGGGCCCCGGGACCAGTTCGATTCCGCACTGCTCGACCATTGCCGCCACGTCGACGAAGCCCGCACCGAGTCCGCCGGAAGCCTCCGGCACCGCGGCCGCGAACACCCCGAACTCCGCCAGCCGGCCGAACAGCTGCGTCCACTGATCACGCGGTTTGTCGATGTCGGAGCGGACCAGTTCGGTCACCTTCGCGGCGCGGGCCCAGGACTCGATGCTGTGGCACACCGCAATTTGCTCGGAAGACGTGGCGATTGTCACGAGTGATCCTCTGTATGTCGAGTTGTGAGGAATAATTAGAACCTGTTCTAATATGCCATGGGTGGTTCCTGATCGGGTAGCCACCCGAGATCCCCCGCCACCCGATCACTGATCACGTGAGGATGTTCGAAAGCACATGGCCCGCTCTGCACCAGGCAACGCCGCGGTCGACACCCCGGCCGGGACCTCGACTCCCGCCGCGGCGCCCGAAGCCGGTTCCACCGCGCAGCGCGAACGCCGCCGCCGCATCCTCGACGCGACGCTGGCCCTCGCCTCCAAAGGCGGTTACGACGCCGTCCAGATGCGCACCGTCGCCGACAAGGCCGACGTCGCGGTCGGCACGCTCTACCGCTACTTCCCGTCCAAGGTCCACCTGCTGGTGACCGCGCTGGCGCGTGAGTTCGAGCGCGTCGAATCGAAGGTCGACCGCTCACAATTGCGGGGCGACACCGCAATCGACCGTCTGCGCCATGTCCTGGACATGATCACGTTCGCAATGCAGCGCGACCCGCTGCTCACCGAGGCGATGACCCGCGCATTCATGTTCGCCGACGCGTCGGCGACCGCCGAGGTCGATCAGGTCGCCGGCATCATCGATCGACTCCTCGCCGGCGCCATCGTCGAAGAGGGTGAGCCGACCGAAGAGGACCTCGCGATCGCTCGCGTGCTCTCCGACGTGTGGATGTCGAACCTCGTGCAGTGGCTGACCCGACGCGCGTCGGCCACCGACGTCACCAACCGCCTCGAACTGACGGTCAAACTGCTGCTCAAGGACCGCGCCAACTGAGCCGAGCACTCGCCACGGTCGGTCGGCGGAGGGGTGCCGGCCGGCGATATCTGCCGGCCGAGTAGGTCCGAGGCGCTGGCCGAGGACCGTATCGAGGTCAGTCCTCGCCCTTTGGTCGAGCGTGCACATAGGCCTCGACGACGGTCCGCATCACCGGTTTTCCGGCGTCGTTGACCACCTCGGACGTGGACGTGACAAGCGCCCGGTTGCGGTCGTCGAAGTCGACGGCGTCGATCGTCAACGATCCGGTCAACGTGTCGCCGGGACGAACCGGTCGGAGGAACACAACATCGGCAAGTCGCTTGCCCGCGATGACCTTCCAGCGGTACAGGACACCGGTGACGGCCAGTTTTTGGTAGATCGACATCGTGTGCAGGCCGCTGGCGATGAGCCCGCCGTAGGCACCGGCCTCGGCGGCTGCCTTGTCCGTGTGGAAGTCCTGCGGGTCCCAGGTTCGCGCGAAGTCGAGCAGTTCCTCTTCGGTCACGTGGTGCGTGCCGAACCGGTAGACCTGCCCGGCCTCGAGATCATCTGCCCACAGTCGGTCGGCTTCGCTCACTTGAGGTCTTTGGCGATCATCGGCCAGGTGGTCTTGAGATCGCGCTCCCAGTAGCTCCAGGAATGTGTGCCGTCGGGCCGGAGGAGGACCTTGTGCGGAACCTTCAACGCACGCATGCGCTGCGCCATCTGCTTGGTGCACTCGTTGACCGCGGCTTCGATGACCCCACCGACGACCACCTGGTTGGCAAGCGTGAAGGGATCACCGGCGACCAGCGGCGCCTCGAGACGGTCGTACCAGCCGGGCAGGCCGGTGCCGCTCGTCATGTAGACCTTGGTGCCGCGCAGCTTCGCGGCGTTGACGTACGGATCGTTCTTGCGCCAGCCCGACGAGTTGACCGGGCCCCACATGTTGTCGACGTTGCCCATGCCCCGGTCGGCGACGACCATCCGAATGTACGCCTGGCCCAGCGCATCACTGGTGCGGGCGCAACCGCTGTACGCGGCGACCGACTTGTAGAGCTTCGGTGCTGCGATGGCGAGATTCAGCACCGAGGTGCCGGCCATCGAGATGCCGGCGATCGCGTTCTTCCGGGTGGTGTTGAACTCCTCGTCCACCAACGGCGGGAGTTCCTTGGTGAGGAACGTCGTCCACTTGTTGCGGCCGAGCACCGGGTCGTCACGCTGCCAATCGGTGTAATAGGAGAACGCGCCGCCGATGGGCGTCACCACGTTGACCTGCTTGTCGCGGAAGAAGTTCACGTACTGCGTCTTCGCCGCCCAGGTCGCCGAATCCTCGCCGCCACCCGCACCGTTGAGGAGATAGAGCGTGGGACGCGGCTTGGTCAGGTTCTTGGGGCGCAGGACGTTGACCGGAACCAGCCGACGCATGGCAGCGGAGTAGACGATCAACGTCGTCTGCTGAGCCGAATCGTGGATGACGGTGTCGATCCGGGCGCGATTCGGGTCGGGGGCCGGTGCAGCGAGAGCCGCCGGTGCCCATCCGGTCGCCGCCACTGCGACGGCACACGCGACAACACTCAGCCGCCTCTTCCAGGAGAAACGCACCAATAGCCCCTTTGGTTAACATTGTTCTCAGACGTAACAAAGGTAACCGAGATTGGCGGGACGTCCCAAGCCGAGACGGTCGTCGTTGTGCGTTTGTGATCAGCGCGGCTGGAACCGCTGCGCGCCGTCGAGGCGGACGATCTCACCGTTGATGTAGCTGTTCTCCAGCAGATGCTGCGCCAGCGCCGCGAACTCGTCGGGAAGACCGAGCCGCTTGGGATAGGGCACGCCGGCGGCGAACTTGGTGAGCGCTTCCTCCCCCATCGATTCCATGATCGGCGTCCGCATGGTGCCGGGAGCGATGGTGTTCAGGCGCACCGCAACCGAGCCCTGATCCCGAGCTCCCGACAGGGTGAGACCCATGACGCCGGCCTTGGCGGCGGCGTAGGCGGTCTGCCCGATCTGCCCCTCGTAGCCGGCGATCGAACTGGTCATCACGATCGCACCGCGCTCCCCGGACTCCTTGGGCTCGCCGGCCGCGAGCTTGGCCGCGGTGAGGCGCAGGACGTTGTAGGTGCCCGTGAGATAGAGATTGAGGGTCTTGACGAAACCCTTCATGTCCGCGGGCGAGCCGTCGCGGCCGACGATCTTCTGTGCCACACCGAATCCGCCGTGCGCGATGACCGCGTAGCGCAGATCACCGAGCTCACTCGCCTGCTCGAGTGCGGCGTTCACCGAGTCGTCGTCGAGGACGTCGGTACGCGCGTAGATCGCCCGCTCCCCCAACTCTTCCGCGAGCTCCTTCGCCGGCTGGTCGGCCAGGTCGGCGATCACGACCGACGCACCCGCCGCATGCAGACGACGCACGGTCGCCGCGCCGAGTCCGCCCGCGCCGCCGGTGACGAGCGCGACTTCACCCTCAAACGACATCTGTTCTCCTCGAATCGAATTCATGTACAGCTTGGTAGTCAGACGGGGCTCAGGCGCCGGTCCACTCCGGCTTGCGCTTCTCCGCGAATGCGCGGGCACCCTCGATCGCGTCCTTCGAGGTGAAGACCGGCGCGAGCAATTCGCCCTGGCGGTCCCATTTCTCGTCGTCGCCCCACGATTCCGACTCGGCGATGATCCGCTTGGTGACGGCAACGGCCAGCGGGCCGTTCTCGGTGATGCGCTCGGCAAGTGCGAGAGCACCGTCGAGCGCGCCGCCCTCGTCGGTGAGGATGTTGACGAAGCCCCAGTCCGCGGCCTGCTCGGCGGTGAAGTTGTCGCCGGTCAGCGCCAGTTCAAGCGCCTTCTGGTACGGAATCTTCTTGGGCAGGCGCAGGAGCCCGCCGGCCCCGGCGACGAGGCCGCGCTTGACCTCGGGGATGCCGAACTTCGCCGACTTCGACGCGACGACGAGGTCGGTGGCGAGAACCAGTTCGGTTCCGCCCGCGAGGGCGAACCCTTCGACGGCCGCGATGACCGGCTTGGCCGGCGGCTTCTGCGTGAAGCCCAGACCGCGACCCGCGATGGCCACCGACTCTCCCGCGGCGAAGGCCTTCAGATCCATTCCGGCACAGAAGTTGCCGCCCGCTCCGGTCAGGATGGCGACCGACAGTTCCGGACTGTCGTCGAGCTCGTCCATCGCGTCGGCGAGCGACTGACTCACCTCATGATTGATCGCGTTGCGTGCCTGCGGCCGATTGATCGTGATGACGAGGATGCGCCCCCGGCGCTCCACGAGAACTGCGTCGGACATGTGTCGTGCGACCCCTCACCGAATTCGACGATCGCTGCGGACGCACTCACGCGACATCGGGCGACGTCGGCCGCAGCTCACGAGTGATCGTAATCAGAAAGAGCCGACCAATGGGCAAAATGAACGAACTGAGTTAGACAAGTGTCGCCCGAGGTGGCCTGACGCAGGTCGATCGAACTCAGCCGCAAATCCACCCTTTTTCGGCATTTCCACCACCTCGAGGGGTGGTGGAAATGCCGATAAGTGGTGGATTTGCGCGGGACCTCAGGAACCGATCTCGTCGACCAACCCCCAGTCGAGGGCCTGTGCGGCGTCGATCTCGACGCCGGTCACGAACAGGTGCAATGCCCGCCATCGTCCGATGCGCCGGGGCACGCTGACGGTGCCGCCGGCTCCCGGGATGAGGCCCATCGACACTTCGGGCAGCCGTATCCGGGTGTCCGGGGCGGCGACGACTCGCCTGGCAAAGGCGGGGATCTCGATTCCGGCACCAACGCAGGGACCGTGCAGACGGACCTCGACGCGGTCGGCGAGCACGGCCACGAGCCGCCCGGCTCCCCCGCGGGTTCGGATCAGGTGGGCCGTGGATGCGTCGGGCATGTGCCCGAACTCGTCGAGGTCGCCGCCGGCGCAGAACGCGCTGCCCGCCCCGTCGACCACGACGTGGTCGATCGAGTCGTCGAGTACTGCCAGGCGCAACGCGTCGACGAATGCGTCGCGCAGTGCGGTCCCGTAGGCGTTGCGGCGTTCCGGACGATTGAGGGTGATCCGCAGAGTGTCGCCCTGACGGTCGAGCAGCACCGGGTCGACCGCGGGCGGCGGCAGCGGGCGGCCCTTCGCACGACGCTCCTCCAACCATCGGCCGAACTCGTCGCCGCCCTGCAGCGTCGAGTACCCCAGGGATTCGACGTCGATGGCCGGGACGGGGTCGAGCGGCTCGGCGGCGCGCACCACCTGCGCGGCGACGAGTGACGCCTGCGGGCAGCGCGACACGGCATCGATGAAAGCCGCCACCGCCACATCCACCTCGTCGGCGCCCACCACCGCACGATGGCCGGCCCCGGACGGGGCATACGTGAGGTCCACGGCCTCCAGCAGCGGGCCGAGCGCGTCGCCGATCGGGCCCGTCGACGTCCCCACCAGGATGACGTCCGACGCAGAGGCACGGACGGCCGCCAGCGCCAGGCCGTCGGCCGGCACGTCCGACGCCGTGTCGAGATCCACCAGCACGACCGGCGACGCGATGGCGGCACCGTCCCCGAGCAGGTCTCCACCCCCGATGACCGGGGCGGCGGCCAGATCGGCGATCGAGAGACGTCGGGTCTGCATGGCGGTGAACCTCCTGAGGTTTACGTGCGGACGGTAGCATTCTGCCCGTGTCCAGCCATGCGTCCCATGATCCGGTGCGCGACTGGGCCGCCAGCGGTATCCCGCATCTCACCGGCAGATCCGACGGTCCGCCCCTCATCCCGCCGGGACACGCCGCAACCCTTGCGCGTCAGCTCGGTGACTGGATCGGACGGGCGAGCAACGGCACGGTCGACATCGACGGTTCCGCCGTGCTGGCCGAGCGGGCCGCGCTGACCGGACACCGCCGCCGAGGCGACCTCACACCCGGTGGATCGGGGCGTCTCCTTCCCGCCTCCGACGGCTGGGTCGCGGTGAGTTGCGCGCGTCCCGACGACCCGATGCTGCTCGGTGCGCTCATCGAACGCGAGGTGGCCGAGGACCATCTCTGGCCGCAGGTCGCCGACTGGCTGGCCCAGCACACGAGAGCCGAGTTCGACGAGCGCGCCGCACTGTTGGGCATCGCCGGCGGAGGTGTCGCACGCGACGGCGAGATCGCCGACGCTGCACGTGACGCTTTGCGCCCGAGCGGGATTCCGCGTTCGGTCGACGGCCTGCTCGTCGTCGACTTCAGCGCCCTGTGGGCCGGACCGCTGTGCGCGCACCTACTGGGTCTCGCCGGAGCGCGCGTGGTGAAAGTCGAGACGCCGCAACGTCCGGACGGCGCACGACGCGGAAACCCCGACTTCTACCGACTGCTCCACGCAGGGCACGAGTCGGTCGTCCTCGACCCGACGATCCCGACCGAACGGACCGCGCTGGAACGACTCGTCGCCGACGCCGACATCGTGATCGAGGCGTCCCGGCCCCGGGCCCTGCGCGGATTCGGGCTGCGCGCCGAGGATTTCGTCGCGTCGGGAACCACCTGGATCTCCATCACCGCCGCCGGGCGCGACTCCGACCGGATCGGCTTCGGCGACGACATCGCCGCGTCGGCGGGATTGGTCACCTCCGACGACGCCGGCCTGATGTTCGTGGGCGACGCCATCGCCGACCCGCTGTCCGGCCTCACCGCCGCCGCACTCGCGATGTCCGAACCCGATCCGGGCCCAGTCCCCGACCCCCGCCACGGCGTCCTGTGGGACATCTCGATGCGCGCCACGATCGCCTCGACCCTCGGCGGGCCACCCCCGCCGCTCCCACGTCGCGACGGTGATCGGTGGGTGGTGGACACCGGTTCCGGCACCGTGCCGCTCGATCCGCCCCGTATACGGCCGGACGAATCCGATTCGGGGACAACCCGGTGAGCGGAACACTGTTCCGCGGTGTGTCCCTACCCGAGGGAATCCGCGATGTGGTCGTCGACGACGGCGTGATCACGGCGGTCGGCGCGGATCTCGAAAGCCGCGAGGTAACGGGATTCGAGATCATCGACGGCCACGGCGGGGCACTCATCCCGGGGCTCCACGACCACCACATCCACCTCCACGCGCTGGCGGCGGCCTCGGCTTCGGTGCAGTGCGGCCCGCCCGTGGTGACGACCCCCGACGATCTCGCCGCCGCCCTGGACCGCGCCCCCGACCTCGACAGCTCCGGCTGGATCCGCGGCGTCGGGTACGTGGAGACCGTTGCCGGACTTCTGGATTCCGCCGACCTCGACACGCTGCATGCCCGCCGACCGGTCCGCATTCAGCACCGCAGCGGTGCGGTGTGGTTCCTCAACACGGCGGCCGCCGAAGCCGTCGGGTTGCCGACCGCCGACCACCCCGGCGTCGAGCGCGACGACTCCGGCGCACCGACCGGACGGGTCTGGCGTGCCGACGACTGGCTTCGCGAGCGGATCGGGTCTTCCCGGCCACCGGATCTGACAAGCGTCGGCGTCGAACTGACCCGGCTCGGCATCACCGGCATCACCGACGCGACGCCCGACCTGTCCGAGGAGTCGCTCGACGCGCTCGTCTCGTCGCATGCGAACGGCGCAGTGCCACAACGCCTCCACCTGCTGGGGGTCCCGCTCGACGCGACGCCCGACCTCCCGCCGACGGTGACCGCCGGCCCGTACAAGATCGTCCTCGCCGACTCCGACCTGCCCGACTTCCCCGCCCTGTGCGAGCGGATCCACAGCGCGCATTCGCGGGGACGCGGCGTCGCTGCGCACTGCGTCACGCGAGAGGCCCTGTTGTTGCTCCTCGCCGCCTTCGACGAGGCCGGCCCGCATCCGGACGACCGGATCGAGCACGGCGCGATCATCGCCGCCGATACCGTCAAGGAGCTGGGCCGCAGGCGTATTGCCGTCGTCACGCAGCCCGGTTTCATCGCCGCACGTGGCGACGACTACCTGGATCGTCTCGACGCCTCGGAGGTCGCCGACCTGTACCGGTGCGCGAGTCTCGTCGAAGCTGATGTGCCGGTCGCGCTGTCCAGCGACGCACCATACGGACCCGTCGATCCCTGGACGGCGATCGCCGCTGCCGCAACCCGTCTCGCACCCGATGGCCGCATCGTGGGCATCGACGAGAGGGTCAGCCGCAGAACGGCTCTGGAGCATTACCTCGCACCATTGAGCACTCCCGGAGCAGCCGCACGAACCGTCCGCCCCGGCGAACCCGCCGACCTCGTGCTCCTCGACGGCACTCTCGACTCAGCACTGCAGAATGGGTCGGAAGCCGTGCGCCACACGATGATCCGAGGACACATCGCGTACCGACGCGAGTAGCGGTCAGGCCGTCAGCCGACGCCCGGCACGGGGACCTGCGCTCCGGTGACCGCGGCGGAGGCGTCGGAGACCAGAAAGGCGACGGTTTCGGCGATCATCTCCGGTGACACCCAGCCCTTTCGGGCGGAATCCGGTTGGCTCTCACGGTTACCCGGGGTGTCGATCACCGACGGCAGGATCGCATTGGCCCGGATGGCGTCGTCCTTGTACTCGGTGGCCAGAGCGCTGATGAACGCCCACACCGCGGCCTTGGACGTGATGTAGCCGGCGGCACCGGAGAACGGTGCGAACGCGGCCTTCGCCGACACCCCCACGATCGACCCACCGCCCGCCTCGATCAGCTTCGGGATCGCCGCCGCGGACAGCAGATACAGCGGTCGCAGGTTGAGCCGGAGGAGCCGCTCGAACTCGTCGACGGGGGTCGCGTCCACGCGTTCCCCCATCGCGAACCCGCCCACCAGGTTGACCACTGCTTTCACCGGGGCCGACGAATCACTCGCCGCGGCGCCGACGACCTCGGCCACCGACGCCTCGTCGAACAGATCGGCCGCAAGAGTGACGAGCCGATCGGATTCGGGAAGACGCGACAGCTCGGACTCGACGACCCAGGGCACCACCACACGCCAACCGTCGTCGAGCAGTTTCTTCGTGACCGCGGAACCCAATCCGCCCGTACCGCCCGACACGATCACCGTTTGCGCCATCGCAGAATCCGTCCGTTCTCTCGCACACAATCCAACACCGGCGACACTACTGTGTTGTCTGAATCCAACACCGGCGACACTACTGTGTTGTCTGAATGTGTGCATTCATCTCACCCTATGGGGTTTCCGCCCGGTCGGGTCGAGGCGTGAAAGGCTGTGCCCATGAGCACGAACGTCACTGCCGACGCTCCGGAGTGGTTCCGCACGGCCGTCGGGACGGAGCCCTAGCACTCGTCGATCACGGTCCACGGCGCACGGATCACCTATCGCTGCTGGGGTGAACCCGGCTCGCCCGGGCTGCTGCTGGTCCACGGCGGTGCGGCCCACGCCGGATGGTGGGACCACATCGCGCCGCGCTACGCGCGGGATCGTCGAGTCGTCGCCCTGGATCTGTCCGGCCACGGCGACAGCGACTGGCGCGACACCTACAGCCTGGCCACCTGGGCCGACGAGATCACCGCGGTCGCCGCGGCCGCACAGGCCGACGACCACGCGGTCCTCGTGGGGCACAGCCTCGGCGGGCCCGTCGGCATCCGGACGGCGATCGCCCACCCCGACCTCGTCACCGACCTCATGCTGGTCGATTCCCGCATCCTCGACGCCGAGATGCTCGACGAGATCCAGCGCAACCAGCCCGAGGAGGGCATCCCGCGACGCAGCAAGCACTATCCGTCACTCGAGGCGGCACTCGAACGGTTCCGTCTCGTGCCCGATCACGCGAGCCTCGACTACGCCAGGGACCACGTCGCCCGGCAGTCGGCGGTCCGCGACGACGACGGATGGCGATGGAAGTTCGATCGCGCTTTCGCCGACGAACTGACCGATCTCCCGCCGCACCCGCCGAGCGACTGCCGACTCGGCGTCGTCTACGGGGAGCACGGGGTCGTGACCCCCGCGATGATCGACATCGTCACCGCCGGCCTCGACGAACCGGCGCGCGTCGTCGAACTCGCCGGGGCCGGCCATCACATCCCACTCGAACAGCCCCTCGCACTGATGGATGCCATCGACGACTTCCTTCGGGCCTAGCATGGATCTCGATGACCGACGACCGCGCTCCCGAGATCAGCGACCGCGGCTCGTCGGACTCATCTGATTCACGCGACAGCGTTTTCGCCTCGCTGCACATCTCCAATTACCGGATCTTCTTCGCCGGCATGTCCGTGTCGATGACCGGTTCCTGGATGCAGGCGACCGCCCAGGCCTGGCTGGTGTTGACGTTGAGCGGGTCGGCGTCGGTCCTCGGCCTGATCGTGGCGCTGCAGGCGCTGCCCGTTCTCCTGATCGGGCCATACGCGGGCGTCATCGCCGACCGCGTCGACCGCCGCCGACTGCTGACGATCCTCCAGGCGATGATGGGCCTGCTCGCGGCAGTGCTGGCCGCACTCACCCTCGCCGGGGTCGTGGCGGTGTGGCATGTGGCGATCCTCGCGGTGCTACTCGGACTCGGACACGCCTTCGAACAACCCGCGCGGCAGGCGTTCATCCATCAGATCGTCGGGAAGTCGCTGATCCGCAACGCCGTCACGCTGAACTCGGTGATGGTCAACGCCGCGCGCGCAGTCGGCCCGGCCGTCGCCGGCGTGATCCTCACACTCGTCGGCGCGGGGTGGTGTTTCGCGATCAACGCGGTCAGTTTCATCGCGGTGGTCGCCTCACTGATCGCACTCGACGGCACGAAGATCACCCGCGAAACCCCGGTCCCACGCGCCAAAGGGCAGCTACGCGAGGGTATTCGCTACGTGCGCGGAATCCCGTCGCTGTGGATTCCGCTCGCCACCATGGCCCTGGTCGGCACCCTGGCCTACAACTTCCCGGTCACCCTCACAGCCGCCGCCGACTTCGTCTTCGACGGCGGGCCGCAGGCTCTCGGCTTCATGACGTCGGCGATGGGGGTCGGGGCGGTGGTCGGCGGTCTCGTCGTCGCGGCGCGCGGCACCATCGGCCTGCGACCGCTCACGCTGGCTGCGTTCGGTTTCGGCATCACGATCGCCGCAGCGGCACTGGCACCGGATCTGATCACCGTCATCTGCGCGCTGTTCCTCGTGGGTTGGCTCAGCGTGACGTTCATGTCGACCGGCAACGCCACCCTGCAACTCAACGCCGAACCCCAGATGCGGGGACGCGTCATGGCGCTGTGGTCGGTTGCGTTCATGGGATCGACGCCGATCGGCGGTCCGCTCATCGGCGCGATCATCGAGGCCACCGATGCACGTGTCGGCCTGGGCGTCGGCGCGGCGGCGTGTCTGGCAGCCGCACTCCTCGCCTTCATCGCGGACCGTCGGAGCCGCTCGCGCCTGGCGCCCGAACCGGCCGTCGACGGAACCGCCACCGACTGAGTCCGAAACGCCTCGTAACCGGCCGGCTGTGCCGACCGGCTGCGTGCGGGGGTTCAGGGGGGAGGTGGCTCAGACCGCGCCGCTTCCGTCGACACCGCCGAAGTCGCCGACCGAGACGTTGCCCTGGTCGTCGACGGCGGTGTCGAAGGTGCCGTCGCAGTCGGTGTCGGCGACCGCGATGTCGGTGTAGCCGTCGCCGTCGCTGTCGGCCTCGATCAGGTCGATCGCGCCGTCGGCGTTGGTGTCGTAGGCGATCGAATCGGCCGAGCCGTCGCCGTCGGTGTCGAGGACGGCGTCGGTGGTGCCGTCGCCGTCGATGTCGGCGAGCGCGGCGTCGACGTAGCCGTCGCCGTCGGTGTCGACCAGGACTGCGTCCGCGGTGATCTGGGTGCTCATGGGATGTTCCTTTCGTGGTGCCCGCCGGTGCGGGGCTGTTCGCTGCGTTCGAATACTTGGAGCGGTCGCCGACCGGGAATGTTCCCGGCCGCCCCGGAGTCGGTCGGTCGACGCCTCCCCACCGCGTGGGACCGACGTGCGTCTTTCGACGAATCCGGCCCGTCGTCTCATCGCGCCGGGTTAGCGTGACTCAGGTCACGATCGGAGGGGCGATGACGCCAGATCGATGGGATTTGTCCGCACTGCGGCGGCGGCTACGCGCCATCACCTGCCTCGTCGCCGGGGCCGTCCTGACGTCGACGATGCTGGTGTCCGCGCCGACGAACGCCGCGAACCACTGGTTCCCCGACATCTCCGAGACCTCCGTGCCCAAGGCCGACTGCGGACCGGGTTCGCGACCCGAGCCGGGCCTGCAGGGTGACGTCAGCGCCGAGGACCGATTGTCCGGCCGCAGTATGCGGGGCTACCACTGCAACCTGACGAAACTCGGCAACGTGACGGGTGCGGGCGGCGGGATCGTCTCGGCGTCCTTCGAACACTGCAGCTACACCGGAAGCCTGTTCCCCGGCAACAACTTCCTGTCCCAGCCGGGCGTCCAGGTCATCGACGCCTCCGATCCCCGGAAGCCGCGGGTGGTCGGCTCACTCACCGACACCGCGATGCGCGGCGGCACCTGGGAGACGTTGAAGGTCAACAAGAAGCGAAAGCTGCTCGCCGCGACCGGGGTTCCACTCCTGTGGGGTGCGGGCTTCTTCGCGGTGTACGACATCTCCGACTGCACCCGCCCCAAGCTGCTCAACCGGCACGGCGGCGGGATCGCCTACCCCGTCCCGTTCACCTCACACGAGGGCGGCTGGTCGCCCGACGGACGCACTTACTGGGCGTCGGGTCTCTCGCCGGGACATCTCAGCGCGATCGACGTCGCCGATCCCCGCAACCCGCGGGTGATCTGGCAAGGACTGCACAGCTTCCTCGGTCACGGATTCGGCATCACCCCCGACGGCAACCGCATGTATCTGTCGAACATGGCCGGTGTCACCGTCCTCGACATCAGCGCGGTACAGCGTCGTGCGCCGTATCCGCAGGTCCCCCATCTGGCCGCCTACCTGTGGCCCGACGGACAGCTCAACCAGCACTCGATCCCGATCACCTATCGCGGCACCCCCCACATCATCACCGCCGACGAGGGCGGCTCCGGAGGCGTCAAGATCTTCGACGTCTCCCGGGTCGACAAACCGCGGTACGCCGCGCAGCTCAAGCTCGAGATCAATCTGCCCGAGCACCTGGACACCCAGTTCCGCTCGTCCATGGGCGGTTCGTTGTTCGGCAGCAACCCGCACTACTGCGCGGTCGACCGGCAGAACGACCCGACGGCCCTGGCCTGCGCCTGGGAGTCCTCCGGCATCCGTGTCTTCGACATCCGGGATCTGTCCGGCATCTCCGAGATCGCCTACTACAACCCGCCGGCACAGAAGGGGGCCACCGCACTGACCCGGCCCAACTCCCCTCATGTGCTGGGGTCTATCATCGGCGCACCGGGGATCGAGTTCCTCAGTCTCGGAATGTCTCTCGTCAACGGACGAGCCAAGCTGAACGAGATGGCCGGTCCGCGTATCGGCATGGTCGTGGGCGGCGACATGGCGACCGACTGGTGCTTCTCGCCACCGGAGTTCCACGGCAACAAGATCTTCACCACCTGCTCCGACGGCGGCTTCTACGCACTCGAGTTGAGCAGCCGGGTCTACACCCCGCCGCCGGACCAGGATTCCATCCTCGGATGACCGACCGGCACGACGCAGGACAACGGCCGGCCTGGCTGCCGATCGCCGGACTGGCCTCGCTGGCCGTCCTGCTCGTGGCGATCGGCGTCGTCGCGGGTTCGGCGTGGTCACCGGGATCACGGGACGACGTCAAGGCGATGAGCGCCACCGATATCGGCTTCGCGCAGGACATGTCGACACACCACGATCAGGCACTCCTGATGGCTCGGACGATCCTGGCCGCCCCCGACGTGGACCCGACGATCCGCGGACTGGCCGACCAGCTCGTCGTCGCCCAGTCCGCGGAGAGCGCGACCATGCGCGGCTGGCTGCAGTTCTTCGAGCTGCCGCTGACCTCGGACTCACCGATGTCCTGGATGTCCGACGATGATCCGCATGCGCACGGCCATTCGTCGGGGGCCATGCCCGACACCCCACTCATGCCGGGCATGGCGAGCACCGACGAACTCGGCCTGCTCGCCACACTTCGCGGCGACGAGGCCGAGAAACTGTTCCTGCAGTTGATGATCCGGCACCATCGCGGCGGCCTCGAGATGGCACAGGCGGCATACAACGACGACCGCTCCGGCTCGGTGACAAAGCAACTCGCACTGAACATGCTCGGAGACCAGGGCAACGAGATCGGTCAGATGTCGATGCTCCTGAAAGAACGTGGCGCCGAGCCCCTGCCGACCTGACCTCAGGCGGTCTTGGGATGCAGCATGAACATCTCCCAGACCTCTTTCTGGTCCGCGGCCCACGGGTCGTAGACGAACGGCGCATGCCGCAACGCCATACCTGCTTTACGCGGGGTCCGGTTGGCCTTGAAACCATTGCAGGACTTGCACGCCGCGACCTGATTGCCGAATGTGCTGGGGCCGCCCTGTGATACCGGCAGGATGTGGTCCACGGTGTCGGCGGGACCGTCGCAGTAGGCGCAGATCCATTGGTCTCGACGGAGGATCATCGCATTGGAGGCGTAGGAATCCATCGTCTTGCCCGCGTACGGACGGTAGGCGTCCCGTTTGATCGCCACCACCTTGTGGATGGGCAGGGACACCGTCGGCGAATGGACGACGCGCACCAAAGGCGTGCCCTCGACGTTGCGTGCGACCTCGGTGGTCAGCAGGACGGCCGCACGACGCCAGGTGACGCGCGCGAGGATCTGCAATCCCGCATTCGTGACGAAGATGGTCATGGATACTCCTCGATGCGTGGGCGAGTGAGCGCGCCGACCATCGAGGTTCACGACCTCAGGAACTGGTGACGCTGGATGTGATTGGTCCGGACCGGGTTCGGGCTGGTAGCCCGCACCGGCTGCCGGGGTCGGTCTTCCACCACTCGCGAACGAACACCGCCATACCGATCGACATCTGCGCCACCTCCTTTCAGCTCTCTCTGGTCTGCTGTTCGCCACGATAACCGCGGTCAGCGGACCCTGCCACCGTTTAAGCCGCGTGTTCGCCGATGTTCACGTGCCGAACACAGAGTGTTCGCGGCCGAAACGCGCCCGGCCCCGTCAGCTGTCAGCTGACGGGGCCGGGCGGTCGGATCGAACTCAGAAGATCTCGGGAAGATCCTCCGACACCGTGTTCGGGTACGTCGCCGGCCGCTTCTCCAGGAACGACATGACGCCCTCGTAGACGTCGCCGGACTGGCCGCGGTAGAAGATCGCCTTCGAATCGGCGTGATGGGCGTCGAGCGGGCTGGGTGCCCCGGCCATCCGCCACAACAGTTGGCGGGTCAACGCCGCCGAGACCGGTGCGCTGTTCGCGGTCATCTCGCGGGCCACGGCGATCGCGGTCTCGAGGACCTTGTCCTTCGGCACGACCTGCTGGATCAGTCCGCGCTCGTGAGCCTCGTCGACCTGCACCATCTTGGCGCCGATCGTCCACTGCAGCGCGGTCGGCAGGCCGACGAGCCGTGGGAGGAACCAGCTCGACGCCGCCTCGGGAACGAGGCCGCGGGCTGCGAACACGAAGCCGAACTTCGCATCCTCGGAGGCGATCCTGACGTCGGCCGGAAGGGTCATCGTGACGCCGACGCCGGCCGACGGACCGTTGATCGCGGCGATGATCGGCTTGAGCGAGGCGAACATGCGCAGTGTCAGCTTGCCGCCCTCGTCCGCCGGGACCTCGTCGCCCGCGGCCACCGACGATGCGTCGAACGTCGACCCGCCGGCTTCGAGGTCGGCGCCGGCGCAGAACGCCCGGCCGGTACCGGTGAGCACCACGGCGCGCACCGAGTCGTCGGCGTCGGTCTCGTCGAATGCCGCCCGCAGCTCGTCACCCATCTGCACGGTGAATGCATTGAGACGGTCGGGGCGATTCAGCCGGAAGATGGCGATCTCGCCGTCCCGCTCGACGGTGATGGTGGGCTCGGCCTGCTTGGCCTTACGGCCAACCTCTGATGTTTCACTCGTCACAAGGATCGATGTTATCGATCGCCATCACAGCCCGTACGGGCAGGAGGCGAATCTCCCGAGCGAACGCTCTGTCAGCGCACCACCCTGGTCGGGCCCACACAAAAGCGGCGGCGCCACCCTCTCGGGTGACGCCGCCGCTTTGTGTGTCAGATCAGACTCAGGTCAGCTCACGCCCGAACTGCCGTCGCCTGCCTTGGACAGCTCGACCGGTGCGTCCGGAACCATGCGCGGCTTCTCCGAACCGACGAAGGTGAACTTGGCGTCCTCGCCGTTGTCTTCACCGTCCCAGCCCTCGACGTCGACGAGGACGATCTGTCCGGGAGCGATGTCGCCGAACAGGATCTTCTCCGAGAGCTGATCCTCGATCTCGCGCTGGATGGTGCGACGCAACGGACGCGCACCCAGCACCGGATCGAATCCGCGCTTCGCCAGCAGCGCCTTCGCGCGGTCGGTGACCTCGAGCGACATGTCCTTGTTCTTCAGCGCACTCTCCACGCGGGTCAGCATGAGATCGACCATCTGGATGATCTCGTCCTTGGTGAGCTGGTGGAACACGACGATGTCGTCGATGCGGTTGAGGAACTCCGGCCGGAAGTGCTTCTTCAGCTCGTCGTTGACCTTCTGCTTCATCCGCTCGTAGCCGGACTTGGAGTCATCGCTCGACGAGAAGCCCATGCCCACGGCCTTGGAGATGTCGCTCGTTCCGAGGTTCGAGGTGAAGATCAGCACGGTGTTCTTGAAGTCGACCGTACGACCCTGACCGTCGGTGAGACGACCGTCCTCGAGGACCTGCAGCAGGGTGTTGTAGATCTCCGAGTGAGCCTTCTCGATCTCGTCGAACAGCACCACCGAGAACGGCTTGCGGCGCACCTTCTCGGTGAGCTGGCCGCCCTCTTCGTAGCCGACGTAACCGGGAGGGGCACCGAACAGACGCGACGCGGTGAAGCGGTCGTGGAACTCGCCCATGTCGATCTGGATGAGCGCGTCGTCCTCGCCGAACAGGAAGTTGGCGAGCGCCTTGGAGAGCTCGGTCTTTCCGACACCGGACGGGCCGGCGAAGATGAACGAGCCCGACGGACGCTTCGGATCCTTCAGGCCGGCACGGGTACGGCGGATCGCCTTCGAGACGGCCTTGACGGCGTCCTCCTGGCCGATGATCCGCTTGTGCAGCTCCTCCTCCATCCGGAGCAGACGGGTGGTCTCCTCCTCGGTGAGCTTGAACACCGGGATGCCGGTCCAGTTGCCCAGGACCTCGGCGATCTGCTCGTCGTCGACCTCGGCCACGACGTCCATGTCACCACTGCGCCACTGCTTTTCGCGCTCGGCCCGCTCGGCGACCAGCTGCTTCTCCTTGTCGCGGAGGCTGGCGGCCTTCTCGAAGTCCTGCGCGTCGATGGCGCTTTCCTTCTCCTTGCGCGCGTCGGCGATGCGGTCGTCGAACTCGCGCAGGTCTGGCGGCGCGGTCATCCGGCGGATGCGCATGCGCGCACCGGCCTCGTCGATGAGGTCGATCGCCTTGTCCGGCAGGAACCGGTCGTTGATGTAGCGATCGGCCAGCGTCGCGGCAGCGACGAGTGCACCGTCGGTGATCGAGACGCGGTGGTGCGACTCGTAGCGATCACGCAGACCCTTGAGGATCTCGATGGTGTGCTCGACCGACGGCTCGCCGACCTGGACCGGCTGGAAACGACGCTCGAGAGCGGCGTCCTTCTCGATGTACTTGCGGTACTCGTCGAGGGTCGTCGCACCGATGGTCTGCAGCTCGCCACGGGCCAGCTTCGGCTTGAGGATGCTGGCGGCGTCGATCGCACCCTCGGCGGCACCTGCGCCGACGAGCGTGTGCAGCTCGTCGATGAACAGGATGATGTCGCCGCGGGTGTTGATCTCCTTGAGGACCTTCTTCAGGCGTTCCTCGAAGTCACCGCGGTAGCGGCTGCCCGCGACCAGCGAACCGAGGTCGAGGGTGTAGAGCTGCTTGTCCTTGAGCGTCTCGGGGACCTGGCCGTTGACGATGGCCTGCGCCAGACCCTCGACGACGGCGGTCTTGCCGACGCCCGGCTCGCCGATCAGCACCGGGTTGTTCTTGGTGCGGCGGCTCAGGACCTGCATGACCCGCTCGATTTCCTTCTCCCGGCCGATGACCGGGTCGAGTTTGCCCTCGGCGGCCGCGGCGGTCAGGTTACGACCGAACTGGTCGAGGACCAGCGAGGTCGACGGGGTGCCGGTCTCGCTGCTGCGACCGCCGGTGCCCGCCTCCTGCGGCTCCTTGCCCTGGTAACCGCTCAAAAGCTGGATGACCTGCTGGCGGACCCGGTTGAGGTCGGCGCCGAGCTTGACCAGGACCTGCGCGGCAACGCCTTCACCCTCGCGGATGAGGCCGAGCAGGATGTGCTCGGTGCCGATGTAGTTGTGGCCGAGCTGCAGGGCCTCGCGCAGCGAGAGCTCCAGCACCTTCTTGGCGCGCGGGGTGAACGGGATGTGTCCCGACGGCGCCTGCTGGCCCTGGCCGATGATTTCCTCGACCTGGCTGCGCACCCCTTCCAGGGAGATCCCGAGCGACTCGAGCGCCTTGGCGGCCACGCCCTCGCCCTCGTGGATGAGGCCGAGGAGGATGTGCTCGGTTCCGATGTAGTTGTGGTTGAGCATCCGCGCTTCTTCTTGGGCCAGAACCACAACCCGTCGCGCGCGGTCGGTGAACCGTTCGAACATTGTTCTCCCTCACATTGCTAGCGCCCCGGCCGCCGCGAGAACCACCTCGTGTGCCCTGGGGAGACACTCGGGGCGGATGGGCGACGACCAGCCTGCTTCTACTCTAGAGGTCGCCCTGGGTGCACCTGCAGTTAACGCCCGTGCAGAGTGCACGGATCGACCGCGACGGCGGGGATGTGCACAGTACAACTGCGCAGGCCGGGGCGGTGTTCCCGGCCCGCTACGCCGAGAGCGAACGGGCCGTCCGACCACCGGAAATGCGGAAGGAACCGGGCTCAGGCGGACAGTATCGACAAGATGTTGCCCGACGGGTCGGTGAACCATGCGATGTCCGGCTCCCCCTCGCCACCGCGGACGATGCCCCGCTCGTCGTGGGTGAAGGCGTCGTAGCGCAGGATCTCGACGCCCTTGCCGACGAGGTCGACGACCGTTTTCCCGAGGTCGTCCACGGCGATGTTGAGCACGGTGAACGTCGCCGGCCGATGATCGTCCTTCGGGTACACCATCACCGTCGTCTGACGGGTGACGCGGACGCCGGCGATGCCCATCGGATAGCGCAGGACCCGCATCCCGAGGACATCGCGGTAGAAGCGCTCGGCCTCGTCGAGGTCGCGGACCGCGAAGCCGCTGCACGTCGACGCCGGCGGCCCCATCCGGATCTCCTCGGCGTCGGAGATCCAGATGATCTGGAACCAGTTGCCGTCGGGGTCGGTTGCCGTCCCGAAGAAGTTGCCGTCCCGCTCCTCGAGAGGGCTGATCCACTCGGCGCCGAGGGTGTCGAGCCGCGCCGCCGTCGCCCGCGGGTCATCGACCTCGATGTTCGGGATCGTGCGAGCGCCGTCGCCGTTGGGGCCGGACACATCGTCGCGTTTGTCGAACATGAGATAGAAGCCGTCGAGGTTGACGACCTGATAGCCGGTTCCGTCGTCGCCGGTGGTCTCGACCTTCGCCTCGAACGCCGACGCGTACCAGTGCGCGAGGCGTGCGGGGTCGTCGCTGGACAAGAGCAGTGAGCCGATCGTTGCAGTAGCCATACCAATCCAGACCGGGTGGGGACGACGAATTCATCGGTCAGCACCCGAGTCGGGCAATTCACCCGATCACTCGAAGTGGAAAGGCTAGCGTCGAACGTCATGAGTGCCGACGAAAGTCCACAAGGCCCGTCCACTCCAGCGACCGCGGGCACCGGGGAGCCGCCACGACGCACGAGTTCGGTCAACCTGACCGTCTTCGTCGCGTCGGCCGCCATCGTGCTCGCCTTCGCGATCTGGGCGCTCGCCGCGCCGGAAGCGGCGGAGACGGTGATCAGCGAGGTCCGCGACTTCATCACCCGCTGGTTCGGCTGGTGGTACTTCATCCTCGCCACCGCGATCGTCGGCCTCGTCGTCTTCCTCGGGGTGAGCAAGTACGGCCGCTACCGGCTGGGTCCGGAGGAGTCCCGTCCCGAGTACAGCCTGTTCACGTGGACGTCGATGTTGTTCGCGGCCGGCATCGGCATCGACCTGATGTTCTTCTCGGTCGCCGAACCGGTCACCCACTTCCTCAACCCGCCGACTGGTGCGGCGGAGACCAACGCCGCCGCACGTGAGGCCGTGACCTGGACCGTCTTCCACTACGGCATCACCGGCTGGGCGATGTACGCCCTGATGGGCGGTGCCCTGGCCTATTTCGCGTTCCGGCACAATCTGCCGCTGACCATCCGCGCGGCGCTGTACCCGATCTTCGGCAAGCGGGTCGAGGGACGGTGGGGCGACGCGATCGACGTCGCCGCCGTGCTCGGCACGATCTTCGGCATCGCGACATCGCTGGGAATCGGCGTGGTGCAGTTGAACTTCGGGCTCAACGAGATCTTCGGCATCGAACAGGGCAAGGCGGCCCAGATCGGTCTGATCGCACTGTCGGTGGTCATCGCCACCGCGTCGGCGACATCCGGTGTGGACAAGGGAATTCGCCGGCTCTCGGAGATCAACGTGATCCTCGCGATCGCGATGCTCATCTACATCACGGTCGCCAAGGACGCCGACTTCCTGCTCAACGGCCTGGTCCAGAATGCGGGCGACTACGTGTCCACGTTCGCCGACCGCACCCTCGACACCTTCGCGTGGGATCAGGTGAATCCGCCGCCCGGCAACGACGCCCGCGCCTTCGTCGACGGCTGGACGCTGTTCTTCTGGGCGTG
Source organism: Gordonia westfalica (assembly GCF_900105725.1). Taxonomy (NCBI): domain Bacteria; kingdom Bacillati; phylum Actinomycetota; class Actinomycetes; order Mycobacteriales; family Gordoniaceae; genus Gordonia; species Gordonia westfalica. Next base: position 3,042,223 of record NZ_FNLM01000034.1, read on the forward strand.
GTGGGTCGCCTGGGCACCGTTCGTCGGCCTGTTCCTGGCCCGCATCTCTCGCGGACGGACGTTGCGGCAGTTCGTCTTCGGCGTCCTCGTGGTCCCGTTCAGCTTCATCCTGGTGTGGATCTCGATCTTCGGGAACAGCGCCCTGGCCGTCGCCCGCGGTGACCAGGAATTCGCCGAGACCACCGCGTCCACACCGGAAGCCGGCTTCTACTCGTTGCTCGAGCAGTATCCGGGCGCGACGCTGCTGATCGGGATCGCGACCATCACCGGCCTGCTGTTCTACGTGACGAGCGCCGACTCGGGTTCGCTGGTGATGGGCAACTTCACCAGCCGCCTCGCCGATCCGATGGCCGATTGCCAACGCTCCCTTCGTATCTTCTGGTCGGTGGCCATCGGCCTCCTGACACTGTCGATGTTGTTCGCCGGCGGCGGCGACGGGTCGATCCTGACCCTGCAGGCGGCGACCGTCATCATGGGCCTGCCGTTCTCGTTCGTCCTCGGCCTGATCGGGGTGTCGCTGCTGCGCGCGGTGCGCAACGAGTCGTACAAGCTCGACAGCTTCCGCCACACCCTGCCGAAGGTCATCGCGGTCGGCCGCGGTCCCACCGAGCAGGCCAGCTGGCGACAACGCCTGGTGGGAACCCTCCGCTTCCCCGGTCGTGTCGCGACCCGCAGGTACATCACCGCGACGGTTCTCCCGGCGATGCACGAGGTCGCCGAGCAGTTCGGCCGGGAAGGCATCTCGGCGACGGTCGACGAGTCGGCCGCCAACGAGGGTCTGCCGTCACCGCGCCTCATCGTCCAACTGGCCGACGTCCCGGCCTTCGAGTACTGCGTGTGGCCGGTCTCCGCGCCGACGCCCACCTACGCGGTCCGCTCGCAGCGCTCCGACGACCGGTACTTCCGGTGCGAGGTGTACCTGACCGAGGGCTCGCAGGGATATTCGCTGTCGGGGTACAACCGCGAACAGATCATCGGCGACATCCTCGACCAGTACGAACGGCATCTGGGCTACCTCCATCTGCGTGACTCGGCCGCCGATCACCACGACCACACCGACAGCAGCGACTTCACCGGCGACACCACCTCCGTGTCCGACGACGTCGGTACTGTCGCAGAGGCGGACATACCCGACACCGACCCGGAAGGGGCGCCTGCTCCATGAGCAATACTCTGTACATCGACGGCAAGTGGTGTGCCGCGGGTTCCGGAAAGACCCGCGAGATACGCTGCCCCGCAGACAATTCGGTGGTGGGCGTGGTAGCCGAGGCCTCCGCGGAGGACACCGAGGCGGCCATCGCCGCGGCGCGCCGGGCGTTCGACGACGGCCGCTGGAGTGCGACACCCGCCGCCGAGCGCGGAGATCTGCTCCTGCGCGTCGCCGACGACATCGATGCCCGCCGAGACGAATTCGTCCGCGCCGAGACCCTCGACACCGGCAAGCGGCCCTACGAGTCCGACATCGACATGACCGACATCGCCAACTGCTTCCGCTATTTCGGCAAACTCGCCGCGCAGGATGCGGGCCGGGTCGTCGACACCGGATCGCCCGATGCCGACTCGCGCATCGTCTACGAACCGGTCGGCGTCTGCGGCCTCATCACGCCGTGGAACTACCCGCTGCTGCAGGCGGCGTGGAAGGTGGCGCCCGCCCTCGCCGCCGGCAACACCTTCGTCCTCAAACCGGCCGAACTGACGCCGCACACCTCGATCCTTCTCCTGGAAGTCCTTGACGGACTGGACCTCCCGGCAGGGGTCGCGAACCTCGTGCTCGGCGCCGGAGCAGACGCCGGGGCGCCGCTGTCGTCGCATCCCGACGTCGACCTGGTGTCGTTCACCGGCGGACTGGTGACCGGACGCGTCATCGCCCGCGAGGCCGCGGCGACGGTGAAGAAGGTGGCCCTCGAACTCGGCGGCAAGAACCCCAACGTGGTGTTCGCCGACGCCTGCGCCACCGAGGATCTGCTCGCGGCCGCGGTGGACAACGCACTCAACGCGGCGTTCCTGCATTCGGGCCAGGTCTGTTCGGCCGGCGCACGGCTCATCGTCGAGGAGTCGGCACACGACCGGTTCGTCGACGAACTGGTCCGACGCGCCGAGGAGATCCGGCTCGGACTGCCGTACTCCGAGGGCACCGAGACCGGACCGCTGATCTCCGAAGCCCACCGCGACAAGGTGCACGCCTACGTCGAACAGGCGCGTGCCGACGGCGCCGTGATCCGCACCGGAGGAGCCTTCGCCACCGGCGACCGGGGATCGGGGAAGCTCGACGACGGCTGGTTCTATCTGCCCACCGTCATCGACCGCGCCGACCGTTCGATGGCCTGCGTGCACGACGAGGCCTTCGGTCCCACCGTCACGGTCGAGACCTTCACCACCGAGGACGAGGCGGTGACCCTGGCCAACGACACCGTCTACGGGCTCGCCGGAGCGGTGTGGTCGGCCGACGCCGCCCGCGCACGTCGCATCGCCGGCCGCATCCGCGCAGGCACGGTGTGGGTCAACGACTTCGGGCCCTACCTGCCCGAGGCCGAGTGGGGCGGCTACGGCCAGTCCGGCTTCGGTCGCGAGCTCGGGCCGTCGGGCCTGGCCGAATACCGCGAGGCCAAACACGTCTACGAAAATCTCCGGCCGGGCGTGACCGGCTGGTTCGAAGATCGGAAGGGGCAGCAGTGAGCGAGACCGGTACCGAGACCTACGACTATGTGGTGGTCGGAGGCGGTTCGGCGGGCGCGGCCGTGGCGTCCCGGTTGTCCGAGGACCCGTCGGTCACGGTGTGCCTGCTGGAAGCCGGCCCCTCCGACGTCGGGGACGACGCGATCCTGCGGCTCGACCGCTGGATGGAGCTGCTCGAATCCGGTTACGACTGGGACTATCCCATCGAGCCGCAGGCGAACGGCAACGACTTCATGCGGCACGCGCGTGCGAAAGTGCTGGGCGGCTGCAGCTCCCACAACAGCTGCATCGCCTTCTGGGCGCCGCGGGAGGACCTCGATTCCTGGGAGCGCGATTTCGGTTGCGCGGGCTGGGGTTCGGAGGAGTTGTACCGCCTCTACCCGCAGATCGAGACCAACGACGCCCCCGGCGATCATCACGGCCGCAGCGGACCCGTCCACATCATGACGGTGCCGCCGAACGACCCGTGCGGTGTCGCCGTACTCGACGCCTGCGAGGCGGTCGGCATCCCGCGAACGGAGTTCAACAGCGGCAAGACGGTCGTCAACGGCGCCAACTTCTTCCAGATCAACCGCCGCCCCGACGGGGTCCGCGCGTCGTCGTCGGTGAGTTACCTGCACCCGCACCTCGAGCGCCCGAACCTCACGATCCGCACCGGCTCCTGGGCCAAGCGCATCGTCATCGAGAAGGTCGACGGCGAGCTGCGGGCCGTCGGCGTCGACATCACCGACAACGCCTTCGGTCGCACCACCAGGATCGGCGCCGGACGCGAGGTGATCGTGTCCGCGGGCGCCATCGACACCCCGAAGCTGTTGATGCTCTCCGGGATCGGGCCTGCCGATGATCTGCGTGAGCACGAACTCGACCTCCTCGTCGACTCCCCCGGCGTCGGCGAACACCTCCAGGATCACCCGGAGGGTGTCATCGGGTTCGAGACGAAGAAGCCGATGACGCAGGAGTCGACGCAATGGTGGGAGGCCGGGATCTTCACCACCGTCGATGACGGACTCGACCGGCCGGACCTGATGATGCATTACGGCAGCGTGCCTTTCGACATGCACACGCTGCGCCAGGGATACCCGACGAGTGACAATACGTTCTGCCTCACCCCCAACGTCACCCACGCACGGTCGCGCGGCACGGTGAAGCTGCGCTCCCGCGACTTCCGCGACAAGCCGCGTGTCGACCCACGGTATTTCACCGATGACGAGGGTTACGACATGCGGATCATGATGGCGGGCCTGCGCAAGGCACGGGAGATCGCGTCCGCCGCACCGCTGCAGGAATGGGTTGCGCGCGAACTCTATCCGGGACCGGACACCACCAGCGACGACGAGCTCGCCGATTACATCCGACGCACCCACAACACCGTCTACCACCCGGTGGGCACGGTACGGATGGGACCGCCCGACGACGAGATGTCGCCGCTCGACCCCGAACTGCGGGTCAAGGGTGTCGCCGGACTACGCGTCGCCGATGCGTCGGTCTTCCCCGAACACACCACGGTGAACCCGAACATCACCGTGATGCTCGTCGGGGAACGGTGCGCGGAGATGGTCGCCGCCGACAGTTGACACCGCGGACAGGTGACACCGCGGGCGGTCGGCCGCTAGGTCCGGAAGGCGTCGACGATGCGGTCGAGAACCGCGGCGACCTCCGCGGTCGCCGCTTCTCGGTCCTCTGCCGCGGCGACGTACAGCGCCGCCTCGTCGAGCGCGCCGATCGCGACGTGGGCGAGGGGCCGGGTCGGTTGGTCGACGGCCTGGCCGGCGGCGATCGCCGCCCGGATCAGTCCTTCGACCAGGGCGAAACCGAACTCCTCACCGCGGGCACGCCATTGCGCCCAGCCGAGGACGGACGGCGCTTCGACGAGGGTGATCCGATGCACCGAGGGCTCGGTGCAGAGTTCGAGGAACAGTCGCATGCCCGACTTCAGGGCGGCGATCGGGTCCTCGGCGGCGAGCGCGCCGGCCGCCTCGGCGATCTGGGCGACCACGTCCTGTTCGACCGCGTCGTAGACGGCCGTGAACAGGCCCTTCTTGTCGTCGAACTGGTGGTAGAGCGCGCCCCGGGTCACGCCCGCCTCGTCGACGATCTCCTGGGTTCCGACTTCGGCGAAGCCGCGTTCCCCGAATAGCTTGCGACCTGCGGCGACGAGCGCCGCGCGGGTCGCTGCGGTGCGTTCGGCCTGGGTCCGACGGTTGACTTTCATACAGTCTGCACGTAACTTTCATACTCAGTGTTCGTAAGTTATCCGAGTCTACGAGAAGCGGACCTCGCCATGGCAAATACGCTGCCGACAGTCGAACTCCCCTCCGGTGTCATCGAGTACGCCACGTACGGACCCGAGGACTCCGCCCTGCCGCCGATCGTCTTCATGCACGGGGCCGTCGTCGATCACCGCCTCTGGGAGCCGGTGGCCGAGCTCCTCGCCGAACGCGGCCACCGTTGCCATGTACCGCTGATGCCTCTCGGTTCACATCGAATCCCGTGGGGCCCGGACGCCGATCGTTCGCCGCGCGGGGCGGGCCGGCTGCCACGTGAGTTCGTCGGACATTTCGACCTGTCGTCGGCGACGCTGGTGGCCAATGACACCGGTGGCGCGGTCACCCAGTTCGCGCTCGACGAGGACCCGCGGTTCGTGAGCCGCCTCGTGTTCACCAACTGCGACGCCTTCGATCTGTTTCCTCCACAACCGTTTCGGCTGTACTTCGCGTTGATGCGGCACCGACTGCTGCTGAAGCCACTCGTCGAGGCGATGCGCCTCAAGACTCTCCGACATTCCCCGCTCGGCGTCGGCCTGCTACTCGACGACCCCGACCCCGAGCTGACCGGGTCGGTCTTCGCTCCCCTTCAGAACGACGTACGAATCCGCGAGGACTTCATCGCGTTCCTGCGGAAGATCAGCCCGGCGGAACTCGCCACGGTGACCGCCCGCATGTCGCGGGTCGATCTTCCCGTCCGTTTCGTATGGGGTCGCGACGACCGGTGTTTCACCCTCGACCACGGACGACGGTTCGCAGAGGTCTTCCCGGGACCCGACGGCGAAGGCGCCCGATTCGTCGAGATCCCCGACGCCCGGACGTTTGTCTCCCTGGACCAGCCGCAGGCGGTGGCGTCGGAGATAGCGGCGTTCACGACCGAAGCGTCCAAGCGCTGAGAAGAAAAGTTGCCCGAAGGGCGTCGGATTCCGGGGCCTGCGCACGACGATGAGAACGTGAGCAGCGACCAACCAGTGGCGGGACCCGAGGGATTGCTGGCGGTGTACGACCAGGCACTGCCGGCGGTGTACGGATTCGTCGTCCGTCGCTGTGCGGATCGTCGGATCGCCGAGGACGTGACCTCGGAGACCTTCCTGGCGGCCATGGACTCCGTTCGTCGACGCCGGGACACCCGGCCGACGACCCCCTGGCTGATCGGGATCGCCCGACACAAGCTCGCCGACCATTGGCGGCGGGCTCAGCGCACGCCGGAACCGGTCGACGATCTTCCGGACCACGGGGACGACCCCTGGGACGCCGAACTCGACCGCATGGTCGCCCATCACACGTTGGGGCAGCTGACGCCGATCCATCGCTCAGTGCTCACGTTGCGCTACGTCGACGATCTCCCCGTCGGCGAATGCGCGGAGATCCTCGGTCGCACGGTCGGTGCCACCGAGGCGCTTCTCACTCGCGCGAAGCGTGCCTTCCGCGAGGCCTACCCGGAACCACAACCCCAGAGCAGCGGGAGAGGAGGTCACGCATGAGCACCCGGAACAGCACCCGCTTCGGCGAGGCACGGGATCCGCTGCGCGCACTGCGCGCAGCCGACACCCCCGGCTTCGACGATCCCGTCGAACCCGACCGCGGTTTCGCCGCCGCCCTGCGTGATCGTCTCGAACGCGGGGTGACGCTACCGCAAGGAGTCATCATGTCCACCGCAACACAATTCGACGAACCCGCCACCACCGAAGCCGCGAGCACGGTGCCCGTGGTCGAGCGGCCCGGCGCACTCCCCTACCTCACCGTGGCCGAGCCGCAGGCCGCCATCGACTGGTACACCGCGAACCTCGGTGCACGGTTGCGCGGCGAGCCGATCGTCATGGACGACGGCGTCATCGGCCACGCAGAGCTCGAAATGGGCGGCGGTGTCGTCTATCTCGCGGCCGAGTTCCCCGACCTCGGACTGCGGGCACCCACCCCCGGGCACGTGTCGGTCAGCCTGATGCTCGCCGTCGACGACACCGACGCCGCCGTCGCGACGGCGGCCCGCGCCGGCGCCTCCGTCACCCGCGAACCATACGAGGGCTACGGCACCCGCACCGGCGTCATCGTCGACCCGTTCGGTCACCGCTGGATGCTGGCCGGACCGTCGAAGGCGCAGTTGTCCAACCACATCCATCAGGGCGATATCGGGTTCATGTCACTCAACACCCCCGACGCCGCGCGCGCCCGACGCTTCTACGCCGCGGTTCTCGGCTGGGAGTTCGATCCCGCGGGCCGCCGCGTGATCAACGTCGGACACCGTCTGAACATCTTCGAGACCGATGGCGAGCCGACGATGTTCTGCGCCTACGCCGTCGACGACCTCGAGGCCGCGCATGCACGCATCGTCGCGGCCGGCGGACGCGGCGAGTTCGGTACGAGCCCGAACGGACACCGCATCGTCGACGCCGTCGATGCGCAGGGTGTGCGCTTCGCGGTGTTCGATCCCGAACCCGGCGACATCCGGCCCGACCAGCACCCGCGCAACACCGGCGCGATGAGCTACCTGACCGTGATGACGCCGGACAGTGCGCGCTTCCGCGACTTCTACGGCTCGGTACTCGGCTGGACGTTCCACGGCGGCCGGATCGACGACGGCTGGGAGGTCGACGACGTCCGGCCGCAGGTCGGGATCGCCGGTGGCGCCGACACTTCCGTCGCGGTCCCGATGTGGGTGACCGACGACGTCGAGGCGGCGGTCGAACGCGTCCGTGCCGCCGGAGGCGGCATCCTCGAGGAACCCCGCACCGCGCCCTACGGCGTCTCCGCCCGATGCACCGACGACCAGGGAGCGCAGTTCTACCTCGGTCAGTTGTTCTGAGGAACCTCACTGTAGGACTTCATTTCGACGTTGCGACTTCGATCGAGGTCGCAGCGTCGAAGTGAGGTCTGGGAGTGGAAGGACCGATTCCCGCGTAACCCATTGCTGCACAACCCCTTGGTCACCCCGTCTGTGGATGAGTATCCGAACTTGTCGGTGGTGGGGTTTACCTTGGTTGGTAACAGATTCAGCCATCCAAGGTTGGGTTGTAGACGTTGTGGGGGCAGCGTGTCGAACCCGTGGATCGATCTACCGGACGAGTTCCATGCCGGGGTCGATCCTGCCCACCCCGAACGCTCCGACACCGCAACCCATATGGAACGGTTTCGGTCGATCCGCCACGGCGAAGCCTACCTGGCGTGGAGCCGCTACCAATCGATCGCCACCATCTACGACCAGCTCGTCGTCAACAGTGATGGCGGGTTCTTCATCGATCGCTACACCGAGATGGTGACCCGGGTGTGCCGTGAGGATGCGATCACCCGCTACCGGGCTGATCAGTGGGTGGGCGAAGCACTCTGTCTTCGAGACCGGCTGCCGAAAGTTGCGACCACGCTGCGTGACGGCATCCTGTCGCGGGAGTTGATCCAGACTGTCATCGCTCGTACCGACCTCATCTCCGATGATGCTGTGATCGCCGACCTCGACACCGACATCGAACACAGCTTGCGCAGCCGTAAAGGGGCGTGGTCGAAACTCACACTGCGTGACATGGTGGACCGCTTGGTGTTCCGGCACGATCCTGATGCGGTTCGGGAGCGTCGTCGCGAAACCTTGGACAAGCGCGGGGTGTGGACCGACAACTTCATCGACGGCACCGGCGAGATCACCGGTGTCATGGCCGCCGAGAACATCCGCATCGCCGAGAAAGCGGTGAAAGCGCTCGCCGACACCGTCTGCGCGCATGACGGTCGTAAACGCAACCAGCGCAATTCCGATGCCATGTTCGCGCTGTTGACCGGCACCATCTTCGAATGCCAGTGCGGGCGTGACGATTGTGACGCCGAGATCCCCGACCCCGCCGAGGTTGTCCGCTCGGTGAGCACCGAGATCGTCATCCACGTCGTCACCGACGCCGCCGTCATCGAGGGCGCCCCCGGTATCGGCTGGGTCGACGGCCACGGCGTCGTCTCCGACGAGCACGTCCGTGACCTCGCCAACCGGCCCGACGCCATCATCAAACCGGTCACCCCGGTCCGCACCCCGCCGGTCCGTGTTGTCGCCGACGACGCGAGCGACGCCTCGTCGACCGAGGTCGTCTTCGTATATCCGGGTGCGCAGGCGGCCGATCCGTATCGCCCGACCACCGCGTGTGCGGAGTTCGTGCGGGTGCGTGACGGGTACTGCATCGAACCCGGTTGCCCGTGTTCATCATTCGACTCCGACCTCGATCATGTCACCGAGTACGACCGCACCAACCCCGCCCGGGGTGGGGCGACGTCGAGTGAGAACCTCAACGCCAAGTGCCGGTTCGGGCTTTTACACAAGACCTTCGGGGACTGGATCGACCTGCAGTACCGCGACGACGACGGCCGGCTGGTCACGGAGTTCGTCACCCCGGAGGGTTTCACCATCCTCGGTGACGCCGAAACCCTCGAAGACTTCTTTCCCAACCTGCGACGAATCCGCTACGAACAGCCACCCCAGGCGCCACCGACCCCACGGGTCATCGCCGGGGATGACACCCCGCCCACCACCAACCGGCTTGCCAGCAAACACGCACGCCGGCGGGCCGAACGTGCCCGAAACCGGCGGGAGCGGGAACGGCGTGAGGAGATCGACGGACCTCCCCCGTTCTGACCCGCCGTCACCGACCCACGAGCACACCGACCACCAACACCGCCACCGCGGCGGTGGTGAGCACCGACCGCACGATGTTCCACGGCACCCACACCGCGGTGAACTCGGCCCACGCTTGCGCGGCCTCCTCGCCGCGAGCGTCGGCGGCGGCGTCGAGGCGGTTGTTGGCCGGGACGTTGACGGTCATGGTGATGACGACGCCGAGCAGCGTGAGCAGGGTCGCGGCCAGGACCCACCAGCGCAGACCCTCATCCCAGACGGCCCAGGTACCGAACGCACCGAACGCCACACCCCCGCCGAAGATGATCGCGAACAGCGGATTGAGGATGGCACTGTTCATTCGATGCATCGCCGGGACCGCGACATCGGCGCCGGCGCGGGTCAGGCCGGGGATCACGGCGTAGCCGAAACCTGCCAGCACACCGGCGCTGAGTCCGGCGGTCACGACCGTGAGGGTCACCAGTACGTCCTGCAGTACGTCCATATACAACAGTGCACCTCGTGGCTCGCCGAAACGCCATGGTTCACTCTTAGCCATGTCCTCACGCTCCCGCGCCCGGGCGCTCTTCGCGCGTCTGCCGTTCGGTATCGGGACGGTCGTACTGATCCTCTGCGCAGCGATGCTCGTCACCGTCGGGTGGTGCTCTCCGGCGGTAAGTACCAGGTCGACAACTCCGAGTACGCATACGGGGAATTGCGCGAGTACCACCGTGCGCCGTCCATCGCCTGGACCCTCGTCGGCCACGAGGATCTGCCCGACTATCGCGACGAGGTCACCATCCAGGTCGCCGACACGTCGGACGAGGGGTGGCTCATCGCCTACCCGTCCGGCCTCGGCCGCTCGTTCACGATGGTGGACCGCCGCAACGGTCGCCTGCTCTGGGATGCGCCCGTGAACGCCGGCCAGGGCGACTGCGCCTTCAACGAAGCCGGACAGGTCGGGTGCGCCGTCCAGCTCGGCACGCCGCTCGACGACGGCTTCTATCTCGTCGACGACACCGGACACCCGACGCAGACCTCCGAGTACCTGGACACCAAGAAGGTCGTGGGGCTCGGCAACAACTTCCTCCGCGTGAATCGCGTGGGCCACCAGGTCTCCCTGAACACACCCGCCGGGAAATCCATCTGGGCACGCACCTTCGCCGCCCCGGTCATCGACATCGAGGTCACCGGCGACATCGTCGTCGTCAAGACCGCCGACGCCAGCCAGTACCTGGTGAACCCGACGAACGGCGACAACCGCATCGCCTGCGACCAGTGCGACATCACCCTCTATCCGACGGGCGTCGCCGTCGAGCACCAGGACTACAACGCCGAGCGGGTCGCCACCTACGCGACGATCAACGGTCGAGTCGACCCGGACCCCGTCGACGACTCGGAAGGACTGCAGGTCGAGTCCGGACCGTCGACGCTGCCGCTGCTGACCGCATCCAACCGCATCTTCGCCGACCGTGGGGAGTACGAGGTACGCGATCCCGCCCGCCGCGGCGCGCTCTGGCGGATCAGCGACCGGGAACTGTCGAAATCGGGAGCCATCGCCTGCGGGTCGCTGGTCAACTTCGGACGCCTCGACGGGTCACGGACCACGTACGCACTCGACGACGGCAAACACATCGGCAGCGGTCCACCGCCCGGTCCGGAGCAGCCCATCCTGGCCAATCCCGCCTGTATCGGGTCCACGGGCACCACCATGATCCTGTCGAATCAGGGCCAGCTGACCGCCCTGACGCCGGAGAACACGGTGGCCTGGGAACAGGGCATCGGCTCACCCGGATTGATCAAAGTCGTCGAGGGATTCATCGTCCTGAGCGAGGGCGCCACGATGTCCGTTCTGCGCCCGAATTGAGTCTCGTGTGGGCCGTCTCACATCGACGCGTGTGTGCCCCCGACGACCTGCATCGACACAAACGCGCCCGCGTGTCCAGCCCTAGGCTGATCACGGAAAGATAACGCTTTGCTCACGACCACGTGTACGGTCGGCTCGGTTCCGAAAGCACGAACCACGAGCAGTACACGTGAGGTCATCAGTTTTGGGTAAGCATTCCAAGCCACGGAAGAAGACACGCACACCGCTATGGGCCACCGCCCTGCTCCCCGTCGGAGTCCTGGCGGGCGCGGCCACCGCAGGAGCCGAGCTGTCCCACCCGACAGCCGCCCCGGAGCCGAACAACATCGCCAAGGGCGTGACGGCTGTCGCGGCCCCGGCGCTCACCCCCGCCGTGAACGCCCACCCGGTCGCTCCGGCCCCGGCGCCGGCACCCGCCCCGGTCATCCGCCCGGCGAGCGTCACCTCCGGCGCGGTCCCCGTGACCAACTACGACGCCTACAAGAAGGCCGCCGCCACGATCGCCGACACCGCCCCGCGCTGCGGCATCGACTGGAAGGTCATCGCCGGCATCGGCAAGGTCGAGTCCCATCATGCCGACCAGGGCAACGTCAACCCCGACGGCGTGCTGCGCAGCGCCATCTTCGGTCCCGTCCTCGACGGCTCGCTCGCCGGCAACGAGGTCATCAGCGACACCGACGGCGGAGAGCTCGACAGCGACGCGACCCACGACCGCGCAGTCGGCCCCATGCAGTTCCTGCCGTCGACCTGGAAGGCCTACGCCGCCGACGGCAACGGTGACGGAAAGTCCGACCCGCAGAACATCTTCGACGCCGCGCTGACCACCGCGCGCTACCTGTGCGACGGGGACCTGGACCTGCGCAACCCGGCGTCCCTGACCACCGCCATCCTGCGGTACAACAACTCGATGGAGTACGTGAACAACGTCCTCGGGTTCGCCCGCTCCTACTGAGCCAGAAAAGCCTGCAGCGCAGCGGAATACATCGGCACGTCGGCGGCGCCCATCAGTTCCCGCGCCGAGTGCATCGCGAGCTGCGGAGCCCCGACGTCGATCGTGGTGAGTCCCGTGCGGGTCGCGGTGATCGGTCCGATCGTCGACCCGCAGGGCAGATCCGCGCGATGGACGTACCGCTGCATCGGCACGCCGGCGTCGTCACAGGCCATTGCGAAGATGGCCTCTCCCAATGCATCCGAGGCGTAACGCAGATTCTGGTTCACCTTGAGCACCGGCCCGCCGCCGATCGAGATCCGATGGCCGGGCTCGTGCCGTTCGGGATAGTTCGGGTGCGTCGCGTGCGCCATGTCTCCCGACAGGCACACGCTCGCAGCCATCGCCTGTAGGTAATCGGAGCGAGAACCGCCGCGCGCCAACACGATCCGCTCGCAGATCGAGGCCAGGAAGTCCGATGCGGCACCGCGTTCGGAACCGCTGCCGACCTCTTCGTGGTCGAACAGTGCCAGTACACGCGTGTGCGTCGACGAGGAGCCGTCGAGTAGCGCCCGCAGGCCTGCATAGCAGGTGCCCTGATTGTCCAGACGCGGTGCGCTGAGCAGATTCTCGGCCGCGCCGATCACCGCCGACGGTGCGATGTCGTGGGTCATCAGCTCCCAGCCCAGCAGCGCGTCCGGGTCGATGCCGGCATACTCCGCCACCCAGCCGAGGACGTCGGGAGTCCCGCCATCGAGGCCCCAGAGTCCGTTGACGTGCCGCTGCGGATCCGGCGAGACTCCCTTGCGGTCCTCGGACAGATGGATCGCCAACTGCGGCACCCGGACGACGGCCTCGGTCACGTGGACGAGCGTGTGCGCCACGCGATCCCCCGACCGGTAGGCGAGTCGCCCGGACAGTCCGAGATCACGATCGAGCCATGAATTGAGCCAGGCGCCACCATAGGGTTCGAGCGCGATCATCGCCAGCCCGGCCGACATGAGGTCGGGGTGCTGCTTCAGCCGGAGATTCGGGCTGTCGGTGTGCCCGCCGACGATGCGGAACGCCGGACCGCCACCGGTTTCCCAGGCGATGATCGAGCCGCCGCGGACGACATAGGACTTCGACGACGCCGCGCTGACCGCCGCGGGCCACGCCTGCTCTTCGGAAAGCCTTGTGTATCCCGCATTCTCGAGCTCGCGGGCGACGGTGGCGCAGACATGGAAGGGTGACGGCGAGGCGTCGATGAACTCCCCGAGGCCGGCCGCCGACGCGTTCGTGGAGATCTTCGGTCTGGCGCTCACACGGATCCGCTCAGACCGAGGCGAGCACTGAGTCGATCGCGGAGTAGAACAGTCCCAGACCGTCGTCGCTGGGGCCCGTGAGGGCTTCGGTCGCATGCTCGGGATGCGGCATGAGTCCGACGATCCGGCCGTTCGGGCTGGAGATCCCCGCGATGTCGAGTGCCGACCCGTTGGGATTGCGCTCCGGGTAGGTGAACACGATGAGGCCTTCGCCCTCGAGCTCTTCGAGCTTGCGCTCCGACGCCACGTAGCGACCCTCGCCCGACTTCAGCGGGATGAGGATGTCCGCGCCCCGCTCGAAACGGGTCGTCCACGCCGTGGTGTTGTTCTCCACGCGCAGCCACTCGTCGCGGCAGATGAAGTGCAGACCCTCATTGCGGGTGAGCGCACCCGGCAGCAGACCGGCCTCGCACAGGACCTGGAATCCGTTGCAGATACCCAGAACCGGCATGCCCTTGCCCGCCGCCTCAATGACCGATCCCATCACCGGCGCGAAACGCGCGATGGCACCGGCACGGAGGTAGTCGCCGTAGGAGAAGCCGCCCGGCACGATGACCGCGTCGACACCCTTCAGATCGGCGTCGCCGTGCCACAGCGCGACGGGCTCGGCACCGGCGAGACGGACCGCGCGAGCGGCGTCGACGTCGTCGAGGGTGCCGGGGAAGGTGATGACCCCGATACGTGCAGTCATCTCGCCTACTCCGCGACCCGGGAGACGTTGAAGTTCTCGATGACCGTGTTGGTCAGCAACTCTTCGGCGATGCGCTCCAGGGTTGCGTCGTCGACGGTGTCGTCGACCTCGAGTTCGAAACGCTTGCCCTGACGGACGTCGCCGATACCCGCGAACCCGAGCCGGCCCAGGGCGCCGACGATGGCCTGCCCCTGCGGGTCGAGAATCTCGGCTTTGGGCATCACGTCGACCACCACTCGCGCCATGGCACCGCTCCTCAATGTCTGCTGATCAGTTCTCGCCTGGTCAGCTTACCGGGTGCCCCAAATCGACTCAGAGCACGGATTCGATGGCGGCGACCACGGTCGGGTCGGTGGGCTCGGTGCGCGGACGGAAACGGTTCACGACCTCGCCGTCGGCGTTGACGAGGAACTTCTCGAAGTTCCACTGGATGTCGCCGGCCTCACCGTCGGCGTCGGCGTGGCGGGTCAGCTCGGCATACAGCGGATGACGGCCGTCGCCGTTGACATCGGTCTTCTCCAGCAGCGGGAACGTGACGCCGTAGGAGGTCGAACAGAAGGTCGCGATCTCCTCGGCGGTGCCGGGCTCCTGGCCCATGAACTGGTTGCATGGGACGCCGACGACGGTGAGGCCCTTCTCGCCATAGGTCTTCGCGAGCTGCTCGAGACCTTCGTACTGCGGGGTGAGGCCGCACTTGCTGGCGACGTTGACGATGAGGAGCGGCCCGCCGAAATCCTTCAGCGAGGCGTCGGAACCGTCGAGAGAAGTGACCGGGATGTCCTTGATGTTGCCCATGACGAGAGATTAGCCCGTGGGCCCGTCCCTGTGATCGGCCGCACAGGCTGCTACGCAACGAGTCGACCGGGTACGGCTGTACTTGCGCGGACCCGTCGAGAGACTCAGATCACACGATTTTGCACAATATGTGCGATGTCACGCCTATTGCGTTTCTGCAATAGTTGCATCGGAGTTACCATTTCCCGGTGTCCGAGGAATCCCCGTGCGCTCACGGCGCCGACCAATCGATCGAGGCCGCTTCGTCGGCGCTCGTCGCGTTCCTCGACCGGCTCCTCGACCTCGGCCGGCCCGAGACCATGGAGAGTCTCGCCGCCACCGACATCACCTTCTCCCAGCTGAGGGTGCTCTGCGCCCTCGGCAGCCACGAGGGTCCGATGCCGGTCAACGCCATCGCCGAGCAGGTTCAACTGTCCCTCGCGGCCGCGGGCCGGACGGTCGACAAGCTGGTCGGCTGCGGTTTGGCCGATCGTCGCGAGGACTCGGCCGACCGTCGGATCAAGCGCGTCTCACTCACCCACGGCGGCATGCGCTACCTCGAGACCCATCTGGCACTGCAGCACGAGACCGTACGACGGTTCGTGGCCGGCCTGCCCGCCGAACTCCGGGACAACCTGTGTTCGGCGCTGCGACCCATCGTCGACGACGCCGTCGATCACTTCTGCCTGACCGGATCTATCGATAGGAAACACACCGCATGACATCCTCCACCGGAGGCCATCTCCACGAAGGTCCGCCGGACACGAAGCTGGACCGCAATGTCCTGATGGTCGCCGGCGTGGTCGTTCTCGGCGCGATCATGTCGATTCTCGACGTCACCGTCGTGGCCGTCGCGCAGAACACCTTCCAGCAGGAGTTCAACACCGACGCCGCCGGCGCCGCCTGGACCGCGACCGGTTACACCCTCGCCCTGGCCGCAGTCATCCCGCTGTCGAGCTGGGCGGCGTCGCGGTTCGGCACCAAGAAGGTCTATCTCGTCTCATTGGTGCTGTTCACCCTGGGTTCCGTCCTGTGTGCGCTGGCGCCGAGCATCGGCGCGCTGGTCGCGTTCCGCGTGATCCAGGGTCTCGGCGGCGGCATGCTGATGCCGGTCGGCATGATGATGCTGACCAAGGCCGCCGGTCCGGAACGAGTGGGTTCGGTCATGGCAGTCCTCGGTATCCCGATGCTCCTCGGCCCGATCTCGGGTCCCATCCTCGGCGGCGTCCTCATCGAGCAGCTGAGCTGGCACTGGATCTTCCTGATCAACGTCCCCATCGGAATCGGTGCCCTGGTCTTCTCCTGGATCGTCCTGCGCGACGATGCGGAGACCACGCGCTCGTCGATCGACGTCGTCGGTCTGCTCCTCCTGTCGCCGGGCCTGGCGCTGTTCCTGTTCGGCATCTCCTCGAGCGCGGAACACCGGACCTTCGTCAGCGGGCAGGTGCTGATCCCGACGATCATCGGCGCGATCCTCATCGTGGCGTTCATCTTCCACGCGCTGCGCAAGAAGAACCCGCTCCTCGATCTGAAGCTGTTCAAGAACCGCACGCTGAGCATCGCGGTGCTCACCATGGTGCTGTTCATGATCGCGTTCTTCGGTGCGGCACTGCTGTTCCCGCAGTACTTCATCGGCGTCCGCGGCGAGTCCACCCTGGCGGCGGGCCTGCTCCTGGCGCCGCAGGGCATCGGCGCCATGCTGACCATGCCGATCGCCGGCAAACTCACCGACAAGATGGGTCCCGGCAAGTTCGTGCTCGTCGGCATCGTGTTGATCCTGCTCGGCATGGCGACGTTCACCATGCTCGGCGCGGACACCTCGTACTGGCTGATCTGCGGTTCGCTGTTCGTCCAGGGCCTCGGCATGGGTATGACGATGATGCCGATCATGTCCGCGGCGCTCGCCACGCTGAGCAACGCGCAGGTGCCCGACGGGTCGACGCTGATGAACGTCATCCAGCAGGCGGCCACCTCGATCGGCACCGCGGTGATCTCGGTGATCCTCGCCAGCAGCCTGGCGAGCAAGCCGGAGGCAGGTCTCGCAATCATGGCGAACACCTCCGACAAGCCGCTGCCCCCGGGTGTCCCGGACCCGCTGCCGGAGTCGTTCTTCGACACCGCTGCCGACGTGTTCTCCAACACCTTCGTAGTGTCGGTCGTACTGATCGTGCTCACGTTGATCCCGGCGTTCTTCCTGCCCCGCAAGAAGATCGCGTCGCCGCTCACCGAAGAGGACCTGGACCGCGGTCCGATCATGATGCACTGACCGATTTCGTCTCGAAACCACGAAGCCCCACCGACTCTCGGGTCGGTGGGGCTTCGTGGTTTCAACCAGCGGGGTACGGCTCAGCAGTCCAGCGCGCCGGACTGCTGCAGGATCCACGCGATCTCGAAGGCGACTTCCTCCCACTGCTTGTACCGTCCGCTGACGCCGCCGTGACCGGCCGTCATCTCCGTCTTCAGCAGGATCGGATTGTCCGACGTCGACTTCTCCTGTAGCCGCGCAACCCATTTCGCCGCCTCGGTGTACAGCACCCGGGTGTCGTTGAGCGAGGTCAGCGCGAGGATCGGCGGGTACGGTTTCGCGTCGACGTTCTCGTAGGGCGTGTAGGTCTTCATGTACTCGTAGACGTTCGGGTCGTGCAGAGGGTCACCCCACTCGTCCCACTCGATGACCGTCAGCGGCAGCGACGGGTCCAGGATCGAGTTCAGGGCGTCGACGAACGGCACCGACGCCAGGATCCCGTTGAACAGCTCCGGCGCGAGATTGGCCACCGCACCGACGAGAAGCCCACCGGCCGAACCGCCCTCGGCGACCATCTGCTTCGGCGTCGTCCACCCGGACTCGACGAGATGGCGTCCGGCCGCGACGAAGTCGGTGAAGGTGTTCTTCTTGCTGAGTTCCTTGCCGTTCTCGTACCAGTAACGCCCCATCTCGCCACCGCCGCGGATGTGGGCGAGGACGAACACCATGCCCCGATCGAGCATGGACAGGCGCGCCACCGAGAAGTAGGGATCGATGCTGGCCTCGTACGAGCCGTATCCGTACAGCAGCAGCGGGGCGGGCTTGGCGGAGTCGGTCTCCTTGCGCCGCACCACCGACAGCGGGATCCGGGTGCCGTCGTAGGCGATCGCCCACTCACGCGACTGGACGTAGTCGGCCGGGTCGTAGCCGCCGAGCACCGGCTGCCGCTTCAGCAGCGTGCGCTCACCGGTCGCGACGTCGAGTTCGAACAGTTCCACCGGTTCGATGAAACTCCCGTAGCCGATGCGCAGCTTCGGCGACCACCACTCGGGGTTGCCGCCGAGTCCGGCCGAACTCAGTTCCTGCTCGAACTCGACCTCGTGGAAGTCGGATTCGGCGGGGATGCCGTCGATCTGCCGGAGGTCGGCGATGGCCAGACGCGGCAACGCATCTCGTCGGTACGACAGCACCAGGTAGTCGGCGAAGGCGTCGAGATCCTCGATGCGTCGGGTCGGGTCGTGCGCGATCAGCGGACGCCGGTTCGACGGATCGTCGACCGGCGCGATGTCGATGGCGAAGTTCTCCGCCTTCTGGCCGTCCACGACCTCGTTGTGCACGATGACGAGGTGATCGTCGCCGCCGATGACCGCATGTTCGACGCTGTACTCGACGCCGTCGACGCGCGGTACGACACTGCGGAACTCACCGGTCGGGTTGTCGGCGGAGAGAATATAGCTCTCCGAGGTGATCTTGGAACCGACGCCGATGACGAGGTACTTGTCACTGCGCGTGGTGCCCATGCCGACCCAGAACCGTTCATCGGGCTCGTGGAAGACCTTGACGTCCTCGGTGCCGGCGCCGATGTCGTGGCGCCACACGGTGTCC
This sequence comes from Gordonia westfalica, assembly GCF_900105725.1. Lineage (NCBI taxonomy): Bacteria > Bacillati > Actinomycetota > Actinomycetes > Mycobacteriales > Gordoniaceae > Gordonia > Gordonia westfalica. The sequence goes on from NZ_FNLM01000034.1 coordinate 3,061,159, forward strand.
GGACGCCACGCAGCGTCGACCGTCGAGTAGAAGACGTGACGGGCGTCCGCCGACCACACCGCGCTGCCCGAGGTGTCGGTGACGACGTCGTCGAGCACCTCGCCGGTGCGAAGATCCTTGATGCGCAGCGTGTATCGCTCGTCGCCGACGACATCGGTGCTGTAGGCCAGCCAGTTGCCGTCGTCGCTGACGGTCAGTGCGCCCAGACTGAAGAAGTCGTGCCCCTCGGCCTCGGCGTTGCTGTCGAGCAGGATCTCCTCACCGGGGAGCGTCACCCCGTCGTCGACCTTCGGCGCGGTCCAGTCGTCGTCGCCGGCGATCGGGCACCGGCAGGACGTCGAATACTGCTTGCCCTCCTGGGTGCGGGCGAAGTACCAGTACCGTCCGCGCCGGACGGGCACCGACATGTCGGTTTCCTTGGTGCGGCTCTTTATCTCCTCGAAGATCTGCTTACGCAGGTCCTTCAGGTGCCCGGTGTGTGCCTCGGTGAACGCATTCTGCGCCTCGAGGTAGGCGGTGACCTCCGGATCGTCCTTGTCCCGCAACCATTCGTAGTCGTCGACGAAGGTGTCGCCGTGATGGGTGCGCTCCTTGGGCACCTTCTTGGCAACCGGCGGTGTCGCGGTTGCGCGCTCGTCGCTCACGAGGACACCTCCGCGGTGGGCCAGTCGGCGAAGGACTTCTGCGAAATCCATTCATAGGCATCGATATAGCGCTGACGGGTGCGTTGGATGACGTCGTCGGGCAACGACGGTGGGGCGACGTCGGACGCACGGTCCCAGCCGGATTCGGCGCTGGTCAACCAGTTCCGGACGATCTGCTTGTCGAAGCTCGGCTGCACCTTGCCCGCCTCGTAGGACGCGGCCTCCCAGTAGCGCGAGGAGTCGGGCGTCAGCACCTCGTCGGCGAGCACCAGTTCCCCGTCCGCGCCGCGCCCGAACTCGAACTTGGTGTCCGCGAGGATGATTCCTCGATCGGCGGCCACCGCAGCGCCGCGTCCGTAGATGTCCAGGGTCGCCGAACGCAGCGCCTCGGCGAGTTCGGCGCCCTCCTGCTCGACGACGCGCTCGAAGCTGATGTTCTCGTCGTGCTCACCCTGCTCCGCCTTCGTGGCCGGGGTGAAGATCGGCTCGGGCAGCTTGCTCGCCTCCGCCAGGCCGGCGGGCAGTTCGACGCCGCACACCGCACCGGTCGCCTGGTAGTCGAGCAGACCCGAACCGGTCAGGTACCCGCGCGCGACGCATTCGACCTGAACCATCGGGAGCCGACGCACCACCATCGACCGGCCGACGACCTCGCCCGGGATGCGCTCGTCGGTGGGTCCACCGGCGAGATGGTTGGGGACGCCGAGCTCGTCGAACCAGAAGAAGCTCATCGCCGTCAGGATGCGGCCCTTGTCGGGGATCGCGGGGGTCAGGATGTGGTCGTAGGCCGAGATCCGGTCGGAGGCCACCAACAGCAGGGTGTCCGCGTCGATCTCGTAGATCTCACGGACCTTCCCCGACGCCAGATGCCGGTAGGACTGCAGTTCGGGACGCATGGACTCGACCCTAGAGGTTCTGCGGGAGACGCGGGACGGCAGGCTCTGACATTCTTGACCGATGACCGCACCCCACATCACCATCACCTACTGCACCCAGTGCAACTGGCTGCTGCGGGCGTCGTGGATGGCGTCGGAGCTGCTGAACACCTTCGGCACCGAGATCGGCTCGGTGACCCTGGTCCCCGGAACCGGCGGCGTGTTCCACATCGACGTCGACGGCACCCAGATCTGGGAGCGCAAACGGGACGGCGGTTTCCCCGGCGCCCCCGAACTCAAGCGGCTGGTGCGCGACGCCGCACTCCCCGACTGGAACCTCGGGCACGGCGACCCGGCCTGACACTCCGCCACGAATCGACCCATAGTTCTAATCAACGACTATAGATTGACAGAAAGTCGAGGCTACAAATACTTTGCTCCGTGGCTGGTCACCCAACTCCTGGGCTTCGCCTCGATCGCGCTCGGCTTCGCGCACTTCTACCTGATACTCCGGGTGGTCCTCAACCGCGATCCGTTCGACTTCGACTACGTTCCGCCCGAGGGTGAGGACGAGTTCCGCGTCGACATCTCCAAGCGGAAGAAAGAGAAGAACCAGCCTGCGTAGTCAGCTGCGTCGTCGAACACCTCCGGCCGGTGTCGACAGGACCGTGACAGTCCCGTCGACACCGGCCGGAGTGACCTCGATACGCGGCCGGGAGCCCTACAGGATCGGGGCAGGCGCGTAGGCCGCGGCCTCCGGGTACTGCCCGATGATCTTCTCCGCGGCGGCGATGACGTCGGCGACCTGCTGTTCGGCCGCACCGACGAACACCGACTTGTCGGCGAGCAGCTCGTCGAGCTGCGCGCGGTCGAGCGGGATGCGGTCGTCGGCGGCGAGGCGATCGAGCAGATCGGGCTCGCGACCCTCCTCACGCATGGCCAGGGCCACGGCGACGGCGTTCTCCTTGATCGCCTCGTGGGCGGTCTCGCGCCCCACGCCCGCGCGCACCGCCGCCATCAGCACCTTGGTGGTCGCGAGGAACGGCAGGTAGCGGTCCAACTCGTTGGCGATGACCGCGGGGTAGGCGCCGAACTCGGCGAGGACGGTCAGGAAGGTCTCCATCAGACCGTCGATCGCGAAGAAGGCGTCCGGCAGCGCGACGCGGCGGACGACCGAGCAGAACACGTCGCCCTCGTTCCACTGCGCGCCGGCGAGTTCGGCCGCCATCGAGCCGTAGCCGCGGAGGATCACGGCGAGACCGTTGACGCGCTCACAGCTGCGGGTGTTCATCTTGTGCGGCATCGCCGAGCTGCCGACCTGACCGGGCTGGAAGCCCTCGGTGACCAGCTCGTGGCCGGCCATCAGCCGGATGGTGTGTGCGAGCGACGACGGCGCGGCGGCGACCTGCACCAGCGCGGACACGACGTCGTGGTCGAGCGAACGCGGGTAGATCTGGCCGACCGAGGTGAACGAGCGGGCGAAGCCGAGGTGATCGGCGACGCGGGACTCGAGGTCGGCGAGCTTGACGGCGTCGCCGCCGAGCAGGTCGAGCATGTCCTGCGAGGTACCCATCGGGCCCTTGATGCCGCGCAGCGGGTAGCGGTCGATCAGCTCACGAAGCCGCGTGAGCGCGATCATCAGTTCGTCGGCGGCCGAGGCGAAACGCTTGCCGAGGGTCGTGGCCTGCGCGGCGACGTTGTGGCTGCGGCCGGCCATGACGACCGAGGAGTACTGGGCGGCACGCTCGACGATGCGGGCCAGCACCGCGACACCGTGCGCGTGGACGTGCTCGAGCGAGCGGAGGATCTGCAGCTGCTCGACGTTCTCGGTGAGGTCGCGGCTGGTCATGCCCTTGTGGATCTGCTCATGGCCGGCGAGTGCGTTGAACTCCTCGATGCGAGCCTTCACATCGTGGCGCGTGACGCGCTCACGGTCGGCGATCGAAGCGAGATCCACCTGATCGACGACGCGTTCGTAGTCGGCGATGGCATCGGCCGGGACGTCGATCCCGAGATCGCGCTGAGCCTTCAGTACCGCGATCCACAGGCGCCGTTCGAGTGCGATCTTGGTGGTCGCCGACCACAGCTCGGCGAGGTCGGCGGAGGCATAGCGGCTGGCCAGGACGTTGGCAATGGCGGGCTTCGACACCCGCCCAGTGTAGGTCGACCGCGGACAGATCCTGCAATCCCGCTACCCGACGCTCAGAAGGCCAGACACGTTCCGTTGGACCCGTAGCCCTGACGCACCTTCACCAGGGTGGGCTGCGAGGCCTTGCCGTTCTGGACCGCGTAGAGGTACTTGTCGCCGATCCGCCGGGGCACCCAGGTGACCGACGCGAGAGCGCCGGACGGGAGATCGCGGCCGATGAATCGTGCCGGCAGACCGGGCTTGACCTCCCAGAACTCCACCCAGCCGGAGGAGTCGACCGGGACCGTCACGGGGTACGTACAGCCGGTTCCGTAGACCGCCGACGACAGCGGGACACCGGCGTCGACACGGCCGGCCGGAGCGGCGTGCGCACCGGGCGCGACGAGCATCGTCACCCCGGCGATCACGGACATGAGCGCGGCGACAAGACCTGCGCGGGTACTGCGGCTGGCCAACGACTCCCCCGACATCCGATCCCTTCCCGGTGGTGACCTGACGACCCATCGTGACACCAACCGGACCGGCGCGGGCGCGTTTTGCCCGTCACGCCCGCGGCGCGAGGACGTCGACCACCTCGAGCAGGGCGTCACGCACCGCGTCGATGGGCCGGACACCGTTCTGTCCGAGTGCGCCGACGATGGCGCCGTCCTCGATCCCGATCAGCTGGGCGATGTGGGCGGGGTCGGCGACCCGGCCCGATTTGGCGAGAACGTCGAGGTGGCACAAGGACAGCGCGCGCCACCGGTCGCTCACCACCTCGCGCAGCATCGGGTACCGCGCCGCCAGCGCGATCATCTCGTAACGGGCCGACAGCTGCTGGATCGTGTCGTCGCCGACGACGACCTCGGCGAGAGCCGTCGCCGTTGCCGTTCTCCCGCGGCGTCGACGGGGAAGTGCGTTGCAGCGCTCGGTGACTGCGGTCGCGTCGTGGCTGCAGAGGCTCGCGGCGGCCTCGGCCATCAGGTCGTCGAGGGAGGCGAAATAGTACGTCGTCGACGCCAGCGGCAACTGGGCGCGCTCGGCCACCGCACGATGGCGCACGGCGTCGAAGCCACCTTCGAGCAGCAGCTCGCCGGCGGCCTCGATCAATCGAGACCGCCGTCGCGCACCCTTGGGTGTCGCTGCCGACGTCATCATGGGCTTCATGCTGCCAAAGGGCTCCGTACCGCCGTATTGCTTTTGACCAAAGCGGTACAACCACAGTCGAATTCCCGTATAAGCGGGCGACACTCGTGGTGAATGCGCTGTTCAGAGTCGGTGTCAGTCGGTCATCGGACAGGTGATCGGTACGCGCCCGAACGCGTCTACCGTGATCCCATGCAGTTCGACGGCCTCCACGCTGTCGCCGATTACGCGGCGCTCTACACGTCCCTGAGGCAGTCCGCATTCGTCGACTTCCTCCGGGAGAGGCTGGGCACCTTCGACGTACGGTGCGACGAGGACAGTCGCGCCGTCGTGTTCACCTCCGACGGCGCCGGTTCCGAGGGACACGAAGAGGTTACGGCCGTCCGTTCGCGGGCGTCGCTGGTCGCCGTGGTCGAACCGTCGGCGATCGTCTGGGGCTGGGCACACCCGTGCGGCGACACGTCCGGACCGGCGTCGAGGCTACGTGAGGCCGGCGCACGACTCGGCATCGACGATTTCACCTCCCCGCGAGTGTTGCTGCCGCCCAATCCGTCCCGCGACAGAGCCGACGATCCGGGCAGCCGGGTCATCGAGATCATCGCGGCCGCGGCCGTCGGCAGCACCGGCATGAGTCCGTATTGCACGGTTCGTCTCGAAGGTGACGATCGCGGCGTGTTCCTGCTCGACGGCATCACCCTCCCCGAGCCTACCTTCGCCGACTTCGCCACCAAGATGCCGAAGGTCATGGGTTCCCTTGCGGTGAACGATCATCGGGTCGCCATCCACGGCATGGCCGCGCGACGCGGGTGGCACATCAGCTGGCGGACCGGGACCGACGGCGGACGTTCACCGATCTGTGATGTGACCGATGGTCGTTCTGTGGCCCACGTGAACTTCGACCGTCGCGGCCGGCCGGTGGATTACCTCTGCGAACTGGCCGACCAGAGCTGAAGGCGCCCTCGGAGCCGACGACCGTCGATAGACTCGGCACCGACGAGAGGACAGTCATGAAACTCGGATACCGGACCACCCTGCAGACCGACTTCGACGACGCGGTCGCCCGCACCAGGGAAGCACTGAGCGACGTCGGCTTCGGTGTGCTCACCGAGATCGACGTGAAGGCAACCCTCAAGAAGAAACTCGACGAGGACATGGAGAACTACCTCATCCTCGGGGCGTGCAATCCGCAGTTCGCTCATCGGGCGCTCGGGATCGAGCGGCAGATCGGCCTTCTACTGCCCTGCAATGTGGTGGTGCGCGACGACACCGACCACGCCGGGACAGTCATCGTCGAGGCGATGAATCCCGACATCATGGTCGCCGTGACCGACGCCCCCGGCCTCCCCGATGTGGCGTCCGGAGCGGGCGAACTGCTGCAGAAGGCCATTGCGTCCCTCGACTGAACGTCAAGTCGGGGACAGATTTCTCACAGCTTCGGCGAGTCGCCCGACTCGACGTTGCGTCGAGCCCGGGGTCCACGATTACCCTGTTCCTTCGATGACCAGCCAGCGATCTCGTCTCCCCGATGCTGCCGACCGCGACCTCCCGCGTGTGGGCCGTCGAGCTGTGCTCGCCGCAGGCGTCGGAGCAGCGGCCCTCGGGATCGCCGCCTGCGCGAACTCGGCGCCGTCGGCGCCGGTGCAGCCCCGCAATCTCGAAGGCCGCGCCGCCGACGACGAACTGCCTGTCGAGACGTCGCCGCCTCCGGTCACGAGTGGCCCCCCGCTGATCACCGGCAGCTTCAGGTCGGCCCGCATGGGTGGCCGTGACACCCGCTGGGCGGTCGCCCGGCCCAACGGTGTGACCGGCAAGCTCCCGGTGGTCGTCGTGCTGCACGCACTGAACACCAACGAGAAGTCGATCTTCGGGCCGAAGCTCGAGATGCAGACCGTGATGCAGCAGTACGTGGACAACGGGAACGCCCCGTTCGCGCTGGCCGCCGCCGACATCGGCCGCAACTACTACCACCGCCGGGCCGACGGCACCGACGGTGGCGCGATGGTCCTCGACGAGTTCCTGCCGATGCTCGCGAGCGATCCGAAGCTCAACCTGTCGACCGAGCGCATCGGACTCTTCGGCTGGTCGATGGGCGGCTACGGCGCGCTACGCCTGGCGTCGATGCTCGGTGCTCCGCGCGTCGCCGCCGTGGCCGTCAGCTCCCCCGCGATGTGGGCCGATCCGCGCAACTTCCCGCCGCGCGCCTTCGACAGCCTCGCCGACTACCAGGCCAACTCGCTGTTCGGTGCGCAGCCGAGCTTCGCGAAGATCCCGCTGCTGATCAACATCGGTTCGAGCGACCAGTTCTACACCTACACCCGCCAGTGGGCCGCCGGCCTGCACCCGCCGGCGGCCTTCGGCACCGCCGCCGGTGGACACACCAACCGGTACTGGCGCAGCGTGCTGCCCGAGCAGGTCGAGTTCCTGGGCCGCAACCTCGCGGTCTGAGGGTTTCGCTCACTCGTTCCGCTCCCGCTCACGCAAATAGGGTGAGCGGGAACGGAGAACGTGAGCGGTCCAGCGTCTGGATCTAGATGCTGATGCGACCTTCGAGAGCGTTGCGCCCGATGTCGGTGCGGAAGTGCGAGCCCGGCAGCTTGATCTTCTCGATCCGCGCGTAGGCCTGGGCGCGGGCCTCGGCCAGGTCGGCGCCGGTACCCACGACGGCCAGCACGCGACCACCGGCGGAGACGACGGCACCGTCGGCGTTCCTGGCGGTGCCGGCATGCAGCACACCGTCGGCGTCGGCGCCGGTGATGATGTCACCGGTACGCGGCTTGCCGGGGTAGTTCTCGGCGGCGACGACCACGGTGACCGCGGCACCGTCGTGCCACCGCAGCGGCGGGAGGTCGGCGAGCGTACCGGTGGCGGTGGCGTTCAGCGCCTCGCCGAGCGGCGACTCCAGCAGCGCGAGGACCGCCTGGGTCTCGGGATCGCCGAAGCGGCAGTTGAATTCGACGACGGCCGGGCCGTCCTTGCCGATCGCGAGGCCGGCGTAGAGGAGACCCGAGAACGGGATGCCACGCTTGACCAGTTCGGCCGCAACGGGTTTGACGACCTCATCGACGATCCGCCCGGTCATCTCGGCGGGCAGCCAGGGCAGCGGCGTGTAGGCGCCCATGCCACCGGTGTTGGGTCCGGCGTCGTTGTCACCGACGCGCTTGTGGTCCTGGGCGGGCAGCAGCGGGACCACGTTCTCGCCGTCGACGAGGCAGAACAACGAGACCTCGGGTCCGTCGAGGAAGCTCTCCAGCAGGACGGGATGTCCGCTCTCCAGGCACTCGGCCGCGTGATCGCGGGCGACATCCCGGTCGGGCGTGACGACGACGCCCTTGCCGGCGGCGAGGCCGTCGTCCTTGACCACCCAGGTCGGACCGAAGCGGTCGAGGGCAGCGTCGAGATGCGCCGGGTTGTCGACGATCTCCGCATGCGCGGTCTTGACGCCGGCCGCGGCCATCACGTCCTTGGCGAAGGCCTTGGATCCCTCGATCTGCGCGGCCTGCGCGCTCGGACCGAAGGTCGCGATGCCTGCCTCGCGCAGCGCGTCGGCGACGCCGAGGACGAGGGGCACCTCGGGTCCGATGATGACAAGGTCGGCTTCCAGCTTCTGCGCCAGGGCCACGACCGCCTCGCCCGACACCACGTCGACGGCGTGGTTCGAGGCGATCGCCGAGGTTCCGGCGTTGCCGGGAGCGACATGCAGGTCGGTGACCGACGGATCGTTCTTGAGGCCGATGAGAAGGGCATGTTCGCGGCCGCCCGAGCCGATCACGAGTACGCGCACGACCATGACTCTAAACGACCGGGATGCTCGCTCACGCCGGCCGGCCCCGACCACCTCGTCGACGATCACCATCAGCACCGGCGCCGGCTCAGGTCCTCGTCTGGGTCAGGTCGTACATAGTGACCCCGTCGACCGTCACCGCGGTGAAGTTCTCCTGAACCCACGCGCTGATCTGCGACGCCGGACGTTCGGAATCCGTGCCCATGCCGTCACCGCCCATGCCCGGTGCGCCCATACCCGGTCCGCCACCGCCGCCGAGGAACCAGTGGATCTTCTTCTCGGCGACCAGCGTCTGGAACTCGGCGAGGGTCGGCGACGGATCACTGCCGTTGAACCCGCCGATCGGCATCACCGAGTGGCCGGTCTCGAGCTGGTAGCCCGAGGCGGACATCGACCCGACCGCCGCGGCCACCCAGGTGTACCGGTCGGCGTCGGCGTTCAGCTTCTCGACGACGGCGGCGGCGGGCGTCGAACCGCGCAGCAGGCCACCGGAGCCGTCGCCGCCGCGACCCCCGGGCGTCCCCTGACCACCGGGGTACCCCTGGCCTCCGGGCATCCCCTGACCGGGGGCTCCCGGCATGCCGCGACCGTCGGGGCCGCCTCGTCCGCCCGGGCCGAACTCGCCCTCGACCCGCGGGCCGGCGGTGATGATCGATCCGCTCTTCTCCGTGGTCACCGTGTCGACGGTGTAGGCCACCGGACCGGCGAGACCGGCGAGGATCGCACCCGCCACCGCGGCCGCCGCGACGCCGCGCAGGTTCGCGAAGACCATCGCGGCACCGGCGAGGAGGCCGATGACGATTACGGCCCAGCGCAGCCACGGCACGAAGTCGGGAGTGCGGTTCAGCAGGACGAATCCCCACACGGCCGCGATCCACACGGAGGCACCGAGGGCGAACCGGACCCAGAGACGATCCCGATGCGACCAGCAGACTGCGGCACCACCGGCGACCAGCGCGGCGACCGCCGGGGCGAGGGCTGCCGTATAGTACTGGTGGAAGATGCCGGCCATGAAGCTGAAGACACCCATCGTGACCAGCAGCCACATCCCCCAGACCGTGAGGTACGCGCGGCGCGGATCGGTCCGCCGGGCCCGGCCGATCAGGACTGCCGCGACGACGGCGAGCAGGACACCGGTCGGGATGAGCCACGCGATCTGACCGCCCTGTGCGGGTTCGAACATCCGCAGCCATCCGGTCTCGCCCCACGGGCCGCCACCGCCACCGCCGGGGCCACCGGGACCGCCGCGACCACCGGGGACCACTGCGCCGGTCTCGTTGCCGTTCAGTCGACCGAGACCGTTGTAGCCGAGAGTGAGCTCGAGGATCGAATTGTTCTGCGAACCACCGATGTAGGGCCGCGACGACGCCGGCCAGAGTTCGACGGCGAGAATCCACCAGCCGGCACTGACGACCATCGCACCGAGTGCGGCGAACATCTGGCCGAGCCGCCGCAACCAACCGCGCGGGCCGAAGGCCAGATAGGTGACCGACAGCGCGGGCACGATCAGCATCACCTGCAGTTGCTTGGTGAGGAATCCGAATCCGACGAACACGCCGGTGAGGATCAGCCAGCGCCACCGGCCGTCGTCGACCGCCTTCATCAGCGACCAGACGGCCGCGATCATCAGCAGGATCAGCAGCGCCTCGGGGTTGTCGAAGCGGAACATCAGCGCCGCAACCGGAGTCAGCGCCAGCACCGCGCCGGCGAGGATTCCCGATCGGTGGCCGAAGTACTTTCGCGTGATCAGGTACAGCAGCGCGACCGATGCCACCCCCATCAGGACCTCGGGCACCAGGATCGACCACGGGTTGACCCCGAAGATCCGCGCACTGAGACCCGGAATCCACAGGGAGGCGGGAGGTTTGTCGACGGTGATCGAGTTCGCCATGTCCGACGACCCGAAGAACCACGCTTTCCACGACTCCGAACCGGCCTGGACGGCCGCCGAGTAGAAGGAGTTCGCCCAACCGTTGATCGAGAGATTCCACAGGTAGAGGACCCCGGTGCCGATCAGCAGCGCGGCCAGCGAGAGCCGCTCCCACAGAACGTTCTTCGCCTGTGCCGGCGCCTGCGGAGCGGAGTCGACGGGTGGGTCGATGGTCAGTGTCGTCATGCGGCGGACTCCTGGGTCTTGCGGAACACCCAGCGGAGACCGACGAACCGGGTGAGCGTGGCCACCAGGTTCGCGATCACCAGGATGATCAGTTCGATGTGTTTGGTCGCGTCCGGCGCGACGGTGTGCAGCAGCAACAGTGAGCCGGCGGTGACGAGCCAGCCGAACAGGAACACTCCGAGCCCGAACAACTGGTGGCGCAGCGCATTGTCACGTCCGCGCACCCCGAAGCTGAACCTGCGGTTGGCCGCGGTGTTGAGAACAGCGGTGATCGCCAGGGCGACCAGGTTCGAGATCTGCGCTCCCAGGAACGAGTGCAGCGCGAGGAACAGCACCGCGAACGCGGCGGTCGACGCCACGCCCACCACGCAGAACCGCGCGAGCTGGCCGACCAGTCCCCTCGGCACCCCGTCGATCTGGGGTCCGGCCGCCCGGTCGCGACCGATGGAAGCGCGGAGCTGGGCGATCGGCAGCCGCCCCATCGCCAGCGCGAGACCGACTCGCGCACAGCCCTTCAGATCGGCGAGGGCGGTGGGCACGATGTCGACGGTGCTGTCCGGGTCGTCGACCCAGTCGACCGGGATCTCCGCGATCCGCAGCCCGATCTGTTCGGCGAGCACGAGCAGCTCGGTGTCGAAGAACCACCCGGTGTCGGCGACGAAAGGCAGCAACTCGCGGGCGATGTCGGCGCGCATGGCCTTGAACCCGCACTGCGCGTCGGAGAACCTGGCGCCCATCGCCGTTCGGAGGATGAGGTTGTAGGACCGCGAGATGAACTCCCGCTTGGGTCCGCGGACGACACGCGACGACCGGCTGAGCCGGGTGCCGATCGCGATGTCGGAATGCTTCGACACCAGCGGCGCGATGAGCGGCATCAGCGCGTTGAGGTCGGTGGAGAGGTCGACGTCGCAGTACGCGACGATCTCGGCATCGCTGCGCTGCCACACCGCGTTCAGCGCACGACCACGACCCTTCTCGTCGAGGTGGACGACGCGGACGCCGTCGAGTTCGTCGACGAGGCCGACGGCGATCGCGACGGTGTCGTCGGTGCTGGCGTTGTCGGCGACGGTGATGCGGGCCGGATACGGCACGTGCCGGCGCAGATGGCCGGCGAGCCGGCGCACCGACGACGCGAGGTCGGTCTGCTCGTTGTAGACGGGGACGACGATGTCGAGGACCGGGGTCGACACCGAACTGTCGGCGAGCGTGTACACCTGCGCCGTCCGGTCCGGCGGTGCTTGGGGAATCATGAGGACCACGATCTGTCCCCACCCTCGAACCGGTCTGGAACCCGGCTGCCAGGTTCCTGTGAACCGTCGATCTGCGTTGTCGGGCGTCGCCACTACATTGGGTTCATGGTTGCCACCCTCTCCCCCGACCAGCTGACCGCCGCCAACCGCGTCATCACCAGCCTGGCCGGTGAGGGCGCCGCGCTGCGCGAGGATCAGCTGCGGGCGGTCACCGCACTGGCCGGCGGTGAGCCCGGCACTCCCGGCGCACGGGTCCTGGTGGTCCAGGCGACCGGATGGGGCAAGTCGGCGGTCTACTGGTCGGCCACCGCGATCATCCGGGCCGGCGGCGGCGGGCCGACGCTCATCGTGTCCCCGCTGTTGTCGCTCATGCGCGACCAGGTGGCCGCCGCGGCCCGCGGGGGGCTCTCCGCGGCGACGCTGAACTCGTCGAACGTCGACGAGTGGTCGGCGATCGAGGCGCAGCTGCGGGCGGGAGATCTCGACGTCCTGCTGGTGTCACCGGAACGCCTCGCCAATCCCGGCTTCGGACGCCGCGTGCTCGACGCACTGGCGGGCAATCTCGGGCTGCTGGTGATCGACGAGGCGCATGCCGTCTCCGACTGGGGACACGACTTCCGGCCCGACTACCGTCGTGTCGCCGATGTACTCCGTTCGGTCAACCCGACGACGCCGGTCCTGGCCACCACCGCCACCGCCAACGCCCGCGTCACGGAGGACGTCGCCGCGCAGCTCGACTCCGGTTCCGACGCGCCGACGCTCGTCCTCCGCGGTCCCCTCGCCCGAAAGTCATTGCATCTCAACGTTCTCGACGGACTCTCGCCGGTGCAGCGATACGGCTGGGTGGCTCAGTCCCTCACCCATCTCCCGGGCTCGGGCATCGTCTACGTCCTCACCGTCGCCGACGCCGACCGGCTCGTCGAAGCCATCCGTGCGGTGCACGGGGACTCCGTCGAGGTCGCGGCCTACACCGGGCAGCTCGACGCCGACCGCCGGCACGAACTCGAAGATGCGTTGCTGCACAACAAGGTCAAGGCACTCGTGGCGACATCGGCGCTGGGGATGGGTTATGACAAGCCGGACCTGGGCTTCGTCGTGCACGTGGGTTCGCCGCCGTCGCCGGTCTCCTACTACCAGCAGGTGGGCCGTGCCGGGCGCGCGCTGGACGACGCCGTCGTGATGCTGCTGGCCTCACAGACCGACGACCGGATCTGGGATCACTTCGCCACCGCGACGATCCCCGATCCGGACAAGATGCGTGACCTCCTGGCGGCGCTGGAAGCCGCCGACGAGCCGCAGTCGGTCATCCAGCTCGAGGCCGCCACCCGCTTCCGCCGCACGCGAATCGAGTTGATGCTCAAGCAACTCGCCGTCGACGGCGTCACCGACCGCACCCCCGACGGCTGGGTCGCCACCGGCAAACCCTGGACCTACGACGCCGCCCACTACGACGGCGTACTCGCCGTCCGTCGCCGCGAGGCCGACATCATGCGCACCTACATCGCCGGGCGCACCTGCCTGATGCGTCTGCTGACCGAGTCGCTCGACGATCCGCAGGCAGCCGACTGCGGTCGCTGCTCGGTGTGCCGGGGCGCGCTGAGCGAGGGCCTTCCCGACGCCGTCGACGCCGAGATCGTCCGCACCGTGACGTCGACGCTGCGCCGCAAGGCATCGACCCTCGACCCGCGGAAGATGTGGCCCGGCGGCGAATTCGGCCGTCGCGGAAGGATTTCCGCCGACCTCCTCGCCCACCCCGGCCGCGTCCTGGCCCATGCCGACGCACCCGAATGGGTGGAGGTGCTGGCCGCGGCCCGCAACGGCGACGAGCGTGCACTCGGCGAACTCGGCGACGCAGCGGTCGCGACCCTCTCGGCCTGGGTGCGCGAGACCGGTGTCCGCGCCGACGTCATCGTGTCACTGCGTCTGACCGGCACCACCCTGGCCGAGACGCTCGCCGAGCATCTGCGCACGGTCGGCAAACGCGGCGGCGGAACGTTCCCCGTCCGCCCGGGCGATCCGCCCACCGACGCGACCGGCGCCGTCGAGGCCGCCTACTGGCGCGATCACCTCGGCGATGCGCCCGAGGTCGCCGGCCAGAACGTGATGCTCGTCGTCGACGCCAACAGTTCCGGCTGGCCGATCACCCTCGCCGCCGCGGCACTCCGCGAGGCCGGGGCGAACGCGGTGTTGCCGTTGCTGATCCACCGCACGGTCTGAGCACTCCACACACCGGGGTTTCGGCTCACCGGGCCAGCGCGAGCACCTCGTCGAACCCGTCGACGAGGCATGCGTGGAAGAGATCGACGTCCTCGATCGCACCGGTGTCCACGTCGATACCCAACTCGCAGGTGTCGACGTAGGTGAGGAGGGTGACGTTGACCGCCGCCCCGATGGTGGGGCCGAAAGCGTACTGGGCGCGCAGCCGGGCGCCGCAGAGGTAGAGCGGCACGGGGATACCGGGGACGTCACTGCAGAGGAAGTCGACGTGTCGCAGGACCGACCCGATGTACCAGCGCGGCATCAGGTTCATGGCGCCGGCGATCCACTGGGTATACGGCAGCGAACGCTCGTTGCGGACACGTGAGGTCCGCCGGTGGATCCTGGCGATCCGCTGCGCCGGATCTGCCTCTGCGACAGGCACATCGAACCTCATCAGGGTGATCCGGTTGCCGCCGGGGGCATCGTCCTCGGTGCGCAGATTCACCGGCATGCACAGATGAAGGTCTCCGACCTCGGCGCCGTGCTTCTCGTGGTACAGACGGAGGCCTCCGGCGACGCCGGCGACGAAGGCGTCGTTGAGCGAACCACCGCCACGATGCCCGGCGTCGCGGAGTTGCTGCAGCGGGACCTGGTGGACGTCGAGGTGCCGGACCAGCGACCGGTCCGTCATCAGCGACGATCCGGTGTCATTGACCGGGCGAACCGTGCGGTATACCGACGCGGCGGTCTCGACGGCGGCACCGGCTGTCGCGAGCGGATGGCGAATCGTGTTGAACGCCAGACCCGGTACCGATCTCACGAGCCCCGTCACGGTGTTCGACGCGCGGGCGGCGTCGAATCGCAAGGAGTCCAGATAGTCCCGCCACCAGGCCTCGTCGTTCGACGGCAATGCGGACTCGGGTGCGGCCGGCGGCTGGTCGGTCTCCTCGGTCAGGTCGAAGAGCCGCATCGCGATCTCGATGGCGCCGACACCATCGGTGAGCGCGTGATGGAACTTGCAGACGACCGCGGCACCACCGTCGGCCAGACCGTCGACCAGGGTCGCCTTCCACAACGGACGGGCGCGGTCGAAGTCCTCCATCGCGGCGATCCGCGCCATCTCCAGCACGGTGTCGACGGTGCCCGGCGCGGGTGCGCTGACCCGGCGCATGTGGAAGTCGAGGTCGAAATCCTGGTACGGGACCCACCGCGGCGGCGCCGACAGCGGCGAGTAGACGACGCGCTCGCGGAACATCGGCAGGTCGGCGCTGATGGTCTCGAACCGGCTGCGCGTCGCTTCCCAGTCGGGTGTGCGCTCCAGCAGGATCACCGTCACGACCGTCGATCTCAGGCGCGGGTCGGACTCCATCGCCCAGGTGAAAGCATCACTGTTGCGCATGTACTCGGTCATGACCGCCTCCGGTCATGACGGTACTCAGCTCGCTGTGGCGCCGATCGGTTTCGGCCCACCAGAGGACTTTGTGCCCGGGCCAAACGCCCGGCATTCCAGAAACCCGCCCTCTTTCGGCATTTCCACCACCCTGCGGGGTGGCGGGTTTGCCGAAAAGGGGTGGGTTTGCGGACGGGCGTCAGTCGGCGACGTACTCGCCGTAGCCGAGCGAGCGCAGGCTGGCGCGGATCTTCTCGGCCGCGGCGTCGAGGTCCTCGGGGCTGGCGTTCTTGTTCGCGTTCGCGAGGTCGAAGGTCTCGAGCGAGAGCCCCTGGAAGACGTGGATGTGCACGTGGGGAACCTCGAGGCCGGCGATGAGCAGACCGATCCGCGGCGCGTCGAAGGCGTCCTTCACGGCCTGACCGACCTTCTGCGCGACGCCGCTGAGGTGAGCGAACAGCGTGCTGTCCATCTGCTCCCAGTGGTCGACCTCGTTGCGCGGCACCACCAGCACGTGGCCGGGGGTGACCGGCTCGATGGTCAGGAATGCGACGGCCTCGCCGTCCTTCCAGACGAATCGACCGGGGATGTCGCCGTTGATGATCATGCTGAAAACCGATGCCATGCGCCCGAGTCTAGATGTTGTGTGGTTCGGCACCGCCGGACGCAGCCGTGTTGTCCACGAAGCTGTCGGGGGTCCATGACATCCTTTTCGGTGTGAGTGGGCCAGAAACCTCCCGACCGGGACGAGCAGTCGGATCCAGTGACGTCCTGGCCCGCGCGCAGCGGTTTCCCAGGTTGCGGTACATGGGGTCGAAGTACCGGCTGCTGCCGCATCTCGAACGCACCTTCGCCGAGATCGGCGGGACCACGGCCGTCGATGCCTTCTCCGGGTCAGGTGTCGTGTCCTACCTGCTGAAGGCGCAGGGCTTCGAGGTCGTCAGCAACGACTTCCTGCATTTCCCGCACATCATCACGCGTGCCTCGGTGGCGAATTCGAGCGTCCGCCTCGAGCCGGAACTCATCGAACAGATCTGCGGACCGGCCGCCGACGACCGCGACTACATCTCCAGCACCTTCGACGGCCTGTACTTCACCGCCGAGGACCGGGCGTTCCTGGACTCGGCGTGGTCGCACATCGACGCGCTGCGCGGGTATCGCCGCGACCTGGCCATCTCGGCCCTCGTCCTGTCCGCTGCACGCAAGCAGCCGCGCGGGGTGTTCACCTTCACCGACTCGACGCGGTACGCCGACGGACGCCGCGACCTCACGATGTCGCTGCGCGACCATTTCCGTCTGCGCGCGGCGGCCGACTACAACTCCACCGTGTTCAGCAACGGATGCAGCAACCGGAGCGTCCAGGGCGACATCTTCGACCTCGACCTCCCGTGGTCGACGCCTCCGGATCTCGTCTACCTCGACCCTCCGTACGCGCCGCCCACCGACGACAACGACTACATCAAGCGCTACCACTTCCTCGAGGGACTCTCCGCGTACTGGCGCGGCATGACCATCATGGAGAACACCAAGACCAAGAAGCTGCCCAAGCGGTTCACCCCGTTCGCGTACAAGCGGACCATCGAGGACGCCCTGCTGCGCACCTTCGAACACTTCGAGGATGCCGGCGCGATCGTGCTGTCGTATTCGTCGAATGCGTTGCCCGGCAAGGACCGGATCGTCGATCTGCTGGGCAAGGTCAAGCCGTCGGTCGAGGTGATCGCCATCGATCACAAGTACAGCTTCGGGACGCACGCCGCGGCCACCCGTCGTGACGTCAGCGAGTTCCTGTTCGTCGGACGGGACTGACGCCGAGCACATGAGTGATGCAGTTGACTTCGAGGACTATCTGAAGTCGTTGGGACGGTTGACCTCTCACGTCGACCCCACCGCCTCCACACCGGAGGCCGAGCGGATCGTCGAGGCCACCGGAAGCCTCGGCGGACTCCTCGACACCGACCTCACCGGGCTTGCAGCATGGGTGCGCGACAACCCCAATGACGTCCCCGTACTCGGACTCGCGGTCGGGTTGTCGCAGGAGAAGCTCAAGAATGCGCTGCGCGATCACTTCGACACCAGCGGCTGGCACGGCCTGGCACGCACCCAGCCCGTCGAACTGGTTACCTGGCTCGACGCGGAGTTCGACCTCGTGCGGATGCTGCGCACCCAGATGGAACGCACCTACACCTTCGCCGACATCCTAGTGGCCCGCGCCGGAACCCGCGCCACCGCGACCCGCGCCGGGGCGTCGGGCCGGCGGATCGAGGACGAGATCGAGGACATCGCGCGCGACCTCGGCCTGAACTACACGACCCGATCCCGATTCGCCGGACGCAACGGACGCACGGCCCCCGCCGACTTGATCGTCGGCGACCCGAACTCCGCCGACATCGTGGTGGCCGCAAAGGGTTTCGATTCGACGGGGTCCAAACTCACCGACGCCGTCCGGGAGATCGAGGAGATGGCCGAGGTACGTCTCCCCACCCAGCTCGTGCTCGCGGTGATCGACGGAATCGGCTGGAAGTCACGACAATCCGACCTTCGCCGCATCCACCAGTTGTGGGCCACCCGTCAGATCGACGGCATGTACACCCTCGTCACCCTCGACCGGTTCCGCACTGACGTGGCCGAGTTCGCTAGGTTGCGGAGGTTGATCAGCTGAGGAGCGGCAGGCGAACCCAGAAGGTCGCGCCCTCACCCGGCGTCGATTCGACGCCGACCCGGCCGCCGTGCGCTTCCACGAGCGCGGCGACGATGGACAGCCCCAGGCCGTTTCCACCGCCCGAACCACGGTGGCGTGACTCGTCACCGCGGTAGAACCGCTCGAAAACGTGCTCGGCATCCTCCGGGGTCAGCCCTTGTCCGGTGTCGGCGACCGTCAGCACCGCCTCAGACCTGCCATCCGAGTCGTCGACCGCGACCCCGACCGTGATGGATGCCTCGGCGGGCGTGTGGTTGACCGCGTTGCCGATGAGGTTGCGCAACACCTGCAGGAGCCTCGGCGCGTCACCGGACACCACCGGCGGTTGGTCGCCGGGCGTCACCTCGAGCCGGATGTCGCGTTCGGGCGCGGCGACCCGCGCCGACTGCACGGCGTCGGCGGCCAGGCCCAGCAAGTCGACGGGTGCCGTGGCGATGGGACGCTGCACGTCGAGACGCGCCAGCATCAGCAGGTCCTCGACGAGCAGGTTCATCCGTCCCGCCTCGTCGTTGATCCGCCGCATCGCGTCCGTGACGTCGGGAACGCCGCCCTGCGAATAGAGTTCGGCGAAACCCTTGATCGACGTCAACGGGGTACGGAGTTCGTGGCTGGCGTCGGCGATGAAGCGTCGCATCTCCTCCTCGGAGGCGCGGGCCTGTCGTTCCGACGCCGCGGTGGTGGCGAAGGCCTGCTGGATCTGGCCGAGCATCGTGTTCAGCGAATCCGACAGGCTGCCGACCTCGGTGTTGGGCGCGGCCGGCGGAACTCGCCGCGTGAGGTCGCCGGCCGCGATCGCGTGTGCGGTCTCCTCGACCCTCCGGAGGGGGCGGAGACTGGTCCGCACCAGCAGATAGCTGAGAACCCCGATGAGCACCACGACGACGACGCCGATGGCGAACTGCAACCAGATCAGCCTGCTCACCGTGTCATCGATGTCGGACATCGGGGTGGCCACGACGGTGGTGCCGAACATGTTGCTGTGCTTGATCACCCGCCACTGCGGACCATCCGCCTCGGCCGATCCGACGGTGACCGGTCCGACGTTGTCACCGGTCAGTCCGGTCAGATCCGGCGAGTGGTCGAACTGGTTGTAGACACTGACCGCCGAGATACCGCCCGGCCCTTGGAGAGTCGACTCCACGTAGTACGGCGACGGCGGACGGCGCGGCCCCGGCGGGCCGGAGCGCGGCTCGTTGGCCGGTGATCGCGGATCGGCCCACGTACGCGTGGCGTTGACCAGTCCTTCGTCCGCACGGGAGATGAGGTCCTGGCGCATCGACGAGGTGACCGCCACGCCGGAGGCCAGCAACCCGACGACCACGAGAGCGAGCGTGAGTGCGACCAGGGAGAACCGCAGCGGCACACCGCGCTTGCGCGCCTGCGCCGTCGGCTGTGGCCGCGCATGGGACGCCGTCGGCTGAGGCCGCGCATGAGACGCCGTCGGCGGTGGCCCGGAGACGGTCATCAGTCGCGCGGCTCGCGCATCACGTAGCCGACACCGCGCAGGGTGTGGATGAGACGCTTCTCGCCGTTGTCGAGTTTGCGACGCAGGTAGGAGACATAGGACTCGACGACGTTGACCTCGCCGCCGAAGTCGTAGTTCCACACGTGGTCGAGGATGCGGGGTTTGGACAGCACCGTCCCCGCGTTGACCATGAAGTAACGCAGCAGGGTGAACTCGGTCGGTGACAGCTGGACCGGTTTGCCGGCCTTGAAGACCTCGTGGGTCTCGTCGTCGAGTTCGATGTCGGCGAAGGTGATCCGCGACGAGGACTTCTGTTCCTCGTCGAATCCGCTGCGTCGCAGCAGGACCTGCAACCGGGCGACGACCTCCTCCAGGCTGAACGGCTTGGTGACGTAGTCGTCGCCGCCGATCGTCAGGCCGTTGACCTTGTCCGCGACCGAGTCACGGGCCGACAGGAACAGCGCGGGTGCCTCGACCCCGTCCGCGCGGAGACGCCGCAGCAGCCCGAACCCGTCCATGCCCGGCATCATCACGTCGAGGATCAGCACGTCGGTTTTGTTGCTGCGACACTTGTCGATCGCGGCGGGTCCGTCGGCGGCGGTGTCGACGTCGTATCCCTGGAACTTCAGCGACACCGACAAGAGCTCGCGGATGTTCTCCTCGTCGTCGACGACGAGGACCTTCGCGCCGCGCGCTTCGTCGTTCTTGGTCGGTCCACTCACACCGTCACTGTTCCAGAGTCGCCTGGAACGTCCCTGGCCGGACACTGGGAGATTCCTGTGAACGCCGACCTGCGGTTCGATCGGCGAAGCTCACAGCGTGGCGTCGCCGTAGGCGGCGGCGATGGCGTCCGAGCCGCGCCACCGTGAGTACGTGGGGCTCTGAGGCCACCCGGCGGGCGAGTCCTGCCATTCCTCCTGACGCCCCCACGGCAGGACGTCGAGAAGCCCGAACGTGAAACCGAGTTGTTCGGTCCCGCGGCCGGTCGTGTGCCACGTGCGGTAGACCGTGTCGCCGTCGCGGAGGAATACGTTGATCGCGAACCCCTCGCCCGGAGCGGCGTCGACGTCCGCGGAGAAGCTCGTGCCCGCCGACGAGTACCAGTCCATCCGGTTGCCGACGCGATTCTTGTAGGCCAACGCCTCGTCGATCGGTCCGTGGGTGATGATCACGAACCGGGCGTCGTAGTCGGCGAGATAGTCGAGACGGCTGAACTGCGTCGTGTACCCGGTGCAGCCCGGGCACTGATATTTCTCGCTCTCGGTCCACATGTGGTTGTAGACGATCAGCTGGGAAAGCCCGTCGAAGATGTCGACGAGGCGGATCGGACCGTCGAGTCCGGTGAGGATGTAGTCAGGCATCTCGACCATCGGCAGCCGGCGACGCTGCGCGGCGATCGCGTCGAGTTCGCGGGTGGCCGCTTTCTCGCGGACGCGCAGTTCCGCCAGGGCCGCGGCCCAGGTGTCGTGGTCGGTCAGGGGTGGAAGCCGATCGCTCATGACGGTGCCTTTCGGTGATCGCGGGGGTCCCGCAGAGGCAGACCGCGCCGGAGCGTTCAACTCATCGTTGCCGCATGTACGGGGCGGCATACCCGATCTTCATGGAGGTGTCGCCGAGCCACGCCGCGAGTTCCTCGGCCCGCGCGTCGAGTTTCCTCCGGGCCGCGGCCGGCAGGGGTTCGAGCGGGTGGATCGCGATCGAGTTGTCATCCCGGCGATACCAGCCGCCCACGATCCGGCCGTCCCACCACGCGGTCTGGCCACCGTTGCCCACCGAGTCGAAGATCTGGGGCCGGTGGTCGCCGAGGTAGAAACCGCGCTCCTTGAAACCCATCGTGGTGGGGTCGAGTTCGGGCAGCAGCACCGCTTGTGGTTCGCAGTCCTCGTCGTCCCCGTTGCCGTGGTCGCCGGGAAGGTCGTCGGGCAACACGTGGCCGACGCCGCCCCCGTGCAGATCGCCACCGTCGAGATCGACCTCGACGGTGCCGAGGTCGGCGAGCGCGGCCCGCACCGCGGTCTTGGTGGAGCCCAGCCACCACACGAGGTCGGCCTCGGTGCCCGGACCGTACGTGCGCAGCCAGCGTTCGATGAGTGCCCGGTGTCCGTCGTGCACGCTCGGCGCGTCAGGGGTCTCGCCGAGCCACACCTTCATCGACGTCCACGCCGGGCGGGACAGGTGCCAGTCGAAACGGTTGGGCCCGCGGACGATGTCGCCGGACGCGTCGAGCATGTTGAGGACCCGCGGGCCGAAATGGCTCTTGCCCGCCCACGACTTGCCCTCGCCGAACGTGATCGATCCGTCGAGCGCGGGCAGCCGGCTGCGGAGTTCGGTCGACGTGAGTGACTCACCGCCGGCAAGCTCGGTGAGGACCGCCTCCCGCGCGGCCTCGATCCAGCCCTCCGGGTCGTCGACGTCGGGGCTGCGCCGGAGATCGCGGAGCATGTTGGTGCGCTCGGAGGCCGAGATGCGGGGGCCGAGCGCGCCGATCGCCTCGGCCAGGACGTCGCGCGGGAAGGCGAAGAGGGTCCGGCGCATCGCGAGATGTTTGACGAGGGTCCGGTCGTCGTACAGCGCGGTGTCGATGTCGGCACGGGTCAGGCCGTCGACGCGCGCCCACGCGGACAGGTACACCGTCGACGGCGTGGTGGCGTGGAGGCCGACCATCGTCTCGGCCGCTTCGACGGCGGACGACGCTCGCGACGCGGCGTCGAGATGCATGCGGCGCATCAGCCGGGACCGGCGCTGGGTGTCGGTAATCCGCGGGCGCACTGGCATGCCGTGATCTTAGAGAGGGGAAGCGGGTGCCGGAGACCGGCCGACCCCCATCGACCCGGTTCTCCGGCACCCGCCCGGTTGCGTGGGCCGGACGACACACAGCCCCCGACGGGCAGTGCCTGAGAACACCTCCGTGTGTCCTGCGACCAACGCATCCTTACGGTCCCGACCCCCGTCGGGAACGCCTCACAAGCAGACCTCACGATGCGACCGGAGTACAGCCCCGCTCCGCAATCGTCGGCGAACACCGAGGTCAGACAGGAAATGGACTATCCGGACCGGACACTGCCGGTTCCGGTTCCGGACGTGTTCAGGTCAGATGACCTGGTCGTTCTCCCGCGGACGTGTCCGTCGCCACCTTTGGGCCTCCGAGCCTGGCGCCGCGGTCACCACTGGCGCATGATGGACCGGTCGATCAATCGTGCGGTCAGAGCGTGGAGTCGGGTGAGTGGATTTTGGTGAAGCGCTCGCGCGCCTTTTCGTGCAGGCGGGTCGCCCTACCCTCCGAGCCGCGGCCACCCGTGCCAAGGTCTCCGCGCAGCGGATCAGCGACTGGCGCAACGGCCGACATCTCCCGCGCGACTTCGCGACCGTCGAACCCCTTCTCGTCTGGCTGACGTCGCGGGCGGTGGCCGCGGGCGTCGCCGACGTCCTGACGATCCCCCAGTGGCGCGAGCTGTGGGACCGCCACCTGAACCAGGAGGCGGTCGACACCCCCGCGCCGCCCGCCCAGCACGCCCGCCCCTACGCCGGGCTGGCCACCCTGACCGCCGCCGACAGCGAGCTCTACTTCGGGCGCGACGACCTGGTCGGAACTCTCGTCGACACGATCGTCGCGACCTGCTCCGGGCCGTCGCCGCTGTCCCCCTCCTCTCGGCTCGTCGTCGTCACGGGTGTCTCCGGCTCGGGTAAGTCGTCGCTGCTGCGCGCCGGCCTCGCCCGCGACCCGCGGATATCGGCGCCGCGCCTCGCGGAGGTCACCCCGGAAGGACTCGTCATCGCGCCGCCGGTCGACGGGGAGGCCGACGCGGTCATCGTCATCGACCAGTTCGAGAACGTCTTCTCCCTCGCCGACGCGCTGCGACAGTCCACGCTGCGCGAGGTCGAGGATCTCGCCGCCGACACCGTCGTGGTGGTCGGTGTGCGCGCGGACTTCTTCAGCCAGTGCGTGGAGTACCCGTTCCTCGCCGACGCCTGGCAGCACCGCTGCGTGATCGTCTCGGAGATGACGCGCACCCAACTGCGCGAGGTCATCACCGCCCCGGTCCGGCTGGCGGGCGGACGCATCGAGGCGGGCCTGGCCGACGTGATGATCACCGACCTGTACGAGGCGTCGACGGTCGGCGACCGCGCGGGCCGGCTGCCGCTGCTGGCCCACGTCCTGCAGGCGACCTGGGCCCGACGCTCCGGCAACCGCATGACGTTGTCGGGTTACCGGGCGACCGGTGGCATCGCCCGCGCCGTCGCCGACACCGCGGAAGCCGCCTGGGACGCCATCGCCCCCGAACACCGCGAACTCGCCCGCGCGGTGCTGTTGGCGCTGGTCCACGTCGGTCCGGCGGGGATCGCCCTGCGTGTTCCGCTGTCGTCCTCGACCATCAGGAGCCGCTTCCCGCCGGAGGTCTCGACCGTCATCGACGAGTTCGCGCAGGCCCGGCTCCTGACCGTGTCCGCCGAGTCGGTGTTGCTGGTGCACGACGTCGTGCTGACCGCATGGCCGCGTCTGGCCGCGTGGATCGCCGACGACTCAGACACCCACGTGTGGTGGCAGCAACTCGACGCCGACACCCAATCGTGGGTCGCCAACGGCCGGAGTCGGTCCTTCCTCTACACCGGTTCGCGGCTCGAGGACGCCAAGAGCCATCGCGAGTCGTTGCGGAGCAACTACGTCCACCTGCTGAGCAGTGACAACGACGACTTCCTCGACTCGTCGGTCGCGATGCAGCGTCGACGCCGGCTGCTACAGGTCGGCGCGGTCTCGGTGATCGTGGTCCTCGCGATCGCGGCGTCGATCACCGCCGTCATCGGCTTCCGGCAGGCCCACGACCTGCGGCAGCAGCGCAACGCCGCGGAACGGGCGGCCCTGCTGTCCCACATCGACAGCATGGAGCACTCCAACCCATCGCTGGCCGCGCGTCTCCTCCTCATCGCACATCAGCTCTACCCGGACGACCCGACGGTGGTCGGACAGCTGCGCGGAGCTGCCACGAGCCCGCTCGCGACGCAGATCACCGGCCATACCGGCCCGGTCTACGACCTCGCCTTCGACCGGTCGGGCCGCTACCTGGCCTCGGCCGGCGGCGACCGCACGGTCCGGGTCTGGGAACGCACCGACACCACACCCCGGTATCGCGAGGTGGCCGCGCTGCACGGGTTCGGCAACTACGTCACCTCCACGAGCTTCCATCCGACGCGGCCACTCCTGGCCACCAGCAGCGGCGACGGTTCGGTCCGGATCTGGGACCTCGGCGACGCCACCCGGCCCGCTCTGCGGGAGACGGCGTCGCTCGGCCACGGCACGGTCTACATGGCGCGCTTCTCCACCGACGGACGGACGCTCGCCGCGTCGTCCGACGACGGTCCATCACCGTGTTCGCGGTGTCGCCGACCGGGACACTGCGCGAGACCGCGGTACTCGACGGTCACGGCGCCGCTGCGCGGACACTGTCCTTCAGCCCGGACGGGCGTCTTCTGGCCAGCGGCGGGGACGACCGTCTCGTGCGCCTGTGGACGACCGGCGAGCAGCCGTCGCCGGTCGGCGAACCCATCGCCGGGTTCCCCAGCATCACGCACGCCGTCGCCTTCAGCCCGGACAGCCGCTCGCTGGCCGTCACCGGCGACAGCCCGAACGCCCAACTCTGGGACGTGACCGAGCCGCTGTCCCCCCGGCCGCTCAGCACGGCACTCCCGACCGCCACCGCCGGTTCCTGGTCGATCGCCTTCGACCCGACGGGTTCGCAGGTCGCCTCGGCACGCGCCGACGGCATGGTCCGGGTGTGGAACACGACGAACCGGAATTCGCCCACCGCCCAGTGGGCTCTGCAGACCGCGTCCGAGCAAGGCTCCGGCCGAACCTTCTCGGCCGCCTTCGACCCGACCGGCGACCACCTGGTGTCCGGGCGTTCCGACGGCACGATCGACGTCTGGTCGCTGCCCGACCGCTCGGTCCCCGACCGCGGCGGCACGATCAGCGGAGTGGCCACCGACCCAGCGCAGCGCATCCTCGCCACCGTCGGCTCGGACACCACCCTCAACGTGTGGACCCTCGGCGACGAGGAGATGACGCTGCGATCGCGCACACCCATCCAACGACGCGTCAACGACCATCCACGCGTCTCGGTGAACGAACGCGGAACCCTGGCGGCGACGGCCAACAACAACGGCGGCCTGGTCGAGCTGTGGGACATCGGCAACCCCGACGCCCCGCGGTCGGCGGCCCGGTTGCCCCTCACGACGCGCTACTCGTTCCCGGTCGGTTTCGCGCCCACCGGCGACGTCCTCGCGACCGGCGACACCGACACCACGATCGCCCTCTGGGACACCAGCGACCCGACGTCGCCCAGGCGGATCGGCGCTCCTCTGCGAGGTCCGGAGGATCTCATCCGCAGCGTCGCCTTCAGCCCCGACGGCACCCGCCTCGCGGCCACCTCGGACGACAAACGTGTCTACGTCTACGACCTGACCTCCCCGAACACCGAGCCGGTGACGGTGATCTCCGACGACGCACCCGTCACGCAGGCGGCCTTCGACGACGACGGCGAGGTCCTCGTCGTGGCGTCGCGCGACCTGTCCACCTGGCGACTGCCGGCCACGGACACCGCGGGCGATGCCGAACTGATCGACCGGCACGAGGACATGTTCGCCAACACGCTGTCCACCTCGCCCAACCGCGTGGCGGTGGGCACCTCCACCCATGAGCTGGTCAGTTTCGCGCTCGCCGACGACGGCACGCTGAGCGATCGGCAACCGGTGGGGACGCTGCTCAACTCGACCGACACCACCACGACCTGGCAGGTCCCGGTGAGTCTCCCCGCGGACGACGAGATCATCGCCGGCGGGGACACCACCGGAAACGTCTACGTGCACACACTGGCGGTTCCCGACGCCCGAGAATGGGTCTGCGAGAACACGACCCCGCTGACCGAGGCGCAGCGGGCCACCTACCTGCCGCACGCCTATCTCCAGGGTGACTGCGACTGAGACTCAGCGGAAGCCGAGCACCTCGTCGCCCCACGCCTCCCAGAGGTCGCCGTCGAGGTTCTGGACCACCCGGTCCTCGGCGTCGATCCGCAACACCGGCCGACGACCGGTGTCGTAGGTGGGCCAGGCGTCGCCGAGCGCGCCGGCGTCGGGCGCTCGACCATGCGCGAACGACGTCCAACGACGGATCAGCCTCTGCGACACGGCCTCCCCGTGCTTGCGTCCGCCGAGCAGGAACGTGATGTCGCGCGGTCCCGCCCCCAGATTGCCCCAGACATAGGGCACTTCGGTGGCGTGCGCGGCACCGAGGCCGAGGAGCCGGAACATCCGGGTGGTCCAGTCGTAGCGATACACGTAGACCGGGGCCCGCCGCGCGTGGGCGTCGGCGAGCCACAGCGTCGGCATGCGAAACGCGACGTCGCGGGCCACCCGAGCCCGGTGACCTTGGGCCGCAGTCCCGAGTAGGCCGAAAGCACTTGCGCGCGTTCGGGTAACACCACATCGGGATATTCCGCCTGCATGCCGGCGAACATCCGCTCGATCTCCTCCGTGGTGATCGGCATGAGCGGAGATTTCATGTACTTGAAGAGGTTCGCCTCGTCGCGGTTGGTGCCGATGATCAGCGGGACGGGCAGGGCCCGGCCATTCCGGTAGACGTCGAGGGGATGTTCGGGCAGCAGGTCGCCGTCGACGACCGGCGCGAAGGCGATCGTGCCGGGCGAGTCGGTCGGCACCTTCGCGAACAGCTCCGTGGTGAGCGTCGAACACCTTGTGGCGTCGATCGATTCGAGACTGCTCACGATGTCGGCCGAGTCGCCGGAGCCATCGATGCCGGCGGTTTCGAGCAGGAGTTGCGCGACACGCGCGGCCCGGTCGGCGCCGTACATCGACGTGACCGGCGAGCTCTGCGCGATCGCCCGGCCGAACAGACCCTCCGCCGCGGGCATCGTCAGCAGCGCGGTCACCAGTCCGGCGCCCGCCGACTCGCCGAACACGGTCACCTTGTCCGGCGCGCCCCCGAATGCCGCGATGTGGTCACGCACCCACTCGAGCGCCGTGAGCACGTCGCTGAGTCCCACGTTCGACTCGAAGCGGGGGTCGATCGACGACAGGTCGGCGAAACCGAGCACCCCGAGCCGGTAGTTCAGGGTGACGATGACGACGTCACCCTCGGAGGCGAGTGCCGCTCCGTCGTAGTACGGCTGACTGCCGGACCCCAGCACGTACGCCCCGCCGTGCAGCCAGACCATGACCGGCAGTGCGACGGCGTCGTGCGCATGTTCCGACGCCCCCGGCGGGGTCCACACGTTGAGGTAGAGGCAGTCCTCGTCCATCACGACGTCCGGGCCGAGCCGGACCGCGGGGTTGAGTTCCTGCGGGCACACCGCGCCGAAGGTATGGGCGTCGATGACGGACCCGGTGTCGCCGGCCGGCGGGAGCGGTTGCGCCCGACGCCATCTCAGGTCGCCCACCGGCGGTTCGGCGTATCGGATACCGCGCCAGACGTCGGCACGGTCGGTGGCCACCCCTCGGTACGTGCCGAGCGCGGTGTGCGCGAGCGGATCCGCGGCGGGGACCGTCGAGGTCGTCTCGGCAACGGCGGAGGTACCCGGTTCGTCATGCTGCATCCGTCCATCGTGCACCGAGAAGCCGTGTCCGGGTGGCAGGAACGTGTGGCCAAGGATGGGTAGAGTGCGATGCATGGAAGTACTACGCAACGTCGTAATCCTGCTACACATCGTCGGCTTCGCCGTGACCTTCGGAACGTGGGTCTCGCAGACCGTCACCCGCGAGTTCCGCTTCACCCGCGTCATGGACTACGGCGTGCTGCTGTCGTTCATCACCGGACTCGCGCTCGCCGCGCCGTGGCCGGCCGGCATCGACCTGAACTACCCGAAGATCGGCATCAAGCTGGTCATCCTCGTCGCCCTCGGCGCGATCCTCGGGATCGGCAGCGCGCGACAGAAGCGCACCGGCGAACCGGTGCCGCGTGCGCTGTTCTGGTCCGTCGGCGCGTTGTCGCTGCTCGCGGCCGGTCTCGCCGTCATCTGGTGACGGGCGCTCGCCGGGTCACCTGACTCGAACTCGCCGGGTCACCCGGCGAGTTCGAGCCGGTACACGCACATCGCCGGTTCCGGCCGCACCGTCACCAGGTCGTGGTTCGTCTTCTCTGCCGGACGACCGAACGTGCCGACCCAGGTGATGACCCGGAACGACACCACCAGGTCGCCGGCCGGGGTACGCCCGACGATCTGACCGATCGAGGACTCCTTGACCTCGGAACCCGCTTCCGAGTTCCGCAACTGGGCGACGAGGCCATCGGCGGAACCGGCATCGGGCGAGTCGTCGCACAACCGATCCAGCGCCGATTCGACGCGACTCGTGTCCGTGGGCGAATAGGTCAGCAGATCGACGACCATCAGTCGCGCGTACTCGACGACGGCCGCATCGTCGATCGGGGGCTCTTCCTCCGGCTCCTCCGAGCGCAGCGCGAACACCAGGACCTCGGCGGCCAGGAGTGCCACCGCCGCGGCGAGACCCACCAGCCACCACCGCGTGGGGCGGCGGTGCCGTGGAGACGGCCGACCATGGCGGAGGAGTTCGGCTCCGGGCCTGTCCGGCATGGGTCCGGATACGAGCGAAGCCCCGGTCCGCGTCGAGGACCAGCGACCTCCGGGTCCGCTGCGACCGTGCGTCATCTGGCTCCCCCCGCGGGCCCGAGGCCCTCGTGGAGCCCCCTGTCAGGATTGAACTGACGACCGCTCGCTTACAAGGTCGGCAGCCAACCAGGGGCGACGGTGAGCACGCTCCCCTTGCACAGGGTCGACACCGACAGGGCCGACGCGGCGTGAGCGGCCTGGTGTGGTCCGACGACGAGATCGGCCTGTCCGTCTGGGTCAACGGGTCGTCGGTCGAACTCACGATGGGCGACGGATGGTCGGGCAGGCTGACCGCCGAGCAGGCCGCGAGGATCGACGCCGGCGGCTTCGCGGACGCGATCAGGGTGGCGTGCGCTCGCGCCACAGAGGGCGTCGCTGTCCCCTGAAATGGGACGTTGCAGATTGGTACATCCGTGCCAGTGGTTTCCGATGGCGGATTGTGTTTCCGATCAGTGCAGATGATTGCGTTTTGGGCAACGTGCGTTGTTAGACCGTTATGTGACTTATGAGGCGAAAGTGGTTCCCGTGGCGAACGATATTGAAATGACATCCCACGTAATTGAGGACTGGATCACCCATCTCTACGCCGAGGGCAAATCGAACCGCACCGTGAAAGACCGCCGAATCGTTCTCCGCCGATTCGAACGCGATATCGAGACACCCATTCTCGCCGCCACCACCGGTCAAATCGCGGCATGGCTCGGACGTGACGACCTGGCCACCGTCACCCGATCCGTCTACCACTCGATCCTCACCGCGTTCTACAAGTGGGCCATCGCCGTCAAGCTCCGCGAGGACGACCCCGTCGCCCCCATCAAGGCGGCGAAGCGCCCGCGCCGGCAGCCGCGGCCCGTCACACCCGATCAGTACCGACGCCTCCTCGACGGCGCCGCCGACGACCCCGTCACCACCGCGATGCTGCTGCTCTCCGGGATGCAGGGACTTCGCGTGCACGAAGTCGCCCGCTTCCACTCCCGCCACCTCGACGTCGAGGCCCGCACGATCGAGGTCACCGGCAAAGGCGGCGCGTCGTACGTGCTGCCCGCCGCCCAGCCGGTGATCGACCACGCCCGGAAGATGCCGCAGACCGGATTTTGGTTCCCGTCACAGAGGGCGAAACACCTCGGTGGCCGTACCGTGTCCGAACGAATTCACCTGCACATGATTCGACATCGGGTCCCCGGTACGCCCCATTGTTTGCGCCACCACTTCGGCACCCAGCTCGTTTCGAACGGCGCCGACCTGCGTGTCGCCCAGGAGCTTCTTCGCCATTCCTCGTTGCAGACGACGGCGATTTACGTCGCCACTTCCGACGACAGGAAACGGGAAGCGATCGACCGGCTGGCGGCTTAATTCGGTCGCTGGCTGAGCCGATTGACGAGCTCGACGAATTTCATCGCGTCAGCCTCGCCGGTGTCCATGCCGGTGATGGTGTAGCCGTTGGGCCAAGTGATGTCGACGAGGATGTTCTGGGCCGTCTCTCCCATCACGCCGCCGACTGCGGCGCCTTTCCACCCCGCCACCGCGTGGCCGGCGGCCATCCGTCCGATGCTCTGGTGGCTCTCGATCGCGCCGTACCGCATGGTGGCGTGGCATCCAGCGAGGGCGAACCACTGGTCGGAGTTGCGGCCGAACCCGATGCTGACACCGTTGGAGATGAGCCCGCCGAACCCCATCTTCAATGTCATCTGCTCGCGCAACTTGAGCGAGCTCATCACCTCGCGCGAGGCTTTCGCCTCCGCCTTCTTGCGGTCCTTCTCGGCCCGTTTCGCGTCATCCATGGGACGAATCTACGGCCGGGGACAATGATGTGGTGACTGATCGCGAGGTGTTGCGTGCCGCGGCCGAGGCTGTGCGCGCCCTGATGCGCCGGCGCCAGGCTGCACAACAGCTCCGCTCCGACGGAGGGTGGGCGCCGCCGGACCCCGAGCTACTGGCGCTGGGCATTGAGTGCGACGAGGTGATTTACAACCAGCGGGCCGAGGCGACCGATCTCGCCGACCGGCTGGCGGCGGTGCTCGGGGATGCCTGGGAGCCCTGAGGGGACTCCGACCTGCATCGTTCGTAGGCGAGACGCGAACGCTCCAAATCGCCGAAGCGGCATGCATTCGCCGATCCTATGCTTGCTCGTGGTACCTTCTGCCTATGACTAGCAAGCAAAAACCAGCAAGCACCGGCGTCGAGCCGCCCCCTGCAGCCGCCGGAGGACGAGCCCGCGCGAAAGCACTCACCCCAGCAGAGCGATCAGCCATCGCAAAGAAGGCAGCGACCGACCGATGGTCCGTCGAAGCGCCTCCCGCCATCTGCGGGTCCGCCGACTCCCCACTCACTATCGGCGGCATCGAGATCGAGTGCTACGTCCTCAAAGACGGCACCCGTGTCATCACCCAGGCGTCGTTCATGCGTTCAATCGGTCGTAACCCACGTGGCAGTGGTCTCGCCGACGAGAACCTGCCGCCGTTCTTGCGCACACAGAGCATCCGCCCGTACATCACTGATGACATCGTCGCCGCTAGCCGACCCATCACATTCACTCTCCCTCGCGGTGGCCGAGCAAAGGGATTCCGGGCCGAACTACTCCCCGTCGTCTGCGAGCTGTACCTGAAAGCCCGGCACGACGGGATACTTCCAGCGAACCAAGAACACATCGCCGCACAGGCAGAGATCCTCGTCCGAGGTCTCGCACAGACCGGCATCATTGCTCTCGTTGACGAAGCGACCGGTTACCAAGAGATTCGCGCCCGAGACGCACTCGCCAAGATCCTTGAGTCCTTCGTCGAGAAGGAGCTGCAACCGTGGGTTCGCACCTTTCCGGACGATTTCTACAAGGAGATGTTCCGGCTCCGCGACCTCGAGTACCCGCCCAAGGACGGGCTCGGCGCGCGCCCCCAGTACTTTGGACTGTTCACCAACGACATCGTCTATAAGCGTCTGGCGCCTGGCGTCCTCGAAGAGCTCAAGCGCGTCCAGCGTAAGGGGAAGACGGGCAAGCCGAAGGACAAGCTGTTCCAGCACCTCACTCAGAACACCGGCTATCCGAAGTTGCGAGAGCACCTCGGATCAGTTGTCGCAATCATGAAGATGAGCCCCGACTGGGACACTTTCAAGCAGAACCTCGACCGCATCCATCCGAAGTATGACGAGACGATCCCGCTCGACTTCGACGCCAGGTAAGCGGCGTCCGTCCCCCCGCCCAACACTTCTGGTTATGGGCGGGGTCGTGATGTAGTCCGAACGAATGAACGAACCCGATCACCGCGCTCTCGATGTGCTACCCGACGGAATTCAAGGCAATATCCACTGAGTGAAATCACAGCGGTTTGAATGGATGGACACTCTGCGTGGAATTGCCATGCTGCTCGTTGTAGTCCTCCACGCCGGATTGGCGCTGAACTACTACGCGGATTCCTACCCCCGCGTGATTGAGATCTTTAATCTCGCATTTCAGCCATTTCGAATGCCGACGCTGATGTTTCTCAGCGGCATGCTGCTGAACAAGTCGCTGTCGAAGCCGGCGCCCACGTACTTCGAGGGCAAGGGCCGCAAGCTTCTGTGGCCCTACCTGGTGTGGACTGCAATCGCTCTCACCGCCCAGGGCGACATCAGTGCATACACACTCGGGCGCGCCGTCTACAACCCCGTCGAGACACACCTCTGGTATCTGTGGTTCCTGCTGATCTTCTACACCATCGCTTTCGTCATCAAGCCGATCCCGTTCTGGATTCCCGGACTCATTGCGCTCGCCGCGTCACAGTTCCTCACTGAGGATTTCCGGTTGGAGAAGATGGCGTTTCTGTTCGCGTTCTTCATGTTCGGCAAGGTGTATTCCGAGCACGCCGACAAGCTGTCCCGTTTCAATCGGCCACTGATTCTCGTCGCCGTGTTCGCGGTCGGCGCAATCGCTTCGGGCTTCAACATCGCCCACTGGAAGGTGCTGTATGAACCGGCCTACGTGGTCCCCGTGGTGTGCGGGCTGTTTCTCGCGATCTGCTTGGTGCCCCGCATCCCAGCGTCGAAGGCCCGCAGCGCCCTTCAGTACCTAGGCAGGAACTCGCTGATCCTCTACGTCGTGCATCTGATCGCGATCAAATCCGCCGGCACCGTCCTCGGCAACCATGGACTGACCAACCCGTGGGTCCTGTTCCCCGTCCTGCTCGCGATCGGCATCGGCACCAGCGTCGTGTTCATGCTTCTGCGCGACCAGTTCACCGCCGTCGGATGGCTGTTCGAGCTACCGAGTCGCAAGCGCCAGGCCCCGCCGCAGGTCCAGGAGGAGCGACGGAGGGAACCCGAGGACGCCTGAGTCAGCCCCGTCCGACGATGCTCCACACGCCGGACGTGGCGTTGCTCATCACCTCAACCCACTCGTACTGCGCGTCCAGGACGACTGAGGTGGCACCATCGATCGAACCGCCCGCAGCGATCGTGACCGCATTGGCCGAGGCGTCAATCTTCTTAAACAGGAAGCGATAGCCCGCGGTGCTCGTGTTCGGCAGGGTCAGGGTGAAGGCGCCCGCGGTCGCGTTGCACAGGTTGTGTGGTCCGTTGGTGACGGTCAGGGTGGCGGCGGCGGTACGGACACTGGTGCCCACCCGGAAGCCGCCGCTGAACGCGGCAGGGCCGCTGGTGCTAATCGGGTACGCACCGCCAGCGGTGCGGAGGCCGGCGTCAGAGAGCACCGTACCGAGGTCGGCAGTCGCCGAACCGATCGCGGCCTGCGCGGCGGTAGTGCGCCAGCCTGCCCCGTCCCACACCTTCGCCTGGCCCGCGCCGTAGCGCACACCGCTCACATCGGCATTGCCTGTGACATCGAGAGCGATAATGGCCCGGCTGCCGGTCAGTGTGCCAGGCCCGATCACGAGGACCGATCCCGGCTTGGAGGTTCCCCCACTATCGACGTCGGCCGCGTGGACAGCATACGAAGACGGGTTCGTTCCGAAGATCTCAACCAGGCCGCCGCTGAGGTCAATCGTGACATCGGTGGCCAGCGCTGACACCTCCAC
The DNA here is from genome assembly GCF_900105725.1 of Gordonia westfalica. Lineage (NCBI taxonomy): Bacteria > Bacillati > Actinomycetota > Actinomycetes > Mycobacteriales > Gordoniaceae > Gordonia > Gordonia westfalica. The sequence goes on from NZ_FNLM01000034.1 coordinate 3,095,489, forward strand.
GCCCTTGGCTGAGGTACGGATCTTCGGGGCCGCGACGCGGGTGCCCGTGCTGCCCGACCGGGACAGGATCGCGTTCTGTTCGCCGTAGTAGGTGGGGCGGACGATATCGAAGTCATAGTCGGCGCCGTACTGCGGGTTGCCATGTGACCACCCCGAGTTGTCGCCGCCGACCACGGTGTCGTCGATGGAGTAGGTGTCTCGGGAGCCGTGGCCGTGGGTCTGGAAGCTGACGCCGGCGGGGCGGTACGCCTTGCAGCGGCGTGACCCGCAGCGGGCGGATGCCACATAGTTGGCGAGGTGTCGCGTGCCGTAGGAGACGTCGTCTTCGAATTCGCCGTCGACACAGTGCATCATGCGACCGATGTAGCCGTGTCCCGATCCGGTTTGGAAGGGGTCTCGCCCCTCGACGCGGCGAGCACGGGGCCGCAGGCAGGCGCGGAAGCTACAGATGTGGTTCTGCCATCCGCGCACCACGACGTTCTCCACCAGCGGGTCGATGCAGCCGTTGAAGTGGAAGATGTGCGCGCCGCCATCCTCGATCGAGCCTGTGTACAGCCCGCCGGGATTGGTATCAATGAGCAGGCCGATGTTCCGCACGACTGGGCGCACCGGGTTGAGGATCTTGCGCAGCTTCGGTGCGTCAGAGCCGTTGACGCGGTAGGTATGGGCGAGCGGGACCCGCAGTCGCACCAGGCCCGAAGATGGAGTGGTGGATCGGACAATGTTGACTTCGCCGTAGCCCGCCCACGACACGTTGGTGCCGGTATCCCACTTGGCGACCGGATACTTGTCAGACAGGATGACCAGGTCGTCGGTGGTGAAGCTGTTCGCGCCGGAGAATGGGTTGGTGACGACCTCAACCGCGCCGCGAGCGAAGGTGGTCGACGATAGCGCGACCTCGGGGCCGAACGTCGAGGTCCACGTGATGAACGGATTGGCGACCGCGAGATTGGCCGACGACATCGTCTTGGTGACGACGCTCGCACCGTTGAAGTCCAGCGTCAGCGACTTCCCCGTGATCGAGATCGGGTCCAGGCGGTAGGTCTTGGCGGCATCGAAGATCAGCGTCGATCCGTCAGGCACGGAGGCGATGAGCGCGTTGAGTGCGGCGGTGTCGTTCGTGCCGGTGCCGGTGTTGGCGTCACCGCCGGTCCAGTCGCCCACGAGACCGTGCTGCCCGACGTAGAAGGTCTTGCCCAGCTGAGGGGCATAAGTGGTGTCGAGTGCCGTTCGCGTCTCCGAGTCCGGATCGATGATTCGTGCCGCGACGCCCGCATCGGGAACGACACCCTCGGCGACGTCGTCGAGGATCTGCTGGGCGGCGTCGCGGGCGGCGACGGCCTCGTCGCGGTACGCCTTCACCTCGGTGGTGACGAGCGGCGACTGGGGGCCGATGTCGTCGAACAGATCGTTGAGGTGCAGCGTCGTCCCGACGGCGGGCGGGTCGAAGGTGACGGATTTCGACGGCAGGGTCTTCTTGCCCCACATGAGCGTCGGCTGCGCGACCCACCGGACGGGGTTCCCGCCGATCGTCGCGGCCAGCCGGACGCCTTCGTTGCCCTGCAGGTCGGTGAGCACACCCGCGGCGACGAGCCCGGGAACCTCGGCGAGGGTGACGCTCTCGGACGCCCCCGCCGCACCCGCGGTGACGAACCCGGTGTTCGACGGCTTCGGCGCGAACACCACCTTCCCCGTCGGGTGCACCGTGTCGGGGTTGGGGTCGCCGTCGACGATGCCGTCGTCGACGATGTGCGACCACAGCCCCGTCACGGTCATGTACGTGACATCAGCCATCGGTGGGTTCCTCCTCTTGGCGAGCGATTACGGAATTCAGTTGATCGGCCGCCGCAGCCCAGTTCTCGCCCCACTGGGCGAACCACGGTCCGTCCCAGGGCATGAGGTAAACCGAGTCGGTGGTCGGCGGGTCGAAGGTGTCGGTGACGAGGTAGGCGTCGGTGGCCGAGTCGTGCCACCAGTAGGTGCCCTCGCCGGCGGCGTGGAAGTCAGCGACGTTGCTGGGGTTGATCATGATCACGCCGCCTCACCGCGCGTCGAGGTGTCGACGGTGACGCCAGCCCAGGGGATGCAGTCGTTTCGGCGGTTCAGTGACGCGAGGGTCACCGTCGACGGGATGGAGCCCACGTTGTTGGGTGTGCGGAAGTACCAGGCGTCGAGCAGCTGGCCCGGGCGGGCCACATCGCCGGTCTGCGGACGACACGCATAGGTGCGGGCCTCCTGCGCGAGACCGGGTGCGATCTGCTGGTGGGCAACGAACAGGATCTGGCCGGGCGTGCAGATCTGGTCGATCGCGAGGTCGACGCCGACCTCGCGCAGCGAGTTGGTGTTCGCCACCCCATCCTTGATGTTGCCACTGTCCCACACCTTTTCGATGGACAGGGTCGCGGGGTTGTACACGCAGAGCGCCATGTAGTACGCCTCGATCGAGAAGACGTTCGCGTCGTTCCCGACCCGCCAGCGCAGCTTCTTCACCACGCCGCGGCGGTCCACGATGATCGGCGTGTAGTCGACCGGAGCGAGACTGTTCGACAGGCTCGTCGGTGTCGACGGCTTGTAGGTGGCCGGCGCCGGATTCAGCGACACCACCGTGCTGCCCGAGCTGCCCGCCACGTTGCCGGTGGTGGAGTTCGCCGCATAGCTGCCCGAGGTGTGGTTGTGCGTTGCCGCCACCCACCGCACCAGGTCGGCACGGCCACAGGTGACCATGTCGTCGATGTCGGCGACATACGCCGGAGTGACCGGCGACGAGGGTGCGACCTCCTCCAGATTGGCGATCGCCTCCTGCACCTTCTCGAGTTCGTAGCGGGTGCCCAACTCGCCGAAGATGGCGTTCGCCCTCTCCCGCAGCGACATCTGGTCCTCGGACTGCGGTGGCGGCATCGTGATCTTCGGAGCAGACCGCGTTGGGATCACCTGTGTCGCCGCGATCCGGTCATCAGGCGGTTCGGCGGCGGGCCAGTAATGGCGGTCCCGCCCCTCCGGTGGGGGTGTCATCAGACCGTGACCCGCATCAGCCGAATCCGCAGCTGCGCCTTCGTGTTGCGGATCTGCCACGAGTTGAGGTTGCCCGCGACCTTCACCGCCGACGCGAACAGTGTCACCGCGGTGTTCGCGGGGATCACGCCCTCGGTCGATGCCGGGGTGAGGTCGACGTCGGAGTGCGCGCGGAACGCGACCTCGCGGTAGCCCTCACCGTCCTGGCCCTTGCCGTACCCGACGAGCGGTCCCGACGTGGCGTTGTCGGTGCGCAGCTCCATGTCGATCTGGGTGCCCGACTTCGACGACACGTCGACGCCTCCGGCGAAGTCGAAGCGGTATGGCCACGGCTTCGCCGGGATCGCGACGGAGAACAGGGTGTGGCGGGTGTCGGTCGACAACTTCGTGACGTTCGGGAACCCGCCCGGGCCGACGACGTACTCCTCGGTGACGAACTGGCCCGGTTGCCACACCAGCTTGCCGTCGTCCTCGCGGAAGGTGAGGACGTCGCCGTCGGTGGGGTCGGAGTCGGCGGCGACGTCGACGGAGTTGATGACCGACCCCGACGGCCCAGTCGGACCGGGGTCGCCCTTCGGCATCTCAGGCAGGTCGATCCCCACCGCGTACGAGCCGGCCGACCCCGACACCCGCACACCGAAGTCTGGGCCCGCCACCGGATCCCCGTCGATCGTCAGCGTCCCCGGAGTGAGCGCGGGCGGCGGACCCACCGGACCGGGTGTGCCGTACACACCGTGGTAGACGACGAACGACGCCCCGGACCACACGTACTGGTCGTTGGTGTCGGTGTTGCGCCACGCCCAGTTGGTGTTGTCCTCGCCGAGCACCAGCGCGAGAGCGTTGAGCTCGTCGGTGGTGAGCTCGCCGCGGTGGATCGCTCCGGGCGGCCCGGGCGGACCTGGCGCACCCTCGTACGCGGGCAACCCCATCACTGCCCGTTCGGCGGCACCGTTCTGGCGGCGACGGACGTGCAGATACGTTTCGGTCATCGGCGGGGCGCCGGCGGGCTGCGGGATCGCGAAGATCTCGAGCTCTACACCGATGCGTTCGATCGGGTCGTCAGCCATTGTGCTGTCTCACTTTCTCTCGCAGCAGCTTCCACGCCTGGTCGGGGTTTTCGCCGAGGACGGAGATGCCGGTGACGCGGTGGGTCATGCGGGTCACCTCACCCGCGACGGTTTCGCTCTGAACGTCGCCGAGGTCGGGGGTCGCTTCCCAGTGCCCGAGCGGCACGAAGTCGCGGACCTCGCCCGACCACACGAGGTCGCGGGTGTAGTTGCACACCGCCTGGGCGACCAACTCCGACAGAGGGTCCGGGATGGGGGCGAATGCGTTGTTCGACAGCGGTGTGTTGCGCAGGAACTTCCCGAGCCGCAGCACGGTCGGATCGTCGAGCGCGTACGGCATCGGCCTGGTCTCGTCGTCGTCGCTCACGGCGCGACCTCCCTCTTCACACGGTCGGCGGCGTGCTCGAGCATCGACAGCCCGCCGAGGGGCCGCCGGTTGTAGATCGTGTGCGTCGACCGGACACCGACACCGAGGTAACCGCGGGCGTCTTTCGCGGCCCGGTCGTAGCGGCCCCAGTTCCGCGGGTCCCACCACGCACCCAGCTTGTCGTCGATCTCCGCGCGGACCGTCGGGTTCCCGAGCTTGGCCAGCACGTCCCGCACCCACACGGACCGGTCAGCGAGCTGCATCCGCGGTGTGAGGGTCGCGATGACGCGCAGCGGGGACCGCGGCGGGCAGCAGCAGATGACATCGCCCGGGTGGTTGACCGGAATGACGCGCGAGTCGACGTGCTGGCGGCCGCGTTCCGGCGCGGCGATCCCGTAGTCGGCCAGCCCATTCGAGCCGGGGTTCGACGGGTTCGCCACCACCACAGCGCGCTTTACCTGTGGGAACTCGGCCATGATGCCCGACACGGCGAGGTCGTCGACGATGTCGGCGCCGGCCGAGTATCCGGCGAGCACGACGACCGCGTCCGGGTGGTCCGCTGCGATGATCGCCAACTCGATCCGCACATTCGTGCGGCCAAAACGTTTCGTCGTCTCGTAGTCCGGGGCGTGCGGGTTGCGCTGGCCATTGACGAACCCGTACGCCGCCGGATAGTCGACCTCGACGTGCGTCCACCCGGCGCCGAGCCGATCCACGAACGGGGTCAGCATGTTCCGGCCCATCGGCTCACCGATACCGCGGACTGTCACCACATAGCGGTTCATCGTCTGTCCTTCGCTTGCTCGATGAGGAGCGTCCAGATCAAGTTCGCCACTGTCACCGCGAGCGCGAAGTACAGGACGAATCGAATCTCGTTGCGCCACAGATACGCCGAGCCCGTCCACGCCGAGATACCGACCTGACCGGCGAACAGGGTCAGCGCTACAGCCAGGTACAGCACGGCCCGCCCCGCATGGGTGCGTGACCACCGCGACCGGAATCCGTACAGGAGGCTGAACAGTCCGGACAGCACGGCGATCGTCACGATCAGCACGTTCGCGCCAACCCTCGCCTCAACACCAACCAGGTCGAGGACCGGCAGCAGCACTGCACCGGCCGTCAAGGTGCCGGCCGCGCTCTTCGCTGCCCGCTTCATGCATACCTCCGTCTCATCGCCTTCTCGATTCCCTCACCGAAGTGGTTGTGGTCGGTTTGGCGGCGGCCCTCTTTCGCCAGCCACTCCACCTCGGGACGCTGTGCCTGCAGCCGATCCAGCTCCGCGCGCGCCTCGCTGGAGCTCTCGGATTCCCGACGGCGCTGCCACGGCCAGCGCATCACTCGCTCCCTGCGATTTGCTGCTGTACCGATTCGGCGATCCGCACCGCGGGCCGGGCGGCATCCAGCAACAGCCGGTTCTGCGCGGTGGCTTCCTCGGCCACGGTGCGCCAGTGATCGCGGTCGCTATAGGCCTGATCCAGCTGCGCTTTCGGCACCAACCGACCGAGGAGCACCAGCATGACGACTACCGCGAGGAGTGCGCCGGATGACAAGTCCGCCCACGGCAAACCCCCGAGGGCTTCCATCAGTCGTCGGCGGAATCGGGCGCAGCGTGGCGGGGAGGCAGTCCGAGGTCCGCGCGCTGCACTCTCTCGTCCCGGAGTGTGTTGGTGATGAAGGGTTGTCGTTGATCGCGGTGGATTGTTGCGTTCACCGTGGGAGTCACCTGGGGGCGCGTCACCAGCAGGCCGAGCACCAGCGGTGCGGCGGCGAGAATCGCGCCCTGCTGCTGATCGGTGAGGTCGAATCCGAACGCGACCAACAGCGGCAGTCCGGTGCCGATGACACCGACGATCGCCGGAAGAACGGTCTCGCGGACGGTGATGACCACTATCAGCGACAGCACCGCGTTGACGAACGCCTGGATGATGCCCTGGGTCTCGGTGGATACGTTGATGCCGAACGCGACGACCAGCGCGACCGCGGACATGATCGCCGCCGTCCACGCCGCGGGCTCGCGACCGAACACCAGCGTGGGGGTATGAGTGGGTACAGACACGGTGAAACTCCTTCTGTGAGTGGGGTCAGCGACCCGGGGGGATGTACAGGTAGTCACCGCGATCGAGCTTCACGGTGCCGTTGCGATCGCACAGCAGAGCGCCGTGCTCGAAGTCCTGGCGGATGATGCCGTCCTGCTCGTATTCGTCGGAGATGGCGAAGCCGAGCGAGCCCTCGTGCCACTGCTCGCGGGCGTAGCGCTCGCCGATCTGGCCGTACAGGGCGTAGCCGTCGTGGCCGTAGCGGCGCTGGATAGCACCGTTCTTGAAGCCCTGGACGTCGCCGAGGAACAGGTCGGGGATAACGTTGCCGTCGGCGTTCTTCGCCGGAATCAGGGCGTGATACTTCAGCGGGACACCGAGTAGACCGTTCTCGAAGTCGAATCGCTCGTATACGTCGAGGATCGCGGTGGGGACCGGGACCGTGGAGTTGGTCGCGGCCAGCCAGTAGATGTTGCCGCGCTCGTAGCGCCGGACCTTGCCCGAGACGCTGCCGCGAAGCGGGAGTTCGCCCGACGTCGGGGCGCCGAGCCACGGGGAGAACGAGCGGACGTGGTCGATCTCGTTGCGAATCACGCGCGGCGGGATCGGTGCGCCGAGTTCGGCCATGACCGCGGCGATGTCGGAACGCCGCTTGGACATGTTCATGCCGCCCGGATCCCACTTGCCCTGTGCCGCGCCGGCCCACTCCTTGTGCCCAATCGTGTTGCACGCCAAGCTGCCGTGCTTCTTGGTCTTCGCGACCAGATGGATGATCGCGTTGATCCGCACACCGTTCCAGTACTGAATCGAGCCCCAGCCCTCGGTGCCGTTGTTGTCCATCTCCATGCCGGTGAGCTGGGCGTTGACGTCGCGAATGCCGTAACCGGAGCCGCTGCCACCGTGCCAGGCGATGCCGTAGCCACAGATCACGAGCTTTCCGTTGCGCGGCAGGAAGAACTGCGAGCACAGCCCGAGGCTCGGATGGTTGGCGATCGACCACGGCGAGGAGTTGCCGGACGCGCCGGTGTGGTGGTCCATGTTGCCCCAGAGCGGCGAGATCATGTCGCCGTGTCCTCGGGTGCGAGCGCCGTCGAGCAGCGTCGCCTTGATGACGGGGTCCTTCTGTAGCCGCTCGTAGACGGCGATCGGATCAGCCATGGTCAGTACCTCCGTACTGGGTGGTGGGTTGGCTTGCTGGATAGGTCATTCGCTCAGTGCGGCTCGTGTGAGCCAGGTGCCGAATCGGCGGATCTTGCCCAGGGCGATCGACCCGGGTTCGCGTTCGGCGTCGGGCCGTCCGATCTGCAGCGTCAACTTGCCGCGCACGCTGCGTGAGTCCTCGTAGGTGATCTCTTCGAGGTACTCGACCTCGACCTTCCCGTCGGCCATCTGCACACCGACGAGGTCGCCGAGCTGCAGGTCCTTGCCGATGTAGTAGGGCGATCCGTTCTGCACCGAGATGGCGTGCGAGATGTACGGTCTCGTCGCCCAGTGCGCCGACTTCATCCCCGACAGCGTCTCCATCGACAGTCCGGTCGACGACGACTCGGCGAACGTCTCCTTGAACCGCCACGGACCGGCCTCGTTGGCGCGCTGGATGTCCTCGGAGGTGTGGAACGCCATGACGGTGTCCTTGACGACACCCTCGAACGCGCCGAGCTCGAGGTTCGTCAGGAACGGCAGGATCGGTGCCGCCGCACCGCCGGTCGCGGCGACCAGCGCGGCGCCGACCGCCGCCCCGATCCCCGACAGCAGCATGTTGGCGCCGGTGACCAGCAGCGTGTTGACCCACTCCGGCGACTTGCCACCAGCGGTCACCCGCGACGCCATCGCCGTGTGGGTGGTCTGCTCGTACTCGTCTGCGGGCGTGTACTTCCCGGTGGTGTACACCGCGATCGGCTTGTTCGCGATCGTCCCCTCGACCTTGTCGAGGTACTCCTGGTAGCGGTCGTCGCCGAGGATCGGATACAGCACCCAGCCGAGCAGGTCGGTACCCATCTGGATGCCGGTGCGGAAGAATCCGTCGATCGCGGTGCCGGTCCAGCCGACCGGTTGGCCCTTCTCGACGAAGTCGAGGATCAGCTTCGGCCGGTCGAGATGGATGAATTCGGGGAACGGCTGCGGGTCGACGTCGGGGTCGAAGAACTGGTAGACGATCTGCAGGTCGTTGGCCTGGCACACCTCGGTGAAGGCGGTGAGCGCCTCGTCCATCCGCCACGACGCCGAATCCCATTTCGAGGTGTCGCCGATGAACTTGTTGCGCGGGTTGACGATGATCGGGTGCAGCGCCTTCTTCACCACGTTCCACGCGTCGGGCGCGAACAGGTTGCCCGTCGGGATCGAGAACAACTCGCCCTGCAGCCGAACGAGGTTCGCGGCCAACGCCAGCGCGCACATGCTGGCCGACGGCCCCAGCCCGAACCAGTACTTGATCGGCTGGAACTCGGCCACCGACCACGGGCACGGCCACAACCGGATCCACGCCAGGTGCTCCAGCGCGCCGATCGCCTCGACCTCGTAGTAGCGCTTCAACCCCTTACGGGTGCGGGTGAACTTCGTGATGAACCACAACGTCGTGTAGCCCGGGAGCCGGACCACGATCGGCCGGACCGTCGCCTTCGGCTGCCCGTCGAGATAGTCGCCGTAGTGGTCGTCGCACGGCAGGAGCATCGTCAGCCCGCCGGCCGCCGACTTCTTGTCGGTGAACTTGAGGTCTTGGTAGTCGCCGGAGATAGACCAAATCGCCATCTCCTTGGTGCGGAGCTCGACGACCGCCTTCGGGTTCTTGTAGGTGTCCCGCTCGGACTGTTCGTCGTGGGTGAGCGTCGCGAACGCACCGCGGACGCTCACAGCAGACCCTCGTGCTGCTGGCGGCAGATGACCCACAGCTCGGTGTTGGCGTTGCCGCCGGTGACGGTGATGTCGACGCGCGTCACCTCACCCTCCGGGACCGGGTGGGTGTACTTGCGGCCCTTCATCAGTGGCCACAGGTTGCGGCCCGTCTTCGCCGACCGGATCGTCGGGCGCGCCTCGTCGGTGTTGATCAGGATCGTCTCGCCCGCCAGGACGGTGAACGGGTGATCGACGTCGTTGCCGGCGTACCGCAACCGCAACCGTCCCGGCCCCTGGAACGCGAACTGCGGCCACGCCTGCCACAGCGGGCCCGGGTAGATCGACACCGACCCCTTGCCCGTGTTGGTCGTGTTCTTCCACGAGTCGGCGTGATCGGCGGCCCGCGGGATCGGGTGCTCGACGATCAGCATCAGTTCGAAGTTGGCGGCCGACGTCCTGCTCGGGTCGAAGGGGAACGTCGGCTTCAGGTAGCCGAGCCGTGCGGCAACCCACCGCCACCCGGTGGAGTTGGTGTACACCGCGAGCCACCCGACCTCGTGCCGGCGGATGAGGGTCCGCAGGTGCTCGACGCGGCGCCGGAAGTCGTCCGGGTTGGCGCCGAGGATGAACAGCGGCACATCGAGTTCCGCGTGATCGAGGGTCTCGCCGACATAGTCCTCGCCCCACTGGCGGGCGGCGGCATCGAACAGCGCCTTCACGTCGAGGTGCCCGATGCCATCGATCCCGCCCGTCGACAACCACGCACCCAGTTCGGGTGGCGCGGTCTTCTTCGCACCCGACAGGCGGACGCGTTCGCCCTTCGGCGAGATCCACTCGACGATCGTGTGATCGGTCAGGACTGCACGGTTGTTCATCCCCACCCGCCCACGAGTTGTTCGGACCGGGTCGCGCGGCGAACCTCGCGGCCGGTCTTGAGTGCTGCCTCATCCGGGTCATGCGTGTACTGGTTCTCGACCCACACGAGCGGGGCGTCGCGGTGCCCGGTCGACGACTGGGAGTCGTCGCCTTCGTTCGGCATCCGACCGCTCGACCGCATCGCCGCGGCACCGAGGTCGGCGACGGACTTGAACTCGGCCGCCGACGGCAACGCCTCGAGCATCGAATCGATCGACGCCCACTGCGCGCCGTTGAGGATCGGTTCGGGACGCTTCGACAGGTTGAGCGCGAGGCCACCCGGTTTGAGCCAGCCACCCTGGTCGTAGATCCCGAACTTGTCGACGAGCTCAGTCGCCCTCGGCATACGCTCGGCATACTTCCCGGGGAACGCGCTGCGCTGCACCGCCTGTGCCGCGGCACCCATGTCCATCGTTTCCCAGCCGGGAATCTTCATCAGCGCGTCGTAGAACATCTTCGCCGAGCGGTGCGGATCCATCCGGTCGGCGACAGTGCCCCACCCTGCCTGCCGTTGCTGGAATAGGCCGATCGAGTCGTGGTCAGAGCTGACGGCGTCGTGCGGGAATTTCAGCGATTCCGGGACGGCGTTGTTGGCGTACATCTTCATCGGGTCGCCGACCTCGACGAGCGCCGTCGCGTTTCCGATGATCGCGGCCCGCTTGGACAGACCCATCTTCTTCGCCTGCTCGGTGATGGCGAACGGGTACTTCTCCCAGCCACCTGGCGCGAGGTCGGGCATCTTCGTCGTTGACGGCGTCTGCCCCTGCTCGATCGTCGTGCCGTCGCCGTACACCGGGTCTGTCGCGCTGGGCGTCGTCGTGGTGCTCAGCGAGCTGGTGCCCGCACCGCCGGCCGTACTGGCTGATGCGGCGTCCCCTGGTCGAGGGATGAGACCGGAGATGGTGTCGAAGATCTTCCCGAACCCGAAGAAGTCGGCGGTGTCCTTGGCCATCGACTCGGCCGCCACCATCGGGGTGTCGCGGATCGTGGTCGCGCTGGCGCGGTACCCCTCGATCCGGGCGGTGCTGTCCTCGAGCGCCTTGCGCTCCATGTCGTGACGCTTCTGCACCGCGGCGAGTTGCTGACCGGTGAGGCCCTTGATCTCCTGCTCGTGGCGCGCGGTCATCTGATCGGAGATCTGCTGCTGCGCCGCGCTCGCCGCCTCCGGCGACTGCCCCGAGAACACAGACCGGAACGCCTCCATCATGTCCTTGACGGTGGTGAGCTGGTCCCAGTTGAGGACCGCCTCGGGCTTGCCAGTTTCGTTGCGCACCAACGACAGACCCCTCGGCAGGTAACCGCCCTGGTCGCGCAGCAGACCGCCGAGAGCCTTGAACGGCGACTTCACCACGTTCGTGACGATCGAGGTGACCTTCTTCGCCGCGTCGTACGCACCCTTGAGCTTGTCTCCGAGCTTCGCCGCCAGATTGAACGCCGTCTCGATCGCCTTCGTCTTGGTGATGTCGAAGATCTTCGGCGGGATTCCCAGCCACTCCGGGGGCGGCGAACCGACGATCGACGTCAGGCCCTGCTTGATGGGATTCAGTGCCTTGTCGATGATCTCGGAGATCTTCTTCTTGACGATATTGAGCATCTCCGCGGTCGACGGGCCGCCGAATCCGTCGGTGACGAGGCCCTCGGGCACGACGTTCGGGTTGACGTTCTGCGGCTTCCACCACAGGTGCGGGTGGTCCATGTGGTTCTGCGTTGGCGATCCGCGGTCGCCCATCGGCTCGCGCCGCATCTTCGGCGGGTACCACATCGCCTGTTGCCAGATGGAGTGCTGCAGTGGGAACTTCGGGTTGTTGGCGTGCGCGAAAGCATTCACCTGGTCGCCGAGCTTCTTGTCCGAGCCGACCATCACGTCGAGCGCGCGGCCCGACGGGTGCTCGTCGAAGTTGTCCTGGCGGTAGCCGCCGATGTCCTTGATCTTCGGCCACAGCTTGAAGATGATGCGGCGCATCAGCTGACCGATCGCCTGCAACCCGCCCTCACCGGGCATCGGGGAGAGCTTCTGCCCCGCCGCGACCGCGCCGCCCTTCTCGAAACGAGGCAGCGGGCCGCCCTCGGACACCGGGCTCAGCCCGCCGGGGGTCCAGGTGAACGGGCGCCCGGAGTCGACCATGTTGCGCATCCGGTACATCGCGCCGTGACCGCCGGCACGTCGGACGTCACGCACGTCCCACACGTGTTCGTCGGGCATCATCAGCGCGTGGACGGAGTCCTTGCCCCGCTTGGCACCTGACCCCATCGGGACGGGGCCGCCGTCCTTGAACGCGACCTCGGCGACAGGCTTCATCGGGTTGAGCCCGGGGAGGAATCCGGCGATTGTGTTCCACGCGGGCAGCAGGCCCTTGTTCCAGACGGTGCCGAGGACGAAGTTGATCGGCTTCGCGACGAAGCTCTTGATCTTGTCCCAGGCGTTGCCGATCCCGGTGACGATGGTGTCGAAGAATCCGCCGACGGCGCTCAGTCCGGACTTGAGGGCATCCCACGCGGGGGTGATGATGTTGTCGACGACCCAACGGATTCCGGCGCCGAGGGCATCCCAGGTGGGCTTGATCACGTTGTTCCACAGGAATTTGAACGCTTCGCCGAGGATGTCGAGGCTGCGGCGGAACGAGTCCCACGCGGGCTTGATCAGGGTGTTCCACACCCAGCCGATGACGCCGCCGATTCCACGCATCGCGGGACCAATGACGGTGTTCCACAGCCACATCACGACGGGTCCGACGACGTTGCGGAACAGGCCAACCCACAGACCGAAGTAGAGTTTCGCTGCGTTCCACGCGACGCTGATCACCCATTTGATGGCGTTGAAGGCTGGCGTGATGACGTTGCGCCACAGCCACATCACGACAGCGCCGACGGCGCGGAGCGCGGTCATCAGCGCGGGCCACACCGTCTGCTGCAGCCAGGACCAGACGACGCCGACGGCCATCTTGATGCTGTTCCACGCGGTGGTCCAGATCTTGCGGCCGATCTCGGTCTTGGTGAAGAACAGGACGAGGCCGGCGACCAGCGCGCCGATTGCGACGATGATCCAGGTGATCGGCGATGTCGCGATTGCGAGCGCGATACCGAAGGCTGTTGTTGCGGCGGTGGCGATGCCGGTGGCGATCGAACCGACGAGCTGGGCCGTCTTGTACGCCGCGAGGGCGATCGTGTTGCGGCGGATCGCGGTTGTGCCGGCGCCGGTGGCCGCGGCGTACACACCTTGGACGACCGACGCGACGGCCATGACGGCGTTGTAGAGCGTCATCGCCATAGTGATCGCCTTGACCGTCACCGCGAGAGTCAGCAGCAGCGGAGCCATCGGCCCGAGGTGCGACATCACCGTGGCGATGTGGGGCGCCATGACGGCGAGGATCGTGGCCCACGGGGAGAACGCATGCACGATCCCGGGGATGATCGGAGCGAGGTTAGTGAGCGCTTGCCCGAGTGCCGGCATGAGCCGTTCGGCCATCTGCACGAGGCCGGGGGTCGCCTGGGTGATCGCCGCGCCGACTGACCGCATCCCGGGGGCGAGTCCGGACGCCGACACACGACCGAGTTGCATGAACGCCGCCCAGAGTGGGCCGACGACCGCGGTGACGTTCTGGATGACGGTCTTGACCTGGTTGAACGCGTCGGTGAAGTACTGCTTGATGCGGCCGGACTGCTGGGCCTGCACGAGCATGTTCGACAGGGATGTCGCGCCCTCCGTCGCGCCCGCGACCATGGGGGCGAACGCTTCCCCCGCGCCGGCGGCGATTGATGCGAGTCCGGGGGCGAGGGCGCCGAGCGCGGTACCGGCCTGCGCCGCCATGCCCGACGAGGTGCGCAGCCACGACGACACGATCGGGATGCCCTGCGCGGAGTTCATCCAGTCGACGACCGAGCGGGCGCCGGTGTTGAACCCGCCGTTGACGGTGTTGATCGCCGTCCCGAGCCGCGGCAGCCACGTGTCGGCGAGCAGCGGGAGTCGCTGGGCGAGACCGGCGAACAGCGTGTCCTGTCCTCCGCGCTGGATCGCGTCCCATGCGGGCTTGACGCCCATCGCGGACTCGACGAACGAGCGGGCGTTCGTGGACAGCTTCGCCATCGCCTCGGCCTGCTTGTCGGCGGCCGCGCTCGCGCCGGTGTCCTTCGGTTGGCGGGCGTCGGCGAGCGCCTCTTGTGCGTCCCTGGTGGCTTCGGTGGCGTCGCGCAGCCGCTCCTGGGCGGCGACGACCTCGTCGGAGCCCTCGACACCCTTGCGTCGGGTGGAGGCCGCGTCCTTCGCGAGGTCGTTGTTGTCGCGCTGCACCTCGGCGAGCCGAAGTTCGGCTTCCTGCACTGCGAGGACCGCGCGTTCGCGCTCGGTGCCGGTCTCGAATCCGCCCTTCGCGAGGTCGGCGCGCGCCTCCCGCAGCGACAGCTGGGCGTCGCGCTCGGACAGGGCGGCGCCACGGAGCTGCAGATCGAGGTCGCGGAGCTTCTTGCGGGCGTCGTCGCGGGCCTTCGACACGTCTTCCTGCGCGTCCTTCTCGGCCTCGACCGCTTTCGTCAGGCCCCGTTCGGCGCGCGCGATGTCCTTGGTGTTGTCGACGACCTTCGCCGCGCTACCGGCGCCGGAGGTGCCCATCTCCTTGAACGCGTCGCCGACGCCCATCAGGCCGAGCTTCAGTCCGGCGATCGACGCGCCGAGCGCGGAGAGTCCGGCGATGCCGATTCCGCCGGCCGCCGACCCGAGGGTGACGATCGCGGCGCTCAGCGCGACGAGGGCGGGCGCCGCGGTGCTCGCGATGCCGATGAGGGCGGCGAGTCCGACGGTGAGCATGCCGATCACGCGGGTGACGCGCATGACGCGGCCGAGGGTCCGGACTGCCGCCGACAGGACCAGCACCGCGGCGGTGGCGCGCGCGACGTCGCGGGCGAGACGACCGGCGAGTGCCGCGACGGCTCTCAGCCAGCCGGCGAGTTTCGCCAACCCTTGACCGGCGAGGAGCCTCATCGCGACGGCGCCCGCCATCACCTGTACGGCGAATCCACGCATGATCCTCGACGCCCACATGGTGGCGGTGGCGATCGTGCTGATGTGTCGGACGGTTCCCCGGAACCCGTTGTTGACCAGCCCGACAGTGGCGGCGATCCCGACGAGGCCGTTGCGGACGCCGCGGACGAACCCGCGGCCGTAGTTTCGGCCGTGCTCGTCGCCTGCCCGTGTGTAGTCGATGTGGTTGAGGCCGTCGTTGATGCCGAGTGCACCTTGGTGGCCGGCGGTGCGGCCGATGCCGCGCATCTGGGCGGCGAGCTTCGCCATCCGCGCCTTGACCGAGTTGACGCCGATGTTCCCGCGGGACAGTCCGTCGTCGACGCCGCGCGCCGCGGACCGTCCGGATTCGCGGCCGCCGCGCGCGAACTCCTTCTCCATCGCGGCGGAGCCCGCCCGGGCCGCGCCCGACGCCTCCTTCACCACAGTGGCCATGAACCCCTTCGCTGAGGGAGCTACGGGCACGTACACGACATCTTCGGCCAACGGATTCCACCTCCGATCTGGGAAAGAGAGACAGAACGACCCCCGAAAGCGGTTGCCGTCGGGGGTCGTTCAGAGAGAGTCGAGGAACGCCATGACGTCCTCGGACGAGTGGTCACCACGGTTGCCGTACTTCGTGGGCTCGTCCTCGTCGACGTCGGTCCACGGGTACTTCGGGTGCTCTTTGGGCACCTTCACCTTGGGCTTTCCGAGCCGGTTGGAGATGCTGGCGGTCTGAATCTGCATGAGACGCACTTGCATCCACAGCAGTTGCTCGATCCAGCCCCACTGCTGCCCACCGGTCTTGGCCTGATCGATCGCCGTCCGGCCCTGGGGTAGACCGTCGATCAGCACCCGCAGTTTGCGGAGGGTGATCTCGCCGCGGTGATACCGGGCGAGAACACCCCGCGCGTTGGCCGGGTCACACAGACCCGGGTACGTCGCGTCTAGCGCTGCTTCGACTTCTTCGACGCCGCGCGGCGCGAGGAGCGATTCCGCCGAGTAGGGTTTCCCTGCAGCTCATCGCGAATCTTCTTGCCGTAGTCGGTGAATGCCTGGTTGAACATCCACGACTCACCGCCGGCCGCGAGGAACTCCTCGTACTGGGTTTCGCCCATGTACCAGGCGGCGACGTCGATGTCGGCGGTCAGCGTTTCGAGCTGGTCCTTTTCGGCGTCGGTGAGGAACTGCATGTCCCGGACGACCCAGTCGCGGCCCTGGAATTTGAAGGTGAACGTGTCACCCTCGGTCTTGTCGAACGACTTGCCTTCGAAGTCGAAGGTGTGGAGCGTCGCGCCCTCTTCGGCGCGCGCCTCTTCGCGCTGGGCGATGTAGAGGTCGAGATCGATGTCAGCCATGGCAGGCCCCTTTCAGAGTTCGGCAGGTCCAGAGGTGAAGCAAGGGTGCGGGGTGGGGCGGACCTGCCAGGGAAACTCCCCGCCCCGCACCCGTCTCGGGGGCTACGGCGTCGGCGGCACGTACTCCTGGAGGCCGGTGGTGTCCCAGCCCTCCATGAAGATCCGGCGGCGAGACAGCGCGTTGCCGTCGGGGCCGTCCTCGCCCGGGAAGCCGGTGACGGTGACGTTGTAGCCGATCATCTCGTCGGACTTGTAGGTGATCTCGCCGCGCTCGGTCACCTGGGCGGCCGCGAGGCAGGTGCGGCGGGCGCGCGACCCGTCGACGACGGTCAGCACCAGCTTGTGCTGCTTGACGTCGGGCTTGCCCGACTCGTCGAAGAACACCGACCCGTCGTCGTTGACGAACATGTCGTCCGCGTCGACGCCGTAGTAGAACCCGGCGGTCGCCAGGGTCGACTGCCACAGCGTGAACTCGAGCGTCACGACGGACTTGGTGATCTCATAGCGGATCGCCGAGTTCTCCTGCCACGGAACGAATTCCTGGTTGTCCTCGTCGCGGCCCTCGGTCACACCGTCGTCGGAGATGTACCCGAGGTTGGTGTAACCACCCGGCCCGGTGGTCGTCAGGTTGCTCATGTCGTGCGGGAGCACACCCGCGGTGAGCGATGCGATGTCGATGCGGCCGGTGACGCCGACGCGCGCGGCCTCGGCCTTGAACCCATCGATGGTTGGGACTGCCATCACGTCCTCCTCATTCTGCGTGTAGGCATGTGGAAGCAGCCCCTATCGGAGGGGTCTGCGGTGAACGGTCCTGGCAGGTCCGGATCTTGGGTGCCGCGAGGCGAATCAGGCTGTGTCGCGGCCGATGTGGAAGTGGTACTCGCCGTGCTCGCGCTTCACGCGCGGGTTGAAATCAGTCGCCCGGGAGAACGCCGACACCTCGATCACCTTCTTGATCTCGATGTCGTCGCGATACACGAGGGAGAACAGGATCCCGCGGGTGCGGGCGGCGTACTCGCGGGACTGTTCTCGGTTGCGGCCGAGGATGTAGAAGTCGGCGGCGAACACGTCGATGAGCGGGCCGCCGCCGGCCTGCCACGGCACCGCCCGGGATCCGCCGGGGACGTCCTGGACGAGGACGATCGGGAAGCGATTCTCGAGCGCCGTCTGGGGTGGGAGTTCGTCGCCGACGTAGGCCAGCGGGAGGGCAGTGTTGAGCGCCCCGATCACCTTCTCGAGGGCGTCGGGGAATCCGTTGTCGGTCATCGGGAGCCGATGGCCCTTCGGAGGGTGCGGCGTCGGACGGTGGTGGAGTTGCCGTGTTCGCCGTCGGCGTCGGTTGATTCGACGTGGACAACGAACCGGCCGTTGCCGATGGTGCGTTCGGACATGGTGATGTCGGCGCGGCCGTCGTTCTCGGCCTGGTCGATGCGGCGGGCGCGGGCGGCGATCTCGCGGGCCCGGGCGCGTACGGCGCGGCGCACCTTCGGCATCCGGTTGAGGTCGCGGAACATGCGGTCCGCGTCGATCCGCACCAGATCGTCAGCCACGGCGCAGCTCATTCTGTCGGCGGATGGCGTCGAGCCGGCTCTCGAACTGCTGCTCCGGACCCGGCGCCGGCATGTCCTCGGGCTCCTCCGGCTTCTGCGGCAGCGCCGCGACCGTGCGGACCTGGTCGACGTCGAGGACGAGCGTGACAACTGTGTGCCCGTCCTCGGCGACCGCACGCGCCTGGATGCCTGACAGCGAGAACGGCAGATCCGTCCCGTCGAACACGACGACGTCGCGCGCGTAGTCGAACACCACCTCGCAGGGTGCGGGCTGCTCGGTCATGGCGCGATCCGAATCCACCACTGGTGCTGGCCGGGGGCGGGGATGTCTTCTGCGAACGCCTCCACCAGCGCCAGGCGGCCCTCGTACGAGGGCCGACGCAGTCGCACAGCGTCGGCATTCGGCGAGAGGGGGAAGGCGGTCCCGCTGCCCTGGACCTCGAGGCTCACTTCCTGGGCGACGTGGACGCGGTGTCCGTAGTCGTAATGGCGGTGGAGCTCGCTCCGGATGAGGACGCTGGGGCCGGTCGCGATGAAGATCCCGTCGGCGAAGTGACAGACGACCGGGCCGTCGAGCGTCTCGGTCCACTGGGACGCAGAGGTGGAGACGGCCATGTCAGTCAGTCCTGCTCGCCATCGCGCGGGATCACTTCCACGTCGGACGCGATGATCGGGATCGTCACGGTCGGAATCGCGTGCGGGTTGGCGATGTCGTCGACGTCCGGTCCCTGTTCGGCGATCATCCACGGGAACTCGGCGCCGTCGATGAACACCTTCCGCTGGTTGCGGTCGATCGTGATCTTGTTCGCCACCTCAGGCATCGTCCGCTCCCTTCTGGGTCGCGCGAGCGCTGATCCACTGACCTCGCGCGAAGATCGCTACGTTGTCGGAAGTTTCGACGAGCAGCTCACCTGCGTCGCTGGCTTCGATCGACGCGGGTTCGGTGCTCTCGAAGACCTCAGGTTCGGGGAACCCAATGAGATTCACCGTGACGGTGCTGGCGTGTTCGGGCATGGCAGGTCCTATCCGTTCTTGTATTCGAGGGTGAGTTCGACGTGGTCGACGCCGGACTCGAATTCGGGTGATGGCCAACGCTTGATCTCGCCGACGACGTCGAGGTCGCGGCCCGCATGGGCGACACGGTCGGTCGGCTCGACGTCGAGGTTCTTGCCCCGCGGGGTGCAGAGCCACCACACGGTGCGGGTCGCGACGCGTGTGCCGTTCTCATCGGTCTCGTACTGAGTGCGGGGCTGCACCTCGACACCGAACGGCACCGGGAGGCGTTGCGCCCCTTCCCACGACAGCATCTCGCCGTCGGGGTTGTACTTGTCCGACACCTTGACCGGCCGGACGATCTGCACCTGCTCGGTGTAGAACTTGGCCATCAGTAGTTGTTTCGCGGGAAGTTCCAGCGCGGCTTCGGCTTCGACGACACACCGAGCTGCGCCCAGTGATACGGCGTGAACACCAGCAACGCGTCCGGGTTGATCAGCTTCCCGCCGTTGGTCTTCTCGCCGACCGTCGTGGTGAAGGTGCTGAGGCCGGGCATCGATGCGCGGGCCTCGTCTGATTCGAGGACCGATCGAACCACCTGGAACGACACGAGTTTCGCGTCCGGGTCGTCGACCGCGAGGTGCGGAACGTGCCGACGGATGCGGCGAGCCGCCGCGGCGAGGAGCTGCTCGGCGTAGACACACTCGGCATTGGAGAGGGGACGCCACTGCGTGACGAACTCTTCAACTGTCAGGAACGGGACCGTCCCCTCTCCGCTGGTCATCCGAACTTGCCGATCAGCTGGTCCTTGGTGTGGGCCTCGGCCTCGGCCCGCTCCATGCCCTGGGTGACCGCGTAGTCCTCCCACTTCTTCACCGGAGCGGTCTTGAGGGGCTTCTTCACCTGCCCCGTCGACTGCGTGACCGGCTCGGTCACCGGGGGTTCGACGACAGCGGCCGCGCCAGCCTGCGTCGGCTCGACCGGCTCCACGGGCGCGGTCTGAGCGGCGGGTTCGGTCGGCTCCGTCGGCTCGACCTGTGCGTCGGCGTCGGCCTGAGCCAACGCCTCAGCCTGAGCGGCAGCCGCCGCGGCCGCTTCCTCCTCGGCCTCCAGAGCCGCCGCCTCTGCCGCCTCAGCTGCGGCGACCGCCTCGGGGGTGATGATCGCCTTCGCGCGCAGCAACCGCGGCACCTCCGACTCCGGCGGGGACACAGCATCACCCTTGCGGTGCCGCACCCCGTCGGCGTCGCGCCACGAGTCGGCCGCCAGAATGTAGAACCCGGACATCACTGGATCCCGGTGATCCAGCAGGCGGCCTCCGGCTCGTCCACGCCGATCATGCGGATCTGGGTGGTGTCCGAACGCCACGACTCCGTCGGGCCGCCGTTGGGGCCGCCACCCTCGGGGTAGAGCCCGGTCGACTCGAGGGAGCGCGGGTCGGCGTAGAAGCCGATCACGTTGCGCTGGGCGACCAACGCCCGATCCAGCGGCCACAGCGGCGAATGCAGCACGTTGAGGTTCAGCACCTTGTTCGGCAGCTTCCCGGTGTAGCGGATGCTCTGATCGGCGACGTTGCCGACGTAGATCTTGTTGAACTCGTCGTCGTCCATGAAGTCGTACAGGAGAGACGAATTCAGCACGAGGGTGTCCGGCACGTAGCCCTTCGGCTTCGTGGGGTCACCGTCGTGCAGGGCGCTGGCGACGGTCTTCGCCGCCTCCTTGATGTCGGTCCGGATCTTCGGCGACACGGCGTCCCACGCGGCGGTGGCCGCATGCTCGGGCACCGAGGCGTCCTCGATGGCCTCACGGAATGCGCTGTCGTTGGCGCGGATCACCGTGTTGGCGGTGCCCGTCACCTGCTTGCGCACCTTGTCGATCTGGTTGAAGTCCCGCATCTCGCGCGAGACCCGCACAGCGGCACCGACCTTGACGCCGCGAGCCACCTCGGGCAGCCCCTCGCCCAGGTCGAACACGGGGATCTCGCCGAACTCCGCGACGGCCTCGGGGTCGCCGTCGAGGAACAGCGGCGTCGACCGCTGGAACTGCACCAGCAGCGATCCCGGGTTGCCGGCGTTGCGGAAGAACGCCTCGCCCATGATGTTGTCGCGGACCAGGTCGATGACCCGCTGCGGGATCGCCCGCGGGTTGCCCATGACCTGATCGACGGTGATGTTGTTGCCGTCGTCGATCGACACGACGGGGGTGTTTGTTGCCACGGGTCAGCCTCCCAGCCGGACGAGGACGATGTTGTCCGCGCCTCCGATTTTTTCGATGACACGGCCGACGATCTGGGTGATCTTCGCCTCGGCCGGGGCCTTCTTGACCGCACCCGCGGTGTGCGCGACGACCAGGTCACCGGCGCTCGCGGAGTTGTTCGACTTCACCGGCACGACGGCCGGCGCCGACGCGACGGCCACCTGGTCGGTGCCGACGTACAGCACACCGGGCGTCGGGTCGGTCTTCGGTGCGGCGTCGGTGAGCGCGACACCGAGGACCTTCTCGGAGTCGGCGGTCGCCGGCACGGCGCTGCGCGGACCGTCACCCGGGTGCACCACCTGGCCGCCGACGATGGCGGCCTCGGCGGTGTGGGTGATTCGACCCTTCTCGAACTTCACGGTGATTCCGGCCATGATCAGCCCTCCAGTCCCTTGTAGGCGTCGCTCTCGCGAACGTTCTTGATGCTGTCCGGACCGGGCTCGGTCGAGTGCCCGACCTCCGACAGCGGTACGGCGGTCTCGTCGGGCAGATCGTTGAGCAGCTTGGTCGTGCCCTCGGTGTCGGCCTTCATCAGCGCGAGGAAGTGATCGCGGCGGGCCGCGGTGATCTTGCCCTTGCTGATGGCCGAGTCGACGACCCGCGCGTGCTCGCCCGCCACCTGCCGCTCACGCGCTTCGTTGCCGGCGGCGGCCTGCGCCGTCACCTCGTCCCACTTGGCCGAATCGACCAGCCGCAGACCGTGCTTGGCAGCAGCCTTGTTTAGGTCGCCGACCGACGGCTCTCCGGTTCCGCCGTCACCCGGCTGGGTGTCGTCGCTGCGCTCCTCGAGAGCTTCGTCGAGCGCCTTCAACGCGGTCTCGTCGTCCGCATCGGCGTCGATGCCGAGGCGCTCCGCGAGGCCTTCTTTGAGAGTGGCCACGGGGGCCTCCTTTCCTGACAGCCCCGCCGATGCCGCGGGGATGAATGGGGCCGGCGCCTGCTGGCGTCCGGCGTGCGCGAAAGCGCGGAGATCGAAGTGCGCTGCCGCCTTCTTCGAGTCGTCGTCGGACTTCGCGGCGATCACCTTGTCGGCGAGACCCGCCTCGACGGCTTCCTCAGCCGTGTACCAGGTTTCGGCCGTCATCGCCTTGCGCCAGTCCTTCACCTCACCGCCGGTCTTCTCGGCGTACATCGAGGCGATGTTGTCGCTCGCGCGGCCGAGCCACTCGGCGTACTCGGCCATGTCGGTGGCGTTGCCGATGCAGAACCCTCGGGCGTCGTGGATCATCATCTCGGTGTTGCGGCACATCACCACCTCGTCGCCGGCCATCGCGATGAAGCTGGCCGCCGACGCGGCGAGGCCGTCGACCTGGACGGTGATCGTCGCGTCGTGGTTGCGCAGCGCGTTGGTGATGGCGATCGCGTCGTAGACGTCGCCGCCGGGAGAGTTGATCCGCACCAGGATGTTCGATGCGTCGATCGCGTCGAGGTCGCGCACGAAGTCCTGCGCGGAGATGCCACCGAACCACGGGTCGGGATCGATGAAGTCGTAGATCATGATCTCGGCGTCGTCGCTGCCCGCCTCGTTGCGCACTCGGTACCACGGGTTGGTCGGCTTCTTGCCGTCCTTCTCGGCGCGAGTACGAGCCTCGCGTCGAGAGTCGGCGATCGATCGGGCAATCGGCTGGTTGAGCAGCGCGGACAGATTCATGAGGTCTCCCATCAGAAAAGTGCTCCCTGTTCGCCACGCGTGGCCGCGGGCATCCGCGGCAGCATGTTCGTGGTTGGTCCGCTGCTCGTCTTTTCGTCGGGAGCGCCATCCGTGTCGGGTTTGGCCGGGAACCCGAGCTGCTGGCGAACCTTCTGTTCCACCAGCACATCCGGGGACAGCAGCCCCGCTTCGACGAGCATCTTCAGTGCCGCGGCGGTCGCGTCCTGCCGGCTGCCGATCTCGTCGAACACGATCCGGGGTGCCGGTTCGTCGACGCCGAAGTTGATGTCGACGAGGTCCTCGACGATGTGGGCGGTCGCGGTGTCGCGGATCCATTCGGCGGTTGTCTGCACCGACTGGGTGAAGGTGTGTTCCTGCACGCTCGCCAGCGCGTACGACCCGCCGCCGCCCTCGAGGTTGAGGAAGTGCGCGAGACCGGCGATCGCGATCATGTTGTCGTGGTAGGCGATCGCGGCACCGATGTCGGGCAGCGTGCCGTTGGGCGCCAGTAGTTCCATCTTCGCGCCGAACGGCAGGCCGCCGCCGGCGTCGTCGCCGCCACGAAGGTTCTGCGCCATGTCGGCGATCTCGTCGACGTCGTCCTGCGTCGCGCCCTCGGCGGCGGTGCCCATCGGGACGCCCATCCCGATGCGCTTGATCGACATCGCCTGATACCGGATCAGTTCGTCCTTGATCAGCCAATGCTTGTACGACGGGCGTAGCAGCGAGTTGCCCCACCAGACGCCCGGGTCCTGGTCGCGCGAGTACACCACCAGTCGGCCGATCGGGATCTTCAACGGGTTGATCCCGTACAGCACTCGGCCGTTCGACGCGGGTGCGTACTGCTCGATCGACATCAGCCCACCGTCGAGCGCGACGTTCCAGTTCGAGATCGTGCGCTGCGGCCGCGGCGCGAGCTTGCGCAGGCTCGTGCGTCCCGCGTCGTCCGGCGGCCAGTACACCTGCTCGAACACGCTGTGCCCGTACGGCAGTGCGGTGAGCGCCTGTTGGAGGTGCTGCACCCACGAGAACTTGCCCTTCGTGCGCGTCGGCTGCGGCAGGTTGTCGCCACCCTCGATCGGCAGGTTCAGGTTCTTCGCGACGAACTCGGTCACCTCATCGCGCGCACCGTTCGCGGCGACCCGCCACGGCGTCCGACGGATCGGCAACGAGATCGCCGCGTGCAGGGACGACACCCGCGAGTCCTCGCGGAGCATCCGGGCGAAGGTCTCCACGCTTTCCGGCCACTGCAGATCCGGCACCCGCTCGTCCTGCACCCACTGGGGCCAGCTGTGACCGCCGGACGTGTCTGCGACGTACCCCTTCTCACGAATCGCCGGTTTCGGCGGCTTCGGCTGATCAACCTCGGTAGCCATGTGTCACCCCCTTCTCAGAAGCTCGCGGTCAACAGGTCAACTCCGGACGCCGGCCGGGACGGCGTGCGCCGACGTGGCGTCGCTGCGGCCCGTGACGGAGTGCCCCGGGTCTGGGTGCCGCGCGATGGTCGAGCAGGCCGTTTCGCTGCCCGCGCGCCGAACGTCAGCAGGCCCCACCGCGCCGCGGTGATCGCTTTCAGCGGGGCGGCCGAGTCGCCGACCGTGTCGTCCCACACGAAGTCGCCCTGCGGTAGTTCGCGTTTCGACGCGTCGGCGACCGCGTCGACCAGAATCTCCTGGCCCACATGCGACAACATGCTCGACGTCGCATCGTCGAGGAACCCGCCGCACGCCGTCGCGACCTGCGGTGTGGTCATCAACTCCGGTTCCAGCTCGGCCTGCAGCAGCAGCGGGACAATCGGCTTCGCCTGGTCGTGCGAGTCGATCACCAACGCCACCGGATCGGACCGTTCGACGACCGCGAGGATGAACGACACCACCGCCGCAGCCGTCGCCTCGCGGAAGTAGCCCACCTCGACGTGCACCTTCCCGACCGCCGTGTGCTGCGCCGCGGCCAGCGCCCACCGCTCCCGGTTTCGGGTTCGCGAGAGCCCCAGCGCGATCGGTCCCACCAACTCCGGGGAGGCGTTTCGCATGGTCGACCACTCCTCCAGGTCGATGAGCAGCTCGAGTTCCTCTTCGTCCTTCGGCCAGCGGCCACGGTTGAGGTACTCGAGCTCGAAACCCCGCCGCTTGCGTGTCGTTTTCGCGTTGGCCAGCTTCGTCCGCAGGAACCGGGCCTTCTGGATCACCCCGAACGACGGGTTCGCGTACTCCCAGGTCGCGACCTCGTCGATCGGCATCTCCTCCGGAGCCAGCCACTCCGCGAAGTACAGTTCCTCCTCGCCGGCCAGGCCACGCCGCCGAATCGACGCCAACACCTGGCAATTCGGCATCGTGTCCTCGTCCACCGCGGTGGACAGGTAGATCGTCTGCGCGTTCTTCGACGCCAACTGCGTCGGGTCCAGCGCGTCAGTCTGGACACCCGTCAGGTTGTACGCCTCGTCGTAGATGACGAGATCGACCTCGTCGAAACCCTTTCCGAGGTCCGCCGACCTGGTGACGAACGCGACTCGCGCACCGCGATCGGTTTCGATGTAACCGCGCCCACCCGAGCACGTGTGCGCCACCACCCTGCGGCGCAGCCACGGGCGGGCATCGATGATCGCCCACACGCGCTTGTACACGTCCTCGGCCGTGGCCCAGCGTTGCGCCGAGTACACGATCCGCTCGCCCTGCCGGTCGTTCGCCAGGAACAATCCCCACAGAATGCGGATGATGACCAGCAGCGTCTTACCGTTCTGCCGCGCGATGATCGCCACACACTCCGGATGGGTCCACAACCCGTCCGGACGGCGCCGCATCCACGCCCGCAGCATCGTCGACTGCCACGGCATCGCCTTCTTGCCGACCCGCCGGCCGAGCTCCACCGCCTTCACACCGTCCGAGTCGTCGCCGGGCGACTCCGACAGGAAGTGCGGTTCCTGCCTGCCGGTCAGCCGAGGCCACTCGGCGAGCTCGTCAGAGGTCGGCGAGGCCGTCGTCGTCGCCACCAGCACCTTCGCCCGGGTCGTCTCCACGATGACGCGCGATCGCCGCGAGCAACCGCATCAGAGACGTCTGTTGCTGCCGCGCCTCCTGCAACGCGTGATCAACCCGCACCTCGATGACCGAGTCCCGCCCGGTCACCACCTTCGTCCACGTGGGCACATCCCCAGTGAGGATCAGGTCCAGCTTCGCCAGCCGATCCACGATCCGCCCCACCTCGCGAATCATGATCCGCACCGACACAGGGTCACCAGCACGAGACAGCTCCGAAACCACCTCGGACCCGGTCAATTCGAGGGCCAACGTCACCGAATCCCTCGCTTTCCGCACCGAAACCCCGGCCCCGCGCAAAAAAAATTCCTGACTCACCGGCCAGTCAGGCGTGGCCCCCCTTCGGATATTTGGAGGGGGTGGGGGTGCGCCTGGCCGGGGGGAAGTCGGTCAGGTGCTATGGCCAGCAGGTGATGGCGAGTGGGCCGAGGTTGTTGGGGGCTGTATCGGGTTGTGTGCCGGTGAGGGCTGGGCGTTGGTGGTCGTGGTTGCCTGCGCCGCGTTCTTTGTTGCATTGGCCGTGGAGGAGGCGGTCGGCTTTGCGTCCTCCGTGGGCGCGGGGGTGGCTGTGGTCGGCGGCGAGGCTGCCTGAGGCGGGATCGGTGCTGTGGGGGTTGTAGTCGTAGTTGCGGGTGCGGTCGCGCCACATGGGTCGTCCGCACCACCAGCAGGGTGTGCCGTCGACGTGTTGGGCTTTGAGGTGTCGGGCGTTTTGTTGGTGTGACCAGCCGAGGTGTTTCTGTGTGGTGGTCTTGCGTGGTGCCATGCGTGGCCGCCTGGTGTGTGGTGTGGGGGCCCGTCGCGGCGCGGGTGCTGCGTGTGTGTCGGTCCGGTGCGGGGTTGCCCGGTCACCACACGGTTGATGCCAGCCCAGCATCGGGGTGTGTGGTGTCGAGGGTGCGCGCACGGCCGCGCCGCGACGGGGGAATGAGAAGAGGTGCTGGCCCGTGTGGGCACAGCACCTCAATCTGAGTGTTTAGGATTCGGAGTTTCTGTCGATTTGTCAAGCACCCCAGTCGGTCTGTCGTCAGTCAATGTGCTCGAGGTAGCGAACTAGACAGGACGGCTGGTCGCCCTCTCGGAACGACGTGTTCGGGAACCGGGCCAGGTTGACGTGGGTGACATGCACTGCGGCATGGTCTGGTGGATGATGTTCGGCGACACGCCCAGCGATCCACCAATCCGCCTGAGACGCGGGATGTATCACCCGCACGCGGTCCCCCACGTTGAACTCAGCCATCGTGGGGAGCGTACGCGAAGGTACTGAGGATGATGGGTTCGTCCGTGCTCGACAGTGTGGGTTCGGCGGATGCGCGGGCTGCTTCGGTGATGGGGGCGAGGATGCATAGTGTGTCGCAGGACAGAAACCCTCGTGCGACGTCTGGGGTGGCGGGGCGGAAGTAGATCTCCGCGCCGTTGGCGTACTGGATGTAGCGGCGTGAGCGTGAGCGGCGTTGTGGCAGTTCGTCGATCGCGACGATGCGGTCGAACAGGTCGGTGCAGTGGGCGCCCTTCCCGACGACGAGCACTGTTCTGCCTTCGGATGTCGCCTGGGTCACGAGCTGCTGCGCGAGTTCGTCGGCTGCCTGGCCGTTGACGTTCATCGCACGTTCCTCCACCACACCGAGAGTCCGCGGCTACCGAGTTTCACGTTGCAGCCGCGGCGGTGGCGCTCGATGCCCCACTGTCGTGCGGCGGGGTGGCGGCGTGTGCTCCAGTCGACCGCGGGCAGGTACTCGATTCTGAATCGCGGGGTGGTCATGACGTTGCCTTCCGCTGTTGGAGGGCGAGCCATTCGTCGTGGGCGTCGAGCACGGCGTCGAACCATTCGGCGTTGTCGTCGCCGAGCACGTTGTCGATGCCGCCGTCGTCGCCGGGAAGTGCACCGAACGCGTCCTCGACCCGCTGGCGTACGAACTCCTGGCGGTCGTCGAGCAGCTTGTCGTACGGGTTGCTCGTGTGCCCGAGCGCTTCCCGTCCGTCGAGGGTGCCGCCGTGGTAGCCCTCGTCCCATGCTTGCCGCATGGCGTCGAGGTGGTTCCGTGTGGGGGCTGGTGCGGGCAGTGCGTCGGGTTGTCCGGTGACCGCGAGCACCTGTCGAAGCATGCTCGCAATGACGTCGCCGAGCTTTCGGAGCGCTTCGTGTGGGACACCTCCGTCGACGGTGACGGGTTCGGTCCATGCCACCCGGGCCAGGTGGTCGGCGGCGGCGATGTGCCGCCACTGTGCGTCGATCAGGCGTTGCCCCGGCAGTGGGTATGTCAGGCCGGGTAGTTCCCCCAGCGCGCGGTGGCAGTCGGCGCAGAGCGTGAACGACAGGAACTGTTGCCCGTCGGGTGTGTGGTAGAGGTTCATGCTGTTCGGTCCTTCTTCTGTCGTCGGTCTTGTTGTTGTCGGAGTCGGTGGAAGACGTCGCCGGCGCGGTAGAGCTTTTGGCCGTCGCGGGTGCGGCCTCGGACGGGCAATCGTTCGCGGCGCCGGTACGCCATGTCGTGCACGGTCTTCGGTTTGATGTCGAGTTTGAAGCGGTCGCGGACTACGTCGACGAGTTCGTTGGCGGTGAAGAATCGGCCTTCGAGTTCGGTGTCGACGAGCTGGCGTTGATAGTCGGTGTCGACGACACGGCGGCACTTCTTGCAGGTGAGGGTGTCGCCGCCCCGGGACCACAGGGATTGGCCGCACATCTCGCAGTAGCCGTGGAAGTGGGGGCGGACGGGGGTGTCGATGGCGGCGAATGCGGTGTCGTGGGCGGTGATGATGGTGGTGGCGATGTGGGTCGCGTTGTCGCACACGGCGAGTGACCGGATGCGGCGGGTGAGCCACAGCGCGAGGTAGGGGGATCGTCGTTCGCCGGGCCAGGTGAGTCCGCGTTGGGTGCAGACGGACCAGACGGCTTCTCGGAGTGCGCCGTGCAGTTCGCGTGCCGCTTCGGCTGCGGCGTCGTCGTACGGCATGGGGCCTTCGCTGTCGGCCCGTTTCCCGGAGACGCGTTCCGAGTTGTCGCGGAATGCGGTGTCGCGGATCAGGGTGGCGTCGAGGTCTTCGGACAGCCACGCGTGGATGTCGGTGAGTTTCTCGACGAGGCGGTCCTGGGCGTTGCGGTCGAGTCCGGCGTCGACGGGCTGGGTCATCGGATCGTGTGCCTCTCGTCGGCGTGGCGGGTGAATGCTCGGTCTCGGTCGACGCGCAGGTTTTCGGAGTAGACGGGGACGGCGGGCCGGTCGGGTTCGGGCTCGCGCGGTGGTGCGGGTACGCAGTCGCACGTGTCGGCGGCCGCGGGGATCTCTAAATGGCAGCGCGGGCAGACGGTCATCGTGTGTTCCCGTCGCCGTGGACAACGCGGCGGTGTGCCGCGTATCCCGCTGGCCCTCCTTGGATTCGGACGTCACGGCTCGTGTGGCAGCGCTTCTGGAAGCTGCGAGAGCACTCGGGGCAGCGGATCTCACTCGGTGGCAGGTCGCACGCTTCGGCCAGTTCTTCGTCGGTCAACGCTGCTCCTTTGTCCATTCGACGCCGAGAACCGCGTCGTAGTGGGGTCCGGCGTGGCCGTGCTCGCGTGTGCAGCAGACGGTGGCGCGGGCGCCGGCACTGGCGAGCCATGCGATGTTGGCGCACTCGATCGCTGAGCTGGGCGCGGGTGGATGCTTCACAGCTGCTCCTTGTCGTCGTGGCCGTAGTGGGTGATGAGGACGACGGGTTCGATGGAATCGCGGCCGTTGTCGTCGTGCATCCACGAGGTGGAGCCATCAGTGCGGCGCTCCACGTTGGCGCGGAACTGGTACACGCAGACGTCGGCGTCGTACCCGAACTCTGAGTCCGTCGCGACGACGGTGCTCGGCGGCAGCGCGGACAGCTTCTCGATTAGCTCGGCGACGGTCATCGTGTGGCTCGCAGTTCGGTGGGCCAGTCGATCGCTTGTAGTCCGGTGGTGTGCCGCTCCTTCGTTTCGAACGGCAGCGGCCACCCGAGGTGGTGGGCGCCCATGGCGGCGAGGATGACGGCGTCGCCTTCGTCGTCGTTGCAGATCCGTTCGCCGGGGAACATCTCTCGCACCGCGGCGAGCACGCGGGCTTTGCGGACCTTCCGGTCGATCCCGCGGGGCACCGATCCGGTGGCCCACTTCTCCCGGGTCCCTGGGGCGACAACGGCGATCGGGATGCCCATGCCCTGGATCGTGGAGTAGACGCCCATCCACAGTGCGTGGCGGTCCATCTGGGCGCCGTACTGCGACCCGTACGACGGGCCTTCCATCACGACGAGCTCGGTGTCGGCTGGGATCTGGGAGATGATCCGGCGGGTTTGGGCCACGATGCGGCGAGCGCGTTGCGGGTATCCCTCGCCGGCGGTGCCGTCGCGGCCGACCGCGGCGACGGCGATCACCTTCGTCGGGCCCACGGGGTGGAGCGCGAGGACCGCGATGCCGGTGCTGGTGAGGGACGGGTCGAGACCGACGATGCTCACTCGACACCGCCCGCGATACCACCGGCAAGGCCGAACAGGCGCCTGATACCCGAGTCTGTGTCTGGGTCATTGAGGGTGATGGCGAACTCTTCGGTGCTCGATCCGTCGAGGCGGAGCACGGTGTCGACGTTCGTGACGTATCCGGTGTAGACGCGTCCGCCGATCTCGTAGCCGACGGTGTCGCCGCGCTGCGGCATCGTGACGCCGATGGGCAGGTACGGGGCTCCGTCAGGGATTCGGGTGCGGGCGGCGCGCAGTGGGCGCCCGTCGTCGATGGCGAGGCGGCCCATGAGCCGATGCGCGGCGGCCCGCATCTCGCGTGGTGCGAGGAACCACAGGCCGTGCTGGTCGAACCAACGGTCGACACGGTTGGTCGAGACGACGGCGCGTGAGTGGACGTAGTCGCCGCCCGGGCCGTCGATCTCGTGCCACACGATGCGACCACCGAGATCGTGTGGCGGGCGCGCCGTGTGGACGTCGAGGGTGAGGGGACGTCGGTCGGTCTCGTGGGCGGTGTAGTGGGCGTAGATGCCGGTGCTGGTGGCGGGATCGTTGATCAGTGGGGTCATGCCGGTGCGGCCGTCGACGAGCCGGACGATGAGGGTCGTGCGGGCGGGTGGGCCGACCATGCCGCGGACGACGCCGACTCCTTCGGTTTCGAAGGTGAACTCCTCCATGTCCTGGTGGGCGGTGATGTCGAGTCGCCACCAGCGGGCCGGTTCCAGCCAGCGTGTGATCCCGGGCCACCGTCCGAGCTCGGGCGTGACGCGGCCGTCTCGGATTGGGCGGGTCAGCCAGGATGCGGGGTCCAGCGGGTCGTCGGGAAGCTGCCACAGCCCGCGGAGCGCGCCCGCGGGGCCGCCGCCGAAGGCTGCTCGCCACATGAGGCAGTTGGGGCACTGGCAGCCGTCGTCGTCGGTCAGGCTCGCCGCTGCGTCGCACGTCGAGGGTAGGGGGCCGATGAACTCGGAGCCCGGGCACAGCACGGTGGAGTCGTCGTCGGCGTGGCGGTAGTCGCCGAGGATGGCCGATTCGGCGTACTCGTACTCCTCGCCCCGCATCCGGGCCATCACGACGTTCGTGAGGTACTCGCGGCGCATCTCCTCCATGCGGGTGGTGATGGCGAGGCCGTGCCACGCACGGCCGCAGTGCCCGCACCGGCGGTCGGCGTCGGCGGCGCGGCGGGCCTGCCCGCTTTCGCCGGCGGCGATTTGCTCGTCGATGAGGGCGTCGATGTCGTCGACGATGTCGCTCATGGTCGCTCCCGTCCGGTGAAAATGTCACTGCCCCAGGCAACGTGATGAACGAGCATCGAGGTGCCAACAGCGTGGCGCAGTGCTTCGATCTCACTTGGGAACGCCGTCGCGCCTGAGTTGTCGCCGTAGTAGGCGATCCAGACGCCGGTCGGTTCGATGGTCAGTTCGGCGTCTGGGGGCAGCATGATTGCCGAGTCGTGCGTGCTCACGGTTCCACCACCTGCGCGTCGGTGACCTCGTCGGGTTGGTGGCGGGCGAACTCGTCGCGGACGATCTGCGCCGCCTCACCGACACCGGAGAGGGCGAGGCCCTTCACGGCGAACGCGAGGAGTGCGCGGAGCGCATCGGTCGGGACGTCTTCGGCCGACGGGCTGCCGCCCGGGAGGTGTCCGAACAACCCGTCGGGGTGTCGCATCACGTGGATGCGCCACTCGATTGGTGAGTCGGCGCTGTCGCTGGTGTCGACGGCAACCACCTTGGAACGCTTCTCGGTCCTCACAGTTCCGTCACCTCCTGCATCACGTCACGGATGGCGTAGAACCGCATGTCGCACACCGGGCAGACCGGCTGGGGTGCGCCCTTCTTCGTGAGGGTGCGGCGCACGTGGTTGCGGACGACCTGCACGCAGTGCTGGCACAGCAGCGTCACGTGGTGGCCGCACGTGTGGTCGTCGTGTGTCTTCGGCGGGTGCATCACCACGCGGTAGACCGCGGGGGCGGTGCACACCACGCGGGGGGAGGCCGAGTCGCACGGGATGTGCGCGGCGAAGTCGGGCAGGTGGGGCTGGGTCACTACGAGCTTCCTTTCGAGGCTGAGGCGGCGAGCTGTTCGCGGACGAGTGCCATCCCGCGGGCGGCACGGGCGGCGGTGTCGGGGTCGTGATCGCAGACACGGTTCCCGCGGTAACCGGTCTCGTTGTCGCAGAGCGGGCAGTTCTCGCGAGCGATCCGTTCCGCCTCGACGCGGGCGGCGCGCTCGGCCCGTTCGGCCTCGGTACGGCGCTGGGCCTGCTGGGCGTCCCAGGTCTCGCGGATTCGCCGCGCGTCAGCGCAGGCGCCGCACGCCGGGGGGCGCTCGTCGTTGATGTGCTTGGGGCAGCGGGGGGTTGGGGGCTCGTCGCTCGCACGTTCCGGTACGTAACCCTCCCTCCCTTCGTAACCACTAGAGGGAAGGGAAGGGAAGGGATGGGAGTCGTGAACGTGCGGCGAACGTTCGCCCGAACCGTTCGGCTGAACAGGTTCAGTCCGTTCGGTGGAACGTTCACCCGAACGAACCTTGCGCATGCGCTGTCTAGCAGCAGCTTTCTCCGATTCGACCTGTTCTTTCGACCGCTGGTGATTGAGGAACTTCACGAACCGATAGCCACCGTCGACGGTCTCCCACAGGCCGCAATCCGTGAGGCGGTCAGCCTGTGCTTTCGTTCCGATTTGCCGCGCAATTCGCGTCGGAACGAATCCATCCGTGAGTTGCTGCATGCACCAGGCACCCGCGCGAGCCCACAATCCGATGGCCGAGTTGCCGGCCTGGATCATCTTGTCGTCGAACGCGGCGGTGTCTGAGACACGGAAGTCAGGCACTGAGTTTCACCTCCATGTCGATCTCTGCGAAGGTGAATTTGCGGCCTACGAGCTCGCTGATGGCTTTCTCTGCGCACTCGCGGGAGGGGACGGTTCCCTGCAGCACCGCGGTGGCTTTCTGGATGCGCTCAGCCCACTGCTCGTCCCGCACGTAGGTCGCCTTGCGGCGGTTGCACGGACTGCATGCGGCGCGCAGGTTGTCTATGTCGTCGGAGCCGCCGATCGCGCGCGGGATGACGTGGTCGAGCTCGAGCATGATGTACGGGTCGTCAGCGGTCCAAGGGGCGTTCTTCGGGGACGGGCACGGTTCGAACTGCAGCCCGCAGTACTGGCAGCGGTAGCCGTCGCGCTCGTAGACCGAGAGACGTACCCGCATCGAGATCTTGGGTCTATGCGCCACTCTGGGTCTCCTTGTCGTGTAGTCGGGTCGGGCAGTCGGGTGCGTGCCCCTGCGCTTCGGGGTGCCACTCGCACCACAGGCACCGGCGGTTCCGGATCCGCTCGGCGGTCGTGAGGACCCCGGGAAGGGGCTTCATCTCGCGGGTCTCGCGGCTCATTCGTCGGCTCCATCCGTGAGGAGTTCGGGACTCAGCTGGGCCGCGCGGCGAGCGAGCGCCTGTTGCTTCGTCACCACGAGGTGGCAGTCGTGGCAGAGGGTTTCGAGGTTGGACTGGTGGTTGTGGCAGCCGAAGCCATAGCCGCGGCCGACGCGCGGGACGATGTGGTTCACCTCGAGCGCGCGGGTGCTGCCGCACTTCACGCACTGGCGGCCGTCGCGCCGTTTCGCCTTCTCCCGGGCGGCGGTCCAGTCGTGCTCGCCGCGCCACTCGTACATGCAGGCGTCGCTGCACCAGCGGGTGCGACGGCCGGTCAGCTTGGTTCCGCAGCGGTCACAGACCCCGGGAGTATGCGCGTGTGGGAGCCACGGGCACGCTGCCGCCTCGCGCTCGAGATACTCGACGTACGTCACCGGGGTCCACCGCCGTTCGCGATCTCCAGGAGCACATCGGCATGGCACGGGGCATCGAGCGGGCACCAGCACACGAGGTCACGGCCACGGAGGACGCGATTCGCGTGCGCGGGCAACGACTCAATGCCGTGGGTGTAGATGCCGTGATGCGGTCGAGCGGAGGGTTTGACCGGAACGAAGACGACCGGCGCATACCGGCGGTACGCCTCGACAGACTGCTCGGCAGTGATGTCACTCAGCCCTGAGACGGGGCCGTAGATGTTTGTGATGTCGGGCACCGCGCCGCCGACCGGAAACGGGTTGCCCCACTTCGTCGGCCGCCCGACGTAGACCGCACCCTGGGGCATCTTCCAACCCTTCGTGCGACGGCGCTGGATACGTTGTGGCATCACCGATCGCCTCCGTGCAGGGGGCACACCAGGCGGTGGTCGCGACGACCGTGCGCTGTGTCGCACAGCTCGCGGTCAGTCGGGTGTCGGCAGACGTTGCCCGGGCGGGTGATGAGCCCGCACCGGCAGTAGGTGACGTCCAGGAGCGGGTTGTAGGTGACCGGTTCGTGCTGGTCGGTCGAGCATCGGTTTCGCACCCCGATGTCCTCGTTGAACAGCACGGGGATCAGGCGATGTCGGGTGAAGGTCATGTGGCACCGCCGAAGTCGAGGACCGGCTGAGCCAGCCGGGTCCGGATCGATAGGTCGAGGTACTCGCTGTTGAGGTCGATGCCGACGTATCGGCGCCCGTGCCGGGCGGCGGCGAGCCCGGTTGTGCCGGAACCGCTGAACGGGTCGAGGACGGTGCCGCCGGGTTTGCACCCGGCCTGGATGCACCGCTCGGCCAAGGCGAGGGGCATGACGGCGAAGTGCGCACCGGGAAACGGCTGCGTGGGGATGGACCAGACGTCGCCGGGATTGCGGCCCCGCTCGTGGGTGGCGGTGTGGCGCTCGCCGGTCGGGCCGCCGTTCGTCTGAGGGGAGGTGCCCGGGGGTCGCGCCTCGGCCCGCTGCCCCCACGCCTGGGCGATGGAGTTCTCTTTGTTCACGCTGCCCGATCGTGCGCGGCGGGTCAGGTCTCGATCGCCGTCGTACTGCTCGCGAATGGGGTCGAGATCGAACCAGTAGCGGGTCGACTTCGCGAACATGAACACGTGCTCGTGACGCTTCGACAATCGGTCGGTGATGCTCTCGGGCATGCCGTTTGGCTTCGACCAGATCACCTCGTTGCGCAGGATCCAGCCGTCATCCTGGAGCGCGAACGCGACGCGCCACGGGATGCCCATGAGGTTCTTCGCGGGCGGGGCGCCCGGCTTGATCGCGCCGGTGTTGCTGCCCTTCGATGGGTACCGGCCATCGTGGACCGGAGTGATCATGCTGCCGTTGATCGGCCGCTGAGTGCCGCGTTCGTCCTTGCGTCCCTGGTTGCCCCACGATCCCGAGTAGCTGTCGCCGAGGTTGAGCCACAGGGTGCCGTCGTCGGTGAGCACGCGGCGCAGCTCGGCGAACAGCGCGCGCATCGTCTCGACGTACTCGGCTGGCGAGGCCTCCAACCCGTATTGTCCGGGCTCTCCGTAATCGCGGAGGCCGAAGTAGGGCGGGCTCGTCACGATGCAGTTGACCGATCCGGATTCGAGCTGCCGGCCGATGGCGAGCGCGTCGCCGAGGTAGAGCGTCGCCGAATCGTCGGCGTAGTACGGCGTCATGACACCTCCTGGAACAGGTCGAGTTGGCCGGGTGCGGGCTGGGGTCGCTCTTGAAGGTCGATCGCTTCGAGGGTGATGCGGTACAGCGCGGGGATGTCGCGGGTGTTGACCGGGTAGACCCGCCACGCGACCAGCGCGCGGGCTCGTAGCTCGTCGGGGAGGCTGTCGGCCCACTTCTGGACTCGGGTGAGGGTGATGGACGTTTCGCGCTCGGGGTTCCACTGAGTGGGCCACCAGCCGGTGAGCTTGTTGCCGCGTACCGCGTAGGAGAAGCGGCCGTTCCCGCCTCCACTCATGCTGGTTCGCACGTGGTCGGTCATGCCGGACGTCGCGACGATGGGAGCGATGACCCGGTGCGCTTCGCGGAGGAGGTCCCGCTCGTCGGCGGTCAGGACGAGGGTCATGATCGCGCGCTGTCGAGTAGATCGCGGTTGGCTTCGCGGAACGCGTCACCGTTCTGCTCGATCCATGCTGCGGTTGCCTGTTGGCGGCGCGGGAGAGCCAGCCCGTCCCAGCGGTTTCGCCAGGTGCCGTCCTTGAGGAGGTACGCGCTGGTGCCGTCGTAGACGCCGGGGATCTCGACGGCGATCGCGATGTCGTCGGTGGTGAACTCAGGCACTCGTCACCTCCTCGGTGTAGATGGAGAGTTGTGGTCCGACGTTGCGGGCTGTGGCGATGTCGGCGCGGTTGTAGGCGGCGATGAGGTCTTTCAGGTGTTCCTCGGCCTTGAATCCGGTGAGGTCGGAGCGGACGGGGCCGTCGAGATAGGCGATCAGTTCGTCGGGGGCGCCGGTGATCTCGTAGGGCTCGCCGTCGGGGCCGCGGTTGTCGACGTCGCGGAGACGCCACTGGGTTTCGCTCACCGGGCCACCTCCCGGGTTCCGTACTCGGCGTGCTGTTCAGCGAGGGCGTCGAGTCGGCGGATGATGTCGGCGGGCGGTGTCCACAGTCCGAGTGCGCCTGCGCAGATGAGGGGTTCGGCGAGTGGGCGGGGGTTCTCGAGGACGAGGTGGGTGACGGCGCGGCGGGTGCGGCCGCCGGCCTCGGCGTAGGCGCTCACGCCCCAGGGGCGGCAGCATCCGCCGTCGGGATGGACGTCGACGAGGTCGACGATCCCGATGATCGCGCCCTTCTCGAACTGCCACTCGGGCAGCCGGCCACCGACGATCCCGTGCGGTGGGTGCTGCTCGTACCAAGCGCCGTGCACCAGATCGGACTGCGAGCCGCGGTCGGACCACCGCAGACCCGCGTGGATCGCCAGCGGGCCCCGGTAGGACCAGTTCGCCGTGCGATTCTCGATGAGCTTCCCGCCCTGGACGATCGCCCACGCCCAGGGCTGCTGGACTGTGAGGGCCTTCATAGCTGACCGTTCAGGGTGTTGGCCATGCATTGGGGGCAGACTTCGCCGTCGTCGCCGGAGTACCAGCCGACGGGCTGGCCGGTGATGACCTGCAGGGGGTTGTAGTCGTAGGCGTCGGCGAGGGTGCGTTCGCGACGGCACAGGCTGCATGTCGGCACGCCGGGACTGGTCTCGGCGCTCATCAGGGGCGGTCCACGTTGGGGATGATCGTCTCGGGCTTGAAGGTCACCCGGTAGTGGTCGGTGCTGACCTTCGCGCCGGTCGTCTGCTCCGACATCACGAACACGTTGTCGGCCTTGATCACGTGGTGCTTGACGAAGTCGCCGTTGGCGAGTTTGCAGATGATCTCGTTACGGCCGTCGGGGAATTCCAGCGAGCACTTTCCCTCGACGACCAGCAGGTACTTGTCGGTGATGCCGTTGATCACGGTGATCCGCCGGCTGATCTCGAACTGCTCGGCGGCCTTCTTGAGGTTCTCGTCGGCAACGTCGGCGTCGGTGTTGCATCCGGTGAGGGTGGCGGCGACGGTGGCGGCTGCGAGCGCGGTTGCGGCGAGGGTCTTTCGCGTGGTGTTCATCGGGTTCCTCTCGGTTGGTTGATGCGGCGTGCTGCCATCCGTGTCCATCCGATGACGGAGAGCGCTTCGACGACGAGCAACACCCAGGCGGCGGCGAAGAGGAGCACACCGCCGGTGATGATGGCGGCGACGGCGAGGCAGAAGAGGGCGAAGTTGGCGACGGCAAGCAGCACGAACGGCATCGGTCAGCCCTTCGTCTCGGAGGAGAAGGGAGCGACGTCAGGGTCATGCTCGACCCCCATTGGATTTGGCGGGGTCCAGCCGTCCTCGACTAGGAACCGGGCGATACTCTCGCCCCGTTGGTAGTCCGACTTACCCCAGTTCGTTTCGTCCCCCTGGACCGCGGCGGAGTGCTTACCGAGCTCGACGATGCTGTCATAGGCGGACTGCGCCGCTTCGTATCGTTTCCGGTACTCGTCGGCATTGCGGCTGCCGTCAGCCTCAAGTTGGTCCGCAGTCGCCTGCAGCCGGTTGTGGTCGGGGATCGTGAATCGCCTCATCAGTCGTCGCCGTCCTTCTTCTGGTCGGAGAACGCGGGCCGCACAACGTTGTCCCGCTCCGGCTCCGGCTCACGGGCCGGTTCGTCCTCGGTGTCGGCGTTGAGGTCCCCGGTCACGTTGCCGGCGTCGTCGAACAGGCCGCCGCTGGTGTCGACGTCGGCGTCGGGATTCTCGTCGGCGGATTCCTTCGCCTTGCGCTTCAACGCGGCGATCTCCTCCGGGGTGTTGACCCGCTGCAAGTCGTTGAGCGGCCCGAGCTCCCGGTCGTAGAACACGAA
Organism: Gordonia westfalica; assembly: GCF_900105725.1. NCBI lineage: Bacteria > Bacillati > Actinomycetota > Actinomycetes > Mycobacteriales > Gordoniaceae > Gordonia > Gordonia westfalica. The sequence goes on from NZ_FNLM01000034.1 coordinate 3,134,231, forward strand.
GTGCTTCATCTTGATGACGAGGTGGGACTCGTCGCCGCGGGTGACGAACCCGAAGCCGTCGAACTGCGCCTTGACGATGTAGGTTCTGATCTCCTCCTCGTAGGGCGGGTTGAAGATCGGGAAGTCACTCGCACCACCGGTCAGCTGGACCAGTGCCGAGGTGTAGGTGCGGCCGTTGATCGTGATGCCTGAGCCGAGGGGCACCTCGAACCCGTTGTTGCCGTTCGCTTTCGGGATGCCGGCGGGCGCCTGGTGGCGTTCGGTGGGGAGGCCGGTGGTCTCGTCGTAGTTCGTCACTGTCTGCCTTCTCCGGTGTTTTCTACGTAGGTGTAGGGGGCGGGTTGTGCGAGGTGGGTGAGGGCGTCGACGAGCGCGAGGACCGCGTGGGTCTGCGCGACCACCAGGTGGTAGCCCGCGGCGCTCGGATCGTTCTTCGCCTCGGTCAGGAAGTGCCGAGCGTCGTCGACGTCGGAGTGCTGGCCGGTCATGAGTAGTCCGCCGATCCGGTCAGCGGGGCGAGCGCGGACACCGAGTTGGCGATGGAGTCGTCGAGACCTTCCCGGTGTCCTTTCGCCAGGATCTTCGCCATGTCGTGCTGGTTGCCCGACGTGCCGTACTTCTCGGCGATCCGGTCCACCTCGGCCTCGTTGCCCTCGGCGTAGGCGACTGCGAGCTGCGCGATGGCCAGCTCGTATCCCCAGCCCTCCAGCTCGAAACGCTCGGTGCCGGCACGGGCGCGGAAGTTGTTCAGCCGTGCCCGAATCCATTCCGGCAGCTCGGCTTCCCGTGCGGTCCACTCTTCGCGGTGGGCGTCCAACTGCTCGCGCTCGCGGCGCTCGAAGTCCTCGGACTGGCGGCGCGACTCGGCGGCCAGGTCTTCGTCGGTCATCCGGAAGCGCCACACGCCGTCCGAGTCCATCAGCCCGGTGATGCGGGAGAACTGGACCGTCTCGAGTGCGAACTGGTCACCGGGAGCGAATATCTCGCCGATGTCGGTCTTCGATCGGATGAAGCCGGTCGAGCTCGTCGTGGAGAACTCGTAGCTGTCCCCGCGGTCGCGGCACTCCTTGACGGTGTACCACTCGAGGGCGCGCTGTCTGTCGGCCCAGAACTCGGCGGTGTGGGTGGGGGCGGCGGCGGTCACGAGATGAGTCCGCGGTCGTCGATGGTGCCGTCGACCTTGTGGACGACCAGGCGGATCGCCGAGTCGGCGAGGGTGGCGAGGAGTCGGCGGCCGGCGGTCGTTGCGTCGTCGCGGCGCTTGTAGCCGTCCGGGCCCGATCGGGCCTGCACCAGTTTCCCGTTGGGCGACATGAGTTTCCAGTGCCACTTCCCGGACTTCGTCGAGTAGATGACGAGGTCGCGGTCGGGGCGCGCCTTCTTCTTCGTCGGCACCTGGGCGGTGGCGGCGAACTGCGCAGCGTTCGGTGAGAGTTCGGTGGTGGTCATTTGGCAGGTCCTTCCGTGTCGTGCTCGGTGATGAGGCTCTCGACGGTGTCGATGAGCACCTGGTCTCCCTGATCGCGAAGCTGCTGCAGCATGTCGGCGATGTGGTCGACGTTCGCTGCGGTCAGCGGTGCGTCCGGGTCGCGGTCCGGGACGAGCTGGGCGGCGACGATGCGGCGGCCGTTCTTGTCGTCCTTCGTCAGTCCGGCGGCGACGAACAGGTCGTTGAGCCGCTTGAACTGCTCCTTCGTCGGCTCGTCCGCCGTCTCGACTTCCGCGTCCACGACCTGCGACGGTTCCGGTTCTGGGCTCGATTCGGAGGGCTGCTCGTCGGTGACGCCGAGCGCTGCGGCGAGTCCGGCGGCGCCGCGGCCGCCTTCCTTCTTCGGTGCCTCGTCGACGACCTCGGAGTCGATCACCGTGTGGTGGGCGGCGTCCTCGAACACCACCCCGGAGAACGTGTCGGGGAAGGCGTGGCGCCAGGCGGCGGCCTCGGCGCACTTGGCGAGCTGGTTGGCCGGCATCTTCTTCCACATCGAGTTCGGCTGACCGTTGCTGTTGGTCTGGACGTACTCGGAGTAGTTCGCGATCCCGACGTGCCGCTCACCGTCGCGGATGATGACGAACTTCGCGGCCTGCGGCGGGTTCTTCGTGTCGAGCCACACGTCGACCCAGTCGGTGCCGTTGTGCCAGTACGGGCCGTCCTGGTCGAGCTTGATTCCGAGGGCGTTGACGACGCGGCGGCCGCCGAGCCGGTATCCGTCGATGCCGACCTGGATGGTCCACTTCGTCTCCCACCGTTCGGGTTCCCCGCGGTAGCCGCCGGTCTTCGTCTTCCGGCCGATCATGTAGATCTGCTTCTTGAACGGGTCGAGGCCGGTGCTCTTGGCCTGGTGGAAGAACACCTGCAGGTCCCCCGGCGATGCGTCCTGGACGCCGAGCTGGGCGAGCGCGGCGACCTGCGCTTCGCTGAACTCGGATTGGCCGGGGGCGATGGCGAGGTCGGAGGTGGGCTGTGTGGCGATCGCGCCCTGCTTGGTGGCGATTTCGGTGCTGCTCATGCTGCGTTGCTCTCCTTCGTGGTGATGCTGTCGGGGTCTGTCTTGGTGATGGGGTAGAGCGAGACGGAGCCGCGCTGCCCGGGTTGGCGGCGGGCGATCTTCTGCTCGGGGCTGCCGGCGACGGCGTGCTGGGCGTTGCGCATGGCGTCGAGGACGCGGGTCTTGAGTCCGCGGTGCCGCTTGGTGATCGTCTTGAGATCGGCGTCGGCGGTGAGGAAGTCACGCGCGAGGACCGGATCGAGCACGGCGGTCGACCCGTCGATGTCCGGGTGCATCGCCTTGACCGTCTCGTACGTCGACACCGAGTCGTCCAGGTCCGGCGGCGGGGTCTGCGCGACGATCGACGGCCACATGGCGTTGATGCGCGCGAACATCGCTGCAGCGAGCCGGGGTTCGTAGTCGACGTGGTAGATCTTCGGTTTGCCGAACTGGAACCACACGACGATGTCGGCGGGCTCGGACGTCCAGCCGGTGATGTGCTGTTGGGCGATCACCTGGGCGGCGTAGTCGGCCGGTACCTCTCCGGAGCCGTCGTCGCCCCACTCTTCCTTATCGCGTGCGGTTTTCACCTCGACGACCTTGCGGGTGCGGCCGCGCGATGCGCGGAGGTCGAGGGTCGCGAGGTTCGGGAACGACAGGGCGTCGTTGGTGTAGGCGACTTCGCCGCGGGACAGCCGCCACCCGGGGTTCTTGTACAGCCAGTACTCGCGGGCGGCGAGCTCGCACGCGTGGCCGTAGTCGAAGTCGTCTTGGCGAGCCTCGGCGATCGGTTCGGGTGCGACGAGGCCCGCCATCTCGTGCCACACCGTGTACTGCGAACGGAACCGCGACACTCCGAGCAGCGCGGGGATCTTCGACGGCGACACCACTTTCCGCCACTCGTCGCTGCCCGGGGCGGGCGGGTTCTTCACCTCGAGAACGGTCACAGTGCCACCACCGAGAAGATCGCTTCGGACACCTGCGTCACGAACAGCCCGCAGTAGCAGCAGTGGAGGCCGGTTCGAGCGGCGCGCAGCATGTTCTCGAGGCTCGTGCGTTCAAGGGTCAGGTGGGTGTCACACATGCAGAGCGTGTAGGTGCCGCAACGGTGGTCCTTCGGGCCATGCATCCGTACACGCCACTCCGCGGGCCGGTCGCAGCCCCCTTCGACCTCTACCTCGCATGCCACCACAGCGTCGAAGTCCGGGAGCGCGGCGTCGATCGCCGCGGGGTTGATCGCGGGGGCGGTCATCAGTACTCCTCCTCGCGCAGGGTGGTGAGGGCGTCCCACCAGTCGCGGCACCAGCGCGCGTCACCGAGGGCGGTGTGCCGCGGGTACATCGGGTCGCCTTCGGGGGTCACCATGGGCATCACCTGGCCGGCGAGGTCGTCGGAGCGCCACGGAATGTCGGCGGGGAGGTTCTCGTATCCGTCGGCTTGGCGTTTCGCGAGGCGGTATCCGAGCGTCATCGCGCTGAGGTCGATCACGCGGTAGTGCCACGACGGCTGCAAGTCCGCCACGTCGAGGAGCCGCTCGAGCATCTTGGCGTCGAACGCGGGGTTGACGCCCACGATGTGCGTACCCGCGAGAGCGGCGTGGATGATGCTGGCGGCACCGGCCCGGGTGTAGACGTACATGTCGGTCGCGGCGCCGAACCGGGCATCGTGGTCGACGCGGAACTTCTCGTCGAGAGTGGCGGCGTGCTCGAAGTTGTGGTCGATGTGGATGTGGACGGTGTGTTCGGTGTCGTCGCTGTATCGGATGATCGCGGCGAACTCCCAGATCTCGGCGCCACGGTCGAGGCCGGTCGTCTCGGTGTCGACGAACGCGTACGTGGTCATCGGGGCACCTCCCCGGCGGCGCGGATGGCGGCAAGGCGTGTGGCGCCGGACTGTTCGGCTTCGACGACGCGGTCGAGCCAGTCGGCGCGGGCGACGTCGGCGGGGGTGGCCCACCGGTGGTTGAGTGACCGCAGCAGCGTTGACGCGGGTGCGACGTTCCACGACAGGCCACGTTCGAGGGCGGCGCCGAGCTCCAGGACGCCGGCGATCATGGTGTTCGGCTGGCCGTCGAGGATGTGGGGTGCCTTGTTGCCGTACGCGGGTGACACGATCGCGCAGGCGTCGGGGTCGTATTGGGCGAGGGTGACGACGCGTTCGACGACGTCAGCGAGGGTGCGGGGTTCGGTCATCACTCGGCCCTCCCACGCGCTTCGACCTGGCCGAGGGTGTAGGCGTCGATGTATTTGCGGGACCGGCCGCGGGGCAGCAGGTGGTTGAGGGCGTCTTCGAAACCGTCGAGGTCGCCGTCGCGCACCTGGTCGACGTACTCGGAGATGGCGGTGAACGGCAGGGCGAAGATGAGTCCCTCGACGGCGCCGAGTTCGGTTTCTACGGTGACGACCGCGTCGTGGCCGCGGCACCCGGTGTAGAGGTCGTTCACCGACGGGCGATCGACCAGAGTGGTGCGGCGATCGCTGCACAGCGGGATGGCTGGGCGGGATTCTCCCGCGGCGATGTCGACAGATGCCTGGGTGATGATCTCCACGCGGACACTCATCGTCGTGCCCGAATCCGGTTGATGCGGCGTGACTTCCGGCCCGCCTTGTTCCGCGCGCGGCGTCGTTCGGTGCGGGCGATCCGCGGGTCCGGGATAGCCTCGACGGTGCCGTCGCGGTGGGTGATCACGCGGTCGTCGGCGTACCCCTGATAGACGCCCTGCACCATGAAGTAGCCACGGCCCGGGAAGTAGGCGGGCTTCGTCATGCCGTGGAGGATCGCTTCCTCGTACGGGGTGAGGTCGCGGAAGTTGTCGCGCTCGGCGAACTGGCTGCGCTCGGCGGTGGGCTGGTCTGCGGCGGTGGTGTTCACTGGTCGTCGCCTTTCGTTTTCGGGTAGTCGATGGAGATGACGTTCGTCTCGGGGATCTCGGTCCGGGTGCCGTCGTCCTTGTGGATGACGACCCAGCGGCCGTCCCTCAGGACGTCGCCGCCGACCTGCACGGCTCTCGCCTCCTGCGTGCGGTTGTCGATGTCCTCGTAGCGGACTCGGCCGAAGGTCATCGGGGCCGTCCTTTCTGGCGGGCGCCGCGCGCGCGGCCGCGGCGGCGGAACGAATCGGCTTCGGGGCAGGACGCGAAGTGCGGGGAGAACACCGGGACGCCGGCAGCCCGCATACCGGCGGCCTGCCCGGGGGTGACGACCGTCGCGCGGGGCAGCTTCTCGCCGTCCTGCAGCGGCGCGACCGCGAGGTTCCCGTCCGAAGCGGGTTTGTGGTCGACCGGGATCGACCGGCCGTCGCGGGTGACGGCGAAGAACATCAGCTCCGAGCAGCCGCGGCACCGCTTCAACTGGCCGGGACCGGGCACGAACACCGTCGAGTTGATCGAATTCACCGGTGATCACCGCCGATCGGCGGCACATACCGCACGTAGATGCTGGGTGTTTCAGAACCGGCCTGGCGGAGCGCAGCTTCGAATCCGCGAGTGAATCCACCGGTGGCGCGACGCACCTGGTGTCGGAGCGCCGTCGGGGTGGAGTCCTCGGCGCCGGCGGCGTTGTACCGAACCCACCGACCCGGGTGCTGGCGGCAGAACGAAATGAGGTCTTCGCGGACCGCCGGTATGCCGTGCTGTTTGCTGCGAGGAAGGTCGGCGAGCTCGAATGCGGGGCGCCCGTTCGCGATCCGCAGGTGCCGGTTGCGGTCGACGTCGGGCATGACGTCGTCCGGGTGCGGGCCGCCGCGACGCTCCGCGCGCTGGGCGCGGCGCTCGTCGGTCCCCCACTGCTGGCGATCGATGTCGGCGAGGCTCACGGTGCCATCTCCGTCGCCAGGTCGTGGCGGCCGACGAGGTACACGAACTCGACGTCGTCGTCGCACCCGTACTCGAGGTGCAGCGTGGGGATTCCGTCCTGGCACGCCCGGTGGTACGCGGGGTACTCGACGACCGTCCACGACCAGCCCTCGGGGCACGGCAGAACCTCTGCCTGGGTGAGGAAGTCGGTGCGGATCCGCTGGCCGACGGGCGCGGTCGCGACCTCGATCAGCTTCTCGTAGCGGGATGCCGCCTCGTACAGGACGTGCGCGACACCCGCGTGTCCGGAATCGGCGTGCTTCCCGGCCCACTCGCGCAGCTCGTCGGGAGCGACGGCCACCTGGACCGTCAGACGCTCGCTCATGACTGACCGCCGTCGAGCTGGTCTGCGAGACCGGTGAGAACGTCCGCCACTTCCTCCATCGCAGGCGGTGGGCCGTCAATCAGCTCGCGGGCGACGGTGCGTGCGAGGTCGGAGGTGACCGCGACCGCTTCCCCGGCTCCGCGGTCCCGGGGGACATCTGTGGTTGCCGGGACGTCGACGGAGAACGCGGCGAACGCGCCGAGACCGGTCGCGCCGCGGAACTGGATCGCGGCGTCACCGGCGACACCGCGGTGCCGTGCCTCGGCGACGAAGGCTGCGAGTTCGTCGAGGGTGGCCTTCGGCCCGCGGAGAATCACGCGTGTAGCGATCATCGGTCCCAGTCCTCTCGGTTCAACCGGTCACGGGCGGTGTCGATGACGTCGAGGAGTTCACCGTGGATCGAGATGCGTTCGCCGGTGCGCTGATTGGTGATGGCGATGCGGCGGGCGGGCGTCCCGACGAGCGAAGTCTGGACGATCGCGAAGTCGACGCCCTTGCGGGCGCACGCGTCGCCGAGTTGCTCGATCGAGCGACCGATGGCCTCCCGCCGCCTTGCGATCTGCTCCGAGGTTGGGGTGTCGGCGATGTTCGACGGGATGTTGGCGCTGTCGTAGCGCGACGCCGAGGTCACTGCGCCGACCCTGACCGGGCGACGATGTAGTCCAGGGCGGTCTGCAACGCGGCGACGACGTTGTCGTCGTGGTAGCGGGTGACCGACAGCGACGCTTTCGGGTCCCGCTGGTCCGGGCCATGGACCGACAGCATGTACTCGTCGCCGTAGTCCCCCTCACGCGTCACGGGGTACCGATTGCTCGGCAGGCCGAGGACGGTGACGGCGGTGACCACCCCGCCCTCGGGGTGTGGCTGGATCGACATGATCACGCTCAGGTCGGGCTGTTGCTGGCGGATGCTGCGGATCAGTTCGACCGCGCCGGCGCTCATCGCTGGCCCCCGAACAGTTCGCTGGGCGGGATGGGCTTGAACGTCCGCTTCGTCATGTCGGCGGCAGGGTCGTAGTCGGCGTCGACGATCCGGTAGTAGGCGCCGTGCACGTCGGGGCCGAGGATCTGCTCCGGGTCGAACTCGGTGCAGTCGCCGCGGTAGTTCATCGTGTTGCTCACTGGTCGACCTCGACGATCTCGCCCTTGTGGACGGTCAGCGGGTCGAGGTCGCCACCGAATGCGGAGCGGGAGAGGTCGACCAGGATGAGGATTCCGGCGCCGACGAAGAACGCGACGACGGTGCAGAATCCGAGATGGCGGAACACGAAATCGAACAACATTGGGCTGGATTCCCTTCTGAGGGTGGAAATCCCGCCGCCCGGCCTTCCCCATCGAACACGGCCGAACGACGGGGGTCTTATGTGGAGCGGAGCGCGGATGCGCGCTCGGTGGGGCTCATGCCGATTCCGCCCGATCGGTGAGGAGTGCCTCGACGTCGGAGCGACGGAAGCGGCGGTGCCCGGTGGGAGTGCGGGTCGAAGAGATCCGACCGGCTCGTTCCCAGCGTTTTAGCGTGTCGACAGAGATTCCGATGAGGCCGGCGGCTTCACCTACGCTGAGCCTGTCATCCGCAGCATGCTTTGTTTGCATGGGTCTAAACCAAGCATGCTGCGATAGGTGATGTCAACGACGGCAGGCAATGTGAATCACAGAAATTGAGTATTGCCCCGGTTTGCCTGCGTATGCCATGCTTTGTTCATGACTGCAGACGCACACCACGGGGAACACGTCTTTCCGACGTGGACATTGGGTGACCGCATCCGCAAAACGCGGGCGGTTTCAGGGCTGGACCAGCGGGGATTCGCTGACGCACTCGGAGTAAAGCCGGGATCGCTCGCCGGCTGGGAGACTGATCGTCAGCGTCCGCGCGACGTCGTCGCGCTGGCGAAGCGGATCGAAATGATCACCCGCGTCCCGGCCGAATGGGTCCTTGGACTCCGAGACGGCCCGGACGAGGGCGATTCGAGCCCCCTGACGGGTTCGAACCGTCGACCGCTCGCTTACAAGGCGAGTGCTCTACCACTGAGCTAAGGAGGCGTGCGTGCGCGAGTATATCCACCGCGCCCGCGCCCGACCCAAACGGACCCGGTCACGCCGGGATGGCGGCCACCGCCTCGATCTCCACCAACTGGTCGTCGTAGGCCAGTACCGACACACCGAGCAGGCTGCCGGCCGGCTTGTGGTCGCCGAAGGCCTCGGTCACCGCATCCCAGGCGACCACGAGGTCGGCCTGCAGATGTTCGGCGACGAAGACCGTGACCTTCGCGACGTCGTCCAGCGACGCGCCGGCCTCGGCCAATGCCGTCTGCAGGTTCGCCATGCACTGACGGGCCTGCTCACAGACGTTGCCCGGGGCGACGGTGACGCCCTGTTCGTCGATCGGCGCGGCGCCTGCGGTGAAGACGAGACTGCCGGGAGCCACCGTCGCACTGCGGGTGTGACCGTCGCGGGGACCGTTGATCTGCACTGAGGACATGCCGCGATCCTAGAGTGCCGCAGCCGGCTCGCGGCGCCGCGTGAGATCCGCCGCGTCCGGGTGGTTCACATCGGAGTTCGATTCGGTGCCAAGATCGACAGCGGGCCAAGATCGACAGCGGGCCAAGATCGACCCAGGCGAATTCTCTACCTACCCAAGGAGGCATGCGTGCGCGAGTTCCTCGGCCGCGCGCTTCGTCGACTCACCGGTACCCGGCAGGCGACGATCGACACGATCGAGCCCGGCAGCATCATGGTGTCGCCGCGCAAACCGATCGAACCCTTCGACGTCGCGGCGATCACCGAGGTCCTCGACCTCGCCACCAAGATCGGCGCCGTCCTGCTGGACTCGGGTACCGGCGCGATCGACACCCAGACCCAGATCAAGTTCGTCGCAGGCGTTTACGGTCTCGAGGACGTCGACGTCGACGTCACGTACAACACGATCGTCGTCAGCGCCCGACGCGGCGCCACGCTCCCGCCGATCACCACCATGGAGCAGGTCTACTACCGCTCGATGGACTTCACCCGGCTCGCCCAGGTGGACCGGCTCGTCCGACGCATCCGTGACTCCGGCATCACACCCTCGACCGCGCACCGGATGGTCGACGAGATCATCACCGCCCCGCACCCGTATCCGCACTGGGTCGCGACGCTCGCGTGGGGCGCGATGGCGTCGGGGATCTCCGTGCTGCTCGGTGGTCAGTACCTGGTCGCCGCGCTGGCCTTCCTCTCCACGGTCGCGATCGTCCTGGTCAACCGGAACCTCAACCGCATCGGCACGCCCGTCTTCTTCCAGCAGCTGGTCGGCGGGTTCATCGCGGTGGTCCCGGCCGCCCTGGTCTTCGGCGCGGCCGAGCGGCTCGGGGTGCAGATAGCGCCGTCGCAGGTCATCGCCGCCGGCATCGTCGTGCTGCTCTCGGGATTGTCGCTCGTCGGTTCGGTGCAGGACGCCATCACCGGCGCCCCGATCACCGGCGTCGCCCGGTTCTTCGAACTCCTGCTCATGACCGGCGGCATCATCGCCGGCGTCGGCGTGGCCATCCGCCTGCTCGAGGCGGTCGGCATCTTCCTCCCGACGATCACCACGACGACGAGCTTCGAAGCGGTCGAACTGCCGATCCGGGTGGCCGCGGGCGCGTTCGCCGCCTGCGCCTACGCCCTGGCCAGCTACGCCGAGACCCGCGCGCTCGGGGTCGCGTTCCTCGGCGGTCTCATCGGCACCGCGGTCGCGGCGTCGGCGACCTTCACCTCGATCGGTGACGTGATCGCCAACGGTATGGCCGCCGCGTTCGTCGGCCTCGTCGGTGGTCTCCTCGCCCGTCGCGCGCTGACGCCGCCGCTGGTCGTCGCGGTCGCCGGCATCACCCCGCTCCTGCCCGGTCTGGCGGTCTATCGCGGCCTGTACGGCATCCTCAGCGAACAGACACTGAGCGGTTTCACCTGGATCGCCAACGCCCTGGCCATCGGCTGCGCACTCGCCGCCGGCGTCACCCTCGGTGAGTTCGTCGCCCGGCAGCTGCGCCGGCCCCAGCTCCCGCCGCGGCCCGACTGGAGCCTGCGACGCCGCCTCCTCGCACAACGCGAGGCCCGCGAGGGACGCGCGATCCGCCAGAACCGGCGGTGGCCTCCGCCACCGCGGCGGTTCTGAGCACCACCATCACCCGGGTAGACTGGCGAATCGGGCGCGCCGTTCATCGGCCGCTCCAGCCCGCACGGCCCCCGGGCCGCACGCGACACCGCCCGTACGACGAGGGGACTCACATGCCCGCGAAGACCACCGACATCGCCGACGAAGAGTTGGAACCGGTAGCCGACGAGACCGCCAGTTCGGCGCGCCGCGTCGTGGCCGCCTACGCCACCGACGCCGACGAGTGCCGGATGCTGCTCGCAATGCTGGGGATCGCACCGGGCGAGAACGCCTGATCAGGTGACGCCGCGACCGGCTGGAACCGGGAACGACCCCGCCCGCGACAACGAGACCGGGGACGGGCCCAACCGGGCTGCGCCGGCTGACGGCGCACAGTTCGTCGTCGTCGCCAACCGTCTGCCCGTCGACAAGGAGATCCTCCCCGACGGCACGGTCAACTGGAAGCGGAGTCCGGGCGGCCTCGTGACCGCTCTCGAACCGATCCTGCGAGCCAACACCGGTGCGTGGGTCGGCTGGTCCGGTATCCCCGATTCCGACGACAATCCCCCGGACATCGAGGGCATCGACATCCACGCGGTGCCGCTGTCCACCCAGGAGATCGCCGAGTACTACGAGGGCTTCTCCAATGCCACACTGTGGCCGCTCTACCACGACGTCATCGTCAAACCCGAGTACCACCGCGAATGGTGGAACACCTATGTCGAGGTGAACCGGCGGTTCGCCGAGGCCGCGTCGAAGGCGGCCGGCGACGGCGCCGTCGTGTGGGTGCAGGACTACCAGCTGCAGCTCGTCCCCAAGATGCTGCGCATGCTGCGGCCCGACGTGAAGATCGGCTTCTTCCTGCACATCCCGTTCCCGCCGGTGGAACTGTTCATGCAGCTGCCGTGGCGCACCGAGATCGTCGAGGGTCTCCTCGGCGCCGACCTGATCGGCTTCCACCTGCCCGGCGGCGCACAGAACTTCCTCTTCCTCGCCCGCCGCCTCGCCGGCCAGGCGACCAGCAAGGGCACCGTCGGCGTGCGTTCGCGCTTCGGCGTGGTGCAGGTCGGCTTCCGCACCGTTCGTGTCGGCGCGTTTCCCATCTCGATCGACTCCGGTGAGCTCGCCGCGCTTGCCAAGACCAAGAAGATCCGGGACCGGGCGGCGGAGATCCGTAAGGAACTCGGCAATCCCAAGACGATCATGCTCGGCGTCGACCGTCTCGACTACACCAAGGGCATCGACGTGCGCCTCAAGGCGATCTCGGAGTTGCTGGCCGAGAAGCGCCTGGACCCGTCCGAGACGGTGATGATCCAGCTCGCCACGCCCAGCCGCGAACGCGTCGAGAGCTACATCCAGATGCGGGCCGGGATCGAGCAGCTGGTCGGCAACATCAACGGCAACCACAGCAGCACCGTGAGCCGGCCCGTGGTGCAGTACCTGCACCGACCGGTGCCGCGCGATGAGCTGATCGCCTTCTTCGTAGCCGCCGACGTCATGCTCGTGACACCCCTGCGCGACGGCATGAACCTCGTCGCCAAGGAGTACGTCGCCTGCCGCAGCGACCTCGGGGGCGCCTTGGTGCTCAGCGAGTTCACCGGCGCCGCAGCCGAATTGCGTTCGGCGTATCAGGCCAACCCCTACGACCTCGACGGGGTCAAGGACGCCATCGAGGCCGCGGTGACCCAGAGCGAACACGAGGGACGACGCCGCATGCGTGCGCTGCGCCGGCAGGTGCTCGCCCACGACGTCGAGAAGTGGGCCCGGAGTTTCCTGGGCACGCTCGGGGAGAACTCGGAGACCGAACTGGAACCGAACCGCGGTGTGCACCTGGTGGACTCGGACGTCGAGTCCGACGCGGCATCCGACGACAACGCATGAGCGACACCGGGATTCCCGACGATCTGCGCCAAGCCCTCGGCGCGGCCGCGCGTGCCCGCAGGCTGCTGGTCGCGTCGGACTACGACGGCTGCGTGTCGCCGATCGTGTCACGCCCGGAGGACGCGATACCCGAACCCGCGTCGATCACCGCCCTCGAGGCGTCGGCGGCCCTCGCCGACACCGAGGTCGCGGTGATCTCCGGACGCGAGCTCGCCGTCCTCGCAGACCTTTCCGGCCTGGGCCCACCGGTGACGCTGGTCGGGAGCCACGGTAGCGAGTTCGACACCGGTTTCGCGGTGGAGGTGACCGACGCCGCGCGCGCCCTGCTCGTCCGGATCATCGACGAATTGCAGAGCATCGCAGCACGATTCCCCGGTTCGACGGTCGAGACCAAACCGGCGAGCGCCGTGCTGCACGTCCGCAACGCCGCCCCCGACGACGCCGTGACGGCCCTCGAATGTGCACGGTCCGGCCCCGGTTCATGGGAGGGCGTGCATGCCACCGAGGGCAAGAGCGTGCTCGAACTCGCGGTCATCGAGACCAGCAAGGGACATGCGCTCGACACCCTGCGGGAGAGTCTCGACTGCGACGTCGTCATCTACCTCGGCGACGACGTGACCGACGAGAAGGCCTTCGCGCACCTGCGTCCCGACGCCGGTGACATCGGCATCAAGGTCGGTGACGGGGAGACCGCCGCCGGATTCCGCATCGAGGACACCGACGACGTCGCCGCGGTTCTCGACTTCGTGGCCACCGAGCGGCGGGCGGCCCTCGGCTCCTGAGCCGGCTCAGCCGATCCTGATGCGGGTGGTCGCGTCGTCATAGGGCAGCTCACCGCGAACGGTCGCGGTCACCGCGTAGTTGTTCAGCGTGATCGTGCCGCGGTGATTGTCGAGGAAAGCGGTGTCGGCGGCGTCGCGCCCGGTGGCGATGCGGACGAACGACTGCCGCGGGGCCAGACGCGTGGCGTCGACGACCACCCACTCGCCGTCGATGATCGCCTCGGCGACGGCGTGGAAGTCCATCGGCGAGCATCCCGGCGCGTAGACGGCGACGAGCCGTGCGGGAATGTTCAGCGCACGCAGCAGCGCAACGACGAGGTGCGCGTAGTCGCGGCACACGCCCGCACCCGCGAGAAGGGTGTCGGCCGCTCCGTCGATCGGATCGCTGGCGCCGGGGATGTAACTGAGCCGCTGCTCGACGAAGGCCGCGACCTGGTTGAGGAGCTCACCCTCCGGCAGCGACAGGTCGAACTGTCCGGCGACGAACCCGAAGAACTTGTCGCACTCGGCATATCGGCTGGGACGCAGATACAGCGACCGGTCGGTGCTCTCCACCGGGATCGGGTCCGCGGGGGTGAGGATCTCGGCGGTGTAGTCGATGGTCAGGAGTCCGCGATCGAGCTGCATCCGGTGGATTCGGGACCCGTGGTCGGCGACGAGTTCCTCCACGGCGACGGCACTGCCGTCGAGTTCGATCTTGAGTTCCTCGTGCAGTTGCAGGCCGGCGAGCTTGGCCACCGTGATCTGCATCTCGAGTTCGGTCGCGTCGTCGATGCGCACCTCGAGCCGGGCGGACACATCGCGGGGCAGGGTCATGATCCCCACCGTAGGTGATGAACGCCCGCTCGGCACACACGCGGGTCCGTCGGCAAACGACGCCCCCCGCTCAGAGAGTGGCGACCGCGGCGATCGGATCGGCGTAGATCACGCTCAGCGCCACCACGACCGCGGCGCTCTCCTGAACGTGCACACCGAATCTCGACGGCGCGATCTCCAGCGGCCACTCGAGGGTCGAGGCCTCGTCGAAGGCCGCCTGCACCGGCGCGAGGCCACGGGGGTGTGCCGAGAACGCATCACCGGCGACGACGATCGAGTCGGGGTTGATCACGTCCCGGATCAGCGCGACCGCCTCGCCGAGGACCCGCGCGCGTTCGTCGACGATGCGGGACGAATCCGGGTCGATGCCCAGACGCTCCGCGGCCGCGAGTGCCGCGTCGTCGCCGATGACGTTCTGCAGCCGGACGCGGGTGAGCCCGGGAGCGAGCACCGGCGCGGAGACCGGTAGGTGCGCGATCGTCCCGGCGCCGCGTTCCGGGACGTGCACGCGACCTTCGAGAGTCATTGCCATACCGGCGGTCTCGCGAGCGTAGAAGAACAGGCCGGTCCCGGACTCGTCGCGCGGTCCGGCCAGCAGCAGTTCCGCGGCGGCCATCGCCTCCACGTGTTCACACACCGACACGGGGTGTCGAGGCGGGCCGCAAGGGTTGCGCCCACCGCGAGTTGATGCCACCCGAGAACCCGGTGATTCACGACACCCGTCTCGGCGTCGACCGCACCGCCGACGGCCACACCGCCCCACAGCAGCCGGCGTCCGCTGAACCTGCCGGCGAGCTCGGCGAGTTGCTCGCACAGTTGCTCGATCGCCTTCTGCTGGTCACCGGAAGGGGTGAGCACGGCATGGCTGTGGAGCGTACGACCACCGAGATCGGCGATGACCAGCACCGCGCGCCGGGCACCGATGTGCATCCCCGCGACGCACAGCGAGTCCCGGTCGATGGTCAGCGGATTCTTGGGTCGTCCAATGGTTTTCGGCCCAGCGAGATCTGGGCGCTCGGCGATCAGGCCGTGCGCGGCGAGCGCGTGGACCTGGCGGTTGATCGTCGCGGCGGACAGGCCCGTCGTCGAGGCGAGCTGATCCCGGGTAACCGGCCCACTGACCCGGATCGCATGCAGGACCGCGGCCGCCGGAGTGGACGTCAGTTGCAGCGCCGCCGGGATCACTCCCCCACGCATGGGACGAATGTAGCAGTGCGCGTGTGCACGCCGGGCGTCGTCGGGCGGTGTCGTGAGGGTCGCGACAGGTCGTAAGGTGGGCCCATGAGCTCTGACACCAGCACCGACGCCACCGCCCAGACCTCGGATCAGCGACCGATCGCCGTGGTCACCGGAGCGAGTTCCGGGATCGGGGCCGCGACCGCTCGCCGGCTGGCGAAGCAGGGCTACCACGTGGTGGTCGGCGCGCGACGCGTCGACCGCGTCGAGGCACTCGCCGCCGAGATCGGCGGAACCGGTAAGCAGCTCGACGTCACCGACGAGGATTCGGTGGCCGCCTTCGTCGACGGCCTCGACCGCGTCCACGTCCTCGTGAACAACGCCGGCGGCGCCAAGGGACTCGACCCGGTGTCCGACGCCGACCTCGACGACTGGCGCTGGATGTGGGAGACCAACGTCCTGGGCAGCCTACGGATCACCAAGGCCCTCATCCCCGCGCTCATCGCATCCGGCGACGGACTGATCGTCGCCATCACCTCCGTCGCCGCCCTGGAGGCCTACGACAACGGCGCCGGCTACACCTCGGCCAAGCACGCCCAGGCGATCACCCACCGCACCCTGCGCTATGAGCTGCTCGGCCAGCCGGTGCGGCTCACCGAGATCGCGCCGGGCATGGTCGAGACCGACTTCTCGCTGGTGCGTTTCGAGGGCGATCAGGAACGCGCCGACGCCGTCTACGAGGGCCTCACCCCGCTCACCGCAGACGACGTCGCCGAGGTCATCGGCTTCGTGGCCTCCCGCCCGCCGCACGTGAACCTCGACCTGATCGTGCTCAAGCCGCGCGATCAGGCGTCCGCGCGACGGAACATCAAGACGGGCTAACGCGGCGCGGGAACGTTGGAGGTCGGGGCGCCGCTCGGCGTCGCCGGCACCGACGACTCCGTCACCTCACCCTTGACCGCCGACATGCCCTGCCAGGTCTCCCAGTCGAAGATCCAGTCGTAGATGTCACCGTCGGCCTCCGACAGCGGGATTCGCGTACCCGAGACCTCGACCGGGTCGCCGTAGACGGCCACCTGGAAGTAGCGTTCGGCGTCGGCCTCGGACAGGTTGATGCAGCCGTTGGTGACGTTCGCCGTGCCCTGGACGTTGACCGTCTCGGGGTTGGCGTGGATGAACTCGCCGTTGTTGGAGATGCGCACGGCCCAGCGTTCCCGGATGTTGAAGTAACCGGCGGCCGGGTTGCTCATGAAGAACTCGTCGTACTTCTCGGTGACGACGTGGATCCCCGAGCGGGTGACGTTGCGGTCGAGGTCGCCGCCGCCGTAGCTGCAGGGCAGCGTCATCAGTTCGGCGCCGTCGCGCATCACGACGATGCGGTGCGAGGATTCGACGGCCTTCACGACCTGGGCGCGCCCGATCGAGAAATCGCTGGTCACATCGGCCGCGCCGTAGGCGCCGTTGCCGTGATCGAGGCCGTAGAGCTTGGCGTCCATGTGCACCTTGGTGCCGGGCGCCCAGTACTCCCGGGGACGCCAGTGCACGCGTGAGCCGTTGTCCTCGCCGAGCCACGCCCACGATCCCTCGGTTTGCGGCGTCGTGGTGACGGTGAGGGCGCGCTCCACCGTCTCCTTGTCCTCGACGGTCCCGTTGAACTTCAGGATGATCGGCGCCGCGATGCCGACCTCCTGACCGTCGCCGATGTTGACCACGACGTTCAGCTGGCTCGACGGTTCGAGTGTGGTGAAGCTCCCGGCCACCGGCAGCGTCTTGCCGTCGACCCCGAGAGCCGTTCCGCTCCAGGTGTATTCGGTGCCGTATCCCAGGGGCTCGGCGATGGTGTAGCTCGTCCGGTCCTCCGAGAGCCGGCCGTTCACCACCCGCCCGCGCGGATTGGTCAGTTTGACGTCGGGGTTGAGTGTGCCGTCCTCGGCCTGCACCGAGATCTCGGCGATCGGGCTGGGCGCCTCGCCGTCGAGAGGCGGGGTGAAGGTCAAGTGCACCTTCGGTTCGGCAGGTCGGCCGCCGCCCGAGCCGGCGTCGGAACCAGTACACGCGGCGACCGCGACACCGAGCACGCCGACCCCGGCCGCGGCGAGCACGACACGTCGGTTCACCGGGCTCTGAGAAGTCATCACCTGGTCAAGCCTACCGATCGGTGGCGGTCGTTCATCGGAGCGAACGATTCACAGCTGGGCGTCGTCGGGAATCGTCGTGGCGGACGGCATGTGGGCGCGCTCGCCCGCGTGGTCCATGATCGAGAGCACCTCCGCGGGACCTCCGTCGGCGCAGATCGCATGCGGGATCATGGTCGAGAACTCCGCGGCGTCCCCCGCCGGGACGATGATCGTGCGGTCGCCGAGCACGAGACGGACCGTGCCCGAGAGCACCGTGAACCATTCCCGACCCGGGTGTACCCGCAGGTCGTCGAGCGGTTGCTCGCGTTCGAACCGCATCTTCGCAACCGTCACCCCCTGTGGGCTGTTCTCCCTCGAGAGCAGCCACATCGTCATCCCCTCGGCGGTGTGCGGCTGCGGCCGGATGACGACGTCGGTGTCGTCGGCGGGTTCGACGAGCTGATCCAGCGTGGTGCCCAGCGCCCGTGCGATCGGGACCAGCTGGTCCAGTGCGACTCGCCGATGACCGGTCTCGATACGACTCAGCGTCGAAGGGGACAGGAAGCACCGTGCGGCCAGTGCGTCGAGGGTCCAGCCCTTCGCCAGCCGGAGTCCACGGATGCGCTGCCGGACCACCGCGTCGAGTTCTTGCGTCATAGGCAAGAGTGTATGCCAATTGCGCATCGGCGCGCTACCGTCGATGGCATGAACCATTCCCATCACCACGATCACGATCACGCTCACCTGGCGTCGGCGCTCGACCTCGATGCCGAGCTCCTCGGCAGCTACGTCGACGACGCGGCCGCGGTGATCACCCGAAGCCTCGGTCGGGCGCCGCAGCGAATCGTCGATCTCGGCGCGGGGACCGGCACCGGCACGGAGGCGCTCTCCCGGAACTTCGGCGATGCGCAGCTCCTCGCCGTGGACAGTTCCGCCGAGATGACCGCACTCGTCGAGGAACGAGCCGGTGCCGGTGGCTTCGCCGGGCGGTCGGCCACCGTCGTCGCCGACCTCGACGACGGTCTGCCGCCGCTCGGCTCCCCCGACGTCATCTGGGCCGCGTTGTCCTTGCACCATGTCACCGACCCGGCGGCGCTGCTTCGCGAGGCGGCGTCCGCGCTGGCTCCGCGGGGGGTCGTGGCGATCGTGGAGATGGCCGGGCTGCCCCGGTTCTCCCCCGACGCCGACACCGCGCTCGGCACCCTCGAGGACCGCTGCCACGAGGCCGCGGCCGACGCCGGGTGGGAGGCCCTCGCCGACTGGACCGAAACCCTCGGCGCCGCAGGCTATGACGTGCTGCACCAGGAAACCATCCGCGTCGCACGCACCGGACCGAACGAGACCGTCGCCCGGTATGCGGTCCACTGGTTCAGCCAGTTCCGGCACCGCCTGGCGGACGACCTCACCGATTCCGAACTCGCACTACTCGATTCCCTGATCGACCCGGACGATCCCGCCTCTCTGCATCGGCGCGCCGATCTCACCCTGACCGCCGGGCGTCGGCTGTGGGTCGCGCGGCCCGCCGATCTCCACGACGTCGCGATCATCGGCGGCGGCTCCGCGGGACTGAGCGCCGCGACGACACTCGCCCGTTCCCTGCGCTCCGTCGTCGTCATCGACGGCGGCGAACCCCGCAACGCGCCGGCCGACGGCGCACACAACGTCCTCGGGCAGGAGGGCATCTCACCCCTGGAGCTCCTGGCGCGCGGCCGCGACGAGGTCCGCGGGTACGGCGGGGAGGTCCGCTCCGACACGGTCGTCGACGCCCGCCGGGACGGCGACCGGTTCGCCCTGACGCTGGCGTCGGGCGGAACCGTGCGCGCCCGACGGCTCCTTCTGGCGACGGGTCTCGTCGACGAACTCCCCGACATCCCCGGCGTGGCCGAACTTTGGGGACACGACGCGCTGCACTGCCCGTACTGCCACGGCTACGAGGCGCGGGGTTCCCGCATCGTGGTGCTCGCGACGAGCCCCATGTCGGCACACCAGGCACTCCTGTTCGCACAGCTCAGCGACGACGTCACCCTCGTCGCGCATGCTGCGGATGCCCTCGCCGAGCAGGATCGCGCGAACCTCGCCGCGGCCGGGGTGCCGGTCATCGACACCTCGGCCGAACGGCTGCGTGTCCGCGATGAGGGAGGTTCCGCACGTCTCGATGGCGTCGAACTGGCCGACGGCACCGTCCTCAAGGCCGATGCCGTCGTCGTCGCACCGAGGTTCGTGGTGCGCGGCGACCTCTACGAACGACTCGGCGGCACTCTGGCGCAGACCCCGATGGGCGGCGTCATCGAGACCGGGTTGATGGGCGCGACCGCGATTCCCGGCGTCTGGGCGGCGGGAAACAACACCACGCTCAACGCGGTGGTCACCGTCGCGATGGGTGAAGGGGTGTCGGCCGGCGCGGCGATCAACGCCGACCTGGTGATGGCCGACCTGCTACTCGGGAAAACCGTCGAGCACAGTCGCTGACGACGACAGACCGAGCCGGGTGGCGCCGGCGGCGATGAGTTCGCCGGCGAACTCGGCCGTCCGGATGCCGCCGCTCGCCTTCACCCCGACGCGGTCGCCGACCGCGGCACGCATGAGGCGAACCGCCTCGACGCTCGCACCGCCGGCGGGATGGAAACCGGTCGAGGTCTTCACCATCCCCGCGCCGGCCAGCTCGGCACGACGACACACCTCGGTCACCGTGTCGGGGCCGGCGAGCTGCAGCAGGACCGCGGACTCGATGATCACCTTCAGCAGCGTCGAGTCCCCGACCGCCTCACGCACGGTCAGCACATCGGCGAAGACCTCGTCGAACCTGCCGTCGACCGCCGCGCCGACATCGATCACCATGTCGACCTCGTGCGCCCCGGAGTCCACCGCGAGCCGCGCCTCGGCGGCCTTGACCAGCGAGTGATGTTTACCCGACGGGAAGCCGGCGACCACGCAGGTCCGCTGGTCGCCGGTGTCGATCGGCAGCATCGACGGCGACAGGCACACCGCGAACACACCGAGTCGGGCGGCCTCGGCGACGGTGGCCTCCGCGTCGGCGCGGGTGGCCTCGGGCTTGAGAAGTGTGTGGTCGATGATGGCGGCGACGTCGCTACGCCGCAGGTCCGTGTTCGTCAC
The DNA here is from genome assembly GCF_900105725.1 of Gordonia westfalica. Classification (NCBI taxonomy): domain Bacteria; kingdom Bacillati; phylum Actinomycetota; class Actinomycetes; order Mycobacteriales; family Gordoniaceae; genus Gordonia; species Gordonia westfalica. Next base: position 3,154,888 of record NZ_FNLM01000034.1, read on the forward strand.
AGGAACGAGCTTGGCACACTGACAGTCGTGACAAGCGGACAGACGACCCCCACTGACCAGACCGAGCACCGCTACGTGCTGACGCTCGGCTGCCCCGACCGGACGGGCATCGTCGCCCGGATCTCGGCCTTCCTGACCGAGATCGGGGGCTGGATCACCGAGGCCGGGTACCACTCCGACGATGACACCGGCTGGTTCTTCACCCGCCAGGCGATCCGCGCGGACGAGGTGTCGTTCAGCGCCGACGAACTGCGCGCGCGCTTCGCCGCGGAGGTCGCCGCCGAACTCGGCCCGGAAACCGAGTGGCGCCTCACCGACTCACGTGACACCAAGTCCGTCGTTCTGCTGGTCAGCAAGGAAACCCACTGCCTCATCGACCTTCTGGGTCGTGCACATCGCGGCGAGTTGCCCGCGACCATCCGGGCCGTCGTCGGCAATCATCCCCAACTCGAAGAGCTGGCAACCCGTTTCGAGATCCCGTTCCATCATGTGCCGTTCGGCGGCGAGCGCAAGGCGGAGGCCTTCGCCGAACTCGCCCGGATCGTCGACGGCTATCAGCCCGACGCGGTGGTCCTCGCCCGGTTCATGCAGATCCTGCCGCCGAAGCTGTGCGACGCCTGGGCCGGCCGCGCGATCAACATCCATCACAGCTTCCTGCCGAGCTTCATCGGTGCCCGCCCGTACCACCAGGCGTTCGCCCGAGGCGTCAAACTGATCGGCGCGACGTGCCATTACGTAACCGCCGACCTCGACGCCGGGCCGATCATCGAACAGGACGTGATCCGGGTCGATCACAGCGACTCGGTGAGCGACATGGTGCGTCAGGGACGGGACATCGAGACGCTCGTCCTGTCCCGCGGACTGCGCTGGCACCTCGAGGACCGCGTCCTCGTTCACGGCCGGAAGACCGTGATCTTCAACTGACCCCGTTCCCACCAGGAGTGAGCGAACTCCTCCCCGCTGAGGTGCGGGTCAGCGAAGCGCCCGCTCGTAGAACGACCACGAGCGGTGCAGCTGGTCCTGCCAGTACCCCCACGAGTGGGTGCCGACCGTCGGGAGGTCGACGGTCGCGGGGATGTTCAACTGCTGCAGGCGGTTCACCAGCTGCAGGGTGCAGGCCATGGTGCTGCCCTCGATCACGCCACCGACCAGGATCTGGTCGGCCAGGGTGTCCGTCTTCTTGACGTACTCCGGGCTGTCGTACGGCCCGGGCAGCCCGGTCGCGTTGGAGATGTACAGCTTGGTGCCACGCAGTTTGTGGGCGTTGATGACCGGATCGTGCTTGCGCCAGCCGGCTCCGTTGTACGGACCCCACATGTTTCTGGCGTCGCCGCCTCCGCGCGCCTCGACCACGAGACGGATGCTGTTCTGCCCGAACGGGTCGGCGGTGGTCGGGCATCCGCTGTAGGAGCCGACGGCCTCGTACAGACCCGGATGCTCGATCGCGAGGTTCAGCACCGACGTGCCCGACGAGGAGATACCGCCGATCGCGTTGCGCCCGGAGGTGTTGAAGTTCGCGTCGAACACGGGCGGCAGTTCCTTGCCCAGGAACGTCGACCACTTGTGGACGCCGAGCTCGGGATCGGCCTTCTCCCAGTCGGTGTAGTAGCTGAACTGACCCTGGTTGGGGATGACGACGTAGAGGTTCTTGTTCTTGGTGAACTCGACGATGTCGGTCTTCGCCAGCCAGTTGGCGCCGTCCTCGCCGCCGCCCGCACCGTTCAGCAGGTAGAGGACACCACGCGGCTTGGACTCATCGGCAGGTTTGATGACCGTCAGCGGGATGTCTTTGTTCATCGCGTCGGAGTGCACGACGATGTTCGTGACCCGCTCGGTGGGCGAACCCGGGACCACGAGATTCGGTGCCGCCCCGGCCACGCCCGCCACTCCGGTGGCCGACATCGTGAGCCCGATGCCCAGCGCGACCGCGATCGCGGCGCCGCACCTGCGCAGACGCTGGTTCATGCATTCCTCCTCGTCGAGTCCCGATTGACCCCGGGGCGGGCGTTGGATTCGTGTCTGATGGACCGTATCGCGTCGGGCCGTCCGGCGGACACGCACCGCTGATCATTCAACCGCCCGGACGCTTTCGACTGCCCCGACGCTCTCGACCCCACCCTCGCTTGGCCACCAACGCGAATCGCCTCACAGCCGAAGCGGTGAGGCGATTCGAAAAGTGCGGTCGATCTAGGCCGGCTCGTCAGAACCGCTCTCGAGCGAACCGGTGAACACACCGAGGATCGCCTCGGTGATCGCGTCGGTGACGGCATCTTCGATGGAATCGCCAATTCCTGTGCTCATGAGAACTCCTTCGTCCGTGGTGAGAAGTTTCGATTCGACCGCCTGCTCCCACCTGTGCGACGGCTCGAGACAGAGATTACATATCCGTCTCGACTATGTCTCGATTATTTCGCGGTACCTGTCACGAATGTTCGTTGAACTTCGCCCCAATTCCAGAAAATCGCAGGTCAAAGTGGTCGACTAATACGAACAATGGAATCCAGTGGGACGATCGTCCATTAAACCTCGCAACAGAACGGCCATTAGCAACGTCGCTGCAACGTTTCCGTGGAGTATCGGCAATAGCGTGCCACGGGCGCCCAAACCACCGGTTGCCGAAATCCGAACACCGAGCACCGCAACCTTCCGAACCGTAACTTTCGGTTCGGTAAGTTTTCATCTACGTGGTCTTTCACACGCTGGTCGTGTGTTTCATCCAAAATGGGACGAATTCATCAATTCGTTCCACAGGGCAGATCATCACGCGCGCGAAAAGTCGCTGACCTCTGTCGATTCACTTCGATCGGGAAGCCAGGTCGACACCGCAGCGGCGTGCATAGATGCCGCCGGCGCTGATCAGCTCGTCGTGGGAGCCGGCCTCCACTATCGCCCCGTCTTCGAGAACCACGATCTGATCCGCGAGCGCGGCCGTGGCCATCCGGTGGGTGATCAGCAGGGTCGTCGTGCCGGCGCGCAGACGTTGCAGCGCCCGTTGCACGAGCAGTTCGGTGCGGGGATCGGCCGCGCTCGTCGCCTCGTCGAGGATGAGGATGCGGGGCGACGCCGCGATCGCACGGGCCACGGTGACGAGCTGCTTCTCCCCGGCGCTGAGATTCTCCGACTCCTGGCCGATGACGGTGTCGATGCCCTGCGGCAGCGTCGCCACGATCTGATCCAGGTGACCGTCGTGGACCGCCCTGTCGACGGCGCCGTCGTCGGACATCCCGTAGGCGATGTTCTCGCGGACGGTTCCGGTGAACAGCCACGGCTCCTGGGTCACCACCGCCATCCCGTCGCGAACCCGCAACGGACCGAGGTCCGCGGTGTCGTCCCCGTCGATGGTGATCGACCCGGCGGTCGGGCGGTAGAAGGCCTGCAGCAGGTTGGTGATGGTCGTCTTGCCCGCCCCGGTCGAACCGACGATCGCCGTGGTCGTGCCCGGCGCCATCCGGAAGCTCACGGAGCCGAGCACCGGGGTGCTCTCGTCGTAGGCGAAGGCGACCTCGTCGAAGACGATCTCCGGTGGGCGACGATGACGCCCGGCATCGCCCGGCCCGTCGCTCCCCGGCTCGTCACTGTCCGCCTCGCCACCACCCGGCCCGACGTCCTCCGGCTCGTCGAGCACCTCGCGCACCTTGTTCGCCGAGACCGTTCCCGACTGCACCTTGGTGACGAATCCGGCCAGTTCACGCACCGCGGACGACAGCTGCTGCGAGAAGATCACCGCCACCTGCGCGGCGCCGAGGCTCAGGGCCCCGTCGACGACCATGATGCCGCCGAGAACCGCGAGGATCAGGAACACGACGGCGTTGATCGCGCCGAGCACGGGTGCGAGGGTGCCGGCGGCCCACTGTGCGGAACGCGTCGAACCGAACAGCTTCCCGTTGAGCGCATCGAAACGGCGTCGGGCGAGGGGTTCGGCGTTGTACGCCTGCAGCATGCGCCGCGCGCTCAGCTCCTCCTCGATGTGCCCGGTGAGTGCGGCCGTGGTGGTCCACCGGGTCTCCAGGAACGGTCGGGCTTTACGCGCGATGACCACCGATACCGCCGCGGACACCGGTGCGGCGACGAGCGCGACGACCGCCAGTAGCGGCGAGACGACGAACAGCACGACCGTCACCACGAGAAGCGTCAGCACGTTGGTCGGGACGGTGACCAGCACGGGAGCGATCACGGTGGCGGCATTGTCGGTGTGCGCGGTGAGCTTGCTGACGAGCACGCCGCGGTTGTTCGACTCGAAGTAGCGCAGCGGCAGCCGGTGGACCTTGTCCTCGATTCGCGTGCGAAGCCCGGCCACGGATCGCTGCACCGCGATGGTCAGCATCTGTCCCTGTGCGAACGTGAGGCAGGCGACAACCAGATAGATCACGGTCTGCACGCCGAGGAGCGTCCAGAGGAGGTCCCAGTCCATGCCGTCGGCGCCGGTCGTCCCGTCGACGATCACGTTGGTGATCGCGCCGAACAGGATCGGTCCGACGACCGCACCCAACGATGCCGTGACCGCGAACAGCGAGATCGCGACCGCGCGTCCACGACTCAGATGCAATTGCCGCATCAACCATTTCAGCGAGCCGTCCCGCCGGGCCGTGTCAGGCATTGGTCACCGCCTGCGCGTGGGCGATCTCGCGGTAGATCTCGCTGTCGGCACGCAGGGTGTCATCGGTGCCGACGGCCACGAGACGGCCGTCCTCCAGCACACCGATGACATCGGCGTGCCGCACCGACGAGACCCGCTGCGCCGCGATCAGAACCGTTGCCTCCGGGTGCGCGCGCCGCATGTTGTCGATGACCTGCTGCTCGGTGTCGACGTCGAGCGCACTGAACGGGTCGTCGAGCACATACAGCGCGGGCCGGCGGAGAATCGCGCGGGCCAGGGCCAGACGCTGACGCTGACCTCCGGAGAAGTTGCGTCCCTCCTGGGAGACCGTGGCGGACAGTCCGCCGGGGCGCGCGGCGACGAAGTCGTGGGCCGCGGCCACCTCGAGGGCCTTCCACAGCTCGGCGTCGGTGGCGCCGGGCCGTCCGATCCGCAGGTTGTCGGCGACGGTACCGGTCACCAGCGAGGCGCCCTGCCCGACGAACGCCGTCCGCGCCCGCACCCAGGCCGGTGCCAGGCCGGTCACGTCCGCGCCGTCCCACCGCACCGCGCCGTCGTCGGGGTCGGCGAACCGCAACGGCAACGAGAGCAGCGTCGACTTCCCACTGCCCGTCCCGCCCAGCAGACCGGTGACGGTACCGGCGGCGCACGTCAGCGAGACCGCGTCGACCGCCGGGGCGTCGGCGCCGGGAAACCCGACGGTCACGGAGTCGAAGACCACGGCGGGTGCGGGCGATGTCGCATCGTCACCGGCGTCACCGGGTTCGAGCACCTCGGTGTCGAGTACCTCGACGATGCGGCCCGCGCTGGTGACCGCACGCGGGATGACACCGGCGACCACGGTCAGCAACGACACGGCGAGCAGGATCTGGCCGAGGTATCCGACAGCGGCCGCGATCTGGCCGACCTGCATCTGACCCCGGTCCACGAAGATCGCGCCCAGGGCGGCCACCGCCACCCCGGCGAGATTGGACACCACGGTCACGGTCGGGAGCAGCAACACCTGGGTCCGGCCGAGCCGCAGCGCCACGTCGGTGAGTTCGTCGTTCTCCACGGCGAACCGGGCCCGCTCGCGGTCCTCGCGCCGAAACGTCCTGATCACCGCGATCCCGCGCAGCTGTTCGCGCAACACCCGATTGATGACGTCGAGCCGGCGCTGGAGGCGACCGGCCCACGGTACGAGGCGGCGTACGAGCAGACCGACCAGCACGACCAGGAGCAGCCCGGCGACGAGGATCACCGGGGCCATCTGCCATGCCTGCGAGACGGAGAGCACCAGCGCACCGAACAGCATCAGCGGAGCGGTCACGACAACCGTGAGGGCGATGAACAGGAAACCCTGGATCTGTCCGACATCGCCGGTGGACCTGGTCAGCAGACTGGACAACCCCAGCCGCGCGACCTGCTGATCGGTGAACGTGCCGATCCGGTCGTTGACCCCGCTCCGCAGATCCCGTGCGGCTTTCGCCGACAGATGTGAGGCGAGATAGGTGGCTCCGATGGCGAACACGAGATTGGCCACGGCCACCACGACCATCATGAGTCCCACGAATTCGATGGTGTCCACATCGCCGCGGAGAATTCCGTCGTCGATGATCGCGGCGTTGAGGGCCGGTTGGGCCAGCGAGGTGAACACGCTCGCGAGTTGGCAGGCCACGAATCCCGCGACCACCCACGGTGACGCCCGGAGTGCGGAGCCGACGAGCCGGAAAAGCGCTCGCACCTCATCCTTGTTCAACGACGGGGCGTTCAACGACGGGGCAAGGGGCATCGGGCGAGATCACTCCGAACTGGAAACGGAAACAGGGAGAAATCGGCGTCGAATATCGGCGTCGACACATTGCCGCCTCACACACCGGAAAATGGTCGCCAGGCGGTTGTGAAGTCTACAGATCGTCTTCTCCCGCACTGCCCGAACGCGGCGGAAGGACGCCTCCCCGGTTTCGCGGTGTGCTGATATGTAGCGGTGACGCACGGCATTCAGGCATCGAAGAACGGATCACGCCCCCTGACGGAATCCGATCGGGAAAGCGCACTCGACCTGCTCGAGAACGGTCTGCGCGAGACTCCGATGTACAGCTGGCTACTCGGGGACGACGCATCGGCGCAGGCCTATCGGTGGTACGGCGAAGTTCTCTTCGCCGAACATCGCCATGGGATTCGGGGTGTTTTCGACGATGCGGACACCCTCATCGCGCTCATCGCGACATCCGATCCGGAACGTCCGGCCGGTAACGTCGACGACGATCTGAAGGCCCGCATCCGCCAATACGTCCGTGCGCTCGACGGATTCACCGACCGGTTCACCGAACTGCGCCGCACACAGAAGGACGCCGCGGTCGACGACCGCGCGATCGAGATCCTCTTCGCCCTCGTGCATCCGGATCATCGACGCGGCGGCACACTGACCGCCCTGGTCGACGAGGTCGTGGACCGGGGTCGTCGGGAGGATCTTCCCGTGGTCGCCGGCACCGCCGACGCCACGATGTCGGAGTTCTACGTCCGCAAGTGGGATGCGCTCGTCCGCGGCGAATTCACGCTCACCGACGGGCCCACGGTGTGGATCCACCGCGTCGCCCCGCCGGGAGAACGATGAGAGGCGAACCGCCCGCCGATCAGACCGAGCAGCCCGATTCCTGGTTGCCGGTCATCTCGTTGGTCAGCTGGACATCCGAGCCGCTGATCGCGAACTCGAGTCCGGTGTCGGTGACCTTCAGCTGATCGACCTGGACCTCGTCGAAGAACGGCCCTAGCGCCGACGTCGTGATCTGGTCGACGATCTGCTGCGCGAAGTCCGGCGGGATGCCGAAGACCAGTGCGCTGGCCTTGACGACCTCGAACTCGACCCGGCCGTCCTTCAGGACGGGCTTGATCGTCGCCGACACCGGGACCGAGAAGAACATCACCGGGAAGCCGGCCTGCACCTCGAAGGTGCCGTCGGCGGCGTTGCCGGTGATCGACTCGACCGCACCGGCCGGGCCCGCACCGTTGCCGGTGCTCTGACCGTCGGCACCCGGCGCGCTCTCCTTGCTGAGTTCGACGATCCGCTCGTACGGGATGAAGCCGTCACCGTTGAGGGTGCGGATGTCGGTGCTGCTGCTGTCGCCGGAGATGCCGTCGGCCCGCATGTGCAGACGCACTCCGTCCGCGCCCGAACTGTCCTTCGTGTCGACCTGCACGTACGGGATGTCTCCGGTGCCCTGCAGGATGATCGGCTTGCGGCTCAGCGACACCGAGGTGGGCACGCCCGTGAGGCCGCTGAACGAATCCTCGAGGCAGCCCGTCACCTTGTTGCGCAGATAGAGTTCGCTGCCGACCGCGCCGATGACCACGAGGAGCAGCACGGCGACCGCGCTGAGGGCCACGATCTTCTTGGTGCTGCGATTCTTGCGCGGCGACGTGAGCACCGGACCGCTCCCCTGAGCCTCGAGCGGTGCACTCGAGTCGTCGCCGTAGGGTGTCTCGCCCGGCGGGAACTGAGCGGTACCCGGCACGTTCGAATACGCCTGTGTCCCGGGGGCGATCGGAGTCGTCGCGAACTGTTCGGTCTCGCCGGTGTCGGTGGCGCCCGTGCCGGCGTTCACCCCGGCGGGGTCGGCGGCAGGATCGGTGGGGCCGGGTCCGCTGGTGCCGAATCGCTGCCGGGCACCGGCCGCCACTCGTCACCGGAAGACGCAGAGGAATCGTGCGACTCGCCCTGGGCTCGGGGGTCGTCACCGGGAGTCTTGTTGTCGCTCATGGGTTCCGTCCTCGGTCGTCGGACTCTCGGAGCCGCTCGCCGGCGGGTGCCACCTGGCTGTGCACCGCACCGCCGACCGGCAGCGTTCGCTCGTTGGCGAGGACCGCCAGTTGTGTACGAGCCTTCTCGACCCGTTCCAGGTCGAGGTCATGAACATCAACCTGGACCGTCTCGGGGTATGCGGCGACCACCGTACCGAAGGGGTCTGTGATTTGGCTGTGTCCGATCCCGGTCGGAGCCCCGGATTCGGCGACCGCCTCGTCCGGTGGAAGCGCCTGGCCGACCGCGACGACGAACGTCGTGGAATCCAGCGCACGAGCCGTGGCGAGCACCTCCCACTGATGGATCTTGCCCGGGCCCGCACCCCAGGACGTGGGCACCACGATGACCTGTGCGCCGCGTCGTGCGAGGTTCGTGAACAGGGCGGGGAACCTGATGTCGTAGCAGGTCGCGACTCCCACGGTGACCCCGTCGACGTCGAAGGTCAGCGGCTCCTCGCCGGCGGCGACGGTCTTGGACTCGCGGAACCCGAAGGCGTCGTAGAGATGCAGTTTGTCGTACGCCTGGCGCGCTCCGTCCGGATGCGCGACGAGGACCGTGTTGAACACGCGACCGTCATTCGACGGGGTGAACATCCCGGCCACCACCGTCACCCCGGCCGACGCCGCGACCTCCGACACCCCACGGGCCCACGGTCCGTCGAGATCCTCCGCCACCGGCTTCAGCGGCACACCGAACCGGCACATCGTCGCCTCGGGGAACACCACCAACCGCGCCCCGCGCGATGCCGCGTCCTGCGTCGCCGCACGTAGGGTCGCCAGATTCTCACTCGGATCGTCGGTCGAGCTGATCTGAGCCATTGCCACACGCATAGCCGCCACAGTAGTGCCCGTCACCTGCCGCGCCGAGAAGTCACCAGGGCGCGACCACATCCCACGGGACGGTCAGCACGTTGTCCGACATCCGCCGGCGCGTGACGACACAGTCGACGCCACGCTCACGCAGCAGGTCTTGCGCGTGACGCCAGCGCACCCGCGGTCCGTACGGGGCCAGCGGGGCGGCGATGTCCCAGCACTGGTCCGCGAGCGTCAGCAGATCGTGGATCTTCTCGCCCGGCACGTTGCGGTGGATGAGCGCCTTGGGCAGTCGTTCGGCGAGGTCGGACGGACGTTCGGAGTGTTCGGGCGCCCAGCAGAGCGTCAGACTCACCGGGCCCGCGTCGTCGAGCAGGACCCACGTGCACCGCCGGCCGATCTCGTCACAGGTGCCCTCGACGATCACCCCGCCCGGCGACAGCGCCGCACGCAGCCTCGACCATGCGGCCTCGACCTCGGCCTCGTCGTACTGCCGCAGGACGTTGAAGGCGCGCACCACGCGGGGACACAGGCCCGCCATCTCGAAACCACCGACCGCGAACCGGACCCCGTCGCGCGGTTCGACGACCCGGGCCGGGTCGATCTCGAGTCCCACCATCTCCAGGGCCGGGGCGACGCGTCGGAGCCGGCCGGCCATCTCGACGGTGGTGTCGGGGCGCGCGCCGTAACCGAGGTCGACGACCAGCGGGTGCGCGACGTCGAGCGCCGCGACCACGGCCGGTTCATGCGCCATCCACCGATCCACCCGGCGCAGCCGGTTGATGTTGGTGGTCCCGCGCGTCACCCGGCCGATCGGAGCGGCCGGACGACTCACAAGTTCTTGTCGATCCAGTCCTTGGCGTACTCGGCCTCGGCACGGAACAGATCGACCAGGTTGATGAGGATCATCTGCTCGAGCTTGCCGTTCACGAACGGGACGAAGACCTTCGCCTCGCTGGTCCGGCGGATCGTGCAGCCGCCGTCGGTCGGGAACAGCTCCTGCCAGCCGTTGAGGCTGCCCGGACCTGCGGGGATCGACGCGTTGTAGGTGCCCTTGGTGTTGTCCGCATCGAACGGACCGAGGGTCTCCTCACGCGTGATGACCATGTCTTTCATCATCACGGTCTGCGCGAGCGGAGGCAGCTGGTCGCGACCGATGGTCTGCTTGAGGACGACCTTGATCCCGGTCTCGTCGGAGGTGAAGGAAGCGACCTCGCAGTGCGGCGAGATCATCTGGAATCCCGCCATCATGTCGTCCCAGTACTGCTTGATGCTCTGCGCTTGGTAGAGCTTCTCCGCGGGATGCGTGTAGCGAGCGGAGTAGCTGAGCCGTCGTGCCATGACGACCAGGCTACGTCAGCCGATTTTCAGAATCCCAATCGACGGTGTGGCCACGCTCGTGCTCCAGCAGGCCGACCAGCTCGCTGACCACGGCCTTCTCGATCTTCCCGCCGAACATCGGCAGGTTCACCGACACCTCGGCCTCGCAGTCGCTGGTCGCCGGATCGCCCGACGTGGTGATGGTCCCGTACACGTTCACCGGCACCGGCGCGCCCTCGACCGTTGCGTGCATCTCGGCCACGATCCGGTCTCCGACCAGCCGATATGTGTTCTTCCGCGGAATCCGGAGGTCGCCGGGCATGATCTTGGTGACCGCCGACGGGAGCTTCTCCGCGGGAATGCCCTGGTTCATCTCGACCGTCACGGTGTCACCCGCGATGGTCACCTTCTCCACGTGGCCGTGACCGGCGTTCATCCGCTCCACCAGATCGTGCCAGTACTGCTCTGTGGTGAAGATCGCCCAGAGCCGTTCGGTGGAGAACGGGTAGGAGTCCAGGTGCTGCAGCTTGCTCGCCATGGAGAGAACGCTACCGTTCGCCGGTTAACGTTTAACGCGTGACCGACACGCAGACGCCGCTGAGCGCACCCCTCGCCGAGCTGACCACCCTGCGTCTTGGCGGACCCGCCCGCGAGATCGTGCGTTGCCCCGACACGCGCAGCATCGTCGAGACCATCCTGGAGCTCGACGAGCGGTCCGAACCGGCGCTCGTCATCGGCGGCGGCTCCAACCTGGTGATCGGCGACGCCGGCTTCGACGGCACCGCCGTGGTGCTGGCGAGCAGCCGGATCGAGTTCGGATCGGGCCGCGAGTCGGGCCGCGCGCACGTGGTCGCGGATGCCGGTGTGAATTGGGACGACCTGGTCGCCGCCACCGTCGAGGCGGGGTTCGGCGGGCTGGAGTGCCTGTCGGGGATTCCAGGCGCAGCGGGTGCGACGCCGGTGCAGAACGTCGGGGCCTACGGCGTCGAGGTCGCCGACATCCTGCGGTCGGTCCAGGTCCTCGACCGCCGTTCCGGCAACCTGCGGTGGGTCTCGCCGACGGAACTCGGACTGGGCTACCGCACCAGTAACCTCAAACACCGCAACGACTTCGTCGTGGTCGCGGTGTCGTTCTGGCTCAACGCCGACCGCGCGAGCCAGCCGATCCGGTATCGCGAGCTGGCGACGACGGTGGGCGTCGATCCCGGCGATCGCGTCGACGCCGGCACCGCCCGCGAAGCGGTGATCGGGCTGCGTCGCGGCAAGGGCATGGTCCTCGACCCCGCCGACTTCGACACATGGAGCGCCGGATCGTTCTTCACCAACCCGATCGTCGCCGGCGACGATGCCCCCGCCGTCCTCGAACGCATCGCGGCACGCGTCGGCGACGACGTCGCGATCCCGTCCTATCCGGCCGCCGACTCCCCCACCGCGATCAAGCTGTCGGCGGGTTGGCTCATCGAGCGCGCCGGCTTCGTCCGCGGCTACCCCGCAGCCGATGCCCCGGTCCGCCTGTCGACGAAACACACTCTGGCACTGACCAATCGCGGATCGGCCACCACCGAACAGCTGCTGACCCTGGCGCGTGAGGTCCGCGACGGCGTTCTCGACGCCTTCGGCGTGACCCTGCGTCCCGAGCCGGTCTTCGTCAACTGTTCCCTGTGACGCCGGGTCGGGTGCAGGGGGTCAGCTGACCCGCTGCCCGACTCGCGAGACCTCGGCGACCAGCTCGTCGAGCACCTCGTTGAATCGTTCCGCGGCCTCGATGCTCGACATGTGGCCGACACCTTCCCACACGACGAGATCCCGCAGGGAGCCGTTGCGCTGCAACACCTCTGCGATCTGCTCGGCGTGCTTGCGCGGGGTCAGCCGATCCTCGGTGCCGACGACGACGGTGGTGGGCACCGACAACGCGGCCAGCCCGGCCGTCACGTCGAGTCTGCCCATCGCCGATCCCCAGCCGGCTCGTGCGCGCGGCGGGCAGGCACCGATCATCTCGTCGACGAAGTCGACATGCGCCTTGCGCGCATGGGGACCCAGAGCGATGTAGTGCGAGAACCGCACTCCGATAGGGGTTTTGGGGATCGGCACGGGCACAGACGTGATCGCCTTGGCCACGACGGGCGCGAAGGGGCGCGCATACGCCGGCAGATCGACCGGGACGAGCGCGTGGTTCTCCATGACGGCCTTGGCGGCGGTCGAGACGAGCACCGCGCCGGAGACCAGGGTGCCGACCTTCTCCGGGAACTGTTCCGCCCAGGACATGATGGTCATCCCACCCATGCTGTGCCCCACCAGGATTGCGCGACGACCGGCCGGGACCGCCGCTTCGAGCACGGCGTCGAGGTCCTGGCCGAGCATTGCGATCGTCGGACGCCGACGACCACGTTCGCTGAGTCCGTGGCCGCGCTGGTCGTAGGTGACGACGCGTCGACTGCCACCCTCCGACGAGGCGAGATGGTTGATCTGCGGATACCAGTACGCGGTGTTGCAGGTCCATCCGTGGACCATCACGATGACGTCGCCGTCGTCGTCCGCCGCGTCGGCGGAGCCGTAGATCTCCACGTTGAGGAGGGTGCCGTCGGAACTGCGGGCCGGCAGGCGCCGGGGCTTGGAGTCGGGCGCGGTGAGGAGGTCGTCCGGACCGTCGTCGACCGCCCTTTCGGCACGGAGCGCGTCACGCGCGATTCCGGCGAGGACGGTGCCGACACCGACTCCCACCGCACCTGCACCGATCGCGGTCGCGATCCCACCGACGCTCGTCAACGACTTCGTGTCCACCGGCACTCCTCAACCTCGACGGGGCCGTCCGCGATGGAGACCCCGGGCGGGGACGCCGCGTTCAGCGCCCCGTCTCGGTATTCAATGTACCAATATCCGTTGTCTCATAGCCGGGACCTGACTGGTCACCGGTCGAATCCGGCGCCGTGGTGTCCGGTTCGTCGTCCCCGGTGGTGGCGGCGTCGAAGTAGGTCGCCGCCTCCCCGATGGCCCGGGAGATCTGTTCGTCGAGCGCCTTGCGGAACGTCGTCTCGACGATCTCGTGTGCCATCGGCCGGACCGCCTGGATGAGGTCGGCCATGTTGCTGACGCCCTGCTCACCGAGGTTGGGGAGGTTCTCGTCGAAGTAGGTGTCGGTGATGATCGAGACGAAGCTCGCGGCGACGTCCTCGAGGTCCCCCTGGACACGAACCCACCGGTCGAGCAGGAACTCCAGATCGACACCGCTCTTGACCAGGATCTCCGCACCCTCGAGCAGCTCGGGATTCTGGATGGCGTAGTGCGCGCCGTCCTTGGCCAGCAGGCCGAGTTTCTGGCTGAGCGCGATGGACCGATCAGAGGCGTTGAGGGTCTTCTTCAGCTCGTTGATGGTGATCGTCGCCGCGCGTTTGAAGTTGCGGAACCTGCCGCCCTTCGGAGATCCCCGCAGGATCTGCTCGACGCGCATGCCGTGGTGGGCGGCGTGCAGCAGCTCACTGATCGTCGCGAAGGTGTACCCGCGTTCGAGCATGCGGGAGATGAGGTTCAGGCGGACCAGGTGCTGATCGGAATACCATCCCGCCCGGCCGCGAATGGTGGGCGGCGGAAGCAGTCCGCGGTCCTGATAGACCCGAATGTTGCGAACGCTGACCCCCGACGCCTCGGCGAGCTCATTGATCCGATATTCCGCCACGATGCATCAGGCCCTTTTGCTGAACCAGGACTTGCCCTGGATGTCGTCCACGCGCTTACGCACGTCGACCAGGTACACGAGCATCGCGACCACACCGATGATGCCCAGGAAGCTCACCGCCCCGAAGAACCAGATGAACAGCGACGCGCCGGCCAGGATCGACACCCAGATCACCTTGCTCTGCCGGTCGACCGCCGGGAATGCGTCGGGCCGCTGGATGGCCGCGTGAATCAGCGCGACGACGGCCGCGATTCCCGCGGCCACGGTCAGGGCCAACATGATCAGACTCTGGCCATAGGCCAATACGCCGAAGAAGTCCACGTCGAACACTCTAGTCCCGTGCGTCCCGATTGCCGCAGCAGCCTACTTCTTGGCAGGTGCTTTCTTCGCGGGCGCCTTCTTGGCCGCAGTCGCCTTTTTTGCTGCAGTCGCCGTTTTCGCCGGGGTGGTTTTCTTCGCCGCAGTCGTCTTCTTCGCGGCGGTCGTCTTGGTCGCCGCGGTCTTGGCGGGGGTCGTCTTCTTCGCCGCCTTTCGTGCCGGCGTCTTCTTCGCCGCGGCGGCGTCCTTCACCGCAGCAGCCTTCTTGGCGGGAGCCTTCCTCGCCGGGGACTTGGTGGCAGCGGCCTTCTTCGCCGGAGCTTTCTTGGCCGGCGCTTTCTTGGCGACTGTTTTCTTGGCCGGGGCCTTGGTGGCAGCGACCTTCTTCGCCGGAGCCTTCTTCGCCGGAGCCTTCTTGGCCGGGGCCTCGGTCAGCGAAACTGCGCGCAGCGGCGCGTCGGCGCTGCCGTCGCGGCTCGTCCCGTCAGGGCCGCCGCCGTCGGCCAACCCGGCCAGACGGAGAGCCCGTTCACCGGCGGCGCGCGTCTGCTCGGAGATCGTCCCCAGCGCCTCCTCCGTGAGACCGACCGCGTCGCTGTAGACCTTCTCCAGCTTCGGCAGATTCTCCTCGACCACCGGCTGCGCCTTCAGCTTCTCGACGGCCTCGTCGCGACGCTCCGACAGCGACGTGAGAAGACCGGCCGCGACGGCGAGGTACGCCTCGGCGACCTTCCGCAACTCCTCCGGCGAGAACCGGGCCCGCAGTTCCTCGATCTCCGAAGGCAATTCGACCGGAAGAGTCGACAGCTTCGACTTCGCCTCCTCGAAGAGCGCCAACGCGGTCGCGAGCGCCTCGTCGATCCTCGCCTGCGCATCATCCCGGGAACCCGCGAGCTTCGACTGGGTGGATTCGACCGTCTCAGCAAGCTTCGACTGAGTAGAACCGACAGTCTCAGCAAGCTTCGACTGAGTAGAACCGACAGTCTCAGCAAGCTTCGACTGAGTAGAACCGACAGTCTCAGCAAGCTTCGACTGGGCCTGTTCGGTCGCCGCCTCCCCACGCTCACGAACCTCGGCCAGCAATGCCGCCACCTGTCCCACGGCTGTCGTCAACGGATTCTCACTCATTCAGCTTCTCCTGCCTCAGTTTTCTCGGAACTCAGTTTTCAGGACTCGGCCAGGTTTCTGGGCTCATCAGCAGCCGGTGGCTACTCATGCTCCGTCGAGGAGATCGCATTCTCTTTCCGGAAGGATTCGTAGATCTCCAGCAACATCTGTTTCTGACGCTCGTTGATCGAGTCATCTGCGATCAGAGCATCACGGACAGGGCTCGCGGGGCGTTCTTCGAGAATTCCCGCGCGCACGTACAACACTTCCGCGGACACCCGGAGGCCCTTGGCGATCTGGGCGAGGACGTCCGCGGACGGTTTCCGGAGTCCTCGCTCGATCTGGCTGAGGTACGGATTGCTGACCCCGGCGCGTTCGGCGAGTTGCCGCAGCGAGACCTTGGCCGCGACCCTTTGGGACCGGATGAAGGCGCCGATGTCCTGCGCCGCGTTGGCCACCGCGTCCTGGGCGGCCGTCGCGACCGCCTCCACGGCCTCGACCGCCATG
This sequence comes from Gordonia westfalica, assembly GCF_900105725.1. Lineage (NCBI taxonomy): Bacteria > Bacillati > Actinomycetota > Actinomycetes > Mycobacteriales > Gordoniaceae > Gordonia > Gordonia westfalica. Next base: position 3,171,003 of record NZ_FNLM01000034.1, read on the forward strand.
GCCGTCGTGTGGTCGCCGTCTTCGGTCGGTCGATCGCCGGACTCGGCCTCGCCGTCCACGACGGCGTCGACGGAAGCCTCGTCCTTCTCGCGCTTCATCACGCTCCGTTCCAAGGGTGGATCATCGTTTCCCCAGTATCTGCGTCGGTGCTAGCACGTGCAAGCACACAGCTAATACGGACACCGGATCGCGGACGGAGCACCCGGGTTCGGCTCAGTGGAAGATCAGCACCGACGTCGTGTGGATGACCAGGCCGGCGAGTGCACCCACCACGGTGCCGTTGATCCGGATGAACTGCAGGTCGCGACCCACCTGGAGTTCGATCTTGCGACTCGTGTCGTCGGCGTCCCAGCCGCGCACCGTCTCGGTGATGACGGAGATGATCTCCTGCGAATAGTTCGCGGCGATGTGATGCGCGACCCGCGCGACCCAGCCGTTCATCTTCTCCTGCAGCGGACGATCGTCACGAATCCTGGTGGCCAGCTGGATGATCGAGTCCGACAAGGTGTTGCGCAGCGTGCTGTTCGGGTCGTCGAGCATCTGCTCGATGACGGCCTTGCCGGTCTTCCACGCAGTCGACGCGGCGCCGGTGACCTCGTCGCGCCCGATCAGTTCGATCTTGATGGCCTCGAACTTGGCGATCATCTCGGGATCGGTCTGCAGGTCGTCGGCGAACTTCTCCACGAACTCGTGCATGGCCCGACGCAATTCGTGGTCGGGGTCGGAGCGCACCTTGTAGGTGAACTCGACGAGCTCCCGGTGGATCTTGTCGCCGACGAGCGTGTTGACGAACTTCGGCGTCCATTGCGGGCCGTCGCGGTCGACCACGCGGTCGATGAGGTCCTGACTGCCGATCGCCCACTCGTGCGCGCGGTCGCAGAGCATCTGGAAGACCGGCTCGAGGCGGTCCTCGGCGATGAGCTGTTCCAGGATGCGGCCGGTCGGAGGCGCCCACTGCGGTTCGGCCACCCACTTCAGCGCCGCCTGGATGAGCTGCTCGACGTCCTCGTCGCGCAGCATCTCCGAAGCCAGTTGGATGGCGCGCGCCGCCTCACCGGAGATCCGCGGGGCATTCCGCGGATCGGCGACCCAGGTCGACAACCGGCGCGGCAGATCTATCTGCTCGGCCCGGTAGACCACGACCTCGGGCGTCATGAAGTTCTCTTCGATGAAGCCGCCGAGCTGGTCGCCGATGTCGTCCTTCTTCTTGCGGATCAGCGCGGTGTGCGGAATCGGGATGCCGAGCGGATGGCGGAAGAGGGCCGTCACCGCGAACCAATCCGCCAGCGCACCCACCATGCCGGCCTCGGACGCGGCCTGCACGTAGCCGACCCACGCGGCGACGTCGGCCCCGTCCCGGTGCTCGAGGTAGCGCGTGAAGAGATAGACGACGGCCGCGAAGACCAGGAAGCCCGTCGCGACCGCCTTCATCTTGCGGAGATCCCGCCGCCGCCCGGCGTCTCCGGCGCCGTCCCCGCCGAATCCGGGGGCGGACGGCGCCTTGGGCGTCCCCTCGGGCTGCCCGGCGGCTCCTTCGATGACTGTCGATGCCATGGCACCAGTGTCACCCATCAACCGACTACGCTGACGACGTGATGGCCAACCGCCCCAATCCCGCAGCTGCCGCGCGTGCGGCGATGGCGGCTGCGGCCAACGTGACGCGCGGCCTCGAACAGGTGCTGACCACCGTCACCGAGACCGGCGCCAAGCCCGACGGCCGCAAGCAGCGCTGGGAGAAGCACAAGCTCGCCCGCCGAACCGAGCTGACCGACGGCGTCATCGCCGCGGTCCGCGAACTCGGCGCCGACGTCGGAATGGACGAGATCGCCGCTCACATCGGGGTGTCCAAGACCGTCCTCTACCGGTATTTCACCGACAAGAGCGACCTGGGCGTCGCGACCACCGTGCGCTTCTTCGAGAACACGATCTGGCCGCGACTGACGGAGGCGATCTCCGACGACGTCGACGAGTACACCCTCACCCACACGATCATCGGCGTCTACGTCCACGCGGTCGACGACGAACCCAACCTGTACCGCTTCGCGCTGGCCAGTTCGCCGACGTCGTCGCCGGCCCCCGCCGATTCGGTCCGCCTGGTCGCGCAACTGGTCATGAGCAGCATCGTGATGCGCATGACCGAGCGGGGCGCCGACACCACCGGCGCCGAGCTGTGGTCGCACGCCCTCGTCGGCGGCATCCAGCACGTCGTCGACTGGTGGATGACCAGCCGTACGCTCGACGCCGATCAGGTCGTCGACTATCTGACGATGATGGTGTGGAGCGCGGTCGTGGGCGTCGCCTCCGTCGACGGGTCGCGCGAGGCCTTTCTCGCCGCTCCCCCGCCACTGACAGAACCCGCGCGGGAGACACCGTCCGACGCGGCGGGCGGGTCATGAGCCGAGTCGCACTGGTGACCGGCGGTAGCCGGGGTGTCGGGCACGGCATCGCCCGCGCACTCGTCGACGACGGCTGGACCACCTACGTCACCTCCCGTCACGGCACCGGCCCCGACGGCGCCATCGCCCTGCCCTGCGATCACACCGACGACGCCGCGGTCGCCGAGGTCTTCGACCGAATCGCTTCCACCAGCGGACAACTCGACCTCCTCGTCAACAACGCGTGGGCCGCGCCGAAGGGATTCGGCGGATTCTCGGACCCGTTCTGGAAGCGTCCGGTCGATGACTGGGACACCCTGATCGGCGTGGGTCTGCGCGCCCACTACGTGTCGTCGGTGCATGCGGCGCGCCTGATGACGGAGGCCGGACAGGGTCTGATCACGAACATCTCGTCCTTCGGTTCCCGCGGCCACCTTCATTCGGTGCTCTACGGGATGAGCAAGACCGCGCTGGACAAGATGGCCGCCGACATGGCGGTCGAGCTGAAGGGCACGGGGGTCACCGCGATCTCGTTGTGGCTCGGCCTGATCCGCACCGAGTTGCTGCTGTCGCTCGGCATCGACGAGTTCGCCGGGTTCTCGCTGCAGCGCGCGGAGGACCCGGAGTTCGTGGGGCGGGTCATCTCCCGTCTGGCCCAGGACCCCGATCTCGCCGCGCACAACGGCCACACGCTCGTCACCGCCGAACTCGGCGGCCGCTACGGCATCGTGAACAACGATGGGACGCCGCCCGATTCGCATCGCGGCCCGTTCGGCGGAGGTCCGCTGTTCCCACCCGCCACCGAGCCGGACACCGGAGATCGAGCCCGAGAGGACATTTCATGAGCAGCGGCTGGCTGCATCCCGCCGCCGAGGCCCTGCGCGCAGGAGCCGTCGGCCCGATTGCCTCCTTCGACCCCGAGTCGACGCCGGGATTCGACGGCGACAAGGAGTCCGGCACCGCGCTCCTCGCCACCCGTGGGCAGGACCTGGCCGCCTTGCAGGAACTGTTGTACGCCAACGGCCGTGCCGGTGATCACCGCTCGGTCCTGCTGGTCCTGCAGGGCATGGACACCGCGGGCAAGGGCGGGATCGTTCGACATGTCGGCGGTCTGCTCGACCCGCAGGGTCTGTCCATCAAGGGTTTCGGTAAACCCACGCCGGAAGAGTTGCAGCACGATTTCCTGTGGCGCATCAACAAGGCACTGCCGCCCGCTGGCCGGATCGGCATCTTCGACCGGTCGCACTACGAGGACGTACTGCCCGTGCGGGTGCACAACCTCGTCCCGAAGTCGGAGTGGGAGAAGCGGTACGACCTCATCAACCAGTTCGAGTCCGAACTGATCGCCAACGGCACCACGATCATCAAGTGCTGCCTGGTGGTGTCGAAGGACGAGCAGAGGAACCGCCTCGCCGAACGCCTCGACCGTCCGGACAAGTACTGGAAGTACAACCCGGGCGATATCGACGAGCGCGCCCACTGGGACGCCTACCTCGAGGCCTACCAGGACATCTTCGACCTCACCGACAAGGACTCGGCACCCTGGTTCGTGATCCCGGCGAACCGCAAATGGTTTGCCCGACTCGCCGTCTGCGAGTTGCTCACCACCGCGCTCGCCGGACTCGACCTCGACTGGCCGAAAGCCGATTTCGACGTCGAGCTCGAGAAGAAGCGGCTCGCCGAGTCGGACTGAGCACGACCCCGCTCGCTGAACCGACACCACGTCGCCCCCCGCTCGTTGAGCCGGTAGCGAGCGCAGCGAGCAACCGCGTCGAAACGACCCGGAACCGCCCCACTGAACCGACACCACGCCGCCCCCGCTCGTTGAGCCGGTAGCGAGCGCAGCGAGCAACCGCGTCGAAACGACCCGGCAACCGCACCACAGCCGATCATTGATGGGCGAGGAACGCTAGCGACGAGCCGTGTCGAAACCACCCCGCCGCAACACTCCCCAGGACACCAGCCCCACGACGAGCGCCCAGAAAGCTCCACCGATCCCGGCGAAGGTGACTCCGGCCGCTGCGGTGACGAACGTGAGCGCAGCAGGTATCCGGAACTCGATCTGCTCGAACGCACCCATGAGGGACGCCACGAACGTCGCGAGAAGCGCCAGTCCGGCAACGGCTTCCAGTAGTCCCGCCGGCGAGATCGCGGTGATGGCGACGAGCGCGCCGGAGAGCACCGCGAGCACCAGGCTCGTCGAACCGGTGGCGACGCCGGCGATCCATCGCCTCGAACGATCAGCGCCGGCTTCTGGCCCGGCGGCGAGGGCGGCCGACAGTGCGGCCAGGTTGATCGCGTGTCCGCCGAAAGGCGCTCCGATCACTGTTCCGGCACCGGTCACGAACATCGCCGGACGCCAGGGTGTTTCGTAACCGAAGGACTTGAGGACCGCGACGCCCGGCACGTTCTGCGAGGCCATCGTGACTATGTAGAGCGGGATCGCGATGCCGACGACGGCAGCGACGTCGAATGTCGGCGCGGTCCAGACCAACTGCGGCCACCACGTCTCGCCTGCCCATCCGTCGTAACCGTCGACTGCGAGGTTCACGCCGATCACGACCAAGGCCGCGACGAGCGCCAGCGGGAGCGCCCACCGCGTCAGCCATCGCATCGCGAGGAGCCACACCACGAGGATCGGGATCGTCGACCAGGGTTGATCCCCAAGCGATTTCATCGGTGCAAGGCACAGGGTGAGCAGCACGCCGGCCAGCATCGCCTGCGCGATGGGCGTCGGGATGCGCCCGATCAGGTCGCCGAGCGCAGGCACGAGACCCGTTGCCAGTACCAGCAAGCCGACGATCAGGAAGGCACCCACCGCCGACGACCAGCTGCCCTCGTAGGAGCCGGCCATCGACGCGAGCAGCGCCGCGCCCGGCGTCGACCACGCCAGCGTGACCGGACGACGGGTCCGCCAGGACAGCAGGATCGTCCCGAGCGCGTATGTCACGGTCAGCACCAGCAGACCCGACGCCGCCTGCACCGGTGTGGCACCAACGGCGCGCAGGCCGGTCACCACGACGACGAACGACGAGGTGAACCCGACCAGCGACGTCACGACACCCGCGATGATCGGCTCGGTGCGAGTCGACGGCGCGGTACTGGTCATGAGGCGAGCATAGCGGTATCGTTCCGTAAACAGAACATTCCCGAGGGACGTGAGGTTGGCTGGATGACGGCAGGCGACGAGCGCCGGCGCGCGGTCGGCGCTCGGATCACGCGGTTGCGGGACCAACGAGGAATGAGCTTGTCCGCCCTCGCCCGCGAGGCCAGGATCGGCAAGGGATCGCTGTCCGAACTGGAAGCCGGACAACGCAATCCGACACTCGACACCCTCTACGCGGTGGCCGGACCGCTCGGGGTGCCACTCACCGCACTACTCGGCGAGGACACCGGCACGGAGGGCACCAGCCCCCACCTCGCCGCGCGACTGCTCCACGTCGAGCATCATCCCGACGGCAGCACCACCGAGGTGTTCTGGCTTCACTTCACTCCCGGCGGGGTCCGCGAGTCGCCCGCCCACGGGCCCGGCGTCGTCGAGCACATCCTCGTCGTCAGCGGACACCTCGTCGCCGGCCGCACCGGCGAGGAACGGTCCGCCGGCCCCGGCGAGACGCTCGAGTGGATATCCGACGTCCCCCACACCTACCGCTCCGGCGACGACGCCCTCGCGGTCCTGACGATCCGCTCCCCCGCCGCTCCCGCGTGACAGCTTCCTTCCCGCCTGATGAATTCCCTCCTGCGGGCGCTAGCCGATAAGCGGGAGGGAAGGCCTCCCGCGGGACGGAAAGACTCACGCGGGAAGGCGATGAAATCGGCGGGAGCCGAACCGCGTTCCAACGCGTCAAAGTAGGGTGATGGCCTTTCCACTCGATCAGTACGGCCTCCTCAGAAGAGCCGCCGCGCTCGACGCCGCGATCTCCGACAACGAGCTCGCGGCCGCCGTCCGCCGCCGCGATCTCCTACGTCTCGTCCCGGGCGTGTTCGTACCGGCATCGACACAATTCGTCGGACATGAGGGCGCACAACGGTTACACCGGCTCAAAGCGATCGCGGTGGCGACCGTCGGCGACGCCGAGGCGCAGGCGATGCCCCTGAGTCATGCGTCGGCTGCCGCCGTCCACGGCCTCCCGCTCCTGAAACCGGACATCGAGTCCGTGCACGTCGCGAACGGGAAGAAGTCGGGAGGATTCATCCAGGGGCACCGCCACGTCCACGCAGCGCCATTCGGTGACGACGAAATAGTCGAGGTGGACGGCATTCTGGTGACGACCCTCGAACGCACCGCGGTCGACGTCGCGACGTGCGGTACCTTCGCCCAGGCGTTGGCCGCATTCGACCAGGCGCTGCGGACCGGCGCAAGCCCGGAGAGGCTCGCACAGATCCTGGCGGATCGTCGACGCCGCGGCGTGCGCGTTGCGCGGCGGGCATTGAAGCTCGCCGATCCCCTATCCGAGACCGTGGCCGAATCGTGGAGTCGCGCACAGATGATCGAAGCGGGTCTTCCGATACCGCGACTCCAGCACGAGTTCCGCGGACGCCGCGGCACCTACGATTCCGACTTCGACTGGGACGAGCAGCTCATCGGAGAGTTCGACGGGATGGTCAAATACGGGCGCCTACGCGAACCGGGGACCACCATCGAAGACAGCGTGATGCGGGAGAAGCGTCGTGAGGATGATCTGCGCGCTCTCGGTGCCATCGTCGTCCGATGGACGTGGACGGATCTGGAGAAGGGCGCCGTCGTGGGCCTGTTGCGACCTTGGCTTGAGCATCTGAATCTGCTGTCACCCAATCCCATTCCCGCGTGACCGTCTTCCTGTCGCGGGGCTGATTCCCTCGCGCTTATTGGCCGGCACCCGCGGGAGGGAAGCCGGCCCGCGGGAAACAAACCCTCCCGCGCAAAAACGACGACGCCCCCACCGGATCGGCGGGGGCGTCGGATCGACTTGCGCGACAGCTTACTTGGTGGTCGCCTTCTTGGCCGGAGCCTTCTTGGCGGGAGCCTTCTTGGCCGGGGCCTTCTTGACCGGAGGCACCGACTCCTCCTTGGCCTCGGCGACCTTCTTGGCCGGCGATGCCTTGGCGGTGCGGGTCTTGGCCTCGACAGTGCCTGCGGCGCCGTCGATTTCCTTGGCCGCGTCGTCGGCCTGCTCCTTGATGTCACTGCCGACCGATTCGATGGCGACGGCGACGTCCTCGACCTCGTCGCTCACGCGGCCGGCGAGCTTGGCGGCACGCTCACCCACGAGGCGGGTCTGCGAGGACACGACGCCGAGTGCGTCTTCGGTGAGGTCGACCGCGTCGTTGTAGACCTTCTCGACGCGAGTCAGGTTCTCCTGCACGACCGGCTTGGTGCGCAGGCGCTCGAGGGTCGCCTCGCCGCGCTCGGCCAGCGAGTTGTAGAACTCGGTCGCCTTCTCGACGTACGGGTCGGCGAGCTTCTTGAGCTCCTCGGTGGTCAGCTTGCCGCGGATCTCCTCGATCTCGGCAGGCACTTCCTCCTGCAGCGACCCGATACGGGTCTTGGCCTCGTCGAAGCGGGACTGAGCCGTCTCGGGCAGATCGGTGATCAGGGCCTTGGTCTCGCTGTAGCGAGCCTCGAGACGCGACTGGGCGGTCTCGGCAGCAGCCTCGGTGCGCTCCCGCAGCTCGGTGATCTTGTCGGTGACCTGCGTGAAGGCATAGTCGCCGGCGCCGACTGCGGCGTAGAGGGGGGCGTAGTTACGGGTGGTGGTCACGAGGGACTCCTTCTGTCGGTCACCAATCGCGCTGCAGCACATGCGGTCTCGCTGATCTCGGCATCATTGCCGGTCGCATGTCGGGTTGTCGTCGGTTCGACGTGATGGTCGGTGTCGCAAGCCGCCATGTCTTCCGGCTCGTCACCGCGCGAGATTAGGGAACCGCGGCGCCATCGGTATTGGTGTTTCCGAATTCCAGTATCCACGCCGTGCTAGCAAATGCAAGCATTCTGCTAACACTAGTGGCCCACGTCACTTCTTGCCGACGAGAAGCCGATCGTAGTCGTAGAAACCGTGGCCGACCTTCTTGCCCACACGTCCGGCCTCGACCATGCTCAGCAGCAGCTGCGGCGGCGAGTAGAGGGGTTCCCCGAACTCCTCGTACATCTTGTCCGCGATCGCCTTGACCGTGTCGAGCCCCACCAGGTCGGCGAGCTTCAGCGGCCCCATGGGATGGGCGCAGCCGAGCACCATCGCCTTGTCGATGTCCTCGACCGTCGAGAAGCCGCTCTCCACCATGCGGATCGCGGAGAGCAGATACGGAACGAGAAGGGCGTTGACGACGAAGCCGGACCGGTCGGCGGAACGGATCACCTGCTTGCCGAGGACGTCGTGGGCAAATGATTCCGCCCGCGCGGTCACCTCGGGAGCGGTCATCAGAGTGGTGACGAGCTCGACCAGAGGGAGGACGGGTACGGGGTTGAAGAAGTGGAGACCGATCACGCGGCCGGGATTCCGAGTTGCTGCGGCCAGCTTCATGATCGCGATGGAGGAGGTGTTCGACGCCAATACCGCGTCGGGATCGACGACGACCTTGTCGAGTTCGGTGAAGATCGCGGTCTTGACGGCCTCGTCCTCGACGACGGCCTCACAGACGAGCTGCCGATCGGTGAGGTCCCCCAGATCTGAGGTGAACCGGAGCCGGTCCGCCGCCTGCTCTCGTTCGCGTTCGGTCAGTTTGCCGCTCGACACTCCCCGATCGAGCGAACTCAGGATTCGGGCGCGTCCCGCCGCGACGAGGTCGCGAGTCGATTCGTAGACGATGACATCCGCCTGGGCCCGGGCACACACCTCGGCGATGCCGGCACCCATCTGCCCGGCCCCGACGACGCCGACTCGGCAGATCTTCTGGCTTGTCATGTCAGACCCTTCGGGAAACGCCGATGTGACAACTGATCTCGTAAGAACATGGGTAACTCCCGGGGTACGAACCAAGCCCTGGATACGCCAGCAGGCGGCCCGCAGCGAAAGCCGCGGACCGCCTGACTCGTTCGCCGAGATCTCGGAGTGGCGGACTGGCTCCTAGTGGAACTGGCCCTCTTCGGTCGAGCCCTTGAGAGCTGCGGTCGAGGTGTTCGGGTCGACGGTGGTGGCGATGCTGTCGAAGTAGCCGGCGCCGACCTCACGCTGGTGCTTGACGGCGGTGAAGCCACGCTCGTCGGCTGCCTTGAACTCGCGGTTCTGCAGGTCGACGAAGGCGGTCATCTGCTCGCGGGCGTAACCGTAGGCAAGGTCGAACATGCCGTAGTTGAGCGAGTGGAAGCCGGCCAGCGTGATGAACTGGAAGGTGAAGCCCATGGCGCCCAGCTCGTTCTGGAACTTGGCGATGGTGCTGTCGTCGAGGTGCTTGCTCCAGTTGAACGACGGGCTGCAGTTGTAGGACAGCAGCTGGTCGGGGTACTCGGCCTTGACGGCCTCGGCGAACTTGCGAGCCAGCTCGAGATCGGGGGTACCGGTCTCCATCCAGATCATGTCGGCGTAGGGAGCGTAGGACTTCGCACGCTCGATGCACGGCTCGATGCCGTTCTTCACGTGGTAGTAGCCCTCAGCGGTGCGCTCACCGGTGACGAACTGCTTGTCGCGGTCGTCGACGTCCGAGGTGATCAGGGTCGCGGCCTCGGCATCGGTACGAGCGATGACGACGGTCGGGACACCGGCGACGTCGGCAGCGAGGCGAGCCGAGTTCAGGGTGCGGATGTGCTGCTGGGTCGGGATGAGCACCTTGCCACCGAGGTGGCCGCACTTCTTCTCCGAGGCGAGCTGATCCTCCCAGTGGGTACCGGCGGCACCCGCGGCGATCATGGCCTTCTGCAGCTCGTAGACGTTCAGAGCGCCACCGAAGCCGGCCTCACCGTCGGCGACGATCGGGACAACCCAGTTGTCGACCGAGTCGTCACCCTCGACGCGGGCGATCTCGTCGGCGCGGAGCAGCGCGTTGTTGATGCGACGAACGACGTTCGGAACCGAGTTCGCCGGGTAGAGCGACTGGTCGGGGTAGGTGTGGCCGGAGAGGTTGGCGTCACCGGCGACCTGCCAACCCGACAGGTACACGGCCTTCAGGCCGGCGCGGACCTGCTGCACGGCCTGGTTGCCGGTGAGGGCGCCCAGAGCGTTGATGTAGCTGCCGTCACCCTTGGTCACGCCGTCCCACAGGATCTCGGAGCCACGGCGGGCGAGGGTGTGCTCCTCGACGACCGAACCCTGGAGCTGAGCGACCTGCTCGGCGGTGTAGTCGCGCTTGATGCCCTTCCAGCGGGGGTTGGTGTCCCAGTCCTGCTGGATTTCCGCGGCGGTGCGGGGCTTTCCGACGTTGCTCATTGGCTACTTCGCTTTCGTTGTCCTGCTCGTCCCGACCGGGTCGGATCGGGGCGACCGGCCCGGCGCGCCGCCGAGGCCTGGAGTGCTGACTGACATCCGTCGTGAACCCCGAGAGCTTTCTACTCGCGCGTCCGGCAGCGGTGTCGGCTGGACTTTGCGAACTCTTGGGCTTCCGTCTGTGGTGCCTGAAGCAAGGGTGCCATAGGACAAACGCGCAGGTCCAACCCTCGACGAGTGCAAATCCGGGTTATTTTTTGACGACGCTCTGCAAAGTTTGCAAATCTTGGCGTGTGAAGACCACCGCGGTTCGTCGTAAAAAGTACGCGCGTACTGGGATTTCCTACTCAGCAGTACAGCACGCTCCCCGGCCTGAATGCGAGCCGTCGAGGGACCTTCATCTGGCGATGACCGGGCGCATAGTGACGACATTCACACCGCACAGACGGCCCGGCCGGCCTTCCGAGGGCCTCGATCAGGGGGCGGTGACACGGCCGACCGCCTCGCCGAACAGCTCCGCGAAGGCTGCGGAGTCGACCGGTTCGGTCGGTTCGGTGGGCGGATCCGTGGCCGGTGTCGCGGCACCCGACACCGTCAGCTGGACGGTCACCGGCCCCGACGCCGGGCGGTCCAGGGCGGCGTACCCGGCGAAGCCGGTCTGGCGTCGAACACCGCCGTCGGGCAGCGTCGTGGTGACCTCGGACCGCGTCAGCAGCATCTGCTCGCCGGTACCCAGTCCGCCGTCGACCTCAGGTGGCCGGATCTCGGTGTATTCGGTGACGACGCGACTGCCCGCGAGATTGCCGGCGGTGATCTCGGTGGTCGTGCGCGCGCAGCGACCGGTGGTGGCGAGCCGGTCCGCGTCGATGTCGCGCTGCGCCCTGGTGAGGAGTTCGACGAGCACCCCGGTGCCGCCTCGCGCGGCGAGGATCGCCGAGTTGTCCGCGGTCAACTCCCCGTTCAGCGCCGCATCGGCCGTCGGAGCGCAGTACTCGGGTGTCACCCGCGTGGTACGCGCGGCATCGATGCCCGCCCGGTTCCCGGCGACGAGGTCACCGACGGACAGCGATTCGGCGGTGAAACCCGGGGGCAGGTCGGACGCCGGGAGCAACAGGTCCGCGGGCGTGCGAGGGGCCGGCGCCTCGGCCGGCCCGGTCGAACAACCGGCGGCCGCGATCATCCCGGTCACCAGCGCGAACGCCGTGACCGTCACCCGCATCGGGATGCGGAGCCGGCCGTGGGGAGAGCGCACGCGGTCACCGTACCCTGAAGGGGATCATCGACCTGGCATCACCTGTTCTGGAGGTGGCGAGTGAACAGGACCTACGTCGGATCACGGCTGCGACAGCTGCGGTCCGAGCGCGGACTGTCGCAGGTGGCCCTCGCGCAGACGCTGTCGATCTCGGCGTCGTATCTCAATCAGATCGAGCACGACGCCCGCCCGCTGACGACCTCAGTGCTGCGCAAGATCACCGAGGCGTTCGGTGTCGACGCCGGGTTCTTCGACTCCCAGGACGACCTCCGACTGGTCGCCGAACTGCGCGAGGTGCTGCTCGACGACGACATCGAGGCCGCGCCGGGCGCGCACGACGCCCAGCAGATCAGCACGATGGTCGCCGCGCATCCGGAGATCGCGCAGGCGATGGTCAATCTGCACCGGCGCTACCGGATCGCGACCGACCAGCTCGCGGCGGCCACCGACGAACGCGGCGACCGCAGCATGCGCGGCACGATCAGCGCCCCGCACGAAGAGGTTCGCGACTACTTCTACCAGCGCCGCAACTACATCCACGAGCTCGACATCGCCGCCGAGGAGATGACGAACCGGATGCGCATGCACTCCGCGGACATCCGGCGCGAGATCATGAACCGCATCGAGAACGTCCACGGGATCAGCATCGTGCGCCGCGTCGACCTCGGTGACTACACCCTGCATCGTCTGAACTCCGAAGAGCGGCGACTCGAGTTCTCCGCCGCGCTCTCCGCCGGTCAGCGGACCTTCAAGCTCGCCAGCGAGCTCTGCTACCTCGAATACCACGATCTCCTCGACGAACTCGTCGATCAGGGCAACTTCACCAGCGAGGACGCCCGGTCGCTGGCCCTGCTCGGCCTGGCGAACTACTTCGCCGCCGCCGTCGTACTCCCCTACAGCCAGTTCCACGGTGCGGCAGAAGACTTCCGCTACGACATCGAACGCCTGTCGGCGTTCTACGCGGTGTCCTACGAGACGATCTGCCACCGGCTCTCGACGCTGCAACGCCCCAACCTCCGCGGCATCCCGTGGTCGTTCGTCCGCGTCGACCGCGCGGGAAACATGTCGAAAAGACAGTCCGCCACCGGATTCCACTTCTCCTCCAGCGGCGGTACCTGTCCGCTGTGGAATGTCTACGAGACATTCGCCTCGCCGGGCAAGATCCTCACCCAGATCGCCGAGATGCCCGACGGCCGCAACTACTTCTGGGTGGCGCGCACCGTCGAGCGCCGGGCCGCACGGTACGGACAACCCGGTAAGACCTTCGCCATCGGCATGGGATGCGAACTCCGCCATGCCGGCCGGGTGATCTACTCCGACGGCCTCGAGATCGGGCCGCAGGCGCACGTGACCCCGATCGGTGCGGGCTGCCGCGTCTGCGAACGAACCCAGTGCGCGCAGCGGGCGTTCCCCGCGCTGGGTGCCACACTCCGCGTCAACGAACACTCCTCGACGGTGTCGCCGTACATGGCGATCACCGAGAGTCGTTGAGAACGAGCGATTTCCGGATGCGGGACGAGCTGGTTTCGATACGGCTCGTCGCAAGCTCCTCGCCTACTCAACCGGCGGAGGGACACTCGTTCACTGCGGGGATTCCCCGCAGCCGGCGGTCGAGCCAGGTCGCGACGTCGGGGAACGCGGTGAACACCGCCGTGAGGTGCTCGATGGGGTACTCGCGGTAGATCGCGGTCGCACCGAGCTCACACTGTTCGGCGTACAGGGCACGCGCCTGCGCCGCCGGGATCCACCATTCGTAGGTCCCGTTGTAGATGAACAGCGGCATCGACGCCTTGTATCCGGACATCGAGGTGACGTCGAAGATGTGGTCGGCGACCGGCGAGTGGAACGGGTCGGGGTCGAGCGAGAGCAGCTGGGTCGGCATATGGGAGAGCCCGAGGATGCCCATCTCACCTGTGCAGAGGTCGCGCAGCCCGGACGTCGCGAGCCATCGTGCGGGATTGTTGGCCATCGCCAGGGTCTCCGGACGTTCCCGCCCCACACCCAGCATCGCGGAGTGGAAGACCCCGGACGCCAGGTTGGCGTTCATCGCCCCCGCCAGCACCCGGTAGTCGGCCGGGACACCACCGATCGCCGCGCCGACGAAGCGTCCGGCCTGATCGGGGGCGTATGTGGAGGCGAGTTTCGCAGCCCCGTTGGTGGCGATCGCACCACCGGAGTACCCGTGCATGACGATCGGACCACGACCGAACTCGGTCGGATCGAGTTTCGCCGCGGCACGGACGGCATCGAGGACGACGTGCGCGCCGACATACGGCTCGGCATAGGCCATCCGGGCGCCCGTGTGGTCGGGCACGATCACCGCATAACCCCGATCGAGCGCCAGCTGGGTCAGGGGCGGGAACAGGTCGGTGTTGTTGGTGTCCTTGTTGTACCCGTGGGAGAACGTGTAACCCGGTGTACAGGTGGTTCCCAGCGCGACGATGGGCGTGTTGTTGACGACGATCGGCCGCGGCCCCGGGCCCTTCCACGCCTTCTCGGGGACGAAGAGCGTTGCCGTGCCGAAGAGCGGTCCGCCGGTCGCGTCGGTGGTGCGGAACTTGATCTGCCGAGCCGAACGCAGCGGCACGGTGACGAGGAAGCCGGCCACCTGCGTCACGTTCCGTGTCGCGATCAGGTCCCCGGGCTCGAGTGCGGCGAGGTCGGCGGGCCAGTGATCGAAGAAGCGATCACCCACCGGCGACGGCATGACCGCCTCACGCAGTTCCTGCAGCTCCTCGGAACCGCCCTCGATCTTCGACCTCTGCGGGATACGGTTGAGCTTCTTGATCGGGGGCGGCGGTATCACCGCGTCGATCTCGCCCGGGACATCCGAGGGTATGGCGGTCAGATTCGGGGGCTCGGCGTGGGCGACCGCGCCCGTTCCCGGTCCCCCGACCAGCGTGACCGTGGCGACACCGACCGACACCGCCGCACGCATCAGCGTCCGTGATCGCCACCTGCACTTCGAGCGCATCGCCAACTCTCCTGTCACGCCAGCGATCCCCGGGTCAGCTCACCCCCGATGGTCAGCCCAACTCGCTCATCCTCATCCGAACTCCGTCATGCTAAACGCCCGCGCGGAGATCGGCAGGGCACATTCGGGTTCCACGTCGATTGCGTCACTGCCCACCACCGACGCGATCACGGTTGGATATCGAAGCAATGTCCATCGGGGTGCCGGGCGTCTACACCTGGTCGCTTGACCTAGTGTCGACCGCAGCGAGGCGACGATGCACTCGCGAACCGCGGAGGCACCCGATGGCGACGAGCGCGCAGTGTCGAGGACACCGGGCCGGCCGTCGCACGCTGATCGTGAGCATCGCCGCGGCGGTCGTGGCTGCGCTGTGCGCGGCGACTCCGGGGATCGCATCCGGCGAGCCGCCGAACATGATGCCCCTCCCGCCCCCGGTGGTCGACGCCGTGGACTCGGCCGTGCCACCTCCCCCGATCCCCCGCCTGGGCGAGATCCCGCCGCGCGCACGCGCATCCGGATTCGACCAGCGCACACTGGAATTGCGGGAGGCACTGTTGCCGTCACCCACCGGCGACCCGCTGTTCGATCGTTGGCCGGCAGACCTTTCGACGCTGACGCCGGGGCAGGTGCTCGCGGTTCGCGACGTCACCGCGACCGCCGCTCCGGTGGTCACCGTCCCGCTCCGATCGGCCACCCTGATCAAGTTCGCCACGACCGACGCGGTCGGCGCCCCGATCTTCGGCACCGCGACCCTGCTGATCCCGGCCCGCGCCGCCCGCGGACCCCGACCCCTGCTGGTCAACAACCTGCCCATCGACTCGCTCGGCGCCGCCTGCACTCCGGGATACACGCTCGCACATGGCTTCTCGATCGCGACGAACATCACCGACCTGATCCCGCCGACCACCCAGCTCGCGTTGAACGACGGTCACGCGGTCCTCATCCCCGACCACCAGGGTCCACGGATGGCCTACGCCGAACCAGTCGTGGCCGGGCATGTCGTGCTCGACGCGATCCGCGCCGGCCTGGCAGTTCGCCCGGACGTATTGCGGCACAGCAGGATCGCGATGACCGGCTACTCCGGCGGGGCGATCGCGACGCACGGGGCGTCGAAGCTGGTCGGCGAGTATGCACCCGAACTGGCCGACCGGATCGTCGGCGCCGCACTCGGTGGGGTGCCCGCGGACTTCCGCATGCTGGTCGGCAGCATGAACGCGAACCTGGCGACCGGCCTGTTCCACGCCGCAACCTTCGGCATCGCACGTGAACGCACCGAGATCCTCGCGATGGCCAACCGGCCCGCACGGTGGCTGGCCACCTCACCCCTGAAGAACGTGTGTGTCATCCCCGAAGCGCTGGGCGGCGGGACGTTCATGCCGATGCAGCTGCTGTCGAACGACCCGGATCCGTTCCATTCACCCGTGGCCGAGCGGATCTACCGGCTCACCGCGATGGCGGACCGTAAGTCGGTGGTGCCCTTGCTGATCTATCACGGCACCCACGAATGGTGGATACCCGCGGCGGGCGCCCGTGCGCTCTTCCGCCGGCAGTGCGGGTACGGGGCCGTCGCCGCCTACCGGGAGATCTTCGGTGAGCACGTCACCGGCGCGATCCTGGGTTTCCCGGTGGCGCTCGAGTGGCTCAACAGACGACTCGCCGGACAGCCGGCGGTCAACGAGTGTCCGCGGCGCCCGGCGGGATGAGGCCGGGCGCCGCGGATCGCCACACTCAGTAGACGAGGACGCGCAGGTTCTCGGCGACGCAGGCGGGCTTGGCCTCGCCCTCGATCTCGACCGTGTTGGTCACGACCATGTTCACGCCCTTCGGGGTCTCCTCGATCGAGGTGATCACCGCGTTGGACCGGATGCGCGCGCCGACCTTGACCGGGTTCGGGAAGCGCAGCTTGTTCATGCCGTAGTTGAGGACGAGCTTGGGACCCTCGATCGAGAAGATCTGGCCGGCGAGCATCGGCAGCAGCGAGACCGTGAGGTATCCGTGCGCGATGGTGGTGCCGAACGGACCCGACTTCGCACGCTCCGGATCGGTGTGAATCCACTGATGGTCGCCGGTGGCGTCGGCGAAAGCGTCGATCCGCTCCTGGGTGATCTCCAGCCACTCGCCCGACCCGAGGTCTTCCCCGATCGCGGCCATCAGTTCTTCGACACTTGTGAACGTCCGTGTGCTGTTCGTCATAGTGGGCGTAGTCTACCGTGGCCCCATGAGCGCACCGCGAGTCACACCGGGTGGTCTCCGAGAACTCGGACCCTTCAATTTCGTCTTCGCGCGCGGGGCCGCACGCGTCATCGGAGTCGACGACGCGCACATCTTCTCCACACTCGGCCGGACGAAGGGACTGTTCCGCGGCTGGCTGCATTTCAGCGGCCGGTTGATGCCGTTCGGGACGTTGCCGCGCAAGGATTCCGAGATGATCATCATCCGCGTCGCGCACCTGCGCGGCTGCGATTACGAACTCGACCATCACCGTCGGCTGGGCCGTCGGGCCGGCATCGGCGACGCCGAGTTCGAGCGCATCCTCTCCGGCCCCGACGCCGGGTGGGGTGACCGCGAGCGGGCCATCCTGCGCGCGGTCGACGAGCTGGTCGCCGACAAGGACGTCTCCGACATCGCCTGGGCCGCACTGTCGCGGCACCTCGACGCTCGCAAACTGATCGAGTTCACCCTGCTCGTCGGACAGTACGACAGCCTGGCCACCACGATCCACACACTCCGCATCCAGCGCGATCGCCATACGTGACCGACGGGTGAGCGATGGAGTCGATCAGCCAGCGCCTGATGCGCAACGCCGCCTTCGCCGAGATATACGAGCATCTCTGGCGGCCGACGTTCACTCGGCTGTTCAGTCTCGGCGGGCGGGCCACCGAGGACTACGACCGCGCGCTCCGCGCGTATCTGTCCCGCCCCGGTGACCGACTCATCCTCGACGTGGCCTGCGGCCCGGGCAACTACACGCGTCGCATCGCCGACGGCCTGACCGGCGACGGCCGCTGCATCGGGATCGACTTCTCCCCACCCATGCTCGCCCGGGCCGCCCGCACCAACGCTGTCGACCGCGCCGCGTTCCTCCGCGCCGACGCCCACGCGATCCCGTTCGGCGACAACACCTTCGACGTCGTCACCTGCCTGGCCGCCCTCTATCTCATCCCCGATCCACTACCCGTCGTCGACGAGCTGGTGCGGGTGACCCGCCCGGGCGGCGAGATCGTCGTCTTCACCTCGGTGGCGACCGACCTCACATCCCTGCCCGGAGTGCAGCGGATCGTCGGCCTGAGCGGCTTCCGCATCTTCGACGAGGACACCATCGTCGAGCGCCTGCGCGCCGCCGGGGTGGTCGACGTCGAGCAGACGATCACCGGCCAGGGGCAGTACGTCCTCGGCGTGAAGCCGGCGCCGGTCATGCCTGCTTGACATTTGCAGTATGGTTCTCCTCGAAATAGGGAGGTTAGGTATGACTAACGAAACTACGTCCGGGGATCAGCTGCCGTTCGGCCAGCGCAAGACCGAGGACATGCCGGGGCACTGGCTCCTCGCGCGACTCGGCAAGCGAGTCCTGCGTCCGGGCGGACGAGAGCTCACCGAGAGCCTGCTCGACGACGCCGCGATCAGCGGCGCCGACGTCCTCGAGATCGCTCCGGGACTCGGCAAGACCGCCACCGCGATTCTCGAGCGCTCGCCGCGCAGCTATGTCGGCGTCGACGACGATCCCGACGCCGTCGTCCTCACCAAGGACGTCATCGGCGATCGCGGACGTGTCGTCCCGGGAGACGCCTCGGCCACCGGGCTCGACGACGCGAGCACCGACGTCGCCGTCGGCGAGGCCATGCTCACGATGCAGTCCGACCGCAACAAGGCCAAGATCGTCGAGGAGGCCTTCCGTGTGCTGCGTCCCGGCGGCCGGTACGCGATCCACGAACTCGCGATCAACCCCGACACCCTTCCCGACGACGAGAAGACCGAGATCCGCAAGTCGCTGGCGCGGTCGATCAAGGTCAACGCCCGTCCGCTGACCGAGGCCGAATGGCGAAAGCTCCTCACCGACGCCGGTTTCGAGGTCACCACGGTCAAGTTCGCCAAGATGGCGCTGCTCGAACCGCGTCGCGTGATCGCCGACGAGGGCCTCGGCCGCGCGCTGAAGTTCGTGGGCAACGTGATCCGTGACGGCGACGCCCGCAAGCGCGTCCTCGCGATGCGCTCGACGTTCACCGAGTACAAGTCGCACCTGGCCGCCATCGAGGTCATCGCGACCAAGCCGGAGACCGCGAAGTGAGCGACACGACCATGATCACCGGCCTCACCGAGAACACCGGCAAGGCCGGCGATCGTCCGGACATCTCGGTGCTCTCGCGCAACGACGGCGGCAACGTCGTCCGGCTGTCGTTCCTGTCCGGCCAGACCATGCCCGACCATTGCGCGGGCCGTCCGATCCTGGTCATCGGCCAGACCGGCGAGATCGACTTCACCGTCGGTGACACCACCACCCGCCTCGAGACCGGGGTCGCGATCCACGTGAACGCCAACATCCCGCATGCGCTCGAAGCGCGGACCGACGCGGTGGTCACACTGGTGGTGTTGGAGAATCCCACCGGGGGCAACTCCTCCGGGAACTGAAGCAGGCCTGGGGGCGCGTCGAGATCGAGAGGGGCACCTATGGCAACCAAGCAGCGCGAGAAGATCATCGCCCTGCTGGCCGAATCGGACGAGCCGATGGTTGCCGGGGAGATCTCGACGCGCCTCGACCTGCATGTGACGACGGCCCGATTCCACCTCGCCAAACTCGTCGACGAGGGCCGGGTCGAGACCACGACCGTTCCGACGCTCGGCGTGGGACGCCCCAGCGTGGGCTATCAACTCGTCCACCAGGCCCCCACCGGCGCCCTCCTCGGCCATCTACTCGGCCAGCTGGGCAGCACTCGGGCGGCGCGCGAGCGTGCCGGCGCCGAGGCCGGTCGCCTGTGGGCCGAACAACATTCGTCTCCGGTCATCGCGGCCGATCTGCCCGACCCCGTCACCGTGGCCTCCGAGATCCTCGGCAAACTGGGTTTTCAGGTGTCGAATATCGTGAGCGCCTTCGGTTCTCATGAGGTGCGGCTCTGCTCCTGCCCGTTGCAGGACATCGCCCGCACCCACCCAGAGGTGGCCCGCGGCGTCGCACGTGGCGTCATCGAACAGGCTCTCGCCGCCGGCTCCCCCGCACTCAGCTCGCAGTACGCCGTCTCGGTCTCCCCGGATCCGTCCGGCGGGGACTGCGAGATCGTCCTGCGTCTCGCCCCGCTCCGGCGCGGAGCCGGGCCCCTGGCCGAAATTCCATTCAGGTGAGGCTTGCCTTAACTAATTTCGAGGATTAAGTTTCTCCAAAGGCGTTGGCGAACGACCATCGCCGAAACAGGAGGGACCCAAGTCATGCATCTCGTCCGCAGGATGACCATCACGTTGCTCGCGGCTTTCGTGGCCGTCGTCGGGCTCGTTGCGGCCACCGGCGGTGCCTCGGCCGCCAAGACCTTCCCGCCGAACTTCAAGGTCACCACCGACCGTCCCACGCTCGCCGATCTCAACGACATCGTCGAGTTCCTGGTGGAGACCCCGGCGTCGGATCAGGCCAAGGCCGCCAACGTCGAGGGCGGCATGAACGCGGTGGTCGTGCCGAAGACGGTGTACTCGCTGGGCATCTTCCGCGCGCCGCGCGGCTGGAACGAGGTGACCGGCCCGCTGGTGCAGAAGGGCAACAGCGTCACGGCCACGCTCAACAGCGGTTCGGCCGGCCGTCCCACGATCCGCATGACCATCGAGTTCAAGAAGCTCGACGGCAACTGGAAGCTCTCGGCCAATTCCCTGTGCCAAGGCGTCAAGACCGTCGGCCTGAACGTCTACTGCAACAGCTAGTCGACGTGCTCGACATCAACGGCCTGTCCGTCCGTGTGGGCGGGCAGGCCGTTCTCGACGGGGTGACCACCCGGGTCGACGACGGCGAGCTCGTCTACCTCCTCGGCCGCAACGGCACCGGGAAGACGACGCTGCTGCGGACGATCTGCGGCGTCATTCCGGCATCGTCCGGACGAATCCTCATCGACGGCAAGCGGTTCACCGATCTCGACGCACCGTCGACGGTGATCGGTATGCACCTGGGTATGGACGGGGCGCATCCCGGACACACCGCCCGCCGTCATCTGACCTGGCTCGCGCGGGCCGGCGGGATCCCGACCGGGCGGGTCGCCGAGGTCCTCGACCTCGTCGGACTCACCGACGTGGCCGGGCGCCGCGTCGTCGACTACTCCCTGGGCATGCGTCAGCGACTCGGGATCGCCGCCGCACTCCTGGGTGATGCGCGGACCCTCATCCTCGACGAACCGGTGAACGGCCTCGACATCGACGGCATCCGTTGGCTGCGAGGGCTTCTGCGAGATCTCGCCGACGAGGGTCGCCGTCTGCTCATCGCCTCCCACCACCTCGACGAAGTGGCTCGCACCGCCGACCGCGTCGTCGTGCTGGATTCCGGCCACGTCGCGGCAGATGCGCCGCTGACCGAATTCATCGGCGGGCACACCGATCTCGAGGAGGCATACCTCGCCACCGTGGCCGAGAAGCCCACCGCAGGAGTCACCGTATGACCACCACACTCGCGGCCGTGGCGGGCCAGATCCGCCGCGGCACGCGTGCCGAACTCACCCGGGTCGGGGGCGCGCGCAGCATCCTGCTGTACGGGCTGATCCCGGGCGCGGTCCTGCTGCCCCTCGTGATCACCCTGGGTGTCGCCACCGTCGCCGAACGATTCGCCTCGATCTCGGGGAGTATCCAGGTCACCTCGGTCACCACGACCAACTCGGTGTACTGGGTCATCACCTTCACCGTGATGATCTGGGCGGTGGTCGCCGCCTACGCGCAGGCAACCGCAGAGCGCGGGGCACTCGGAGAGATCGCCCGCCACCTGTACCCGCGACGGTGGACCGGCCTGGTGTCCCGGTGGATCGCCTACGGCACCGGCGCCGCGTTGTGCAGCGCCGCACTGGTCGCGCTGGTGATGGCGATCCTGCCCACGTTCTTCCCGAAGGTCTACAGCGGCGTCGACATCGGCTCCGCCGAGGGCGTCCGCTTCCTGGTCTCGGTGCCGGTGTTCGCGGTGTGCGCCGTCGGGATCGGCATCGGACTCGCGGCGATCGTCGGCCACCCGGCGGGAACCGTTGTCGCACTGCTGGGCTGGGCGTACGTGATCGAGAACGCGATCAGCCTGGTACCCGAGGGCTACACCCTGCAGAGCTACATGCCGTTCCTGAACGGAACCTACGGCACCGGCCAGGAACTCGCGTTCATGCCGCCGTGGGGTCGCACCGGCGGGCTGGTGTACTGCGGGGTGGTCGCGCTGGTCCTGTTCCTCCTCGGATGCGTCGCGCTGACGCTCCGGGTCAGAAGGACCGGTAGTCGCGCACCGTCATCCGCGGTCCGCGCCGCTCTCGCCGGACGCCGTGCAGCTCGACCATCCTGATGATCCGACGCCGTTGTCCGGCATAGGGTTCCAGTAGTTCGAGCATGCCCGCGTCGTCGACCGGTTCACCGATGAGGGTCATCCCCACCAGCGTCGGGATGTGATAGTCGCCGACCGACACGGCGTCGGTGTCGCCGACCGCGCGCGCACGCGTCTCCGCTTCGGTCCACCGCCCCACACCGCGTAGCAGACGCAGGCGGTCGTGATGGCGTTCGACGTCCATCACGGTCGCGCCGCGGATCGTGCGCATACGGACCGGTTCGATGCCGCTGCGGTGCCACTCCCAGGACGGGATGTCGGCCCACGCGCCACGCGGCGGTGGTACCCGCATCGTGTCGGGCACCGGACCGGGCGCCGGCTCGCCGAAGCGCCTCACCAGATACCGCCAGGCCCGGAATGCTTCGGCCCCGACGACCTTCTGTTCGAGGATCGCCGGGACGAGCGCCTCCCATACCCGGTCGGTGCGGCCGATCCGCAGGCCCACCGACCGGCGGACGAGGCCGGCGACGACGTCGTCGCGCACGGTCATGGCCTCGGGGTCGTCGGCGGCACCGAGGAAGTCCGGCAACTGGTCGAGCAGCCAGTCGGCGCCCGGCCCCCACGCACGTCCGAGCACCCGGGAGCCGGCGATGCGCAGCGTCACGGTGCCGGGTCCGTCGGGGGTCTGGACGGCACGCCAGATCGAACCGTCGTTGCCGTATACGAACGTGGGGTCGCCGGCACCGCGTCGCAGGTGCCCCACCGTGCCCCGGATATCGAGGGGCCACGGCAGGTCCCATTCGCGGACACGTTCGGCGGCACTCACCGTTCCGAGCGTAGTCCGCCTCCGCCACGCCCGTTTCTCGTCGAATTCCGGAGAATGTCGAGAAAAGGTTGCGCGAATTCTTCTGCTATTCAACGAATCGTCGGCGAACAAAGGGGTGCGAGTACGTATCGGATACGACAAGAGCCGGTGACCGAAGAGGTCACCGGCTCTTGTCGATACGTCAGACCATGCGGTTCAGAGTGCGTATCCGCCGCGGTTGGAGGCGGTCTTGCCCTCCTTGAGGACCAAGAGGATGTTGTCGTGGTCGGCCAGCGAGTCGATGTCGGTGAGCGGATCGCCCTTGACGACGACGACGTCGGCGAGCTTGCCCGCCTCCAGGGTGCCCAGCTTGTCGGCCATGTCGCACAGCTCGGCGGAGGTCTTGGTGCCGGCCACGATGGCCTGCATCGGGGTCATGCCACCGAACTTCACCAGGCAGCCGAGCTCACCGAGGGTGGCACCGTGGTCGGGGACCAGACCGGCGTCGGTGCCGACGGCCACCTTGATCCCGGCCTCGATGGACGCCGCGATGGACTCGTGTGCCAGGGCGTGCCACTTGGTGCTCTTGGCGACCGCCTGAGGGGTCGCCGTGTCGGGCTTCAGGGTCTCGATGAGAGTCGGAACCAGGTACTGGCCGCGCTCCACCATCTCGGCGCGCAATTCGTCGGTGAGTGCATAACCGTGCTCGATGCTGTGCGCACCACCCTGGACGGCGGCCTGGATGCCGAGAAGACCGATCGCGTGCGCGGCGACCTTGCGGCCGCCGTAGTTGTGGGCCTCCTCGACCAGTGCGGCGACGATCTCGGTGCGGGCACCGAGCCAATCCGGGTCGTCGCTCGGCGAGGTGACGCCACCGCTGGACGCGACCTTGACGACGTCGACGCCGTTACGCAGCAGCTGGCGGACCTCCTTGCGCGCCTCGTCGACGGAGTCGACGAGCAGGCCGCCGACGAGGCCGGTGCCGTCCAGGCCGGACGGGATGTGGAAGTCGGCGTGACCACCGGTCTGGCTGAACATCTTGTCGGCCACCAGGAGGCGCGGACCGGCCACCAGGCCGTGGGCGACCGCGTCGCGGACCCCGACGTCGATGCCCATGAGGTCGCGCACGGTGGTGACACCGGCGCCGACGGTGGTCTTCAGGCGGTCGATGAGTTCGAAGTAGCGGTACGACGGCGGAACCATCGCCGCCGAGATCGGCGAGCCCTTGGTGCCCGGCAGCGAGAGGTGCACGTGGCAGTCGAAGAATCCGGGGGTGACGGTGTTGCCCCGACGTCCACCTTCACCGGCTTCACCGACTCGTCGATCTGCGGGGCACCAGCGGCCGCTCCGGCGTAGGTGATCTTGCCGTCGTCGATCACGACAACCGCGTCAGCGATCGCGTCAGCACCGGTCCCGTCGATCAGGCGAGCATTGTGAAGAATGGTTGTCGTCATAACCCTTGGTTATACCGTGTATTCGATCTTTCCCGGCATTCGCTGTTCGATCCCGCAGCAGTTCACCCCGCACCACCCGCATCGGGCGAATCGGATGTGCCGACGCCGAAATCTCGGCGTAATCCCACGTCATCCACATATATGTCCCGTATCGACGTGTCGTGGTCGTCCGTCCCCGGCATCGGCGCCGATCACACCTGCTCAAATTTGTCGTCACAGGAGCTGGAAATGTCACGAAATTGCCTATCGCGTCGTCTGCAGATCATGTCCTACGGCAGGGACGGGGGCTCCGCACCTGACGGACCGAGTCGAGTATGCGCCAACTTCTCTGTGCGGCAGAGCATTCGAACAACGCATGAGTAGGCTCGGTCACTGAGGACTCCGTCTCCCGGAGACCGAAACCCCCTCTAGGAGTTAGGCAGTGACAACGCATGTGCACACGAGTGATGTGGCCCGACGCCAACGGTTCGGTGTTGGTCGGCCGGAACATGGACTTCCACAAGGATCTGATGACCAACCTGTGGAAGCAACCGCGCGGCGTGAAGCGCGACGACGGCGTCAAGGGTGAACTGACCTGGACGTCGAAGTACGGCAGCGTGATCGCCGCCGCCTTCGACATCATCTCGGTCGACGGGCTCAACGAAGCCGGCCTGGCGGGACATGTGCTCTGGCTGGCCGAGTCCACCTATGGCACCTACGACGAGTCGCGACCGGCGCTGAGTCAGGCCGTCTGGCTGCAGTATTTCCTCGACAATTTCGCCACCGTCGCCGACGCGGTCGCGTGGATCGAGGAGACCGACGTCGCAGTGGTGCAGATGGACGATCCGACGGGCGGCACCCCTCCCACCATCCACCTCGCGCTCGACGACGCCACCGGCGATTCGGCGATCATCGAGTACATCGATGGTCATCCGAAGGTCTACCACGACCCCGCCTACCGCGTGATGACCAATTCGCCGACCTTCGACAAGCAGCTCGAGCTGGTCGAGGAGATCGAGGGACTCGGCGGCGACAAGCCGCTGCCGGGTTCCACCCTCGCCGCCGACCGCTTCGCCCGCGCGTCGTACTACGTCGAACGACTCGCCGAGCCCGGCACCCAGCTCGAGGGCATCGCCGCGATGTTCAGCGTCATCCGTAACGCCGCGCAGCCCTTCCGCATCCCGGACCCCGGCAAGCCGGATGCGTCGCAGACCATCTGGCAGACGGTGACGGATCTGACGAACAAGCGTTTCGTCTACGAATCGACCACCCGCCCGAACATCGTGTGGGTCGACCTCGACGATCTCGACTTCGGCGAGGGCTCCCCGCAACTCAAGCTCGACCTGTGCGGCCGATTGGCACTCGAGGGCGGACTCGCCGGCAATGTCGGCGACAAGTTCGAGGACGACGGGCCGATGACGTTCCTGTCGCTGCAGATCCTCGAGGAGCTGGCGAAGGCTGCCGACGCCCAGACCAGCGGGGCCTGATCCCGCCACTGCGGAGACGCCGAAACGCGCCAGACACACGGCTGCGGCCGGTCCGATCCTCGCGGGATCGGACCGGCCGCAGCCGTTTTGGGTGTGTCTACAGGTTGATCATGTGCCCGATCGCGCCGTGGCAGACCAACCCGAGGCGCGGCTCACAAGTTGATCATGTGCCCGATCGCGCCGTGGAACGTTTCTTGGAGCGCTTCCGACATGGTCGGGTGGGTGTGCACGTTGCGGGCGAGCTCCTTGGCGGTGAGATCCCACTTGTGGGCCAGCGTCATCTCCGGGAGCATCTCAGAGACATTGTCGCCCACGAGATGTCCGCCGAGCAGTTCGTCGGTGTCGGCGTTGGTGACCAGCTTGACGAAGCCCGCGGTCTCGCCGAGGCCCTGCGCCTTTCCATTGGCGGTGAAGGGGAACGTGGTGGCCTTCACGTTGTAGCCCTCGTCCTTGGCCTGCGCCTCGGTGAGACCGAACGACGCGACCTGCGGCTGGCAGAAGGTGGCACGCGGCATGAAGCGGTAGTCGCCCAGAGTCATCGTCTCGGCACCGGCCATGGTCTCGGCTGCGACAACACCCTGAGCCTCGGCGACGTGCGCGAGCTGCAGCTTGGCGGTGACGTCGCCGATGGCGTAGATGCCCTCGACGTTGGTGCGCATGTAGTCGTCGATCGCGATGGCACCGCGGTCGGTCAGCTCGACGCCGGTCTTCTCCAGACCGAATCCCTCGACGCGTGGGGCGAAGCCGACGGACATGAGGACCTTGTCGACGGTGAGCTCACCGTCGTTGTCCTTGGCGTCCTTGTAGGTGACGGTGACGCTGTCGCCGTTGTCGGTGACCGTCTGCACCTTGGTGGAGGTGAGCATCTTGACGCCGAGCTTCTTGTATTCCTTGGCGACGGCCTTCGACGAATCGACGTCCTCGTTGGGCAGGACTCGGTCGAGGAACTCGACGATGGTGACGTCGACGCCGTAGTTGGCGAGCACGTAGCCGAACTCCATCCCGATGGCGCCCGCACCGACGATGACGATGGACTCGGGCAGCTCACGGGTGAGGATCTGGGTCTCGTAGGTGACCACGTTCTCCGACAGTTCGACGCCCGGCAGGAGCTTCACGGTCGAGCCGGTGTCGATGATGACGTTGTCGAAGGTGATCTCCCGATCGCCGACCTTGATGGTCTTGGCATCGGTGAACACGCCGTAACCGTCGATCTCGGTGATCTTGTTCTTCTTCATCAGGAAGTGGACACCCTTGACGATGCCGTCCGAGACCTTGCGGCTGCGGTCGAACGCCGCGCCGAAGTCGAAGGACACATCGCCACTCATACCGAAGGTCTTGGCCTGGTGATTGAAGATGTGTGCGAGCTCGGCATTACGCAACAACGCCTTGGACGGGATACATCCGACGTTGAGACACACACCGCCCCAGTACTTCTCCTCGATGACGGCGGTTTTCATGCCCAGTTGAGCCGACCGGATCGCGGCTACGTACCCACCTGGACCTGCACCCAATACAACTGTTTGAAAGTGTTCAGCCACGCCTGCCACCCTACGTCCCGTCACTGGTCCGTCGCAGTCCGTCCCACTACTCGCTGGTAACACCGCGGCGGTTTCAATCAATGATTGAAACGCTGCTTGATCTGTGATTTCATCCAACTGTGACCCAGACCACCGATGCGACGCCGTCCGGGGCCGGATCGACCGGCACCCGCGAGGCCCTGCTCGCCGTCGCCGAACGGCTTTTCCTGGCCGACGGCTACGACAAGGTGTCCGTCCGTGCGATCTGCTCCGCCGCCGACGCCAACCCGGCCGCGGTGCACTACCACTTCGGGACCAAGGACGATCTGACCATCGCCCTGCTCGAATCCCGGCTGGCGCCGTGCTGGGCCGACGCACTGGCCTCGATCGATCCCGGGACCGATTCGGTCCACCAGATCGTCGACGTACTGCTCGCACCGTTCGTCGAGCTCCAAGGCGATCCGACCGGTCACCTGCACCTGCGGTTGCTGTCACGGTTCGTCCTCAACCACCCGACGGTCGGCTGGACCGCCCGGTGGTTCGGCCTCGATCCGTTCGCCGACATCCTGCTCGACGCCATCCCCGGACTGCCCGCCGGCGCGGCCCGCCGACGCTGGGCACTCGCCTTCCAGCTGATCCTCCTGCGCTTCGGCAGCACCGAGCCGCTCGACGCCAAAGCCGTCGCCGCCCTCGCGGAGTTCGTCACCGCGGGATTGTCGGCACCTGCCCTTCGAGACAGGGAGCAGACGAAGAGCGCTCCGCAAGCTCCGGGCTTCCTCAGGGAGCAGACAGCCAGCCCGTCCGACACCGAAACCGATTGAGAGGACCCCCGTGGACAGCCCAACCACCGGACCGTTCAGCCCCGCCCAGCTCGGCCCGCTCACCCTGCGGAACCGGCTGATCAAGTGCGCCACCTTCGAGGGCATGACGCCCGACGCGCTCGTCACCGACGAGCTGATCGAGTTCCACCGTGAGGTCGCCGCCGGCGGCGTCGCGATGAGCACCGTCGCCTACTGCGCCGTCTCGCCGGAGGGCCGCACCGACCGGCACCAGATCTGGATGCGTCCCGAGGCGATGCCCGGCCTGCGCCGACTGACCGACGCCATCCACTCCGAGGGCGCACTCGCCGCCGCGCAGCTGGGACATGCGGGCGCGGTGGCCAACTCGGTCTCCAACCGCAAGAAGGCGTGGGGTCCGGGGCGGATTCCCGCCCCGATGGGGATGTCGTTGACGCACAAGGCAACTGTCTCCGACATCGCCGAACTGCGGGTCAAGTTCCGGCAGGCCGCCCGCATCGCCGTCGACTCCGGCTTCGACGGCCTCGAGATCCACTGCGGCCACAACTATCTCATCTCCAGCTTCCTGTCTCCCCTGCTCAACCATCGTCGCGACGGTTACGGCGGCAGCCTCGTCAACCGCGCCCGTATGGCCCGCGAGGTGGTCGAGAGCGTGCGCGAGGAGGTCGGGAACTCCGCCGCGATCTGGGTGAAGCTCAACACCTACGACGGCGTCGGCAAACCCGACATCGAACGGTCGCCGGCGGCACGGGCCAAGGGTCGCGCCAAGCTAGGCAGCTTCAACATCGACGAGGCCTGTCAGGTGGCGCAGCTGCTGGAGTCCGACGGACACCTCGACGCCATCGAGCCGACGGCCGGCAGCTCGCTGCTCAATCCCATGTACCTGTTCCACGGTGACGCCCCGCGCAAGGCCTTCGCCGACGCCTTCTCGGGCCCGATGAAATACGGGCTCAAGGCTTTCGGTCCCATCTTCCTCAAGAAGTACCAGTACCACGACGGCTACCTGCTCCCGCTCGCCCGGGAACTGCGCAAG
The DNA here is from genome assembly GCF_900105725.1 of Gordonia westfalica. NCBI lineage: Bacteria > Bacillati > Actinomycetota > Actinomycetes > Mycobacteriales > Gordoniaceae > Gordonia > Gordonia westfalica. Next base: position 3,200,486 of record NZ_FNLM01000034.1, read on the forward strand.
GCCGTCGACCTGCCGATGATCCTGCTCGGCGGCATCACCGACCGGGCGTCGATGGACATGGCGTTGGCCGAGGGCTTCGAGTTCATGGCGATGGGACGTGCGGTCCTGCGCGAACCGGACCTGCCGCTGCGCATCGCCGCGGACCCGTCGACGACGTCGAAGTGCGTCCACTGCAATCTCTGCATGCCGACGATCTACTCGCAGACCCGCTGCCCGATCCGTACCGGCGAGGTGCCCGATCCGCTCGCGGTCTCGTCGTCGGTGAGCGGCCCGGCGAGCTGACGCCGCGGTGGCTGTCGCGTGTCGTGTCGCCGACCGCACCGATACGCGACAGCTGCGCGCGCTCTTGCCTATGGTGACCCCATGGCTCCTCGCCGCAAGGACACACCGCCGCCTTCGACCGGCGGATCGGAGAAAGAAGTGCTCGTCGGCTTCCTCGACTACCTGCGCTCGTCGGCGGTGTCGAAACTCGACGGTGTCGGCGAGGCCGACGCGCGCGCGGCCGCCGTGCCATCGGGCACCAGCCTCCTCGGGCTGGTGCGGCACCTGACCTTCGTCGAACGGTTCTTCTTCCTCGGCGAGGACACCGCCGACTGGAAGTCGACGTTCACCTGCGGGGAGTCGGATACGGTACCCGGCATCCAGGCCGGCTACCGGCAGGCGGTGGCCGAGGCGAACGCGGTCATCGGGACCTACGCCGACCTCGGCGAGCCCGCGCCCAGGGCCGCCGGCCGACGCTCCTCGCCGTCCATGCGATGGGCGCTGACCCACCTGATCGAGGAGACCGCCCGCCACGCAGGCCATCTCGACATCATCCGCGAGAACATCGACGGCCGGACGGGACGCTGAACCCCCCTCAGTTCCGCAGGAAGACCCCGTCGCTCTCCTCGTCGTCGTAGTACTCGATCGTCATCTTCGGGCCATCGAAGGTCACCTGGGAGATCGTGCCGAGTTCGGCGTTCTCGTCGTGCAGGGTGAAGGTGAAGGTGAAGGTGTTCCGGTCCCAGTGTGCGAGTTCGTGTCTGCGGACTCCCCCGGGCCCCATCTCGAGGAACAGTTTGCCATCCCGTTCAACGACCTCGGCCGGTCCGTAGACGGCGTTGGCGTACGTACCGACGAACGACGGCAACGGTTGCGACGGAGCCGGATTCGCGGGCGGTTGTTTCCCGACGAGTTCGCCGTTCGGCACACTCAGGGGCGCATACGCCTTGGCATAGAGTTCGCGCCAGTCGCTGCGGATCTCACCGAACTGCACGAGGTCCATGAACTCCGCCGCCAGCGCGTCGACCGCGCCGATGGGTGCGGCGTTGGACAGCACCACGATCGCCGTGTCCGCGGACGGCAGGATCGAGAACGAGGTTCCGGCGCCGGACGCGAAGGCACCAGCATGGCTGAACTGGGTGCGGGCATCGGTGGTCACGCCCACGTTGAAGCCGTAGCCGTAGAACCCGGCGCGCGTGTCGGGATTCGCCGGCGGATTCGACACGATCTGCGGTGACACCGCGGGCAGCAGGGCATCGGGGGCGACGATCTCGGCGCCGTTGTGCTTGCCCTGAGCCAGAACCATCTTCAGCCAGATGGACATGTCGTTGACCGACGAGCTCACCCCGCCGGCCGGCGACTGGGCGTCGGGATCGCGGGGGATGTCCGTCTTGGCCCACTTGCCGTCGATCTTGATGTGGCCGACGGCACGGTCGGCGCGCTTCTCGAAATCCGCGTAGCGCGAACTGGTGCTGGTCATGCCGAGCGGGCCGTAGATCAGGTCCTGCGACAGGGTCGGCCAGTCCTTACCTGCCTTGGCCGCCACCGCCTCGGCCCCGGAGGTCACGCCGAAGTTGGTGTAGGCGTAGCTGATCCGGTAGGGATCGAGCGGCATGAACCGAAGCCGCTGGAGGATCTCGGTCTGCGAGTAACCCATGTCCTCGAGCTTGTCGCCGGCGTGATCCGGCAGCCCCGACCGGTGCGAGTACATGTCGCCGACGGTCACGGTGCGGGTGACGTACGGTTCGGCGAGCGCGAACCACGGCAACCCGTCGACGATCGGCATGTCCCAGGCAACCGTCTTGCCGGTGACCGCCGCGCCGACCACCGTCGACCCGACCGACTTCGACACGGACGCGAGCTGGAACACGGTGTTGGGATCGACCTTCTGCCCCGTGGTCAGGTCCTTGACCCCGAAACCCTTCGCATACTTGGTCTCTCCGCCGGACACCACCGCCACCGCGAGTCCGGGCAGACCCGTCGACGTCATCAACGACTCGACGAGACCGTCGAGTTCGCCCACGGCCTTGTCGACCGCACCCGCCGGCAGCGGCATCGCATCGACGGCGTTCGGGTTCACCAGCGCCGACGAACCGGACGGTTCGGTCGGCGGGGCGCCCGTACCGGAGGAGCCGCTGTCGCACGCGGCGACCAGGGCGATCACCGAGAGCGCCGAGCAGGCTGCCAGCGACGCACGTCCCCAACGCGGACCGTGTCGCCGAGGACGTCGCCCGGGGGTGCGGGCGGAATCAGGGCCGGAGCGCCGGGCCGGGACCGAATCGGAAGTGGGCATGCGGATCTCCTCATCCTCGCTGGAAAAAGATACCGCGAGGCCCTGCACCAGGTCTCGATTCCGCAGTTCACCGGCACCAATCGGGCGAAATGAGGCACGAACGTACTCCCGGCCACGTCCCACAATCGGATGAGCGACCCCCGCCCCGCGTAAGTTGGACGACATGACCGAGCAGGCCGACAGCATCTCCACCAGCACCGATACCGATGATCCCTTCCTCTGGCTCGAGGACGTCACCGGCGACGAGGCGCTGACGTGGGTGCGCTCCCACAACGAGCCCACCGTCGAGACGCTGTCGTCGTCGGACCGCTTCCGCGACATGGAGGCGTCGGCCCTGGCGATCCTCGACACCGACGACCGCATCCCGTTCGTCCGGCGCCGCGGCGAATTCCTCTACAACTTCTGGCGCGACGCGGCCAATCCCCGCGGCCTCTGGCGGCGTACGACGCTGGAGTCGTACGTGACCGATGCGCCCGACTGGGAGATCATCATCGACGTCGATGAACTCGCCCGCGCCGAGGACGAGAACTGGGTCTGGTCGGGCGCCACGGTACTCCGTCCCGACTACGAGCGCGCCCTGGTGTCGCTGTCACGCGGCGGTGCCGACGCCACCGTGATCCGCGAGTTCGACATCCCCTCACGACAGTGGATCACCGACGGATTCAACCTGCCGGAGGACAAGTCGAGTGTGCGCTGGATCGACCGCGACACCGTCTACGTGGGAACCGATTTCGGTGAACAGCCGGACGGCGTCGGCTCGCTGACCGACTCCGGCTACCCCCGCGTGGTCAAGCGCTGGTCGCGGAGCACACCGCTCGAGGCCGCCACGACGGTCTTCGCGGGCGAGAAGAGCGACGTGTCGGTGAGCGCGGTGTACGACGACACACCCGGATTCGAGCGGCACTTCGTGTCGCGGTCGACGGACTTCTTCAACTCCCTGATGTTCGAACTGCGCGACGGTGAACCGGAACTCGTCGATGTTCCGACCGACGCCCACGCCGGTGTCCGGATGAAGTGGCTGCTGGTGATGACGCGCTCGGAGTGGGAGGTCGACGGTACGACCCACGCACCGGGCACCCTGCTGGCTTTCGACTACGACGACTACCGCGCCGGAGGCCGCCGGGCGACCGTGCTGTTCACCCCGGACGCGCACACGAGCCTCGTCGACTATGCCTACACGCGTTCACTTCTCATCATCGTGACGTTGCGCGACGTGCACACCCGGGTCGAGGTGCGCGAGCTGGGCAGCTGGGAGGTCATCGACTTTCCCGGCCTCCCCGATCTCGCCACCGTGTCGGTGCTCGACACCGACCCGGACGAGAGCGACGAGGTGTTCTGGATGGCGACCTCGTTCACCGATCCGCCGAGCCTGCTGCACAGCGACGACGACGAGAAGCCTCGGGTCATCAAGCGCAGCCCGGCCTACTTCGACTCCGAATCGGTCACGGCCGAGCAGCATTTCGCGACATCCGACGACGGGACGCAGATCCCCTACTTCGTGGTCCGCCGACGGGACGTCACCACCGGCCCCACCCTGCTCTACGGCTACGGCGGTTTCGAGAACTCGCTCACCCCCAGCTACCTGTCACTCTCCGGCAAGAGCTGGATCGAGCGAGGCGGCATCTACGTGATCGCGAACATCCGCGGTGGCGGTGAGTACGGGCCGTCGTGGCACACCCAGGCCCAGAAGGCCGGTCGCCACAAGGTGTACGAGGATTTCGCGGCTGTGGCGCGGGCTCTCGTCGACACCGGGCTCACCACTCCGGAGCAACTGGGCGCGCAGGGCGGATCCAACGGCGGGCTCCTCATGGGCGTCATGCTCACCCGGTACCCGGAGTTGTTCGGCGCGTTGGTATGTCAGGTCCCGCTGATCGACATGAAGCGCTACCACCTGCTGCTCGCCGGCGCGTCGTGGGTCGCCGAGTACGGCGACCCCGACGACCCCGAGCAGTGGGAGTTCATGGAGCCGTTCTCGCCGTACCAGAACATCGATCCCGATGCCTCCTACCCGCCGATCCTGGTGACGACCTCCACGCGCGACGACCGCGTCCATCCCGGACACGCCCGCAAACTCGTTGCGCGGCTGGAGGAGACCGGCCACGACGTCATGTACTACGAGAACATCGAGGGCGGGCACGGCGGCGCCGCGGACAACAAACAGGCCGCGTTCAAGACCGCGCTCAGCTACGAATTCCTGTGGCGGAAGCTCGCTCCCGAATCCTGACCCCCGCTGCAATGCGGCCGCTACCGCTCGCACCTCAGCCTGGATCCGTGGACGGGTTGTCGGGAGGTGTAGTTTGGGCTGCTTCTGTGGTTGATCAGGTTGTGGGCGTGGGGTATTCGCTGATCTTTGTCAGCTTTTTCACTGGGGTTCCTGGTGGTGGGTGGATGTGTTGGGGTGTTGGGGTCAGGGGGTGTTCACCGCGGTCCACAGGGTGGTGAATGCGTGGTGCCAGGGCCAGTGTCGGGGTAGGTGCAGGATGGGTGTTCGTGCTGGTCGGGCCAGTCGGGCGGGTACGGCGACCAGGGTGCGTCGTAGTGTCGCTCCGCGCGCGGCGCGCAGTCTGGCCGAGCTGGTGAGCGCGGCGAGGGTGCGCATGAGGTTGTGGCTGATGGCGGTCAGGGCCAGCCAGGCGGCGTTGGCGCCGAAGACGCCGGAGGGTAGATGGGCCAGTGGTCCGTCGATGAGGTCGGCGAACACGGTCTCGATGACGGCGTGGGCGCGGTGATTGATGTCGGCGGTGATGGTGTCGTCGGTGGTGTTGGTGAAAAACGAGTGATACCGCCATGCCGGCATCAGGGTGTCGGTGTCGGCAGGGTGGTGTGCTTTGACTCGCCGCACGATGAGTCGGGCGGTGATCGGGTGTGGCGAGAGTGGTCTGACCGTGTAGGTGGTTTCGGCGATTTCGGCATCAGAGATCAACGCGCCGGTGTCGGGGTCGGTGACCGCCCCGGGATAGACCACTGGGGTCCAGGCATCCTCGCCGATGGCTGAGATCGCGCGGGTGATCGCGGTGTTGGTCCGTAGGACCAGCGAGAACGTGGCTCCCAGGCGTTGGCAGGTAGCCATCACCTCAGCTGATCCGTAGGCCGCATCAGCGCGCACGGTGATCTCACCGGCGGCCCCGCAACGCCGGGCGGTGGCGATGGTTTGCGCGATCATCGTTGCGGCCCCGGCACCGGAGGCGGCGCGGCCGGCGCGCAGCCAGGCGTTAGCGATCACCGGTGGGTACTCGGGTGCGCTGAGGGTGGCGATCAGCGGCGACAGACCCCGACGCAGCAGTTCACGTCCGGCGATCTTGGCGTGTCCGTAGGAGGCGCCGGTCTTCTGATAGCCATAGACCGGACGCAGCAGGGAATCGATATCGACGAACACTCGGGCACCGTTAGTGGGCAACAACCCTGCCCGGGCGCACATCGCCGGCAGGGAGCGGGTCATCACGGCGTTGAGTTGTCGGGCATGCCCGGGAGTGAACTCACGCAGGGTTTGTCCGATCGTGGCCGGGGCGTACACGCGGTCGAACAAGCGTCGGTGCCCGCCGCTGCGGACGATGCCGAGGTCGTCGATACTGTCCGCGCCGCAACATAACCCGGCGATCACGGTCAGCAGTTTCGCTTCCAAGTTGGCTCCGGCTGAGGCGACCCGGGTGGTGCCCAGATCGACCCGTTTGGCCAGCAGCGCGGCCACCCCGGTCGAGCGCGCCAATTCCATCACCGGTACCAGCCCGGCATGCGACACGAGATTGTCGTCGTCAAAGAGTGCGGACGTGGCCGAGAAGCTGTGTGATACTTTCACTGAAAGTGCCTTCTGAGCTGGGATGTTTTGTGTCTCAACACCACCAATCATCCCAGCTCAGAGGGCACTTTTATGTCACCGACACCCCACACCCCTCCACGGATCCAGGCTCAGGAAGCGGAGGGCGCAACCCGGTACACGACGACCGCGGCCGGGCGCACCGAGCGGTCGGCGACGAGCAGCCCTGGGCGCACGACCCCGAGCACCGTCCGGTCCAGCGTCGGGTCGGTCGTGGTCGCGACGTCCACCGCCTCCATCGTGCGGGCGTCGAAGTCGGCGCCGGCGGCCGGTGTGACCACCGCGCCGCCGCGACCGGTGATGATCCGCTCGAGGCCGGAGGCGAGGAGACCGAAGGCGGCCCGGTCGCCCTCCGATGCCGATGCCGCGCACGAGGCGGCGTCGGTGTAGAGCGCGAACAGGTCCACCAGTAGCGCGGCGTCGGCCCCGTTCGTCGCGGTCCGGGTACCGGCCGCGGCGGCGAGCCGCTCGATCGTCGCGGTCTGGCGCGCGACCACCCGGCCGAGATCGGTCAGCTGTTCCTGCAGTTGTCCGAGGGCGGTGGCGGAGGGTGCAGCGGCATGATCCGACGTCATTTCCACAGCGTAATCGTCGACCTGCGCACCGCGGTCGACGTCGCGGGTCCCGTTGCCGCTGCTAGCCTTGCCGATCGTGGGGGTATTCGGTGTGGATCTGGGGACCACGAACTCGGCGATCGCGAGAATCGACGCCGACGGCCGTCCGGAGGTGATCGTCGGCCTGTCCGGCGCATCGACCACCCCGTCGACCGTCCTCCTCACCTCGGCGACCGACCACGTCGTCGGCGAAGGCGCACGCCGGGAGGCGCGCCTCGATCCGGAGAACGTGTGCTCGCTGGTGAAGCGCCGCATGGGCGACTCCCAGTGGCGCTTCGTCGCCCACGGGCAGACCTGGTCGGCACCGGCCATCTCGGCGCTCATCCTCAAGTCGTTGATGTCCGACGCCGCCTTCACCACCGGCGAGCAGGTCGAGCGGGCGGTGATCACGGTGCCCGCCTACTTCGGCGACGAGGAGCGTCGCGCCACGATCCAGGCCGGTACCTACGCCGGTCTCGACGTGGCGGGCGTGCTGTCGGAACCGATCGCCGCGGCACTCTCCTACGGATTCGCCCGGATCACCGACGCCCTCGCCACCCGCACTCCCGACGAGACCGTCCTCGTCTACGACCTCGGCGGCGGCACCTTCGATGCGACCGTCATCGAACTCGCGGACCGCCGGATCACCGTGCTCGCCGTCGACGGCGACCATCAGCTCGGCGGCGCGGACTGGGACGAGCGGCTGGCCCTGCACCTGTCACGCACCTTCTGCGCCGAACACCCCGACGCCGAGGACCCGCTGGACGACTCGGCCGGTTCACAGTCGATCATCCTGGCCGCCGAACGCGCGAAACACGATCTCACCGAATCGGATTCGACGTCGGTGATCGTGTCGCACGACGGCGCACGGTCCGTCATCACCGTCACCCGTCCGGAGTTCGAAGAGCTCACACGACCACTGATGGCCCGGACCGTCGAGTTGACCAGATCCTGTCTGGCGGCCGCGGAGCGTCGTGGCGTCTCGAAGGTCGACCGCGTACTGCTCGTGGGCGGTTCCTCGCGGATGCCGATGGTGGCCCGCGAACTCGGCGCGGCCCTGGGCATCACCCCCGAGCTCGATGACCCCGATCTCGCGGTCGCGCGGGGAGCCGCGATCTACGGCGAGAAGCTCGAGATCGAGCGTCTCGTCCGGGCAGATCTGTTGACACGCGGACGTTTGCGCGACGACCGCACGCTCGTCGACGCCTCCCCCGCCGACCTCGACGAGTCCTGTTCGCGGGTGGCGGCCGCATTCGCACTGCCGGTGGGCAACGTGCGCCGGATGCTCGAGATCACCGTCGACACGGTGGTGTCACGCGGATTCGGCGTCCTCGCGGTCAACGGCCACCACGGGGAGCTCGAGGCCAGCTGGCTGGTCCAGCGCAATCAGCCCCTGCCCATCCGGGTCCGCCGTTCGTTCGGCACGATGCGCCGCGACCAGGCCCGCATCGAACTGGTCGTCCTCGAGCAGCAGGGTCAGGCCGCATCCCCGCGGCCGGAGGACGCCAAGGTCCTCATCGAGGGCGCCATCACCGACATCCCGCCCGGATACGACGAGGGCAGTGAGGTGGTCGTCACCTTCGAGATGGCCTTCGACGGTGTGCTGCACGTGACCGCCTTCCATGTCGAGGCGGGCATCCCCTTGGAGCTGTCGGCGAAGACCGGTGCCACGCTGTCGAAATCGGAGGTCGAACGCGAGCTCGATCAGGTCCACCGGACGAGACGACGCGACCACTAGGCCGGGAGACCCACATGGAGCCCTTCGTCGGCAACGACTACCGCAAACGCGTTCTCGCCGCCGTCGAGCGTCGGGGCGGACCGGATGCATCCGACTCCTTCGAGCTGTACGACCTACCACTCGACGAGGCCGAACGACTCGCGGACGACGCCGTCTCACAGCGGCTCGACGAGGTGTGGGCGTTCTGGCAGAAGCATCGTGACCACCCGAAGTACCGGATCCTGGTCGCCCGGCTGGTCGCCGAACACGACGCACGCTCCGCGCCGCTGCGGCACAAGACCGGCCGGATCGCCGAGGCGCGTGCGGCGCGAACCGGGCGAGAGCTCCGCGACCAAGAGCGTTTCGAGTTGCTGGACAACGCGATCGCGCGTTTGAATGAGCGGTACGGCGGAATCCCCGCGTCCAAGCGGGCCGGTCTCGACGACATCGGTTCGATGGGCGGCCTCGCTCCCGACGAGATCGCGAGACGTCTGCGTCGCCACCGGATCATCGACGACACCGATGTCGAGACGCCGCCACTACCGCCACCGGTACCGTCGTTGACCAGCCGCCGGCGCTCCCAGATCGCCGAACTGCTGGCGGAGTTCGACCGTCTCCACGACGACCACCCGACGCCGACGCTGTTCGCGCTGCTCCACCTCGACACCGACGACACCGCCGACCGCGGACTGATCACGTCCCGGGCCGCCGCGCTCAACGAACGCGCCCGCGAGCTGCCGGCCGGCCGGTTCCGCGCGGTGATCGACGAACTGCTGGTCCATGTGCACTCGGTACTGCTCGCCGAAACCGCACTCGCGGAAGAGTATCGGCGGTCGATGATCGAGGAGGTCACCGAGTACCTCCGACCCCGGGTGCGGGCCGCGGTCCTCGTCGAGGACGAACTGGGCGCGGACGATCACGGTTTCCTCCTCGAGGACGCGCAACGCCGCGGACTCGGCCGTCGTGACGCCCGCGCGGTCATCGCCGGGCTCGCCGACGACGCCGGCGCGACGGTACAGCCGACCTCCTCGGGCGGTCATCACACGCCTGACCCGCTGCCGGTCGGGACACGAGAGCGGCTGTGGGACAGCGATCTCCGTGCGGCGCGCGCCGCGTTGCGGGACGGCCGGCCGGTCCGGGCACAGGAGGCCGTCGACGACGCCCGACGGGCCGCCGGCGACGATCCCGCCGCGTCACGTCAGGTCGCTGCGGTCGCCGACGAGGTCGATCGCGTCCTCCGACGCGCAGCCGGCGACTATCGACGCGCCCTGGCCCTCGCCGGTGACAAACGATTCGTCGCCGCACTGGACCTCTTCGAGACGCTGGGCCGCGAAGCACGCGACATCGACCTCGTGGTCCCCGGGAACATGAGCCTCGCCGACCATCTCGAACGAGCACGTCAGATCGTCGCGGCCGCCGATGAGCTCGCCAGAGCCTCCCACGCCGACGCCACGCCGCTCCTGGAGATGCAAGGCCGGATCGTCGATCACGAAGAATTGAATTCTGCCGCAGCCGGTTACGCGGTCGACCCGCCACGAAACCCTCGCGTGCTCAGCGCCGCGGGTGCCACCACCGTGCAGTGGGACCCCTCGTCGACCCCGTCGGCGGTCTACCGCGTCGTCCGGATCGGCGCCGACGGCTCGTCGCGAACCCTCGGACGCACCTCGTCGACCGAACTAACCGACGGCACCCCCGCCGAACACGCGCCTCCGGTCTACGAGGTCACCGCCGTCGTCGGCGGGCGACACTCGGCACCGGCCCGCACCGATGCCGGACGGCCGGGCGTCGCCACCTCCCCCACCGCACCTGCAGCTGCAACTGCACCTGAACCTGAACCTGCACCGAGTGATCCACCGCCGATCTCCGCGGTGCGCGTCGAAGGCGACACGATCCGGTTCGAGTGGCCCGACGGTGTCACCGAGGCGATGGTCGTCATTCGTACGGATGCCGCTCCGAGCGATCCGGCCGATCCTCGGGCGACGGCATCCAAGGTGACCAACATGCGCTATCAGATCGACGGCGGGGTCCCGATGTCGACGAACATCCCACGTCCGTGCCATGTCGCGGTCGCGAGTTGCCGTCGGACTCCCGCGGGCGCGCTGGTCGTCGCCTCGGCATTCGGCCGGAGCGCCCGGGCCCAGGCTCCTGCACGCGACTGCTGACGGCGTCGGGTCTCCACTACTCTGGGCAGCAGATCACCGCGACCGACGACGATGTCGCCCACGACGAGATGAGGGAACCAGATGGGGATCGACTACACCAAGCGCCCGAAAGCCCAACCGCCGCAACCTCCTGCGCAGCCCCCCGCTCCCACACCCGCCTACGGTCAGCAGCCGCCGGCCCAGCCGGTGTCGCTCTCCAAGATCACGCTGACCAAGTCGGCGCCGAGCATCTCGCTGAGCAAGCAGGGCGCGACCACCGGCCAGGTGCGCGTCAACCTCAGCTGGACTGCCAACACCTCGGGCGGCGGACTGTTCCGCAAGGCGAAGGGCATCGACCTCGACCTCGCCTGCATGTGGGAGTTCACCGACGGCAGCAAGGGCATCGTCCAGGCCCTGGGCAACTCGTTCCAGGCACCCCGCCAGGGACAACCGATCATCTACCTCGACGGTGACGACCGCTCCGGCAAGGGCGGCGAGAACATGTATATCGATCTCTCCGCAACCAACCAGATCCGCCGCATCCTGATCTTCGCCTACATCTACGAGGGCACCCCCAACTGGGCGAGCGCCAACGGCGTCGTCACGCTGTCCCCGGCGAGCGGACCGGAGATCGAGGTCCGACTCGACGAGGCCGATCAGTCCGCGATCTCCTGCGCGATCGCATTGCTCGAGAACCGCGGCGGCGAACTGGTGATCAACCGCGAGGTCCGCTACATCCGCGGCGCCCAGGACAAGGTCGACGAGGCCTACGGCTGGGGCATGAACTGGCGGGGCGCACGCAAGTAGCGGCACGGCGGTCGTGGCGTCATCAGCCGTCCACGTAGTGGCATGATCGTCGCAGTCCGCGAAAACGGACATCCGCGCGAAAGGACCCCGCCATGACCGCCACCGCTCTGTCCGGATTCCTCACCGGCCTCGCCGACGGATCCCTCCGGGTGATCGACCTGACCACCCCGCTGTCCAGTTCGACCCCGGCACTGCGGTTGCCGGCGCAGTTCGCGAGCCTGATCGACTTCAGCCTCGAAGAGGTCAGCGCCTACAACGAACCCGGACCGTACTGGCGGCACAACAACATCCACACCGGCGAGCACATCGGCACCCACCTCGACGCACCGATCCACTGGATCAGCGGCCGCGACGGTGACGACGTCTCGCAGATCCCGGTGCAGCGACTGATCGGTCCGGCCGCGGTCCTCGACCTAACCGCCCAGGTCGCCGACAATCCCGACTACCTCCTGGAGGTCTCCGACGTCGAAGCCTGGGAGACCGAACACGGCGAGCTGCTCCCCGGCGCCTGGCTCCTGCTGCGCACCGGGTGGGAGTCGCGCGGCGAATCAGAAGCCGAGTTCCTCAACGCCGACGAGACCGGCTCGCACACCCCGGGTGTCTCGGTGGAATGCGCCGAGTGGCTGGCCACCAAGCGGCAGATCTCCGGCCTCGGCGTCGAGACCGTCGGCGTCGACGCCGGTCTGGCCGGCGGTTTCGATCCGGCCTTCCCCGTCCACTACCACTTCCTCGGCAACGACAAGTACGGCCTGACCTCGCTGCGGAATCTCGGTTTGCTGCCGGCGACCGGCGCCGTGGTCGTCGTCAGTCCGCTCCCGATCGTCGGTGGCACCGGAAGCCCATCGCGGGTCCTGGCGATCGTCGAGAACTGATCGCGGTGACCGGCTCAGCAACAACGTACGGCCCCACGGTCGCCGACGTCGTCGGCCGGGTTCTGGCGGATCTCGGTGTCGGCCACGCCTTCGGGGTCGTCGGCAGCGGCAACTTCGTGATGACCAACGCGCTGCGTGCCGGCGGGGTCGGATTCACCGCGGCGCGCCACGAGGGCGGCGCGGCCTCCATGGCCGACGCCTATTCACGCATGTCGGGCCGGGTGGGCCTGCTGACCGTGCACCAGGGCTGTGGTCTGACGAACGCGGTCACCGGCATCGGCGAGGCGGCCAAGAGCCGTACCCCGATGATCGTGCTGACCGCCGACGCTCCCGCTGCCGCACTGCAATCGAACTTCCGCATCGACCAGGACGCACTGGCGACGAGCGTGGGCGCGGTGAGCGACCGCGTCTACGGCCCGAACACCGTGGTCGCCGACGTGACCCGCGCCTACCGCACCGCGGTGACGCAGCGTCGAACCGTGGTCCTCAACGTGGCGATCGACGTGGCCGCCGCGCCGGCAGCGGCGACAGGACCGGTCATCGTATCGGTCCAGACGCCGCGCATCCGGCCCGACGCCGCGTCGGTCGACGCCCTCACCGCCGCAATCCGGGCGGCGCGTCGACCGGTCTTCGTCGCCGGCCGGGGCGGGCGCGAGGCCGGTCCGCAGATCGCGGCTCTCGCCGAGGCGAGCGGTGCGCTGCTCGCCACGTCGGCGGTGGCCAACGGGCTGTTCGCCGGAGATCCGTTCTCGCTGGGCATCTCCGGTGGTTTCTCGTCGCCGACGGTCGCCGAGCTCATCTCCGATGCCGACCTCATCGTCGGGTGGGGCTGTGCGCTCAACATGTGGACCATGCGGCAGGGCCGCCTCATCGGCGATCAGACCGTGGTGGCCCAGATCGACGTCGAGGTCGAGGCGATCGGGGCGCACCGTCCCGTCGACGTCGGCGTACTGGGAGATTGCGCGGCCACCGCCGACGATGTGCTCGCCGCACTCGCCGGTGACCCTTTGTCGCACAGCGGGTACCGCACCTCCGAGGTGGCCGGGCGGATCGCCGGGTCGGCCCGGTGGCAGGACGTCCCGGTCACCGCCGAATCCGTCACCACCGAACGCTCCTGGGGCCGAATCGACCCGCGCGCCTTGAGTATTGCGCTCGACGAGATCCTGCCCGCCGACCGGGTCCTGTCGATCGACTCGGGCAACTTCATGGGCTACCCCTCGACCCATCTGTCGGTGCCCGACGAATTCGGCTTCTGCTTCACCCAGGCATTCCAGTCGATCGGCCTGGGACTGGGCACCGCCATCGGCGCCGCGATCGCCCAACCCGGCCGGCTCCCCGTCCTCGGGACCGGCGACGGCGGCTTCCTGATGGCCATCGCCGAACTGGAAACCGCCGTCCGCCTGGCACTTCCACTCGTCGTGATCGTGTACAACGACTCCGCCTACGGCGCCGAGGTACACCACTTCGGCGACGCCGACATGACCACGGTGACGTTCCCGGACGTGGACATCGCCGCGATCGCCCGCGGCCACGGCGCCACCGGGGTGACGGTCACCGGATTCGACGACCTCGACGAGGTACGACGCTGGGTCGCCGCACTCGGGTCCTCCGAACCGTCCGGTCCGCTGGTCATCGACGCCAAGATCACCGACGACGGCGGGTCCTGGTGGCTCGCCGAGGCGTTCGCGGGGCACTGACCCTTCGTGGCTCGCTTCGCTCGCACCTCAGGGAGCGAGGTCAAGTCGTACGCGGCCGCCCCCTTGCCGCCTGACCCGAAAGAGCGCAACGCACCCAGCTCTGCTGCCTGAGGTGCGAGGAGCGCAAGCGACGAGCCTCGAAGGCCCGGTGAGACACCGTCGCCCACCCAACCACCGGTCGAGTTGAGGTTCGGCAGTCGGGGACGAGATCTCTCACCGCCGACCCGCGAAGATCACCCGGCCCAGGAGTCCGACGACGAACATCGCGACCCCCACGCCGCCGACGATGAGCGCGACATGGGTGAGGTCGGAGTAGGCGCCGTCGATGATCAGTTCCGCCACCTGTCGACCCGACGATTCCGCGCCGGCGACCTCCTGCTTGGCGCGATCGGCGAAGAACAGGCCGATGGCCCAGCTGGCGACCCCGGCCGCGACGGCGCCGAGGCCGAGCCACGCGAACACGGTGCCGCGCCGTCGGGCCAGCAACAGGGCGAGGAGCCCGGCCACGACCGCCACCGCTGCCGCCACCCGGGCGAGGAAGCTGATCTGCTTACCCACCTCGGCATATCTACCGGCCTCGAGACCTGATGCACCATTGGTCAATTCGACGACGACCGGTCCCGAGATCTCGTTCGGGGTGCCGGTCAGGTTGAGCGCGCGGTTGATCATCGCGGTGATGTCGAGCTGCATGACGGACGTGTCGGCGCCCGGTGCGGGTTCGGTGAACAGCCAGGCGTGCTGCTGGCCGACGACGTCGGCGAAGTCGAGGCGGAACTGTTCGCTGTCGGTGTACCCGGCGGCCAGGGGCCGCACCAGCGCACCCGCGATCGGGAGATCGGTGCGGGCCGTGGCCTGCGCGGCGATCTCGTCCGCCAGATAGTCCTTCACCTTCTGGTTCTCGGCCATCGGCGCGACGGTGGAGACGAATCCGTCCTGATCGACGATGCGCAGGTCGAGCCAGAGGGCGGGGACCGCGAGCACGGTCGCTGCCATCGCGACGAGCGTCATCAGGGCACTCAGAAAGCTACGCACCCCACGAGGCTACCGAGCGAGGGCTCCTGCGCTGACGGCTCCTACTCCCCGACCACGTCCGCGGCCCGCCCGACGATCAGCGGATCGGCGCGGCCGACGAACTCGTGGTTCTTGCCGTCGTACTCGAACAGGCTGAGGACGTGGCGCATCGCATTGATGCGGGCCCGCTTCTTGTCGTTGGACTTCACCACGGTCCACGGCGCGTGGTCGGTGTCGGTGGCGGCGAACATCGCCTCCTTGGCCTCGGTGTAGGCATCCCACTTGTCCAGCGACGCGAGGTCCATCGGTGAGAGTTTCCATTGCCGCACCGGGTCGATCTGGCGGATGGCGAACCGCGTGCGCTGCTCGAGCGGGGTCACCGAGAACCAGAACTTCACCAGGTTGATGCCGTCGTCGACGAGCATCTTCTCGAACGCCGGAACCTGCGACACGAACTGCGTGTACTGCGCCGGACTACAGAAACCCATCACCCGCTCGACACCGGCACGGTTGTACCAGGAGCGATCGAAGAAGACCATCTCGCCGCCGGCCGGAAGATGCTGGACGTAGCGCTGGAAGTACCACTCGGTGGCCTCCCGTTCGCTGGGCTTCTCCAGGGCGACCACGCGCGCGCCACGCGGGTTGAGGTGTTCGTTGAAGCGTTTGATCGTGCCGCCCTTGCCGGCGGCGTCGCGGCCCTCGAAGACCAGCAGGTGCCGCTGCCCGGTCTGCTTGGACCACTTCTGGAGCTTGAGCAACTCGATCTGCAGACGACGCTTGGTGACCTCGTACTCGCGCCGGCTCATGCGCTCGGAGTACGGGTAGTCCTGACGCCAGGTGTCGACCACGTTGCGGTGGGGCAGCGTCAGCAGGACCGGATCGTCGTCATCGTCGTCGTTGACGGCGAACTGCGTGACGTCGTGCAGGTCGACGAGTTGCTGCAGGGCCTCCCGTCCGTTCAGGACACTGAAGTCCGGGCCGATGTGCGGGTCTGCGTCGTGAAGATCGGTCACGATTCAACGATAGGACGACCAGGCGACCAACGCCCGACGCGCCGGTGAACGACGCGCCGCGTCGGGCGTTTTCGTCTCAGATCGGTGGACGAGGCACCCGGTCAGTTGCGCAGATCGATGGAACCCGAATGCAGGCAAGCCTTTCCGGTGACCGAGTCGAAGGCCGCGGCGAACCCGCCGCTGCACGCCGCCCCGTCGGGCCCGGCGTACGCCTGCCCGCCCCAGCCGCCGACCGCCACCGTGGTGCCACCGCGCCGCGCCTGCGCGATGGACAGCGCCTTGGGACCGGTGGTCACCGAGTACGCCACGCCGCGCGAGTTGGCACCCGCGAGCGCCGAGGATCCCGGCTGCAGGTTGTAGGACGATGCATTGCCGCCGTTGTCCGACACCGAGATGGCCGTGCCGTTGCCACTGCGGTCCTCGGCGGTCGCGCGGCTACCCAAGCCGGCCTTGGCGCCGCATCCGCTGGCACCTACCACCCGCTCGATCTGATGCCCGTTGGACGCCGAACAGGAAACAGCCGACGCGACTCCCGCACCGGACAGTCCGGCGAATCCGACACACCCGGCGCCACCGGCGAGGAGAACCAGAGCCCGCACGGCAAATTTGTTGATTTTCAAAGGATTTGGCCTCCATGGTGCGACGGCTGGGCAGATGACGATCCCAGGGTACCTGTAGTCTGCGCGGACGACCCGGGGATCGTCGGGCCGATGGTCGACCGGATGACTGGCGCCCGCGCGGCGACCTGAACGCCTCAGCCGGCGGCGCGCTTCTCGGCCTCGGCGGTGAGCCCCTTACGCGCGGTGTCGACCGCCATCTTCTGGGCCCGCTTGACGATCAGTCCGGGGAGTTTGATCTTGAGGTCGACGGCCAGGTCGAAGTGCACGCTCGCGCCCGCGTCGGTGGCGGTGACGGTGTACTTGCCGTGCTGTTCACTGAGCTGGTTCGACTTGACCAGGTGCCATTCGCAGGTCGTGTCGGTCCACTCGTAGGTACAGGTCTGCTCGTCGGAGATACCGGCCGCGGTGACCACCATGCGCACGGTCTTCGGTGTGCCGTCGTCGTATTCGTCGATGATCTCGGCCTCCTTGTGGGGGCCCGACCAATCCGGGAGGGACTCGATGTCCATGAGCACTTCCATCACCACCGACATCGGGGCGGCGACGTGGAATTCGATGTTCGCGGAGACTGCCATGGGGGTGAACCTACCGCCCGGCCGTGACGGCCACACAACGAACCACAGGCTCGCAGGTCCCATCCTCGTCGGTTGACCAACTGTCGCCCGGTCAGGGCGCCGAGGATCAGCTCTCGCGGTCGACGAGATTCACCGGCCACGCCTCGTCGGGGATGTCCCGGAGGGAGCAGGCCTGGTCCACTGCCGTGAACCAGCCACGGAAATGCATGATCTCGCCGATGACCGGATTGCGCACGGTCATATCGCAGCGGAAGCGTTCGCGCTTCTCGTCCCAGCCCTCGATGTACTTCATCTGGGCGGTGAACAGACCACGCATTCCCACCTTCGGCCCGCGCCCCAGCCAGCGCATCGGCCCGCTCTCGAGCAGCAACTCGCCCGCCGAAGTCACCGACGGCTCGATCGGGTACAGGAACTCGGGTCCGTCTCCGAAGTAGTCGACGAGCCCGGTGCGTCCCGCGACGAGCAGTGAATTGAGCTTGCGCGGACCGTTCGTGTACTGGAAGGTCCGCAGGACCGCCAGGGATTCGCGCTGCAGTTCGTCGGAGTAGCAGTAATAGGCCTGGGTGAACGGCACCATCCGGCTGGTCTTGGACGGCAGCGCATTGCGCTTCGCGTAGTGCCAGAGCGCCGGTGGAGGCAACGCCGCGGACACGTACACCGACTCGTACATCCCGTGGCACATCTGCGCGACCCCGGAGGTGGAGTCGATGCCGTAACGCCATGCGACGTTGGGGTGGAGGCGATCGAAGTCCGAGCCCAGCGCATGCCGGAAGACCGGCGTCATCGTCTCACCCTCCCGCACTCGGCCCAGCGTCGTTCTCACGGCGTGCTGCCACCGAGGTGGCGCCACCGTGAACCTACTACGGCGCCCGCCCCGAGCCAACGGTGTTCAGATGACCCGGTCGACGGGTTCGACGGGCATCGGCGGGTGCCCGCCGGCATCACCGCCGGTAGACCGCCGCGTCACACATGGCGGCCAGTTCGGTGATGACGCGATCCAGCGGCTCGACGCTGCGCTGCGTCTGGCAGAGTGCGACCGCCCCCTCGATCGCCGCGACGATGAGGTTGGCCAGCGAATCGGCACGTTCGCTGTCCACGCCGTCGACGACGAGCCGCGCGGTGATGAGGTCGGCCCAGCGTCGCAGGATCTCGGCCGCGGCGTCGGCCACCTCGGGTTCCCCGCGCCGCGCCAGACCGCCCGCGATGACCGGGCAGCCGAACTGATAGTCGGTGTTGACCAGCATCCGCCGCCAGACGCCGCCGATCTCGCGGACGGTCTCGGCCGGGGTGAGCGTCGCCCGGCGCGAGAGTCGCTCGGCGATGAAATCCCCTGCGTAGCGGACGGCCTCGGTCATGAGTTGCGTCTTGCCGCCGGGAAAGTGGTGGTAGATGGACCCACGGGGAGCGGAGCTGGCGGAGATCACGTCGCCGATCGAGGTCGCGGCCACGCCGTCACGACCGATCAGATCCGCAGCATGCACGATCATCCGTTCCCGCGGACCGCGCTCATCCGATCCGGAGATGACGGATTCGGCGGAATGGGGCGCCATGACCTGCTCCTTCATCTCGTTCCGGTGGTCTATGCGACTATACATAGCCCGCGTGCCCGTAGGCCCTTTCTCCAGGCACCGGTATGCAGGTCTTCATAGTACGCCGGTTCTATGCAACCATGCATAGTCATGACGACTTCCAGCGAACCCACCACCGACCCCGCCACGATGTCGGGCCTGGAATTGCTGCGCGCCTGGCAGGCCGGCGGCGCGGGCACCGACCGGCCGAGTATCGGCCGCCTGCTGGGCATGGTGCCCAAAGAGATCGAGGAAGGCACCGTGACCTTCGCGGTCACCCCCCAACCCGACTTCGCCAACCCCCTCGGCACCGTGCACGGCGGTATCTGCGCGACCCTGCTCGACTCCGTCATGGGATGCGCCGTCCACACGACGCTGCCGGCGGGCGTCGGATACACCACCCTCGAGCTGAAGGTGAACTACATCCGGACCGTTGCCGTCGACGCGGGCGAGTTGACCGGCGTCGGCACCGTCATCCACGCCGGACGCACCACGGCCACCGCCGAGGGCAAGGTCTACTCCGACGACGGCAAGCTCGTCGCGCACGGCACGACCACCTGCATCGTCTTCCGCTAGCCCGTTCGGGCTAGCCCTCGACCAGGAATCGCTCGCGGATCCTGTCCTGCTCGCCGGTGCCGATCCCGAGGGCCTCGCTGAAGTACCCCTCGATCCCGCCGAACCGGGTCCGCACCTCGTCGAACGCGGCGTCGAGGTACCCCGCGTCGACCCCGAGGACGCCGACGAGGAGTTCCGGGTCGCCGCCCGCGGCCGCGAAACCGTCGAAGAGGTGCTTCAGCGCAGGGATGAGTCGCTCGTTGGTCAGCAGGTAGTCGTTGTACACGTCCTCCTCGCCCACCCCGACGAGCGTCAGGAAGGCGGCCGCCGCCCACCCCGTGCGGTCTTTTCCGGTCGTGCAGTGGAAGAGGATCGGACCGGGCGCGTCGCCGTGCAGTCCCCGGTAGAACTCCGAGTACGATGCCGTTGCGCTGGGCAGCGTGATCATCTCGCGGTAGGTGCCGCAGATCATCTCGCGCGCCTTGCCACCGGACAGGACCTCGTCGGCCTGGGCGACGACGGCCGGATCGGCAAGTACGGCACCGATGTTGGCCGGAATGGACATCTGGGCGTCAGCGAGGACATCGAGGCCGATCTCGGTGACACCGGGCAACGGCGGGTCCGGGATCGCCTCCCGTTCGTGCACCGACCGCAGGTCGTACATGGTGCGGAGGCCGAGCCCCTCGAGTGTGGCGATGTCGTCGTCGGCGAGCGACGAGAAATCTGTCGACCGGAACAGCACCCCCGAGCGCACCACCCGTCCGTCCGCGGCACGCCAGCCGCCGAGGTCACGCAGGTTCGGGAGGCTGCCGATCGGGCTCGGTGCACCGGGGGTCACAGTCACGCGACTCATCGTGGCAGATCGGTTCGACGATCGGGCGTCCAGGCGGCCACGGGGCCGGTCAGCGATTCAGCGCGCGCTCGAGCATCGGCCAGGACTTGGCGAGCTGGTCCTCCCAGTACGGCCAGGAATGGGTCCCGGGTTCGTAGTCGAACGTCGCCGGGATGCGGAGCCCCTGGAGCCTGCTCTGCAGATTCAGCGTGCAGTAGTACGTCGCGGCCTCGATGACTCCACCGAGACCGAGAATCCTGGCGTACTCCACGACGTCGCCGTCGATCGCCTCATCGGACAGCTGATCGTGTCGCCCGGGCAGGCCGGTACCGCTGCTGACGTAGATCGCCTTGCCGCGGAGTTTGTATGCGTTGACCACCGGGTCGTGGGCTCGCCAGCCCGGCCCGCCGATGGGCCCCCAGATGTTGGCTATGTCGCCACCGCTTCCGCCGACCACTGCCCCGACGGCCAATCTGCCCAACTCGGTGTTGGTCTCGGCACATCCGCTGTAAGAGGCGACCCCGCGGTACAGGTCCGGCGCGGTCTCCGCCAGAGCCAACACCGACGTCCCGGCCATGGAGATCCCGGCGATGCCGTTGACCCCGTTTGCGTTCAGTTTCGCGTCGATCACCGGAGGAAGTTCCCTGGTCAGGAATGTCGTCCATTTGTTACGGCCCAATACCGGATCGACCTTCGCCCAATCCGTGTAATAGCTGTAGCCGCCACTCATGGGAACCACGATGTTCACGTTCTTGTCGGCCGCGAAATCGACGAGGTCGGTCTGCGCAAACCAGTGCGCATCCCCCTCTCCGCCACCGGATCCATTCAGGAGATAGAGGGTGGGCCTGGGCACCGATGTATCGGCCGCGACCAGCACGCGGATCGGCACATCACGATTCATCGACGACGAATGCACGGTGAGGTCGAGAGCTCGCCCCTCCGCCATTGCGCGCGCCAATCGCTCCTTCCGCTCCGACTCACCGCCGGTATCCGCCAGCGAAGTGGAGGGAAACGCAAGCGAGACAAAGACGACGACAAGAGCGACCACCACCTGGACCACGCGCCGATGAGAGCCGCCCCCTGCTACAGACATCGCCGTCCTTCCACCGCCCGGATGCGAGGCCTTCTGCCCGGACAACAGAATTCCAACGCTCAGGTATCAATCCGAATACATTTACCGACCATACCCATCGTCACCGGCAGCGAGCGATTTTCTGCGAAGTCTCGACGCCAATCGGCGCACTGCCACCATGAATAGATTCCGGCAATCGACGGTTAGCCATCATTAGGACAAATGTTCACATCGGACCAGAAATCGTTGTGACCGGGCATTCTGCGACTCCGGTAGCCCACATTGAGATCGCTTTCGGGGGACGTCTCATCGATTCGAATTCGTGGGACGATCACGAATTTCGACCGATCGGACGACCCGGTGGCGTGTCGTCGATCGGCCCGGCCTCCACCTGGACCGGGAACAACTTCCGCGGGTTCTGCAGGAGGGCGGGCGGGAGCACCGACGACCGCGCCAACGCGCCGGTCCAGCGCACGCGTCGCCGATGCGGTGCGAGTGTCCTCCCGCGCCTGGTGAACTCGTAGTCACCCTCGATTGCCCCGAGCTGCAGGGTCTCGGGCTCGTCGGGATCGACGACCGCCACCTCGTCACCCGGAGCCAGGTCGTCGACGAAGGACGCGAGCACGCGGAGGTCCTTGCCCGGGCGTCGCCCAGGGCTGCACTCCTTGAGCAGAGTGCGCAGCCCATCGAACGTCGCCGTCGCCGCGTCGGAGTCGATACCGGACTCCGTGCCGACACCGACGATGCCGCGTTCGCGGAACTCGTCGTACTGTTCCTTCGTCGACGCTCGGACGACCCATACGGTGCGGCCGCGATCGTCGAGCTCGGGCACCTCGGCCGGCGGTTCCGGCCAGTGATACGGAAGGTCGTCGGGGGCGTCACCGAACTCCGCGACATAGAAATCCGGGTCCTTGCGCAGCAACGCCGCACGGTGGCTGAGGTGGAGCCGGTCGTCGCCCAGCCACGGTGGCATGAGGCCGGCGGCGGCCAGATCGGATTGGGACACTCCCACCACCTCCGGGGCGAACTCGGCGATCATCGGGGCCGTGGTGTCCGCACGCCGCTCCCGTCGCCAGACGTCGACGAACTCGAGCCCGTAGGAGACGAGCGCCGGCGTGTGTCCCCGCCACATGGCGACCGCCGGGTGGTTGCCCCAGCCGTAGTCGAACAGCTCGAGCGCGCGCAGGATCTGCAGCGTCTCCACCCGTTGTTTACCGAGCCGCGCAGGGTCCAGGGCCTCGGCGGAACGCCGGAAATCCGGATACGGCAAGAAGGTCTGCATCACCCCGACTTACCCAGTGGGTGCCGCGGTCCACACGTCGTTCAGTCCGCGTGGACCTTCTCCAGCACCTGGGTGAAGGTCTCGGCGGACTGGGCGCCGGACACCCCGTACTTGCCGTTGAAGACGAAGAACGGGACGCCGCTGATCCCGTAGCCCCGCGCCTGGTCGATGTCGGCGGCCACCGCGTCGGCGTGCTCGCCGGATTCGAGGGCCGCGAGCACGGCGTCGCGGTCCAGACCGACCTCGGCTGCCAGATCCGCGATCTCGGCGGTACGGCCGACGTGCCGCCCCTGTTCGAAGTACGCCCGGAACAACCGCTCCGCCAGCTCGAGCTGCTTGCCGTGGGCTCGCGCGAAGTGCAGTGCCTCGTGGGCCTTCAGCGTCTTGGTGTGCTGGAGGTGGTCGAAGTCGTAGTCGAGGCCGACGTCGGCGGCGATCCCACGGACCTGTTCGAGCATTCCCTCGACCTGCTCGGCCGGCATCCCCTTGTGCCGGACCAGGAAGTCGATCTCCGAGCCCTCGAAGTCGACCGGGGTGTCGGGTGCGAGTTCGTAGCTGCGATAGGTCACCTCGACGTCGTCGCGTCCGGCGAACTCGGCGAGACCCGCCTCGAAGCGCCGCTTCCCGATGAAGCACCAGGGGCAGGCGATGTCGGACCAGATCTCGACTGTGATGGGAGAAGCCATGACGTCTTCAACCTTCTTCCGCCGCGTGCCATTCCGGCGGGTCACGGGAGTGGACGAACGAAACCGGCCCACTCCGTGAAGGAGTGGGCCGGTCCGTAGAGATGTAGAGCGGGTGAGCGTGGACTAGAAGCCCATGCCGCCCATCTCGTCGCCACCCGGCATGGCCGGTGCGGCGTTCTTCTCGGGCTTGTCGGCGACGACGGCCTCGGTGGTGAGGAACAGAGCCGCGATCGAGGCTGCGTTCTGCAGCGCCGAGCGGGTGACCTTCACCGGGTCGTTGATGCCGGCGGCCAGCAGGTCCTCGTACTCACCGGTGGCGGCGTTGAGGCCGGTGCCGGTGGGCGAGTTCAGGACCTTGTCGGCGACGACGCCCGGCTCGAGGCCGGCGTTGACGGCGATCTGCTTGGCCGGAGCCGAGAGAGCGACGCGGACGATGTTGGCGCCGGTGGCCTCGTCACCCTCGAGCGAGAGTGCGTCGATGGCCGGCTCCGACTGCAGCAGGGCCACGCCACCACCGGCGACGATGCCCTCTTCGACGGCAGCCTTGGCGTTGCGCACGGCATCTTCGATGCGGTGCTTGCGCTCCTTGAGCTCGACCTCGGTGGCCGCGCCGGCCTTGATGACCGCAACACCGCCGGCCAGCTTGGCCAGGCGCTCCTGCAGCTTCTCACGGTCGTAGTCGGAGTCGCTGTTCTCGATCTCGCCACGGATCTGGGCCACGCGACCGGCGATGGCGTCGGGATCGCCCGCGCCCTCGACGATGGTGGTCTCGTCCTTGGTGACGACGACCTTGCGGGCGGTGCCGAGCAGCTCGACGCCGGCGCCCTCGAGGGACAGACCGACCTCTTCGCTGATGACCTCGCCACCGGTGAGGATGGCGATGTCGGCCAGCATGGCCTTGCGGCGGTCACCGAAGCCCGGAGCCTTGACGGCGACGGACTTGAAGGTGCCCTTGAGCTTGTTCACGACCAGGGTCGACAGGGCTTCGCCCTCGACGTCCTCGGCGATGATCAGCAGCGGCTTACCGGCCTGGATGACCTTCTCCAGCAGCGGCAGCAGGTCCTTGATGGTCGAGACCTTGCCCGAGACGAGCAGGATGTACGGGTCGTCGAGGACGGCTTCCTGGCGGTCTGCGTCGGTGACGAAGTAGCCCGAGATGTAGCCCTTGTCGAAGCGCATGCCCTCGGTGAGCTCGAGCTGCAGGCCGAAGGTGTTGGACTCCTCGACCGTGATGACGCCTTCCTTGCCGACCTTGTCCATCGCCTCGGCGATGAGCTCGCCGATCGAGGAGTCGCCGGCCGAGATGCCTGCGGTAGCAGCGATCTGCTCCTTGGTCTCGACCTCCTTGGCGCTCTTCAGCAGCGACTCGGTGACGGCCTCGACGGCCTTCTCGATGCCGCGCTTCAGACCCAGCGGGTTGGCGCCGGCAGCGACGTTGCGCAGACCCTCACGGACGAGAGCCTGGGCCAGAACGGTGGCGGTGGTGGTGCCGTCGCCCGCGACGTCGTCGGTCTTCTTGGCGACTTCCTTGACCAGCTCGGCGCCGATCTTCTCGTACGGGTCCTCCAGCTCGATCTCCTTGGCGATGGAAACACCATCGTTGGTGATCGTGGGGGCGCCCCACTTCTTCTCCAGAACGACGTTGCGACCCTTGGGTCCCAACGTCACCTTGACGGCGTCGGCGAGGCTGTTGAGGCCCCGCTCGAGGCCGCGACGGGCCTCTTCGTCGAACGCGATTTGCTTGGCCATGGGTAAGTGATCCTCCGAAGGGGGTGACACTAGGTTCGTATGGCCGGAACTCGGTGCCCGCGACGGACGACCGGTGTGTCATTCGGTACCGATCTCACCGTCCCGACCTGGCACTCACAGCTCGTGAGTGCCAACGTCCGTTTTAGCACTCGCCCCTGCCGAGTGCAAGGTTGCACCGGCCCGAGGCCACCGCATTCACCCGGCCGGGCGCGTCGACCCTGGCTACGTTGAGGACATGTCTCTCGCGTCCAGGGCGTTCCGGTTCGGGGTCAACATGCTCGCAGTGGACACCAGCGCGTCGTGGCACCACCGCGCGCGGCACGTCGAACAGCTCGGCTTCGACGTCCTGCTGGTCCCCGATCACCTGGGCATCCCGAGCCCCTGGCCTGCACTCGCGACGGCCGCTGCCGTCACCGAACGCCTTCGCGTCGGCCCGTTCGTCCTCAACGCGGCGTTCACCAACCCGGCGCTGCTCGCCCGCGACGCGGCGACCGTCGACCAGCTGTCCGACGGTCGCGTCGAGCTCGGGCTGGGCACGGGCTACGTCAAGGAGGAGTTCGAGGCGGCCGGAATCGAATTCCTGTCGGCCGGCCGCCGGGTCGACCATCTGGGCGACACCGTGGCCGGGGTGACGTCACTGCTGGCCGACCCCGAGCACACCCCGCGTCCGGTACAGGAGCGCGTGCCGCTGCTCCTCGGCGGCAACGGCGATCGTGTGCTGCGGATGGCCGCCGAGCACGCCGACATCGTGGGGTTCACCGCGGCGCGCACCGGTCGGGACGGCGACCTCGAGCCGCTCTCGGCGGCGGACTTCGCCCAACGCGTCGCGTTCGCCCGAGCGGCGGCCGGGAACCGCGTCGAGACCATCGAGTGGAACCTGCTGATGCAGATCGTCGTGGTCACCGACGTCCCGATGCGCGTCGCCGAGGAAAACATCGAGAAGTGGGGGCTGTCGATGAGTCCGCAGGAGTTCCTCGACATTCCCTCGATCCTCATCGGCTCCGCCGCCGACATCGCCGACCAGCTCGTCGAGCTCCGCGCGACCACCGGGATCAGCTATCTCACGGTCCTCGAACCGATGCTCGAACAGTTCGCGCCGGTGATCGGGTTACTGCGCGGCGTGGACCGCTGATGTCCGCGGGCCCCGCACGACGAGCCGCCACGGGATGGCTCCCCGCGGCGGCTCGTCGACCGAAGCGAATCAGACCTTTCAATCGCTCACTGCGGCACGCCGTACTTGTCGATGATCGGAGCCAACAGTTCGGCGGCGCGTGCGCCGGTGATGACCTCGTCGTTGCCGACCTTGGTGACCACCTTGGACTCGGTGTCCTCGTAGACATGCTCGCCGATCATCTTGCCGTCCTCGTCATAGGGCCAGAAGAAGGCGAGCGTCCGGCGGACGAGGTAGAACGAATCGGCGTCGTACTGTGACGAAGAGGGCGCGCCCGGATCGTTGTTCATCGAATCGAAGACGTTGTCGCCGAGCAACGCACCGGGCACGAACTGGCTGAACTCGGCCTCTCCGGCGAAGCCCCAGTCGTGCACGGCCATCTTCTGCTTACCCGTCCACATCACGAGCATGTCCATCGCAGCGAGCTGCTGATAGAAGGCGCGAACCGTGTCCATCCCGTCGAGAATGGTCCCCTGCCCACCCTCGAAGAGCCGGTAGTGCGGATGCGGGACGGTCATGTTGGGTGCGAGCAGTTCCTCGTACCGGCCGGAGACCTCCAACAGTCCGTGCCTGCGGTAGTTGATGAGGATCTTGCGGTGCCTGGGATTCTCCAGGGTGTCGATGAGGTCGTCGACATCGTCCATCATGTGGACGAACTCCTCCTCATACGACGTACGGGTGGCAACGGGAGCGTGGGCTGTACTCATTGTTTGTGATCTCTCCTTCACAGGTACTTGCTGAGGTCTGGGTAGCTACCGATCTCGTAACCGCCGTCGACGACGAGGCTGGAGCCGGTGATGTAGCTGGCGTCACCGGAAGCCAGGAACACCGCGGGGGCCGCGAGCTCCGACGGCTTGGCCGGGCGCTTGAGGACTGCGTTGGCGTCAAATTCGGCCATGATTCCCTCGTTTTCGAGGATGAAGCCGGCCATCGGGGTGTCGACGAGACCGGGTAGGACCGAGTTGACGCGGATTCCGTGGCGCCCCAGTTCGAGGGCCGCGTTCTTGGCGAACATGTCTGCACCGGCCTTGCCTGCGGCATATGCACTTCCGCCGTACAGCGGGATGTGGGCATTGACCGATGACACGACGACGATCGATCCGCCGTTACCGGCACGGATCATGCTCTGCGCCGCGTACTTGGTGCAGAGGAACACACCGCGCAGCACAATATCGACGGTGAAATCCCATGTCTCCCCGTCCAAGTCGGTGATCGGACCAGGACGGATCGCGCCGGCCACGTTGAACAGACTGTCGAGGCCGCCGAGGTCGGACTCCGCCCGGGCGACCGCCGCCTGGATGTCATTCGCATCGGTCACACTCCCCGGTTGGGCAATGTAGTTGTCACCGAGCTGTTTTGCCGCGTCGTCCAGACCACCGGAGTCGAGATCGAAGGCGACCACCGACCCTCCGTCGGCGATGAGGCGCTCGGCGATCGCGTATCCGATTCCGGATGCGGCTCCGGTGACGATCGACCGTTTGGGTGCTGAGGAATTGGACATGATTTCCCGTCGTACGAGGAGTGAGAATGTCGCCGCGAAAGAGGGCGGCGAGGCGGCCGGAATGATCTCCGACACCGGAATGTCCGACCCCGCGATCAGCGGGGGGCCATCAGACCTCCGATGTGAGGTCAATCATTGCGCCCATCAAAGGTGGCGTCCATTACAAATACCCACACCGACGTTAGCCGTTTAACTAACACTGCAGGTGGAAGGCTTGCCGCCTTGTGTTCTGCGTCACAACCGCTTGATAGAGTCTGTCCCTGTGACCCTCAATCTGCACCTGGTGCGCTACCTGATCGCCGTCGTCGACGAAGGGCATTTCGGGCGCGCCGCAGAGCGCCTGTACATCAGCACGCCGTCGTTGAGTCAGCAGATCCGCAAGCTGGAACGGTCCCTCGGTGCCGAGCTGCTCGACCGGACCGCACACCCCGTCCGTCCGACCCCGGCCGGCGAACGGTTCCTCGCCGAGGCCAGGGAGTCGGTCTCGGCGGCCGACCGGGCGGTCGCCGCCGTGAACAGCTACCGCCGAGAATTGGCCCATACCTTGCGAATCGGGTTCATGACGGCGTCGACGGGAATCCGTACCCACGAGATCCTCGACGAGTTACGGCGACGGGTACCCGACGTAACGGTGCAGATGGTCGAACTTCCGTGGTCGCATCAGACCTCGGCGGTGCGTGAGGGTCAGGTCGACGCCGCGCTGGTACGCCCGCCCTTCGCCGATTCCACCGGCCTGCGACTCGATGTCATCCGCCACGAGGGGAGGGTCGTGGCTCTACCGAGAACCCATGCGCTGGCCGATCATTCAGTCGTCCACCTCGCAGATCTGGACGACGAGATCCACGTCACCAACGACGACGCCGATCCGGTATGGGTCCGCTGGTGGGCCTGCGATCCACGGCCGAGTGGCGCAGCGGTGCGCTACGGGCCGTCGGTCCGCACGATGGACGAACTGCTGGAGGTGGTGGCAGCCGGGCAGGCAGTGTCCATCACGGGCCAGTTCGTGGCGCAGAGCTACCGGAACCCCGGCGTGGCCTTCGTCCCGGTCGACGACGTGCCCTCATGCCCGTTGTCCCTCTGCACACGCAACTCCGATACGTCGACTGTCATCGCCGAGTTGCGTGGAGCTGTCGCGGCATCGGCACGCACAGAAGAGTCACGAACGCCCGTAGGGCGTTCGTGACTCTTCTCGCGTCGGATTCGGTCAGGCCTTGGGCCGGTTGTCCACGAGTCGCTTGGCCTTGCCCGTCGAACGGAACAGGACACCGGATTCGACGACATCCACCGCCACGCTGACGCCGATCCGGTCCTTGATCAACGACTGCAGTTGGGCGGCGGCCGCTCCGCGGTGATCGCCGGAGACATCGTGGCGGTACTCGACTTTCACCGTCATCTGGTCCATGCGTCCGGGCCGCTCCAGCACACACTGGAACTGCGGGGCCAGCGTCGGAACGCCCAGGATGAGTTCCTCTATCTGGGTCGGGAACAGATTCACTCCGCGCAGGATGATCATGTCGTCGGTCCGGCCGGTCACCTTCTGCATACGGCGCATGGATCGCGCGGTCCCGGGGAGCAGCCTGGTCAGGTCGCGCGTGCGGTATCGGATGATCGGCATGGCTTCCTTGGTGAGCGAGGTGAACACCAGCTCACCCTCCTCCCCGTCGGGAAGCACCTCACCGGTCATCGGATCGATGATCTCCGGATAGAAGTGATCCTCCCAGATATGCAGTCCATCTTTGGTTTCCACACATTCCTGCGCGACCCCGGGCCCCATGACCTCCGAGAGGCCATAGATGTCGACCGCGTCCATCCCGAGCTGCTGCTCGAGTTCACGCCGCATCTGCTCGGTCCACGGCTCGGCACCGAACACTCCGGTGCGCAGCGAGGTCGTGGTCGGGTCGATCCCCTTCGCGAGCATCGCGTCGACGATGGTCAGCATGTACGACGGCGTCACCATGATCGCGTCCGGCCGGAAGTCCTCGATCAGCTGAATCTGTCGTTCGGTCATGCCTCCCGACATGGGGGTCACCGTGCAGCCCAGACGTTCTGCTCCATAGTGGGCCCCGAGACCGCCGGTGAACAGGCCATACCCGTAGGCGACGTGCACCTTGTCACCAGGCCGCACACCACCCGCACGCAGGCTGCGGGCCACCAGGTCTGCCCAGGTGTCCAGGTCGCGGGCGGTGTACCCGACCACCGTCGGCCGTCCGGTGGTACCCGATGACGCGTGGATCCGCGATACCTGATCCTGCGGTACCGCCAGCATGCCGAACGGATAGTTCTCCCGCAGATCGTTTTTCGCGGTGAACGGGAACAGTCGCAGGTCGGACAGTTCCTGAAGGTCGTCGGGGTGTACACCTCGTGCGTCGAACGCCGCGCGGTAATGCGGGACGTTGTCATATGCGTGCCGCAGCGACCACTTCAGCCGCGCAAGTTGGGTTGCCGCGATCTGGTCACGAGAGGCGAACTCCAGGTTCGACTCGGGGCTGCCGGCGGTGGGTCGGGAAAGGGTGCTGGTCATGTCGTACTCCAGGATCTTGTCAGGCGTCGAAGTCGACAGTGACGCTGTTGCCGACAGGGAAAGTCTGGCAGGTGAGGACGAATCCGTCTGCCACCTCTGAGTTTTCGAGAGCATAGTTGCGGCGCATGTCGACCTCGCCGACGGTCACCTTGGCCCGGCACGTGCCGCACACTCCGCCCTTGCAGGCGAACGGGAGATCCGAGCGCAACTGTTCACCCGCGTCGAGGATCGACTCGTCGCGCGGCAGGCGGCCGCTGACCGACCGGCCGTCGAGGACGATGGTGACGTCGCTGCTCGGCCCGGTGACACCCGGCTCGCGGTGCTTTTCCTGCGGTGGCGGCGCATCGTCGACGTAGAACAGTTCGAAGTGGACCTGCTCCCCAGCAACATCCATGCCGCTCAGCATCTCTCGGGCGTCGGTCACCATCCCGTAGGGACCGCACAGCCAGAAGTGGTCGATGTCGGGAGTCGGGACGAGTGTGTCCAGGATCGTTCGCAGCCGACCCGCATCGAGCCTGCCGCTGAACAGTTCCACCTCACGCGGTTCGCGGGACAGCACATGGATGACGTCGAATCGTGCGCCGAACCGGTCTTTCAGGTCGGCGATCTCCTCGGCGAACATCACCGACCGCGACCGCCGGTTGCCGTAGAGCAGGATCACCTGTGCGTCCGGGTTTTCCAGGACCGACGAGGCGATCGACAGCATCGGTGTGATCCCCGAACCCGCGGCGATGAGCACATGCCGGCCGCCGGCCGAGGGGTCGGCCACGAACGCCCCGGCCGGCGGCGCGACGTCGATGCGGTCGCCGGGGCGCACGTCGCGCACCAGCCAGGTGGAGAAGAGTCCGTCAGCGACCTCGCGGACTCCAACCCGCGGTGAGTTCCCGGCGGGCGCACAGATCGAGTAGGAACGGCGATGCTCGACGCCGTCGATGAAACGCCGCAACGTCAGCGACTGTCCCGGACGGAAGTCGTAGTCCGCGGCCAGGTCGGCGGGGACGTCGAAGCGGACGGCGACCGCATCGTCGCAGAGCTTCTCGACGTCGGCCACGGTCAGCGTGTGGAACGACCTGGTACGCGATGGTGCGTCGATCGCCTCGGCGGTGATGGTCATGTCAGATCTCTTTCACATGATCGAAGGGCTCGAGGCAACCGCGGCAGCGGTAGTGCGCTTTGCACAGGGTCGCGCCGAACTCGGAGACGAGTTGGGTGTCGGCGGAACCACATCGGGGGCACGACAGGGTCCGTGGGCGTGCGGTGAGGGTGAGCGGGATCGGTCCGCTCGGACGCGAGGCGACCGCGCCGGGAACCGAGTATCCGCTGTCGGCGAGTTTCTGCCGGCCGTGCGCCGAGATCCAGTCCGTCGACCACGCCGGCTGCAACTGTGTGCGCACCACGACGCGTGAGAAGCCCTGCTGTGCAAGGGTGTACTCGATGTCGTCGCGCATGGTCGCGATCGCGGGACACCCCGAGTAGGTCGGGGTGATCGTCACGACAACCGAACCGTCGTCGTCGACCACTACGCCGCGCAGGACGCCGAGGTCCGCGAGAGTCAGCATCGGCATCTCGGGGTCGGTGACCGATGCGGCGAGTTCCCGCGCGGTCTGTTGCCTGGTCCCGCCCAGTGTTCCGGCCATGCTCAGTGTTCGGGGCATGCTCACCACACACCTTCGGGATGTGCGCGGGCGACGCTCTGCATCTCGGTCAGCAGCAGGCCCATCGCCTCGGTGTGCAGGC
Source organism: Gordonia westfalica (assembly GCF_900105725.1). Lineage (NCBI taxonomy): Bacteria > Bacillati > Actinomycetota > Actinomycetes > Mycobacteriales > Gordoniaceae > Gordonia > Gordonia westfalica. The sequence goes on from NZ_FNLM01000034.1 coordinate 3,232,574, forward strand.
CGCGCCGGCCTTCACGTCCCCCCACGGTGCCGGCGGACCCTCCCGCGGGGCGATCGAGTCCGGCGGCGTGCAGGACTTGATCGATGACCGCGTCGAACTCGTCGCGGACGGTCCGCGGGTCCACGCCCACGCCGGCTGCGGCGAGGACGATCTCTTCGCCGGCCGGGCGGAACAGTTCTTCGACGTAAGGCCACACCCGCACGAGCGCCTCCCGGACGCGTCGCCGCGACTCGGCGGTGCCGCACCCGAGTGTGACCGTCCAGCGCGCCGCGTAGTCGCGGTGGTACGTCAGCTCTTTGACACCCTTCTGGGCTACGGCCGCGAGCACCGGATCGCGAGAGGTGCGCAGCCGGTCGAAGATCGCCAGCCGCCAGGTGGTGAACACCAGTAGCCGGACGATCGACACCGCGAAGTCACCGTTGTCCAGTTCGACCAGGCGAACGTTGCGGAAGGCCGCTTCGTCGCGGAAGAAGGCGAGCGCATCCTCGGCGGGCGCCGGCGAGGTCTCGGAGATGACCGGAACCACCGCGGCGTCGGCGGCCGCGGCCCGTGCGAGCAGCAGCCGGGCCTGGCCGAGGAGGTCGAGGCCGATGTTGGCCAGCGCGACTTCTTCTTCGAGTTCGGGTGCGCGAGCGGCCCATTGCGCCAGTCGCTGCGAGCTGATCAGTGCGTCGTCACCGAGCATCAGGCAGTACTCCGCGAGTGCGCTCGGGTCGATGTCGGCGGGGACCGTGGTGTCGACGCCGGCAAGCGGGTCGGCGAAGCTGGTGCCGAACGCCCACTGCCCGTGCGAGTCCTCGTCGACGAGACCGTCGTAAGCGTTGTCGTGATCTGTCATCTGTCCTGCGACCTCACATGTGGGGGACGTTGTCGGGGATCTCGTAGAACGTCGGATGCCGGTAGACCTTGTCGCCGCTCGGGGCGAAGAACGGATCCTTCTCCGACGGGCTCGACGCGACCACCGCGGTCGAGGCCACCACCCAGATGCTCACTCCCTCATTGCGCCGGGTATAGACATCGCGCGCATGCCGCAACGCCATCTCGTCGTCGGCGGCGTGGAGCGAGCCGACATGCACGTGGTTCAGTCCGCGCTTGCCGCGCAGGAACACCTCGTACAGCGGCCAGTCCGCTTTCACCGTGTTGCTGGTTGACGTGTGGTCGTTCACCGTGTGCTCTCCTGTCCGCGTGCAGCGAAGGCCGTGGCGGCCTCGCGCACCCATGCGCCGTTCTCGTGTGCGGCACGGCGATTGGCGATGCGCTCGGCGTTCGCCGCGCCGTTGCCCTTGATGACCTCGGTGAACTCGCTCCAGTCCGGTTCGCCGAAGTCGTGGGCCCCGCGGTCGGGATTCCAGATGAGGTCCGGGTCGGGGAAGGTGACACCGAGCGCCTTGGCCTGCGGCACACTCATGTCGACAAAACGCTGGCGCAGTTCGTCATTCGTGTGTCGCTTGATCCGCCACTCCATCGACTGCTCGGTGTTGGGCGACTGGTCGTCGGGCGGGCCGAACATCATCAGTGCCGGCCACCACCAACGATCGACAGACTCCTGGACCATCGCGCGCTGCGCATCGGTCCCGCGCATCATCGTCGACAGCAGTTCGTAGCCCTGCCGCTGGTGGAAGGACTCCTCCTTGCACACCCGGATCATGGCTCGCGCGTACGGACCGAAGGAGCTGCGGCACAACGGGACCTGGTTGCAGATGGCGGCACCGTCGACCAACCAACCGATGGTGCCGACGTCGGCGTAGGTCAGGGTCGGATAGTTGAAGATCGACGAGTACTTCTGCTTGCCCTCGATCAGCTTCTCGGTGAGCTCGGCCCGCTCGACGCCCAGCGTCTCCGCAGCCGAGTACAGATAGAGGCCGTGGCCGGCCTCGTCCTGCACCTTCGCCATGAGGATCGCCTTACGCCGCAACGACGGTGCGCGGGTCAGCCAGTTGCCCTCGGGCTGCATGCCGATGATCTCCGAATGCGCATGCTGGGCGATCTGGCGGACCAGCGTCTTGCGGTAGCCGTCGGGCATCCAGTCCCGCGGTTCGATCCGCAGGTCGTCGGCAATCGTCCTGGCAAACTCGTCATCGAGAGCAGAAGCGTCGGCCGTTATGGCGTTTGACGTGGACATTCACCCTACTTTCGAAACCGACTGTTCGGTTGGTAATAGTATGTACGACAGTGAGCCGGAGCACAACCGCGCCGGCGTCAGGAACCGACGAAGACCGGCTTCTCCTTGGCGAGGAACGCTGACACCGCGGCCCGATGGTCGACGCCGGCACCCAGCCTGACCTGCGCATGGAGTTCGCGATCGAGTGCGGCGTCGAGGCCGTCGGCCGACGCGGCGACAAGGGATTTGATCTCGCGGTAGGCCGCGGTCGGCCCCTCCGACAGCGCACGGGCGGTCTCCCGAGCAACATCGACGACATCCTCGTCGTCGACGACCAGGTGGACCAGACCCCAGTCCAATGCCTTCTGCGCACCGACCTTCTCGCCGAGAAGCAGCAGAGCACGGGCGCGGTCGGCACCGAGACGCTGCACCAGGGAGTAACTGAGACCCGAGTCGCTCGCGAGGGCTATACCGCTGAAGGCCGTCGCAAACGAGGTCTTGCGACCGGCGATCCGGATGTCGGTGGCCAGCACCAGACCCCAGCCCGCGCCCACGCACGCACCGGGGACGGCGGACACGACGGGCACCCGCAGCGCCGCCAGGGCACGAACGAGCGGGTTGTAGTGCTCGGCCACCGTGTTCATCGCGGTGGACGGGTCGGACTCGAGTGCGGTGACGTGCTCGGCGAGATCCTGTCCGACACAGAAATTTCTACCCTCCGCAGTGAGGAGCACCGCACGGACGGACGGGTCGGCAGCGGCGGTGGTCACCGCTTCCAGGAACGCGACCTTCGTCGCCGCATCCAATGCGTTGTGCGCCTGTGCGCGGGCCAGGGTGAGGATGGCCAGCCCGTCCGCGATGTCGATGGTCACGGTCATGATATCGAGCCTTCCCACTCGTGGAACCCGCGGCCGGACTTGCGTCCGAGGTCACCGCGAGCGACTTTGTCACGTAACAGCTGCGGCGGCGAGAAGCGCTCGCCCAGCGTGCTTTCGAGGTGTTCGGCGATGGCCAGACGCACGTCGAGTCCGACGAGATCGGTGGAACGCAGCGGCCCCATCGGATGTCGATATCCCAGTTCCATCGCGCGGTCGATCGACTCCGCGTCGGCGACGCCGTCTTCCAGCATCCGAATCGCCTCGAGCCCCAGGCACACCCCCAGTCGACTCGTGGCAAAGCCAGGCGAATCATTCACCAGGACCTCGGATTTCCCGAGCATGGACACCCACCCGCCGACCACGTCCACGACAGAAGCCGAGGTCGACGGCGCCCGGACGATCTCCACCAGGGACGAGGCCGGCACGGGGTTGAAGAAGTGCATACCGATGAAGCGCCTCGGATCGGTGAGCGCGGCGCCCAGTTCGGCGATGGAGATGGAACTGGTGTTGGAGGCGATGACCGTGCGCGCCCCCACCGAATCCTCCACGGCCGTCAGGACATCGACCTTGAGAACCGGAACCTCGGGCACCGCCTCCACCACGAGATCGGTGTCGGTGGCCAGATCGTGAACCGCGGCGACCGCCGACACCCGGCCCGCCACCTCGTCGACTTCTCGACCGTCGAGCTTGCCGCGCTCGTCGGCACGACGCAGTCCGGTGACGACGCGGTCGAGTGCGGCCTGCCGGTCGGCGGTCTCGACGATGGTCACCATCGATCCGAGCGTCGCGAACACCTGCGCAATGCCGGCACCCATCCGGCCGCCACCCACCACCCCGACTCGTACGGGAATTCCGGTCATCGTTTCCTCTCCAGGAACGCGGTCATCCGCTCCTGCTTGTCCTCGGTCTCGAAAAGCACTGCCTGCGCGATGTCGTCGGCCCATGAATGCGCCCCCGGCGCATTCAGAATGGTCTTGGTCAGCCTCAGAGCCAGCGGCGACTGCCGCACGATCCGGTCGACGACCCGGTGCGCGGCGGACACGTGGTCGTCGACGACCACCAGAACCAGGCCCGCCTGCTGAGCGGCCTCCGCGTCGAGACTGCGCCCACCGAGCAACACCTGCTTGGCCACCGACGTGCCGACCAGCGCGGGCAATCGGTAGCTCGCCCCCGCGGCGGCGAGGATGCCGAGCCCGGGTTCGGGGTTGCCGAACACCGCGGTCGGGGTGGCGATCCGGATGTCGCACGCATAGGACAACTCAGCGCCCCCGCCGAGGGCATAGCCGCTCACCGCGGCGACCGTCGGCAGCGGCAGCGATGCGACGCGGTCGAACAGCGACCGGTTGATACCGGCCAGCGCGTCCTCGCGGCGACGGTCGCGGAGTTCGGCGATGTCAGCGCCGCCGGCGAAATCGTCACCGCGACCCACCAGCACGACCGGCTTGGGATCACGCTCGATCCGGGCGCACGCGTCGTGCAGTTCGGCGATCATCGCGGCGTTGATGGCGTTGCGTCGGGCGGGCCGGTTCAGCGTGATGACGAACCGGTCATCGCGCTCCTCGACCTCGACGGTCTGCGCGTCGGACATCTGGACTCCTCACTCGATGGGGTCACAGTAACCAACCTTTCGGTCGGTAATCAATACCCGGTCGCCTGCCGGTTGACCGATTGCATGCGGGAGGAGATGACAAGATGTTGGACATGGCCAGCACTCGAGCACCCCGCAGAACCGGTCGGCCGGGCCGACCCGGGTACGACCTCGACTCACTCCTCGCAGTCGCGGTCAAGGTGTTCAACGACAAGGGCTACGACGGCACCAGCATGGACGCCCTCGCCGAGCGCCTCGGCATCAGCAAGTCGTCGATCTACCACCACGTGGCAGGCAAGGAAGAGCTACTCGAGCTGGCACTGAACCGCGCCCTCAACGCACTGTTCGCCGTCACCGTCGAGGCGCAGGCGACCGAGGGCCGCTACATCGACAGACTGGAATACCTGGTCAGGCGCAGTGTCGACATCCTGGTGGCCGAGCTCCCGTACGTCACCCTGCTGTTGCGGGTCCGCGGCAACTCCACGGTCGAACGCCGCGCGATGGCCCGTCGGCGCGAGTTCGACACGTTCGTCTCCGAGCTCGTCACCGCGGCCGCCGACGAAGGCGATCTCAACCCCGAGATCGACCCCGCACTGGTCGCGCGCCTGCTCTTCGGCACCGTGAACTCGCTCATCGAGTGGTACCGCCCCCGGACCGGCGGCTCGGCCGCCGAGCTCGGCGACGCCGTCGTCGCCCTGACCTTCGACGGCCTGCGTCGTAGCTGACGCCCAGCCACCCTCTCTTGACAATTCCCAACCCTCGCAGCGATGGTAATTACCGACCGAACGTACGGTGGATGGAGTTGATGTGACCAGACTGCTCGAGAGCTACGCACAAGGACGATGGTTCACCGCTGACGACGCGGGATCGGTGGTGACTAGCGCGGTGGACGGCAGCGATGTCGCGCGCATCTCGTCATCGGGTCTGGATGTGGCGGGCATGGTCGCCCACGCCCGGGCGGTCGGCGGGCCCGCATTGCGCGCCCTGACCTTCCATGAGCGTGCGGGGCTGCTCAAACAGCTCGGGCTCACACTGATGGCGGGCAAAGAGGAGTTCTACGAACTCTCGACTTCCACCGGTGCGACGACACGGGATTCGGCTGTCGACATCGACGGCGGCATCGGCACCGTGCTCAGCTACGCGAGCAAAGCTCGTCGCGAATTGCCCAACGACACCGTCTATCTCGACGGCGGTGTGGAGCAGCTCGGCAAGAAGGGCACCTTCCTCGGCCGGCACATCTACACCCCGCGGCACGGGGTGGCCGTGCAGATCAATGCCTTCAACTTCCCGGTCTGGGGTTTCCTGGAGAAACTCGCACCCGCCTTCATCGCGGGTGTCCCCTCGATCATCAAGCCTGCCAGTCAGACCGCCTACCTCACCGAGCTCGTCGTCCGGCGGATCATCGAGAGCTGCCTGCTGCCCGAGGGATCGATCCAGCTGATCTGCGGCAGCACGGACGATCTGCTCGACCATCTCGACGGACAGGATTCGGTGGCGTTCACCGGCTCGGCCGCGACCGCGGCACTGCTGCGCTCGCATCCGGGCATCGTCGCCGCCGGTACCCATTTCACCGCCGAGGCCGACTCGCTCAACGCATCGATCCTGGGACCCGATGTCGCCGTTGATGATCCGGAGTTCGACCTGTTCGTCAAGCAACTCGTCACCGAGATGACCGTGAAGGCCGGCCAGAAGTGTACCGCGATCCGTCGGGCCCTCGTCCCGGCCGACCGGGTGGATGCCGTCATCGAAGCCACCAGTGCACGATTGGCGAAGGTGGTGGTCGGAGACCCCCGTGCCGATGGGGTCACGATGGGCGCCCTGGCGAGTCTCGAGCAGCGCGAGGAGGTCCGCACCTCCGTTCGCGGCCTCACCAAATCCGCCGAGATCGTCTTCGGCGACCCCGAACATGTCGACGCGGTGGGCACCGGCACCGAATCCGGCGCTTTCATGTCCCCGATACTGCTGCGCGCCAATGACAACGACGCCACCGAACCCCACGACATCGAGGCGTTCGGCCCGGTCTCGACCGTCATCGGCTACACCGACACCGCCGACGCCGTCGCGCTGGCCGCCCGCGGTCAGGGCAGCCTCGTGGCCTCGCTGGTCACCAAGGACACCGGCGTGGCCCGGGAGATCGTCCTGGGTCTTGCGCCGTACCACGGGCGCGTACTGGTCCTGAACAGCGAGGACGCCCGCGAGTCGACCGGACACGGGTCGCCGCTGCCGGTCCTGGTGCACGGCGGCCCCGGCCGTGCCGGCGGCGGCGAGGAACTCGGCGGCATCCGCGGTGTGCTGCATTACATGCAGCGCACGGCCGTCCAGGGCACACCCGATGTACTCACCGCGGTCGGCAACAGCTGGGTCACCGGGTCGCGACGCCACCTCGGCGACGTTCATCCCTTCCGGAAGAACATGGCGGAGTTGCGTATCGGGGACACCATCGTCGGCGGTCCACGACAGGTGACGCTCGCCGACATCGACCATTTCGCCGAGTTCACCGGCGACACGTTCTATGCGCACACCGACGCGGAGGCTGCTGCGGCGAATCCCCTGTTCGGCGGCATCGTCGCGCACGGCTATCTCGTGGTGTCGCTGGCCGCGGGCCTGTTCGTCGAACCGAACCCCGGTCCTGTGCTGGCCAATTTCGGCGTCGACACTCTCCGGTTCCTCACCCCGGTCAAGGCCGACGACAGCCTCACCGTCACTCTCACCGCCAAGCAGCTGACCCCACGCCAGAGCGCCGATTGCGGCGAGGTGCGCTGGGATGCGGTGGTGACCAACCAGAACGACGACGTCGTCGCCACCTACGACGTCCTGACCCTCGTCGCGAAGGAGGCACAGCAATGAGCGTGCGCGTCGCCGTCTGTTACGGACAGCCCACCGATACCGAGGCCTTCGACGAGTACTACAGGCGCGTACACATCCGGCTTGCGAGTCGAGTGCCGGGACTGCGGGAGTTCACCTGGGGCAAGGTGACGTCTATGGACGGCACCGCCCCGCCCTACTACGCCATCGCCAGTCTGTATTTCGACGACGACGCCGCGCTTCGGGCAGGACTCGCGTCCCCGGAGATGGCCGCGGCGGGCAAGGACGTCCGCAACTTCGCGACCGAGCCGGTGTCGATGTTCATCCACACCGAAGAGACTGTCGGTCCGTGAGTCGCGTGACCGCCGTGCACGACGATTCCCGCCGACACCAGATCGCCCGCAGCATGTTCGATGCCGATCTCGCGTCCAGCGCCCTCGGCATCGAGTTGCTCGAACTCGACGACGGCCTCGCGCGCGCTGCCATGACGGTCACCGAGCGCATGGTCAATGGCCACGGCATCACGCACGGCGGTTTCGTCTTCCTCCTGGCCGACACCACGTTCGCGCTGGCCTGCAACAGCCACGACGCCGCAGCCGTCGCCGCACGCGCCGACATCCGCTACCTGCGCCCCACTCACCAGGGCGACCGGCTGACTGCGTCAGCGGTCGAACGCGCACGCTTCGGCCGGAACGGGATCTACGACGTCACGGTGCGCGTCGGCGACGAGGTGGTCGCCGAGTTCCGCGGGGACAGCCGCACCATCGGGCGGCCCTGACGGCGTGCCTCCGCGCATCACCGACGTCATCCACAGCGCCGACGAGTAGCCTCCGGAGGCCACTCTGTCGACTAGGGTCTGCGGTGTGGAGTTCCTGCTGATCATCGTCGTGGCACTGCTCGCGATCATCGCGGTGGTCGTCATCTTCAACTTCCTGGGCAACCGCAAGGCCCGACAAGCCGAGGCCGACGCCCTGCGCAACCGCACCTACCGGCCCGGCGACCCCTTCTCCTCGGCCGACGACGACTCGGTCTACGGCGACCCGCGCGAGCTCAAGCCCGGCGACCTCGTCGAACTGCGCGGGGAGACGTACGCGGTGCGCGGCACGGTGCGACTGACCCAGGACGGCTACACCTGGACCGAGAACTTCCTCGACACGGGACTCGGCGCCAAGGCGTGGATCTCGGTCGAGGACGATCCCGACCTCGAGGTCGTGCTGTGGCATGAGCTGTCCGGCGTCGTCGCCGAGCCCGGACCCGACACGGTCGAGGTCGAGGGCCGCCGCTATCACTCCGAGGAGGCCGGCAGTGCGCGGTTCACCTCGGCGGGCACCACCGGGGTCGCGACCTCCGGCCGGATGGCCTACCACGACTACCAGGCAGGGGACGACCGGTTGTCCTTCGAAGACTACGGCAGCGGCTGGGAATGCGCGCGCGGCGAGCTCCTCACCCGGGCCGATTACCGGATCTTCCCCAGCAACCCCTCCGACCAGAACATCTGAGCGACGAAGGACTGCGAGACACATGTCAGAACAGCCCGGCGTGGCCGTCGCCCGCCTGCCCGTTGCCTACGCAGACACCGGTGCGGCCCAGCTCGGCTTCTCCCTCGACGCCGCGCTGCAGGAACCCCTGGCCCGGGAAGACGGGAAGATCGACGGCATCACCGTGTCCGTCCGGTTGCTCGGTGCAAGCCATCAGATCGTCGTCGACGACGGCGCGCGGCGCATCTGCGAGACCGTCGCGTGCCTGCCCGACGTGACCTCGGCCCTGCCCGAGAACTTCCAGGAGAGCGGTTACGTCTTCAGCTCCCGGATCGAGAAGGTCACCGAGCACCAGTTGGCCGCGCTCGTCGAACAACTCGGGGTCCGCGTCACCGAACAGATGGCATCGGGCAATCCGAGTGTGATGGGCGTCTTCCCGGGCGATCCCCACGCGGTGACCGCGATCGTCTCCGACTCGTCGGCGGAGGAGATCTCGTGGCACACCTGGCACACCTACCCGCAGGCCGGTGAGGTGGTCATCACGACCAGCGTGATCAACCGCGGGGCCGCGCGAGCATGACCCACCCACCCCCGTCCCCCGACCAGCCGGCGCCCGATCCGCGCCGCCGGCTCAACAGGATCCGCAACATCATCATCGGCGTCATCGTGGTGATCACGATCTTCGCCTTGCTCGGCGCATGCGGTGCCCGGGCCCTGCGCGGCGGCGGGCTGGGCGGTTCGGCCCGCGACTACATCTCGCAGAACTACGAACGCAACACCACGCTCGACGACGGGGACGTGGACGCCTACGTGGCCGAGGGCACCCCCGCCGAGGTGGCCGAGGACATCCGCGACGCCGAGCGCCCCACCGACCAGCGCGCCGGGACGTCGGGAACCGGCAATGTCGCGGGCACCCAGTTCCTCCAGTACCCCGACTATCTGGTCGCTCTGTTTCCCTACGCCGCCAACCAGACCCGCGTGATGCTGAGCCGCGATTACCGATCGGGCTACAACCGGTACCACAACTACGTCGGCGCCTATTGGGTTCCGACGCCGGGATATTCCGGCAGCGGGAGCAGCAACCGCGGCGGCGGCAGTGGAGGTGGCGGCAAATGACTGCCCTCCAGAGTTCTCGCGATCGATCCCCCCAGACCGAAACCACGGCCCGAACCCACGGAGACGACCATGCTCGCTGACCTGACCGAGAACGCCTACGCCGCAGGTGCCTATGCGGGCGTCGGAGTGATCCTGATGATCGTGTCCTTCGCGATCGTCGATCTGCTGACCCCGGGCAAGCTGCGTCAACAGGTCTGGTCCGAACGCAACCGCAATGCCGGAATCCTGGTCGGCGCCAACCTCTTCGCGGTCGCGATCATCGTGACCGCCGCCATCGTGGCCAGCGAGGGCCACCTGCTCGAGGGACTCACCTACACGGTGGTCTACTCGGCGATCGGCCTGGTCGTGATGGGGGTGACCTTCCTGGTCATCGATGCGCTCACCCCCGGCAGACTCGGGGAGATCCTCGTGCAGCCGGAGAGCCATCCGGCGGTGTGGGTGCAGGCCATCGCGCACATCGGGGTGGCCATCATCATCGCCGCCTCCATCCTGTGACTACCCACATCCTGTGACACTCACCGACACCGCGACCGAACCGCTCTCCGCACGACCACGATTCGCGCGGTCCGCCCTGCTGGCCGTGGTGTTCGTCTGCGCCGCCTGCGGTCTGGTGTACGAGCTCGCGCTGGTGTCCCTGGGTTCCTTCCTGATCGGCAACACCGCGACACAGGCATCGATCGTCCTCGCGGTGATGGTGTTCGCGATGGGCGTCGGCTCGCTCGCCGCGAAACCGCTACAGCCCCAGTCGGTCACCGCCTTCGCGGTCATCGAGTTGTTGCTGGCACTGCTGGGCGGCCTGTCGGTGATGGCGCTCTATGCCGCCTTCGCCTACCTGGAGCTCTACACGCCGGCACTCATCGTGGTGGCGTTCGTCCTCGGCGTCCTCATCGGGGCGGAGATCCCGCTGCTGATGGTGCTCCTGCAACGAATCCGCCGCCAGGAGCCGGGTGCCGCGGTCGCGGACATGTTCGCCGTCGACTACATCGGCGCCCTGATCGGCGGCCTCTGCTTCCCGTTCCTGTTGCTCCCGTTGTTCGGTCAGCTCCGCGGGGCCCTCGTCGTCGGGCTCGTCAATGCCGCGGCCGGTTGCTTCCTGGTCTTCGTCATCTTCCGGAAGTCGTTGAGCCGCAGCCACCTCGTCCTGCTGTCCGCCGGGGCGCTGGCGGTGGTCGCGGCGCTCGTCGCCGGCCTGCTGTTGTCGGCCCGGTTCGAGGTGACGGCACGGCAGGCGCTCTACCGCGACCCGATCGTGGCCGCCGCGCGCAGTGCGTACCAGGACATCGTGATCACCGAGAAGTCCACCGGCGCAGGCCCCGACACCCGGCTCTACCTCAACGGCGACCTGCAGTTCTCCTCCGTCGACGAGCACCGCTATCACGAGGCTCTCGTCCATCCGGCGATGTCGGGTGCGCATTCGTCGGTACTCGTCCTCGGCGGTGGCGACGGCCTCGCGCTGCGCGAAGTACTGCGGTACCCCGATGCGCAGGACGTGACCCTCGTCGAACTCGACCCGGAGATGATCCGGCTGGCCCGGACCGATCCTCGCCTGACCTCGCTCAATCAGGGGTCGATGACCGACCGGCGGGCGGAGGTGGTGACCGCCGACGCGTTCAGCTGGCTACGCCAGACCGACCGGCGCTTCGACGTGATCATCGTCGACATGCCGGACCCGGACGACTCGGCCACCGCCAAGCTGTATTCCACCGAGTTCTACGGGCTCGTTCGCGCACACCTCGCCGACGACGGCCGCGTGGTGGTGCAGGCGGGCTCGCCGTACTTCGCACCGAAGTCGTTCTGGTGCATCGCCTCGACCCTGCGCGAGGCCGGCCTGGCCGCGACGCCTTACCACGTCGATGTTCCGGCGTTCGGCGACTGGGGTTTTCACCTCGCCGGCACCGGCGGTCCGATCAACCCGACCGTGAACGCCCCCGGGGCCCTGCGTTTCCTGAGTGCCGAACAGCTGACCGCGGCGACGGTCTTCCCTCTCGACCGCCGGCCACTCGACCTGCCGCCGTCGACCCTGATGGACCCGCGGATCCTGCGTTACGCGCAGGGCGAGTGGGCCACCTACTGAACGCCCTCCTCACAGAAGTCGCATAACGTTGCGCACCGCAACACGATTCGCGACACTCGGCTCAGGACGTTCCGGTTGCCGGTGTCGGACGAAGGCGTCTGAGGCACCCCTGGCGGTTCACCGTGCCAACTAGGGTTGGCGACATGTCGAGCGAAGTCGCGATCGTCGGATCGATCCTGCTGCTGATCATGGTCCTCGGGCTGGTCACGCTGGTCCGGACACGTCGCCAGGTCACCACGCCCACCGAACGTGCGGTGCACATGGCCCTGCACACCGCGTCGCTGGCAGCGCGGTCGCTGCGCACCGGACTGTCGGAGGAGTCCGCACGGGAAGCCCTTCCGCACCTGCGGACGCTGACCTCGGCCGAGGCCGTCGCCCTCTTCGACGACGAGCCGCGCCGACTCGCCCACGACCCGGACGACGACGCGATCTGGGATCCCGACATGCTGCGGGAAGCCGCCAGGGCCGCCGCGTCGGCGAAGGGCGATCAGCGTCGGGTCCTGGTGTCCGATCCGTGCGGGGCGGAGTCACCGGTGCGGGCGCTGGTCGCACAGCCGCTCCTCGCCGGCGACGTCAATGTCGGTGTCCTCGTGGTCGCCACGACCCGCCGTCCGGGTCCGGGCATGCTCGGCGCCGTCGCCGAGGTCGCCCGTTACGTGTCGAGTCAGATCGAACTGGCCGAACTCGACGCCTCGCGCGCCCGACTGGACCGGGCCGAGGTGCTCGCGCTGCGCGCGCAGATCAGCCCGCATTTCATCTACAACGCCCTCAACACGATCGCCTCGTTCGTCCGCACCGACCCCGACCGCGCCCGTGAACTCGTGCTCGACTTCGCCGACTTCACCCGCTACTCGTTCCGCGCGAGCGGCGAATACACGGTCCTGGCAGACGAACTGCGCAACATCGACCGCTACCTGACCCTCGAACGTGCCCGGTTCGGCAACTCACTCGACGTGAAACTCCATGTCGCGCCGGAGGTCCTGAACGTCGTCGTACCGTTCCTGGCGCTGCAGCCGCTCGTGGAGAACGCGGTCCGCCACGGACTGGCGTCGAAGGGCGGTGGCACCATCACGATCACCGCGGCCGACGAGGGGGCCGACTGCGTGATCACGGTCGAGGACGACGGCGTCGGCATGGACCCCGAACTCCTGCGCACCGGCGCGCTCGACGCCCTCGACCACAGCGAGGGCGCCCACGTCGGGCTCACCAACGTCGACCATCGCCTCCGCGCGGCCTTCGGCAACGACTACGGACTGGTGGTCGAGACGGCCGTCGGCGCGGGCACCAAGGTCGGCATCCGGGTGCCGAAGTTCCGGGCCGGCATCCGAGCCTGACCCCGGAGCCTGCGAAGCGCTAGAAGGCCGCCTTCGCCGCCAGGAACGTCACGGCCGCGAACACAGCGGCGGCCGGGAAGGTGGTCACCCAGGCGGCGGCCATGTTCCCTGCGGTACCCCACCGCACGGCGCTCGTGCGCTTGGTCGATCCGACGCCCATGATCGCCGAGGAGATCACGTGGGTGGTCGAGATGGGTGCGCCCAGGCCGGCCGAGGCGACGTAGAGCACCGAAGCGGCCGTCGCTTCGGCGGCGAAGCCCTGCGGCGGGTCCAGTTCGATGATCTTGCGCCCGAGGGTGCGCATGATCCGCATACCGCCCGTGGCGGTGCCGATGGCCAGGACCACGGCCGTCAGCAGGAAGCACCACAGCGGGATCGAATAATCGTCCTGGTAGCCCGCGACGACGAGTGCGAGGACCACGATGCCCATCGTCTTGGCGGCGTCCTGCATACCGTGACCGAAGGCCATCATGGCGGCTGACACCGTCTGCGCATGCCGGAACCGGCGGCCGGTGATCGCCGGCGACGCATTGCGGAAAAGCCACATGATCGCCAGCATCGCCGCCGCGCCCAGCAGGAATCCGGCGAGCGGGGAGAGCACCATCGGCAGCAGGATCTTCTCCACGACGCCGGACCAGAGCACGGTGACCCCGGCGACCAGGGCCGCACCCACCATGCCGCCGATGAGCGCATGCGACGAGGACGACGGGAGGCCGAACCACCACGTGATGAGGTTCCAGGTGATCGCTCCCACGAGGGCACATCCGACGAGCAACAGCGCGTCCGGGCCCGCCTTGAGGTCGATGATGCCCGAGCCGACCGTACTGGCCACCTTGGCACCGAAGAAGGAGCCGATCAGATTGCCGACGGCGGCCATCGCCAGTGCCGCGCGCAGCGTCAGGGCACGGGTCGACACCGAGGTCGCGATCGCATTGGCAGAGTCGTGGAAACCGTTGGTGAACGTGAAGGCCATGGCAAGGCCGATCACCACGAGAAGTGCGAACACAGGTGTGTCACGACTCCTTGAGGACGATGGTCTCGACGATGTTGGCGACCTTCTCGAAGGAATCCGCCGCATCCTCGAGTTCGTCGGCGACGTCCTTGAGCTTCATCACCGTCAGCGCGTCGAGGTGCCCGTCGAACAGGTACGCGAGGAACGTCCGGTACGTGTGATCGGCCCGGTTCTCGAGCGCGTTGATCTCGATCCAGTACCGCTCCAGGTCTTTCATCCCGGCCAGTCGCGGCATCGCGTCGGCGGTGACGCTCGCGGAGGTGTCGAGGATCTCGATCATCTCCCGCAGGTGCTGCGGGAGCTCGGTGACGCCGTAGAGGGCCATGAGGTGGGTCGCCGCCTCGATGTGGTCCATGACGTCGTCGAGGCTCGAACCGAGGACGTAGATGTCGGATCGGTCGAACGGCGTGATGAAGCTCGAGTTGACCGTGCGGAACATCTCGTGCGTGATGCGGTCGCAGTCGTGTTCGAGGTCGACCATCCGGCGCGCGATTCCCTCGAAGTCCGGTTCGGGCTCCAGCAGGCCGGTGAGGGTCTTGGTCCCATCCGCCAGGCACTGGGCCGAGGACGTGAACAATCCGTAGAAGAGATCGTTCTTGGGTTTGAACCGGGAGAACACAGTGACTTTCTTCCTATCTTGCGTCCAACGCATCGAGGCGACGCTGGGCAGCGACTTCCTCGGTGAGTCCGTCTGACGTCGGGATGGCCGTGGACAGGGTAGCGAGACCGCTCGGCGGCCCACCCGGCCGACCGGACTTTTTCCGAATTCTCGCGAATCGGGTGTCACACGCTGCGGGCTGTTCCGATCTGTGACGCGGCCCACGCGGTACGATCCTCGTGTCCGTCGTCGCGCGTCAGGCGCAGTCAGTCGGGAGGTGATGGATGTCCGGGCTGGTGGTGCTCGCGGTCGACGACGAACCCCCTGCTCTCGACGAGCTCCGATACCTCCTCGACCGGCAGGAGGACGTCGCCGAGGTGCACGCGGCGACCGACGCGACCGGCGCGCTGCGCGAGCTCAACTCCGGCCGGATCGGCGCGATCTTCCTCGACATCAACATGCCGGGCCTCTCGGGGCTCGAGCTCGCCGGCGTCCTCGCCAGGTACGCGCAACCACCGGCGATCGTGTTCGTCACCGCGCACGAGGACAAGGCGGTCCGCGCTTTCGAGGTCGGGGCCGTCGACTATCTGCTGAAACCGCTGCGCGAGGAGCGGCTCACCCAGGCGATCGGACGCGTCCGCGCCGTCCTCGACGCCCGCACGAAGCCCGCCGAGAAGGCTCCTACCCCGCGCAGGGCGATCCCCGCACTCCCTCCGACGACGTGATCCCGGTCGAGATGAGCGGGGTGACCTCGTTGGTCCGTCGCGAGTCGATCTCGTGGGTCGAAGCCGTCGGCGACTATGCCCGGTTGCACGCCGAATCGGGCGCCCACCTGGTCCGGATACCGCTCTCGACCCTCGAGTCGCGCTGGCAGGAAAAGGGATTCGCCCGTGTTCACCGTTCCTATCTGGTGGCCTTGCCGATGGTGACCGGCCTACGGGCCACCGGGGGCGGGACCGTCGTCAGCATCCGCGCGAACGGGGCGTCGGAAGCGGTGGAACTGCCCGTCAGCCGACGCCAGGTCCGTGAACTGAAGGACCGGCTCGTCCGAGACCCGCTGCGCCAGTATCGTTCCCCCGCCGTCCGCGACGATGCCTGAGAACCCGCCGCAGCGCGAACGGGTCGTCCTGGCGTCACGACGCGGCGCGCGGATGGTCCGCACCCGGGTGGAGGTCCAGGAACAGACCGAGGTCGGTGACGCGCTGGTGCGCGGCCTGATGCGAGCCCAGCTCGGGCTGGCGCTGCGCCTCGGCGGGAGCCTGCTGGTCGTCGTGGTGGCCATTCCCCTGCTCGCCGTGCTGTTCCCGAGCGTGGCCGAGACGACCGTCTTCGGTATCCGGATCACATGGATCGTCCTCGGACTCCTCGCCTACCCCGTCCTGTACCTGACCGGGCTCCTGTTCGTGAGACTCGCCGAGAACGCCGAGCGCGACTTCATGAAACTCGTCGACGACGACCCCGGCGAACCGGGCGGCCCATGACCGGGACCGACGTACTGACCGCCGTGGGACTGTTCGCCGCGGCGATCGCCACGATCGCCGTCGGCGCCTGGGGCGGACGGTTCTCGCGCACCACGTCGGATTTCCTGGTGGCCTCGCGCACCGTCGGCTCACGGTGGAATGCCGCCGCGGTGTCCGGCGAATACCTCTCGGCGGCATCGTTTCTCGGCGTGGCCGGGCTCGTCGCGAAGTACGGCGCCGACGCCCTCTGGTACCCGGTGGGTTTCACCGCAGGCTATCTCGGCCTCCTGTTGTTCGTCGCGGCGCCGCTGCGTCGTTCCGGCGCCTACACCGTGCCCGACTTCGCCGAGTTCCGGCTCGCCTCCGCCACCGTGCGCAAGACCGCGATGGTGGTCGTGGTCGTGGTCTGCGTGCTGTACCTCATCCCCCAGTTCCAGGGCGCGGGACTCACTCTCAACATCCTGTTGGGCGCCCCGGTGTGGACCGGCGCGGTCGGCGTCGGGCTCATCGTGATCGTCAACGTCGTCGGTGGCGGGATGCGGTCGATCACCTTCGTGCAGGCATTCCAGTACTGGCTCAAGCTGACCGCCATCGCGATTCCCGCCCTGGTGCTGATCGGGGTGTTCGCCAACGATCCGACGCACGTGGGCGAACCGGCGCCGCCGCGGGTCACGACGGCCACCACCGTCGACGTCACCACCGACGTGTCGGTCACCGTCGCCGAGACCAAAGGCGTGCGCGTCACCGGCACGCTCGACGGAGCCGCTGTCGTCGACGCCCCGATCCCGGCCCCCGGCGGTCACGTCATCTCCGCCGACTCCGTCATCTACCTCGACGCCGGTGCCGCCACGCCGGTGGTCGCGGGAGCCCCGGTGCACGGGTCCGACTGGGTCACGCCCGGCGGCGGCTTCGGCGGTCGCCATCCGCTGTTCCAGGTGCTCTCACTGATCCTGGCCACCTTTCTCGGCGTGATGGGGCTGCCGCACGTCCTGGTGCGCTTCTACACGAACCCCGATGGCCGATCGGCACGTCGGACGGCGCTCGCGGCGATCGCCCTGCTGTCACTGTTCTATCTGTTCCCCGTCCTGCTCGGCGTGTTCGCGCGGCTCTACGTGCCCGAACTGCTCATCACCGGGACCTCCGACGCCGCGGTCCTTCTTCTTCCGAGCGCGGCCATCGGCGGCCTGGCCGGTCAGATCCTCGCGGCCCTGGTGGCAGCCGGTGCCATCGCGGCATTCCTCGCCACGTCGTCGGGTCTGCTCGTATCGGTGGCCGGGGCCCTGGCGACGGACGTCTTCCGCGGGCGTGTCCGCGACTTCCGCATGGCCGCGGTCATCGGCGGCGCCATCCCGATCGCACTGTCGCTGGCGGCGGGATCGCTGGAACTGTCCCGGACCGTCGGACTGGTGTTCGCGGTCGCCGCGTCGACGCTGTGCCCGCTGCTCGTGCTGGGGATCTGGTGGCGCGGCCTCACCGCGACCGGCGCGATCGCCGGTCTGATCGTCGGCGGGGTGTCGTCGGGTTCGGCGGCGTCGCTCGCCATCGCCGGCGTGATCGACGACGACGTCCTCGGCGGCTGGCCTGCCGCCCTCGTCGGCTATCCGGGCGCGGTCACCGTGCCGGTCGCCTTCGGCACGATGGTGCTGGTCAGCCTCGCAACCCGACGACGGTTGCCCGGCGACCTCGCCCGCACCTTCGCGCGAATGCACGTTCCCGAACGCGTCGGGATGGGCGTCGATCGTCTGCCCGACGCCTGACCGTTCACCGTTCGTCGGATCTGATCGACCGCCCGTCGCACAGACGGCGACCTTCGGCGTGTGACCCACGCCACCTGATTGCGGTGTGATCTGGGCCTCAACAAGGCTGTTCCCCGAAGAGCCATCACAGTGGGGTTCCGCCACCGCGGCCCCATCACCTTGGAGGACAGCGTGTCGAACATCGACCAACCAGCAGCGGCACCACCGCATGCGCCGACGGGCGAGCAATTCATCGAAATGCAGAACAGCCCGCAGTTCCAGGAACTGAAGACGCGGCTGCGCAAGTTCATCTTCCCGATGACCGCGTTCTTCCTGATCTGGTACGCGCTCTACGTGCTGCTCGGCGCGTTCGCGCATGACTTCATGTCGATCCAGGTCTGGGGCAACATCAACCTCGGCCTGATCCTCGGCCTGCTGCAGTTCGTGACCACGTTCGTCATCACCGGTCTCTACGTGCGCTTCGCGAACCGCGAACTCGACCCGCGCGCCGAGGCCATCCGCAACGAGATGGAAGGCGGTCCGTCGCTGTGAACACCTCCGTCCACACCACCACGCTCGCCGCCACCGTCGGCAGCCCGGCCGCCAACATCGCGATCTTCGCCGCGTTCGTGGCGGTCACGATGTACATCGTCATCCGGGCGAGCAAGAACAACAACTCCGCCGCGGACTTCTTCACCGGCGGCCGCGGCTTCTCCGGGCCGCAGAACGGTATCGCCATCGCCGGCGACTACCTGTCGGCGGCCAGCTTCCTCGGTATCGCCGGTGCCATCGCGGTCTACGGCTACGACGGCTTCCTGTACTCGATCGGCTTCCTCGTCGCCTGGCTCGTGGCCCTGCTGCTCGTCGCCGAATTGCTGCGCAACACAGGCAAGTTCACGATGGCCGACGTTCTCAGCTTCCGCCTGAAGCAGCGACCGGTCCGTCTCGCCGCCGCCATCTCGACCCTCGCGGTCTCGCTGTTCTACCTGCTGGCCCAGATGGCCGGCGCCGGCGGCCTCGTGGCCCTGCTCCTCGACATCGAGGGCCGCGTGGGCCAGTCGATCGTGATCGCCGTGGTCGGCGCACTGATGATCGTCTACGTCCTCATCGGCGGCATGAAGGGCACCACCTGGGTGCAGATCATCAAGGCGGTGCTGCTCATCAGCGGCGCGGCGGTCATGACCTTCATCGTGCTCGCCAAGTTCGGCATGAACCTGTCGTCGATCCTCGGCGCCGCGCAGGACGCCATCAGCAGCTCGAGCAGCGAAAAGGTCGCCTCCCGTGACGTTCTCGCTCCCGGCGCACAGTACGGCGGTTCGCTGGAGTCCAAGATCAACTTCCTCTCGCTGGCCATCGCGCTGGTCCTCGGCACCGCGGGCCTGCCGCACGTGCTGATGCGCTTCTACACCGTGCCGACCGCGAAAGAGGCTCGTAAGTCGGTGGTCTGGGCGATCGCACTCATCGGCGCCTTCTACCTCTTCACCTTGGTTCTCGGTTACGGCGCAGCCGCTCTGGTCGGTCCGGACAAGATCCTCGCCGCCGCCGGCGGACAGAACGCGGCGGCACCGCTGCTGGCGTTCGAGATCGGCGGCGTGGTGCTCCTGGGCATCATCTCGGCGGTCGCCTTCGCCACGATCCTCGCCGTCGTCGCCGGCCTGGCGATCACCGCATCGGCGTCCTTCGCCCACGACATCTATGCGTCGGTCATCAAGCGCAACAAGGTGAGTGAGGACGATCAGGTCCGCGTCTCGCGCTACACCGTCGTCGTGCTCGGCGTGCTCGGCATCGTCCTCGGCATCCTCGCCAACGGTCAGAACATCGCCTTCCTGGTGGCACTGGCCTTCGCCATCGCCGCGGCGGCGAACCTGCCGACGATCGTGTACTCGCTCTACTGGAAGCGGTTCAACACCCGCGGTGCCCTGTGGAGCATGTACGGCGGCCTGATCTCCACGATCGTGCTGATCATCTTCTCGCCGGCCGTCTCCGGGTCGTCGACCGCGATGATCCCCGGCGCCGACTTCGCCTGGTTCCCGCTGGCCAACCCCGGCATCGTCTCCATCCCGCTGGCCTTCGTCCTCGGCATCGTCGGCACCCTGACGAGCCCGTCCGACAACGGAACACCGGAACGCAACGCGGAGATGGAGGTCCGCTCCCTCACCGGCATCGGCGCGGAGAAGGCAGTGCAGCACTAGCCTTCTCGGCAAACCCACCCCTTTTCGGCAGAATCACCACCCTCCGAGGTGGTGATTTTGCCGAAAAGGGGTGGGTTTGTCAGCGGAGGGCTTCGGTCAGGCGTCCTGGATCCGCGCGAACGGCCGGGCCGCCTCGAGCTCGAACGCCAACTCCAGCAGCGTCCGCTCGTCACCCAGATCCGCGGAAAACTGGATGCCGACGGGCAGCCCCGACTTCGACTGTCCCAGCGGCAGACTGATGGCCGGTGTGCCGGACGTGTTGTTGGCGGGCGTGAACGCGACGTACCGGGTCAGCCGATCCATCGCCTCGGCGAAATCGATGCCCGGATCGAGGTATCCGATCTCCGGGGGCAGGTGCGCGAGTGTCGGCGACAGGATCACGTCGAACTGGTCGTGGAGTGAGCGGAACGCGGCGGTGGAACGCCGGAGTCCGCGGATCGACGACGGCATGCGGTAGAAGTGGCGCAGGGCGTTCCGCGACAGGCCGCGGGTGAACGAGTCCAGCTTCTTTCGATCGAAACCCTTGTCGTGCAGGCGCTTACCAGTTCGATCCAGAGCAAAGGCCAGCAACGACCAGTAGTCGATGAACTGCCGGATGTACGCACGATCGACCGGCAGCGGCACCATTTCCGTTCGGTGGCCGAGGGATTCGACGAGTTCGGCGACCTCGGTGACACACCGCTGGGTGTCGCGGTCGAGCAGTTGCCCGGTGATCGGTTCGGTGATCAGCGCGATCCGCAGACGCTTGGCGCCGGGCCCCTCGACGAGGCCGACCGGCGGCAGGCCGGGCGCGGGGCGGAACCCCTGGGTGTCGTCGAGGAATCGTGCGGTGTCACGCACCGAGCGGCTCACGATCCCGTTGCACACCAGGTCGATCGGGGCATCCTCGGTCTGCTTCGCCGGCGCGGTACGACCGCGGGTCGGCTTGAGCCCCACCAGACCGCATGCCGCAGCGGGGATCCGGATGGATCCGCCACCGTCGTTGGCATGCGCGATCGGTAGCGCGCCCGCCGCCACGAGCGCCGCCGACCCGCCGGAGGAGCCGCCGGCGGAGAAGTCGGTGTCCCACGGGTTGCGTGTCGGCTCGCGATCGACGTACTCGGTCGTCGCGGTCAGCCCGAAGGCCGGCATGTTCGACGCCCCGACGAAGTTGACCCCCGTCGCCAGGAACTGGTTGGTGAACGCCTCGTTCGCCGCAGCCGGGTTCGGGGCCACCGCAGCCGAACCGTGACAGGTGGGCAGACCCGCGAAGTCGGTGTTGTTCTTGATGATCGACGGCACCCCGGCGAACGATCCCAGCGGGAAGTCGTTGTCCACGGAGCGTTTCCGTGCTCGTTCGCGATCGTCGAAGGCGATCGCGTTCAGCTGCGGATTGACGGCGTCGATGCGTGCGAGGGCCGCTTCGACCGCCTCGGCCGCCGAGATCTCCCGGGCGGCGATGGCGGCAGCGATGCCGACGGCGTCGCGGTCACCGAGTGCGTCGTCGTTGAACGCGTGAACCTTCTTCATGCCCGGACCCTATCCCCCTCAGGCAGGTCCCCGGGGCGAGAACATCGAGACGACATCGTCGATCAACTCGGCGACATACTCGTCGTCGACGGCGAGCCCGAACACCGCGTGGTGGTACAGCGGTGCGATCACATGATCGAGGAGCTGCCGTACCGACGGCGCCGACTCCCCGCGCTCGCGGGCCCGCGCGATCATCTCCTCCGCCTGCTCGCGGCGGATCTCCCAGCACGGACACACCTCGACGACGCCGTCACGTGCCGCGACCATCGCACGCAGGTAGGCGCGACGCTTCGGCCTGCCGATGTCGGCGGCGATCACCCGTGCCCACTCCGCGACGTCGTCGCGCAGCACCCCGGTGTCGGGCAGCGGCTCGCCCTGGGTCAGCGCGGCCACCGCCACCTCGCCCAGGAGGACGTCGATCGATCCCCACCTGCGATAGATGCTGGTCGGGTTCACACCGGCGAGGTCGGCGACCTCCGGGATCGTCATCGTCTCGCGCCGACCCGCACCCACCAGCTGGCCGACCGCGGCGTACACCGCCGACTGCACCCGCGCGCTCCGACCACCGGGCCGCTTCGCGCGGGGAGCCGCCTCCGCGGAATCCGTCCGCGACGTTGCGCTTCCCATAGCCATGCGGCCATTATTGCAAAACTGATTGCTTTTGGGGTCGGACCGGGACTACCGTCATCGTTAATGCAACTCAGTTTGCGTTAAGGAGACGACATGGCACCGCTACATCCCCACCGCGCGTTCTGGCTGATCGCGGCCACCTACGTGATGGTCCTCTTCGCCTCCGCCGCGCCATCGCCGCTGTACCCGATCTACCAGGAACTCTGGGGGTTCTCGGCACTGACGTTGACCCTGGTCTTCGCGGTCTACGTGGTAACGATGCTGGTGAGTCTCCTGACGGTCGGGTCACTGTCCGACCACATCGGCCGACGCCCGGTGCTCGCGGTCGCGCTCGTGTTGCTGATCGCCAGCATGGTGCTGTTCGTCGTGGCCCAGGACGTGGGTACGCTCCTCGCCGCCCGCGCACTGCAGGGCCTGGCCACCGGCGCCGCGATGGGCACCTTGACCGCGACCACCGTCGATCTCCAGCCCACCGCGCGACTCGGTTCGACGATCATCGGCGCCGCACCGGCATTCGGGCTCGCCACCGGTGTCGGTGTCGCGGGCCTGCTCGTCGAATACGCGCCCGCGCCCCGAATCCTGGTCTACGAGATCATCCTCGGTCTCTTCGCCGTTCTCCTCGCCGCGCTGCTCGCAGTTCCCGAGACCCGCGAGCGCGTGGGTTTCACCTCACGCCGCCACCTCGCGATCACCCTTGCCCCGCAGGTCCGCGTGCCGCGCGGCGTCCGCCCCGTGTTCTTCGCCGCGGTGCCCACTCTCATCGCCACCTGGTCCCTCGGCGGTCTGTATCTGTCGCTCGGATCATCCGTCGTCGCACGGGTCTTCGGTGTCACCAACCACGGCGAGGCCGGGCTCATCCTGTTCACGTTCTTCGCGTGCGCGACGATCACGTCGCTGTTCATCACGGGACGACCCGCGACCGTCAAGCAGGCCTTCGGCTACCCGACCCTCGCTGCGGGCGTGCTGATCTCGTTGTCCGGTGTGCTGACCGAGGCCCTGCCGCTCTACATCCTCGGTTCGATCGTGGCCGGTTCCGGATGGGCGGCGACCTTCCTCAGCGCGATGGACAACATCACCGCCGCGACGCCACCCGCCCAGCGCGGACAGGTCTTCTCGTCGGTGTTCGTCGCGAGTTACCTGGCGTTCAGCGTGCCGGCGGTGATCGCGGGAGTCGTCGTGTCCCACATCGGTCTTCGCGCGACCGTCATCGGCTATGTCGGCTACGTCCTCGCCGTCGCCGTGTTCGGCGCCGTACTCGCGGTCGCCATGCGACGGGCGGCGGTCAGAGCCGAAACCACCACGGCCGCAGTCGACGAGATCGCAACACCGCAACCGGTTCCGGCCGGCGAATCCTGACTGCCTAGTCCCGGCCCCGCGAACCGACCATCCGGGTGGCCAGCTGCGCGTAGAACTCCCCCATCGCCTCGGGCGGGAGCGAGTTCTCGGCGCGATACCACCGCGCGACGTCGATACCCATCGACAGCATGGCGTTGGTGGTCGCCTGCGAGTCGGTGACGTCGAAGTCGCCGTTCTCGATGCCCGCATCGACGATCGCCCGCACCCGCCGGGTGATCGCCCGACGCAGCTCCATCACCGTCTCGAGATGTTCGGGTGCGAGGGACGCGAGTTCGTAGTTCACGACACGAGCGCGAACGTGCTCACGCGCGTGATGCTCGGTGAACGCGCCGATGACGGTCTCCAGCCGCTCGCCCGGCGGCGACGACGGATCATCGACCTCGTCGATCATGCCCATGATGCGTCGATGCCCGGCATCGGAGAGCTCGAAGAGGAGCTCCTCCTTGGACCGGAAGTGCACATAGACCGCCGCCGAACTCATCTGCGCCCCGTTGGCGATGTCGCGGGTCGTCGTGGCGTTGAAGCCCTTCGCGGCGAACGCCTCGACCGCGGCGAGCAGCAGCCGCTCCCGGGCCGCGACCGGCTGTACCCGGGTCGTCGGTTCGGTTGACGAGACCACGTTCACCCCCAAGAAACACTCGGCGACCAGGCACCTAACCTGCCGATTGACACCGCCCTCGCGGCGCGGCATAGTGCAACATATCACTAAGCAAGCGCTTAGTCAGCGGCAGTCTTCCAGGGTCTTCCCAGGTAGGCGGTCCGCGATTGGTGTCGCCGAACACCCGGCAACCCCCGACAGGAGTAGAGAAGAACCCATGCACCTGAAGTTCAGTCCGGAGGAAGAGGCGTTCCGCGAGGAACTGCGCGGCATCTTCGCAAAGGTCCCCGAGGACCTCCGCAAGCGGAACGAAGAGGGCAACCTCAGCTACCCCGACGACATCGTGACCGCATCGCGCGTGCTCAACGAGCACGGTGTGCTGACCCCGAGCTGGCCGATCGAATGGGGCGGCAAGGACTGGACCCCGATCCAGCACCACATCTACCGCGAAGAGATGAGCCTCGCGTTCGTCCCCGACCCGCTGCCGTTCAACGTGAGCATGATCGGTCCGGTCATCGCGCAGTTCGGGTCGCAGGAGATGAAGGAGAAATTCCTCCCCAAGACCGCCAACCTCGACATCTGGTGGTGCCAGGGCTTCTCCGAGCCCGAGGCCGGCTCCGACCTCGCCTCGCTCAAGACCCGCGCGGTCCTCGACGGCGACCACTACGTCATCAACGGCCAGAAGACCTGGACGACGCTCGGCCAGTTCGCCGACTGGATCTTCCTGCTCGCCCGGACCAACCCGGATGTGAAGAAGCAGGCCGGCATCAGCATGTTCCTGATCCCGATGGACACCCCCGGCATCGAACTGCGCCCGATCCAGCTCATCGACGGCAGCTACGAGGTCAACGAGGTCTTCTTCAACGACGTCCGCGTGCCCGTCGAGAACATGGTCGGCGAGGAGAACAGCGGCTGGACCCAGGCCAAGTTCCTGCTCGGCAACGAGCGCAACGGCATTGCCCGCGTCGGCTACACCAAGTCGAAGCTGGCCCGCGCCAAGGAACTCGCCAAGTCGACCCGGACCGCCAACGGCACCCTGCTCGACGACCCGCTGTTCGCCACCCGTCTGGCCGAACTGGAGAACGAGCTCCTCGCCCTGGAGATCACCCAGCTCCGTGTCGCCGCGTCGTCGGCCGACGGCAAGCCGAACCCGGCGTCGTCGCTGCTGAAGCTCAAGGGCAGCCAGCTGCAGCAGGCCGCGATGGAGCTCATCGCCGACATCGCCGGCCCGGACTCGCTCCCGGTCGCCGAGGTCAACGTCGACGCGGCGAACGGAAGCGCTGAGGTCACCGCACCCGAGTGGGCCCAGCTCGCCGCTCCGACCTACCTCAACTACCGCAAGGTCTCGATCTACGGCGGCTCCTCCGAGGTCCAGCGCCAGATCATCGACAAGGCGGTCCTCGGTCTCTGACCGCCGGCCCCGCTGACCTCACTTTTCGACTTACAGACCAAGGACAACAATGGATTTCGAGCTTTCCGAAGAACAGGGGATGTTGCGCGACACCGTGCGCGAGGTCCTCACCAAGACCTACGACGTGGAGACCCTCCGCAAGGTGACCGACACCGATCTCGGCTGGAGCGAGAAGGTGTGGAAGTCGCTCGCGGAGATCGGCATCCTGGGCCTGACCTTCCCCGAGTCCGAGGGCGGCATGGACGCCGGACCCGTCGAGTTCACCAGTGTGATGACCGAACTCGGTCGCGCCCTGGCACCCGAGCCCTACCTGGATTCGGTTCTCGTTCCCGGCTCGCTGCTCGAGGCCGCCGACGACGCGACCCGCGCCGAGCTGCGCGGTGGCCTCGCCTCCGGTGAGCTGCTCATGGCCTTCGCACACAACGAGCCCGGCGACCGCTGGCCGGTGGCCGCGGTGGCGACCAGCGCGACCGCCGACGGCGTGCTCAACGGCACCAAGACCCTTGTCGGACACGGCGACTGCGCACACAAGCTGATCGTCTCGGCACGCGTCGCCGACGAGGTGGGCCTGTTCCTCATCGACGCCGACGCCGAGGGCGTCGTCCGCACGGCGTACCGCACGCATGATCGCCGACGCGGCGCCGAGTTCACCTTCAACGACGCCAAGGCCACCCGACTCGGCAGCGGCGACGCGTCGGAGCTCATCGCCAACGCGGAGATCGGCATCCAGACCGCGCTGTGCGCCGAGGCGCAGGGCGCCATGGAACGCAGCCTCGAGCTGACCGTCGAATACCTCAAGTCGCGCAAGCAGTTCGGTGTCCCGCTGGCCACCTTCCAGGCGCTCACCCATCGCGCCGCGGACATGTACGTCCAGCTCGAACTCGCGCGCAGCCTGGTGCTGTACGCGACGACCGCACTTGCCGACGGCATCGCCGACGCCGCCATCGCGTCGCGGGTGAAGCTGCAGACCGTTCGCTCTGCACGCCTCATCGGCCAGGAGGCCATCCAGATGCACGGCGGTATCGGCATGACCGCCGAATACCCGATCGCGCACTACGTGAGCCGGCTGACCGCGATCAGCCACACCCTCGGTGACGCGGACGCACACGTCACCAAGCTGTCGAAGGACCTCGCGTCCTACGACATGCTCAGCGTCGGCTGACACATCTCCTCGCTCCCTGAGGCACTTCAATCGCTGCCCGAGGAGCGAGGAGCGCTTCCATCGCTGCCTGAGGAGCGAGAAGCGCTTCCATCGCTGCCTGAGGCGTGAGGAGCGCTTCCATCGCTGCCTGAGGAGCGAGGAGCGCAAGCGACGAGCCACGAAGGCCTGGTGAGGATTTGTCGCCAGCCCTTCGTGGCTCGCTGCGCTCGCACCTCAGGGAGCGAGTGGTGAGCTGCGCTCGCACCTCAGGGAGCGAGTGGTGAGCTGCGCTCGCACCTCAGGGAGCGAGGGCGATCCGCCCTGCGCAGACACGCGTCGGGCAGCGCGACGCACTCCGACCCCACCCACCGATACTGTTTCCTCAGCACGACTCGGTGACGGAGAGGGACTCGGATGGAACTGCTGCGTGACAACCTGGCCGCGGGGGCTTCGTTCAGCCTCGTCGGAATCGCCCTGCTCGTCGTCGGATTCGTGGCGCTCGACCTCGTGACCCCCGGCCGGCTGCGGCAGCTGGTGTGGATCGCCCACAACCGCAACGCGGTCATCCTCACCACGTCGATGGTCATCGGGCTGGCGATCGTCCTGGTCTGTTCGGTCATCGACACCGAACTCCTCGCACTGTGGCGCGCACTCCTCTACACCGTCGCCTACGTGATCCTGACGATCGCCGTGATGATGTGGTCGTTCGTGCTCATCGACTGGCTCACCCCGGCAAGCTGGGCACGTTGCTGCTCGAGAACGACGAGCATCCTGCCGGCTGGATCACCGCCGCGGTCTTCGTCGGTATCGGCGCCGTCATCGGCATGACCCTGCTGGTCTGAGCTGTTTTCCGACACTCGGACCCTTATTGACGGTCCGCCAACAGCCTATTGACGGTGCGCCAACAAGCCCATACTGTTGGCGACCATGACCGCAGCACTCATCGAGGAATCCATCGACATCGACGCACCCGCCGAGAAGGTGTGGTCGGTGATCTCCGATCTCAAGCGCATGGGCGAGTGGAGCCCGCAGTGCAAGAAGATGATCATCCGCGGCGGCTCTGTCGGGTTGGGGACCAAGACCGTCAACATCAACCGCCGGGGCCCGCTGGTGTGGCCGACCACCTCCAAGGTCGTGCGCTTCACGCCGAATCAGGAGATCGCCTTCCGCGTGGCGGAGAACCACACCGTCTGGAGCTACACCATCACACCGAACGGCTCGGGCGTCACCGTGACCGAGCGTCGCGAGGTGAACGGCTCGACCACCAAGGTGTCGTCGTTCCTCGTCGACAAGTTCATGGGCGGCACCGAGTCCTTCGAGGTCGAACTCAAGCTCGGCATGGCCGAGACGCTCGGCAGGATCAAGCGCGCAGCGGAGAGTCAGCTCGACCGCGTCTGATCGCCTCCGTCACCCCGGTCAGGTTCCGCTGATCTTGTCGATCAGTTCGGGGAGGTCGGCGACCGAGTCGATGACGTGGTCCGGGTAGGGCCCGAACTCGTCACGCGCAAGCGCATTCAGCCCCTCCTCGCGGAACTTGCCGGTACGTACCAGCACGCCGATGAGGGCCGACGCCTGCGCGCCCAGGACGTCGTTGTGCATGTCGTCGCCGACCATGACCACCTGAGTCGGTTCGAGACCCAACCTGTCTGTGGCGGCCCGGAATCCGAGCGGCGACGGCTTGCCGATCGCCTTGATCTTCTTGCCCGACGCCTTCTCGAGCCCCTCGAGGTACACCCCGGTGTCGATGGACAGTCCATCGGCCGTCGACCACGTCATCGAGCGGTGCATGGCGATGACCGGTACGCCGTCGAGCAGCATCTCGAGCACCTTCGACAGAGAGTCGTGGGTGAACACCGAACCGGCGCCGCCGAGCACCACGACCTCGGCGTCCGCCGGGTCGTCGGTGAGTTCGACCTCGGTCATGTCCTCGGCGATCGGCCCCTGGTTGAGAACCCACACCCGCTTGCCCGGGTACGTGGAACTCACGTACTCGGCGGTGAGCTTGGCGGCCGTCAGGATCTCGTCGGCGTCGACGGAGAAACCGCAGTCGTTCAACAACTCCGCGATCTCGTTGCGCGAGCGCGAGGTGGTGTTGGTCAGGAACATCCGCGGGATGTCCCGGTCGGCGAGGCGGGAGACGGCCTCCACCGCGCCGGGCAGAGCCTTCCACGAGGTGACCATCACCCCGTCGATGTCGAGAAGCAGACCCAATGCCATGGGCACGAATGTAGTCCCCGGTCCCAGGCGACGCAGTGCAGGCATCCCCCGAACCGGGTACCCCGACGAGGCTTGCCCACCCACCTGGCATCCTGAGCGCATGCGTACCGTCGCAGAGCATCAGGCCGTCGTCTCGGCCCTGTTCGGCTCTCCCGTCCCCGTCCGGCTGCCCGTCCCCGACGCGCTGGGCACGGCGACGCTCACCGACGTCGAAGCACCGCTGTCGCTGCCCGGTTTCGACAACTCCGCGATGGACGGATTCGCCGTCCTCGCCGCGGATCTCGCGGCCGCCGGCCCCGACTCCCCCGTCACACTGCCCGTCGCCGCGGACATCCCGGCCGGACGCACCGACGCCCTCACCCTCACACCCGGCACCGCGCACCGGATCATGACCGGCGCCCCGATGCCGGGCGGTGCCGACGCCGTCGTGCCGGTGGAACTGACCGACGCGGTGATCGGCCCGGTCGCGGCCGCCGAGACGGTCACGTTCACGGCACCGGTCGAGTCCGGAAAGCACATCCGGCGCGCGGGTTCCGACATCGGACAGGGAGCACGGGCGCTGTCCGCCGGCACCGTGGTCGGGGCGCCGCAGGTCGGGCTGCTCGCCGCGCTCGGGATCGCCGAGGTCACCGTCGCCCGACCGCTGCGCGTCGTGGTCCTGTCCACCGGGTCGGAACTCGTCGAACCCGGAAAACCGTTGCAGCACGGCCAGATCTACGAATCCAACGGGGCGATGCTCACCGCCGCCGCCATCGAGGCCGGGGCGCGCGGACGGCACGTGCACTTCGTGCCGGACAACACCGACGACTTCCTCGCGCGGCTCGACGAGGTCGCCGACGAGGCAGACCTGATCATCACCTCCGGCGGTGTCAGCGCGGGCGCCTTCGAGGTCGTGAAGGAGTCGCTGTCGGCCACGGGTTCCGTCGAGTTCGTGAAGGTCGCGATGCAACCCGGCATGCCGCAGGGGTGCGGCCATCACACCGCGTCCGCGAAGCCCGACGGGTCACCCGGGCCCACCGTGCCGATCATCACACTGCCGGGCAACCCGGTCAGCGCCCTGGTGTCCTTCGAGGTCTTCATCCGTCCCGCGCTCCGAGCCGCGATGGGGTTGCCGGCCGTGCGACCTCGTGTGACCGCGCGTCTGGGTGCCGACATCCGCTCACCGCAGGGCAAAAGGCAGTTCCTGCGCGGAGTCCTCCGGACGGACGAAGGCGGATCGGGCTTCGTCGTCGACCCGATCGGCCCACCCGCGTCGCATCACCTGCGTTTTCTCGCCGAGGCCGATGCGTTGATCGACGTGCCCACCGAGGCCGACGGTCTGGCCGCCGGGTCTCCGGTCGACGTGCTCGTCCTGCGCTGAGCTCTAAGCTGGACTCCAGTCGCACCCGACACCGTGGGTGCGTGAGGTTCATCGAGTGCGCCCGCACCGGGCACAACAGGAGGTAGATCGTGGCCAGACGTCCGCGTCCGGACGACCAGGGCAACACCGGCCGTGTCGCCCATTTCCTTGACCTGGCCCGCGAGACCATCCCACCGATCCACCCGGCCGGCATCCCGTTCGTCGCCGCCCCCGCGGCGGTCGCGCTCCTCGGACGCCGCCACCGCTGGATCGCGCGACCCGCGGCCCTCACCGCCGGCGCCTGCGCCGCGTTCTTCCGACACCCCGGCCGCATCCCGCCGACCGAGCCGGGCGTGGTCGTCGCACCCGCCGACGGCACGATCGCGCTCGTCGACGAGGCGGTCCCGCCGGCCGAGTCTGGCCTGGGCACCGATCCACTCCCCCGCGTCTCGACCTTCCTGTCGATCTTCGACGTCCACGTGCAGCGCGTGCCCATCGCCGGTACGGTCACCGCGGTGACGCACACACCCGGCGCTTTCCTGTCCGCGGATCTACCCGAGGCCAGCCGCGACAACGAGCGCACGACGATGACCATCCACACGACGGCGACCGGCGGAGGACCAGGCCCCGACCTCGCGGTCGTGCAGATCGCCGGGCTCGTCGCCCGTCGGATCGTGTGCGACCCGAAGGTCGGCGACACGCTGCGCCTCGGTGACACGTACGGGCTGATCCGCTTCGGTTCCCGGGTCGACGTCTACTTCCCGAAGGGCACCACTCCTCGAGTGTCGGTCGGCCAGCGCGCCGTCGGCGGCGAGACCCCCTTCGCCTACCTCGATCTCTGATCCGGCCCGGCCCGTGAATCCCCCAGCAGCGAACTCCCCCGACGGACCCGCCGCGCATCGGACCGGCGGCCCCGGAATCCGACGGCCCCGGACGTCGAAGACCCGCAACCCCACCGCACGGTCGGCGCGACGCCAGGCGCAGGCTCATGCCCCGACACCCCAGGAGCCCGAGCGGCGGCGTCTCCGCAAGCAGGCGCAGGCCGGGCGCATCATCATCCCGTCGTCGCTGACGATCCTGGCGATCTGCGCGGGACTGACGGCGATGCGCGCGGCCACCACCGGCGACATCGACGTCGCCATGGGTCTCCTCGTGGCCGCCGCGTTCCTCGACGGCATCGACGGCAGGGTCGCCCGACTCATGGGCGCGACGAGCCGTATCGGCGCCGAGATCGACTCCCTGGCCGACGCGATCAACTTCGGCGTGGTGCCGGCGATGATCGTCTACTTCTTCCTGCTCGACGGCGAGGATCTCGGCTGGGCACTGGCACTGATCTATTGCTGCGCGATCGTGCTGCGCCTGGCCCGGTTCAACACCCTGCTCGACGACGACGAGGCACCCGGGTACACGAGGGACTTCTTCGTCGGCGTCCCGGCGCCCGCGGCCGCCATCTGTGCACTGCTGCCGATCGGTCTGGCGCAGCAGTTCGGCGAGGGCTGGTGGACATCGTTGCCCGCCGTGGGCGGATGGCTGGTCCTGGTCGCGTTCCTGGCCGTCAGCCGCGTCCCCACGGCCTCCCTGAAGACCGCGTCGATCCCGCCGCGCGCGGTCGCCGGTCTGCTCGTCCTCGTCGCGGTCGGTGCCGCGCTCCTGCTGACCTACCCCTACCTGCTGATGTTGATCGGCATCGCCGGATACGCGATCCACATCCCGTTCGCGTGGCGTTCGCGTCGGTGGGTCGCGTCTCGGCCGGAGTACTGGGACGAGAAGCCCGCCGAACGTCGTGCGCAGCGGAAGGCGTCGAAGACCGCGCCGGGCGGCCGTCGACGACGCCCCGTCCTGAAGTCGCAGCGCAGGCTGGGCCTCAACCGGCCCACCGGTGCGCCGGTCGCCGTTCAGAACCCGGAACCGGTTGCGGACGAGACCGAAAGCGAGACCAGATGAGCTCCCAGGTGTCCCTGACCCTGACCGCCCGGCTCAACACCTCCGCCGCCGAGGCGCGTCGCGGCATCATCCGGGTGCATCCCGAGGTGCTGACCGCGTTGTCGCTGCGGGAGTGGGATGCCGTGTCGATCACCGGCGCCCGCGTGACCGCCGCGGTGGTCGCGGCGACCGAAGCGTCGGCTCCGACCGGGATCGCCCTGCTCGACGAGATCCTCTTCTCCAATGCCGGGGTCAAGGAGAACGCCTCGGTCGTGCTGGCCCCGGTGGTCGTGCACGGCGCGAGCCGGGTCGTCGTCAACGGCTCGGTGCTGGCCACCCAGTCCATCACCGAATCCACGCTCCGGCGCGCGCTGCTCGGCAAGGTGCTCTCCGTCGGCGACGCGGTGTCGCTGCTGCCCCGCGACCTCGGGCCCGAACTCGCCGCCACCGAGGCGACGCGCGCCCTCGCCCGGTCCGTCGGCATCACCTGGACCACCGAGCTGCTCACCGTCACGGGTACCGATCCGGGCTCCCCCGTCAGCGTGCAGACCAACACCGCAGTGCTGTGGTCGACGACCGCCGGCGAGGTGCCCCCGCTCGGCGACCGCGCCGGTCTCGGTTCACCGCGAATCCCGGGTGCGCTCGGCATCGTGCCCGACGCCCCGGTCGACGCACCTGCGCCGACGATCCCGGCTCCCGTCGGCAGCGTCCCGGTCGAGGAGCCCGACGTCCCGGTCCGTCCGGTGTCCGAGCTGGTCGGCGTCGACTCCCAGATCACCAAGCTCACCGAGTGGCTGGCGATCACGCTCGACGAACCGGATGTGCTGCGCACCCTGGGCGCCGCACCCCGCCTGGGTGTCCTGGTCACCGGGCCCGCCGGTGGCGGCAAGGCGACGCTGGTGCGATCGGTCTGCGCGAAGCGCACCCTCGTCGCCGTCGACGGCCCGACGACCGGCGCGACCGAACCGAACACCCGCCTGCGCACGGTGTCCGACGCCGTCACCCGCGCCCGCTCGACCGGCGGGGTACTGCTCATCACCGACATCGACGCACTGTTGCCGTCCGAGCCCGAGCCGGTCGCCACCCTCATCCTCGACGAGCTGCGGTCGGGCATCGCCGACGGTCGCATCGCGCTCGTCGCGACCACCGCCGAACCGGTCCGCCTCGACTCGCGCCTACGCGATCCGTCGCTGTGCGATCGCGAACTGATCATCGGCCTGCCCGACTCCCCGACCCGCGCCCGGCTGTTGTCGGCGATCCTGTCGACGGTCCCGACCGAAGGCGACCTCGACCTCGACTCGGTGGCCGCGCGTACCCCCGGTTTCGTCGCCGGCGACCTCGCGGCGCTCACCCGGGAGGCCGCGCTGCGGGCCGCGACCCGCGCCAGCGCCGGCAAGTCCGAACCCGCACTCCGCACCGAGGATCTCGTCGGCGCGCTCGACGTGATCCGGCCGGTGTCGCGATCGGACTCACCCGAGGTCGCCCTGGGCTCGATCACGCTCGCCGACGTCGGGGACATGGTCGAGACCAAGCAGGCGCTGACCGAGGCCGTGTTGTGGCCGTTGCAGCACCCCGACACCTTCGCCCGGCTCGGCGTCGACCCGCCCCGCGGTGTGCTGCTCTTCGGCCCGCCCGGGTGCGGCAAGACCTTCGTCGTCCGGGCACTCGCGGCATCCGGCCAGTTGTCGGTGCACACCGTCAAAGGTGCTGAGCTGATGGACAAGTGGGTCGGTTCGTCGGAGAAGGCCGTCCGCGACCTCTTCGCCCGCGCCCGGGAGTCGGCGCCGTCGCTGATCTTCCTCGACGAGGTCGACGCCCTCGCGCCGCGTCGCGGACAGTCCACCGATTCCGGCGTCGCCGACCGCGTGGTCGCATCCCTGCTCACCGAACTCGACGGCGTCGAACCGCTGCAGGACGTGGTGGTGCTCGGCGCCACCAACCGCCCCGACCTCATCGATCCGGCCCTGCTGCGACCCGGGCGCCTCGAACGACTGGTCTTCGTGCCGCCGCCGGATGCCGCTGCCCGCGGTGACATCCTGCGCACCAGCGGCCGGGACGTCCCGCTCGACGACATCGACCTCGACGAACTCGCCGCCGACCTCGAAGGCTACTCGGCCGCCGACTGCTCGGCGCTCCTCCGCGAGGCCGCGCTGTCGGCGATGCGACGCGACATCAACGCCGCGGTGGTCACCGCCGACGACGTCACGGAGGCGAGGAGCCGGGTTCGCCCGTCGCTCGACCCCGACCAGGTGGAGAACCTCAGGGCGTACGCCGAGCGCCGCCTGGAGTGACCTGCACGCCATTCGCCGCAACCGCGTGGACGATCAGTCCCGCGGAAACTACTGTGGTTAGGTCAGATGCGGGCGCACGACAGGTGCGCCGCGTGACATGACGCGCTGAGAGGTGAGCAATGGCACGGCCGTCCAAGCCGTTGATCAGTCGCGATGCCGCGGTGGCGGCATCGATCGAGATCATCGACGCCGAAGGGCTCGACGCCTTCAGCCTTCCCAAGCTCGCCAAGCACCTCGGGGTTCGCGCCCCGTCGCTGTACCACCACTTCGACGACAAGAACGAGATCCTCACCGAGGTGGCCCGCTACGTCGCCGGTACCGCGGTCCGACGCCCCCGGATGAAACCGGGACCGGACTGGCCGGAGTTCTTCGTGAACCTGGCACTGAACTTCCGGCAGTCGATCCTCCGTCACCGCAACGCCGCGCCGGTTCTTCTTCAGCACCTGCCCCGCGACCTGTTCACCGCCACCTACGAGGACACCGCGAAGTTCCTGCTGGAGTCGGGAGTGCCCGTCGACCTCCACGTCCGCATCCTGGACGGCATGGAGACCCTGGCCATCGGCGCGGTCCTCATGGAGGCGACGCGGCCGCCGCGTCCACGGTCCGCGATCTTCCCCAACGTGTCGGCCAACTCGCAACCGCTTCTCGCAGAAGCGTTGTCGAAGAACGAACTGACCCAGAAGCAGCTGTTCGAGGCGATGGTCCGGAGCTTCCTGCACGGCATCATCCGGGACCACGCCCTGCCGGCGCCCCCGCTCCCTGAGTAGCCCCGGAGCCTGCGGAGGGGCGTATCCCCGCTCCCTGAGTAGCCCCGGATCCGACTGCCGAACCTCAACTCGACCGGCAGACGTCGATCGAAGTCTGCCGGTCGGGTTGACGTCTACCGGTGATTGCGTGGGCGACGGTGTCTCACCGGGCCTTCGAGGCGCTTCTTCGGATCACAGATCCAGCACGAGCCTCGGCGTGCAGCTCCTCGAGACGCACACCATCATGCAGTCGTTCGCGGCCTGCTCGTCGTCGTCGAGCACCGAATCCCGGTGGTCCGGAACACCGTCGAGAACCGTCTGTTCGCAGGTGCCGCAGGTGCCCTCGCGGCAGGAGAAGTCGACCTCCACGCCCTCACGGAGCAACGCGTCGAGAACCGTCTCGTCCGCCGAGACCGTCACGGTCTTGCCGCTGCGGTCGAGTACGACGTCGAATCCTTCGGCGGGACCATCGTTCTCGGATTCGATGACCTTCGGCGCGAACCGCTCCAGATGGAGTTCGATGCCGCTGCGGGACTTGCACTTCTCCTCGATCGCCGCCAGGAGCGGCTCGGGTCCACAGCAGTAGACGGCGGTCCCCGGCGTCAGCGCATCGAGTGCCGCATCAAGGTCGAGCAGACCGTACTCGTCCTGCGGCCTCACCTGCACACGATCCGAATACTGTTGCGTCAGAGCATCGGCGAACGCCATCCCCGACGCCGTGCGGCCGCCGTAGAGCAACATCCACTCGGCTCCGCGCGCGTCGACCTCGGCGATCATCGGCTTCATCGGGGTGATGCCGATGCCGCCGGCGACGAACAGATACGACGGTGCGTCGACGAGCGGGAAGTTGTTCCGGGGCCCCTTGACCGCGACCAGGTCACCGACCGAGACGTCCTCGTGCACACTTCGCGAACCACCACGACTCACCGGTTCGCGGAGGACCGCCACCCGGAGACGGCTTCGGTCGGCCACGTCTCCACAGAGGGAGTACTGGCGGATCAGGTTCTCGCCGAGTACCAGGTCGAGGTGGGCACCCGGTGACCACTCCGGCAGGTCGCCGCCGTCGGGGTCGGCGAGGACGAGTGACACGACCCCCTCGGCCGCAGCCTCTTTCGCAACCACGCGGAGCTTGTGGTTGTCGAGCGCGGCTGTCTCGGTCCGGTTGTCGTTCATCAGGGCCTTCTCACATGTCGGAAGTCGTGTCAGCGAAACGCCGGTGGCGGGCTCGAGCTCTCGCCGAGCTGGTAGCAGGAGTGCACGTCTTCCTGTTCGTAGCCGAGCAACCTGCACATCCGGACCGCGCCCGCATCGTCGGGATCGATTCGCAGCGTGGACACCTGGACGTCGGCGTCGAGTTGATGCCAGAGCGCACTGAGCAACAGTGCGGTCCCGACGCCTCCGCCTCGTGCGGCCGCGGTGAGCACCAGCGCGTTGACCGGTGCGGCACGGAGTTCGAGGTGACGGCGATGCTCGGTCGAGAACCACACGAAGCCGAGAACCTCCCCGTCGGCGTTCCGCGCGTCGACGACCATCCCACCACCGAGCCGCAGGTCGTCGGCGACGCGATCACGATGCCGCGGTGCGAGTTCAGAGGATGCGAGGACGTCGGCGATCACCGGATCGTCGGCGGCGAGCTCCCGTGGCTCGGTGACGGTGACGCCGGCCGGGATCTCGGGCTTGTCGAGCGGCAAGGAGAAGGGGCCGGTCAGGTGCCGGACCAGCGTCCACTGGCGGCTGACGGCCGGTATCCCGAAGCGGCGCGTGAGACGTCCCGACGCCGGGTGTGTCGAATACGCCCAGCACCGAAGCGCTTTGGCGCCGGTGTGGTCCCAGCCGTCGGCTCCGTCGGTCTCGAGACCGATCTCCTCGACGAGCAGAGTGGTGATGCCCCGGGAACGATATTCGGGGTGGACCACGTAGGAGACGGTGCCCAGCCCGTCGGCGTCGACCGCAAGGTGCAGGTACGCCACGATCACCATCGGGACGTCCTCGAGCGGGCTGAGGTCGCGCCGTGCCTTGATGGGCAGATGCGCGACGGTGCGGTTGCCGTCACCGACCTCGCGGACGGTGGTGGGATCGATGTGCGAGAACCCGGCCTCGTCGTCGTATTCGGCTGCCTCGGTCACGAGTTCGATCACTTCGTCGAGCTCGGCGCCCTCGAGGCGAGGCCGCCATTCATAGGTGATCATCGTGCACTCTCCTCGAGTGGCTGGAGGATTCCGTCGGCGACGAATCGCCGGTACTCGGCATCGTCGAGGCCGAGCAACCCGACCGCGATCTCATGCGTGTCGGCACCGGGCAGGGGCGCCGGGCGCAGCGGCGCATCCGGGATCGACGTGAACCGTGCGACACGCACCGCGGTGGGAAGCGGCCCCGGGAGCAGCGGATGTTCGAGCTGGGTGTAGGCATCCCGCGCGCTCAGATGGGGGTCGGTCAGCAACTCGGGCAGCCGGACCATCGCACCGGCGGGAACACCTGCCTCCTGGAGTGCGGTCATCGCGTCGGTGGGCGTCCGCTCCGACAGCCAGTCGGTCAGCGCCTTGTCCGCCTCCTCCCGGTTCTCGGTCCGCCTGTCCGCGAGCCCGAATCGGGCGTCGTCGGCGAGGTCGTCACGCCCGATGACACGGGTGAGGCTGCGCCAGTCACGATCGTCGCGGACCGTGACGACGCACCACTCGTCGTCGCCGGCACACGGGTACACGCCGGCCGGTGCGGCGAACGGGTCGGTGTTGCCCACGGCCGACACCGATCCCTGGGCCAGTGATTCGCGGACGAGTTGGCCGCCGAGCGCGACGAGAGCCGTATCGGCCTGTGCCACCTCGATCTCGGCACCGCGCCCGTGTGACAGCCGGGCGATGAGGGCGGCGAGGACTGCCACCGCGGCCACCTGTCCGCCGATGTGGTCGGGGTACACCGTCGAGCCGTCGCTCAGACCCGTGTCGGAGTCGGAGTACCGCCACAGTGCCGACACGCCGCAGGCCGCACGTACGAGAGGCCCGTAGCCGAGTCTGGTGTTCCACGGTCCGGTGCTGCCGAAGGCGCTGCCGTCGGAGACGATGATGCGCGGGTTGATCTTTCGCAGTTCGTCGTAGCCGATCCCCATCGAGTCGAGGGTCCCGGGCTTGAAGTTGGCGAGGACGACATCGGCATCGGCGGCCAGCTGCCGGAACAGCTTCCGTCCCTCGTCGGTGCGGAGGTTGACGCCCAGTGAGCGGCGGTTGCGGTGACCCCAGGCCACCGACGGAGACAGCGTGTCCTTCCTCTTCGACTGGCGCAGACCGTCCGGGAAGTCACGGTTCTCGACCTTGATCACGTCGGCGCCGTGGTCCGCGAACTGGCGGCCGAGTTCGGCCCCGAACACCACGACCCCGAGGTCGAGCACGCGCAGCCCGGTGAACGGGTGGGTGCCGGGTTCGGCTGCGTCCGATGTGAGCTCGCGGGCCGCGGGCGTCTCGGACCAGAGGTCCGCGGCGGCGTCGGCCGACTGCGCACGGTGCCGGAATCCCGCTCGCCGGCCATCGATCTTGACGTAGCCCGACGGAATGCGGGCCGTGACACCGGGTGCGAGCTCTGCGTCGACGAGTGTCCCGGCGGCGGCGAAGTGTTCGTTGGCGAGCACTTCGGCCGGGCGCAGCACGCCGCCGATCGGAATGCCCCGCGCGGCTCCTTCGGCGACCAGCTCGTCGCGCGTGCGTCCGGCGAACAGTTCCTCGATCAGCGGATGCAGGCGGTCCGCGGCCGCGAAACGTGCCGGGATGGTGTCGAAGGCGGGATCGGCGAACTCGGCCGGTTCGCCGAGCCAGGAGAACATGGCACGCCACTGACGCTTCGCCAGCAGGCAGATCCGCACCTGTCCGTCCGCACAGCGCAGGACCGGGTAGAAGTTCGCGGCGTCGGGGCGGCCCCGCGGGAAGTCGTCGCGACGGCCCGCGGCGGCCGAGCCCTGCACACCGAAGCCGGGATCGAAACCGTGGACCACCGTCTCGAAGGCCGAGATGTCGACGAGTTGTCCGCTGCCGGTGCGCAACCGGTCGTAGTATCCCAGCAGCGCCGACCAGGCCGCGTGCACTCCCACCGACTGTTCGACCAGCCCGGCCGGAGGCAGCAGCGGCTCCCGACCCGGCTCACCGGAACGCGACAGCACTCCGCTCATCGCGTAGATCACCGATTCGGTTGCGGCCCAATCGGCATAGGGGCCGGTCTGACCGAAGCCGCTGATCGAGACGACGACCAGTTCGGGGTGGCGTTCCAGGTGCTCGGCCGGCGACAACCCACGTCCGGCCGGCGTTCCGGCAAGCGTGGTCTCGACGAGGATGTCCGCGCCGGCAACCAGATCCAGGAATCGGGACCTGTCCGCATCGGAGTCGAGGTCGAGGACGACGACCCGCTTGTTCGCGTTGTCGAGTGCGAACGGGATGCTGATTCCGGACTCGATCGGCTCGGTCCGGCGCGACGCCGAACCGCCCGGACGTTCGACACGCACAACGTCGACGCCCAGGTCGGCGAGGAAGCGTCCACACGACTCGCCGAGACCGTCGGTCACGTCGACGACCCGGACACCTGTCAGAGGCAGATCCGTCATGTCACTCCTGTCGAAACTCAGATGATCAGCGGGTGGCGAAATACACCGATTTGGGGGCGAGGTAGGGCGCGAGGCCCTCCGGCCCGAGTTCCCGTCCGAGACCGGATGCCTTCACACCGCCGAACGGTGCGGTGAGGTCGAGGGCGTAGTGGTTGACGCCGACCGTCCCCGTCCTGATCCGCCGGGCCAGTTCGAGCCCGCGCTCCTCGTCCGTCGTCCACACGGTGCCGCCGAGTCCGTACACGGAGTCGTTGGCGATGCGCACCGCGTCGTCGGTGTCGGCGTACTCGGTGATGGTGAGCACCGGACCGAAGATCTCC
This sequence comes from Gordonia westfalica, assembly GCF_900105725.1. NCBI lineage: Bacteria > Bacillati > Actinomycetota > Actinomycetes > Mycobacteriales > Gordoniaceae > Gordonia > Gordonia westfalica. Next base: position 3,273,009 of record NZ_FNLM01000034.1, read on the forward strand.
TCCTGCGCGATGGACGCGGAGTTGTCGACGCCGGCGAATACGGTCGGTTCGACGAACCAGCCCTGCGGCTGGTCGCCGGGAACGCCTCCGCCCGTGGTGATCTGGTAACCATCGGCTCGGCCCGCCGCGATGTGCCCGAGGACCCGATCGCGCTGGGCGGCGCTGACGAGCGGACCGATGGCCGTCGCCTTGTCGAGCGGGTCACCGACGCGCAGTGCACGAACGGTCTCGGTGACCGCGTCGACGACCTCGCCGTAGCGGGAACGCGGGGCCAGAATCCGTGTGCTGGCGTGACAGGTCTGCCCGTTGTTCACCAGCGACACCTCCAGCAGGTGACCGGCGAACACCTCCAGGTCGGCGTCCTCGGCGACGATGGCGGCCGACTTGCCGCCGAGCTCCAGGGTCACCGGACGCAACAGGCGGCCGCACACCTCCCCGATCGCACGTCCGGCGCCGGTCGACCCGGTGAATGCCACCTTGTCGACGCCCGGGTGTTCGACGAGGTGCGCTCCGGCCTCGCGACCGCCCGGCACGACGTTGAGGACACCGGCCGGCAGCCCGGCCTCCTGCGCCGCGTCGGCGAAAACGAAAGCATCCAGAGCGGTTTCGGGTGCAGGCTTGAGGACGACCGTGCAACCCGCGGCGAGGGCGGGGGCGATCTTCATCGCGGCGAGCGGCTGCGGGTAGTTCCACGGCGTGATCGCCGCGACCACCCCGACGGGCTCACTGCGGACGACGGTACGACCGCCCAGCGCGCCGGGTCGAACCTCCTCGTCCTCCGCGGCCCGGATCAGGCCCGCGTAGTACGTCAGCATCGCCGCGGGGCCGTAGCCGTTCGTCGGCTTCGCCAGGCTGATGGGCATTCCGTTCTCGCGGCTGACCAGCTCGGCGGTGTCGCGGGCACGCCTGGTCATCGCCGCGGCGAACCGGTCGAGGACATCGGCTCGCTCGGCTCTGCTCATCGATCCCCACGGCCCGTCGAGTGCGGCCCGTGCGGCCGCGTCCGCGGCATCGATGTCCGCGGTCCCCGCCAGCGCACTACGACCGAGCACCTTCTCGGTGGCGGCCTCGACGACGTCGCCGTACTCCCCCGACGCCGGCGGAGCCCAGTTCCCGTCGATGAACAGCTCGTTGCGATCCAACATGATGACCCTTCGAAGTCTGAGTGCCTGGCTAGAGCGTGTCTGCGTGGCCGAACAACACCGAACTGACCAGCGGCGCCATCGGCCCCCCGATGAACAACGAGGTCTTGGCGTCGGACACCTGGTTGGTCGAGGTGCCGCGGATCTGACGCACGGCCTCCGCCGCGAGGTTGAGTCCGTTGATGAACGAGTCCGCCAGGTTGCCGCCGCTGGTGTTCACCGGGAGCTTGCCGTGCGGCGCGGTCAGGTTCTCCACCGTCATGACCGTGCCCGCGGCTTCTCCGGGCGGGCACAACCGGTGGTCGATGAGTGCCGCGACCGCGGGACCGCTGAAGTTCTCGTAGACCTGCACCACGTCGACGTCGTCCGGACCGAGCCCCGCCGACGCCCAGAGACGTTCGGCGACACCGGGTTTGCCGTTGTTCGCCGGACCGAAACCGGCGGTCGAGTACTGCTCGTCGTTGTCGACGCGCTCGCAGTATCCGCCGGGCGCACCCTGAGCGCCGGCGATGACATAGGCCGGGTCGGGGCGCAGGTCGCGCGCGCGGTCGGCGGACACGAGGACGAGTGCCACCGCGCCGTCGCTCTCCCTCGAGCAGTCGTACAGATGGAACGGTTCGGCGATGAGCCTCGACGATTCGTAGGTGTCCTCGTCGAGCGGTCGACCGTGTCCCTGGGCCGTGGGGTTCTGCTGCGCATGCTGATACGCCGCCAGCACGAGCGAGCGCATCGCCGATCGCGGGACCCCGTCGTGTTCGAGCATCCGCTGCGTCCGCATCGCGCAGATCTGCGCGGGCGAGCCGACGCCGTGCGCCAGGAAGTGCGGGCCGTAGTGGTACTTGGCGTAGCCGAGTCGTCCGGTGTCGGCCTGCGACATGGCGCGATACACGACGACACAGTCCGCCTGTCCCGACGCGATCGCGACGGCCGCGTTGGTGATGGCCGCGGCGACACTGCCCCCGCCACCTCCCCACATCATGTTCGACCACCGCAGTTCGTCGATCATCAGTGCCGCACCGAGGATGGGGCCGTCGTTGGAACCGCCTGCATACGAGACGAATCCGTCGATCTCACGGGCCGAGACCCCGGCGTCGGCGCAGGCGTCGAGGATGGCCTTGATGGTCATCTGCTGCTCGGTCATCGGCGATTGCCCGCGCTTGTAATGCATTTCGGACACGCCGACGACGGCGGTCGCGCCACGAATCGATCCGGACATCAGCGTCCTCCCCCTATCGAATCGGCCGGGGCCGAATCGCTCCGGCGCCACCGCAGCAGCGGCCAGGGTTCACCCTCTTTGTGCTCGAAGAACCCGGTTACGGACTCGCCGATCTGCGGCGTCCGCTCCACGTCGTCGACGAGCAGCCCGAGGACGCGGCGGCCACCGGCGCCGGCGAGTTCGACGAGGACGCTGATGTAGGGCATCCGGTCGGACAGTTCCTCGATGTACGGATACCAGCTCCGGCTCCAGCTGTAGACGGTGCCGGCCGGCTCGACGCTGCGCCATTCGAGGTCGAAGCCGTGGCAGTTGCCGCACACCGACTGCGGGCTCCAGATCCAGGTCTGGCATGTCCCGCAGCGCTGCAGCCGCAGCTCACCGGCGAGGAGGCCCTCCCAGTACGGTGCGTCGATGCCGTCCGCGGCCGGACCCCAGGGGACGTCGGTCGTCGCGGCGGTCATGCCCGATCACCGGGCGGGAAGTTCTCCAGGGCGGCGGCCAGCCACGTGCCGTCGCGGCGTTCCCAGACCGAGCGGAGTCCGACCTGGCGGCCGTCGAATGTGTAGACGGCCTCACCGATCATCCGGTCGCCATCGGCTCGGACACCGACGATCCGATGGTCGTCGATCGCGCCACGGGGCACGTCGACGCCCTCGAACACGGTCGGCAGGTTCTCCTGGACCATCTCCGCCAATGCGGACCCCATGTCCCCGGCGGCGACGTGGCCGACGTGCTGCGCATAGCGCGCACGAAAGTCGTCGATCTCGCTCATCGCGTCACTCCTTCACCGCCGGCTACCCGGCGCCTGTGCAATAAACCTTACGTCTTTAGATAATGCGGGTCAATCGAGCCGAGCGGTCCCGGACCCCTCGACCCGTAGCGGGCGGCCGGCCATCTCGGCGTCGGCGAACTCGTCGAGGTCGCCGGCGTCGGTGACCACCGCCAGGGTCCGTGCACCGCCCGGAACCCGCGCCGCGACGAACGCCTTGTCGGGATTCCCGTCTCGACCGAAAGCGACAGTCCAGGACTCGATCTCGGCGACGCCGTCGTGGGTTTCGGCCACCGCCGTCGTGGGTTCGGTGTCCACCTCGGCCTGGACGTTCTCACGCCGGAAGCCCCCTGCCGGAGGCTCGGTGCTGTACACGCCGAAGGCATGCTTGGTCAGGTACCCGCTGTTCGCGGTCACCAGACCGTAGGTGCCCGGCGATTCGCGCAGCCGCGACGCCACCGTCGCGATGGCGTGCGTGCTGTAGTTGTTCCACGGCCCACCGGCGAAGGTGAGACCGCCGGTGCAGGTCAGGGGTCGCTGCATCCCGCCCGGATCGAGCCCCAGCTCGATGGCGGCCACCTGCACCGCGGACGGGAAACAGGAATAGATGTCCAGGAACGAGACGTCGTCGATCCCCACGCGGGCGAGTTCCAGCGCGCGGCGTGCCCCGATCCGGATCGCGGCCGACCGATCGAGCGCCCCGCGCGCCGCGATCGCGTCGGTGTCCTTCGACTCGGTACCGCTGTGCGGGAACACCCACTCCGAACGGGGCACGCCGAAACGTTCCGCCGCCTCCGCGGAGCACAGGATCAGCGCGGCCCCCTGGTCCACCATGTTGTTGGAGTTCAACAACTTCGGGTAGGGAGTCGAGATCCAGCGGTTGTTCTCCGACGCCGTCGCCAGTTCGGCGGCGGCGTAGGACCGCTGCGTCCAGGCGTGCGGGTTGGTCGCGGCCATCTCACTGAACGACGACCAGAGCGCGCCGATGTACTCGGCGTGCTCGGCGATGGTCCGGCCGGCCGAGATCCGCAGCGCCTGCTCGAACAGTGGGTAGACGTACGACGGGCGGTCCAGCCCGATCCGACGCTCGCTCTCGGCCTCCATCGGCACATCCGGCACAATGATCTCGGCCGGCGGCACCGACTCGTCCTGTTTCGTCCACGCGGGACGCTCCCCCTTGGCGCGCAACTTCATCCGAGTACGCCAGGACTCCGCGCCGGCGATCAGGACGACGTCGGCCCGTCCCGCTGCGATGTCCTCGGCAGCGGCATTGACGAGCACCTGAGGGGTACTGCCTCCGTTGCCGGTGTAACCGGTGTGCGCAGGCCCCGCGCCGAGTCGCTCCGCAACGAGTGCCCAGGGATCGCGATACCGCCAGGAGAGCAATCCCACCACGCGCACCGAATCGATGCTCTCGAGCAACTTCGGCGCACCGGCCTGCTCGGCAGCATCGCGGGCGGCCCGCACGATGAGGTCGACGGGCTCGACCCCGCCGTCGCGTTCGTTCACCTGTCCGCCCCGACGACGACAGGTGTACGGGGATCAATTCTCATGGACTGTTCGCTTCCACTTCAGAGATGGGCATTCGGGAGGGTTCACGACCCGGCACGGGAGTCTAAAACTAACATCAATAGATAGAGGGCGTGCGTCGGCCGGCGCGGCGATGCCGCACCGGACGCGCCCTCAGATGCGGGGCAGGACCTGGGTGGGTGCTTCCTGCCAGTCCCGCGCGCCGGACCCGGCGACGCCGTCGGCCACATCGGCCGCGTGGGCGTCGCCCTCGGCACGAATGCGGTCCTCCTCGGCCATACTGCGCAGGATCGCGTCCTGCGCATTCGGGGGCAAGGTGGGCAGCATCGCGTGCACACGCTCGCGATGACGGGCCACCGCCTTGCGCTCGGGCATACCGGGATTCGGCTGCACCTGCGGGATGATCTCGGTGAAGTCCTCCTTGGTACCACCACCGGAGATACCCGCCGCCGCCATCGCCGCCTCCGCCGCGACGAGGGCCTCGTCCTTCTCCTCCGACATACCGATCGGACCGAACCGGTCACCGGAGAGGAACTGCTTGACTACCGGCTGCTCCGAGGTGAGCAACTGCTCACGCGGACCGAACATCACCAACTCCTTGCGGAACAACATGCCGATGTTGTCCGGGATCGTCCGCGCGATGTTGATGTTGTGCGTCACGATCAGGATCGTCGCGTCGATCTGCGCATTGATGTCGATCAACAACTGCGAGATGTAAGCGGTACGCACCGGATCCAGACCCGAGTCCGGCTCGTCGCACAGGATGATCTGCGGGTCCAGAACCAGCGCACGCGCCAGCCCGGCACGCTTGCGCATACCGCCGGAGATCTCACCGGGCAGCTTGTCCTCGGCACCGGTCAGACCGACCAGGTCGATCTTCTCCATCACGATGTCGCGGACCTCGTTCTCCTTCTTCTTCGTGTGCTCACGAAGCGGGAACGCGATGTTGTCGAACAAACTCATCGAACCGAACAGGGCGCCGTCCTGGAACAGCACACCGAACAGCTTGCGGATCTCGTACAGCTCCTTGGCCGAACACTGCGTGATGTCGGTGCCGTCGATGATCACCGAACCCTGCTCGGGATGCAGCAGACCGATCAAGGTCTTCAGGAACACCGACTTACCGGTACCCGACGGACCCAGCAGCGCAGACACCTCACCCTCCGGCAACGTCAACGACACATCTCGCCAAATGTTCTGCGAACCAAAAGATTTCGTCAGATTCTCGACACTGACCTCAACACCCATGGCGTTTACCCCGTCCTCGTCGTCGCGTTCAGTTACCCGGAACCGCGGGTGCGGGCTGTGCGGGCGCCTGCTCGGCAGGCGCCTGCTGCGCCGGCGCCGGTGCTCCACCCTCGTTGGCGTCGAGGTTCGAGCCGGTGCTGCTGATGGCGGTGATGAGCCAGTCCTGACTCTTGTCCAGGGTCATCCGGTAGGTCGCCGTCGACTCGATACCCGACGGTGCCTGCACGTTCTTGGTGCGCACGTTCACGAAGGCCACCACCTGGTAGGAGTCACCGTCGACCGATTCGACCTTCGCCGCAATGGGTTCCGCGGTCGACGACCACTGCAGCGGACGCAGCAGCTGTTCCATCTGGGTCGACGCCTGGCGCAGGCGCTCGGACAGTTCCGGTGAGGTACCCGCGGTGAGGCGACTCCGCCAGTCCTCCGGATTCTCGAAGCTCATGTTCGCGGCGCCCTGTGCATAGTCGAGGGCGACCTGCTCGGCCTTGGCCTGATCGGCCGAGGCCGCCTTCAGGTCGTCGACCTCGTTGGAGGTGCTCATCAGCTGCCAGCCCATCAGGCCCAGTGCGGCGACCACCAGCACGGCGACCGCGCCGACGAGGACGGAGCGCAGCGACACCGAGCGGCCGGCCAGGCGGGACTTCGACTCGGCCTTGGTATCGGCGGTCTTCTTCTCGGCGGTCTTCTTCTCGGCGGTCTTCTTCTCGGCGGCCTTCTCGTCAGCGGTCGTCTCGGTGACGTTCTCCTCAACCGCGACATCGTCTGCGGTGGTGTCGGTCTGGTCGTTCTCCGGGTGGGTATCGGTCTTCATGGGAGTCTCTCTTCAGGTCGGGGGTGAAGTCAGCAGGGCTGTGACATCCAGGCGACGGGGCTACGCCCGTCCCGTCTGTCTTCGACGCGACATCATCGACCTCCCACGGGGATCTCGATGTCGAGCGCCCCGGAATCCGTTGCGTTCAGCAGGTTGTCGAGGAATCGTCCCATGTCGACGGTCCGCAGCGAAGCCGCGCCTGATTGCGCGGCGGGCAGCAGGTTGTCGCCGATGACCTTCAGATCCGCTCCGCTGTCGTCGAGGAACTTCTGCAGGGCGGCCACCAGAGGCGAAGCTCCGGTGGTGATCCCGGTGTACATCGGGCCACTCCAGTCGATCGCGTCCTTGGTCCCGGATTCCATCGCCGAGAAAGCCACACCGAATTCTTCGAGGTTCGGCGAGGTCGCGCGCAGCAAAGCAGGCAGCGGAGTGGATCGCATCAGCAGCGGCTGCATGGTGGCCAGCAGCGTGGTGAGCTGATCGGCCTGCTGGGTGAACTCGGACGTGAGCAGCCGGCCGGCACGGTTGAGGTCCTCGATGACCTCCATTCCGTCGGGCAGGCCCAGGTCGAGTTCGGCGAAGACGCGCTGGACCTTCTCCGGGTCGGTCTGGCCCAGCACTTCGGTCACCCGCTCGGAGAGTTCCTTGAACGTCGCCGAACTGGAGACGCTCTCGCCGTCGACCAGAGCGTTGTCCTGCAGGTACGGTCCGCCGGCCGTACTCGGCATGACGGCCACGTAGGCCTCGCCGAGCGCCGAGAGGTTGTCGACCCGGAACTCGGACTCCACCGGGACATTCTCCGACTCGTCGTAGTCCCAGGTGATCTGGGCTCCGTCCGCGGCCTGCCGGATCGAGGTGACGTGCCCGATCTCGATACCGCGGAGCAGGACACGCGAACCGACGAGGATGCCGTTGGTGTCGGGCACGGTGATCGTCGCGTGCTTCGCCGACGGCGATTTGACGTGCAGTCCGACGTTGAGGATGTAGGCGATCGACAGGGCGGCCAGCGCCAGCATGGCCACCACCGACACGCGGGTCTTGGTGATCATCGAATTGCTCCCAGCATGCTCAGCAGCAGCTTGGTGTCCCCGAGAAGCTGCTTCTTACCCGCCGTGCGGATCGAACCGCTGTCCGTGGCGGTGACGCGAACCGACGACACGTTGACCGAGGGGTTCTTGGCGAACGGGATCAGCGTGTTCTCGAGGAACTTCGCCATCGCGGCGCCGGTGGACGGCGCCTGATCCCACATCCCGCGGCCGGCCTCGCCCGTGGCGGCGAGGGAGTTCAGCAGCGGCACGAGGAACAGACCACCGGTGAACACCGATCCCACCGACGGCAGGAGCGTACTGATGTGGGCGACCAGTGATTTGGCCACGGTCTTCCAGTAGTGCAGGCCCTGATCGGAGAAGACGTGGTCGATCTGGACCCGGCTGTCGTCGAAGGACTGGGACACGGCGTTGAGCGCGTTGATGGTCCGTTCGATCTCGCCGGTGTTCCGCGCGAGATCGTCGAGGTCCTTCGACACGGTCGCCGCGATCTTCCGGACATCGCCGACCGGCGGCATCGTGCGGTTGAGGGTCGCCATCGTGTCCTGGACCTTCTGGATGCTGCCACCGTTCACGAAGTACGCCAGGACGGCGATGGTGTCCTCGAGCGGCGGCGGCGACGTCGTCCGGTCGACCGGGATGACGCTGCCCTCTCGGAGATACTCGCCGGAGCCGTCACGGGCCGGCGGTTCGATGGCGAGGTAGGTGTCGCCGAGAGGCGTGTTCTGGCGGATGATCGCGGAGGAATCGGCCGGCACCGCGCGGTCATCGGTCAGTCCGACGATGACGTCGACGCCGTCCGGGGTCGGGTTCGTCGACTCGACGCGCCCGACCTGGATGCCGTTCATCATGACGTCGGCGCCGTCGGGCAGGTTCAGCACACTGGTGAACTGCAGGGTCACCCGGTAGTCCAGCGGCACGCCGCTCTTCACCGACGGAAGGCGATTCGGGCTCAGTGACGAGCAGCCGGTCAGGCCGACGACGATCGCGCAGACGGCGATCGCCGCGACGAGGATTCGTTTCGCGCTCATCTAGAAACCAGCCTTCTGCAGCAGGATCGACAACGGATTGACCGAGGTGGTGCCCCTCTCCTGATCGCAGGCTCCGCCGAGGGCCTTGCACTCGGCCTTGCTGACCGCGACCTTGGGTGCCTGATACGGCACGGACAGTGCACCGGCGGCCGACTCCTGCTCGCGCATCGCCGCGGCGATCGACGGCGTGACACCGAGGAGCTCGGAGAGCTCCGGAGCGCGCTGCGCACCGTAGGCGACGATGTCCTCCACCGGCCCGTGTAGCAGCGGCCACAGAATGTCGTCGCCGTAGTTGCGCTGGATGTCGTACAGCAGGGCGATGGTCCAGCCGACACCCTGACAGAACCGGGCGACGTCGTAGAACAGGGTGGTGCCCAGCGCCGAGACGTTCGGCGCCTGGTTCATGATCGACATGATCTGATCCCAGTTCCGCACCGCGGAGTCGGTGAGCGGGGCCATGTCGCGGATCGACGTCCCGATGTCGGCGATGAACGAGTCCGGGTTCTGGGCGGCTCGCGCCGCATTCTCGAACATCTTCGACGCCTGCGTCCCCGTCCCGGCGAACGCACGGTCGGCACCCTCGAGGACCTTCTCGAGGTCGTCACCGCCGTTGTCCGACAAGGCCTTCAGGAAGTCCGACGCCGAGCCGGCGACCTCGGAGATACTCTTGGGCGTGAAGGCGTTGTCGACGCCGATGCATCCGCCCTCGACGAGCGTGGGTCCGCCCGCATAATTGCCGACGAGTTCCAGATTGCGGTCTGCGAGGAGGGATTTGGACCTCGTGACCGCTTTGACGTCGGCCGGGTACTTCCGTCCCGGCTCGAGCGAGAAGGTGACGCGCGCGTGGGTGCCGCGGCTCTCGATCTTCTCGACCTTGCCGACCGGGATGCCCATCTGGGTGACCCGGTTGCCCACATACAGACCGATCGTGTCCGAGATGTCGGCACAGAAGCCGTCACCACCCGCCATGTCCGGACCGACATCGCGTGCGGAGGCCACGCTCAGCCCGACGGTCGTGACCACCGCGGCCATCGCCGCGACCGTTCCGACCGCGATGGCGGCCCGCCGACGCTTGCCGGCACGGTCTGTCCCGAGCCTGGAGATGATGCCCCTCATCAGCAGTTCCTTCCCGGAATCGGAATGCACACGTTCTCGGTCCACAGCGCGTCGCCGCCGATCTCACGCATGCCCTGCGGAGTGATCCACTGCGCCAGCTGTTTCCGCGTGGAGACCAAGCCGTCGATGGCTGGTCCCAGCTGCTGCTGCAGCCGGATGATGGTGTCCTTCATCTGGTTCACGTGCTGGGCGACCAGATCACTGTGGCCGAGGTAGAAGCGCATGAACGGGGACAGCTTGTACAGCACGTTCGCGAACAGCTTGTAGGCGTAGTTGAAGCCCGCCGAGTTCACGTGATAGGCGCTGACGACCATGTCGATCTTGCGGATCAGTTCGAAGACGAATTCACGGTTGCCGTTGAAGGTCTGGAGGTACTCCGCAGCCAGTCCGGCGATCTGATGGACCTGACCGCGCTGCTTGTCGAAGACCTCGGTGACCGACTCCAGGCCGTCCACGATGCCCCGGAGGGAGGTGTCGTTGGAGCCGAGCGCCTTCGCGACCTGGTCCAGGTTCGAGTTGACCTCGCCGGCGTCGACCTCGTCGGTGGTGCTGGGCACCGCCTGGATGATGTCGCCGATCGAGTAGGGCACGGTGACCCGTTCTGCCGGAATGGGTGTGGTCAGTTCTTCCCGCCCCATCGGGATCATCGTGATCGCGTAGCCGCCGACCGGGGTGAGCATCCGGACCTCGAGGCGGGTCTGGTCGCCGACGAAGGTCTCCTCGTCGATCCGTGCGGTCACCTGGACCCGGTCCGGCGCGAGGGTCACCTCGCTGACCTTCCCGACGCTGATCCCGGCGACGCGGACGTCTTCGCCCGGTTCGATCGCGGAGGCGTCGGTGACCTCGAAGGTGATCGACTTCTGGCCCGGCGGCCGCAGGTAGATGACCGCGAGGGTGCCCAGCAGTGCCACGACGACCAGTAGGACCACCGCGCCGATCACACCGTCGTGTGTCGAGAACCGGTGCAGCCGGCTCTTCTTCATCGCTGGCACAGGACCACCTCGCTACCACTCATGAGCACACGGACATCGGCGGGGAGCTGCGCACGTCCGTTCGTGCACTGCTTCGAGAACGACGCGCGGGTGTCGATCCCCCGCAGGCCGGCCAGCGCATTCGGCATGAGCTGGAACGAGTTCAGCGCTTCCTGCATCGACTTGAACGAGGTCTGGAGGAACTCGTCGACATTGAACTGCTCGTTGATGCCCAACGCCACCAGGAGTCGCTCGACGGGTTCGAACAGGGCCGGGCCTGCACTCGCCGTCACCGCGAACTCGTCGAGCACCGTCATCGCATTGCTGATCGGCAGGTCCACGGCCTCCAGGAACCCCATGACCTGAGGTGAACGCCCGCCCATGGTGTCGGCGATGCGCGCGAGATTTGCGGTGAGGGTGGAGATCAGCTGCTGCCGGTTCTTCGCGTAGTCCGCCAGTTTCTGCGTGCTGTCGAGCATCGGTCCGAGACCGGAACCGTCTCCCTGCAACAACGCGATCGCGTTCTCGCTGAACTGGTTGACCTCGTCGGCGTCCATGGTCGTCAGCACCGGTTGGAGTCCGTTGAACAGACCGGTGATGTCGAAGGACGGCACTGTCTGGGAGGTCGACGCATGGCTGACCATCTGACCGGGCTCGTCCCCGGGTCGCACGTCGAGGTAACGCACGCCGGTGAGGTTCTGGTACTTGATCGCGAGCTTGGTGGTCGACGTCAGCTTCTGCTGGTCTTCCATCGTGAATTCGACTCGGGCGAAGGGCTTCCCGTCGGCATCGTGTTGCAGATCCACCGCGGTGATCTTGCCGATGCGCTTGCCGCGGAAGCGGACGTCACCGTTCTCGTGCAGTCCGGATGCATCGGTGAAGTCGGCGCGGTACTTGACCACCTGGGCGTCGACCGGGTTGCGCATCGCGTTGATCACCAGGATGAACAACAGGACGGTGATCACCGCGACGATCGCGACCTTGATGCCGGCGAAGAGCGTGTTGCGAGACGTCAGCATCAGTTACCTCCGACGCGCGGGCCGTCGACGACACCCATGCGGGCCAGCGGACCCGCGACCGCGGGCACGGTGTCGAGGAGCAGACGGATCTGCAAGGTCTTGGCCTCCTCGTTGCCCTTGAACGTGTTGCGCAACTGTTCGATCGCCTTTCGTGTCTTTGCCATCGACGCACCGCCGCCGATCATCTGCGGCACCGGGTCGACCAGGTACTTGATCGAGGTGACCACCGGGGTCAGATCCGTGGCGTGCGAGCCCAGCAGGGTGCCGATGGCGCCGAACAGCCCGTCGGCGGCGACGGTGAGGGACCGGTCCATCAGGTCGTGGTAGGCCTCGTCCACGCCGCGTGAACCATCAGGCAGCTTGTTGAGGACGTTGTTGCTGATCGCATCCAGGCTCTTCATCGCCTCCCGGTTGAAACCGGGGAAGGCCTCGGCGAGGTCGTTCATCTTGCCGAGGAGTGTGCTCGGCATCTGGCGCTGCGTACGCGCCACCTTGTCGGTGAAGATGACCGCGGTCTCGATCAGCGGCGACAGGCCGTTGGCGTAGCGCATCACCTCGTCGAGGCTGTCGATCATGTCGCGGGTCAGCGTCCCGTCCACCACGATCGAGCTGCGTTCGATCATCGTCGACATGGTGAAATCCGGTGCGGCCTCACGGCGTACGGTCTGCCCGCTGCGCAGGGACTCCCCACCCGGCATCGCCACGAGGTTGACCGCGGTGACGCCGAAGTAGTTCTGCGGCCGGTAGTCGAGCTGGAACGAATCGGTGAGGCTGCCCGCCGCCTGGTCGTCGAGCACCACGTCGACGTGGACGACACCGGGTTCGGTCGCGTCGATACCGGTCACCTCGCCGACCTCGGCCCCGCGGAGCAGGACCCGGCTCCCGTTCTCGACGCCGGGTCCCAGTGCCGGGAGAACCAGGTGCAGATCGGTTCCCCGGGGCGCGGTCGCGCGGGGATAGACCACCGCGAACACCGCGACGACGACCACCAACACCACCAGCGCCGAGAGGCCGGCCGTGACGAGCGTCCGGGACTGCCCCCGGACATCTCCTCTGATGAAGTCCTGACTGCTGTTCACTGACACGTCAACCCCTGAACGGAAGGACCGGATTGAGGCCCCAGATGGCCACGGTCATGAGGAAATTGAGAACGACGATGGCGACCAGGCTTGCGCGGATGGCGCGCCCGGATGCGGCGCCGACACCTGCCGGCCCACCGGATGCGAAATAGCCGTAATAGCAATGGATGATGGTGATCACCGCGCAGAAGATGAGCGCCTTGGCGACCGAAGCGAGAAGATCCGGTATCGAGATGAACTGCGCGAAGTAGTGGTCGTAGGTTCCCTCGGGTTGGTCGTGGAAGAGTTTCACGATCAGTCCGCCGGTGATGAAGCTGACGACCAGCGCCATCAGGTAGCTCGGCAGCACCACGAGCATGCCGCCGATGAGTCGGGTTCCCACCACGAACGGGATGGCCCGCAGACCCATGGTCTCGGTCGCGTCGATCTCCTCGGAGATTCGCATGGCGCCGATCTCCGCGGTCATCCGGCAGCCTGCCTGCGCGGCGAAGCCGATGCCGGTGATGATCGGCGCCACCACGCGGATGTTGCCGAACGAGTTGATGATTCCGGTCAGCGCGCCGAACCCGAGGAGGTCGAAGGCCATGAAGGCCATGATCGCGACCACCGAACCCACCGCGATGCCCAGGAAGAACATCAGGCTGACCACACCGCCGTCGACGATGATCGAGCCACTCCCCCAGGCCATGTCGTTCATGGTCTTGAGTGTTTGCTTGCGATAGTGGCGAATCGTCGTCGGCAACAACGCGAAGGTCTTGCCGACGAACACCACGATCTGACCGAAGGTCGCGATGGCCGCGGTCACGCGTTCGTTCAACGCTCGGCCCAGGCGGACGATCCCCGCGCTTGCCGTAGCACTCTCTGTCGTCATCTGAGCCTCACGCCAGTTGGGCCGGGAAGAACATGGCCTGCAGCTGACTGACCGCCATGTTCGTCATGAAAATGCACAGGACACTGAGGACCACCGAGGCGTTGACCGCGTTGGCCACACCTTTGGGACCACCCTTGGCCTCGAGTCCGCGCAAGCTTGCGATGACCACGACGATGAAGGCGAACAACACGGCCTTCAGCACCGAGAACATCAGGTCGGTCGGGGTTGCGAAGGTTCCGAAGGACTGCCAGAAGCTCGCCGGGACAACGTCGTTGACGTTCGCCGCGATTGCCAGGCCCGCGCCCACACCGGACGCGATGATCATCACGCAGAGCGCCGGGGCGATGGCGAGCATCGCCAGGAACCGCGGCACGATGAGCCGCTGCACCGGGTTGACGCCGATCACCCTCATCGCCTCGATCTCCTCGCGGATCGACCGCGCACCGAGGTCGGAGGCGATCGCCGACGCTGCCGCACCACTCATCAGGAGGCCGGCGGCCATCGGCGCGCCCTGGTTCACCACGCCGAGACCCGACGCCGCGCCCGCAAGGGAGTTGGCGCCGACCTGATCCATGACGCCACCGACCTGAACCGAGACCTCGGCACCGATCGGAACCGCCATCAGCAGCGCGGGAAGCGCGGTGACCTTGAAGAGCTTCCACATCTGGTCGATCACTTCACCGCCGGCCAGGCGGAGGGTGAAGGTGTCGGTGATCGCGAACCGGATCATCTCCCCGGCCAGTCGCGCCGAACGACCGATGGTCGCCAGACTACGACTGATCCGGTCGATCACGCCGGCGACGAACCTGCGGAGCGCCTCGGCCGATCTGATTCCCGGACTGCGCCCTCCCAGAGCACTGACAGTCATCACGGTCCTCTCGAATTCATTAAGAGCGGTGACACGTCGGGGAGAACTCCGAACGGTCCACGACCCCGTGGCGGGGTTTGGGCTGCCCCCGCGCCGGCGTCGACGGTGAGGTCCCGGGGGATGTCTCCCCGACTTCGGACATCACCCATGTGGCCTGGCACCGTAAGGCGGAACACTGTGATGCCCACCACTTGAAACCTTGATCAGGCTAGCAGACATGAGACGTTAGCTGTCAAGTGTCAGCAGCTCGAAATTGTCTGGACCGGCGAAAACCCCAGCTAGTCGGCCGACTTAGCTCCAAATCGCTACCTACATCTGTTAGGTTAATGACGATCAGAGCAGATACGACGAGCAGGCCGCGTGTGTTCCACACGCGGCCCAGGGCGCCATACTCCGGCCCGCCGGCCGCCGTCCGGGCAGCCGGCTATCCCATCAGCTTCCTGAGCACCTTCTGCATCGCACGACCGTACGGCGGGTAGGCCATCGGCAGATCCGGCCGCGACGGCTTGCTCAACACCGCCTTCCGGTGGCTGAAGGTGTCGAAACCATTCTTGCCGTGGTAGTTCCCCATCCCGGAGGCGCCGACGCCGCCGAACGGGAGTTCCGGGACCAGGAGCTGATACAGAAGGTGATTGACGGCGACCGACCCGGACGACGTCCGGCTCACCACGAGATCCTCCACCGCGCGCGACTCGGTGAAGAGATAGAGGGCGAGCGGCTTGGGTCGGGCATTGACGAACTCGATCGCGGAACCGAGATCGGGTACCGAGATCAGCGGGAGCACCGGACCGAAGATCTCCTCCTGCATCAGCTCGGAGTCCGGGTCCGGGTCGGTGACGAGCGCCGGCGTGACGCTCCGCCTCGACTCGTCGATCGCGCCACCGTATTGTTCGCCGCCATGCGTCGACAAGATGCGTCGCAGGCGGGCGACATGACGGTCGTTCACGATCCTGGTGGTGTCCTGGGCCCCGCGCAGCGGCAGTTCGGCCAGCAGTCGCTCGACGAGCGCCGGTCGCACCGACTCCTCCACGAGCACGTAGTCGGGAGCAGTACACGTCTGTCCGGCGTTCACCGCCTTGGCCCAGGCGATTCGCCGAGCGGCGACGTCCACATCGGCGTCGGCGGCGACGATCACCGGGCTCTTGCCGCCGAGCTCCAGCGTCACCGGAGTCAGATTGCGAGCGCCGGCAGCCATGACCGCCCGCCCCACCGACGTCGAGCCGGTGAAGAACGTGTGATCGAACGGTTGGCCGGCGAGCGATGCGCTGACCTCCGCACCACCCAGCACGATGCGAATCGCCTCCGCATCGACGTACCGCGGCAGCTGTTCCGAGAGGAACCTCGCGGTCGCGGCGGAGATCTCCGACGGCTTCACGACTGCGGCGTTCCCCGCCGCCAGACAACTGACCAGCGGATGCAGGGTCAGCAGGATCGGGAAGTTCCACGCGCCGAGGATGAGTGCCACACCCTTGGGCTCCGGGACGATCCACGCCCTGCCCGGGGCGGCCGCCGCGCCTGACCGCACCCTCTCCGGCTTCATCCAGCGCGCCAGGTTCGCGAGCGTGTGCCGGATCTCGTGCCGGACCGGCGCGATGTCGGCCATGAACGAGGCCATCGGATCACGCCCCAGATCGGCTTCGATCGCCGCTGCGATCGCCGGCTCGCACTCGTCGATGAACCGCAGCAGCCCCTCGAGCTGGGCGACCCGCCACGACAGCGGTCTCGTACGGCCGCTGTCGAACGCGGCTCGCGCGCCGGCCAGTGCCGACCCGGATTCGGTGGTCGCCATACTCGTCGACATCTCGGTAACACTCATCGTGGTCTTCGCTTTCTGGTGCTTCGGGGACCTGCCCTCGGGCTGAAGTATGCGGCGAGCGTACACAGTGTTCAGACGTGATGTCAATCACTTTGGCGCTGGCTGTGGGGCGCTCGTCCCGCCGACCATACAGTTTGTATGGAGTGTTCGTCTGCCCTATCGTGTGCCCCATGATCGACTGGACCGTCACTGCACACTCCGAGACGCTCGAGACCGCGAATGGCGACGGAGTCCGCCGCCTGACACTGTCGCGCCCGGAAGCGCTCAACGCCTTCGACGAAACGCTTCAGAGCGATCTGCTCGAGGCTGTCGCCGCCGCCGCGACCGATGACACCGTCCGATGCGTTGTCCTCACCGGTCGAGGTCGAGCATTCTGTGCCGGAGCGGATCTCGCGCTCGACGGGCTCGGCCCGGACGTGCGGTTGGCGCCGCGGACCGAGCGAGAACTCACGCAGTTCTACAACCCGATCGTGCGCGCTCTGCGCGAGACCCGGAAGCCGGTCGTGGCCGCGGTGAACGGGGCTGCGGTGGGCGTCGGTTGCGCCGTCGCCCTCGCGTGCGACCACGTCGTCGGGGCGAGGTCGGCGTCGTTCACCCTCGCGTTCTCACGAGTGGGGCTCACACTCGACGGCGGCGCCTCACTTCTCGTCGGGGCGCGTGTGGGATTCGGTCGTGCGTCGCGGATGGCTCTGCTGGCCGAACGGGTCGATGCCGACACCGCGTTCTCCTGGGGCCTGATCGACGCGGTGGTCGACGATGCGGATCTCACCGACCATGTGGAGTCCCTCGCCCGCAAGCTCGCCGCCGGCCCCACCGAGGCCTATGCCGCGACCAAGCGCAGTCTGAACGCCGCACTGCTCCACCGCCTCGAGGATGCCTTCGAGGTCGAGGTCGCGGGTCAGACCGCCCTCGTCGACGGCCCCGGCTTCCGAACCGCGATCACTCGCTTCACCGGCTCGAAGGGCTGAAACCCGCCACCTCTCAGCGACTTCCGTAGATCGCGGCGTACATGAATCTCGCCACCATGTCGGTGACCGCGTCGATGTCGTCCAGGTGCGTCTCGCCGGCGAGCGATCCAGCGATGGTGCGCTCGATGGTCCACAGCAGCGTGGCCGTGTACTCGCTGGCCGGCGGGCCGGCCGGTGCCAATCCGCGTGCCCGATCGGCGACGATGATCGACTCCAGAGTCGTCTCCATGGCGTTCATCGCGGCGAGGTATTCGGCGCGCAGTTCCGGCAGGCGTGGCCACTCGTGAACGGCGTTCTTGATCACGGCGCCGGCATGTCCGTCGAGATGCAGCCACTGTCCGACCTGCTCGAGCAAGGCCGACGGGTCCTGCCGGTCGACGTCGGCGACCGCGGTGAGCGCGGCGACGATGTCGGCCGCCGCCTGTCGGAACAGAACGACGAAGGCGTCCTCTTTGCTCCGGAAGTAGAAGTAGAAGGACGCGCGGGACGTGTTCGACTGCTTCAGGATCTTCGCGACGGACAACTCGGCCAGCGTCTCGGTGAGCAGTAGTTCGCGCATTGCCTCGAGGATGTTCTGCGCCGTCTCGGTCTCCACCGCGGGGTTGTCGATCGCGGGGAGCAACTCCCGGCTCGCCTCGGCGGCATCGCCCGACTTCTTGCGTCGACCCTTCGGCACCGTTCGGCCGCCGTAGATGGCCGCTTCGTTGATGGCACTCAGCGACGTGGTGACACTCGCCGCCGCGGGAAGCCGATCGTCGAGCCCCCGCGTGCTGACATAGAAGGCCCGCTCGGAACCACCGACCAGCATCGCGGCCAGCATCTCCGCGGGAGCGCCGTCCGGAGCACGGCCCTCGGCACGCTCGAACTTGATCTGCTCGGCGACGGCCGCGACGAACTGCTCGAACATCCGCTGCCAGGCCGCGGCGACCGCGGGCTTGCTGTGCATGTGCTCGATGACCGCGCAGATGACCGCCCCATGTCGTGACCACATGTCGAGGGTGTGCTCGAGACTCGAGCCCATGCGCCGCGCCCGGTCACGTCCCGGGTCGGAGGACCACGGCGCATCAGCGCCGTAGGACTCGTCGAACACTCGTCCCAGAAGCGCCACCAGGACGTCGTACTTGTTGGCAAAGTAGTGGTAGAAGTTGGCCCGGGACAGGCCGGCCGTCTCCAGGATCTGGGCAACGGTCAGATCCTGGAGAGAGGTCGATGTGAGCAGTTCCTCGGTCGCCCGGAACACCGCGAGTTCGGCAGAAGAACTCCCGTCGTAGTCACGGGGGCGCCGCCGCACGAAAGAACTCGAAGCCATAGCGGCATCATACTTGATGTCCGGACACGACGTCTGACCGGTTCAGGTCACGCCACGCGCGAACGCACCGCACCCACCCCGCGAAGCAGCGCCGCGTCGAACTCGTCCGGGCACTCCAGCATCGGGTAATGCCCGACGTCGAACTCGACGAGCGTGCTGTCCAGACGCTCGCGCACCCACCGTGCACCCCGAACCGACAGCGCCGGGTCCGCGGTGCCGACGATCTGGGTCACCGGTACGGAGAGGCCCTCGAGCAGGTGCGTCTGTTCGGTGCACATCAGCGTGCGCAGTGCCGCACGCCCGGCCCAACTCGGCGTCTGCAGCGAAATGCGGTGTAGCCAGTCCAGAGTGTGCGGGTCGGGCGCGCCGCCCTTGAACGGATCACCGACGGCACGCCGGCGCAGGGAGATCCGGTCGGCGTGCTCGGCGGCGAGGAGACTGTTCAGAGGCCCCTCGGGGGGCACCCCGAACGGAAAGTCCTCGAACCGTGCCGCCGCAACGCCATTGGTGGCAACCAACACGAGAGACCCTGCGAGATCGGGACGTCCATGTGCCAAGCGCAGGGCGACCATGCCGCCCAGCGACCAGCCCACGATGGCGGCCGCGCCCAGGCCACGCTGCTCGATGACCTCGAGCGCGTCGTGCTGCAGGGAGTCGATGTCGTAACCGTCCAGTGGTGCATCCGACCGTCCGTGCCCACGGAGATCCATGGCGACGACGCGATGACCGCTCTCGGCGAGTACCCGTATCTGCCGATCCCACACCTCTCCGCTGAGACTCCAGCCATGGATCAGCAGGACTCCCGGACCGTCTCCGACGTCGCGGACCGAGAGCCGGACACCGTCCCGCGTATGCACGAAATGCTGAGTCATGAAACCACTTCCGCATCTCGACGCGAGTCGGCGAGTGACCGGCCGTCGGCGGCGAGCCGGGTCAGTGACGCCGGTGGGAGGAAACGCGTTCCGTAGCGCGCGGCCAGCTCAGTCGCACGCGTCACGAAGCCCGCGACCCCGCCCTCGTAGCCGTCGATGAACTGCAGCACTCCGCCCGTCCATCCCGGATAACCGATCCCCAGGAGCGATCCGATGTTCGCGTCGGCCACCGACTCCAGAACGCCCTCATCCAAGCACTTCGCGGATTCCACGGCTTCGACGAACAGCAGGCGTTCCTTGAGATCGGTCAGGGTCGGCACCTGTTCGGCAACCGGGAAAGCCGTTCCGAGGCCACGCCACAACCCGCTTCGGCGTCCGTCACGGTACTCGTAGAAGCCGGCGCCGGCCAACCGGCCTGCCCGGTCGAACTCGGCCAGCATCCGGTCGAGCACCGCCTCGGCGGGATGGGCCGCCCAGTCGCGCCCCTCCGCCTCGGCCGCATCGCGCGATGCGTCCCGAACTCGCCGCAGGAGTTCGAGATTGAGTTCATCGGCGAGCTGCAACGCGGGTGCGGGATAGCCCGCCTGGGTCGTGGCCTGCTCGATCATCGGTGCTGGCACCCCCTCGCCGAGCATGGCGAGCGCTTCGTTGACGAAGGTGCCGATCACCCGGCTGGTGAAGAAGCCGCGACTGTCGTTGACCACGATGGGGGTCTTGGCGATCTGACGGGCGACATCCAGTGCCCTGGAGACTGATTCGGCAGACGTCGCACCGCCCTTGATGATCTCCAGCAGCGGCATCTTGTCCACCGGGCTGAAGAAGTGCAGGCCGATGAAGTCTGCGGGATTCTGCACGGCGCCGGCCAAACCGGTGATCGGCAGGGTCGACGTGTTCGACCCGATGAGCGCACCCGGTGCGAGAACGGGTTCGACCTCCTTCAGAACTCGGGCCTTCAGATCGGGATCCTCGAAGACGGCCTCGATCACCAGGTCCGCGCCTGCGGCGTCGGCGACGTCGACGGTGGCGGTGATCCGGTCGAGGATGACCTCTCGCTGCGCTTCGGAGAGGGCGCCCGCACTCACCTTTTTGTCGAGCACTCTCCGCGAGTACCCCTTGCCGCGCTCGGCGGCTTCCGCACTGACATCTTTGAGTACGACGTCGATTCCGGCTGCGGCGCACTGATAGGCGATACCCGCACCCATCATCCCGGCACCCAGAACCACCGCCTTCGTCGCCTTCCACGGGGTCCGTGATGCGTCGCGACCGCGGAGTCCGTTCACCGTCTGGGTGTCGAAGAATCGGGCCTGGATCATGTTCTTCGCGATCTGCCCGACTGCCAGGTCGACGAAGTACCGGGTCTCGATCCGCAAGGCATTGTCGAAGTCGACCTGGGCGCCCTCGACAGCGGCCTTCAGGATGTTCTTCGGCGCCGGGTAATTCGCGCCTTTGAGGTCGGCTCGCAGTGTCGCGGTCAGGAGGGGCAGGGAGGCATGCAGCGGCTGCGCCGGGTCACCCGGGGCCCCGCCCGGTATCGCGAACCCCGACACGTCCCACGGCTGCCGTGCATCCGGATTGGCCAGGATCCAGGCCTTCGCCGCCGACGCCAGATCCGCAGGCGAATCGACGAGTTCATCCACGATGCCCAGTTCGAGTGCGGCCGTCGCATCGACCTGGCGACCGGACAGCAGCAGCGACGACAGCGCCTTCTGGACGCCCAGCAGTCGCACGCCGCGGACGACGCCCCCGGCACCTGGCAGCAGACCCAGGGTCACTTCCGGAAGTCCCAGACGAACTCCGCCGGACTTCACCGCGACGCGATGGTGGGTCGCGAGCGCGAGCTCGAGACCACCACCCAGCGCCGCACCGTTGATCGTCGCCACGACCGGCACCCCGAGACGCTCCAGGCGTCGGAGCAGGTCCCGATTCCGTTCGACGAACGCGGTGAAGTCGTCGATGTGGGACCGGTCGGTGTGCAGGAGGTCGTTGAGGTCGCCGCCGGCGAAGAACGTCGATTTCCCGGAAGCGATGATGACACCGGCGATGTCCTGGGCGTCACCGATCTCGTCGAGGGCGTCCGAGAGCGAGGCGACGAATCGCTCGTTCATCGTGTTCACCCGCTGGTCGGGGTCGTCGATGGTCAGGGTGACGACGGCGTCGTCGTCGATGGTGCGCCGGATAATGGTCTGCGTCATTGCCGTTGAACTCTCTCTGGGGTTGTCTGCTGATTGTCTGGCGTTGCGAGCGGCGGTCAGAGCGCCTCGACCACGGTCGCGATCCCCATACCGCCGCCGACGCACAGCGTCACGAGTCCGTATCGACCGCCGGTCCGGTGCAGTTCGTCCAAGACCGTGGACACGAGCATCGCCCCGGTGGCGCCGAGCGGGTGACCCATCGCGATCGCTCCGCCGTTCACGTTCACCTTCGCCATGTCGAGGCCGAGGTCGTCGACGAAATGCAGCACCACCGAGGCGAACGCCTCGTTGATCTCCACGAGGTCGATGTCGTCGACGGTGAGACCGGCCTTCGCCAGCGCCTTCCGCGACGCGGGAGCCGGCGCGGTCAGCATGATGGTCGGATTGTCTCCGGACACCGCGGTGGAGACGACCCGCCCGCGCGGAGTCAGGCCCAGTTCTTTCCCGACCTCTTCGCTACCGATCACGACCAGCGAGGCACCGTCGACGATTCCTGAGCTGTTGCCGGCGTGATGGACGTGGTCGATCTTCTCGACGGTCGGGAACTCCTGCAGTGCAACGGCATCGAAGCCCGCCGCGCCGACCTTGGCGAACGACGGCCGGAGTGGCGCGAGGGTGGCGGTGGTGGTCCCCTCGCGGATGGTCTCGTGCCGGTCGAGTACCACGGCCCCGTTGATGTCGCGTACCGGTACGACCGAGGCATCGAATCGCCCGTCCGCCTCGGCCTTGGCGGCCAGTTCGTGCGAACGCACCGCGTATGCGTCCACGTCCTCGCGGGTGTGCCCGTCGAGTGTCGCGATCAGATCGGCGCCGATGCCCTGCGGCACGAAGCTCGTGGCCAGATTCGTTGCGGGGTCGTCCATCCACGCGGCACCGTCAGAGCTCATCGGAACACGGGACATCGACTCGACGCCGCCCGCGAAGACCAGTTCCTCGAATCCCGAACGTACCTTCTGCGCCGCGAGATTCACCGCTTCGAGCCCGGATGCGCAGAACCGATTGACCTGCACTCCCGCCACCGTGCGGGGGAGCCCCGCCGCAAGTGCCGCCGTGCGCGCGATGTCGCCGCCCTGCTCGCCGACCGGAGTCACGACCCCGAGGACCAGGTCGTCGACGCGGGTCGGATCGAGTGCGGGATTCCGGTCGAGGACTGCCGACAGCAAGCCGGTGGCGAGGTCGATCGGCTTGATCGTGTGCAACGATCCCGAGCTCTTGCCCTTACCGCGCGGCGTGCGGATCGCATCGAAGATCAGTGCCTGGGTTTCCGACATTCGCAGTCTCCTAGTCGTTCAGCGGGCGCTCGGGCGCCATTGTCGAAAGCAACATACATCACGTTCATACACTGTGTATACCCTCCGCCGTCGAGGCTGCGTCCGTCAGCGATGGAAGGACGCGACCTCCGCGATCGACTGCCTGCTGGTGCGATACGCATTGACCGGTGCGTCCTCGTCGGGATAACCGAACGAGATACCCACGACCACTTGCCGTTCGGGCTTCATCCCGAGGTACTCCCGGATCACCGGCGACTGCGTCGCCAGCGCCGCTTGCGGGACGGTCGCGATCCCGAGCTCGTGGGCCGCCAGGAGGAAGTTGCTCACGAACAGTCCGCAGTCGACCGCTCCATAGGGGCCCAGCGCAGCCTCGGTCGTGACGATCGCCACATGCGGCGCACCGAAGAAGTCGAAGTTGCGCAACATCTGTCGGGCCGAACCGGCCCGGTCCGACTTCTCGATACCGACGCTTGCGTAGAGCTGTAGACCACTCTCGCGACGACGCTCCCGGTAGACGCCGTCATACGCAGCCGGGAACTCGATGTCGGGATTCTGCGCCGGTCCATCCGCGATCGCGGCCCGCAGGGCGTCGCGCAGACCCTCGGCGGCGCCCCCACTCAGCACGTCGACGTGCCACGGCTGCGTGTTGCACCACGAGGGGGTCAGACGGGCCACGTCGACCACTCTCTCGATCTCGGACTGCGATACCTGACGACGGAGGAACTCGCGGCAACTCCACCGGGATTCCAACAGCTCACGCAAGGTCCGGGGCGGCAGCGGTTCCGGAGGCGACGCCGCCGTTACGTTCGTCGAGTCCTGGGGCAGCGGCGACATCGATACTCCTCGTTGTAGGGGGGCGGGTCGACGCGTGCGACACGGCTGACCGCGGGCACATCGCGTCACGGACCGGCCGACATGCGGCCAGACATTCAGTGTAGACATAGTGTTCAGTTGGGTCTACCCTGCGTTGTAACGCCGATCACACGAGGCCGGCGTACCGTCCACCCCCCTAGGAGGCGCGATGACCATCACCGAGCCACATACGCAGCCGACGAGTTTCCGCGGCGATCTCGACGTTCCGCCGGGACTGCCACGCGGTATCGACCTGGGTCGAATTGCGAACAAGGACAAAGCGATCGCCATGTACGGTCGCGACTTGGTCGAGAAGCTGACCGACCACGCCCTGCTCGCCGACGACTATGCCTACGCGGCGATGCTCGACTTCAAGGACAAATCCAACAATTCGACGTGGCGGACCTTCGACCAGGCCCTGGATCACGGAATCGACGCGATCGACGACCCCAGCCCCGGACTGATCGCGCTCTTCGACCAGCTCGACCACATCCCCGACTGGGTCGATTTCGATCAGCTCTACCGCGGTGCGGTCGCGTTCTGGCGCGCCGGCCCGATCGTCCCTCCCGTCCTCGCCTGGGGTGCGATCGCCGGCGGGTTCTCCATGTACAGCGCCACCCGTCCGGTGCTGTTCAGCGGCCGGCTCCGCGAGCAGGACAAGGTGGGGACCCGGCTCATCGAGAGCTTCCGGTACGTGGTCGCCGCCTACACCCCCGGCGGGATGGCGCGTTTCGAGGAGGGCTTTCGTCTCACCGCGAAGGTCCGCATGATCCACGCCGCGGTTCGTCACAGTCTCGGGCGATCCGACCACTGGGACTGGGCCGGCTGGGGCATCCCCATCAACAACTTCGACAGCATGGTCACCCAGGCCGGCCAGTTCGGGGTGAAGTTCACCGATGCGGTCCAGTCCGCGGGAATCCGTTTCAGCGACCGTGAACTCGAGGACATCTTCGCCCTGAGCCGTTACGTGGGATATGTGATCGGCGTTCCCGAGGACATCCTGCACACGGATTACGAGGACGCTCGTCGCAAGACCGATCTGCACACGCTGGTCGAACTTCCGCCGGACGAGCTCTGCCACGACGTCGTCCACTCGATCATCGAATACAGCGTCGAGAACCCGCCCGGCGACGTCGAGGTGCTGCCGGGACCGGTTGCCAAGTTCATGACGAACGAACGTCGACTCAAGCTCGCATATGGGTTGCTGCACTCGTGGATCCCGCCGCACGTCATGGATGCTCTGGGCGTCGAGAAGACCGGATGGCGGCACATCCTGCCGACGATCAGCCCGCTCGTCACCCTTGCCGATCGAGTCGGGCGAGTGCTGCCGCACGACGACGAGAAGGCCGCGTTCACCATGCTTCGCCAATTCAACGACGCGATCAAACTCCCCGACGGCGCGAACAAGGAGATGGCCGTGGCCAACCCCGACGAGGTCCACGCGGACATCGCCGCGAACAAGGGCGGCATGCCGGTGGTCGCGAAGAAGTGAGCGTCGAGTCGACACCCCCTCCGCTGGCCGGCACCCGGATCATCGAGCTCGCCGGCATCGGCCCCGGCCCGTTCGCGGCGATGATGCTGGCGGACATGGGCGCCGAGGTCATCACCGTCGACCGACCCGGGGGCAACCCCTGGGCGGTCGGCGGTCACGGCATCCTCTTCCGGAGTCGGCGGCACATCGCCGTGGACCTCAAGTCGGAGGCGGGTGCCGACGTCGTCCGCCGGCTCTGCGCCGACGCCGACGGGATCATCGAGACCTTCCGCCCCGGCGTCGCCGAGCGCCTCGGCGTCGGGCCACGAGACTGTCTGCACCACAACCCGAACCTCGTCTACGGACGGATGACCGGCTGGGGCCAGAGCGGTCCGATGGCGTCGCGGCCCGGACATGACATCAACTACATCGCACTTACCGGCGCCCTGCATCAGATCGGACGGAAGGGCGGGCCACCGGTTCCGCCCCTCAACCTCGTCGGCGACTTCGGAGGCGGCGGAACCTTTCTCGCCTTCGGGATGCTCGCGGGCATCCTGTCCGCCCGCGCCGGGCACGGAGGCCGTGTCGTCGATGCGGCGATGATCGACGGAGCCTCGGCCCTGATGGCGATGTTCCATTCGTACCGGGCGGAGGGCGACTTCGTCGAGGAACGCGGCGCCAACCTGCTCGACACCGGCGCGTTCTTCTATGCGTCTACGAGACCCGCGACGGACAGTGGGTGAGCATCGGCGCCATCGAGAATCAGTTCTGGACGGAGCTCTGTGATGTCTTGGAACTGCCCGATGCGATGCGGCACGACCATCTCGATTCGAAGCGATGGGACGAGTACCGCATCATTCTCGAGAACCGGGTCGCCGAATACGATCGGGCCGAACTCGACGCGCTGTTCGACGGCCGAAACACCTGCTACGCACCGGTTCTGACGATTTCAGAGGCAGTGGAGCACCCGCACAATCGAGCCCGGAACACCTTCGTGACGGTCGACGGCGTCGTTCAACCGGCTCCGGCCCCTCGCTTCGACGGTCGCCCGCCGACGAGTCCTCGTCCGCGGCGCGCGCCGGGCGCCGACACTGTCGAGGTGCTCGGTGAGACCGGCTTCTCCCCGACCGAGATCGAATCCCTCCTCGCCGACGGCGTGGTCGACTCGACTCCGTGACCTCGGTGGTTGCCCGGTTGAAAGCTCTTCCCGGGCAACCACCGATTCAACCCTGGTTCACAGACCGAGCGAGCGGCCCACGATCTCGCGCATGATCTCGTTGGTGCCGCCGTAGATCCGCTGCACCCGCGCGTCCCGCCACCTCCGCGCGACGTCGTACTCCTCCATGTAGCCGTACCCGCCGTGCATCTGGAGGCAGGTGTCCAGTGCGTTGAACTCCAGCTCGGTGGTCCAGAACTTCGCGCCGGCCGCCTCGGCTGCGGTGAGTTCTCCGGCGTTCTGCGCCTCGATGCACCGGTCCACGAACACCCGGGCGATTCCGACCTGCGTGGACAACTCGGCCAGGGTGAAGCGGTTCGCCTGGAAGCTCCCGATGGGTTGACCGAAGGCCTTGCGCTCCTTGCCGTAGGCGATGGCGGTCTCGACCGCGTATTCGGCCTGGGCGACCGCGACGACCGCCATCGACAACCGTTCCTGGGCAAGGTTTCCCATCATGTATCGCAGCCCCTTGCCCGGCTCACCGAGCACGTCCGATTCCGCGACGAGGACGTCTTCGAAGAACAACTCCGCGGTGTCCTGCGCCTTGCGGCCGATCTTCTGCAGCTTTCGACCGCGCTGGAATCCCTCGTGGTCCCCGGACACGACGAACAATCCGAATCCACCGCCGTCGTTCTCCGGAATCCGAGCGGCGACGATGATCAGGTCGGCCTGGATACCGCGAGTGATGAAAGTCTTGGAACCATTGAGACGCCACCCACCATCGACACGGGTCGCGGTGGACTTGATCGCGCGCAGGTCCGAACCGGTACCTGGTTCGGACATGGCGATGGCGATCGCGGTCTCACCACTGACGATGCCGGGCAGCCAACGTCCCTGCTGTTCCGGCGTCGCGATGTCCAGGAAGTACGGGAGCACGATGTCGTTGGTCAGCGAGAAGCCGTCGCCGACGGTCCCGGTGCGGACCACTTCCTCGTTCAGCACCGCATTGAACCGGAAGTCGCGTAGCCCCCCGCCGCCGTACTGTTCCGGAGCCGCGAAGCCGACCAGACCCTGATCGGCCGCCGCGGTCCAGAAGTCACGACTGACCTCACCGGCTTCCTCCCAGTCGGCCGTGTGCGGAACGGCTTCCTTCGTCAGGAAGGACCGGACGGTGTCCCGGAACTGATCATGTTCGGAGTCGAAAAGTGTTCTCTTCATGGTGTCGTGTTCTCGTCAGCCCTCAACGGAAGAGGGACTTGCCGATGATCTCCTTCATGATCTCGTTGGCTCCGCCGTAGATTCGCTGCACGCGCGCGTCGACGTAGGCCTTGGCGATCGGATACTCGGCCATGAAGCCGTAGCCGCCGAACATCTGCAGACACCGGTCGACGACGCGCCCCTGGACCTCACTTGCCGCGAGTTTGGCCATCGCGGCCCGATCGGCGGTGAGGTCACCGGTCGTGTGCTGGAGCAGGCAGTCATCGACGAAGGCACGGACGACCTCGGTCTGCACGAAGGCGTCGGCGAGCGTGAACCGGATGTTCTGATTGGCCGCCAACGGTTTTCCGAATGCGGTTCGGGTACTCACATGGTCCCGCGCGAGCTCGACCGCGCGGGCCGCCGCGGCCGTGCTCGCCACTGCGATCGTCAGCCGCTCCTGAGGGAGGTTGGTGACGAGTGCACGAAAGCCTCCACCTCGCTCACCCAGCAGGTTCCCCCTGGGGACCCGGGCGTCCTCGAAGAACAACTCGGCGGTGTCCTGCGCATGCATGCCGATCTTCTCCAGATTGCGCCCACGCTGGAAGCCAGGGGTGTCGCGTTCGACGACCAGCAACGACAGGCCGCCGTGGCGGTCACCGCCGCTCTCGGTCCGCGCAGCGACGATGACCAGATCGGCGTTGATCCCATTGGAGATGAACGTCTTCGAACCGTTCAGCACAAAGTGATCACCCTCCTCTTTCGCCGTCGTGGTGATGCCCGCGAGATCGGAGCCAGTGCCCGGCTCGGTCATCGCGATGGCCGCGATGAGATCACCCGACGCCAGGCCGGGCAGCCAGCGTCGCTTCTGCTCGTCGTCGGCATAACGCTCGAAGTACGGAACGCAGATGTCGTTGTGGAGGTTGACCCCGAACGACATCACCCCCGCGTCGGCAACCTCTTCGGCGATGACCGCGTTGAACCGGAAGTCATCGGTGCCGCCGCCGCCGAACTCCTCGTCGACCGACATCCCGAGAAATCCGTGCGAGCCGGCCTTCCGGAAGAGTTCGCGGGGAATCCGCCCCTCCCGTTCCCAGTTCTCGTAGCCCGGGACGACCTCGGTGTCGAGGAACCGGCGGAAGCTCTCCCGGAATGCCTCGTGCTCGGGTTCGTACACACTTCGTGCGCGTGGACGATTCGCGGTGACTGTCATTGTCTGTCCTGTCTGTCGATCGATTGACGGGGTGGGCCGCGGTGCTCAGCCGTCGGCGGGAAATGTGATTGACGCCACGTCTGAACACATTGTATGGTCTCGTGTATGCCAGAGTCCAGTTCCCCCCGCCTCGCGCCCGAGTGGAGCGGCGTTCCCGACGGCGCGTTCCGGCCCGACGCCGACTTCACCGACGAGCAGCTCGCACTCGCACTGAGACACGCCAATCTCCCGATCCTGCTCGGCTCGTTGGCTCTCCTGACCGGCGATGACCGCTGGATCGAGGATCCCTACCTGCCGACCGCTCCTCCCGATCTCGGCGACCACGACACCGGAGGTTTCGAACCCGAACTCGCCGAACGTATTCGGCGTGAGGCCTCGGCAACGCTTCGCGCGTGGCGCGATGGCGACCTCGACGTTGCGGACGCACCGGCCCCCGAACGACTGTCACGGATCCTCTCGGTGATGCTCGCCGAGCGACTCCCCGACGACTACGGGCAGCTCCTGGGCGAGGAGATGGGCCTGTACCGCCGCCATTCGGTACCGCGGTCCACTCCGACGGATGGCTTCCGGGTCGCGATCATCGGTGCGGGGATATCCGGACTGGCCATGGCAATCCGCTTGCAGCAGGCCGGGATCGACTACGTTCTCATCGACAAGAACGACGACGTGGGCGGCACGTGGCACGAGAACGTGTACCCGGGCTGCGGGGTCGACACCCCGAGCTACCTCTACGCCCTGTCCTTCGACCCGAACCCGGAGTGGTCCAGCTACTTCGCTCCGCAGGAAGAGCTCGCGGCATACTGGCGAGCACTGGCCGAACGCCACGGCATCCTGGCCCACACACGATTCTCGACGATGGTCGATCAGGCCGAGTTCGACCCGGCCACCGCCGGCTGGACCCTCGACCTTCGATCGGTATCAACCGGTGAGATCGAGAGCCTCACCGCGACAGTCGTTGTCAGCGCGGTCGGACTGCTGAACCAGCCCAGCATCCCCGACCTGCCGGGACTGTCGGATTTCGAGGGCCCCGTGTTGCACACGGCGCAGTGGGACCCGGCGGTCGACCTCCGAGGCAAACGCGTCGCGGTCATCGGCACGGGTGCGAGCGCCATGCAGTTCGTTCCCGCCGCTGCCGAAGACGCAGCCGAGGTCCGGGTGTTCCAGCGGACACCGCAATGGGCGATGCCCCATCCGCTCAAAGGGCAGCCGGTCGACGACTCGGCGCACTGGCTGAACAGACACGTGCCGTTCTATCTCGCGTGGTATCGCGCCCGTTTGTTCTGGCGGATGGGCGACAAGGTGTGGCGCCTCCTGCAGGTCGATCGCGACTATCCACACCTCGGGCGCGCGATCAACAAGGGAAACGACCGACTACGCGCCATGCTCACCGCGTACATCGAGAACGAACTCGACGGTCGCCCAGACCTTCTCGCGAAGAGCCTGCCCGACTATCCGCCGTACGGAAAGCGACTGCTGATCGACGCCGGCTGGTTCCGCACGCTTCGCCGCGAGAATGTCCATCTCGTCACCACCGGTATCAGCACGGTCACGACGAACGGGGTTCGGTCCTCGGACGGTGTCGGCCACGACGCCGACGTGCTGGTTCTGGCAACGGGTTTCAAGTCCGTAGATGTTCTGGGGTCGCTCACGGTCCGTGGTCGCGACGGACGCACACTCCGAGAGGTCTGGGGTGCCGACGACGGCCGTGCCCACCTCGGTATCACCGTGCCCGGATTTCCGAACTTCTTCTGCCTGTACGGCCCCAACACCAACACCGGTCACGGCGGCACGGTCATCGCCGGCACCGAGATGCAGATTCAGCACGTCACGGCATTGATCAGCGCGATGATCGACGAGCGGCTCGACTCGATCGAGGTCCGTCCCGAGGCGTTCGACACCTACAACCGCGAACTCGACGAAGCGCTCGAGGACACGGTGTGGCACTTCGGCGGTACCACGACGTACTACCGCAACGCACGGGGACGGATCGTCACCAACAGCCCCTGGCGGTACGTCGACTACTGGCGTCGTGTCCACGAACCCGACTTCGCCGAGTTCATCACCACGCGCGGAACCGTCGCGACAGCGCAGGAGTCGTCCGGCGGCGCCGGACAACTCACCCACTGAGTCCGGCCCGCCCCCACCATCTCGTCCCATCGCAATCGAGGCAGAACACAATGACACACGCACCGCAGGCCCCGTCCGCACCTGTTGCCGCCCCGGGTATCTCCGCCACCACGCTGGTCGGGGCCTTCCAGGCCACGGCCGCGAGTCGGCCCGATTCCACGGCCCTGAGCGCCTTCGGTGAGGAGCGATCGCTGACCTGGTCCGAATACCGCACGGCGGTTGAGGAAGTGGCTGCCGGACTCGCCGATCTCGGCGTCGGACACGGTGACACGGTCGCCATCATGCTGCCGAACAGCCCGGAGTTCCACGTCGTCGACATGGCCGTGTTGCACCTGGGCGCGACGCCGTTCTCCATCTATCTCACCTCGGCGCCGGATCAGATCAGCTACCTGTTCGACAACGCCGGGAACTCGGTTGTCGTCGCGGACTCCGCCTTCCTCGACGTCCTCCAGCGCACCGCCGCCCCCACCGTCAGGCACCTCGTGGTGACGAACCCGGCCGGCGCACCCACCGTCCATGGCAACGGTCCCGCGACCATCACCCCGCTCGATGAGCTACGCGGCCGCCGCCCCGCGGACTTCGACTTCGAGAAGACCTGGCGTTCGGTCCGTGCCGACGACCTGGCCACGCTCATCTACACCTCGGGCACGACGGGAGATCCGAAGGGCGTCGAACTCACCCACGCCAATCTGATGTTCGTCATGTACACCTGCAACCTGCGTTTCCCGTTCGACGTCGACGGTGCGGCCATCAGCTACCTGCCGACCGCGCACGCCGCCGATCGCGTGTTCTCGCACTACCTCGCGACCGTGACGGGGTGGCCCATCACCACTGTTCGTGATGCGACAGCCGTGTTCGGCGCGGTCGCCGAGGCTCACCCGACCTGGTTCCTGGGTGTGCCGCGGATCTGGGAGAAGCTCCGGGCCGGTCTCCTCGCCCGCTTCTCGGCACTGCCGGACGGCCCGCGTGATGCGACGTCGGCCGCGCTGGAGGCAGCGATCCGCCTGGTACAGATCGAGCAACGCCGAGAACCGGTTCCGGCAGACCTACAGGACGCCGTCAGCGTCGCCGACGAACGCATCTTCGCCGACCTCCGGGCACAACTCGGACTGGACCGCGTCGCGCTCCTCATGACCGGCGCCGCGCCGATCGCGCCGGCGGTGCACGAGTTCTTCCTCGCGCTCGGCTTGCCGCTCCAGGAGGGGTTCGGGATGTCCGAGACCGGCGCGCTGGGATTCACCAACGTGCCCGACGACATCCGTGTAGGCAAGGTGGGCCTGGCCCAACCGGGCACCGAGGCCAAGCTCGCCGACGACGGCGAGCTCCTGCTGCGCGGCCCGCACGTCATGCGCGGCTACCGCAAGGCCCCCGAGAAGACGGCCGAGGCGATCGACGAGTTCGGCTGGCTGCACACCGGCGACATCGCGCGGATCGACGACGATGGATGGGTCACGATCGTCGACCGCAAGAAGGAACTGATCATCAACGCCGCGGGCAAGAACATGTCCCCGGTCAACATCGAGGGGAAGCTGAAGAGCGCCTCGCCGCTGATCGGTCAGGCGTGCGTCATCGGCGACCGCCGGCCCTACAACATCGCGCTCATCGTCCTCGATCCCGATGCCGCCCGCACCTTCGCTGCCGCACACGGTCTCTCGGACGCCAGCCCTGCGGCACTCATCGACAATGCCGCGCTGCAAGCCGAAGTCGACCAGGCGGTTGCCCGCGCGAACGAGCAGCTCTCCCGCGTCGAACAGATCAAACGTCATCGACTCCTCGCCGACGAATGGCTCCCGGACTCCGATGAACTCACGCCGACGATGAAGCTCAAACGACGCGGCGTCACCACCAAGTACGCCGAGATCATCGAGGACATCTATTCGTCCACGGCCCGTTAGACCGGCACGACAACATTCCGGGGCAGCATCATGGAAGTTTGCGTCGAAGCACAGACGGTCCGAGTCCTTGACCGAGAGAATCTGCGAAGTCTCTCGGTGAGGACTCGGATCAGCGCGGCCGATACGTCAGAGAGGTTGCGCCAGCGCGGAATCGGCTACATCGACGGCAACGTCGCCTATGTCAACACGTGGTGGCTACAGTCCCTGAGCGACAACCGGCGGTGGCTCGACGAGGTCCGCGAGATGCTGTCGTTCGCCGAATGTCACGGGTGGTTCGACGGGGTCTACCTTCGCGCCCGTCTCGACATCGACGCCGTAACGATTGTTCGTGTTCGGAATCCGCTGCGAGCCACCGGGTGACCGACGCGTCCGGCCGCGGGGACACCGTGGATGATCGGTCACTTGAACGTCGACGCGGCCAAGGCCGAACGGTAGGTCACCGAACCTGCAGGACAAGGTCATCGACGCGGGTGTGCAGCTCCACGGGGGGTACGGCTACATGATGGAGTACCCGGCGGATCGACGGCGGGACCAACGCGATCATGAAGGAGATCATCCACCGGGATCTGATCCGAGGTCAGGGCAGCGGTCGCCGGACTCGGCGCGCGCGTGTCCGGCGACACGCTCACCGCGTCAGCGTTTCAGCTCGGCCGACGGCACCGCGCTCGGAAGGAACGCCGGGAGCACGAAGTCGCGCAACATCTCCCGATGCTGTGGGTCGTCGGGGCGGTCGAAGTCCAGTCGCCCGACGAGGATGAACTGGACGAATGCGATCCACTCGGCCATCTTCTCCTTGTCGAGATCCCGACGGATCTCGCCGCGCTCCATCGCCTGCTCGATGACCGGGTCCCACATCTCCGCGGTCAGCCGGGCGGCAAGCCCCGACGCTCCGACGAGGGGTTCGGCCATCTGCATGTGTTCGGGACTGACCAGGATGCGGATCAGCGGATCGCGGCGTCCCCGGTCGACCAGGAAGATCAGGCCCTCGACGAGCTGGTCGGCGAAGGAATCCTTCTCGAGCAGGAACTTCCGTGCCTTGGCGAACAGCATGCGCGACCGTCGTTCGATGATGGCCGAGATGAGAGTGTCGCGGTCGCCGAAATAGCGGTAGACGGTCGGACGGGACACCCCGGCCTCACGACCGATGTCGTCCATCGTCGTCTTGGATACGCCGTATCGCTGGAAAACCTTCTCCGCAGCGACCATGATCTGTTTACGGGCCTCCTCGACGTCCTCGCTCAGGACGTTGCCCGTCTTTCTGCGTGCCACGTGAGTGCACCTCCCAAAAGCCATGTTACAACGGACAAACTGTGTTATCTGTCCGCGACGCTCAAAAATCGAGACAGCCTCGTCGGCCGTCTCGCCGAGCCGGCCGGTAAGCAAAACGACCGAGGCGCGGATCTCCTCCGCAACCTCGGCCGTCTCACAACCGGCGCGCACCTCGTCTAACGCACGCGCACCCCTCAGCGCACGCGATCGAAGCGAGTATCCACGTCCTTGTACTCGTCCCGGATCACCGTCTTGGCGATCTTTCCGCTGGGGAGGCGGGGCAGCGGGTCCTGCCGGATCACGACGTAACGGGGCACCTTGAAGTCGGCCAGGACCTTCTGGCAGTGCTCGACGATCGTCTTCTCGTCGACATCGGCGGCGGCCGTCACGATCGCCGCGGGGGTCTCGCCGAACCGGTCGTCGTTCGCCGCGATCACGGCGACCTCCTGGACGCCCTCGATGGCGCCGATCGCGATCTCGAGTTCCACCGGCGAGATGTTGATGCCGCCGGAGATGATGAGGTCCTTGAGGCGGTCGACGAACTTCACGCGGCCGTCCTCGTCGGCCTCCCCGAGGTCGCCACTGTGCAGCCATCCGCCGCGGAGGGCCTGCGCGCTCGTCTCCGGGTCGTTCCAGTAGCCGGGGGTGACACCCGGGCCGCGGACCACGAGTTCACCCGCTTCTCCGGGAGCCGCTTCCTCACCCTTGTCGTTGAAGACCTTGACCTCGGTGAAGATCGACCCCGTGCCGCACCGGTCCGGGAACTCGAAGGCCTCCTCGCGGATCGTCGCGGTCGCGACGCCGCCGGCCTCGGTCATGCCGTAGATCTGACGCAGCAGGACACCCTTGTCGGCCCAGCGCTTCAGCAGCGGCACCGGAACGGCGGCGCCGCCCACGATCGCGGTCTTCAGAGCGCTCAGGTCGGCATCGGCGAACTCCGGGGCACGCGAGATGGCCTCGAAGATCAGCGGAACACCGAAAATGGCCTCCACTGAATGCTTCTCGAGGAGCTTCACCGCGTTGGACGGATTCAGTTCGGGTTCGACGACCAGCGTGCCGCCCAGAACCGTCGTGATCAGGAGTCCGTAGACCAGGCCCGGGGTGAAGGCGAGCGGCAGGACCAGCAGCGTGGTGGTTCCCGGCCGGAAACCCTCCTCGGTGAGGGTGTTCTCGAAGACGATCGACATGAGCGTCCGGTTGGTGAGGATCACGCCCTTGGACAACCCGGTGGACCCGCTGGTGAACAGCACGGTCGTCGGCTCGTCGGGTTCGAGATCGACACGGAAGTCGTCCGCACCGCCGGCGCGCAGCGCCTCGAGCTCGGCGTAGGTGACGACGCTGAACGGTGCACCGATCGCCGCGGTGTCCTCGGCCAGCTGCTCGAAGCCCGGGGCCACGATCACGACGCCGATACCCGCGTCGTCGGCGATCTTCCGGAGCTCGGCGGGGCGGTAACGGCTGTTCAGCGGAACCAGGACGCCGCCGGACTTCAGCGCACCGAGGGCCGCGACCGGCCACTCGAGCGAGTTCGGCCCGAGCAGACCCACCCGGGCACCGGGAGCGACACCGTTGCCCTCCACGAGGAGACGGGCGATGCGACTGCTCCAGTCCCGCAGCTCACGGTAGGAGATCTCGGAACCGGAGAAAACCACAGCGGTGGTATCACCCTTGGTACGGGCCCACCAGTCGAGCGCCTTGCCGATGGTTGTGGTCATGATCGTACTTTCTTCTCTGTCAACAGGTTTCGATGCGGCCGAGAGGTGCGGCCGCCGCAGGCGCGGGGCCTGCGGATCGGCCGGCCCCACTCACCTAACGGTTATAGGATAAATCGGACTTTGGGGTCGCGCGCCGGTTCCGACGAACCGGCCCTTCGACATCAGGCGCCCGCACGCCCTTCGGCGACGAGCCGCTTGGTCTCACGCCGGAAGACCTGATTGGCGATCTCGTTGCGACCGAGCAACATGTCTCCCGCGTCGGCACTGCCCATACCCTGCTGCGAATCCCGCAGCAACGGGAAGTCCTCCTGATGCAGGACCGCGAGCAGGATCTCCCAGTTCTTGTTCCACAGTCGCTCCCAGCGCTCCTGCTCCATGCCGCTCTCCTCGACGGTCGGCACCATCAGGCGCTGTTCCATCCGCGACTTGGTCGGATCGGTGGGGTGCGGCCGGAACGTCAAGAGCTGGAAGTGATCCGGCTGGCGAAGCAGAGTGCTGTTCGGGCCGAGCCAGTGCGTCTCGGTGACGTACTTGTCCAGCGGGATGTCGCCCGGGTCCTCTTCGAGGAAGCGGTCGATCGACTTGCGCGGCGCGATGAACCGGCAGTGCCGGCCGAAGTCCTCGAAGGCCATCACGTTGGTGTGGATGATCTTTCCCGCGGTGTTCGGGTGTGCGTACTGGATGTGGTAGCCGTCCAGGAACGCATCCTGCATGATCTTCCAGTTCGTGGGTTCGTCGAAACCCCCGGCCCGGAAACAGACCAGCTTGTCCAGGTTGTACTCGGCGAGCATCGGGTCGATCTCGGGACCGAGCCAGGCCGCGACGTCGATCTCGGCCGAGGCATTGTCGACGACCCAGATGAACCCGTGGCGCTCCTCGGTCGGGAGCTCGATCAGTCCGTGGTCGGAACGGTCCACATCACCGAAAGTCGAGTCGCGCGTGATGGTTCGCAGCGATCCGGTCGGATCGTAGGACCAGCGGTGGTAGCCGCACGAGAAGATCCGGCAGCGCCCCTTCTCGCTCTTCTCCAGCATCGCGCCCCGATGCCGGCAGAGGTTGACGAAGGAGCGGACACTGCCGTCCTTCTGCCGCACCACGATGATGTTGTTCCGCGGCATCTGAACCGTGACGAAGTCGTTGGGACGCGAGATCTCGCTGCCGTGCGCGACGATCGAGGGCACGCGGCCGAAGATGTGATCGCGCTCCTCCTTGGCGAGCACCGGGTCGGTGAACTCCTCGGGCTCGAACTGCACGATCTCGTCGAACTTGTCGGTCGTCTCGTTGCGCAGGAGCTCGAGCGCACGCCTGATTCGATCTTGCCGGGGAAGCGAAGTGGTCATGGTTCCCTCCGTGGAGGAGCGGTTGTCGAGTTGGGACGCACCCGTCCGGACTGGGACAGGCACTGCATTAAACCTACAGCAGTAAGTTTTACGGAGCAATGGTGCGACACCCCTGGACCGGTGTGGCGGGCGGGAACACAACCCACCACACCGGTGATCAGGGCACGCCGGGGCCGGTCAGGACTCCGGGGTGAACCGGATCGGCATGCGGACGCAGCCGCGCACCTGACTGGAGTGGAACACCGGCGGATCCGATTCCACGAGCTGGAAATCGGGGATGCGGCGCAGGATCTCCTCGAGCGCGATCGTGAGCTCGATACGCGCCAGATGCGAACCCAGGCAACGATGCGCGCCGCCGCCGAACGACAGGTGGCGGTTCGGCTTGCGGGCGATGTCGAGCGCGTCCGGGTCGTCGAACTCCTCGTGATCGCGGTTGGCCGCGCAGAGCATCAGGATCAGCTGCTCACCCTCGGAGATCTTCATCCCGCCCAGTTCGACGTCACGGGTCGCACGACGCCCGGGCACCACGGCGGCCTCGATGCGCAGGATCTCCTCGACCGCGGTCGGGATCATCAGCTCCGGGTCATCGATGATCTGCTGCCGCTGCTCGGGATTGTTCACCAGGTGGACGATCGCCCAGGCCAGCGAACCCTGCACGGTGTGCAGGCCGGCGATGAGCAGCAGGAAGAACATCCGGTTCAGCTCTTCGTCGGTCAGCAGTCGCAGACCGTCCTCGAGCTCGACCTCGGTGTGGATGAGCTGCGAGGTGACGTCGTCCCCCGGCGTGGCGCGACGCTCGTCGACCATCTTCTGGAAGTAGCCGAGCATCTGCATGCCGGCGATCGCGCGCGCCTCCAGCGATTCCTGTTCGGTCCCACCGGGCTTACCGAACAGCACGACGTCGGTGGCCTCGGTGAACAGCGGAGCGTCCTCGACCGGCCAGTCCATGAGCGCCAGGAAGATGCGGGCCGGGAGCTCATGAGCGAACTCCGAGATGTACTCGGCCTCACCCTTCTTCGCGAATCCGTCGAGCAGGTCGTTGACGACGTTGCGGATGTCGTCGGAGAGCTTCTTCATCCGGGCCGGACCGAACAGCGGCTGCAGCGCCTTGCGGTAGCCGGTGTGCTCCGGCGGATCGAGCTCGATCGGGATGAACTTGCCGAAGGCCTCGTTCGTCACCAGGTTGTTGGGGTAGCTGGAGAAGGTCTCCGCGTCGCGCAGGACCTCGTGGATCTCGTTGTAGGAGGTGACGATCCAGTGTCCGCCGTGGGCGGTCGAGTAGACGACCGGTCCCTTCGCGGCAAGTTCTGCCGCGTACTCCTGGAATCGATCGATCGGGGCTGCGATGGACGGGTCGTACACGTCGAAGTCGACGGTGACGTCCTCGCGGGATCGTTCCGCTGTTGTCATTACTGATCCTTTGTGGTCGTGGAGTTGGTGTTGAGCAGTGCCAGCGCCCGCTCGGGACACATCGACACCGCCTCGCTCGCCTGAGCCGCCTCGTCCGGCGTGAGAGTGCGCTCCGGGACCACGGGGTCGCCCTGATCGTCGGCGTCGATCAGATCAGGGGCGACCCCGTAGCAGAGTCCGTGTCCGGCGCACGCCACGCGATCCACAGTGAGTGTGGTGGGCTGCGGTGAGGACATGGTCAGGCGTTCGGGTTCTTCTGGTCGAGGTCCTCGGGGAACCACATGCCGACGCGCGACAGCGTTCCACCGTCGCCGGAGGCGATGACCTGTCCGGACATGTAGGCCGAGTCATCCGAGGCCAGGAACAGCGCGATCTTGGCGTTGTCGACCAGTGACGGCGGACGGTTCAGCTTGAGCGGGATCGGCGAGACGAAGGGATCCCACGGGCCGGCGACCTCTTCGTAGGACTGACCGACGACCGGCGAACCGGCGGGCATCAGGAAGTTCGGCGACATGCCGTGAGTCGGCGCGATGCCGTTGACCCGGATACCGAAGGGACCGAGATCCAGGCTCAGGCCGCGCACCAGGCCGTTGACGCCGGCCTTGGTGGCCGAGTACAGCGCGATCTGGTGGTAGGCCAGGAACGAGGCCGCCGACGAGGTGGCGATGATGGTGCCGCCGCAGTTGCTCTTGAGGTGGGGAACCGCGGCCTGGGCGGTGTAGATGACACCGGTGAGGTTGACGCCGAGGACATTGTTCCAGTCCTCCTCGGTCAGGTCCTCGAAGTTGACCTGCTCGCCGCCGGCAACGGTGGGCACACCGCCGCGCGAGACGACTCCTGCGTTGGCCCAGGCGATGTCGAGCTTGCCGAACTCGGCGACCGTCTGGTCGACCGCGGCGGTGATCTCGTCCTTCTTGGCGACGTCGGCGGTGATGGCGATCGCCTCGCCACCCTGCTGTTCGACGAGCTTCACCGTCTGCTCGGCACGGTCGCCGTCGATGTCGACGACCGCGACCTTGGCACCCTCCGCCGTGAACAGCTGCGACGACTGGCGGCCGAGACCCGAGCCCGCTCCGGTGATCAGTGCGACTTTGCCTTCGAGTTTCATCTTCGATCCTTGCTCTGGGGTGAGTGGCGAATGCCTGCCGGAGTTGCCGGGGACGCCCGGGACATCAGGGGCAGGCTGACTGACGCCGTGAAACGAGGTGATCCGCATCGTGACGGGTGAGCCGATGTGATGACCGCCACCTTCACGACCCACCGTAAAGCGTTGAACATGAGACGTCAAGTGATATTTGTCAGCAGCTCGGAGATTTCTTCTCATGTTGCTGCACAACCGTTCTCGACGACGACGACCAGGCGTGACAGCGTCACGCCTGGTCGTTTGTTTCGGTCGCACGCCGCTGTGGCGATCCGTGGAGGATCGCCACAGCGGCGTCGTTTCAGTTGTCCGTCGTGCAGGTGCGGATGGGGACGGCTCCCCGCGTCAGGACGGCTGGGGCGCCGGCAGGTGCACGGTCTTGATCTCGAAGAACTCCTCGAGACCCTCGGCACCGCCCTCGCGGCCCACACCGGACTGCTTGTAGCCACCGAACGGCAGCGTGAAGTCGAGTACCGAGGTGTTCACGTTCACCGTCCCGGTCCGGATGCGTTGCGCGAGTTCGAATCCGCGCTCCACATCGGCCGTGAAGATCGCGCCGGACAGGCCGTAGACGGAGTCGTTCGCGATGGCCACCGCGTCGTCCTCGTCCTCGTAGGTGATGATCGAGATGACCGGACCGAACACCTCTTCCTGGGCGATCGTCATGTCGTTGCGGACGTTGTCGATGATCGTGGGCTGCACGAAGAAGCCCTGATCCCCGACGCGGCCGCCGCCGTAGACCACCTCGCCGCCTTCGGCCTTGGCCTTCTCGATGTAGCCCTCGACGCGGTCACGATGACGTGCCGAGGTCAGCGGACCGAGGAAATTCGTCTGCTCCCAAGGGTTTCCGATCGGGATCATGTCCAGCGCCGCCTTGTACGCACCGACGATCTCATCGTGGCGCTCCCGCGAGACGAGGACGCGGGTCAGTGCGACACACGCCTGACCGGACTGCATGCAACCGGCCATCGGCAGGTTGGCCATCACCGTGTTCAGGTCCGCGTCGTCGAGGATGATCGCCGCCGACTTGCCGCCCAGCTCGAGCGAGACCTTGGCGACACGGTCGGCCGCCAGGCTCATGATCCGCTTGCCGACCGAGGTGCTGCCGGTGAAGGTGATGTGGTCGACCTTCGGGTTGAGCACGAGCGACTCGGAGACCTCACGGTCGGCGACGAGCACGCTGAGGACACCTTCGGGGATCTTGCCCTCGTCGACGAGTTCGGCGACCACGTCGGCGAACACCGACGGCGACAGCGGCGCCTCCGGCGAGGTCTTGAGGACGACCGAGCAGCCGGCGGCCAGCGCCGGGATCACCTTGAAGGCGATGCTGCCGATGGGGCCGTTCCACGGGATGATCGCGGCGACGACGCCGGTCGGCTCCTTGACGATGCGGGAGACGCCGCCGTCGGCGCGCGGACGCTCCTCGACGACGTTCACCTTGCGCGCCTCCGCGGCAACGGCGCGGTACAGGCCGAGGATCATCTGCTGGGTCATGGCGCTGACCGGGGTGGTGACCCCGACCTCGACGATGCCGAGTGTGGTCAGTTCGGGGATACGAGCCTCGAGACGGTCCGCGATCGCGTCGATCACGTCGGCGCGTTCGGCGGGCGACTTGCGCGCCCAGTCGCCCTTGTCGAACGCCGCACGCGCGACGTCCACGGCACGGGCCACGTCGTCGGCGGTGGCGGCGCGGACACGGGCCGCGGTGCGCTCGGACCACGAGTCGACCACGTCGATCCACTCGTCTCCGCTCGACTCCACCCAGCGGCCACCGATGAACACCTTGTCTCGGTCGGCGATGGTCTCCAGGGGGTCGGTCACCTGTTCGGTCGTCGTCATGGAACAGCTCCTCGATCTTGGTTGTGCGCCCGGTGCCGAACATGGCAGCCGGCACCAAAGCGCAGCGCTGTGAACCGGGTCACAAAGGAGAGTAATAACCGAATGGCGTTAGGTCAACACCTGACATCTTCTGTCATTTGTATCGCAGCTCCGGGCACGAAAAAAGTCCCCGCCGGAGCGGGGGCCGATTCGACCAGTTATTCGGCGTTGACCAGGTAGAACACCGACGACCCGCCACCGGCGGCCTGCGGGGAGGCACCGATCTGGACCCAATAGGTCGATCCGCCCTTGGCGGCGGACAACACGACCACCGACTGTCCGCCCTCGGTCGACCGATGTGATTCGGTGTAGCCGGCCCCGGTCAGTTTCTCCGTCGCCGCCTCGAGTTGATTGCCGCCGTTCGCCGGACCCTGGACGGTGACCTCCCAGCCGTCGGCGCGGGTGCCACCCGCCGAGAGCACGTGTCCGTCGATCAACGGCACCTGCGAAACGGGAAAATCGGACGGCAACGGGACACCGTCCGGACCGGCCTGTTCCTCGTCGCCGCAACCGGCCAGCACCCCGCCGACCACCACGATCGAAGCCGCTACCACAAGAAGACGCCAGAGCCAGTCGAACCGGAACATACGGGCAACGGTAAAGTAGTTCCCGCGGGCAATCGCTCGTGACACCCCGCCGGGAGAAAGACGGAGTGCCCTTTTGATTTCTGTGTTGGCTGCGTTGGCAGTGTGCGCACTGATCGCGCCCGCAGTCATCCATTGGATCGGTACGCGGGGTTTCTACATCCTCGCGCTCGCCCCACTCGGCGCCCTCATCTGGGTCGTCTCGCATTGGCCCGCGCCGGAAGCCGACCGCGCCGTCGTGGAGACGGTGAGCTGGGTCCCATCGTTGCAGATGGACATCGTCACCCGCTTCGACACCCTCGCGGCGATCCTGTCGGTGCTGATCCTGGGCGTCGGCGCCCTCGTGCTCTGCTACTGCGCCCACTACTTCGACGACGCCCGCCCGCGCGTCGCGCTGTTCGGCGGCGAGATGGTGGCCTTCGCCGGCGCCATGTTCGGTCTGGTCATCTCCGACAACATGCTCGTGCTCTACGTGTTCTGGGAGCTCACGACCGTCCTGTCGTTCATGCTCGTCGGCTTCTACAACGTCCGCGCGACGGCCCGACGCTCGGCCACCCAGGCGCTGCTGGTCACCACCTTCGGCGGTCTGGCCATGCTCGTCGGCATCATCATGCTGGGCGAACGGTCCGGGACCTACCTGCTCTCGGAGATCATCTCGGCACCGCCGACCGGCCTCTACGTCGACATCGCGATCGTCCTTCTGCTGATCGGCGCGTTGAGCAAATCGGCCATCGTCCCGTTCCACTTCTGGCTCCCGGGCGCCATGGCCGCCCCGACTCCGGTGAGCGCCTACCTGCATGCCGCGGCGATGGTCAAGGCCGGCATCTACCTGATCGCGCGCCTGGCCCCGGGCTTCTCGGTCACCGTCAGCTGGCAGGTCGCCGTCGTCGGGCTGGGCGCGTTGACGATGGTCCTCGGCGGCTGGCGGTCGCTGCGCGAACTCGACCTCAAGCTCATCCTCGCCTTCGGCACCGTCTCCCAGTTGGGATTCATGGCGGTACTCGTCGGCATCGGCGACGCGAACGTGGCCATGGCCGGCCTCGCCATGCTCGTCGCCCACGCCATGTTCAAGGCGTCGCTGTTCATGGTCGTCGGCATCATCGACCACGCGACGGGTACCCGTGACATCCGGAAGCTGGCGCGGCTCGGCCACCGGCTACCCGTGCTCGCCATCACCGCAGCACTGGCCGGCGCGAGCATGGCCGGCATCCCGTTCACGTTCGGCTTCATCGGCAAGGAGACCGCCTTCGCGTCGGTGTGGGACACCGGCGCGCTCAGCTCCTGGCAGGCCCACACCGTCGACATCGTGCTGCTCGTGGGCTCGATCATCACCTGCGCGTACACGCTCCGCTTCCTGTGGGGCGCGTTCGGGCGCAAGGTCCGGCACACCCCGAGCCCGGCCGTGGCGAAGATGCACGCTCCCGCATGGCCCTTCTACTTCTCACCGGTCGTCCTCGCGATCGCCGGCGTCGTCGCCGGATTCGTCAGCGGGCCGATCGGCGATCTCTTCGAGCCCTACGCCGAGACGCTGAACAGCTACGG
The DNA here is from genome assembly GCF_900105725.1 of Gordonia westfalica. Lineage (NCBI taxonomy): Bacteria > Bacillati > Actinomycetota > Actinomycetes > Mycobacteriales > Gordoniaceae > Gordonia > Gordonia westfalica. Next base: position 3,316,944 of record NZ_FNLM01000034.1, read on the forward strand.
CCACAAGATCGAACACCTCGCCCTGTGGCACGGGTTCGGACTCCCGGTGATCTTCTCGATCATCGTGGTCGTCGGCGGTGTGATCGCCTTCCTCGGCATCCGCAAGATCCGCGACCGGGTCTTCGGCTTCCGGCCGCTGCTCAACGCCGACCGCATCTACGACGCGACGCTGCGTTCGGCAGACACCATCTCGTTGCTGCTGACCCGCAACACCCAGCGCGGATCTCTGCCCGTCACCCAGGGCGTCATCCTGTGCACGGCCATCCTGCTGCCGACGATCGTCCTGTTCCTGGGTGCACGCGACCAGCTGCAGATCCAGTACAGCGCCACCGCCGTCCAGTTCGTGGTCGGCGGCATCATGATCGCGTCGGCGCTCGCCGCGGTCTTCCTGCGCAACCGTCTCGCGGCGACGCTGCTCGTCGGCATCACCGGCTACGGCTGCGGCATGCTGTTCGCGCTCTACGGCGCCCCCGACCTCGCTCTCACCCAGTTCCTGGTGGAGACGCTGACGCTGGTCATCTTCGTGCTCGTGCTGCGCAAGCTGCCCGCCGAACCGGAGAAGCGGCACGCCACCGGCTTCAAGCCCCTGCGCGCGCTGATCGGCCTCGCCTTCGGCGCCATGCTCGTGGTCATCGGCCTGTACGCCGCGTCCGCACGGTCGACCGAACCGCTGCACGTCGACCTCGCCGAGGCCGCCTACAAGTTCGGTCACGGCGCGAACGCGGTGAACGTGCTCCTGGTCGACATCCGCGCGTGGGACACCCTCGGCGAGGTGTCGGTGCTCATCGCTGCCGCGACCGGCGTCGCCTCGATGGTGTTCCGCAACCGCCGCTTCGGTGCGGCGCCGCGCGTCGCCGACGCCATCCGGCTGCAGGCGGGCATCAGCGACGACTCCGATGACGACGACGATCAGATCCCACCGGACCGCACGACCTGGCTGCTCGGCTCGGGTCTGCGCGATCCGCGACACCGATCGATGGTCCTCGAGGCCACCACCCGACTGCTGTTCCCGACGATGGTGGTCCTGTCGATCTACTTCTTCTACGCCGGGCACAACTCGCCGGGCGGCGGATTCGCCGGCGGCCTGACCATGGGCCTCGCGCTGGTCCTGCGCTACCTGGCGGGCGGACGCTACGAGCTCGGTGAGGCCCTGCCCATCGAACCGGGTCGCATCCTCGGCGCGGGTCTGGCGATCTCCGCGACCACCGCGGTCACTTCGATGTTCTTCGGGGCCCCGGCACTGTCGTCGGCGGTCTTCGAGATCACCGTCCCGGTCCTCGGCGAGATCAAGCTGGTCACCGCACTGTTCTTCGACCTCGGCATCTATCTCATCGTGATCGGTCTGGTGCTCGACGTACTGCGCAGCCTGGGAGCACGTCTCGACGTCGAGACGACGATGGCACGCACCCCGGTCCGAACCCAGACCGGTGCCACCCGCGCCGGTTCCGAGACGGTTCCGGCCGAGTCCGACGAACCGTCAGCCGAGAACGTACCGACCGGGAAGGGACAGGTGGCCCGATGAGCACCAATCTCCCCTTGCTCCTGGTCGTCGGGATCATGGCCGCCTGCGGTGTGTACCTGCTGATGGAACGCAGCCTGGTCCGGATGCTGTTCGGCCTGCTCCTGTGCGGCAACGCGCTCAACCTGATGATCATCGTGGTCTCCGGCGGCATGGGTAATCCGCCGATCCTGGGGCGGTCGTCGGAGAACCGTGCCGCCGACGCGGACCCGCTCGCCCAGGGAATGGTCCTGACCGCGATCGTCATCACCATGGGCGTCGCGGCATTCGTGCTCGCGCTGGTCTACCGATTGTTCGTGATCAACCGCGACGACGACGACCTCGAGGACGACGTCGAGGACGTCAAGATCAAGACCGGCACGCTCGACACCGCACCGGACCGCGACCGCAGCGACGACCCGGTGACGCTGTCCGACACGGTGACCGGCGACTACTTCGACGACGCGGGCAACCCCCTCACGCCGGAGGAGGCCGCCGAGCGGCACACCGAGCTCCACGAGACCGACATCATGCCGACCGACTCCGACGTCGTCGACGAGATCGGGGATGACACCGACGACGATCCCGATGTCGTCGGCGACAAGATCCCCGAGGACGACTCCGACGAACCGAACGTCATCGGGAGTTCCGGCGAACCGCAGAAGACAGACGACTCCGAAGGGGGTGACCGATGACACCGCAGCCGTCCTGGATTCCGATCCTGATCACCCTGCCGACGCTGGTCCCCCTGGTCGCCGCCGCACTGTCGCTCCTCCTCGGCCGCAGCCCCCGGTTCCAGCGCGTGGTCGCCATCGGGGCGATCGCGGTGGCCTTCATCGCGTCGTGCCTGCTGCTCTACCTGACCGACCGCCACGGCACCTTCGCCGTCGCGATCGGCGGATGGGGCGACAAGGGCTATCCCAACGGACCGCTGGGCATCACGCTCGTCGTCGACCAGCTCGCCGCCCTGATGCTCGTCGTGTCGACGATCGTGCTGTTGTGCGTCGTCGTGTACGCGATCGGTCAGGGTATCCGCGACGGCACGGCCCAGCAGCCGACGTCGATCTTCCTGCCGACCTATCTCATCCTCACCGCCGGTGTCTGCAATGCCTTCCTCGCCGGCGACCTGTTCAACCTCTACGTCTCGTTCGAGGTGCTGCTGACCGCGAGCTTCGTGTTGCTGACGCTCGGGGCCAGCGAAGAGCGCGTCCGCGCCGGTGCGTCGTACGTGATGGTGTCGATGGTGTCGTCGCTGATCTTCCTCGCCGGCATCGCCTTCGCCTACGCGACGACGGGCACGCTCAACCTGGCGGAGATGGCGGTCCGCCTCGACGACGTCTCCAGCGGCACCCGCAATGCCCTCTACGCCGTGCTGCTCGTGGCCTTCGGCATCAAGGCGGCGGTGTTCCCGCTGTCCACCTGGCTACCCGACTCCTACCCCACCGCACCGGCACCGGTCACCGCGGTGTTCGCCGGCCTGCTCACCAAGGTCGGTGTCTACGCGATCGTCCGCGCTCACACGCTGCTGTTCCCCGGCGGGTCGATGGACACGGTGCTGATGGTCGCGGGTCTGCTGACGATGATCGTGGGCATCTTCGGTGCGATCGCGCAGTCCGACATCAAACGTCTGCTGTCGTTCACGCTGGTCAGCCACATCGGCTACATGGTCTTCGGCGTCGCCCTGTCATCGGAACTGGGCATGTCGGCGGCGATCTACTACGTGGCCCACCACATCCTCGTGCAGACGACGCTGTTCCTCGTCGTCGGCCTCATCGAACGTCAGGCCGGATCGGCCTCGCTGCGACGCCTCGGCGGCCTGATCGCCAGCCCCGTTCTCGCGGTCCTGTTCCTGGTCCCGGCGCTCAACCTCGGCGGCATCCCGCCCTTCTCCGGGTTCATCGGCAAGGTCGCGCTCCTCGAGGCCGGCGTCCAGAACGGCTCGGTGCTCGCCTGGATTCTGGTGGCCGGTTCGGTGGTCACCAGCCTCCTCACCCTGTATGTGGTCGCCCGCATCTGGACCAAGGGCTTCTGGCGGCCCCGCGCCGACGCGCCCGAGGGTGAACTGGCCGACCAGGGACCGTCCGCGCTCATCGACGAGCGTGACGACGGCGCCTTCTCCGAGCGCGAGGACGTCGGGCGCATGCCGGCCATGATGGTCCTCCCGACGTTCGCGATGGTCGTCGCCGGCCTGGTGCTGACATTGTGGGCCGGCCCGATCTTCGACTTCACCGACAGCGCCGCGACCGACGTCGTCCAACGCGGCGTGTACGTCGAGGCCGTCCTGGGCGGAGGTGAATCACGATGACCGCAGAACAACCCACCGGCAAGCAGACCGGTCACGACCATGAACGAGCCGGGACGCCGAAGCGGCGCGCCCCCGTGGTCTCCACCAAGGGACCGGTGCTGTCGCTGGTGATCAACACCTGGCGGGTCTCGCTGCTGTTCATCTTCTGGCACTTCGTCAGCGCCCTGGTATGGCTGCGCAACCACATACGTCTGCCCGCGTGGCTCGGCGGCGACGGCCGCGAGGTCGGGGTCCGGCTGTGGACCATCGCCTGGCTGGCCTTCGTGTGGGTGTTGCTGTGGGGCACCGTTTCCTGGGCCAATGTCATCGGCGGGGTGGTCCTGGCGATCGCTGTGCTCACCCTGCTGCCGCTGCCCCGCGTGCCGGTCGAGGGCCGTATCCACCCGCTCTCGGTGGCCCAATTGCTCTTCCGGCTGGTCTTCGACTTCTTCAAGTCGAGCCTGCAGATCGGGTGGATGGCCATCCGGCCCGGCCGGCCGCCGCTCGGTGCGGTCGTGCGCGTCCGGGTCGCGATCAAGTCCGACATGGTCCTCACCCTCGCCGTCGACTACCTCAATCTCGTGCCCGGGACGATGGTGCTCGAGATCGACCATCGCCGACGCATGCTGTACGTCCACGTCTTCGACGTCCGGTCGGAGAAGAAGGTGCGGGCGTTCTACGACCAGGTCGCCTACGTCGAGCGCATGTTCATCAAGGCCTTCGAGCGTGACAGCGAGTGGCATCCCAGCCCGTACCACGGCATCGACGAGGACTTCCATCACGTGCGGCCCATCCAACCGGTCGACGGCGCGCAGTCGGCGGACATACCGACCACGACGCCGCCGGCGTCGCACTCGGATCGAGGTGAGAAATGAGCGTCGTGTGGACGATCGCGGCGGCGATGCTCCTGCTCGCCGCGGTCCTGACGACGATCGCCATCCTGCGCGGACCGTCGACGCTGGACCGTCTGGTCTCGCTCGACGTCCTCATCGCGCTGTGCATGTGCGGTCTCGGCGTGTGGGCGGCGTACAGCCTCGACTCGACGGTCGTGCCGGCCATCGTGGCGCTGTCGCTGCTGAGCTTCGTGGGATCGGTCGCGATCGCACGATTCCGAGTCCGGGATGACCAGACATGATCGTCGACATCATCAGCGGGACGCTGATCCTCCTCGGCTGCCTCATGGCGGTCACCGCGGCCATCGGTCTGGTGCGGTTCCCGGACACGCTGAGCCGGATGCACGCCGCCACCAAGCCGCAGACCTTCGGCCTGCTGCTGATCCTGATCGGTGCGGTGGTCCGCCTCGGCGACAACGTCGACGCCGGGATGCTCATCCTGGCCGGGCTCTTCGCACTGATCACGGCACCGGTCGTCGCCCACCGGATCGGACGCCTCGCCTATCAGGAACAGCGCGCCCGGGACGGCCTCATGGAGGAGCGGGACATGGAGTCACCCGACCGGGATTAGACCCTGCTCCCCGAGTAGGCCCCACTGCCGGTTGAGCCGACACCGAGCGAACCGAAGCGTCCCCACGCCGGTTGAGCCGACACCGAGCGAACCGAAGCGTCCCCACGCCGGTTGAGCCGACACCGAGCGAAGCGAAGCGTCCCCACGCCGGTTGAGCCGACACCGAGCGAAGCGAGGCGTCGCGTCGAAACCCACCCGTCACCACACCCCGCCGACCGGCTAAAGCAGCAGAGGCACGAGGTTTCGACGCGGTGGCTCGCTCCGCTCGCTACCGGCTCAACCAGCAAGGCCGACCGCCGCTGGACATAGGAGCCCTGAGTAGCCCCGGAGCTCGCGGAGGGGCGTATCACTCCGCTCCCTGAGTAGCCCCGGAGCTCGCAGAAGGGCGTATCACTCCGCTCCCTGAGTAGCCCCGGAGCTCGCGGAGGGGCGTATCACTCCGCTCCCTGAGTAGCCCCGGAGCTCGCGGAGGGGCGTATCGAAGGGTCAGTCCAGCTCGGCGACCACCGACGCGACGACGTCGCGCATCGAGTGGGTGTCGCGGTAGACCGCACGCTGACGCTGATAGCTGGCGCCCTTGTCGATGATGCTCGCGATCCCGGCGAGTTCGTCGACGCAACCGAGGTCACGGGCGATCGGCTGGAGCCGTTCGAGCAGATCGTGGAGGTCCTCGGTGACGAGCCTCTCGGCGCAGTCGGCGTCGAGGATGACGATCGCCTCGAGACCGTAACGCGCTGCGCGCCACTTGTTCTCCTGGACCAACCAGGGAGCCATCGTCGGCAGGGTCTCCCCTGCGGAGAACCTGCGGTCGAGATCGACGACGAGGCAATGGATCAGGGCGACGATCGCCGAGAGCTCGCCGAGATTGGTCATGCCGTCGCAGACCCGCACCTCGATGGTGCCGAGATGCGGTGACGGGCGGATGTCCCAGCGGATCTCGTTGAGATGGTCGATGATCCCGGTGGTCATCTGGTCGGCGACGAAGCCCTCGAACTGATCCCACGTCTCGAACTGGAACGGCAGCCCCGCGGTCGGGAGCTGCTGGAACATCATCGCGCGGTTGCTGGCGTAGCCGGTGTCCTGGCCCGCCCACATCGGCGACGACGACGAGAGAGACAGCAGATGGGGGTAGTAGTTCAGCAGGGCGTCGATGATCGGCAGCACCTTGTCGCGGTGGCTGATGCCGACGTGCACATGGACGCCCCAGATCAGCATCTGCCGACCCCACCACTGCGTGCGCTCGATGAGCTCGGCGTACCGGTGCCCCTCGGTGAGCAGCTGCGTCGAGTACTGGGCGAACGGATGCGTGCCCGCGCCGTACAGGTCGACGCCGAGCTCCTCGGTGAGGACCCGCACGACGCCGAGGGTGTCGGTCAGATCCGCGATCGCCTCACCGGTGGTACGGCAGATGCCGGTCACGAGTTCGACGGTGTTGCGGAGCAGTTCCTTGTGGATCTTCCCCTCGCGGTCGGGGTGGTGCTCACCGACCGCGGCGAAGAGCGCCGCCGCCGAGTTCGACAGATCGCCGGTGACCTTGTCGGTCAGAGCGAATTCCCATTCGACCCCCAATGTGGGGGTCGGCGACCCGTCGAACTCGATCGGTGACATGGGCGGCCGCGGCCGGTGCCGGATCGCGGCGCCTAGCTCTGCTCTTCGATGACGCCGCACGCGATGCGCGAGCCGGCGTCACCGGTCTTCAGCGTGTCTTCCTTCGGTCCGCCCGGATACTTGTCGGCCGGGATGTTGCCGAAGTTGTCGGGCTTCTCGTGGATCATGATGGTCTTGCCGAAGACCTGATCCAGCTTCACCGCGTCGGTGGTCGTCACGGTACGCCCGGTGTGGTCTTCGAGGATGTTGATCGACACCAGGTCACCGCTTGCGGGGTGGCTGGTGTTGCCGTCGACCTGCAGGTGCCCGCCGGCCGAGGTGAACGCCTGTGCCCCACCGGAACCGGCGTCGCAGACCCCGTTCTCGTGGATGTGCATGCCGTGGAAGCCGGCCGGCAGGTCGCCGCTGGTGACGCGCACGCTGACCGTGACCGTGCCTTCGCTCTGGCCGGGCGCCGAGAAGGTGGCCTCGCCGACGACCTTGCCGGAGGTGTCCTTGATCTCGGCGGTCGCGACCTGTCCGGAGGGCTCGTCGTCGACGTTGTCCACCGCTCCCGGGGGAAGCGGCTTGTCGGAGATCACCGGCGGCGTCGTGCCGGGTACATCCGTGGGGTTCTGGTCGGGGCTACAACCGGCCAGGGCAACCCCGATCAGTCCCGCGGAAGCCAGCGCGGCGAGGGCGCGCGACGCGGTGAGTTTCGAACGTCCGGACATGTCACTCCTTGATAACTGTCACCGGGGCTGCGCCCGGCTCTGGATAACTGTCACCGGGGCTTCGCCCGGCTGGGGGCGGTTCACTGGGCGTCGGCCCAAGGATGCGCGACGTCTACCGGCGCGCTGTTGAATTGTGTGAATACTTCGACGATAGTCCGGCCGTGTGTGTCACGATCCACTGACCGCGGTCACCACGATCACCGGGATCCCGCCCTTGCATCGGGTGAACGAGCTGGGACGCTCCTCGACGGAGACCGTCCCGCCCAGCGTCTTCGCGAGCTCGTCGGCCTGAGCCTTGTCCGAGTCCGTGTCGTAGAAGATCGTGTTCTCGCTGAAGCCGCCCGCGGTGTAGTTGCCGGGCTGGGCCATCGTGTAGCCCTTCTGCTTCAGCAGGTCGGACACGTCCGAGGCGAGCCCGGACACCTGGCCGGCGTTGATCACGCACACCCGCTTCGACGTCGCCGACGCAGAGGTCGACGACGGGGTGGACGCGGGCGTCGAGGTGGCGGTCGCGGTCGTCTCGGTCGCCTGGGGTTCGCTTCCCGAGGTCGCCGCGGAATGCCAGCCGAGCCCGATGAAGACGACGGCCACTGCGAAGAGCATCATCGCCCCCGCGCGCAGCGGCAGGCGATTGGGCTCACGGTCTGCATTCATCACCGACGACCTTAACGCACCTCGGGTGGCTGACCGGGGTCAGCGTCTCAGGTGATCTCGAAGCCGAGACGACGCGCGGCGCGGGCCTTCTGGCGCGACGCGCGGAGACGGCGGAGTCGCTTGACGAGCATGGGATCCGCGGCCAGGGCCTCCGGCCGGTCGACCAGCGCGTTGAGTACCTGGTAGTACCGGGTCGCCGACAGACCGAACAGTTCCTTGATGGCTTCTTCTTTGGCGCCGGCGTACTTCCACCACTGCCGTTCGAAGGCCAGGATGTCGTGCTCCCGGCGCGACAGACCGTCCGCACCGACCTCGTGCGGGTCGAGCTGGACTCCGTTGTCGGGGGTGGGTTGATCGCCTTCGTTCTGGCTACGCGCAGCTGCGCCGTCCATCTCACTCCCTCACCGAAAACATCTGATGACCCTCACACCGTCGCTGACGTGCACCGATCCGGCGAAGTGATCCAGAAATGCGAATCGGACATCTCGGACACGGCGACGAATCACAACAGTGTGGTTCGCAGACAATCTAACCACGGTCAGGCTGTCCGATGGTGCTGTGACTCGCCACGACGCACGGTCGGTCGCGACCACGGATGAACTCCCGCTGTTAGCCTCACCTCACCACAATCCGTCGATCCGGGGGGAATCGGATGTTCTCAGGTCTCTCACGCGGCGTGACCGCGTTGCTCGGCGGCCTCGGTGTCGCCGCAATCGGGATCGGCACGTTCGCCGCTCCCTCGTCGGCCGCCCCGGCCGACCCGGGAGACCGGGTCGTCGTGATCGTTCCGGGCCAGCAGCTCTACGCCGACGAGGGGCAGAACGAGGAGACGTTCCGCCCGCTCGCTGACGCGATCCGGTCCGCCGGGCACCGTGTCGTCTTCGCCCACGCAGGTGGCCGGGACGTGGCGGCCGACGCCCGGTTGATCAAAGGCGTCATCGATCCGCTCACGGCCGACGCCGAATCGGTCGACATCGTCGCGCACAGCGCCGGCGGCCTCGGTGCGCGTCACTATCTGAAGTTCCTCGGCGGCGCCGGCGTGGTCGGCGAGTACGTGGCGATCGGCACCGCCCAGTACGGCTCTCCCGGTGGATGCTCGCAGCCCCGCGACGGCGGCTACGACACCTGCATGTACGCCGACGCCGTCAAACGCCTCAACGCCGGACCCGACGCCCCCGGGCCGACCCGCTACTCGGTAGTCCAGAGCGACGGCGAGTGGACCGACGGCCGGCTCGACGGAACGCCGCAGTGCCGCGCCTACTCCCCTGTCCCTCTGGCCAACACCGGTTTCGACCACGCCATCGAGATGCGCGACCCGACGATCATCTCCCGCGTGGTGACGTCACTGCGCGGCGGTTGCACGGGACGGGTCGTCACCGAGCCCGTCGACAGCTTCGACTGGCAGTCGACCCTGTTCCCGGGCATCCCCGGCGCAGCGGGCGACGCCGTCCGCGACGCCGTACCCGGCGTCGTTCCGGCGCCCTGAGCAGCGCTAGGGTGATCGACATGGCGATTCTCCCGATCTGCATCGTGGGCGAGCCGGTGCTGCACCAGCCCACCTCCCCGGTCCCACTCGACGCGGACGGCCGTCCGTCGCAAGAGGTCATCACCCTCCTCGACAACATGTACGAGACCATGGACGCCGCCCACGGCGTGGGGCTGGCGGCCAACCAGGTCGGCGTCGGGTCCCGCATGTTCGTCTACGACTGCCCGGACGGCGACCGAACGGCAACCCGTCGACGCGGCGAGGTGATCAACCCGGTCCTGGAGACCTCCGAGATCCCGGAGACCATGCCCGATCCCGACGACAACGACGAGGGTTGCCTTTCGGTGCCGGGTGAGCAGTTCCCGACCGGCCGCGCCGACTGGGCGCGCGTCACCGGCGTCGACCGGACCGGCGCCGAGGTCGTGATCGAGGGCAACGGCTTCTTCGCCCGGATGCTGCAGCACGAGGTGGGCCATCTCGACGGCTTCCTCTACGTCGACGTGCTCGTCGGGCGTAACGCGCGGGCCGCGAAGAAGGCCATCAAGCGCAACAAGTGGGGAGTCCCCGGACTGACCTGGCTGCCGGGCGCCGTCGCCGACCCGTTCGGTCACGACGACGATGATGACGACGACTGACCGCCCCTGACCAGGCCGGCCCGGACGAAGTGGCCCAGCAGCACACGCCCCGATCGGGCGCCGTGATCGGCGACCGCGTCGTCGTGCGCTATCTGCTCGGTGAGTCGACGCCCGCGGACTGGCGGGGCAATCCCGATGCGGCGCAGTCCGATGTCACCGGCTTCCTGATCGACGACGCCGACCCGGTCCGTCTCGAACGCGACGGCGAGGTGGTGTCGATCCCGGCTGCCGCCATCACCTCGGTGAAGCTGCTCTCGGCCAAACCGGTGCGCAACAAGGAGATCCGCGCCCTTGAGGGCGTCGCCGCGCGATCATGGCCCGGTGTCGAGACGGCGTGGATCGCCGGATGGTTCGTCCGCGCCGGGCACGGATTCAGCCGCCGCGCGAATTCGGCCATCCCCCTGGACATGTCGGCCCACCCCGATGCGACGACGCTCGGGCGCATCGCACAGTGGTACGCCGACCGGGACCTGCGGCCCCTCCTCGCGCTACCGGAGCGGTTGCTGAAGGCCTCCGTCGTCGGCGGCGTCGAGGACGTCGAGGTTCAGATGCTCACCTGCGACGTGACCGTCCTGACCGGCCGCCTCGGCGAGTTCGGTTCGGACGCTGTCCGTCTCGCCGATGAACCCGATGCCGACTGGCTCGCCGCCTACACCGGTCACCGATCCGGTGGGGACACCGACGCGGCGCGACAAGTGGTGACCGCGGGAGACGGGCCACCGATCTTCGCCGCGATCGTCGACGCCGAGTCCTCGGCGGTCACCGCGATCGGCCGCGGCGTCGTCACCGAATCACCCGACGGCCGCAAATGGTTGGGACTGTCGGCGTTGTGGACCGACCCGGAACGACGCCGATCAGGGTTGTCGACGCGGGTCCTCGCCGCATTGGTGGCGTGGGGCGCCGATCACGGCGCCGACGCCGCCTACCTGCAGGTCGAGACCACCAACCGAGTCGCCGGCGCCTGGTACCGACGACTCGGCTTCGGGCTGCACCACACCTACCGGTACATCACGCCCGACGTCCCCTCTCCTGACCCCGCTCTCCGCGAACACTGATGCCAAGCCGTTCACGCTCGACGCCGACCGTCGCACAACGCCGCCGTCAGGCCGCGATCACCGCTGCTGCGTTCGCCCTCATCGCCGTGGTCTTCGCGGTGACCTGGTTCATCAACAGCGGCAGCGATTCCGGAGCCGACGAGTCCTCCGCCGCCGGCATCGTGTCGTCGGCGAGTTCGACCGAACGGACGTCGGCCGCCGAGACGACCACTCCCCGGTCGTCGGCCCGCAAGACAACAGCCTCCAAGAGTACGGCAGCCGCGACCGCGACCGTCCCCGCGCGAGTCACGCGTACGCTCGCCCTGATCGATGCCGGCGAATGGCCGGAGGCCGCCCGGGCACCGGGGACGAAGGGCGGGATCGCCTTCCGTAACAACGAACGTCTTCTCCCCGCCGCGGATGCGAACGGACGTCGCATCACCTACCGGGAATGGGACGTCAACCCGAAGGAGCCCGGCCGCAGCCGGGATGCCGAGCGGATCGTCACCGGAAGCGACGGAACCGCCTGGTACACCGCAGATCACTACCGCTCGTTCATCCTGATTCGAGGACCGTCATGACCCAGCACGACGATTCCCGCAGCTCCGACTCTCTGGCGCGGTTCCTCGACGGCGCCGGAAACGAGGGTCCGGCAGTCGGACTCACGCTCTCACCGGATCTGCCCGACCTCGGTCCGGACACCCGCCTGCGCACGATCAGCGGCACCGCGGCGACCACGACCGGTACCCTCTACACCACCTTCGCCCGTGTGTGGGACTTCCCGGATCACTTCGGCCGCAATCGCGATGCGTTCGACGACTGCATGCGCGACCTCGACACCCCGGACGCCGACGGCCGCACTCCGACGGTCATCGTCACCCACATCACCCACGCTCACCGACTGCTCGACGAGGACGACGCCACCTTCACCTGGTTCGCCGACTCGATCGGCTTCTACCGCGATCACTACCGCGATGCCGGACGGACTTTCGCGCTGATCCTGTCGACGTCCCGCTCACGCGCCTCGGCGGTACTGGCCCGCTGGACCGCCGCCGGTGTGCCGGTCGCCGATCTCGGGGAGCACTGAATGCGGATCGCCACGTGGAACGTCAACTCCATCCGCGCACGCTCGGAGTCGGTCGTCGAATGGATGGACCAGTCCGACATCGACGTCCTCGCCATGCAGGAGACCAAGTGTCACGACGACGCGTTCCCGCTGATGAGCTTCCTGGCCTCCGGGTACGACGTCGCTCATGTCGGGCAGGGCGCCTACAACGGTGTGGCGATCGCGTCGCGGGTCGGACTGGACGCCGTGGAGATCTCGTTCGACGGGGTGCCCACCTATCCGGTCGACGGCCAGCCGATCCGTGAAGCCCGCGCGATCTCCGCGGTGTGCGCGGGAATTCGCGTATGGAGTCTCTATGTACCCAACGGGCGGACACCCGACGACCCGCACTACGAGTACAAACTCCGTTGGCTCGACGCCCTCGGCGACCACATCGCGCTGCGTCTGGCACACGACCCGGCGAGCGAGATGATGCTGGCCGGCGACTGGAACGTCGCGCAGACCGACGACGACGTCTGGGATCGCGGGTACTTCGAGGGACGCACTCACGTCACGCAGCCGGAACGTGCTGCAGTGCAGCGCTTCCTGGACGGCGGTCTGGTCGACTCCGCCCTCCCGTACGCCCCGGGCTACACGTTCTGGGACTACACGCAGCTCCGTTTCCCCCGCAACGAGGGAATGCGCATCGACTACGCGTTCTGCTCACCGGCTCTCGACACGCGCGTCATGGGCGCGCAGGTCGACCGCGAGGCCCGGAAACGCAAGGGCGCCAGCGATCATGCCCCGGTGGTGTTCGACCTCGGCTAGTTTCGCGAGGCCTGAACCGCTCTGCGGTTAACCGCCCCTGAAGACAGCCCTGTATAGCGGCGTCGCCATGGTGTCATCGGTCGGCCCCTGGAGGGTGCATTCCAGGGGCGGTTTCCGTGGCAGCTCAGGCGAAGGACTTGCCCGGAATCCAGTAGGCCTGCGCCTTCACCGACTTCTTGGGAATGCCGTACTCGTCCTTCAGCGCCTTCGCGACCGCGCGGGTACCGACCGAGTCCAGTGCCACCCAACCGAAGTGGTCCGCAGCATCGAAGGCCGCAGCGCGCACGGCGTCGACGAGTGCGGCACCGTCGCGCTCGCGGGCGATCCAGTGCACGGTGTCGTGGGCGCGCACACGGAGCGGCAACGACTTGTCGCTCTCGTGCTGGTATTCGAGCCAGATGGTCGCCGGTGTCGACGGGTTGTCCGACGCCTCGATGGCGTCGAGCAGTGAGTTGATCGCCGGCAGCGAGGCGGCGTCACCGGCGATGATCCAGCCTCGCGCGTCGCCGGGCATCGCGAACTTCGAGCCCATCACGGTGGCGTTGATCGTGTCACCGACCCTCGCCTCCTGCGCCCAGCGTGCCGCGATTCCGTCGTGGATCGCGAACTCGATGCCGAAGGTGTCGGCGGCAGGGTCGGCGTCGACCAGGGTGTAACCCCGTTGGTGGAGTTTGCCCGCGTCGTCGAACCACATCCGGATCCACATCGTGGGGTGCAGTGCCCGCTTCGCGAGGAGACCGCCGCCGGTGAACGTCAGGCGCACATAGTGATCGGTGACAGCCTCGGTGCCGGTCACGGTGAGCTCGAAGTCGTCGCCGCCGAGCAGCTTGAGGACCGCGCCCTGCCAGCCGCGACCCCTGGTCGCCACCTGACTCACTGCTGCCCGGCCGTTTCGAACGCCCCGTCCTCGATCATCTGCCGGGTCTCGAGGCGGCGGATCTTGCCCGAAGTGGTGCGCGGAACCGAGTCCGGCGCGACGAAGATCACGTCGGCGGGCATGATCCCGCACGCCGACGCCACCTCCGAGATGACCTCTGCGCGCGCCTTTTCCGGGTCCGACCCCTTGTACTCGGCGAGGATCACCAGACCCGGGCGCGACGACCCCTCGCCACGGGCCATCGCCACCACGCCACCACGCCGCACGCCGGCGACCTCGGCCGCCGCGCGCTCGATCTCGATCGGGAACAGGTTGCGCCCGGCGACGATGATGACCTCTTTGGCCCGTCCACAGATGACCAGCCGGTCGTCGATCAGGTAACCGAGGTCACCTGTGGAGAACCATTCCCCCGCACCGAGATCGGCGCCGCCGAGATAGCCGCGCATCATCGAGGCGCCACGGATCTCCACATGGCCCACGGAACGACCGTCGATGGTGGGAACGTCAACATTCGGTTCGACTATCCGAACCTGCATACCGCCCAGCGGTTTTCCGAGGATCGCGTAGCGGCGTCGGATGGGCTCGCCGCCGCCGGGCGGGGTCACGGTGACCTCGTCGTAGTGTGCACCCTCGCCGACGGCGGGCATGGTGACCGCGCACGCCGACTCGGCCATGCCGTAGGCGGGTGCCGCTGCCGACCGGCTGAATCCGAACGGCTCGGTCGCATCGAGGAACTTGTCGAAGGCGTCGGCGTCGATGGGCTCGCCGCCGCTGATCGCGACGCGGAGATTCGACAGGTCGATGTCGCGCAGGAGCTTTCCGTAGCGGCCGAGGATGTCGTAGGCGAAGTTCGGGGCCGCGGTGACGGTTGTCTTGGTCTCGGTCAGCCACTGCATCCATTTGAACGGCGCCGCCGCGAACGCGGTGTTCGGCACGATGTAGGTCGAGATGCCCGACGTCATACCGGCGAGGAGGAACATCAGTCCCATGTCGTGGTAGAGCGGCAGCCAGCTGAATCCGGTGTCGCGGGTGCGATGCAGGCCCAGTCGGCTGACGAGCTCGATCGCATTGGAGTAGACGGCCGACGCCGAGAGCACCGCGGTCTTGGGGTCACCGGTCGATCCGGCGGTGCCCTGCAGGACCGCGACGGTGTTGGTGTTGACGTTGCGGGCGACGAAGTCGCAGGTGTCGGCGGTGAGACCGAACTCGGAGACCCGGGCGATCTGCAACTGACCGTCGACCTTGGCGAGCAGATCGAGCTGGGAGCCGCTTCCCAGGACCGTGCCCACGCCGATCGAGACGAACCGCGAGTAGGTGGTCTCAGCCCATCGGTCCTCGTCTGCGCCGCGGATGGGTCCGGGGAGGATGCTCACCGGCACGCCGGCGAGCCAGGCGCCCTGGACCGCGGCGATCAGGTCGACGGTGGGATCGCCGATGAGCCCGACGGCCAGCGGCTCATGGAGCTTGCTGTCCGCGAGGAGCTGCACAGCGATCTGCTCGGCGCGTGCGTGGACCTCACGCCAGGGAGTGGTCACCCATTCGCCGGTGTCGGAGTCCAGCACAGACAGCGTCGTGTCCCCGGCCGTCATCGCCTCTCGGACGGTGGCTGCGAGGGTATTGGTCGAACCGGTTTCCTCCAGGACCACGCTGCTCTGCGACATACTCATTCCCCGTTCCCACCGACCGCGGCGTCGGCTGTGTCGTTCATCTGTCGAATGGCGTCCACTGCGCCGGAGCGCGCGGACCGCAAGGGTCGCGGCGGCCGGATTGACCTCGCCGCCCTTGGGTAGGTTAGCCTAATCTCTGTAACGCACAAGAGGCGGACCGATGCTCGTTGCGGCGTGATTCAGATCATCTGGTGAGATGGCAGGCAATAACTTAGGCTTACCTAAGTTTGCCCCGAAGCGCGGCGCCCCGAGTGACGGGCCTCGACCAGGTCGATCACGCGGGCTCGGGCATTGGGTCGAGCGAGTAGTTAGTATAACCTACCCTAAATTGACTTGTTCACCTGCGTAACAGATGTTCCCGAACCGCGAGAGGCAATCGGCTGATGGCCACGAATTCTGAGATGACATCCCGCATCACGGACCGCGCCAGTTCAGCCGACATCCGAGCCGAGGTCGCGACCGCCCTCGGCGTGGCCCCGGAGTCACTCGACCCCGACCAGGACCTCATCGCCCAGGGACTCGACTCCCTGCGGATGATGCGATTGGCCGGCACCTGGCGCAAACGCGGCATCGACATCGACTTCGCCCGCCTCGCCGCCCAACCCACCCTCAACGCCTGGACCGAGATGATCACCGCCGGCGCCGCACCGGGCCCGGAGACCGCCGCCGCGGCCACACCCCCGGGCCCCGCGGTGCCGGACATCCGCGGTGAAGTCGCCACCGCCCTCGGCGTGGCCCCGGAGTCACTCGACCCCGACCAGGACCTCATCGCCCAGGGACTCGACTCCCTGCGGATGATGCGATTGGCCGGCACCTGGCGCAAACGCGGCATCGACATCGACTTCGCCCGCCTCGCCGCCCAACCCACCCTCAACGCCTGGACGATGCTTCTCGGCGGTCCCGCGACACCCGCGGAGACCACCGGCTCGCCGGAAACCGTCGATCCCACAGCACCTTTCCCGCTGGCGCCGATGCAGCACGCGTACTGGATCGGACGGTCCGACAGCCATGCCTTCGGCAACGTCGCCGCGCACCTCTACATCGAATTCGACGGCCACGACCTCGATCCCGACCGCTTCACCACTGCCATGGGCGAGCTGATGCAGCGTCACCCCATGCTGCGGGTCCTCGTCCTCCCCGACGGCACGCAGGTCGTCGGACCCGCGCATCCCGAGGCCATCGCCGTCCACGACCTCCGCAGCCAGTCGGCCGAGATGGTCGAGGCGATCCTCAACGAAAAGCGTTCACACGGAACGCATCGCAGCCTCCCTGTCGAGGAGGGCGCAGTCATCCGCGCGGAGCTGAGCCTGCTCCCCGACGGCTCCACCCGGGTACACCTCGACGTCGACATGATCGCCGCCGACGCCATGAGCTACCGCGTGCTCGTCGACGACTTCGCACGTCTGTACCGCGGCGAGACCCTGCCCGAACTCGGTGTCACGTTCGCGACGATCACGGCGGACCGCACCTCACGCGAGGTCCGCGACGAAGACCTCGCATGGTGGCGCGAGCGCATCCCTCATCTGCCCGGACCGCCCGAACTCCCGCTCGACGATCGCGCCGCCCGGGGAGAGGTCGAGCCGCGCAGTGTGCGCCTCCACCACTCGGTCTCCGCCTCCGAATGGAAGCGCCTCGAAGAGCACGCGCATCGTCGAGGAGTGACGCCGGCGGCGGCGGTGGCGGCGGTGTTCGCCGAGGCCGTGGGCACCCATGCCGCGAACTCGCGCTTCCTGCTGACGATTCCGTTGTTCGACCGTCCGCAGATCCACGCCGACGTCGAACGCGTGGTCGGCGACTTCACCTCGTCGATCCTCGTCGACGTCGACCTCGGTGAATCGGCGACGCTGGCCGAACGCGCCCGTCAGATGCGTTCGTCTATGCATGACGCGGCCGCGCACGGGTCGATGAGCGGCCTCGACGTCCTCCGCGAACTCGGTCGCGCGCGAGGCGAATCCGTCGTCTCACCGGTCGTGTTCACCAGCGCACTCGGACTCGGCGACCTGTTCTCCACGCAGGCCACCGACGTGCTCGGCGATCCCGCCTGGATCGTCTCGCAGGGCCCCCAGGTGCTGCTCGACGCGCAGGTCACCGAGATCGCCGGCGGCCTGCTCCTCAACTGGGACGTCCGGGTGTCCGACCTGGACGAGACCACCGCCCGCGCGATGTTCGACTACTACGTCCGGCTGCTCGGGCTCCTCGTCGACGGCGAGTGGGATGTCCCGGCGCCCGATCCGGTCGCCGATGAAGTCCGCGCACAACGCCTTTCGGTCGAGAATCCCCTCCCGGACACCGACGCCTTCGACGGCACCCTGCACGGCACGATCTTCGGTCGCGCGGCGGAGCGGCCCGCCGACCCGGCGGTCATCACCGACGACCGCACCTGGACGCACGGCGAACTCACCGACGAGGCGCTCCGCGTGGCAGGCGCACTGACCGCAGCGGGTGTCCGCAACGGCGACACCGTCGTCGTCAACCTGCCCAAGGGCGGAGACCAGGTCGTGGCTGCACTCGCCGTGCTCTCGGTGGGCGCCGCGTACGTGCCGATCGCGCCGACGCAGCCCGCTTCCCGGCGGGACCGGATCGTGTCGATCGCCGGTCCGCGCGCCGTGCTCACCGCCGACGTCGACGCCTGGGCGGGCACCGACGGGCCTGCCGTCATCGACATGACGCACGCGCGCACCGCGACGCCGGCCCGGCCCGCCGCCGTGTCCGGCGACGCTCTGGCCTACATCCTGTTCACGTCCGGCTCGACGGGACTGCCCAAGGGCGTCCAGGTTCCGCACCGAGCCGCGGTGGCCACCATCACCGACCTGGTCGATCGCTATTCGCTCGACGCCCGCGACCGCAGCCTCCAGGTGTCCTCGCTCGAGTTCGATCTCTCCGTCTTCGACATCTTCGGCCTCCTGGCGGTCGGCGGAGCCGTGGTGGTGCCCGGCGACGACGAGCGCACCAGGGTCGACGACTGGGTCCGCCTTCTCGCCGAACACTCGGTGACCGTTCTCAACTGCGTCCCGTCGATCCTCGGCATGATCCTCGACATCGGTTCGCTGCCCGCGTCGATGCGGACGATCATCATGGGCGGGGACAAGGTCGACGTCTCGCTGCTCGATCGTGTTGCCGCACAATTGCCCGACTGCCGGGTCGCCGGCCTGGGCGGTACCACCGAGACCGCGATCCACTCCACGATCTGCGAGGCGGCCGACGTACCGGCCGGGATGGCCTTCGTCCCCTACGGTGTCCCGCTGCGCGGGGTCCGTTGCCGGGTCGTCGACGAGACCGGCCGCGATCGTCCCGACCTCGTCCCCGGCGAGTTGTGGATCGGCGGCGCCGGTGTCGCCGACGGCTACCGCGGGGACCCCGAGCGCACCGCCGACCGTTTCGTCTCCCACGACGGCGAACAGTGGTACCGGACAGGTGATCTCGCCAGGTACCTGCCGGGCGGTTTCCTCGACTTCCTCGGCCGCGCCGATCACATGGTGAAGGTCCGCGGTTACCGGGTGGAGCTCGGCGAGGTAGAGGCCGGACTCCTCGGGCTCGACGAGGTCGGCTCCGCGGTCGCCTGGTCCGACGGCCGTGACCTGCGTGCCGCCGTCGTCCCCGCCGCAACGCGGGTCGACGAGGACGCGATCCTGTCCGGACTCGCCGAAGCGCTTCCACCGCACATGATCCCGCGGTCGGTCACCGTCCTGGACGCACTACCTCTGACGGCGAACGGGAAGTACGACCGCAAGGCCCTGGCCGCCATGACCGACAATTCGGACAGCGAACCGACCGTCGTCGCTCCGCGCACGCCGCTCGAGGAGGCGCTCGTCGTCATCTTCTCCGAGGTGCTCCCGGTCCGGCCGATCGGCGTCACCGAGGATTTCATCTCCCTCGGCGGCGACTCGGTCCAGGCCACCCGCCTCGTGGCGCTGTCCCGCACGTGGCTCGACGCCCCGCGACTCTCGGTCGCCGACATCTTCGGCCACCGGACCATCGCGGGTCTCGCCGAGCGGCTCACCGCCCTCGACGGTCCCCGCGTCACGCGCGTCGCCGAGATGCTCCTCGACGTGGTGGCCCTCTCCGACGAACAGGTGGATGCCGAGCTCGCCGGCACTTGACCCAAGCGGTCGGCCCCGCATCCACCACGCCCCAGACACCACGACAGCAAAGGCATCATGACCACTTCATCGGCACCCACGTACGACCTGAACTCCGTCGACCTCGACGACGTGTCGCACGCCGCCACGGTCCACGGATGGCTCACCCATCCGAAGGCCAAGTACTGGGACATGCTCGAGAGTTCGGTGGCCGATGTGGAGAAGATGATCCGCGACACCGCGGATGCGACCGCCGGCACACCCTACGGAATGCGCCTGGGGTACCACGACGGGAACCCGCAGTTCCTCTTCGAACTGTACGATCCGCGGACCAGCGAACTCGCCGACCCGGCAAGCGGTTACGTGCACGCCGAGGGCGACATCGGGATGCATCTCCTGGTCGCGCACGCCGAGCAGGCCCTGCCCGGGTTCACCGGCGCGGTGATGCTGCACATCATGCGCACGGCGATCCTCGAGGTCGGCGCCGCACGCGTGGTCGTCGAACCCGACGTCCGCAACACCGCGGTTCACCGGCTCAATGCGAGCGTCGGCTTCCAGGTCGACGGCGACTACCCGGTCGGCAACAAGACCGCACACCTGAGCTACTGCACGCGAGACGACTTCGTCCGCGTCACCGCCGGCGGTACCACCGTCGGCGCCGTCGAGGTGACGGACCTGGGAGCGTAAACCCTTGACCATCCAGGAATTCCGCACCGCGCGGCCAACGGCGCCAGCCGAGGCGACGTCCCATCGGCAGACCTACCACGTCAGGATCGCCCGCAAGATCCTGGCCGAGTTCTCTCACGAACGTGCACTGACACCCGTCGCGACCGGACCCGGCAGCTACGTGGTCGCGTCCGCCGACGGTCGCACCGAATACCACTTCCGCGCCGAGATCCTCTCCCTGGAGAACTGGGCCGTCGACGAGTCCTCACTGCGCCGTGTTCGCGACGGTGAAGAACTACCCGTCGATGCGATCGCGCTCGTGATCGACCTCGCGCCGATGCTCGGCATCGGACCCCAGGCGCTGCCGGACTACCTCGAGGAGTTCATCAACACCCTCGCGCTCAGCGCGGACCGCCCCGACGAACTGCGCATCAGCGCAGCCGATCTCGCACGTGCCGACTTCCAGACCATCGAGAAGGCGATGACCGAGGGCCACCCCTGCATCGTCGCGAACGCCGGGCGTCTGGGGTTCAGCGCCGACGACGTCGTGCACTACGCGCCGGAGGTGGGCAACCCGTTCCGGCTCGTCTGGGTCGCGGCCCGCCGGGAGGACTGCGACGTCGCGACGGTCGGCGACGTCGACTACGACGCCATGCTCGTCGACGAACTGGGCTCCGAGACCCTCGCGGATTTCGACGCCGTCCTCCGCGAATCCGGTTGCGATCCGGACGATTACCGCTACCTCCCGGTGCACCCGTGGCAGTGGGTGGAGAAGGTCGAGAAGCTGTATTCGGCCGACATCGCCGATCGGCGCATCGTGTGGGTCGGCGAGAGCCCCGATGTGTACCAGGCCCAGCAGTCGATCCGCACCGTGTTCAACGCGACGACACCTACCCGGAACTATGTGAAGGTCGCCCTGTCGATCGTCAACATGGGCTTCACCCGCGGTATGTCCGCCGACTACATGCGCACCACCCCGTTGATCAACAACTGGGTGCGCGGCCTGGTGGCCGACGACCCGTACCTGTCGGCCATCGGATTCGAGATGATCTACGAGGTCGCGGCCGTCGGTTACCGCAGCCCGACGTTCACCCCGATCACCCAGCCGGGTTCGGAGTACCGCAAGATCCTCTCCGCCCTGTGGCGGCAGAGCCCCATCCCGCTCACCGGTGCGGGCGAACAACTCTCGACCATGGCGGCGCTCCTGCACCTCGATCACCACGGGGATCCGCTGGTCGGCGCGTTCATCGAGAGGTCCGGAATCCCCGCGGCCGAGTGGGTGCGGCGTTACCTACGCACCTACCTGCACCCGATCACGTACCTGCTCTACCGCTACGAGCTGAAGTTCTCCCCGCACGGTGAGAACCTGATCCTCGTCCTCGACAACGGGGTCCCGTTGCGGGCGATCCTCAAGGACATCGGCGAGGAGGTGTCGGTGTTCGGCGAGCCGGAAGGTCTACCGGAGAACTGCTCCCGCGTCCTCACCACCGAACCCGACGAGATCCGCAACCTCGGTGTGCTGTCGGATGTCTTCGACGACTTCCTGCGACCGCTCGCGGCGATCCTGCACACCCATCGAATCGTCTCCGACGATGAGTTCTGGGGCCTGGTCGCCGAGAGCCTGCGCGAGTTCGTCGCGGGCCATCCCGATCTCGACGAGCAGTTCGCGAAATGGGATCTGTTCGCACCGGAGTTCGGTGCGGTGCACATGAACGGTCTGCAGTTGCGCAACAACAAGCGCATGGTCGACATCGAGGACTCGTACGCGTCACTCATCGACGCCGGACACCGGCTCGTCAATCCCGTCGCCGATCGGGGACGCCGATGACCGTCATGACCCCGGCATCCGGGACACCCACCGCGGAGATCCTCCGCGACGCCCACGGCATCCCGCACGTCCTGGCCTCGACCCCCGCCGGCGCACTGTACGGCCAGGGCCGCGCCTGCGGCCAGGATCGCCGGTGGCAGATCGAGTTCATGCGGCTGCGCGCCGAGGGCCGTACCGCCGAGGTGTTCGGGGCGTCCTGCATCGAGTGGGACACCTTCGCCCGGCGCGCCCGGCTCGACGCGGTGGCCGAACGGATCTACCTCGCCTCGTCGGAGCGCACGCGGAACCTGCTGCGCGCGTATGCCGACGGCGTCAACAGCACTCTCTTCGACACCGAGACCACCGCTCCCGCGCCGGAACTCGCGGCGCTCGACCATGCTCCGGAGCCGTGGCAGCCGTGGACGCCGATCTCGGTCTTCATCATGCACCACGTGCTGTTCGGCCGGTTCACCACGAAGCTGTTCCGCCTCCACGCCTGTCGCACCACCGGTCTGAATGCGTTGCGGTTCTGGGCCTTCGAGGACAGCGAGAACGACGCGACCGTGCCGCGGATGCCCGACGAGGAGTTCCTCCGCGAGATCCTGGACCTCACCCGGCCCACACCGGTCGGCGAATCCCCGGCAGGCGAGTCCGTCGATCTCGGCGACCCGATGTCGGGCAGCAACGCGTGGGGCGTGTCCGCAGGACGCAGCGCCACCGGCTCCCCCATCGTCGCCGGTGATCCGCACCGTTTCCTCGAGCTGCCCGGGATCTATCAGCAGTTCCACCTGGCCTCGACCGACCCGGCGCAGTCCTTCGACATCGCCGGATTCGCCTTCGCGGGTGTACCCGGTGTTCCGCACTTCGCGCAGACCGACGAGATCGCCTGGGGCATCACGAATGCGATGGCCGACTACCAGGACCTCTACGTCGAGCGCCTGACCCGCGACGAGACGGGCTCGCTCCTCGTCGAGGTTCCCGGCGGGAGCCGAGTCCCGGCGTCGGTCCGCCTCGAGCAGATCGACGTCCGCAACGCCGAACCCGTTGCGGTCGAGGTGATCACCACACCGAACGGCGCCATCGTCTTCGGCGGTCCGGACGAGCCGTTCGCGATCAGCCTGCGTTCGCCGTTGCTGTCGGAGGACGTCACCTTCGACGCCCCGCTCGACCTGCTGTTCGCCCGATCCGTCGCCGACGTCGAATCCGCGCTGTCGGCGTGGGTCGAGCCGGTGAACCGGGCCGTCATCGCCCACGTCGACGGGACGACGGCCACCCACGTCGCAGGCCGCGTACCGGTCCGGGCACCCGAGAACTACTGGCTCCCGGTCCCCGGCTGGGACGCGCGCTACCAGTGGCAGGGCTACGAGACCGGGTCGCTCGGCGATCCCGGGTTCGACGCGACACTCGGCGACGGGGACGTCACCGTGACCGCGAATCAACGGCTGTCCGCAGTTCCCGCCTTGCAACCGGTCACGACCGAATGCGTGGAGATGTTCCGGGCCGACCGGATCACCACTCGTCTCGAGGAACTCGACGCGGTCAGTCCCGAGGACTGCGCGAATATCCACCGCGACATCGTCCTCGACCAGGCCGCGGTGGTCCAGGATCTCCTCGGCCGGGTGGTGGGCAACACCCCTGCCGCCGAGGATGTCCGGCAGCGCGTCCTCGCCTGGGACCGCGTCATGGCCGCCGACAGCACCGACGCCTTCCTGTTCGCCGAGTTCCGCAGCCAGCTCGTGTTCGGTGTCGCACGTACCGACGTGCTGGCGCCGCTGCGCGGTCCGCACGGATTCCCCGCCGTGTTCCAGCCGTGGTTCGTCCCCGAACCCCGCCTGGCCACGGCGATCACCACGGTGATCGGCAACGCCCGGCTGATCGGTGTCGACATCGAGGAGGTCGCGCTCGCGGCCCTCGACGCCGTCGTCGCGCGCACCGAGGCGGTCGGCCGTGTCCCGAGCTGGGGCAGCGTGCACGTGCTCGCCCCGATCCACGGTTTCGATCTCGTCGGTGCGTCACCCGCGCATCCGGAGTTGTTCGCCGCCCTCCGGCCCACTCCGCTTCCGCTCGCCGGGGATTCGGAATGCGTCTTCGCCAATGCATCCGCGGTCGGCACACACGTGTGCATCACGGGGTCCGCAGCACGCTATGTCTGGGATCTCTCCGACCCGCACGCCAGTCGCTGGGTGGTGCCGCTCGGAGCCTCCGGCGACCCGGGTTCCGAGCACTTCCAGGACCAGGCCCGGCTGTGGGCGGACGGCCGGCTCATCCCGGTCGCCCGCGACTGGGATGCCCTGCGCGCACAGCACTCCACCACCACCGCCACTTCGACAGAGGGGGAACCGTGCCCACGTTGACCGAAGCGCGACTCACGCTGCTGCGCCGACGGATCGCGGAAACCGGCGATGCCCTGTCCGGTGATGCCCTGTCCGGTGATGCCCTGTCCGGCGTGGTCCGGCCCGATACGGGTACCGAGACCGCCGCACTCTTCGGAGAGTTCGGCATCGCCGAACGCCGGATGTGGAAGATCTACGAACTCGATCCGGAATCGTTGTCCCACAACATCGGTCTCGTCCTGGAGTTCGCGGGCGATCGGACCGTCGAGTCGGTGATCGCCGCCGCCGAACTGCTCGTCGAACGATTCGACGTGCTGCGGTCGGTGGTCGAGGTCGACGATGCCGGCGTACCGCGTCGCGTGCCGTCACCGCGCCAAGGACATTGGGATGCAACGCGTTCGGTCTGGACCTGGGGTCACGACGGCGCTGTATCCGACTCTGCCGAGATCGACGCGGTGGCAACCCGGATGACCCGCACCCCGTTCGATCTGTTCACCGAGGTGCCGATGCGTCTTCGTGTCTCGGGACGAGACGGACAGGTGACGATGATCCTGGTGGTTCACCACCTGGCCGTCGACGACACCTCCTGGCCGCTGCTGCTCGGCACCCTGGTGTCCGGCGAGTGGCCCGGCGACATCGAAGCCGACGCCCGTCCCGCAACGCCGGACAACGCCACCGCGGCCGAGGCGACCGACGCCGCGGTTCGGCATGCGGTGTCGAGCTGGGCCGCAGCGGACGTCCGCCATCCCCTGTCGGGCGAACTGCCCGCGGAGAGCGCGGCCGAGAGCTGGTTGTCGCCGATGGACGACCGCGAGGGCATCAAGGTCTCCGCCCCGGTCGCCGACGAATCGCTCACCGCGTTCGACCGGGTCGCGCAGACCGTCGGTGCCACCCCCAATGCGCTCCTCATCGGGGTGTGCTCGCTGGCCACCTTCGCGCTGACCGGGTCGCCCGACCATGTGCTCGTGGTCCCGGCCGACAACCGCCGACGCCCGCAGTCACCGCAGCACATCGGCTACTGCGGCAACATCATCCCGATGCGTTTCCGCATCGACCCGGCCGCGAGCGTCGAGCAGACCCTCCGGGACGCCGGCTCGGTCATCTACCGGGCGATGGAACACTCCGGCACCGACTTCGGTCCGATCCTCACCGCACTCCGCCATCAGGGCGGACGGTTCCCGGTCATGGAGATCATGGCCTCGGTGCGTCCCGCGCCGTTGCGCGGTATCGCCCAGACCGACGACGCGCCGGTCACCTGCCGTTCGGTCTTCAACGGGATCGCCAACTATCCACTGTCGATCGCCTTCGAGGCCGACGACCACTCCACCCACGTGGAGGTCGATCACCAGCCCGGAATCGTTCCCGACCACATCGCCGCCCGCGCAACCGGGGTGTTGACCGCACTCGTAAATCTCATCCCGACCGCTCTGGCCGGAACTGTCGCCGAACTCCT
Organism: Gordonia westfalica; assembly: GCF_900105725.1. NCBI lineage: Bacteria > Bacillati > Actinomycetota > Actinomycetes > Mycobacteriales > Gordoniaceae > Gordonia > Gordonia westfalica. Next base: position 3,343,075 of record NZ_FNLM01000034.1, read on the forward strand.
CGCGTACCTCGACCGACGAGTCCCCGCATGACGGCCCGGCACTCGCACGACGACTCAGCACATGACCGCACGACCGCCGAAAGTCCAGGGGGAACTCAGTGATCGAAGACCGCAAGTCCGCATGGGGGGCTTCCCGTTTCGCCCGCCCCGGGACCGGCTGGGCGGACGTGGGTCGCGGTCTCGCCGAGGCCGCCGAGTCGGTCGCGGCGCACCACCACGGAGCCCCGCTCCCCACCGGCGATCCGGTGTCGGTACTGGCTGCGGTCACAGAAACGCTCGGTGGCAACGCGATCCCCGATTCCGGGATCGGCGAGTCGGAGGCCCTCTCCCGGCTGGCGCGCCTGGTGGCGGAGTTCGGACTCGACCTCACCCACCCGCTGACCGCAGCTCACCTGCAGCCGGCACCACTGTCGGTCGCGGTCGCCGCGGATGCGCTCGCCAGCGCCACCAATGCCTCGCTGGACACCTACGATTCGGGCCCCGCCACCCTCGCCCTGGAGACCTGGACCGTGCAGTCGCTGGCCCGCATGGCCGGCTTCGGCGAGCAGGCCGGCGGTGTCTTCAGCCCGGGCGGCTCCATCTCGAATCTGCTGGCGCTCATGATCGCCCGCGATCACACTGCCGCCCGGCGCGGGATCGACGTCCGGCAGGACGGCGTCGGCGCACTGCATCGCCCGGTGGTCTTCTGTTCCCGTGTCGCCCACTTCTCCGTGCATCGTGCCTGTGCCGCACTGGGCCTCGGGGAATCCGCGGTCATCCCGGTGGAGGTCGACGCACATCACCGGATGATCCCGGAGGCACTCGAGACCGCGATTCGTCAGGCCGGCGACGTCACCCCGCTCGCGATCGTCGCCACAGCCGGCACCACCGATTTCGGAACCGTCGATCCGTTGCCCGAGATCGCCGACATCGCCGAACGCCATGAGATCTGGATGCACGTCGACGCCGCCTACGGCTTCGGCACGCTGTTCTCCGATCGCCTGTCCGGGCTTCTGACGGGCGTCGACCGCGCGGACTCGGTGACCCTCGACCTGCACAAGGTCGGCTGGCAGCCCGCGGCCGCCAGCCTCATGCTGCTGTCCGACGCCAATCGCTTTGTGTCGCTGAATCGTTCGGTCGCCTATCTGAACCCGGACGACGACGTCGAGGCCGGCTACAGCGGCCTCCTCGGCCAGACCCTGCAGACCACCCGCCGACCTGACGTACTGAAGGTCGCCGCCACCCTGATGGCCTACGGGCGTAGCGAACTCGGCGCGATGCTCGACCGCTGCAACGACCTCGCGGTGTACGCCGAACAGCGGGTGGCCACCGAACTCCAGCTGGAACTGGTCGCTCCGGTCACGCTGACCACCATCGTCTTCCGTTACCGCTGCGCCGACCTCGACGCGGTCAACGGCGAACTGCGGCGCCGACTCATCACCGACGGCAAAGCACTGATCGGCCGGACCCAGGTACGGCTGCCCGGCGAGGACGAACCCCAGACCTGCCTGAAGCTGACCCTTCTGAACCCCGAGACCGCCGAGAGCGACATCGACGATCTGTTCGACGAACTCCTCCGTCTCGCAATCGAAGTGGAATCCGAGAGCACCTCGGTCTCCAGCAGCCAGGCCCACAGTGAAGAAATGGTGAGGGTGTCGGAATGACCCGAGTAGAGAATGTAGATGTACTGGCGATCGGCTGCGGTCCGTTCAATCTGGGACTCGCCGCGCTGGGGTCGACCGTCGAGGACCTCGACGTGCTCGTCGTGGACTCCCGCGAGGAGTTCCGGTGGCATCCGGGCCTCATGTTCGACGAGGCCCGACTACAGGTGGGCTTCCTGTCGGACCTGGTGACCCTGGTCGATCCGACTCACCCGATGTCGTTCCTGAACTACATGGCCGACACCGACCGGATGTACCGGTTCCTGGTGCGCGAGAGCTTCTACCCCTCTCGCGTCGAGTACGAGGCCTACCTGCTCTGGTGTATCGAGCGACTCGACTCCCTGCGCTGGGGCACCACCGTCACCGAGGTCAACTGGGATGACGAGGCCGACGCCTTCCGCGTCTCCCTCGTCTCCGGCGGCGCGACGTCGACCGTGATCGCCCGCCACGTCGTCGTGGGCGTCGGCACCGAACCGTTTGTGCCGGAATCGTTGTCGTCGGAGTCGTCGGCGGTCGTGCACAGCTCGGACTACCTGTACCACCAGGACAAGGCTCATGCCGCCGACTCGGTGACCGTCATCGGGTCGGGACAGTCGGGCGCGGAGATCGTGGTCGACCTGCTCGAGGCGAATCTCCGCGGCGGCCCGGCCGTCCGCTGGTGGACCCGCACCCCGTGGTTCGCCCCGCTCGACTTCACCAAGATGTCGCTGGAGATGACCACCCCGGCGTACATGGATTACTTCCACAGCCTGCCGGAAGAGGCCCGCGACCGGATCCGCCCGCAGCACTGGCAGTTCCACAAGGGCGTCTCCACCGACACCCTCGAGCGGGTGCACGAGCTGCTGTACCAGCGTCAGCTGCGGGAGAAGCTCAACCCCGCCCAGCTGCGTATCTCGACCGAGGTCGAGGGCATCGACACCCTCGCCGACGGCAAGCTCCGCGTCCGCGGACGTCACCTGGACACGGGGAGCCAACTCGCGCACACCACCGACATGGTGATCGCCTGCACCGGTTACCGCGCCCGCCAGACCCCGTTCCTGACCCCCATCGAGTCGCAGCTGCACCGTGATTCGCGCGGACGCCTCGTCGTCGGCGCCGCTCACCAGGTGGAAACCGAGCCCGCACTGGCCAACCGGTTGTTCCTGGCGAACGCCGAGGAGCACGCGGTCGGCGTCTCGGCCCCCAACCTCGACATCGGCGCGGTCCGCAACGCCCGAATCCTCAACTCCGTCATGGGCCGCGAGGTGTACCGCCTGCCGAAGGACACCGCCTTCACGGCATTCGGCGTCGACGACTCCGACGACATCGTCGGCTAGATACGAACCCTCGCTCCCTGCGGGCGAGGAGCCCCCTTGCTCCCTGAGGTGCGAGGAGCGTAAGCGACGCCTCCCTCCCCTCCCTGAGGTGCGAGGAGCCCCATTGCTCCCTGAGGTGCGAGGAGCGTAAGCGACGAGCCTCGAAGGGTTGGTGAGATGACCTCGCCAGCCCTTCGAGGCAGTGAGAATGGGCGTGGGTGGTCGACCGGGTCTGGGTCTGACTTACTTCGAGGCTGACGGTTGCTGTCATGAGCGAGATGTGTCGGCCCGGAACCTGCGGTCGGCTACCCGCGCCATGAGACCTGAGGGCCGGGGCGGGTGTGACTTGATTAGGACCCTGTCTGGCTGGTGGGCCGTGACTCTTCACTGTCCTGTCCACCCGCCCCGGTGAGGTCATCCAACACACGAGTGTGAAGGAGACACCACCACGATGACCCCGACCATGATCGATACGCAAGTCGTTGTCCTGGGCGTGGATACCCATCAACGCACCCACCACGCCGCCATTGTCGCCGCCGACGGCCGTCCGCTGTCCGATCGCGAGTTCCCGACCACCACTGCCGGCTACACCGAGATGTGGCAGTGGGCCTGTGGTTTCGGCCGGATCGAGCACGCCGCGGTGGAGTCCAGCGCCTCCTACGGGGCCGGATTGACCCGCATGCTCACCGACCATGGGGTGACGGTCATCGAGGTCAACACCCCGGACCTACCGCGCCGTTACGCCCACGGCAAGACCGATCAACTCGACGCCTACGCCGCGGCGATGGCGGTCATCACCGGGCGTGCCACCGCGGTCGCCAAAGACACCCGCGGCGCGGTCGAATCGATCCGAATGCTCACCCTGGCACGGACTTCGGCGGTGGAAGAGGCCACCCGGATCGGTAACCAGATCCGCGACCTGTGCACCACCGCACCAGTGGAGTTCGCCGACCAGGCCCGCCAGGCACGCACCATCGCTGCGCGGGCAGCGTTCATCGCGGGTCTACCCGTACCAGCGGACACCGCTGAGCTGCCCGGGCCGGCCGCGGCGTTCGTACGTGCCGCACGTTCACTGCTCGAGCGTCACCGACTCGCCCAACGCGAGGTCGGTTCGTTGACCCGCGAACTCGAGCGGCTGCTGGCCACGGTGGTGCCGACCCTGTTGTCCCGACCGCAGATCGGACCAGTCACCGCCGCACGACTGGTGATCACCGCCGGTGACAACGTGGAGCGGATGCGCACCGAGGCGACGTTTGCCAAACTCGTCGGCGCCGCACCGCTACCGGCATCCTCGGGCAAGACCAGCCGTCACCCACTCAACCGGGGTGGAGACAGGCAAGCCAACAGTGCTCTGCACATGATCGCGGTCGGCCGGATGAAATCCCACGCACCCACCCGCGCCTACGTCGAGCGGCGTTCCGCGGAACACAAAACGAAGAAAGACATCATCCGCTGCCTCAAGCGCTACATCGCCCGCGAAGTGTTCCGCGACCTCACCACCGACCTCGGAACCCTTGACAAGCTATAGGACCGTCTCGCTGCGCTCGCACCTCAGGGAGCAAGGGGTCGCTGCGCTCGCACCCCAGGGAGCAGGAGGGTCGCTGCGCTCGCACCCCGGGGAGCAGGGGGTCGCTGCGCCCGCACCCCACGGAACCGGGGGTCGCTGCGCTCGCACCCCAGGGAGCAAGGGGGCGCTGCCGCGGCAGATGTAGCACCACGTATCGCCGTGCGACACCTATCGCTACAGCTGGCGCATCGAGATCACCGCAAACAAAACGGCCCGCCCCGCATTGCGGGACGGGCCGTTTCGCGGCTCTTCCTGATTCAGAGTGCGTGTAGGCGTTCTGCCAGGCCGCCGGAGTGGATGAGTGACCGCAAGATGTAGTGGTTGAGGTTGCGGAAGCCGAGCGCGATCCCGCGCAGGTGTTCCAAGCGTCCGTTGATCGCTTCGACCGGGCCGTTGGAGGCACCGGTGTCGAAGTACGCCAGGATCTCTTTGCGTCGGGCCCACAACGAACGGCCGAGTTGGGCAAGTTCGGCGAGTTCTTTCGGCACGCCGGTGTGGATGCGTTTGAGCAGCTTGTACATCGCGATCTTCCCGTCACGCTTGTGCGGTTGGCCGTAGGCGTCAATCAGGTCTTGATAGACGGCGTAGGTGACCGCGACCGCCAGATGTTCCTCACGCGCTTCGAGGCCGTTGGTGATGCGGGTCTTCTGCTTGTCGGTCAACAAGCCGATTCGGGTGAGCAGAGGGCGGCGGATGCCGTAGAGCGGGTCCCCGGTGCGGCCGCGGTGTCCGCACGTATCCTGTTGCACGCGTTGACGACACACCGTGAGCTTGTCTGCGGCCAAGTGCACCACATGAAACGGATCCATCACCGCACGCGCCTTGTCCAGGGTTTCAGCGGTCGCGGTGCGATACCCGGCGAACCCGTCCATGGTGACGACCTTGATCCGGTCACGAAATGCAGGATCGCGCGCGGTCAGCCAATCCTTCAACGCGGCTTTGGAGCGGCCGGCGACCATGTCCAGCAAGCGTGCCGGGCCGGTACCATCGACGATCGGTGTCAGGTCGACGAGCACGGTCACGAAACTCGAATCCCCCTTGCCGCGAACGTGTTTCCACTTGTGCTCATCGACCCCAAGGACCCGCACACCGTCCAGGCGGGCCGGTGCGGACGCCAGCATGCGGGCCTCCTCGAGTGCGAGCGTGTTGACGGTGTTCCAACCCAACCCGACCGCCGCGGCGACCGCCTTGACCGACATCTTGTCGACGATCATCGCCCGCAGAATCCACGTGGTGGTGCGGCGGGTGACGTGGGCCCGTGGCGCCACGATGGTCGAGATGTCGGCACGAAAGATCGTGGTGGCACAGTCCGGGTTCTGGCACAGGTGGCGCGGCACCGCGATATGCAGCCGAGTCGGATGCCCCACGATCGGCAGATCAGCGACCTCACGATCGATGTGGTCACGCAGCCGACCCGGCTGTCCGCATCCGGGACATGTGTTCTTCGGTTCCAGGACCTGGCAGAACACGTGGGTGCGGTCCTCGCCGTCGAGGGCGGCACCGGTGATCGTCACCCCGAGCTCGATGGTGCGGCAGATGGTGTCGGCAATAGCGCTACGCTGCAACGTGGGTCCTGTTGGTGTCCGGGTGGGTGTGTGAGAGCTTTCATCCTCACACCACAGGACCCGCCTATATCTCCAGGCTCACCGCCCACACCCCGCGATCTTGCTCACCCCTACATCTTGTGGTCGCAAGAACCTGTTCCACGCACCGTCAATCAGGAAGAGCCCGTTTCGCTCGGCAGGATCAGTTCGTCGCGGCGGCGAAGCTCGGCTTGAGCAGGTCCAGCACGTACGGCACCGAGTTCGGCGACGGCGCGTTGAGACCGGTGATCTGCGACTGGGTCATGAAGGTGACCGCATTGTTCTTGACGGCCTTCAGATTCTTGTAACCCGGGAGCTTGCGGAGGGTTTCCGCCTGCTCCGGCGTCGCGGTGGCGACCACGAGCACGTCTGCGTCGAGCATCGGGATGTTCTCGGTGCTCAGCCCAAAGCGCGGGTTCCTGGTGCGCGCGTACTCGGCGACCAGCTTCGGTGCCATCTCCATCTTCAGCTCGGTGAACAGCTTGGCCGCACCGTCGTTCGGGTCGCCGAGGACCGACAACTGGTCGTTGCCGTACATGAAGGCCAGCGCGTAGGTCTTGCCCGCGAGTCCCGGGAACTCTTCGCCCACGGCGGCGATCTTCGCGTTGGTGTCGTCGATGATCTCGGTGGCCTTGTCCGGCTGGTGCAGGACGGTGCCCATGACGGTGACCATGTCCTCCCAGGGATCGATCTCCTGGCCGCTGATCGAGTTGACCGTCGGCGCGAGCTTGGCGATCTGCTCGAATTCCGGGCTGTTGGAAGCGAATCCGGGGGCGAAGATCAGATCGGGATCGAGCTTGGCGATGGTCGTCGCGTCGTCGCCCTTGGTCGGGTCGATGAACGTCGAGTCGGCGAGCTTCTGGCCGTACCAGGGCTGCAGTTCGCCGGTCGCGGACTTGGAGTAGTCGTAGTAGCCGACCGGGGTCACGCCGAACGAGAGCGCCACGTCGGTCCACTGGTCGCCCAGCGTCACGATGCGCTTCGGCGTCTCCGGGATGGTGACCGATCGACCGTCGGGCAGGTTCAGCTGCACCGAACCACCGGTTAACTCATCCGAACTCGAGCATCCGGCGAGAAGGCCGGCGGACATGAGCACACCCGCGAGGAGCGCACCCAGACGAAGTCGTGTTTTCACGTCAGTTCTCCAGAACGGTCGGGTGTCAGAGCGAGCAGGGCAGCAGGACGAAGCTGGCGATGAGGCAGACGCTGGCGTTCGACAGCTTCCACTTGTCGCCGCTCCAGACCCAGGTCATGGCACGGTTCTGGCTACCCCGGCCGACGACGCTGATCTGCAGCGGGGCCGTCATCTTGTTGCCGCTGATCTGCACCGGACCGACCATCTGGTAGCTGAGGCCGACGTTGCCGTACGTGGTGATCGCGGTGGCGACCGCGTCGATCTGACGCAGCGCGCGCTCGCCGCCCTCGAGTTCGGCGGCCCGGGCGGCACGGTTGCCACGCGAGTTCATGACCGTCTTGACCTTGGTGTTGAGCTGGCCGGGGGTGAGGGCCGTCGGGGCCGCTGCGGCCTGCTGCTGCGTGGGAGCCGCGGAGGTGCCCGGGGCGGGAGCCGGTGCGGGTGCCGCGGCATCGGGGCCCGCTCCCACCGTTCCACCGCTCTCCGGCACGTTCTCGGTGGCCGCGGGTGCGGGCGCTGCCGCAGGAGCGGGCTGTCCGGGCGCGGCGGCCGGCGGCTGATTGGCCGCCGGACCGACCAGGCCCTGCTGCTGGGGCGTCTGCGCAGAACCGAGGTTCACGACGGTCGGCTGTGCCGCGTTGGCCGAATCGTTGCGTTCGCCGACCATGAGGCCGACCACGCCGATCGTGACGATGATCGCCGAGATCACCGCCGCAACACCTGCCGATGCCAGCACGGTCGGGATGTTGACCCCGCCCGAGCGCTTCTCCGAACCCGTCTCCGGTTCGTGGGTCTCACCCACGTACCCCGGGTCCTGGTAGCCGACATCGTTCTGCATGGTGTTCTCCGTGTTTTCTTCTGTGTTTCGTGTTCACTTGTCGAACGTGGTCCTCGCCTGACGGACGTTCGCCACGTACTGCATCGTTCGCGGTCTCGAACCAGTTACTAGGCAAGCCTAAGCTTGCATCGAGCTCATGCCGACGGTAGGGCCTCGTTGAGCACCTTGTCGAATGTCGCGACGAACTTGTCCGCGTATCCGGGGAGCGCCGCGGCATCGGTGACGATGCCGAACGTCGTGGTGGTGCCGAGGATGAGGATCGTCACCGAGAACGAGTAACCGGCCAGCGGCGACAGCGGGGTGAGGCCGACGATCGGCTTGCCCAGCACCGACCGCACCCGAGAGAAGCCCGGGTTGATCCCGATGTGGATGTCCGGGTGCATGTGTCCCATGGAGGCGTTCACGATCGCCCGCTGCAGGCCCCAGAGAGGCGCACGCGGCAGGTCGTCGGCTGCGGCCAGATAGAGCTCGGGCCGCCGCTCGGCGATGGTCTTCAGTTCACCCCGCGCGCGTTCGATCTGCTGCGACAAGTCGGTCTCGTTGCCGGGCAGGTTGAGCAGGGCCACGGACACGGCGTTGCCGGTGTGGCGGAACTCCTCGTCGAGGGTCACCGGGAGGGTCACGCGCAGGACGTCGGCCTGCGGCGCTGCCGGCGGGTCGATGCTGAGCGCGCGGCCGATGGCCCCGAGGACGAACTCGTGCACGCTGGAGCCGTTGGCCTTCGCCGCCTTGCGGAGCGTGCGGGTAGACGTGCTGAACAGCGCGTGTTCGCGGCGTCCCGACTTCGTCAGGCTCGGCCAGGCGCGCTTCTTGCCACCACCGGCGGCGTGCTGTTCGTTGAACGCCGCCTTGGCCTCGCCCAGCTTCTCCGGGTCGATGCCGCTGATGTGGAACCGGGGGCTCGTCGCGAAACGCTCGAACTCGGCGAGATCCTCGGGCTCCCCGTCGGCGAGGAGCGCCGCGAAGGCCGCACCGGCGATGCCGTCGGAGATGCTGTGGTGCACCCGGAGCAGCACCCACTGGCCGACACCCTCGGCACCTGCCGACGGCGTGAACAGGGTGATGTCCCAGAACGGCCGCGGCCGCGGCAACGGCGTCTCCAGGAGCTTGGAGACACGACGCTGCAGGTGGTCACGGTCGGTGAAGCCCAGCTCCGAGACGTGTTCGCCCGCGTCCCAGTTCTCGTCGGCGAGAACAACCTCGGGCTTTCGCCACCGGCCGTTCTTGACGCCGAGTCGGAAGATCTCGAACAGCCGGCCCCGCTCCCGGACCCGCGCCCGAACCTCGTCTACGCCGAGAAGCGTTCCTTGCGTGTCGATCTCGAGGAACATCGACCAGTGCATGGGCCGGCTGTCGGTGTCCATGTGCAGGTAGGTGTGGTCGGGGGGTGCCAGTTCGGTGACGCGCGCGTCTGCCGGGGAAGTGACTGGGCTGTTCATATGACCGCCTGGATGAGGGACGCTCAGGGCGTCGGGTTGTCGGAACCGGAAGAGAATTGCTGGTAACGCCGGGTGTCGGGTTTCATGGCCGCAGCGACCAATTCCCAGAGCACCTCGTCGGTACCGCCGCCGACGCGCGCGAGTTTCATGTCGCGCCACCAGCGTCCGATCGGGGTCTCGGTCTCGAGGTAGCCGATACCGCCGAAGATGTGCAGGCATTCCGAGGCGACCTCTTCGCCCAGGTTCGCCGCGGTCGCCTTGAGAGCCGCGGCAGTCCGCAGGTTGATCTTGCCGCCGGCCGCGACACCCTCGAGCGAGTAGCTCAGCACGTCGACGCGGGCCTGCAGATCCGCCACCCGCAGCCGGAGTGCCTGGTGGTCGTAGAGTTTCTTGCCGAACTGCGTGCGCTCCATCATGCGGGCGAGTGTCACCCCGAGCATCACATCGCAGGCGGCCGCGATCTGAGCGGCGACCGAATACCGTTCGTGCGCAAGGCCCCAGCTGATGACGGCCAGACCCGTTCCCGGGCGCGCGATCAGCGCCTCCTCGGGGATCCAGGCGTCGATGGTGACCGGGGCGGTGTCGAGCGGTCCTGCGCCGAGTTTCTCGTACGGCACACCGACGCGGACCTTGTCGATCGGCACGGCGGCCAGTGCGACGTTTCCGCCGGTGTCGGGGCCGTCCTCGACGCCGCGGCACACGACCAACATGTAGTCGGCGACCGGCGAGAGCGAGACGAACTTCTTGTGCCCCACGACCCGGTATCCGCCGTCCTCGGCGAAGATCCGCGTCTCGGAGTTCTGCAGATCGGACCCGCCCTGCTCCTCGGAAGCACCGATGCACAGGACGGCGTCGGTGGTCATCGCACGCTGCGCGAGGTCCTTCAGGAAGTCGTTGCGGCCGAAGCGACGGAGAATCGCGATCGCCGAATCGTGCAGACTGACTCCGACGCCGATGGCAGCCGAACCCAGCGATCCGAGATGGCGGCCCAGAGCGAAGTGATCATGCAGATCGGTGTGCTTGCGATCAGCCCACTTCTGGGTGAAAACTCCTGCCTCACCGAGATGCTCGAGTAACGGACGAGGGAAGCGATGGTCCCTCTCGGCCTGCGCCGTCCACGCGGTGACCTGCTCGTCGAACGCGGCATCGAGCAATTCCGCGTACGTCTGCACTCCGGTGTCCACACCCATCCCCCCGTAGCCCCTCAGACCGCGGTTCCGGCCTTCGCGCGGACCAGGTCTTCGAGGTCGCCGACCGTCTTGGACTCGAACAGTTCACGCTCGGTGAGCTTCACGCCCAACCGCTCTTCGATCGCCACGACGCCGATCGCGAACGCGACCGAATCGAGACCCAGGTCGTCGATCAGCCTCGACTCACGGGTGACGTCGCCGAGAGCGAGGTCGAGGTCCTCCTCGAGGATGCCGCGCAGCGCTTCGGTGATGTTGTCGGACATGTGGTGACTCCTGTGATGAAGGGTGATGGGTTGAACGTAACCGGTGGTCAGCGGGGGATCACATACGGGGCGACGCTGCCGAGTTTCTCGCACGTCTCCTCGAACTCGCGGTCGGGAGTCGACTGCGCAACGATGCCTGCACCCGCCCGCAGCCATGCCCTGTCTCCCGACGAGAAGACGGTGCGCAGTGCGAGCGTCGCCTCGAGCTCCCCCGACGACGACGCGACGAGGACGGCACCGGAATACGGGCCGCGACGCCGGGATTCGAGCCGGTCGATGGCCTCGACGGCCGCGGACTTGGGGACTCCCGAGGCGGTGATCGACGGGAATACGACTTCGAGTGCACGCCAGGGACTCTCATCGTCGGCGAGGGTGCCTTTCACCGTCGAGGCCAGGTGCTGGACGCTGCCGCGCTCACGTACCTCCATGAACGCGCTGACCGCGGTCGTCTCCGCGGCCGAGATCGAGGCGATCTCGTCGTAGCAGGCGCGCACCGACATCGCATGCTCGGCGACTTCTTTGGCGTCGGCGAGGAGTTCGGCACGGGCGGCCGCGTCGTGATCGGCAGAGATCCCGAACGCCCTTGTACCGGCGAGGGGTTCGGTGACCACGGTCCGGTCGTCGTGAACCGCGACCACGAGCTCGGGACTGAACCCGGCGGCCGCGAGATCGCCGAGCGACAGCAGAAACGAACGGGCCGGGGTGTTGTCGGCTCGCCCCCGGGCGTAGGTGGCGGCGATGTCGACCGGGAACGGGATGTCGACCGCGCGGGAGAGAATGACCTTCTGATAGCGACCCGCGGCGATCTCGCCGACGGCGGTGGCGACACGACTGCGGTAGTCCTCGGTGTCGACTCGCACATCGACGGGACGTGATTCACCGGGAGCGCCTGCCGTGGAAGCGATCTCGAGGAGGAGGCGCGCACGTTCGGGATCGGCGGTGCCGGTGTCCACACCGTCCGCGCCGACGAAGGCCTCGAACTCCGGGACGATCAGGTGCGCGAGCACCGTGTCGTCGGGAACACGGTCGAAAATGCCGTGGTAGGGCGCGCAGAAGTCGAAGCCGACCCAGCCGTAGAGGCGCCAGTCGTCGATCGACAGCGACGCCGTCGCCGCGGCCAGGGCATCCGCGGGGTCACCGTGCCACGCGGCGACCGTCCGACTCCCCCGGTCGTCGACGATGATCTCGCCGCGCGTGACCACGACTCGCGCGCGGACTCCCGCCGCGAAGGTCCAGCGCCGATTGCGCTCGTAGACGACGTGGTCGCCGAACTCTCCCGAGCCCGCCCACGCTGCCGTGATCTCGGCAGCCACAGCCTCGCTGAACGGCGTCGCCGGAGTGATCAGGCGCTCGAACCCCTCGAGGCCGAGCGCCGCAGCATTGAGCTTCGAGGTCGGCGAATCGGTCGTCAGCGACATGTCCTTGTCCTCCGGTCGTGGGCGGCAGCACCAGTGATCCTAGGGATATTAGGACAGCCTAAGCAAACAATTCCTCGCGGTCGATGGCGCGCATCACACAACCCGACCGACCGGTAAGGTTACCCTATCCTGCCTGTGTTTGAATGGGTCCCATGCCGACGCATCTGGACCACGCGACCGACCTGCTCGACGGTTTCACCCCGTACGCCGACGCCCAGGCGGACCGCTACCGGGACGCGGGACTGTTCCGCGGTCTCCCGCTGTTTGCGGGCTTCGGCGCCAGCGCCGACCGCACCCCGGACGCCCCGGCCGTCACCGATGCGTCGACCGACGGGCCGCTCACGCTCAGCTACTCCGAATTGCGCACCGCATCGCTCCGGCGGGCGGCAGGATTCGTCGATGCCGGACTCCGCCCCGGCCAGCGGGTCGTCCTGCAGCAGAACAACTCGCTCGAGTTCGTGGTGAACCTGCTCGGCCTGCTGCGCGCGGGCGTCGCGCCGGTGATGACCCTGCCCGCCCACCGGATCACCGAGATCGCCCACCTGGCAGCCGGTGCCGGAGCCGTGGCCTATATCGGCGAAGACGGGCGGCGAGGCTTCGACTTCCGGGATCTCGCCACCGAGCTGCAGGCGCGCGTCCCCCAGGTCGAGCACGTCTTCATCTCCGGCGATCCCGGGCCGTTCGCCGTCGCCCCGGATGCCGACCCGGCGGCGGTAGACCTCCCGGCCTCGCCGGACGCCGGAATCCCGGCACTGTTCCTGGTCTCCGGCGGCACCACCGGCCTGCCGAAGCTGATCGCGCGCACCCACGACGACTACGACCTCAACGCCCGACTCTCGGCCGATGTCGCGAATCTGACCGCCGAGGACACCTACCTCGTCGCACTGCCCGCGGCACACAACTTCCCGCTGTGCTGCCCGGGCATCCTCGGCGTCTTTGGCGTCGGCGGCCACGTCGTCCTGGCCGACAATCCGAGCCCCGACAACACCTTCGATCTCATCGAACGCCACCGCGTCACGGTGACCGCCCTGGTCCCCGCCCTCGCGCAGCTGTGGTGCGCGGCCACCGAATGGGAGCCCGCGGACATCAGCTCGCTGCGACTCCTGCAGGTCGGCGGCGCCAAACTCGCCCATCCCGATGCCGTCGCCCTCGACGAGGCGCTCGGCGACGTGGTCCAGCAGGTGTTCGGCATGGCCGAGGGACTCGTCTGCTACACCCGGACCGACGAACCGCGCGACCTCGTCCACGAGGTGCAGGGCTCACCGATGTCGGAGTTCGACGAGGTCCGCGTCGTCGACGACCAGGGCGCCGACGTCCCCGACGGCGAAGAAGGCGAACTGCTGGTACGCGGTCCGTACACGATCCGCGGCTACTACCGGGCCCAGGCCCACAACGAGAAGTCCTTCACCCCCGACGGTTTCTACCGCTCGGGTGACAAGGTGACCCGCCTGGCGTCCGGGCACCTCGCGGTGACCGGACGCATCAAGGACACCATCGTCCGGGCCGGCGAGAACGTCGCCGCCGACGACGTCGAGGAGAACCTGCTCGCACACCCATCGGTGCGGCAGGTCGCCGTCGTCGGACTGCCCGACGACGCACTGGGCGAGAAGATCTGCGCCGCGGTCGTACTCTCGCACGACCATCCGCCGGCCCAGCCACTCGAGCTGGCCACGCTGCGCACATTCCTCGCCGACCGCGGCCTGGCGTCGTTCAAGCTCCCCGACACGGTCCGCGTGGTGCGGACCCTGCCCGTCACCGCCGTCGGCAAGATCGACAAGAAGGTCCTGCGTACGACGCTGCTGGACTCCCCCGCTGGTTGAGCCCCTTCCACCGCTGATTGAGCCTGTCGAAATCACACCGGCGCGAGCGTCACGATCCCCGGGTGGTGGTCGAGGTAGCTCTTGGTGAACGAACACACCGGCCGGAGCCGCGCGTTCCGTTCACGAGCGAAGTGGATGACCGTCCGGGTGAGACGCGTCGCGAGCCCGTGGCCGCTGTATTCGTCGTAGAGCACGGTGTGCAGGACGGTGATGGTGGTCTGGCCGTCGATGGTCTCCATCGAATATCCGAGTACGCCGACGAGATCCCCGCGACCCAGAGTTCGAACCGGTCGCGGTCGGGATTGTGAACCACCTGAGCGATCTGCTGCAGGATGGATCTCGCCGACTGCGGCGGTCGATGCCGGTTCTTGCGTAGCACCTACACCTCCTCGCGTGGTCGTCATGTGAGGTCACCGGCATGCGCCGCTTCTCGACGCCAGACCTCTGTGACAAGGACCCATGTGACTAGGGTCACAGCCTACATTACGGATCCGTAACCGTTGAGTCCTGGAGCGGATCCCCGGCGCGAGGTCCTGAGCCTCGAGACGTTGTATGGTGGCGGACGCAACACAACTACACACCGCGGGGGCTCTCACGATGACCGAGGGCTGAGATGGCGACGGGCGGTCGCCGACCGCTCGAACCTGTCCGGGTAATGCCGGCGTAGGGAGAACCATCATGGGCACACGTCTATCCACCGCACCCACGACTTCAGGTCTGACCACCGGACCGATCGAGGGAAGTTCGAAGCACTACCTCACCGTCGATCACCTGCGCGTCCCGCAGCGTCGAATCCACCTCACCAACGGCGAACACCTCGACGTCTACGACACCTCGGGGCCGTACACCGACACCGAGGCCGTCATCGACGTCGAGCGCGGGTTGTCGCCGATCCGCGAGGAGTGGAACCGCCCGGCTCCGGTCGACGGCGCGAGCACGCAACTCGCCTGGGCCCGCGCCGGGATCATCACCGACGAGATGCGGTACATCGCGGCACGCGAGGGCGTCGACGCCGAACTGGTCCGCTCCGAAGTGGCCATCGGTCGCGCGGTGATACCGGCGAATCATCGTCACCCCGAGTCGGAACCGATGATCATCGGCAAGAGGTTCGCGGTGAAAGTCAATGCGAACATCGGGAATTCGGCGGTGCGCAGCTCGATCGCCGACGAGGTCGAGAAGATGGTGTGGGCCACCCGATGGGGCGCGGACACCATCATGGACCTGTCGACAGGCGCCGACATCCACACGACGCGGGAGTGGATTCTGCGCAACTCCCCTGTTCCGGTCGGCACCGTGCCGATCTATCAGGCACTCGAGAAGGTGAACGGCGATCCGGTCGCCCTGACGTGGGAGATCTACCGCGACACGGTGATCGAGCAGGCCGAACAGGGCGTCGACTACATGACGGTGCACGCCGGAGTGCTGCTCCGGTATGTACCGCTGACGGCCCGTCGCGTCACCGGCATCGTCTCGCGGGGCGGGTCGATCATGGCCGCCTGGTGTCTGGCACACCACCGGGAATCGTTCCTGTACACCCACTTCGACGATCTGTGCGAGATCTTCGCGCGGTACGACATCACCTTCTCGCTCGGTGACGGTCTGCGACCGGGGTCCATCGCCGACGCCAACGACGAGGCCCAGTTCGCCGAACTGCGCACCCTCGGCGAACTCACGACCATCGCCAAATCCCATGGCGTGCAGGTGATGATCGAGGGTCCCGGGCACGTCCCGATGCACAAGATCGCCGAGAACGTGCGTCTCGAGGAAGAGCTCTGCGAAGAAGCGCCCTTCTACACGCTGGGCCCGCTGGCCACCGACATCGCACCCGCCTACGACCACATCACCTCCGCGATCGGTGCGGCGATGATCGCCCAGGCGGGAACGGCCATGCTCTGTTACGTGACGCCCAAGGAGCACCTGGGGCTGCCCGACCGCGACGACGTGAAGGTCGGCGTCATCACGTACAAGATCGCCGCCCACGCCGCGGACCTCGCGAAGCAACATCCCCGCGCACAGGAACGGGACGACGCATTGAGCAAGGCCCGCTTCGAGTTCCGGTGGATCGACCAGTTCAACCTCGCCCTCGACCCGGACACCGCCCGCGAGTACCACGACGAGACCCTGCCCGCTGAGCCGGCGAAGACCGCCCACTTCTGCTCGATGTGCGGTCCCAAGTTCTGCTCGATGCGGATCTCCGCCGACGTACGCGCCTACGCGGAGGAGAACAACCTGGTGACCGCCGAGGACATCGACCGGAAGATCGCCGAGGGGATGGCCGCGAAATCGGCCGAGTTCGCCGAGGCCGGCAACCGCGTCTACCTGCCCCTCGAGAGCAGCGCAGGAGGCTCTGCGTGACCGGCTTCGAGTTGCTGCCCGTCGCGACGCCGGGTTCGACGCCGGTCCGCGTCCTGACCATCGCCGGATCGGATTCCGGTGGCGGCGCCGGTATCCAGGCCGACATGCGGACGTTCGCGCTGCTCGGCCTGCATGCCTGCGTCGCGGTCACCGCGGTGACCGTCCAGAACTCGCTGGGCGTCAGCGGTTTCCAGGAGATCGAACCGGAGACAGTCGCCGCCCAGATCCGCACGGTCGCCGACGACATCGGCATCGGGGCCGCCAAGACCGGCATGCTGGCCTCGGCGGAGATCATCGACGCCGTCGTCGCCCAGTGCGCCGAGAGCGGCATCGGTCGCGACGGTTCTTCACCGCTGGTCGTCGACCCGGTCTGTGCGTCGATGCACGGGAACCAGCTGCTGGCCGACTCGGCACTGGACACGCTGCGCGACAACCTCTTCCCGCTCGCCACGCTGGTGACGCCGAACCTCGACGAGGTGCGGCTCATCACCGGGATCGACGTCGTGGATGTCGATTCCCAGCGCGACGCGGCGAAGGCGCTGTTCGATCTCGGACCCGCGTGGGCGCTGGTCAAGGGTGGGCACCTGCGCTCCTGCGACCACTCACCCGACCTGCTCTACGACGGCGCGGAGTTCGTCGAACTCACCCACCGCCGGATCGACACCGCCCACGACCACGGCGCCGGCGACACGCTCGCCGCGGCGATCACCTCCGCGCTGGCACACGGTTTCCCGGTGCCGGACGCCGTCGCGTTCGCGAAGGAATGGGTCACCCGCGGCCTGGCCGCCGCCTACCCGCTCGGCGCCGGCCACGGCCCGGTGAACCCGCTGTGGCGGGTGAGCGGCCCTTACTGACGCGCAGCCGACCGAATCCGGCCGGCGCACGTCGGCGGCATCACCGCACCGCCGCTCGAACGATCTCGCCGATACGTGCTTCCGTGGCCTCGTCGAGGTCCTCGAGGTACCACGCGGACGGCGAGAGGAGACCGTCGCGGCCACCGGCCGGCTCGATGGCCGCCTTCTCCGTGAGACTCAGGTTCATCAGCTCATCGTTTCGCAACGAGATCAGCGCCGGAGTGCTCGCGGACTTGGCGTATGCGGGCATCCCGTACCAGATCCGCGGTTTGAGTTCGGGAGCGGCGGCGACGATGACCTCGTGCACTCGACGCATCACGCCTCGCCTCGGCTCGTCCATACTCGCGATCTTGTCCAGTACCTGCTGGAGGTTCTTCTCGTCCTTCTCGGTCATTGACGTCTCACCCTTTCTGCGGTCCGCGCGGCAGCTCCGATCGCATGGCGATCCGGCTGTGCAGCACCCCATCCGGACGTGGTCTGAGAAGTCAGGCCTCTCCGCGATGATTCAGATGACGAAGTCACCTGGAAGCGCAGGGAGCGACACCGATGTCGCAACGAGCTGACCGTATCACCATCATGTCCGGATCAGGACCTCACTTCTCCCAGCCGATGTCCTCGATCGGCCCGACGTAGAACTGCCCGGCACCGTAGTTGGCGAGATCCTCTTTCACCGCGACCATCGCGGGGCCGTTGAACAGGGGAAGGTTGGAGAACTGCGCGAACGCATCTCGCTCGATCCGGTTCCCGGCCGCGATCTGCGCCATCGGGTCGCCGATCCGCGCCATCGCCTCGATCCGGGCGTCGAGTTCCGGCGATCCGGCGCCGGCCGGGTTGAATTGCGAGTCGCTGCACCACACTTGGCAGAAGTAGGCCATGCCGAACGGGTCGCTCGAGGAGAACCCCATCATGAACAGGTCGAATTCCTTGTTGACGATGACTGCCGAGAAGTCCGCCGAGGGGCGTTGCTGCACAACCAGATCGATGCCCACCTTGCCCAGGATCGCCTGCAGCGCACGTGACAGGTTGAGCGAGGTTGTGTCGTCGCCGACGTTGGGCAGGACCAGCGACAGCCGTTTGCCGTCCTTGCTGCGCACACCGTCGTCCCCCGCGCGCCACCCGGCGCCCTCGAGCAGCTCGGCAGCCTTGGCGGGGTCGTAGGACACCACGCCCGCCAGGTTGTCCTCGTACCCCGGCTGGAAGGGATACAGCGACAACGATCCGGGGAGCTCCTCGGTGTAGTTGAGCCCGGTGAACCTGATGCGCGCGAGCGTCTCCCGGTCGATCGCGGTGAACACCGCCTGCCGGACGGTCCGGTCGGAGAGGATCGGCGCATCGAGGTTCAGGACGAGCAGCGCCTGCTGTGGTGAGGCGGCGGTCCTGATGTCGATCCCGTTCATCGTGAGGACCCGCGCACGGGCGTCCTTGGCCGCCACCCCGGTCGCGTCGATCTCGCCGTTCTGGAAGGCGTTCAGCGCCGCCTGCGACTCCATCTGCCGGAAGACTCGGCGGTCGAGCTTGCCCGGTCTCCCCCACCACTTGGGGTTTCGTTCGAAGACCACGGTGCCGTTGTCGGCGTCGTACGAGCCGATCGTGTACGGCCCCGCCCCCCATTCCGGGTGTGGTTGTCTCACATAGCCTTTGTTGTAGACGTCGGGGGCGGTTGCCTTCGGATGGAGCACGACGTTGAACAGCCCGTCGGGCCAGGCGTACACGCCGTCGAACCGCACGACCGCCTGGCGGTCGTCGACGCCGCGGGTGATCGAGGCGATCTGGTTGTAGCCGTCGGTGGAACTGGCGATGTAGCGGTCGTCGACGCCTCTGCTGGTGCGCCACGTCTCGACGAAGGCGCGGTAGTCGATCGGTGTGCCGTCGTTGAAGTACGCCCTCGGATTCAGGGTGTAGGTGACCACCGTCTTCTGATCGACGGTCTCGGTGCGGACATCGGTCAGGAAGTCCGGGTTGGGCGAGTACTCGCCTTCGGGTGAGAAGTAGGCGAGAACCGGGTTGTACCAGCGCCACAGGGCCAGCGTGTAGAGAGTGGCGTCGGCGTGGAAGGTGTTCCACTGCGGCGACACCTCGGTGATGGCCGTCGTGAGACTTCCGCCGTCCCTCAGGTTCTCCCGGGGCTGCAGATTGAGCGAGGCACCCTCGGTCTTCACCGCACCGGTGTCCACTGCCGCACCGCAGCCGCTCACGCACGCGACGGTCATCGCGATCGCCGCGATCAGCCTCCACCAGCGGATCACCGGTCCTCCTCCAGGAAATGGCATGCCGCACGATGATCCGCCGTGACCGGCCGGAGTCGGGGGATCACCGTCCGGCAACGCTCACGGCGTTCGTCGTCGAGCCGCGCGTGCAACGGACAACGGCTGGTGAAACCGCACCCGACGATCTCGTCTGTCGCGCTGGGTTGTTCGCCGTGCAGGACGATCCGCTGCCGTTCGCGTTCGACGCGCGGGTCGGGAACCGGCACCGCCGAGAGCAGCGCGCGAGTGTAGGGGTGCGCCGGGTCGGCGAACACCGACTCGGTGGGCCCGGACTCCACGATCTCCCCCAGGTACATCACCGCGACGCGGTCGGCGAGATGCCGGACCACGGAGAGATCGTGGGCGACAACGAGGTACGCGATGTCGCCGTCGGCCTGCAGTCGACGGATCAGGTTGACGATGTCCGCCTGCACCGAGACGTCGAGGGCCGACAGCGGTTCGTCGAGGATGATCAGGTCGGGATCGGTGGCGAGAGCCCGCGCGATCGCGAGTCGCTGACGTTGCCCGCCGGAGAAGGCGCCGGGAAACCGGTCGGCGTGCACGGGATCTAGTCCGACCCGTCGCATAAGACCGGCGACCTTCTCCTCCGTCTCCGGCTTCGAGACCCCCAACGCCCGAAGCGGTTCCGCAATGATGTCGAAGGCGGTGAACCTCGGGTCCAGGGCATCCGACGGATCCTGGAAGACGATCGAGACCTTCTGGCGCAGCGCGCGGGCCTCACGCGCGCGTACCGATGCCGGATCGACCCCGCCGATCCGCACGACGCCGGCCGGTTGCGCGAAGTCCATGATCTCGAGCAGGGTCGTCGACTTCCCACTGCCCGACTCGCCCACGAGGGCCATCGATTCGCCGCGCCGGATGTCGAAGCTGATCCCGTTGACCGCGCGCACGGAACCGACTCGGCGCTTGAGGAATCCGCTGGTCAGCGGGAATGCCTTCGTCATGTCCTCCACGTCGAGAACGGGCGGTCGTTCCTCTCGGGCGACGGTGGCAACGGGCGAGGTCGGCACCTCGGGCACGCCGAACACCGGCTCACCGGCGATCTCGCCACCGGCGTCGATCTCACCGACCCGGACGCACGCCGCCCGATGGTCGTCGGTCACGTCCGCCAGCGCCGGTTCGCCCCGACGGCAGTCGTCGATCGCGACGGGACACCGGGGCGCGAACTGGCACTGGTCGAGCACGTCGATGAGGACCGGGGGCGTGCCCGGGATGGGGATCAACGCGTCGGTCCGACGGTCGGCCCGCGGCACGGCCCCCAGCAGTCCGATGGTGTACGGCATCCGCGGCCCGGCGAACAGGGTGTCGACGTCGGCCGTCTCCACCGATCGGCCGGCGTACATGACCGCGACGTCGTCCGCGTGTCCGGCGACGACCCCCAGGTCGTGGGTGATCAGCAGCATCGCGGCACCGGTCTCCCGGCGGGCGGTGGCCAGCACGTCGAGGATCTGGGCCTGGATGGTCACGTCGAGGGCGGTGGTCGGCTCGTCGGCGATGATCACCGACGGGTCGTTGGCGATCGCCATCGCGATCATCACGCGCTGCCTCATCCCGCCGGACAGCTGGTGCGGAAAAGCCTTGGCGCGTCGCTGCGGATCACCGATGCCGACCAGGTCGAGCAGGTCGACCGAGCGTGCCCAGGCCTGCTTGGCGGTGATGGACCGATGGGCCCTCAGTGCCTCGGAGATCTGCGCTCCCACGGTGAACACCGGGGTCAACGACGACATCGGGTCCTGGAAGACCATCGCGATCTCCGAACCCCGGACCGCGGACATCTCCTTGTCCGACAACCCGATCAGTTCGCGGCCCCGCAGTGCGACCGAACCGGTGACCCGCGCGGTGTCGGGGAGCAACCCCAGAACGGCCAGGGCCGACACCGATTTCCCCGAACCGGATTCACCGACGATGGCCGTGGTCCGTCCGGGATACAGGTCGAAGTCGAGTCCGCGGACGGCGTCGACGACCCCCGCCTCACTGCCGAAGTCCACCCTGAGGTCGCGGACCGTCAGCACCGGATCGGACGAGATCGTCATCGGCGGGCACCTCCACTCGACGTCGGATCGAAGGCGTCGCGCAGGCCGTCGGCGATGAGTGCCATCGACACCGTCAGCAGCGCCAGCACGGCGGCGGGGAACCAGAACAGCCACGGCGATGCGGCCAGCGTCCCGGCGCCCGCCTGGAGCAGAGACCCCAGGGTGACGTCGGGGATCTTCACCCCGAATCCCAGGAACGAAAGCCCGGTTTCGGCGAGCACGGTGGCCACCACGCCGAGCGCGAAGTTGATCACCAGCAACGACGCGATGTTCGGAAGAATGTGCCGCAGGATGATCGTCACCGGGGACACGCCTAGATACCTTGCGGCGGTGACGTAATCGCGTTCCCGGACGGTCATCGCCAGCGAATGGATCACGCGCGCCAGCATCATCCACCCGAAGGCGATGAGCACGACGATCAGCCACCGCCAGTCCCCGCCGGTGCTGTTGGAGACCAGAGCGAGGATCAGGAAGGTCGGCACCACGAGCAGGAGGTAGACGACGCCGAGGACGACGCGTTGTACCCAGCCGCCGAAGTAGGCGGCGACCCCGCCGAGGAACGCGGCGATGGCGGTCGTGCCGACCGACACGATCAGCGCGATCGTCAGCGAGCGCTGGAGTCCGTGCACCACTTGCGCATACAGGTCGTTGCCGGCGTCGTTGGTGCCGAACCAGTGCGCGCCGTCCGAGCCCTCCGTCGTCGGCGGGAAGCCGATCGCCAGGAAGTCGGTGTCGGTGTAGGAGTAGGCGGTGAACAACCCGCCGAAGAGCGCGAACAGGACGAGCAGGACGAAGACGGCCAGGCCCAGCAGCGCGGAACGGTTGCGCGCGTAGCGCTTGGCGAAGATCGCTGCCCGACCGGTACGACGCCTCGCCGGCGGCGCCGACGCGGTGTCCGACTCACCGAGGAGCCCACCGGTCTCGCCCATGATCGGAGCGGTGGCGTCGAGGTGCCCGGACTGCGGGCCGCGCGGTTCCGGCGGCATCATCGCCATATCAGCTCACCCGCACTCTCGGATCGAGGTAGACCACGGCGAGGTCGGCGAGGATCGCACCGACGGCGGTCGCCAGCGCGCCGAACGCCGCGACCGCGACCACACCGTGGACGTCGTTGGTGTTGATCGAGGTGACGAAGTACCGGCCCATCCCCTCCCAGCCGAAGATGGTCTCGGTGAGGACCGCGCCGGTGAACACCGCGGGGATCGCGAACGCGACGCCGACGGCCACCGGGATGATGGCGGTGCGCAATGCGTGCCGGCGCACGGCGACTCCTCGGGTGAGCCCTTTCGCACGCGCGGTGCGGACGTAGTCGGCGTTGATGGTGTCGAGCACCATCGACCGTTGCAGGAGATGCAGTCCCGCGTACTGGATCACGACGAGGGTGATCGTCGGCAGGATGAGGTGCTGGATGCGGTCGAACAGCACCGGGAAGAAGCCCTCGACCCCGACGCTCGACGCGCCGGACACGTAGACCAGGCTGTGGCCGAGGGATTGGTTGAGCGAGATGGCCGCGAGCACGATGCCCAGGCCGACGACCGGCACCGGCAGGTTGATCATCGCGATCGAGATGAACTGCCACGCGCGGTCGGCGAATCTGTACTGGCGCAGGGCGGTGTAGACGCCCAGCGCGATGCCCAGCAGAGTGGAGATGATCGTCGCGGCGGCGAGCAGCTGCACCGAGGAGACCAGGCGGAAGCCGATCTCGGTGTTGACGCTCTCACCGACCGGCGTCGACCCCCAATCCCAGTGCAACACCACGCCGGTCAGCCAGTTCCACCAACGTTCGACCAGCGGGGTCTTGTCGTTGAGGTTGTAGGACGACAGCGTGGTGTCGACTACGCTCTCCGGCAGCGGAGGCCGCCGGATCGCGTAATTGGATCGGGGGTCGAGGAACCAAGTGGCCAGGAAGTAGGTCAGATTGGTTGCGATGAAGACGAGGACGGCCCAGGCCGCGATGCGTTTACACAGGTATCCGATCACCGCGGCTCCAGGTCGTCGTCAGGCCGGTTTCACCGACCGTATCGCGACTCAGGCCGCTCCGCCGAGTGCCTTCGACTTGAGGTGCTCGAACTCTTCGGGGGTGATGGCACCGGAGTCCAGAAGGGCCTTCGCCTCGGTGATCTGCTGGGTCGGAGAGGTTCCCGCGACCGACTTGATGTACTCGTCGGAGGCCTGCTTGGCCTCGGTGTACGCCTCACGCTGACGCTCGGCCATCCCCTTGCCCTTCGCCAGCAGGTACACGATGGCGGTGAGGTAAGGGAAGATGATCAGGAAGACAACCCAGGCGGCCTTCTGCCAGCCCGATGCCTTCTTGTCACGGAACAGGTCGGTGATGATGTGCCACAGGATGATCAGGTACGCGACGAACGCGAAGATGACGATGGTGTACCAGATGAAATCCCAGAATGAGTCCCACATGGAGGTCTCCTCTTTCTAGAAGAAAAGGACCACCCGAATGGTCCCCTGACGGATAGAAGCATGGCATAGCAATACCCTCGGTACTGCTCTGTCAGGCGAAAGTTGCCTGAGAAGTAGTAGCACGGCGGCGGGCGTGCACCTTTTGCCGCGTAAGAGAAGTTGTGCCACGAACCGACAAAAGAGAGACGACATGGAATCGCAAACGGCCACGCGTGAACTCGAGCTGGGCTTGGACACCTTCGGCGACATCACCGCTGCACCCGACGGCACCCCGCGGTCGGATGCGCAGACCCTGCGGGACGTGCTCGAGCAGGCGGTCCTGGCCGATGAGGTCGGCGTCGACTTCCTCGGTGTCGGTGAGCATCACCGCGCCGACTACTCCGTGTCGGCACCCGAGGTGGTGCTCGGCGCCATCGCCGCACGCACCAGCCGAATCCGCCTCGGTTCCGCGGTCACCGTGTTGAGCTCGGACGATCCCATCCGCGTGTTCCAACGGTTCTCGACCGTCGACGCCCTGTCCTCGGGCCGGGCCGAGGTGATCCTCGGCCGCGGTTCGTTCACCGAGTCGTTCCCCCTGTTCGGACACGACCTGTCCGACTACGAGGAACTGTTCACCGACAAGCTCGCGCTCTTCGCCGAACTCCGCACCGGCGAACCGGTCACGTGGTCCGGCTCGACGCGCGGACCGCTACACGCGCAGCAGGTCTATCCCCGGCTCGAGAACCCGCCGCTGCCCACCTGGATCGCGGTGGGCGGCAGCCCCGAATCGGTGGTGCGAGCCGCGTCGTACGGACTCCCGCTGATGTTGGCCATCATCGGTGGCGACCCGCTCCGTTTCCGTCCCTACGTGGACCTGTATCACCGCGCGCTCGCCGAGATGGAGAAGGACGTGCTCCCGGTGGGGGTCCATTGCCCGGGCCACGTCGCCGACACCGACGCGCAGGCACGTGAGGAGTTGTGGCCGCACTATCGCGGGTACGTGGCGAGGATCGGGCGCGAACGCGGGTGGCCGCCGCCCACGCGGATCGAGTTCGAGCGATCGACCGGACCCGACGGTGCGCTGTTCGTCGGGTCGCCGGAGACGGTCGCCCGCAAGATCGCGTCGACGTCGAAGGCACTCGGGCTGAGTCGCTTCGACATGAAGTACTCGCACGGCACCCTGGGACATGCCGAGCAGATGCGGAGCATCGAGCTCTACGGCACGCAGGTCATCCCGCGGGTGCGCGAGCTGCTCGCCGAGGGGTGACCGCGACGGAGGTCAGCGCCGGCTCAGCGTGAGCGCGAAATCGCCTGCCGGGTCGGTCCAGACGGTGACCACCTGCAATCCGGCGGATTCGAGTTCGTCGCGGAGTGCCTCCGGCTCGAACTTGGTGCTGATCTCGGTATGGATCTCGGTACCGGCCGGCAGCCGCCATGCCCGGCCCAGAGCCTCGAAGTACGCGTCGATGTCGCGGCGGGCACGCAGCCACATCTCGATGCGGTGTTCGCCCGGGTTCCAGCGCGCGATGTGTTCGAAGTCGTCGGCGTACAGCCCGCGGGCGTCGAGCCCCGTCCGGAGGACCTCGATCAGATTGCGGTTGAAATCCGCTGTGACGCCGTCCCTGTCGTCGTATGCGGCCACGAGGCGGCCGGTGTCCTTGACGAGATCGGTGCCGAGCAGGAAGAAGTCGCCGGGCGCGAGTGCTTTCGCCAGGCCCTGATAGAACCCGCGCCGGGCCTCGGGATCGAAGTTCCCGATGGTCCCGCCGAGGAACACGGCGAGACGGGGGCCGTCGGCGTCGGGGAGACGGAGATCCGGTTCGGTGAAATCCGCGACGACGGGGACCACCTCGATGCCCGGATAATCGGCGGACAGCACATCGGCCGTGGCCGTGAGCATCTCGCTGCTGACATCGACCGGGACATAGGTGAACCGCTCGGTGTCGGGCGTGGCGGCGCTGAACGCGTCCAGCAACAGGCGTGTCTTGGTGGAGGTACCCGAACCCAGCTCGACCATCACCTGCGCCTGCGTGGCGGCCGCGATCTCATCGGATCGTGCACGCAGGATCGCGGTCTCCCGACGCGTCGGGTAGTACTCCGGAAGCCGGGTGATCTCGTCGAAGAGTCTGCTTCCGCGCTCGTCGTAGAGCCACTTGGTCGGTAGCGTCGGCGGGTCCTGCCACAGTCCCGAGAGCGCGTCTGAGGCAAGGGTCATCGAGCGAGTCGCAGTCCCGAGAACACCCACCGCGACGCGGCGGGGAAGAAATTGCGGTAGGTGATCCGCTCGTGTCCCATCGGGGTCACCGCGCTCGCGCCGCGCAGGACGTGCTGGTCGGACATGAACTTGCCGTTGTATTCGCCCACTGCTCCGTTCGCGGGGACGAATCCCGGGTAGGGCAGATATGCGCTGGCCGTCCACTCCCACACGTCACCGACCATCGCGGAGCCGGCCCGACCAGGGTGGCATCGGCCGGGATCGAGCAGCTGCCCGCGTGCGTCGCCGAGCGTGCCGGCCGCTGCCTCCCATTCGAACTCGGTGGGGAGTCGCGCGCCGGCCCACCGCGCGTAGGCGTCGGCCTCGTAGAAGGACACGTGGGTCACCGGCTCGTCGGGCACGACGGGCCGGCGTCCGGACAAGGTGAAGGTGGTCCACCCGCCGTCATCCTCTTCGCGCCAGTAACCCGGTGCCTGCCAATCGGTTTCGTTGACCTTGGCCCACCCGTCGGAGAGCCAGAACTCGTGACGCCGATAGCCGTCGTCGGCCATGAACTCCAGCCAGTCCGCATTGGTCACCAACCGGTCGGACACGGCGAAGTCCTCGAGGTACTCACGGTGTCGCGGGCCCTCGTTGTCGTAGGAGAATCCGCTTCCCACCGCACCGATCTCGTGCACGCCACCGGCGAACTCCCGCCAGCCGATCGATGCGGGGTCACCGGGTGAATCGGGCTCGCGATCGACGTAGACCGGACCGAACGCATGCGTCGAGAACAGGTGCTTGATGTCCATGAGCAGCAATTCCTGGTGCTGCTGTTCGTGATTGCAGCCGAGTTCGACCAGACCGAGCGCCGCGTCGTCGAGTCGTCCGGCCTCGAGGGCCTCGACCATCGCCGCGTCGACATGCTCGCGATACCGCGTCACGTCGCGCACGCCCGGTCGTGTGACGAGCCCGCGGTCGGGTCGCGGATGACGTTCTCCCACGGCTTCGTAGTAGCTGTTGAACAGGTACCGGAACGTCTCGTCGTACACCGCGTAGTCCGGGTCCTGCCGGAGGATGAACTCCTCGAAGAACCAGGTCACATGCGCCCGATGCCATTTCGCGGGACTAGCCTCGGTCATCGACTGCGGCGTCTGGTCTTCCGGCGAGAGTCGTTCGGCGAGAGCATCGGTCAGCGACCGCACCTCGAGGAACCGGCGAACAGTGTCCGAACCGCCTCCCGGATCGACTTTCGTGGAGACGTCGTCCGGCGACTCGGCGTCCGATCGCGGGTCGGGGCGGAGGATGGGTTCGGTGATGCTCACTGGAAAACCTCCCGTGGCAAACGAAGGAGTGTGCGGCGGCGTCTTCGGCGGATCTCCGGATCCATCGTTACGACGGTTCCCATCCCTGTCAACGATGGTCAGCCTTGCGTCCGATCCTCGAACGAGGCAATCGTCAACAACGGGTTGACGATCTGGGGTCGTCAACCTACGGTTGACGCATGACAGCTAACTCCGTCCCCGTCCGCCTCGACGACCTCATCTCCGCGATCCGCAAGGTGCACGACGACCCCCTCGACCAACTGTCCGACGCGGTGCTCGCCGCGGCTCATCTCGACGAGGTCGCCGACAGCCTGATCGGCCACTTCGTCGACCAGGCTCGTCGCTCGGGCGCCTCCTGGACCGCGATCGGTTCCAGCATGGGCGTCAGCAAACAGGCCGCTCAGAAGCGGTTCGTCGATCGGGTGTCGGCTGCGGCCCCCGCGGCCGAGGGCGGCCTGGCCACCGAGCCGAACCCGTTCTCCAGGTTCACGCCCCGGACGGCGAATGTGCTGATGGCGGCCAACGGTGCGGCCGCCGCCGACCGCGCCGAGCACGTGACCCCGGCCCACGTGGCGGCGGCGATGACCGCCGAGCCCGCAGCCCTGGTCTTCGTGGTGTTGCGGGAGTTCGGTGTCGGCACAGATGAGTTCGCGCGGGCCGTGGCACCGCTCGTGCCGGCGCCGCGCGACGTCCCGGACTCCGAGGCGTCGACCGTCGTTCCCTATGACGACGCTGCCAAAGCCGTCCTCGAGGCGACCGTCGGAGTCGCCATCGACCTCGGGCACAACTACGTCGGCACCGAACACCTGCTGCTCGGTCTGTTCGCCGACGACGCCGTGGCCGGCGCCCTCACCGGCGTCGGACTCGACAAGAGCGCGATCCGCGACAAGATCGTCGAGACGCTGGCACAGTTCGTGGACACCCCGCCCGCCGGGCCCCCGCCGGCCGAGTAGGCCCGAGGGGCTACCCGAGGGCCGTATCGAGGTCCCCCTACTCCTGATCGTCGATGTAGTGCACCGCCGCTTCCTCCGCGGAGGCCCCCGCGCCGTCGATGCCCGCATCGGCGGCAATGGCCTCGGACTCGGTGTCGATCCCGGAACCCTCGTCCGGTGCGATCAGCCGCCCGGCTCGCCGGTCACCGACCTCGTCATCTTCGTCGAACTCGTCGCTGCGATCAGAATCGTGGGCCCGCCAATCGGTTCGGGCGCGTTCGTCGGCGGTGATCTCATCGAGCGGATCGGCCGCGCCGACGTCGGGTACCTCTTCGGCCAGCCGCTCGTCGAGGCTCTCCCCGTCCCGCTGTTCGCGGGCCGTGAGGCCGTGGATCGCCCCCTTGGGCGGGTAGTCGGGTGGTGAGTAGCCCTCGTCGAGGACGTCGTCGACGCCGCGGTCGTCCAGCGTGTCTTCGGGTTGGAGCTGATCGTCCGGGTCGAGGCTGAACTCGCCGTCGGAGCCTTCGGGGGTGCTGCCGATGTCGTCCTTCATCCTTGTCACGATGCCAGCCGATCGTGGCCCGTGCCAGGTATCTGCGCACTCGCCGCCGACCTGTCTGCACCACGACTCCCCGACACGACGCCGCGTTGTCCCGGTTCGGTCAAACCACCGGTAACCGTCAGCGGGATCGACGACAATGACGAAGATGATCGAGGAATTGCAGGTCGAGGCCGAAGCGCTCCTCTCCGCGGGCGAATACGAGCATGCGCTGGCCGCATTCTCCGTCCTCCGCGAGGTCAGGGCTCGACGCGAGGGACCATACTCGACGAAGTATCTGTCCAACCTCCACGACTGCGTCCGATGCATGTCGCACCTGCAGTTGTGGACGGATGCCAACTACCTCTGCAGTGAACTGCACGGCAAGTATGTGCGCACCCACGGCCGCGGGGAGGCCGACACCGTCGACGTCGCCAAACACTGGGCGTGGGCGCTCGTGAACCTCCACGACTATCCGCCGGCGATCCGCCTCTACCTCATGACCGCCGACGCCCTCTGGGACATCGATCCCGGTCAGGCACAGCGCCTCCTCGGCGCGGCGGTGATCCACCGGCACGACACCGATCCCCTGGAGATCCTCACGCCGGGCGTCATCGACGGAGTCGGGCTCCACCACGCCGACGAGGAGCGCACCGTGATCTCGCGTCTGGTGACCGAACTCGCCGACGTGGACACCGCGTCGAGGAGCTCGGCCACCATCGACGGTCTCGCGATCGCCTGACCGGGTCTCAGACCACGTCTGTTCGACGACGCCGTCGCAGGATGTAGCTGTCCGCGGCGGCACGTCCGGCGGAGGTGTACCCGACCGCCAGCAGACCGGCGATCAGCGCCAGCGGCCATTCGTAACCGCTGTCGGCGTTCCAGAAGCCCGCATCCCAGTGCACGAACACGATCGCGCCGATCATGTCCGCGATCAGCAAGGTGGCGACGATGGGCAACAGCAGGCCCAGAATCAGCAGGATGCCGCCGACCAGTTCCACCCAGGTCGCGTAGTAGGCGGCGAGATCCGGGAACGGCACGTCCATGCCGGCCGGGCCGAAGGCGACCTTGGTGGCGTCCATGCCCTGTGTCATCAGCTTCTGCCAACCGTGGGCGATGAAGATGATGCCGAGTATCAGTCGCGCGAGAAACTGCGCGACACTGCCGAATCCGCTCATTACTCTGCTCCTCGCATCGTCGGGCGGGCCCGGATCCCCGCCGCCAGGTACTCTCACAGTGTCTGCGACGACATCGCCTCGTCGCGGGCGATACGCCGAAATCGAGTCATCGCCACCCAACCGCAACCGCACCGTGATCAAAGGCACCGCATCGTCGGAGCCCGGGGTGTGCGGCCACCCGGCCGGCGGCGAACATGCCATATGGCAGAACGGAGCAGGAGTCGAGAGTGCCGGGAAAGTCTGGCCTGGGGTCACGCGGAAATGCCGGGCAGCCCGTCTTGGGCGCACCGTCCGACGTCCTCGATCCCTACCTGCCGGACAACGGGAATCTCGGCTTCCGGATCTCGCGTTACGACCTCGAACTCGAGTACAAGGTGTCGAGCAACCGACTCGAGGGCACCGCGGTCCTGACCGCGACGTCGTACCGGGAACTCAAGCGCTTCACCCTCGATCTCGCGAGCTCGATGTCGGTGCAGCGCGTCTCGGTCAACGACAAGCGCGCCCGGTACAGCCATCGGCGCAACAAGCTGGCCATCACCCCTGACACCCCGGTGCCGCCCGGCGGCGCGATGACCATCACCGTTCGCTACCACGGCAGTCCACGCCCGATCCGCGGCCCGTGGGGCGAGGTCGGCTGGGAAGAACTGACCGACGGTGCGCTGTGCGCCAACCAGCCCAACGGCGCGGCGTCGTGGTTCCCGTGCGACGACCATCCGAGTGCCAAAGCGCCGTACCGGATCTCGATCACCACCGACAGCCCGTATCACGCGCTCGCCAACGGCGTCCTGGAGTCCAAGCGGGTCCGCGCCGCGCAGACCACGTGGGTCTATCAGCAGGTCGAGCCGATGCCCACCTATCTGGCCTCGATCCAGATCGGCCAGTACAAGCAGGTCTCGTTGGCCACCAAGCCTTTTCCGGTGACCGGCCTCATCCCCTCCCGTCTCGAGGAGAACTTCGGGATCGACTTCGGCCCGCAGACGGACATGATCTCGGTGTTCATCGAGATGTTCGGACCGTATCCGTTCCCGCGGTACACCGTCGTCGTCACCGACGACGACCTCGAAATCCCCATCGAGGCACAGAGTTTCTCGACCTTCGGCGCCAACCACTGCGACGGCAGCCGGCACGCCGACCGGTTGATCGCCCATGAGCTCGCCCATCAGTGGTTCGGCAACTCGGTGACCGCTGCGCGCTGGCGCGACATCTGGCTGCACGAGGGATTCGCCTGCTATGCCGAGTGGTTGTGGAGCCAGCGGTCGGGCGGTCGCAGCGCCGACGAGTGGGCGCGCCACTACTACGAGAAGCTCGACGCGGAACCGGTACGCGTGCCGCTGGCCGATCCCACCCCGCGCAAGATGTTCGACGACTGGGTCTACAAGCGCGGCGCGCTCACGCTGCACGCCCTGCGTCTGAGGGTCGGCGACGGCGACTTCTTCGCGCTCCTGCGTCGTTGGACCGAGAAGTACCGCTACGGGACGGCGACCACCGAGGACTTCATGGCACTGGCCGCCAACCACTCGTCGAAGCCGCTCAAGGACCTGTGGGAGGCCTGGCTGTTCACCCCGGAGCTGCCGCCGTTCCCCGGCCCGTCCTGAGACCGTCCATGACGACGGACATGCCGGCACCGACGCCGGACACGCCTTCCGGCACGCCCCGACGAACCGATACCGACACCGACGCGCGTTCGCTGGGGCGCGTCACGATCGCGACGCTCATCGCCGCTGCTTCGGGGTATCTGGTTCTGCTGCTCGCCGCTCGCCATCTCGGCGCGATCGGGTACGGCGTGTTCGCGGTGTTCTGGGCGGCCTACGGTCTCGTCACCGGCGCCCAGAACGGTCAGCTGCAGGAGACGACGCGTGCGGTTCGGGCGGCATCCGGTGGTGATGCCCGGTCGCGGCCGCTGGTGGTGAACGTCGGGATCGGCGTCGGCCTGGCCGTGCTCGTGGCCGCGACGTCGCCGCTGTGGAGCGGCGAGGTGTTCACCGATCAGCGCTGGCTGTCGGTGGCGTTGCTGGCGGTCGGCGTTACGAGCTTCGCGGTGTACGCGCACCTGTGCGGCGCGCTGTCCGGGATGTTGAGCTGGTCGTCGTTCGCCGTGCTGTTGTCGGTCGACGCCCTGATCCGCCTGGCCGGTGCCGTCATCGCGGTGGCCGCCGGCTGGGGTACGACGGCCTTCCTGATCATCACCGTCGTCGGCTCGGTGTCGTGGTGCCTGCTGCTGCTCGGATCATCGGCTGCGCGGCGCGCGGTCGGGATCGGCGGCGACGTGCCCCCGCGTCGTCTCACCACCAACACCCTGACCGCGATGGCCGCCGCCGCGGCGAGTGCCGTGCTCGTCATGGGTTTCCCGGTGCTGATCAACCTGACCGCCAACCTGCGCGGGACCCCCGACGCCGACGAGGCTCGGGTGATCGGCGCGCTGATCCTGGCGGTCACACTCACGCGCGCGCCGCTGCTGGTGCCGCTCAACAGCTTCCAGGGCGTGCTCATCTCCCGTTTCGTGGACCGCCGTGACCGTCGGATCGCGGCGCTCGCCGCGCCGCTCGGCGTGGTCGGCGTGATCGGTGGCGTCGGGATCGTGGCCGCATGGCTGGTCGGGCCCTGGCTGCTGCGATCGGTCTTCGGCGCCGACTTCGACCTCGCCGGCATCGTCGTCGCACTGCTGACCGCGGGCGCCATGTGCCTGGCCCTGCTGACCGTGACCGGCGCGGCCGCGATCGCCGCGGGGGCTCATCGCTGGTATGCCGCCGGCTGGTGGGTCGCGACGCTGGTCGCGGTCGGGATGCTGCTGATCCCGGCCGACATCGAGATCCGAACCTGCGTCGCCCTCGTCGTCGGGCCGCTGGTCGGCCTCGGCGTGCACGTCGTCGGGGTGCTGCGGCGGCCGGCCACCTCCGCTCAGTAAGTGAGGGCCGGGCGCGTACCTCATTTCGCTCCCTGAGCAGCCTATGAGGGTTGTGTCAATTGGGTCCTGTGGTGGGTGTGGGCGTGGGGGTGTGTCCCGTCGGCCTGGGTGGCTGCGGGTGGTGTGGCGGGGTGAGGTTTGATCGGCCGGGGTCGTATGCCGGGCGTGTGCTCTACCTAGCGGGCAAACGGGTTGGTACCCAACAGCCTTCATTCGAGCTTGGTTCACGCCGGGCGGGGACTGCTCAGGCTCAGGGTCGGGTTTGTTCCCAAGGTGCGGCGAGCTTGTCCCGGTCGCAAGGGGTGAGGGTCAGGCGGCGGTCCTTTCTGCGGGTCGGGTACGGCCGGCGGCGATGTCGGGGTTCCACGGGGTGGCGGTGGTGATGACGACGAACAGTTGGCGGAGCAGTGCTGCGGCGATGGCTACCCGGGCTTGGTTGGGTTTGAGTGTGCTGGTTTCTCGGTTGGTCAGGTGTCGGTAGCGGGTGGCGTAGACCTCGTTGTGGGTGAGTGCGGCGAACGCCGCTCGCCAGGCCGCGACTCGTAACAGTGGTCGGCCGCGGCCGCTGATGGTGGTGGTGCCGCGGTAGGCGCCGGAGGAGTTTTCCCGGGGGCACAGGCCGGCGTGTTTGACTACCGCGCGTGCGGAATCGAAGCGGGCGAGGTTGCCTGTTTCGGCGAGGATCGCCGCGACCGACACTTTGGAGACGCCGGGGATGGAACCGGCCAACTCGTCCAGGCCGAGGTCGGTGAGGACGGCGAGCATGTGGGTTTCGGCGGTGTCGCATTGTGTGGCGGCGTGCTGGTAGTCGCCGAGGGCGTAGTGGGCCCGTTCCAGCGCCCCGGCCTCGATCGGTTGGTTACCAATGTCGAAGGCGGTGTCGATGATCGCGGTCAGGATGCGGTTGTTGATCCGGCGGGCACCCCAGTGGGGCAGTTCGGTGCGTACCCGTTCACGCAACTGGGTGG
Organism: Gordonia westfalica; assembly: GCF_900105725.1. Taxonomy (NCBI): domain Bacteria; kingdom Bacillati; phylum Actinomycetota; class Actinomycetes; order Mycobacteriales; family Gordoniaceae; genus Gordonia; species Gordonia westfalica. Next base: position 3,377,209 of record NZ_FNLM01000034.1, read on the forward strand.
CGGCGTGGTCGCGGTCTCCCAGCGAGGTCACCGCGGTCGGGTCGCAGCCGCTCACGGCCATCGTGGCCAGCCAGGTCGCCGAGTCCAGCGGCCGGCGGGCGCAGTCGAGGGCGTGCGGCCAGGCACTGTCGAGCATGTCGCGGACTTGTTGGCGTGCTGCGCCTCGGCGGGTGAGTTGTTGAGCGCGGCGCACGCCGAGGTGACGGAGCCGGGTCCACTGTTCCTCGGCCGGCTCGGGCAGATAGATGTGGAGTTGAGTGGTCAATCGCGCGATCAGCAGAGCATCTTTGTCATCGGATTTGTCGTGGGTGAAGTCTTCGGTCTCACGAGCCCGCGCGACGGCGATCGGTTGGACACACACCACCGCCACGCCGACCGCAGCAGCAAGGTCGCGCACCGTTTTCCAGCGATGCCCGGTCGGCTCACACGCGAGGACAATGCCGGCGAACCCGGCAGCGGTGGCATGGGTGCGGCTCCACTCGATCGCGGTGGCCAACTGCCGTGGCGCACAGTGAAAGGTTCTGCGTGCCACGATGCGGGAGTCGTGATCGGTGACAGCCACGACTTGTTTGTTCGCGGCCAGATCGATCGCGACGACCGCGTAGTCGCGCCGCACGATGCCACGGAATCGACTGATCCGATCGTTACGACGCTTGTCTCCTCGACTCAAACGACTAGCCTGAGACATTGACATCCTCCTTTTGTGGTTGGGATAACCAAGCCCTTACGACCACAACAGGAGGATGTCCCAGTTACCAGCCCTTCCAGCTATTACTAGGTGCGAGGAGCGCAAGCGACGAGCCTCGAAGGGCCTGGTGAGACGGCGTCGGCAGCCCTTCGTGGCTCGCTACGCTCGCACCTCAGGGAGCAGTCGTGGCTCGCTACGCTCGCACCTCAGGGAGCAGTCGGGAGAGCCCTATCCGCGGCTGAACCGGCCGACCTGAGCCCCCACCCGCGCCTGCAGGTGATTGAGCCGCGACGTCGCGTGTAGGCGTGCCGCCCTGGACGCTCTTGGCCAGCCGCGTGCCGCGCATCGTTCGGCCTCGGCGGCGAAGAAGCGGTTCTCCTCGTCGAAGCGTCGTCCGTCGACGGCCTGCACCGAACTCACCGAGGCGCTGTGGCGCCGGTAGGAGAACACGACCTCGGGGTCGTAGACGAGCGAGCCGTCGTATGCGGCGAGGTCGACGAGAAGCGCGAGGTCGAGGACGATCTCCAGCCCGGGCCGGAACCCCACCGCCCGCACCGCGGCGGTGCGCCACAGCAACGACGGGAAGTAGGTCCAGTTGCCGTGATAGAGGCTGGTCGCGAGACGTTCGCCGGACAGCACGGTCGCGTGGGAGGGAGCCAGCACGTTCTTCATGCGGTCGCCCAGCGGGCGCACCGTCCGGCCGTTCTCGTCGATGACATCGACGCCGGGCGCGATGACCGAAGCATCGGGGTGGTGCAGGGTCAAGGTGCGGACCGTCGCCAGGTAGTCGGCGTGCATCACGTCGTCGCAACCCATCACGACGAACCAGTCGGCTTTCACGAGGTCGACGCAGCGTCGGAAGTTGCCGTTGACGCCGAGGTTGGTGTCGTTGCGCAGGTAGCGGACGCGCGCATCGTTCAGCGAGGCCAGCCATTCGCGGGGAGTCGGGTCGGGATAGCAGTCGTCGACCACCACGAGCCGAAGGTCCGGGTCGCTCTGGTCGAGGACGCTGGTCACCGCCTCGCGGAACTGCGCGACGTCGCCGTAGAAGGGCATCATCACGTCGATCGGCACCCGACAAGACTAGCCGGGCGTGCCAGGCGGTGACTCTCCGTGGCCGGTGAATGGGAGCGCCACGACCGGCCGGGTTAGGGTTGTTCACCATGGCCGACCCCATCACCAATGCCGACGTGTGGCTGGTGGTACCCGTCTTCAACGAGGGACAGGTGATCCGGGAGGTCGCGGCCAAAGCTCGCGAGACCTTCCCCAACATCGTCTGCGTCGACGACGGCTCGTCGGACGACTCGGCCGAGGAGATCAAGGCCGCCGGCGTTCACCTCGTGCGGCATCCGGTGAACCTCGGGCAGGGCGCCGCGATCCAGACCGGCGTCGAATACGCCCGCAAGCAGCCCGGCGCCCGCTTCTTCGTCACCTTCGACGCCGACGGACAGCACCAGGTCGACGACGTGTCGGCAATGGTCGCCCGCCTGCGGACCGAGCCCGTCGACATCATCGTCGGCACCCGCTTCGCCGAGGGCCGCAGCGAATCGGTCCCGCTGCTGCGCCGAATGGCGTTGCGCACCATCGTCTTCCTCAGCCCGCGGACGCGTCGGCTCGGATTGTCCGACGCACACAACGGGCTTCGTGTCTTCAACAAGAAGGTCGCCGACGACCTCGACCTGCTCATGAGCGGGATGAGTCACGCCTCGGAGTTCATCGCGCTCATCGACCACCACAAGTGGCGGGTCGCCGAGCAACCGGTCACGATCCTCTACACGGAATACTCACGCGCGAAGGGACAGTCGCTGATCAACGGGGTCAACATCGTCGCCGACGGCCTGTTCCACACCCGGATGAGGAAGTGAGGACTCGATGATCTGGTTCCAGATCCTCGCGATCATCGGACTGCTCGCGCTCGTCGGCTTCTTCGTCGTCAACCGCGGCACCGCACGATCGTCGGCCGGTGTGAAGATCTTGTTCGTCGCGTTCGTGGGCTTCGGTCTCTACGCGATGCTGCGCCAGGACGACGTCACCTGGGTCGCCAACAAGATCGGCATCCAGCGAGGGCTCGACCTCGTACTGTTCCTGCTGGTCATCGCATTCGCGTTCACCACGGTGTCGACGTACCTGCGGTTCCGCGACCTAGAGGTGAAGTACGCGCGCCTGGCCCGCGCGATCGCGTTGCAGAACGCCGAGAAGCCGGCACCTCCTCAGAGTGAGGAATGAGTGCCGTTTTCCGGCACTCATCCCGCACTCTGGAACTTCGCTACTCCGCGGCGAGTCCCCGCAGGTAGGCGGCGACGTCGGCGTGGTCCGGCAGCAGTCCCGATTCCCGCGCCTCGGTGAGACCCGGTGCGGTGGTGTCCTTCTCGGACAGTTCGTACTCCAGCGGCGATCCGTCACGGGCGTGTGTCGGCCACTCGATACCGAGGTCGGGGTCGAGCGGGTTGATGCCGTGCTCACCGGACGGGTTGTAGCCGGTGGAGCAGAGGTAGGTGACGGTCGAGTTGTCGGCCAGCGCACAGAAGGCGTGTCCGAGTCCTTCCGACAGGTAGACCGCGCGACGGTCGACGTCGTCGAGCAGGACGGTGTCGTAGGTGCCGAACGTCGGCGAACCGACACGGATGTCGACGATGACATCGAGGATCGCTCCGGTCGCGCAGGTCACGTACTTCGCCTGTCCCGGAGGCACATCGGCGAAGTGCACGCCGCGCAACACGCCCGCCGCGGACACCGAGAGGTTGACCTGGGCGAGATCGAAGCGGTGCCCGATCACCTCGGCCAGCAGGTCACCCTTGAACGCCTCCGCGAACAGCCCGCGTGCGTCGCCGTGCTGGACCGGGGTGAGTTCCCACGCGCCGTCGATCGTGAGCGGTCGCACCTTCATGGATGAGCCTTTCGCATCTGATGTGAACTCAAAATCCCTTGCCTCGCTGCAGGAGTTCGAGCAGGTAGTCACCGTATCCGGACTTGCGCAGTTTCTCCGCGCGAGAACGGAGGGCGTCGTCGTCGAGGAATCCACGACGCCACGCGATCTCTTCCGGCACAGCGATTTTGAGGCCTTGACGTTGTTCGACCGTGCGAACGAAGTTGCCGGCATCGAGGAGACTGTCGAAGGTTCCGGTGTCGAGCCACGCGGTGCCGCGCGGCAGGACGGTCACCGACAGTTTGCCGCGTTCGAGATAGTGGGCGTTGATGTCGGTGATCTCGTATTCGCCGCGGGCGCTGGGCTTCAGCCCGCGGGCGATCTCGACGACGTCGTTGTCGTAGAAGTACAGGCCGGGGACGGCGAAATTCGACTTCGGCTGTGCCGGCTTCTCTTCCAGCGAGATCGCCGTCCCGTCGGCATCGAAGTCGACCACGCCGTACGCCTCCGGATTGGACACCCAGTAGGCGAAGACCGCACCGCCATCGACGTTCTCGAAACCCTGCAACTGACTACCGAGACCAGGCCCGTAGAAGATGTTGTCGCCCAGCACGAGTGCCACCGACTCGTCGCCGATGTGATCGGCGCCGAGGGTGAAGGCCTGGGCGAGACCGTCGGGTGAGGGCTGGGTCTTGTAGGTGAGGTTGATGCCGAACTGGTCACCGTTGCCGAGTAGTCCCTGGAAGGCAGGCGCGTCGTGCGGGGTGGTGATGACGAGGATGTCGCCGATGCCGGCGAGCATCAGCGTCGAGAGCGGGTAGTAGATCATCGGCTTGTCGTAGACCGGGACGAGCTGCTTGCTCACACCCTGCGTGATCGGATGCAGGCGCGTGCCCGTACCGCCGGCCAGAATGATCCCTCGCATGCGCCTCAGCCTAGTGCCCGACGATCCGGCCCACCGTGTGCACACCCTGGGCGCCCACCCGGTGCCTCGGTAGAGTGACGTCCACCAGTCCTCGGGCGGAAGGAATCGACACGTGCGTGTTCTCGTGACCGGTGGTGCCGGTTTCATCGGCGCCAACTTCGTGCTGCGCACCCTGGCCACCCGCCCCGACGCCTCGATCCGCGTGCTCGACAAACTCACCTACGCCGCCAACCCCGAGACCCTGGCCCCGGTCGCCGACCGCGTCGAGCTCATCGAAGGCGACATCGCCGACGCCGCCCTGGTCCACCGCCTGGTCGGCGAAGCGGATCTGGTGGTGCACTTCGCCGCCGAATCCCACAACGACAACTCCCTGGCCGACCCCTCGGCCTTCGTCCACACCAACCTGGTGGGCACCTACACCCTGCTCGAAGCCGTCCGCGCCCACCAGGTCCGCTACCACCACATCAGCACCGACGAGGTCTACGGCGACCTCGACCTCGACGACCCGGCCCGCTTCACCGAAGCCACCGCCTACAACCCGTCGAGCCCCTACTCCTCGACCAAAGCCGGCTCCGACCTCCTCGTGCGCGCCTGGGTACGGTCCTTCGGCGTCGCCGCGACCATCTCCAACTGCTCCAACAACTACGGCCCGTACCAACACATCGAGAAGTTCATCCCCCGCCAGATCACCAACGTCCTGTCCGGAGTACGACCCAAGCTCTACGGCGACGGCCGCAACGTCCGCGACTGGATCCACGTCGACGACCACAACGACGCCGTGTGGACCATCATCGACAACGGCCAGATCGGCGAAACCTACCTGATCGGCGCCGACGGCGAGGTCGACAACCGCACCGTCGTCGAAACCATCCTCGAACTCCTCGACCAACCGAAAGATTCGTTCGACTTCGTCACCGACCGCCCCGGCCACGATCGCCGCTACGCCATCGACTCCACCCGCCTGCGCACCGAACTCGGCTGGACCCCGAAGTATGTCGACTTCCGCGCCGGTCTCGCCGCCACCATCGACTGGTACCGCGACAACACCGACTGGTGGCAACCCGCCAAAGACGCCGTCGAACAGAAATACGCCACCACCGAACGCGTGACGGGCTAGCCGCGACGGAGGTCACCAGGCCTTCGTGGCTCGTCGACTTCGATGCGCTCCTTCGTCGCTTACTCAGCCCGGCGGCTTGCGCTCCTCACACCTCAGGCGGCAAGGGGGAGGCCCCGCCGTTTGGCGTTCTCCCAGTTCCGCGGCCTACGGTGTTCTCATGCGCGTACTCGTGAGCGGCGGCGCGGGCTACATCGGCTCGCACACCGTCATCCAGCTGGTCTCCGCCGGACATGACGTCGTCATCGTCGACGACTTCAGCAATGCCAAGCCCACCGTCGTCGGTCGGCTCGAGGCGTTGACCGGTCGGTCCGTCCCGGTGCACGCCTTCGACCTCGCGGATGTGGACAAGACCGAGCATTTCTTCGCCCACGAGGACATCGACGCGGTCATCCATTTCGCCGGGTACAAGGCGGTCGGCGAGTCGGTGGCCAAGCCGCTGGACTACTACCAGAACAACCTCGGCACCACGTTCTCGCTGTTGCGGGCGATGGAGCGCCACAACGTGCACACGCTGGTGTTCTCGTCGTCGGCGACCGTCTACGGCGCCGACCCCGAGTTGCCGATGACCGAGGACCTCCCGACCTCGGCGACCAATCCGTACGGCTGGACCAAGGTGATGATCGAGCAGGTGCTGCGCGACGTCGCGGCCAGTTCCGACGCCTGGCGGATCGCCGCGTTGCGCTACTTCAACCCGGTGGGTGCGCACCCGAGCGGTCAGATCGGTGAGGATCCGTCAGGCATCCCGAACAATCTGATGCCGTTCGTCGCGCAGGTCGCGGTCGGCCGTCGCGAGAAGCTGTCCGTGTTCGGCGGCGACTACGACACCCCCGACGGCACCGGCGTCCGTGACTACATCCACGTCGACGACCTCGCCGCCGGCCACGTTGCCGCGCTTGATCGCATCAGCACCGCCGACACCGGCATGTCGACCTGGAATCTGGGTACCGGGCAAGGTGTTTCGGTCCTCGAGGTGGTGCACGCTTTCGAGAAGGCCAGCGGCAAGCCGATTCCATACGAGATCGCCCCGCGCCGTGCCGGCGACATCGCCGCGTCGTACGCCGATCCCACCCGCGCGAATGCCGACCTGAACTGGCACGCCACCAAGACGATCGACGACATGTGCGCCGACACCTGGCGCTGGCAGTCGGGGAATCCGACGGGTTATCCGGACGCCTGAGCGGTCACCGAGCGGCGAACGGATCGTCGGGGTCGACGATCTCGTCGGTGGCCCAGCCGATGTAGCGCTGGGCCGACGTCTCGACGACCTCGCGCGCATTCGCGTCGACGACCACCCCGAACGCGTCGTACAGCCGGTTGAACGGTAGCTCCGCGACCCGGTCGACGATCTGACGAACCAGCCTGGGCGACAACGGGATCATGTTCGGGTAGCTGCGCATGAACGTCACCGTCCCCGGCTGCATGACGCCCTTGACCGTGTCGCCGGTCAGCAGCACTCCCCGGCCGTCGGCAGCGTCCGGTAGGTGCAGCACCGCACTGCCGGGAAAGTGACCGCCGCACTGGACGAGTCGCACTCCGCCGAGAACCTCGGCCTCGCCGGACCAGAATTCGACCACCGGGTCCGGCCGGGTCAACCATCGACGATCGAGATCGTTGTAGAAGACCGGGACGCCGCCGAACCGGTGGCTGAGCGAGACACTGGCGCCGTAGAGGTGCGGATGGCTGGCGGCGATGGCCTCGACACCGCCGTGTTCCTCCAGCCAGCCGACGAGGGACGGGCCGATGAACCCCGGCGGCTCCCAGAGGATGTTCCCGTTCAAAGTGGCCACCAGGAATCCTTGCTGACCGATGCCGACGGGCGGTCGCAGTGAAAGCCGGATGAGACCCGGCTCCACCTCGGCAACATCGAGCGCGTTGTCGGCGTTCTCGTCGAGCCGCATCCACTGCTGCCCGCTCGCCGGAATCCACTGCCGGTCGTCGTCGCAGATCGGGCAGACCTCCGGGAGGTCCGCGTCGGGCGCGAACTCGTTTGCGCAGAAGACACACATCCACGACTGCATGTCTCGACGCTAGCGCGGGTCCGATTGCCGCGTGTGCGCTTCCCTTCCGTGGTTCTGTTCCCTTGCACTATTGGATCCGACCAGCGGGAGGGAAAACCGGAACGCGGGAATCGAATCGGTCAGCCGGCGGGCGGGGCCTCGACCGGCGGCACACCTTCGACCGGCGCCGGTGGGTAAACCAGGTCGTTGACGCGGTAGACGACGGCCTCGCCCTGGCGGAACACCTCGGTCAGGCCGGGTGCGCCGTTCTCGCGCAGCTCCAGGAACGGGTCGCCCTGGTGCCCGTTCTCGGGGTCGGGTCGGCCGCGCTGGAACTCCCAGTAGCTCGTCGGGGAGTCGATCACGTAGTGCACGTTCATGTCCCGGACGATCTGGTCGATCGCGGGGTCGGCGCCGATCTTCGCAACACCCCAGAAGACGTCGCGCTGCCGATCGGAGAACTCGTTGGCGCGGTAGAACGGGAACATCGGGGTGACGCCGGTGACCGGGTACAGCCAGCCGGTGCCCTGGTCGAGGTTGTTGAGGACGAGCACGTCCTGGGCGTCGGGCTGCGAGGCGAGCCACGCATACGCGGCGAGGTCGTCGGGACCGACATATTTGCCGCCCCGCTCCTTCGATGCGATCTGCGCATTCGGCGGGTAGCGGACCACCGCGGCGCCGGCGATCAGGACCAGCAGCGCCACGTACGTGGCGGCGACCAGCCACCCCGCCCGACTCGTGCCCTTGGCGGGAGCCTCGTCGGACTGCCCGAGCCGCCTCCCGATGACACCGATCAGCGCGACCACGGCAACGCCGATCGCGACGCCCGCGGCCGCGGCCGAGAAGATGGCGACGACGAAGGTGAGTCGGTGCGGCGAGTTGTAGAAGTAGCCGCCGATCGCGCCGAGCGGGTACGACAGCGGGCCGAGCGACACCACCGAATTGGTCGTCACGAGCGCGAAGACCAGCCAGGCGGCGAGTCCGGCCCAGCACCGCAGCCACGCGAGGACTCCGAGGCCGAGAACGGTCACGATGATCAGCGGCCACACCGGGAAGTGGTTGAGTTCGAGCGGGATCGTGCCGTTGAAGGCACCCTGCGCCAGGCCGCGCAGAACTCCGATCCCTTCCTCGCGGAAGTCGAAGAACGGGAGTTCGTTGGTGTCGGCGACGCGGATCGTGCCGAGTACCACCGGGAAGATCAGGATCAGGGTGAGGACCGCGGTGACGGCCAACGTCGCGAGGTCGGTAAGACGGCTCGCCGCCGGTCGCCACAGCCCCTCGCACAACCACCACAGTCCGACGATGACGCCGACCAGGATCAGACCGGAGGGGTGGGTGGCGGTCACACCGGCCACCGCGAGCGCAGCCGGTAGTACTCGGGACCGGTCCCGGACGACGCTCAGCACCAGGACCGCGGCGACCGGAGCGAGGCTGACGCCGACGGCATTCGGCACCGACGTCAGTTGCACCTCGACGTACGGCAGCGATGGGAACAATGCCGCGACGGCACCGGCGGTACCCGCGATGAGTGCGGAGGTGTCGACGTCGAAACGATGGCGGGCGAACCAGTAGCCCAGCGATGCCACACCCAGCGGCACCGTCACGGCAAGCACTGCAGGCGAATACGTGTTGTACAGCTCCACCGGATTGGCGCCGGTCAGCGGGAACAGCAAGGCGCCCAGGGCGTGCCAGGTGTTCGGGTAGTAGTTGAACCCGTGGGTGTCGTAGTTCATCAGCTCGCCCATGCGCATGGCCGAACCGATCCCGGTCTCGTGGATCCATCGCAGAGAACTGGCGTGCCACAACGAGTCCCACACCTGCGGGATGTTGTCGAGTCCCGCGAAGGCGGTCTTGGCCACCGGCCGGATGCAGGTGATCGCGATGATCAGTCCACCGAGGCCGAGGCCGGCACCCGCGCGCAGGATCGCGGTTCGTCCGACTCGTGGTTCGCCTGTATCCGCAGGCACCGGCGCGAGTCGACGACCGATTCCCGTGCGCAGCAGTCGCGAATACACCCAGGCCCCGGCGAGAGCCAGCACCAGTCCCACGAGCGCCGAGACCGGGTTCCACACGAAGCCGACGGCCGAGTACAGGACGGTGAGGATGGAGACCAGCGCGAAGGTGATCGCCGGTCCGGCCGCGAACGCCACCGGCCAGGGCAGGTTCATCCGCCGGCCCACGAAGGCACCGGGAAGAATCAGTACCAGCGCGGACACGATCACGACCCACGCAGCCAGCACCATCACCCCGCGCCTTTCCACACTCGCCCGTCACCCCGCGGTGGGGCCCGTCTCCACTCCCTGCCGGGCCCGACCAAACACTCAGCAGGGTACCCGGCGTCGTCTCAGCGCGACTGTCCGGTGACGACGCTCTCGTTCGGCATCGGCTCTACGGCCATCGGGAGGACTTCCGGACGGTGCCGCGTATGCCCGGCCGCGGCGACGGCGAGGCAGGCCAGGGCCGCCACTGCACCGAACCCGAACATCTCCGTGTAGGTGATGGACGTCCAGGTCTCGGCGATCCAGGCGAGGACCGCGGGGACGGCGAAGCCCAGGTACGTCACGCTGTAGAACACGGCGGTGAGTCCGGCGAGGTCGTCGGGCCCGGCGATGCGCTGCACCTCGAGCAGTCCGGCGATCAGCGCCATGCCGTAGCCGCAGCCCAGCAGAGTTGCGGCTACGAGTGACAGCCACACCGTCAGCACGTGCGCCGCCATCGCCGCGACGATCATGCCCGCGACGAGCGTCGTGAGGGCGACCACCACGCCGCGTGAACTGCCGGGCACGTCGATGCGACGACCCACCGACTGGATGCCGAACCCGGCGCCGAGTCCGAGGACGCAGCACAGGGCGGCGAAGGCGATCGGCGCTCCGGAGGTCCGGTCCGACATGAGCGCCGGGATGATCGCGTACGCCGACGCGGCAGCACCGAACACCCACGGTGCGACCGGGAGCACGACGAGCATGAATCGTCGGTGACCGGCGGCCGGGATGCGCAGGTCGTCACGCAGACGACCCGGTGTCGCCTGCCGGAACCTCGTCTCGGGAACCACCGTCAGCAGAGCGCCCGCACACACCGCGACCAGGATGTTCACCACGTACGGCAGTACATGCGGCCAGGGCCCCCACTGCGCGAGCACACCGGCGACGCCTGCACCGACACCGAAGCCGGCGGTCAGGCTCATCGCCGCTCGTCCTGCGCCTGCCCCGGCTCGCGCACCGTCGCGGTCGGACAGCTCCTTGATCCAGCTGCCGCCGACCGCCATCGCGAGACCGAGCGCGATGCCACTGCAGACGCGTCCCGCGGTCAGCAACGCCACCGACTCCGAGCCGGCGGCCAGCAACAGCGAGCCCAGCGCCGCGAACACGGGCGCCGGGAGCATGAGCGGACGGCGACCGAAGCGATCCGACAGAGGTCCGCCGATCAGCAGTGCGGGCACGATGCCGAAGACATACGCGAACAGCAGCGCGTCGACGACGACCGGAGAGAGTCCGCTGATCTGCCGGTACATGACCAGCAACGGGGTGAACTCGTTGCCGCCCCACGCGGTCGCGAAGACGGCCAGCGACACCGCGGGCCATCCGAAGCGGGCACGTTTGTCGGTCATGCGGGTTCTCCCGGGAGGTCGTGGACACCGGCGAGGTGCCCCGCCAGAAGGTGTTCGAAGCGGTCGGCGTCGGCGGCCTCGATGGCGCCGAGGAGGTCGAGGTGATCGGTGAGGATGCGCGCCGCCACCCCGGCGTCCCGATGCACCGAGGCGATCGTCATGCGCCGGTGGCGCTCCCCCAACGTCGTGTAGAAGTCGGCGAGGAGCGGGTTGTCGCCGGCTGCGGCGATCAACTGGTGGAACTCCGCGTCGAGCCGCGAGAACCCCGCGATGTCGGCCGCGTCGGCTCGTCGGTGGGCCTCGAGGTTGTCGGCCAGACGCCTTGCCAGTTCCGCGGCTGCGCCGGGCCGGGAGGTGACCGATCGGACCGCGTGGCCCTCGAGGAGGCGTCGGGCGTCGACGACGTCGCGCTTCTCACGGTCGCCGATGGGCACCACGAGCGCTCCGCGCTTCGGGTAGAGCCGCATCCATCCCTCGGTCTCGAGACGCAGAAACGCCTCCCGCACGGGAGTGCGGCTGACCGAGCACCTCGTGGCGATCTCACCCTCGCTGATCAGCTCACCGCCGGCGATCCCGTTTGTGAGGATTTGCTCTTTGACCTCCGCGTATACCCGCTCAGCAGCGGATTCTGCAGAGGTATGCGACATAGACACAAGTTGTACCTTACCAGTGCTCGATGACGCCGTCACCAGGCACGACCCGCCTTCCGCGACGGTCCTCATCGGTGAGACACTTAATACGGCCGTAACGAGCGTCACCCTCGCTCACGGGCCCTGATCGCGTCCGCTGAGCCACCCGCTCGCGTCGATGCGGATCTCGATAGCTCGCGGGCAACGTGGCCGGCGAGACGATGCAACCCGCGTTTCGCGGCATTCAGGAGGACCCGACCGTGACAAGCACGGAGGAGACACGCATGGGGGACACACGTATGGGCGACACCCCGATCACCGAACCGACCATTGCCGATCTGCCGATCACCGACGACGAGATCTTCCTGGCGCACGCCGGCGGCAAGCTGTCCGTCGAGTTGCGCGCGCCGATCGACACCCAGCGCGACCTGTCGATCGCCTACACCCCGGGCGTCGCCCAGGTGTCGCGTGCGATCGAGACCGACGCCACCCTGGTGAACAAGTACACCTGGACCGACCGTCTGGTGGCCGTGGTGAGCGACGGATCGGCCGTGCTGGGCCTCGGTGACATCGGCCCGCGTGCGTCGCTGCCGGTCATGGAGGGCAAGTCCGCCCTGTTCCGCAGCTTCGCCGGGCTCAACTCGATCCCCATCGTCCTGGACACCAAGGACCCCGACGAGATCGTCGAGACCCTGATCCGTCTGCGTCCGAGCTTCGGTGCGGTCAACCTCGAGGACATCTCGGCACCGCGCTGCTTCGAGATCGAGCGTCGCGTGATCGAGGCCCTCGACTGCCCGGTCATGCACGACGACCAGCACGGCACCGCCATCGTCGTCCTGGCCGCCCTGAAGGGCGCGGTGACGCACCTGGGTCGTGACATCACCACCCTGCGCGTCGTCATCTCCGGCGCCGGCGCCGCGGGTGTTGCCTGCGCCAACATCCTCCTGGCAGTCGGCATCACCGACGTCATCGTGCTCGACTCGAAGGGCATCGTCTCCGAGGGTCGCGACGGACTGAACGAGTCGAAGGCCGAGCTGGCGAGCCGCACCAACCCGCGGGGCCTGGTCGGCGGCGCCGTGGAGGCACTCGACGGCGCAGACGTCTTCATCGGCGTCTCGGCCGGCCTCATCCCCGAGGAGATCATCGCCTCGATGAACGACGACTCGATCGTGTTCGCGCTGTCGAACCCCGATCCGGAGATCCACCCGGAGGCCGCCGCCAAGTACGCGGCCGTCGTCGCGACCGGGCGCAGCGACTTCCCGAATCAGATCAACAACGTGCTCGCTTTCCCGGGTGTCTTCAAGGGTGCGCTCGACGCGGGTGCGCGCCGGATCAGCGAGGGCATGAAGATCGCTGCGGCAGAGGCGATCTTCTCGGTGGCCTCCGAGGATCTGCGTGCCGATCGCATCGTGCCCAGCCCGCTCGACGACCGGGTCGCACCGGCCGTCGCGGCCGCGGTCGCCAAGGCCGCACAGGACGAGGGTCTCTGCTCGTAAGCTTTTGTGTCACAAGCCAGTTCGATCCCCGCGATCGAACTGGCTTGTCTCATATGCGCAGGCGGTTCAGTCCCGTTCCTGCCAGGTGCAGAGACAGACCTCGTTGTCTTCGGCGTCGGCGAGAATCCACCATGCGGGCGCGTGCTCGTCCGAGAGCAACTGACCGCCCGCGGTGATCGCCGCCTGGAGACGTTCGTGCACTTCGTCGTGGGGCAGCCAGAGGTCGAAGTGAATCCGGTTGCGTTGCGGGCGAGGCCCATCCATCTGCTGGAACCACACGCCGGGGAGTCGTCCGTCCGGGTCGACCAGGTCGACGGCCTCCCTCTCGTCCGCGTCCTTGTATCCGAGAACGGCCTTCCAGAACGGCCGGATGGCCGCGATGTCGAGGGCGTCGATACCGAGGTCGACCTGCGCGACGGGCGACGCCAGTTTCTCGAGTTCCATGTCGGACGCGATGGTCGAGATACGGTTCGCCAGGGCCACATCGGCTTCGGTGAGTTGGTGCGCACTGTGCGTCGTGAGGACGAGATGCACTGATCCGTAACGAAGATCGACGTCGGGATGATGATTGGCCTCTTCAGCCGCGTCGACGATCTTGGTGATGAACTCGAGGCCTCGCACCATCGACCTGGTGCGATAGGCCGCCGCGAGTTTCTGATTGGCGATGACTCGCCACGGGTCGTCGACGACCTCGGTGGCCTGATTGGCGGTGAGCGGTGCGCGCGTGGACCCGGTCATACTCCCCCATGCTGCCTGTTCGGTCGGAGATGCGAAAGGGTGTACCCACACAGAGTGCGGGCTGAGTGCCGGATTCCGGTACTCAGCCCGCACTCTGGAAATACGTTCAGCGCTGATTCGACGTCGCTGCGGCCAGTTTCGCGATCGACTCGACCGTCGCCGGCAGGAGCCCGCGTCGAGCGTCCGAATCGAGCGAGGTCCCGGCGCCGAGAACCGGGTCGTAGTCGAGGCCGATGACCGTGCCGACAGCCCCGGAGACGACGCCGACCAGCATCTCGGCGAGGCCCTCCTGCTGCGGCACCGGCAGTTGGGAAGCGATCACGACGACGGTGTGTTCGAGCACCCCGGCGCGGTCCCACTCGGTGAAGATCACCCGCGCACGGTTGAGCAGATCCGGCCGTGGGCTGATCACGAGGACCGGCGTGAGGTTGGGGAGGTCGTCTTCGGCGAGTTCGGGCAGCAGCGTCAGCGGGTGCGCCCCGGCGTCGATCACCGGCACAGCCCCCTGGCGCCATACCTCCACGACGGCGTCGGTGACCGCCGCCTCGTCGGGCGGCAGCCAGAGACCCGTGCCCGACGCGGTGCGCAGCAACTCTTCGTTGCCGGTTCCGCGGAGGCGGAGTTCGATGTCGCAGTCGCTACCCGACGCATCGACCCACCACGAGAGCAGGCCGAGCGTCGACGCAGCGCGATGTTCGGCGAGGAGGGCCGACACGACAGACGTGCCGACCCCGCCGGCGGTTCCGCAGACGACGGCGGCCCGCTCATCCCAGATCTGCGGGTCGCCGTCGCGAGGCGTTGTTGAAGCAGTCATCAGTCCTTATGGAACCAGAACGGAGGGGCCGTACCCATTCGCCTCGCGCTAAGGGACCAACATGAAGAATGTCGAACCCTTAGGAGTTTGGAGAACTCGCACGGGGGTGTTGATCGCATATGTGGTCAGCCCAATCGTGGCCGGGCCCGATCCAGTCACGACGTCCCACGTCTTCTTCTCCCCGGGGCGCGGTCCGAACGAGACCCTGGTCCACTTCTCGAGATCCAATCCTCGGCCACTCGTGTAGGCAGAGCGGATACGGAAGGTGCACTTGGGATTCTGCTTCCAGGTTGGGCCCTCGCCGAGAAAGCCACGTGAAATCGCCGTGATGCGGACAACTCCGGGCTTCTTATCCGCGGCCGCAATTCTGAAGGCGACAGCACCTCTGCAGAAGGAATGATCTCCGAAGGTGCCAACGGTATCGCCGTTGGTGTTGATCTGTGGAAGCGGCGCGGCGGAAACTTCACCGGCACCTGCAAACCCAGCAGTCACTGCGATTGCCACACCCAGCAGGGTTACTACGAGTTTCTTCACTTGAATCCTCAATTGATGTTGCGGCTCTTTACGAATGGCTCCCGCTTCGGGCTGCGTCAGTAATCCGACAGGACTACCTCGCCTCCTCCCCAGGCCACAACACTTCACTGCCCGGGATTGCGTTCTTCAAGGTGTCCGATTGCGCCCTGGTCCAGTCTCGGACTGACTTCTCCGCGTGCGGACCGAACACCGCGTACGGTGCACGAGCCTGGCCACCAGACCACTTGTGGGTTGAGGGTCCGACCTTGACGTTCACATCCCCGCGGCTGTTGACGACATAGTCGACAGCCGGGAGGCCAGAGCGACGTGCTTCGGCCGGCGAGAGGTGAAACTCAAACTGATTCTCTCCGTTTACCTCAGGCGCCGCATGCCGGGGGCGGCTCTGCCTCCATGGCTCATCCGGGTTGGCACCTGGATCACCAGCCCCGAGGGAGTAAGCGAGGAGACCACCAGCGGTGCCACCGATCGCGAAGCCGAGCGCTGCACCGGCTGCGCCAGCGCCGATCCCGCCAACCGCAGCACCGATTCCAGCCCCGACAGGCACATCAAAGAAAGCTGTTGCACCAGCGGTAGTGACCCAGCTGACTCCCAGACCAGCGAGCGCACCGACCCCGGCACCGCCAACAGCACCAACCACCGCCGACGGAATACCCAGCGCCACAGCACCAGCCGTACCACCAGCCATCACACCGATGATCGTCGCAGCAGCACGACGACTCGCCTCATCCTCAGGCACACCCACCGAAATCAAACCCTGAGCAATCTTCGCCTCACCATACGCCGACCACGCATTGATCGAATTGACATCCCTCGCCGACAACCCCTGCGGAATATCGGCCACAAAGTTACCCACACGAATCTTGTCCGGCGGCGGCGCAATCGGACGCACCGGCGGAGCAACCCGCGGCGCAACAGGATTGGTGATCACCGACGAATACGGCTGATCATAACTCTGCGACAACGACTCGTCATACGACTGATACGGAGCCTCCACCGGCGGACCCGGAATCGAACCCGGACCCGGCACAACAACCGGCTGCACCACCGCATCACTTGGCCCCGGCCCACCCGGCGCAACATCAGACGGACTCGTACCACCCTGACCCGGAGCCGAATCCGACGGATCAGTCCCACCCTGCTCCGGCACCGCAAACGCCACACCAGCACCAGCACCAGCAGAAATCGACACCGCCACAACAGCAGACGTCACCGACAACAACGGCCCACTAGGCGACCGCCGCCTACGATGCCGACCCCGACTCTGCGTCATCTCGGTACTACCTTTCTGTGCTGGGGACCTCTACGCCACGCGGAACGCCGTCGCGATCGAAACTCAAGCTGGGACGACGTTCGACTCATTGCTGGATTTCGACTACGGAACCAGCATGTAGTGCGAGACACCGTACGACTGCATCACGCGAACAGGACTATTGCGCGCGTACGAAACTGCCTGGAACTGAACGACACCAGATCCCGTTCGAATGTCGTGGACGACCCTCTGACCACGCCGCGGACCAAAGTCGACATTGAAGAAGTTCCACTTCGCGTAGGCAATACCACTGGTGTGGACAGTGCCAATCAGTAGCTTGCACACGGGGTTTCGCTTCCACCCTGCGCCGTTGCCAGTGAACCCCGATGAGGTGAGCGTCACGCGAACAACACCGCGCTTACTGGGGGCTGCCGTCAGACCGACGTGCAAGACGCCTCGGCAGTACGAGTGGTCTCCGAACGTGCCCATATTGTCACCCGTGACCGTGATCCTCGGCAGCTGCGGTGCAGCGGAACCTTGCCCACCACCCAAGACCAGGCCGGCCGCTACGACGATCACGGCGAGGACGACGCATACCAAGCGCTTCATTGACTCAGTTCTCCTATTTGCTCAAACATTCGGCGAGCACGCTATTCAGCACGCCGACTCGTCTATGGGCTCGACCCGACTAGGCCGACGGGTTCTCCGCAGGCCAGAGAACATCGCTGCCCGGGATGGTTTTCTTCAAGTTGTCCGACTGCGCCCTGGTCCAACCGCGAACAGAATTCTCGACATTAGGTCCGAGCACCGCGTACGGCGATCGCGCCTGTGCGCCCGACCACTGGAGTTTGGACGAACCGACGTTGACGGTCACGTCCCCACGGCCGTTGACGACGTAATCCACTGCAGGCAACCCCGAGCGCCGCGCCTCTTCGGGAGACAGATGGAACTCGAACTGGTTCGAGCCGTCGTTCTCCGGCAGCGCGTGACGGGGTCCGTTCATCTTCCACGGTTCATCCGGATTGGCGCCGGGGTCGCCTGCACCCAGCGAGTACGCAAGAAGACCGCCGGCAGTACCACCAACGGCGAAACCAAGTGCCCCCGCGGCGGCCCCTGCGCCGATGCCACCGATTGCGGCACCCGCCGCCGCGCCGATGTAAGCCCCAGGAACGCCCGCCACGCCACCGAAGAACGGCGTGGAGCCGATCGCTGCGCCAATGCCTGCACCGATCGGCGCTCCTACAGCCGCACCAACCACCGCCGACGGAATACCCAGCGCAACAGCACCAGCCGTACCACCAGCCATCACACCGATGATCGTCGCAGCAGCACGACGACTCGCCTCATCCTCAGGCACACCCACCGAAATCAAACCCTGAGCAATCTTCGCCTCACCATACGCCGACCACGCATTGATCGAATTGACATCCCTCGCCGACAACCCCTGCGGAATATCGGCCACAAAGTTACCCACACGAATCTTGTCCGGCGGCGGAGCAATCGGACGCACCGGCGGAGCAACCCGCGGCGCAACAGGATTGGTGATCACCGACGAATACGGCTGATCATAACTCTGCGACAACGACTCGTCATACGACTGATACGGAGCCTCCACCGGCGGACCCGGAATCGAACCCGGACCCGGCACAACAACCGGCTGCACCACCGCATCACCCGGCCCCGGAGCACCCGGCGCAACATCAGACGGACTCGTACCACCCTGACCCGGAGCCGAATCCGACGGATCAGTCCCACCCTGCTCCGGCACCGCAAACGCCACACCAGCACCAGCACCAGCACCAGCAGAAATCGACACCGCCACAACAGCAGACGTCACCGACAACAACGGCCCACTAGGCGACCGCCGCCTACGATGCCGACCCCGACTCTGCGTCATCTCTGTACTGCCTTCCGTTCCCTTGCACTGAGATCGACAGGTAGAATTACCTTAAGGAACAACCATGTAGATGGTCGATCCGTAACCGGCGGGCACACGAACCGGGTTATTGGGCGCGAACGCGCCTATTCCCAGACTGACCGGCCCTGACCCGGATGGAATCTCCCACGTCCGCTTTTCTCCAGGCCGTGGCCCGAAAGAAACCGTCACCCATTTCTCTTTGTTGAGTCCGCGTGTGCTCGTGTAGACATTCCATAACAGCAACTTGCACTTCGGGTTCCGCTTCCAGGTCGCACCCTGACCTGAGAATCCAAATGAACGTGCCGTCACACGCAGGACTCCGCGCTTCCTGGGTACAGTGTCCACCGACACATTCATCGCACCGCGACAGAACGAATGATCGCCCACTGCCCCAAAGTTGTATCCGGTGAATGTGACCTGCGGAATAGGAGCTGCCGTTGCGGCTCCCGCTCCCCCAACCAGGCATACTGCTACAAATGCCGCCGTGATCGCTGCTGTCACAAGCTTTCTCATACGAAGTCTCCTTGAGTCCAAGTAGCTATAATCGTTCTTTGAACAACCGGTTGAACACTTGCTGCTGGCTGCAGGCCCCAAGCGCTCAGGGGTATGGCGCGATTACCAGGCCCTACCCTCAGCCGGCCAGAGCACCTCGCTACCCGGGATCGCCTTCTTCAAGTTGTCCGATTGCGCCCGAGTCCAGTCTCGGACGGACTTCTCCGCTTGGGGACCGAGAACCACATACGGTGAACGCGCCTGCTCAACAGACCACTTGACGGTCGATGAGTTGACCTTGACGTTCACGTCTCCACGGTTGTTGACCACGTAATCGACGGCGGGAAGACCCGAACGCCGCGCATCCTCTGAGGAAAGGTGGAACTCGAACTGAATCACCCCAGGTTTGATACCGCTTCCTTCTGAGTCAGGAAGGATGAGCACATGCCTAAGAAAATCGACCCGGAGGTCCGTTCGAGGGCCTTGCGGTTGCTGGAGACCCACGGCGGCGAGTACACGTCGTTGACTGCCGCGGCCGAAGCGATCGCCAAGCAGGTCGGTGTCGGCGGGGAGACGGTACGTCGATGGGCCGTACAAGCCCAGATCGATGCCGGCGCCCGCTCCGGGACCACTACGAAGGAGTCCGCCGAGATCAAGCGCCTCAAGGCCGAGAACAAGCAGTTACGAGAAGACGTTGCCATTCTGAAAGCAGCGACAACTTTCTTCGCGGGGGAACTCGACCCCCGCAACCGATGATCGTGGCGTTCATAGATCAAATGCGCGCCAACGGGTTTGCGGTCGAGTCGATCTGCCGGGTCCTGCGTGGGCAGGGCTGCCAGATTGCCGCACGAACCTACCGGGCATGGCGATCACGCACGCCTGCCGCACGGACGGTCTCTGATGCCCACGTCGTCGATGCGGTGCGCACTGTCGTCTGGCGCACCGGTGACGACGGCCGGCGGAAGATGACTCCCGAGGGCCTCTACGGGCGGGTGAAGATGCGCGCCCATCTGCATCGCACAACTCTGCCTGGGGTGTCCTATGGCGCCGTTGATCGAGCGATGAAAGTGTTAGGCCACCAAGGAATTCGACGGTCGAAGGGAGTCCGAACGACCGTCAGATCCGCTGATGGTGTCCGCGCGGAGGATCTGTTGAACCGACAGTTCAGTGCTGCCGAACCGAACCGGGTTTGGGTGACCGATTTCACCTACTGCCGGACCTGGGCTGGGTGGGTGTATGTGGTGTTCATCATCGACGTGTTCTCCCGTCGAATCGTGGCATGGCATGCCTCGACATCGAAGTCGGTGGAGTTGGTGACAGTCCCGCTTCGGATGGCACTGTGGCAGCGCAATCGGGAAGGGCATCCGGTGAAAGCTGCTGAGCTTATTCATCATTCGGATGCCGGAAGTCAGTACACATCGGTTACACTGACTGAGCGTCTGCGACTCGAAGACATCGCAGCGTCGATCGGATCGGTCGGGGACGCCTACGACAACGCGCTGGCCGAGTCGGTGAACGGCTTGTACAAGACCGAGTGCATCCGGACCACGATCTTCCACTCCGGCCCGTACCGGACGATCTCCGACGTCGAGTTCGCGACCGCTGGTTGGGTCGACTGGTACAACAACAGCAGGTTGCACTCGAGTATTGGCCAGATTCCCCCGACCGAGTTCGAAACGCTCCACTACGCTGGCCTCGGCCCCGAGGACCAGCCCACATTGGAGGCGGCACAAAACCTAGGGTGATTCAAACTGATTTGTTCCATCAGTCTCAGGAACCGCATGCCGAGGATCGCTCTCGCGCCACGGTTCATCCGGGTCGGCTCCGGGATCACCGGCACCCAACGAGTACGCGAGCAAACCACCAGCGGTGCCACCGAGCGCGAAACCGACCGCTGCACCCGCTGCAGCACCACCGACACCGCCGACCGCTGCGCCGATTCCAGCCCCGATCCCAGCGAACTCAGGACCCAAGACAAAGTACGGGGGTGCGGTCCCCACAATCGCTCCCGCAATCGCACCGACCCCAGCCCCACCAACCGCACCAACCACCGCCGACGGAATACCCAGCGCCACAGCACCAGCCGTACCACCAGCCATCACACCGATGATCGTCGCAGCAGCACGACGACTCGCCTCATCCTCAGGCACACCCACCGAAATCAAACCCTGAGCAATCTTCGCCTCACCATACGCCGACCACGCATTGATCGAATTGACATCCCTCGCCGACAACCCCTGCGGAATATCGGCCACAAAGTTACCCACACGAATCTTGTCCGGCGGCGGAGCAATCGGACGCACCGGCGGAGCAACCCGCGGCGCAACAGGATTGGTGATCACCGACGAATACGGCTGATCATAACTCTGCGACAACGACTCGTCATACGACTGATACGGAGCCTCCACCGGCGGACCCGGAATCGAACCCGGACCCGGCACAACAACCGGCTGCACCACCGCATCACTTGGCCCCGGCCCACCCGGCGCAACATCAGACGGACTCGTACCACCCTGACCCGGAGCCGAATCCGACGGATCAGTCCCACCCTGCTCCGGCACCGCAAACGCCACACCAGCACCAGCAGAAATCGACACCGCCACAACAGCCGACGTCACCGACAACAACGGCCCACTAGGCGACCGCCGCCTACGATGCCGACCCCGACTCTGCGTCATCTCGGTACCACCTCCCTATGTCCCGCCGGGCCTCGACTCGGAGACGCCCGCAGCCATCGATATGACAAAGCACCTACGGAACGATGAAGAAGAAAGTGGCACCAGAAGCCGACTGTGAGATACGAACCGGGGTGTTCACCGCCCACGTCGTGACCGCCATCGTCGCAAGCCCAGAACCAGTCGTGACCTCCCATGACTTTTTCTCCCCGGGACGCGGTCCGAACGAGACTCGGTTCCACTTCTCCATCTCAATGCCGCGAGCACTCGTGTAACCGGAGCGGATACGGAAAGTGCACTTAGGGTTCCGCTTCCACGTGGCGCCCTCCCCTCTGAAGCCGTGAGAGATCGCAGTGACCCGGACAACTCCACGCTTCCTCGCCGGAACGTCAAGCTTGTAGGTGACTGCACCCCTACAGAACGAGTGATCTCCGAAGTTGACATGGGTGTTTCCGTTGGTGTTGATCTGCTGAAGCGGCGCCGCAGATGCGTCACCGGCGCCGGCCAGCCCGGCTACCGTCGCAACCGCCAGACCCAGAAGGGTTACAACAAGCTTCTTCATCGAAGGCCTCACTCTTGACTGCGAAATGAAAGTTGGGAATCCCGTTCGGGGGTGGCCCGGTTCGTCCGAGAATGAACTATTGCGTAGCTTCCGCCGGCCACAAGACCTCGCTGCCCGGGATTGCGTTCATCAGGTTGTCCGACCGTGCCCGAGTCCAGTCCCGGACGGACTTCTCCGCGCCCGAGCCGAAGACCGCGTACGGCGAACGCGCCTGCTCACCAGACCATCTGTGGATCGAAGACCCAACCTTGAGGTCCACATTTCCACGATTGTTGACCACGTAATCCACTGCGGGAAGGCCTGAACGACGAGCATCCTCCGCCGAGAGGTGGAACTCGAACTGATTCGGGCCCGTCTCAGGTGCGGAATGCCGAGGACCGTCCTTGCGCCACGGCTCGTCCGGGTTGGCACCAGGATCACCGGCCCCCAGCGAGTAGGCAAGGAGTCCGCCCGCGGTACCACCGATAGCGAAGCCAAGTGCCGCGCCTGCAGCACCAGCACCGATGCCACCCACTGCAGCACCGATTCCGGCGCCGACCGGAACATCGAATCCTGCCCGGATCAGGCCAGAGGTCACGTAGCTGAAGCCGGCGCCCACTCCTGCACCGACAACCGCGCCACCAACCGCACCGACCACCGCCGACGGAATACCCAGCGCCACAGCACCAGCCGTACCACCAGCCATCACACCGATGATCGTCGCAGCAGCACGACGACTCGCCTCATCCTCAGGCACACCCACCGAAATCAAACCCTGAGCAATCTTCGCCTCACCATACGCCGACCACGCATTGATCGAATTGACATCCCTCGCCGACAACCCCTGCGGAATATCGGCCACAAAGTTACCCACACGAATCTTGTCCGGCGGCGGCGCAATCGGACGCACCGGCGGAGCAACCCGCGGCGCAACAGGATTGGTGATCACCGACGAATACGGCTGATCATAACTCTGCGACAACGACTCGTCATACGACTGATACGGAGCCTCCACCGGCGGACCCGGAATCGAACCCGGACCCGGCACAACAACCGGCTGCACCACCGCATCACCCGGCCCCGGCCCACCCGGCGCAACATCAGACGGACTCGTACCACCCTGACCCGGAGCCGAATCCGACGGATCAGTCCCACCCTGCTCCGGCACCGCAAACGCCACACCAGCACCAGCACCAGCAGAAATCGACACCGCCACAACAGCAGACGTCACCGACAACAACGGCCCACTAGGCGACCGCCGCCTACGATGCCGACCCCGACTCTGCGTCATCTCGATACTACCTTTCTGTGCCACTGGTGAATGGCAATGCGCGTGAACTCATTCGACGGACTTGATGGACTGAATGAAGGCCTTGCCGCCCGTCGTCGACGTGCGGATGACCTGGCGATAGGTGATGGGAGCGGCGTCTGGCTGCAGCTCGGTGAGCACCACGGAGTACTCGTTGGGAGCCTGTTCGGTGATCCTCAGGCAGTGGCGCGTGCCGATGGGGCGCTGATCGATGTACTGCTGCATCACATACTCGGAGGCGACGGCACCCGGGGCCGCAACGGCGCGAGCGGCTTTCGCTGATCGCAGCACGTAGTAGCCGTGGTTGAACGCGCGGATCGCACCCGGACCGGACTCCTGGTCGCCCTTCTCGTCGTCGTTCGACACCGTGGTCCCCGACCCGACGGGACGCTGCGCACACGCCGGGTGGCTCGCGACGCCGGACGTCGACGGCTCGTCGGTCGGCACGGTCGACTGCGTGGCATCTGCGGCGACCACCGGCTGGTCCGAGCCGCGGCCGGCGAGGGAAATTGAGACAACAACTGTGGCCAGAATCACAACAATTGCGGCTGCCGCACCCGCGATCCGCGGACCCGAACCCAGGAATCGGCGCCAGCCAGGGGCGGTGCCGGACACCGTCTTTCGCTTCGCGCGGACCGACTCCTCGGCCTCGGCGAGGAAGGAGTCGAGATCGGATGACGACCTCTCGGGGAGCGCGACAGCAGGTACTCCCCCCTCGGCAGCGGCGGCTCGACGGGCGGTGCCGGAGCGTCGAGAACTGCCACCGCGGTGCCGCCGACATTGCCTTGAGCTGCATCGACGGAA
The DNA here is from genome assembly GCF_900105725.1 of Gordonia westfalica. Lineage (NCBI taxonomy): Bacteria > Bacillati > Actinomycetota > Actinomycetes > Mycobacteriales > Gordoniaceae > Gordonia > Gordonia westfalica. Next base: position 3,401,608 of record NZ_FNLM01000034.1, read on the forward strand.
CGGAATCGAGCGAGGTGAGCGGCCAGATCGACCGCCGGTGTACTACCTGAGGACGGCCACGCGGGAACGTCGGGGAACCACAGGGACTGCGGACGCTGCGGCACCATGAGACCCCCTCCCCCCCCGGCTGGTGATCGTCGTCGTCAGTTGTGCACGCGACGACACGACACCAAAAGGAAGATCCCCCCGGGCGCCGGCACTGCCGTCGCTGATCTCGGGTCACCCTACAACAGCTCTCAGGAACATCTCAGATGTCGTCCACAAGGAGGACAGGCCCTTCTCCCGGCTCTCTGCGCACCCACAACACCCTCGCTACGGTCGGAGATGTGCTTCTCACAGCAGCGGTGACGAACGGGGTTGCCGAGGGTTCCGTCGACCTCGCCTTCCGACGCTGGGCGCATCCCCGCATCCGCCCGGGATCGAGTTTCATCGCGCTGACGCATGTCATCGAGGTGACCTCGCTCGAGCGGGTCGATCCCGAACAGATCTCCTCCGACGACGCCCGTCGGGCCGGTTACGAGAATGTCGACGAGCTTCGGGCGACGTTGTGCGTCAACACCCACAACCCGACCTATCGGATCGGACTCCGATGCATCGGCGAGGACCCCCGGATCGCCCTCCGCGCCGACGACGATCTGTCCGACGACGACGTCGCCGACCTCGGTTCGCGGCTCGATCGAATGGATTCTCGCTCCAACAAGGGCCCCTGGACGCGGGCGGTACTCGAGATCATCGGCCGTCGGCCCGGCGTCGTGTCCACCGAGCTCGCGGCCGAACTCGGCAGGGAGCGCACCGCTTTCAAGAACGACGTCACCAAGCTGAAGAAACTGGGGCTGACCGAGAGCCTCGAGGTTGGCTACGAACTCTCCCCGCGCGGCGTCGAATTCCTCCGTCGCGATGCCACATAGCGAACGCCCGAACGGCGCGCGAGGCCCGCCCGACGTCGGCATAATCAGTCCATGCCCAGCGCACATCCGGCGCGCCATCTGCTGCGCGCCAAGGATCTCGCCGACGTCCGGTTCGCCGAACCACTGACCGTCGACGACATGGCCGCTGCGGCAAAGCTGTCCCGGGCCCACTTCTCGCGCGCGTTCACCGCCGCATTCGGGCAGTCCCCGCATTCCTACCTGCAGACACGCCGGCTCGAACGGGCAGCGGCCATGTTGCGCGGGACGGATCGAACCGTCGCCGACATCTGCATGGCGGTGGGACTGTCGAGCGTCGGCTCGTTCACCACGAGCTTCACCCGCGCATTCGGCAAGACCCCGACCGCCTACCGGGATTCGTTCCCGCCCGCCGCGACGTACGCACACGTTCCCGCATGCGTGCTCCGCGCCTATTCGCGACCGGGACCGGCCAGTCGCGTCGATCGATCCGCGCCGGCCGAGCCACCTGCTCAGGCACCCGAGAAGACAGCACACGGGAAGAAGACCGCCACACCCGTCCGCACGTAGCTTTGGTTCCACCGGAGGGCAAACCAGGCCCGGAGAATCCCAATTCAGAAGGTGGACATCATGATTCGAATCGCCAGCGCTCAACTGTGGGTACGTGACCAGGACGAGGCCCTGGAATTCTGGACGACGAAGGTCGGGATGGAGGTCCGCTCGGACGTCTCCCTGCCGGAGATGGGCGGATTCCGATGGCCACCGTCGGGCCTCCCGGACAGGATGACGTCTCCATCGTGCTGATGGACATCCCCGGCCCGCCCGCCTTCGAGGCCGCGATCTCGGAGGAGATCCACAGCCTGATGTCCAATGGGTTCGCGGCGACCGTCTTCCTCACCACCGACGACTGCCGGGCCGATTACGAGGCACTGTCCGCGCGCGGCGTCGAGTTCACCGAGAAGCCCGAGGAGCGGCCGTACGGGATCGATGCCGGTTTCCGCGATCCGTCGGGCAACAGCATCCGCCTGACGCAGATGGCCGAGATTCTGGCGTAGGTCGCCGAGAGCCCCTGTCGCGCCGCCGGTCGTGGGCGACAATGCTCCTATGAGCCGTTTCCGATCAGGCCTCGCCGCCGTCGCGACCGCGTGTGCCGCGGCCTGCGTGCTGCTCGCCCCGGGCACCGCGCAGGCCGCGCCGTTCCCCGTCACCACCGACGCGAACCAGGCCATCGCCGACCACTATCTGAGCCCCGCATCCGAATCTCCCGCCGGAAGCAATCATTTCGACTGCCGCGATCGAGAGGGACGCGATCCCGTGGTCTTGCTGCACGCCACCGCGATGAACCAGAGCGCCAACTGGGCGTACCTCGCCCCGACCCTCGCCAACGCCGGCTACTGCGTCTTCAGCCTGACCTATGGCCAGGCGTCGTGGAGCGGGAACACCGGCGGCCTCGGCAACAAGGAGCGGTCCGCGGCGAGTCAGGTCGCGCCCTTCATCGACAAGGTGCTCGCCGCCACCGATGCCACCAAGGTCGACCTCGTCGGACACAGCCAGGGCGGCGCGATCGCGCAGCTGGTGACCCAGCTCCCGGGCCGCGTCGCCCAGATCGACACCGTCGTCTCGCTGTCGGCGTCGCACCAGGGATACTCGCGCGTCGGCTCGATCACCGACCGACTCCCGGCGCGTGCCCCCGGCCAGAGCTACTGGGGTCCGCGGCACCCGTCGATCGACTACGTCAACTTCGCGACCCGATACGACGAGATCTCGACGCCGTACACGAACACCCTGATGACACCCGGCCCGAACGTCGTCAACACGCTGGTCCAGGACGTGTGCCCGGCGTCGAAGATCGGTCACGTCGGCATGGCGTACTCCCCGACCGTCGCCGCTCTCGTCCGCAACGCGCTCGACCCCGCCCACCGGGTGCCGGTGGTCTGCGGCCCCGACTACCCGTTCTGACGCCGCGACCGCGAAATCCCCAGTTCAAGGCACATTCGCGAGCCCCGATCAGCGCACGTGAGCGGAGGTGGCCCTTCCGCGCGGGGACCCGTCGAGGCGCACAGGCGGAGCCGGTTTTTGTTGCGGACGATGGACTCGCTAGACTCGTTTCCGCTGCCTCGCGTAGCACGCCGCCCTAGCTCAGTCGGTAGAGCAATTCACTCGTAATGAATAGGTCAGGGGTTCGATTCCCCTGGGCGGCTCCACCAGGATCGTGCGATTCAACCGCCGTTCGACGCTCCGCAGCAGGCGCGGATACAGCCTGTCTCCCCGTACTCACCGGGGCAATCGCCTACACCAAACGCTTAGCTACGCAAAGATAATTCAGTGCCAGGATTGTCCCATTACTCCAATCGGATGACACGCACGCAGCCCCTCGCTCCTTACACTCCATCCGACTGTAGGAGGTCAAGTTGGGGGCACGTCGGGGAGGAAAGCACCGGTCTCAACCGGCGCGGCCTGCCACATCTTCTCGTAGACACTCGCGCGCGACAGCCACATCGCTGGCGCTCAGCGCGTTGTCTCTCGGCACCGTCGTGCCGATCGCCGTCGCATCGACCAACGCCGCCGCCGTCGTCGAATCCCTCGTCGACCGCGACGTCGTCCGCGAAGCCACCCAGCACGACAACACCAGCGACATCTTCGCCGACCTGCCGGCCGGCACGATCATGGTCGTCACCCCGGGGACCGACGACACCACCCTGATCTCGCGCAATCTGCCGTACATCGGGCAGCGACAGTCCCTCATCATCAACTACCCCGAATCCTTCGGACCCGTCATCGCCGGCCGGTCGAACACGATCGCACCGTTCTCCCCGGGCTACGACGAGTCCAAAGAACATGCGATGAACCAGAACCTGGCCGTCATGGCCGCGTTCGCCGACATGGGCGAGGGCCGCCCGTTCGTCGTCTACACCGGCTATTCACAGGGCGCCGACGCGCTCGGCGATGCAGCCGAGAACCCGCGGACCTACGACAACGACTTCTTCGTGCCGGGCAAGGACATGGTCGTCCTGGTCTCCGACCCACGGAGTCCCTGGGGCATCAAGGCCTGGCTCGACACCATGCCGTGGCTCAAGCCGATCGTGGAAGCCGCGGGGATCGACCCCAACGGCGCTCGCGACCCGGAAGCCACCAAGATCAAGGTCGTGTCGGTGATCATCGTCGGCGACCCCGTCAGCAACTTCCAATGGGTGTCGTACCGGCCGATCGCTTCGCTCATCGTCAACGCGGCAGGCTTCCTCACCATCCACTCGGGTACCGGACCGCATACGTACGGCGAGGTCGAGCGTCTGGGTGATCCGAAGGAATACTCCAGCGGAACCACCACGTACCTCGTCTACGACGCCGCGCATCCCCTGGCGCTGCTGTTGGCGTCCGTCTACGACTCGCTCGGGATCACCTACGACAAGGACGATCTCGCTCGCTGGGATGCCTTGGCCGAGGCCTACTACCCGACCCAGGCACCGAACGCCGACACCGCCGCGGTGCCGGTCACGGCGGTCGGTTCGGTCAAGCAGGACCAGCCGGGCGACGGATACACCGTCACCGTTCCCTCCGAGGTCGCCACCGGCGCGGAGAAGCCCGAGGCTCCACCGGAGACCGGGGGGATCGTCCCGGTCGGCATCGTGCCGCCGACGGTCGACGACGACTCCGGGGTCCCCACGGACGATCGTGCACCGGCAGGCGACCGCGGCGAGGACGAGCCCGGCTCCGAAGATGCCGGCGACCAGCCCGATGGCTCCGAGAAGCCGGATTCCGAGGATTCGGGTTCGGGTTCGGGTTCGGAGAAACCGGACTCCGGCGACAGCGGACCCCGCGATTCCGCCTCGACCGACGGTGACGACTCACCCGGCGGCAGCTCCGGCTACGACCAGGAGAAGTCGGACTCTTCTGAAAAGAGTTCGGCCGGTGGGGATTCGACGGACCGAGAGGCCGCCTGATCCCCCACCGGCCGTGGGGCTAGCTGGAGCCGAACAGGTTTCCTAGGCTGCCGTTGCCCGAGTCTCCGCCCGTGTCGCCGGGTCCACCGTTGTCACCGCCGCCGTTGTCACCACCGCCGTTGTCGCCGCCCCCGTTGTCGCCACCGCCGTTGTCGCCACCGCCGTTATCGCCACCGCCGGTGTCACCGCCGCCGTTGTCGGCGCCGCCCGGGTTGTCAGCAGGCTTGCCGGTGCCGGTCACCTTGTAGACCTGCGCGAGACCGTTGATAGTCCACCCGAGGATCGGATCGGGCGTCGTACATTCCTGGTAGATCGCATACGACGTGTCGGTCCGGTTCGAGACCCACGTGCCGGTCGACGAGAGGTCTTTGGCGATGGTCTGCCCGTTCCACACGATCTTGAGTGCGCCTTCAGCCGCCTGATCGCGGGCGTTGTCGAGCACCGAGGATTCGATACCGGCGCCGATGAGCGCGTTGACGCTGGCGGCGCGGAGATTCAGCTGAGTCTCCTTGCTCGCGTCGTGGACGGAGATCCAGCATGTCGCCGTCTTCGACGTCTCGTTCTGCACCGTGACGGTCAGAGTTCCATTGCTGAGAGACTGCGTGTGGGGGTATGAAGCCGGCAGAAGCAGTGCTGCCGACGCCTCGCCACTCCCGGTGAATGCCACCGCGGCACCAGCCGCCACTCCGATTCCTGTCAGTGCCAAACGCGAAAACCGCATGTTTTCCCCTCCGTAAATGTGTTTCATTGCCCGACAACCTGTGTCGCGGGTGCGCCCGACGAATCGACGACGTCGGGGATCAAGAGTTCTGACTTCGTCCGGGCACAACGATGCACCCAGAGCAGCAACGTGATTCGACGCCGGCGCGGCACGCGCCTACGGCTCGATCACCTCATACTCGCCACGAGTACGCGTGTGGCGGCGGGGACTATCCGAGCAGTCCGCCGAACAGACCGCCGAGGCTGCCGTTGCCCGAATCGTCCGGCGAATCCGGGGACTTACCGGTACCGGTCACGGTGTAGACCTGCGCGACACCGTTCACGGTCAATCCCAGAAGCGGGTCAGGTGAGGTGCACTCCTGGTAGATCGTGTACGACGTGTCGGTCCGACCGGACTTCCACGTCGCGGTGGCCGAGCCGTCCTTCGAGATCGACTTGTTGGTCCACACGACCTTGAGCGCACCGGCCGCAGCATCCTGGCGGGCGTCGGCGAGCACAGAGCTCTCGATGCCGGCCGCAAGGAGCAGATTCACCGCGGTGGCGCGCGCCTCGAGCTGCGACTTCTTGGATGCCTCATGAACGGACAGTTGGCACTTCGTCGTCTTCGACGTCCCGTTGGACACCTTCACGGTCACCATTCCGTCGCTGAGGGATTGGGTGTGAGGGAAATACGACGGCAGGAGCGTCGCCGCCGATGCCTCCCCCGACCCGGAGAATGCCATCGCGGCCCCCGCCACCAGCCCGAATCCCGCCATAGCCATCTTGGTGAATCGCATTGTGTACCTTTCCCCAGCCCGTGATCCGTTGTGCGTCAGGCAGTACCCCTCGGACGCATCAATGGAATGATTCTGCGGGGACATTAGCAGGTCGAAATACCGATTCAAACCGAAATCCTATTTTCCAACCGAAAGCATGACTCAATTTTGTTCAAGCGAGATTAATCAGAACAAATGTCTCAACAATTGGTTCAGATGACCCACTAACAATACAGATTGGGACATTCCTTCAAACGGATGACAATTCACCTGAGTGCCTGATCGATCAGGATCTCGGCAGCATTCCGTGCATCTTCGGCGGCCTGAGCGGTTCCCGCGATCGCCGCCGTCGTCTGCGCCCCTTCGGCCAGGATCGACAGCTGCGCAGCAAGGTGTGGTGGTCCGCCGAGCTCGGCGACCAGGCCGGACACGTAGTCCTGGAAATCGCTTTTCTGTTTGCGCACCGCCTCGGCAACCGACGGCAGCTCCCCGCCGAGTTCGCCATACGCGTTGATGAACGCGCAACCCCGGAATTCGTCGGTTCCGAACCAGCCGAGCAGGAAGTCGAAGATCGCGAGAAGCTTCTCCCGCGGCGTCGACAGGCCCTCCGTGCAGGTGGCGATACCCGCATTCCACTGCCTGCTCCGATCCTCGAGAACGGCGAGGATCAGCGCCTCCTTGGAGGGGAACAGCGAATAGATCCTCTTCAGCGACACACCCGCCGCGTCGCGCACCTTGTCCATTCCCACCGCATGGACGCCATGGGCGTTGAACAGCTCATCCGCGGCGCGAATGACCTGCTCACGAGGGTCAACCGCAACGCCGTTCGAAGCTGCCACAACACACCGTCCTCACCGGGTTCCGAGTTACCCCTTGCGCGGGGAACGATCGTTCTCTAGTGTAGCAATCAGCACGGAGAACGCCCGTTCTCCACTGCTCCGCCAAGACCCCTCGGGGCGCTGCACAAGAGAGAAGTGATCGAAATGGGTTACATCACCGTCGGCACCGAGAACACCACCGACATCGAGCTGTACTACGAGGACCACGGAACCGGGCAGCCCGTCGTGTTGATCCACGGGTATCCGCTCGACGGCAACAGCTGGGAGCTGCAGACACGGGAGTTGCTCGACGCCGGCTATCGGGTCATCACCTATGACCGTCGCGGGTTCGGCAAGTCGAGCAAGGTCGGCACCGGCTACCACTACGACACCTTCGCCGCTGACCTGAACACCGTGCTCGAGACCCTCGACCTGCGTGACGTCATCCTGGTCGGATTCTCGATGGGCACAGGCGAACTCGCACGCTACGCCGGCAAGTACGGGACCGAGCGGATCGCCAAGTTCGCCTTCCTGGCCTCGCTCGAGCCGTTCCTGGTCAAGACCGACGACAACCCCGAGGGCGTCGACGCCGCGGTCTTCGACGGCATCGCCGAGGCCGCCAAGAGCAACCGGTACGCCTGGTACACGCAGTTCTACAAGGATTTCTACAACCTCGACGACACCCTCGGCAGCCGGATCACCCAGGAGGTCGTCGACGCCAACTGGAACACCGCAGTCGGCAGCGCGCCGGTCGCGGCGTACGCCGTGGTCCCCACCTGGATCGAGGACTTCCGCACAGACGTTGTCGCAGTCCGTGATTCGGGGAAGCCGACGCTGATCCTGCACGGCACCGCCGACAACATCCTGCCGATCGACGCCACCGGTCGCCGCTTCCGCGACGCCGTCCCGGAGGCCGAATACGTCGAGATCGAGGGCGCTCCCCACGGCCTGCTGTGGACCCATGCCGCCGAGGTCAACGAGGCTCTGCTGCGGTTCGTCGCGAAGTGAGCACGCGCGCCTGACGCACGACGGCCGCCGGGCGGGACATCCCACCCGGCGGCCGCTGCGTCGTGTCCCTCTACTTGGTCGTCTCGTCCTCGGCCTCGACGGCTGCGGTCTCCTCGGAGGATTCCACGTCCGTGTCATCGGCCAGCGGGTCGTACCCGGGCACCCCTTCGAGGACGGTCAGCTCCTGGTCGATGGCGGCCGAAACAGCCTTGGCCTCTTCTCTTATCTTGCGGATGAAGTCCGACATCGCCTGCTCCCTCGCTCATCGACTGCACGGCCTGCGACCGTCCACCCATGATAGGGCGGGTCACTTCTTCAGATCGGGGTTCTCCTCGTAGACCTCCTTGATGAGCGACATGTCGAAGATCTGCTCGGGTTTGATGTCGTAGCCGGCCTTGGCCAGAGCCTCGATGTTCTGCGCGATGAGATCGTCTGTCATCGTGAGCAGACCGTTGGCCTTGGTGTCCTCGGAGACGACGAGCGTGTTCTGCGCGATGGCCTCCTTGGTCTGCTCGGCCTCGTCGAGTCCGAGATCCTTGCCGTACTTGGTGACCGCGAGCTTCGCCGACCCCGCCGGATCGGCGACCGCGTCGTACCAGCCCTTGATGTCGGCCTTGAGGAACGCCTTCACCTTGTCGCGCTCGTTGTCGATGGTGTCCTGCCGGACGACGAGGGTCTCGGCGACGAGCGGCAGGTTGAAGTCGGCGAACAGGAAGTTGGCATTCGGGAAGCCGCTCTCCTCCAGGGTGATCGGCTCGTTGGTCACGTAGCTGACCCAGCCATCGACCTCACCGTTCTTCAGTGGCGTCGGGTCGTACTGGACGGTGATCTTCTGGACGTCGGCCTCGGTCATGTTGTTGGCGGTGAGCAGCGCCTTGAAGACGTTCTCGTTGGAGGCCTGGACGCCGATCTTGCGACCCTTCATCTCCTCGGGACTGAGGATCGGTTTGCCGGCCGAGGACACGATGCAGAACGGGTTGCGCTGGAAGGTCGCCGCCACCGTCATCAGCTCGGCGCCCTGCAGGATGACCGGCGCGGTCAGCTGCGGGGCGCTCATGCCGATCCACACCTTGTTCGACGTCAGGCCGGTCTCGACACCGGTGCCCGCTCCGCCGCCGGTGATCAGTTCGGGTGTTCCGAGGCCCTCGGCCGCGTAGTAACCGTTCTCGATGGCGAAGTACTCACCGGCGAACTCGATGTTCTTCTGCCACGACAGCTGCACCTTCGGGTTGGTCGAGGTCGTTCCCCCGCTCGCGCTGCCACCGCTGCTGCAGGCGGACAGCGCACCGGTGAGACCCACTGCGCCGGCCGCGCCGCCGGCCATCATCGAATAGCGCAGGAACGACCGTCGGTCGAAGGAGTTTGCCATGAGAGAGTTACCTTTCGCCAGGAGCTGATCCGGTCGCGCCATTTTCACGACCTCAGGTTTGCTGCATTCCCATCTGCGACAGGACGACAGTCTCGATCACACCCACCACGGCGTAGATGACGATCGATGCGATGGTGATGACGAGGACCGAGGCCCACAGTTCGTCGTAGGCCGCCGCCGGTAGAGCCTGTTGCAATGTCGCACCGAGGCCCTTGTTGGTCCCCAACCACTCGGCGACGGTCGCGCCGATGAGCGCGCCCGGCACCGACACCTTGGCCGCGCTGAACAGCGACGGGACCGCTGACGGAATCGCCGAGCGCCGCAACGCCGTCCAGCGTCCGCCGCCGTACACGCTGATCACATCGGTGATCTGCCGCGGGGCATTCGCCAGCCCGGTCATGATCATCACGAGGGCGGGGAAGAACACCACGATGCCACCCATGACCGCCACAACCGCGACGCCCCGACCGACGATGACGGTGATCAGCGGTGTCATCGCGACCAGCGGCACCGACCGGAGAAGCATCGCGATCGGCATGAATGTCTGTGCTGCCGAGCGCGATACGACGAAGATCGCAGCCGTGGCGATCGCGGCCGACATGCCGGAGACGAACCCGATCGCCGCGTCCTGCAGCGTTATCCAAAGATTGTCGAAGATCTCGGCGCGATTGGCCGGGGCGTCGGCGTCGACGAACAGGTAGTTGAACACATCGACCGGTGTGCGTCCGATGATCGGCCCGATGTCGGGGAAGGCCAGGAGGAACAACCACCAGATCACGAAAATCAACGCGAACGACAACAGCAGGGAGCCGAGGAAACGCCCCGCCGCCCACAGACCACCGGTTCCGATCCCACCTGCTCCGAGAGTCCTCACCTCGGCGCTCATCGTCCCGCCGCCGTTCCGCTCGACCAGTTCGTCGCATACTTGGCGATCACCGCGACCACGGCGTAACCGAGACCTGCGACCGCTCCGCTGATCAGGGCAATGGCCCACACCTGCGGGATGTTGCCGCTCTGCTGGGCGATGATCATCGCCGGACCGGCCCCGGTCTCGGGCATCGCCAGGAACTCACCGAGCACGGCACCCAGTACCGCCGCCGGAGCGGCAATCTTGATGGCTGCGAGCGTATTCGGTAATGCGGCGACCGATCGCACCCGCCAGAGCTGCGCGAACCTGCCACCGCCGTAGACCTTGATGAGGTCGAGGCTGCCGGCGTGCGGCGACCGCAGACCCGACAACGTCCCGATCATCGTCGTGAAGAACACCGAGATCGCCGCGAGGAAAACGATCATGGTCGTCACCTCGGCGAAGGCCACCTGGATGATCGGCGCGACGGCGATGATCGGCGTGCAGTACGACAGGATCGCGAGCTGGGTCGCCAGCCCCTCAACCGGCGGGAACAGGATCACGACGATGGCCAGCGCGATCGCGAGGCCGTTGCCCCACAGGAATCCGCGGAACGCGAGTTCGACTGTCAGCGAGAAGTTGTCGACGTAGTAGGTGGACCCGGTCTCGCCGATCTCGGCCAGCACCGACCACGGCGTCGGGATCGTTCCGCCGAACAGCTCCAGCGCACCCACGATCCACCACACCACGACGAGCCCGACGATGCCTCCGAGACCGGCCAGCCATCGGACCGATCCGAATCTAGCCACTCACGCCCTCCGCAACGGGTTCCGGCGCAACATCTTCGGTCGGCTTGGGGTTCGACTGCTTGCCGAACAGGAGCCCGGAGAGATGGTCGTGGATCGCATGGAACTCGGGGGTGCGCATCATCTCCGGGACACGTGGCCGCGGCAGATCGATGGGGACCACCTCAACCACCGTGCCCGGCCGCGGACTCATGACCGCCACCACGTCGGAAAGGAAAACCGCCTCGGCGATGCCGTGCGTGACCATCAGCGTGGTCGCCGGCTTCTCGGTCCAGATACGCAGCAGTTCGACGTTGAGCCGCTGCCGCGTCATGTCGTCGAGTGCTCCGAAGGGTTCGTCGAGCAGCAGCGCAGTCGGTTTCACGACCAGCGCGCGAGCGATCGAGACACGCTGGCGCATACCGCCGGAGAGCACCGCGGGCTTGGACTTCTCGAAACCCTTGAGCCCCACGAGCTCGATCAGGTCCGCGACGAGACCGTCGTCGGCCGGCATTCCGCCGACCTGCAGCGGCAGTCTGATGTTGGACTCCACCGATCGCCACGGCAGCAGTGCCGAGTCCTGGAAGGCGATGCCCAGCTCATGATTTCGCTGAAGGTCCTGCGGCGATTGCCCGTTCATCAGCGCGGTCCCCGAGGTAGCGCCCTCGAGGCCGGCGAGGATGCGCAGCACCGTCGACTTGCCACAACCCGACGGACCGAGCAACGACAGGAAGGAGCCCTCCGACGTGCTCAGCGAGACGTCGGACAGCGCGGTCACCGTCGAACTCCCGCGCAACGAGCGGGAGGTGAACGTCTTGGTCAGTCCAGAGATGTTGATCCCCGTACCCAGGGGGCGTGTCATGACCGGAGACGTTAAAGAGGCCGTGTTGCAACCTGATTACCGTCGCGTAAGAGTCGCGACGTGGTCAGTCGGCGAACGTCTGCGCGTACGGAGCCGACAGCGCCGGATAGTAGGCATCCCAGTCCACCGCTTCGACGCCGCCGCCGGACTCGGCCGCGACGAGCCGGTCGAGGTAGTACTCCCACCCGGGACCGACGTTCTCGGCCATCTCGGGGCGTGAGAGTCCTTGCGCGAACGTGAGTGTGGTCGTCCCGTCGGCCTCGGTGAGATCCAGTTCCAACCGCCACACGTCGTCGGCCCCACCCTCGGGATCGGGCGATTTCGATTCGACGACGAGACGGTTCGGCGGGTCGCATTCCAGAATCGACATTCGCTCCGCCTCCGCGTCGTCGCCCTCGGCGGTCATCCGGAAGTCGACGAAACCGTCGGCCGGATTCCCTGCCCAGGTACCTATCCAGCGTTCGAGTCGCACCGGTTCGGTGATCGCGGCCCACACCGCGTCGACGGGCGCGTCGAAGGTGCGCTCGAGGACCACGTAGGACACTCCGTCGCGGATCTCCCGACGGCCGGTCGGCGTGACACTCATCCTGCCTCCTTCTGTTCGCTGCTCTGGTTGCCCGAGTCGTCGAGCTCCCGCACGGTGCGTCGGACCTCGAGGTTGAGGGCCTCGAGATGATGCTCGCCGAATGGCGGCGCTGCCCCTGAGGGGAGACCGTCAAGCCAATCGCGGACGGCCGCCAATCCCCCGGGTACGAGTTCGTAGTGCCGTTCGCGGCCGTGGTCGACGGCCGAGACGACGCCGGCCTCGCCGAGGACTCTCAGGTGCCGCGAGATCGCGGGTCGACTGACGGGATGTTCGGTGGCGAGATCGACGACGCGGGCGGGGCGCTGCGCGAGACGTGCGACGAGCGCCCGACGAGTCGGGTCGGCGATCGCCTCGAATGCATCCACCCACTATTGGTAACACATCAGTTACCAATAGTGGGTGCTTTCGCGAGACCTCGGGAGGGCCGACCGTTAGGCGTCGACCTTGCGCTTGAGTGCCAGACCGATCCGGGCGACCATGTCGTCGACCGCGAACTTGGGTTTGACGTTCATGTCCAGCGCCTCGCGGCAGTCGAGAACCGCTTCGACACAGGAGAGCAACTGCTCGGGACGGGCGTAGCCGGCCAGGGGGATGGAGATGTCGTCGGACTTGTCGGGATGCATCGCGGTCACCTTTGCGCCGACCCCGACGACGAGCGCGTCACGGAACAGGGCGGCGAGGTCGACGAGTGCGCGGTCGAGCACATCGCGCCCGACGCGCGTGGCCCTCGACTTCTGACGCTTCTCGAGTTCCTTCAGCGCGCCGGCGCTGCCGCGGGGCATCCGGGCGGTCCCCTTGCCGGTGCCGCCCGCACCCAGTGCGGTCTTCATCTCCTCGGTCTCGGCCTCGTCGAGCTCGGCGCTGATCGCCTTGGCCGCGGCCTCCGCCGACCGCACCAGTTCTTCGGCCGCGGCGTACGCGGTCGAATCCCGGGACGCCGCCCGTGCCAGTGACAACGCCTTCTCACGCTGGGAACGCGCGTCGGGATCGGTGGCGAGGCGTCGGGCGCGGCCGATGTGGCCACCGCAGACCGACGCCGCCCAGTGCGCCTGCTCGGGGTCGAGGCCGTCGCGTTCGATGAGGACGCGTTCGATGTCTGCCGGCGACGGCGACACCAGGGCGACGTGCCGGCACCTCGAGCGCAGGGTCACGGAGATGTCCTCGGGGTCCACCGAGGGCGCACACAGGAGGAACACGGTGCGGGGTGGCGGCTCCTCGACGACCTTCAGGAGCGCGTTCGCCGCCTGCTCGGTGAGCCGGTCGGCGTCTTCTACGATGACGATCTGCCAACGACCGGTTCCCGGGCGTCGGGCGGCAGCCTGCACGATGTCGCGCATCGCGCCGACGGCGAGACTCAGACCCTCCGGCACCACGTGCCGGACGTCGGCGTGCGTCTTGGCCATGACGGTGACGCAGGCCCGGCATTCACCGCAGCCGACGTTGGAGGAGTCGGGCGATTGACACTGCAGCGCGGCCGCGAAACAGGTCGCGGCCACCGATCGTCCGCTTCCGGGCGGGCCGGTGAAGAGCCAGGAGTGCGTCATCGACGCGCGTGACCAACCCGCGTCGACGCCGGGGATCTCGTCGTCGGGCACGAACAGGCCGTCGGTGGCACCCGCGTCGAGGCGGTGCGCGAGGACCCGCGCGGCGCGTGCGGCAGCTCGTAGATCGTCAGCGATCGCCTCTTGGCCGGTCAGCCGATCAAAGACATTGGTCACAACGACACCCTAAACCGCAGCTCGGACACGCCAACGGGCCGGAACCGTGTTTAACGATTGCAAGCAGCCAGCTACCGTAGTCACCGTGGTGGAACAGCGGTCGCGGTGGTCCAAGGTGATGCACCTTGGCCGGTGGCTGATTCATACGCCCTGGCCGATCCTCGCGCTGGACATGCTCCGCGCCAACCTCGTCGGCGCACTGTTCACCTTCGCATTCCTCCGCTTCGGGATGCCGCTCCAGGACTCGATCAGCCTCGACGAGATCACCGCGCTCAATCAGGTGATCTTCGCAGCCTATCTGTTGATCGCGATGGTCATCGGCGGCTACGCGAGCATCCAACTGTCGCTGCCCGTGCTCGTGTGGCACCGCAGACGTACGCGGCTCGACAACGAGGCGGCCCGACGCCGCGCGCTCGCCCTCCCCACCCTGCTGACCGTCGTCAACGCCGCCCTGTGGGTGGTGGGCGGCACGCTCTTCACCCTGGTCAACCTGACGGTGTCGTCGAAGAATGCGTTCATCGTCGCCATCGCGAGCGCCATCGGCGCGATGGTGACCTGCGCGTTGAGCTACATGCAGGCCGAGAAGGTGATGCGGCCGATCACGGTCGCCGCGATGGCCAACAACCCCGACCACGCGATCGCCCCGAGCGTCACCACCCGGATCACCGCCTTCTGGGTGATCAGCGTCGTCTCGCCGATGCTGGTGATCATCGGGCTGATCGTGCTGCACCGACTGGGCATCTTCGAAGGTGACTCCACCGGGCTCGAACGGCCGATCCTGTGGATGGCGGTGTCGGCCCTCGCGTTCAGCGTCATCGCGATCGTGCGCGTGGTGGCCGCCATCAACGACCCCATCAAACAGCTTCGGCGGGCGCAGTCCAAGGTCAGTGACGGCGACCTGAACGTCGCGGTGAAGATCTACGACGGCAGCGACCTCGGCCTGCTGCAGGCCGGCTTCAACGACATGGTCGCCGACCTGCGCGAACGACAGGAACTCCGCAACCTGTTCGGTCGCTACGTCGGCGAAGACGTCGCACGACGCGCCATCGAGACCGGTACCGAGCTCGGCGGCGAAGAGCGCTACGTCGGCGTGCTGTTCGTCGACATCGTGGGCTCGACGCGACTGGCCGTGAACCGGCCGCCACGCGAGATCGTCGAACTGCTCAACGAGTTCTTCCGGGTCGTCGTCGCGGTCGTCGGACGCCACGGCGGCTTCGTCAACAAGTTCCAGGGTGACGCGGCCCTCGCCATCTTCGGCGCGCCCCTCGACCTCGACGACTTCGCCGGCCGGGCCCTGGCCTCCGCGCGTGAGTTGCGCGCCGAGCTGTACGAAACCCTCGGCGACACCGACATCGGTATCGGCGTCTCGGCAGGTAAGGCGATCGCCGGCCACATCGGCGCCGAACAACGCCTCGAATACACCGTCATCGGCGACCCGGTGAACGAGGCGGCGCGCCTGACCGAGCTCGCTAAGGATGAACCCACCCGCGTCCTCGGATCGGCTCGTGCGGTGTTCCTGGCCTCGCATGAGGAAGCCGAGCACTGGGAGATCGGCGAGGGCGTCGAACTGCGCGGACGCGGGATCGAGACGCTCCTCGCCCGCCCGCACATGGAACCGTACCGCCGGGACTGACCTCGATACGGTCCTCGGGTAGCCCCTCGGACCTACTCGGCCGGCGGAGGTCGCGGGCCGCTCCCTGAGGGCGAGCGAAGCGAGCCGCCCAGCTCCCTGAAGGTGCGAGCGGAGCCAGCCGTCCAGCTCCCTGAGGTGCGGACGCGCCAACCACCGCTCCCTGAGGTGCGAGCGGAGCGAGCCTCGAAGGGCTCAGTCCTCCGACGAATCCGTCTTCTTCGCGGCAGTCTTCTTTGCTGCGGTCTTCTTGGCCGTCGTCTTCTTGGCGGCAGCCTTCTTCGCGGTGGTCTTCTTGGCGGCCGTCTTCTTCGCAGCCTTCTTGGCCGGGGCCTTCTTGGCTGCCTTCTTCGCCGCCTTCTTGGCCGGACCACGGGCACGACGATCGGCGAGGAGCTCCATCGCGCGTTCGGGCGTGATCGAGTCGACCTCGTCGCCCTTCCGCAGGCTCGCGTTGGTCTCGCCGTCGGTCACGTACGGGCCGAAACGGCCGTCCTTGATGACCATCGGCTTGCCGCTGACCTCGTCGTCCTTGCCCAGTTCGCGTAGCGGCGGCGCGGCGGCCTGACGTCCGCGACGCTTGGGCTCGGAGTAGATCTTCAGGGCCTCGTCGAGGGTGATGTCGAAGAGCTGTTCCTCGCTGCCGAGGGACCGCGAATCGGAGCCCTTCTTCAGGTACGGACCGTAGCGGCCGTTCTGCGCGGTGATCTCGTCCCCGGACTCCGGGTCGACGCCGACGACGCGCGGCAGCGACAGCAGCTTCAGCGCATCGTCGAGGGTGACGGTCGAGATGTCCATCGACTTGAACAGCGAGCCGGTGCGCGGCTTGGGGCCGGCCTTCTTCGCCGCCTTTTTGGCGGCCTTCTTGGCGGCCGGCTTCGTCTTGGTGGTGGTGCCGCCACCCGGGGTGTCGAGCGGGACGACGTCGGCGTCGCCGGCTTCCGTACCGCCGGCACCGGGAGATCCGCCGTCACGCGGGGTCGGACCCGCGGGGATGGTGATCGGTGCGTCCCCGTCGTCATCGTCGTCGTCGGACGGCAGGATCTCGGTCACGTAGGGACCGAAGCGTCCTTCCTTGGCGACGATCTCGTGACCGCTCAGCGGGTCAACGCCCAGCGAGCGTCCCTCCTGCGGCGTGGCGAACAGCTTCTCCGCGACGGCCAGGGTCAGCTCGTCGGGGGTGATGTCGGCGGGCAGGTTGGCGCGCTGCAGATCCGGTTCCGCATCGGCGTCGGAGGGCTTGTTCGCGTTGACGTCGCGCTCGAGGTACGGACCGAAGCGGCCGACGCGCACGTAGATCGGGCGGCCCTCCTCGTCGTCGAAGAGCCTGATCGAGTTGACCTTCCGAGCGTCGATCTCCTCGAGGTTGACGCCCACGAGCTTCTTGAGCCCGCCGTGCTGGGCGATCGCCGAATGCGCAGATCGACTCTCACCCTCGGCCCCGGCGAGGTCATCACCGAAGTAGAAGCCGGACAACCACTGGGTCCGGTTCTCGTTGCCGGTCGCGATCTGGTCGAGGTCGTCCTCGAGGGTTGCGGTGAAGTCGTAGTCGACGAGGCTCTCGAAATACGCCTCGAGCAGCCCGACCACCGCGAAGGCGATCCACGACGGGACCAGGGCGTTGCCCTTCTTCACGACGTAGCCGCGGTCCTGGATGGTGCCGATGATCGAGGCGTAGGTCGACGGACGGCCGATGCCCAGTTCCTCGAGGACCTTCACCAGCGAGGCCTCGGTGAATCGCGCGGGCGGGTTGGTGGAGTGGCCGTCGGCGGTGAGATCGGTCGCGGTGAGCGACTGCCCCTCGGTCAGCTGCGGCAGGCGGTTCTCGGCGTCGTCGGCCTGGCCGCCGGCCTGCTCGTCGACGGTCTCGACATAGGCCGACAGGAAGCCGGGGAACGTGATGGTACGGCCCGACGAGGCGAACGTCGCGCGCTCGCCGGAGGAGGCGGTGCCCGCGATACGCAGGCTCAGCGTGGTGCCCTTGGCGTCGGCCATCTGCGAGGCGACGGTGCGCTGCCAGATGAGCTCGTAGAGGCGGAACTCGTCGGCCTCTAGCTGGCCGGCGACCTGGCCGGGAGTGCGGAAGGTCTCGCCGGCGGGACGGATCGCCTCGTGTGCTTCCTGCGCGTTCTTGACCTTGCGGGTGTACTGACGCGGCGTCGGGTGGACAAAACTGTC
Source organism: Gordonia westfalica (assembly GCF_900105725.1). Lineage (NCBI taxonomy): Bacteria > Bacillati > Actinomycetota > Actinomycetes > Mycobacteriales > Gordoniaceae > Gordonia > Gordonia westfalica. The sequence continues at coordinate 3,419,709 of NZ_FNLM01000034.1, forward strand.
CCCGTACAGCTCACGGGCCTGCGCGCGGGCGGCGTTGATCGCCGACTCGCTAAGGCTCGTCGAGTCGGTACGCATGTAGGTGATGAAGCCGTTCTCGTACAGCCGCTGCGCGATGCGCATGGTGCGGTCGGAGGTGAACCGCAGCTTGCGGCCGGCCTCCTGCTGCAGCGTCGAGGTCATGAACGGCGCATACGGACGACGGGTGTAGGGCTTCTCCTCCACCGACGTCACGGTCATGGCGGCACCGCGCAGGCCTGCGGCCAGGCTCTCCGCGCGGTCGGCGTTGAGCACGACGACGCCGTCGGACTTCTTCAGCTCGCCGGTCGCCTCGAAGTCGCGTCCGGTGGCCACCCGTGCGTCGTCCACGTTGACCAGGCGGGCCTTGAACGTCGAAGGGCTGGCCTCGGCACCCGCGTCCATGGTCGCGGCGATGTCCCAGTACTCGGCGGACACGAACGCCATGCGCTCGCGTTCACGCTCGACGATGATGCGCGTCGCGACGGACTGCACGCGGCCCGCCGACAGCTTCGGCATGACCTTCTTCCACAGCACCGGCGACACCTCGTAGCCGTAGAGGCGGTCGAGGATGCGGCGGGTTTCCTGGGCATCGACCAGGTCGATGTCGAGGTCACGAGGGTTTTCGGCAGCAGCCCGGATGGCGGGTTCGGTGATCTCGTGGAACACCATCCGCTTGACCGGGATCTTGGGCTTGAGCGTCTCGAGGAGATGCCAGGCGATGGCCTCCCCCTCGCGGTCACCGTCCGTGGCGAGGTAGAGCTCGTCGACGTCCTTCATCAGCGACTTGAGCTCGCTGACGGTGGTCTTCTTGTCCGGCGAGACGACGTAGAGCGGTTCGAAGTTGTCGTCCACGTTCACACCGAGGCGAGCCCAGGGCTGGCCCTTGTACTTGGCGGGCACGTCGGCGGCGCCGCGCGGCAGGTCACGGATGTGGCCGCGGGAGGACTCCACCACGTAATTGGGGCCGAGGTAACCGGCGATCTTGCGCGCCTTTGTAGGGGACTCGACGATCACGAGTCGTCTGATTCCCCCACTAGAGCGGGATGCGGTGCTGGTCTCGGCCACCGGGGCGTCCTTTGCTTGACTGGGTGGAGAACTGCCTGCGTGTCGATTCAGGTGTGTTCGATGGGTTTGTACCTTATGTATAGCGCCGTTTGCACATCTGAATTCCATGTCGTGGCGTCAGATGTGACCCATACCGCGTTTACGGGCAGCATCTTCCCAGGTCAGAGAAATCTCGACGAGATCACTAATGTACGTCCGCAGGCGGCCAATCCGGCGCCGCGGCGGCCACGGGCGGCGGACCCACGTACTCGTGCAGACGGACGAGACGCCGGTGTCCCGCGATGCGGAGTGCAGGTGAATTGCCTCGCGTCCCGACCAGAGTGGGAGCGATGCCGACCCGCATCAGGGCGGTGGCGAGGGCCGCGTGGGTGTCGGGGGCGTGCGGGTCCAGGCCCAGCTGGTAGCGACCGACGTCGGAATGACCGGAAGCGATCACCCACAGTCGCAGCGCCCTGTACGACGGAATCCATCCGGCGGGCATCGCCTTGACCGCTCCGGCCGACCAGGCCGAGTGGAGCGCATCGAGCTCATGACACGACGCGGTGCGTGCGAGCGGAGTGCCCTCGTCCGAGGTGGTGACCTCCGAGTTCAGTCCGGAGGCCTGCATCTCGACGACGATCTGCTCCGCGCGCCATCGATCACGGACGACGATCGAGACCCGCGTACCGGAATCCGATCGGACGGCCTGCCCGTGCGCCGCGAGTAGACCCGCGAGATCGGAGTACGCGGGCTCCTCGGTCTCCGCGGAGAAAAACGACAACTGGCCCACAGATCGAGGTTAGGTGGTCCGGGTCGCGGAAACCGGCCTTTCCGGCGGCGGTTCGCGTCGTGGGTATCCGACACCCCCCGGACACAAACCGCTCCCGCCTCGACGAATCGAGACGGGAGCGGTTGTCGGCAATCTGCGTCTGCAGTTGCGCAGGTGGTCTCAGACCGCGCGCACGCCGGTGGCCTGCGGGCCCTTGGTGCCCTGGCCGACCTCGAACTCCACCCGCTGGTTCTCCTCGAGGGTGCGGAAACCGGATCCCTGGATCTCGGAGTAGTGGACGAACACGTCGTCGGAGCCCTCGTCAGGCGCGATGAAGCCGAAGCCCTTTTCCGCGTTGAACCACTTCACAGTTCCCTGTGCCATGTCTTGCAATCCTTTACATATCAACTGTCGCGACACGATGGGTCATCGCGTCGTGGCCGGTTGACCGCCATACCTCAAAGAGCCCCGCGAAGATCAGCTTCGATCCGCCAAACTAACCTCAGTACCACGGCTGCAACACGCTTGTCGCCCGCCTCGACGGGTTGCGAAAGCTGCGGCCGCACCCAGTCAATCATGTCCAACCCGGTTGCGATAGTCGCATCAACCAAGATGAGCAAAAACCTCGCCAAACTTCAGCAACATGACATCCGTCGGTAACATCCCGACCTCCCCAGACCGCCCGCGCCGACACCAATTTGAAGAGTTTCCTCCATAAAATGCAGTACTCCACATTCGGGACAGACCTCCTCACGAGGTCACTCGCAGGCACCGACCCCGACGAGTCCCCACTGACCCACCTGTCGGTAATCCCATCGCGCCCTGCGACTTTCGCCGAGTGGCCGGAATGGGTGCCGAAACCTCTGCTCGACGCCTACGCAGACAACGGGATCGACCGTATCTGGACACACCAGGCCCGGGCCGCCGACGAAGCATTCCACGGAAATCACGTCGCCATCTGCACGGGCACCGCATCGGGTAAATCCCTGTCTTACCAAATGCCAATTCTCTCGACCCTGTTGAACGAAAAGAATTCGACGGCGCTGTATCTCGCCCCGACGAAAGCACTGGGGGCCGACCAGATCCGGGCGGTCTCGTCGGTCATCGCCGGCCGCCCGGAGTTCGGGCATCTGCAGCCCTGCGCCTACGACGGGGACACCGACCCCGAGATCCGACAGTGGGCGCGCGTGCATTCACGGTGGATCTTCACCAACCCCGACATGCTGCACATCGGCATAATCTCGCACCATGCGCGGTGGCGTCAGTTCTTCCGCCATCTCCGCTTCATCGTGGTCGACGAATGCCACCACTATCGCGGCGTATTCGGCTCGCACACCGCGCTCGTGATGCGTCGGCTCCTCCGGATCGCGCGCGCGGCCGGCGCGAACCCGACGGTGATCGGCGCCAGTGCGACGGTCGCGCAACCCGCGGAGGCTTTGGGCCGCTTGATCGGTGAGCCAGCCGTCGCCGTCACCGAGGACACCTCGCCGCGCGGGGAACGCACCGTCGCATTGTGGGAACCGGACTTCCTGCCGGCGGTGACCGGTGAGAACGGCGCCCCGGTACGACGCTCCGCCGGCGCCGAATCCGCCCGCCTGCTGGCCGATTTCGTCGTCGAGGGCGCACGCACATTGTGCTTCGCGCGGAGTCGGCGCGGAGTCGAACTGACCGCACTGTCTGCACGGAACCTGTTGTCGGAGAGTGCACCCGAACTCGAGTCGAGGGTCGGGGCCTACCGCGCGGGATATCTCGCCGATGATCGACGCAAGCTCGAGAAGGCGATCTCCGACGGCGAACTCCTCGGTGTCGCCACCACCAACGCACTCGAATTGGGCGTCGACATCAGCGGTTTGGACGCGGTGATCGTCAGCGGCTACCCGGGCACGGTCGCGTCGTTCTGGCAGCAGGCGGGCCGGGCCGGGCGGCAACGCGAGTCCGGCGATTCGCTGGTTGTTCTGGTCGCCCGCGACGATCCCCTCGACACCTACCTCGTGCACCATCCCGACTCACTCCTCGGCAAACCGGTCGAGGCCGCCGTCACCGATCCGGCGAACCCGTACATCCTCGGTCCGCATCTGCTGTGCGCCGCAGCGGAGAAGCCGCTGTCGGAGAACGAGATCGACGCCTGGAACGCGCGGCCGGTGGCCGAGGATCTGGCAGCGGAAGGTTTGCTGCGCAAACGGAAGTCGGGCTGGTACGTCGCCGCCGGCGTCGAACCGCACGCCGAGATCGACATCCGCGGTGGCATCGGCGGGCAGGTCCTGATCGTGGACACGACGACTTCGCAGGTGCTCGGCACCGTCGACACCGGACGCGCGATGTCGACGGTGCATCCCGGGGCGGTGCACATCCACCAGGGCGAGTCCTATCTCGTCGACGAACTCGACCTCGATGACGGTCTGGCCCTGGCACATCCCGAGGACCCCGACTGGACGACATCGGCACGCGAGACCACCGACATCTCGATCACCGCGACCCTGGAGAGCCGACGGTTCGGCGCGTTGACCGTTGCATTCGTCGAGGTCGACGTCACGCATCAGGTGGTCGGGTACCTCCGCACGCTGCGGACCGGCGAGGTCCTCGACGCCGTCGAACTCGACATGCCCGAGCAGACTCTCCACACCCGGGCCGTCATGTACACGCTGACGCCGGAGGTGCTCGACGAGGTCGGGATCGACGAGACGCGACTGCCCGGTTCGCTGCATGCGGCCGAGCACGCGGCGATCGGCCTGCTCCCCCTCGTGGCGACATGCGATCGCTGGGACATCGGCGGCGTGTCCACCGATCTCCATCCCGACACCGGATTGCCGACCGTGTTCGTCTACGACGGGTACATGGGCGGGGCGGGGTTCGCCGAGCGTGGGCACTCCGCCTTCCTCACCTGGATCAACGCCACCCGGGACGCGGTCGCGAGCTGCGGATGCGAGAGCGGCTGCCCGTCGTGTGTGCAGAGCCCCAAGTGTGGCAACGGCAATGATCCGTTGGACAAAGATGGCGCAGTAGCCGTCCTCGAGCTGCTGTCTCGGCAATACTTGGCTGATGCATGATGAGGCATCCGACCGGGGGATCGGAACCAAGCGGCTGGTGACCCGGCCGGCGCGCGCCTTCTTCCTGCTCGCGCGTCCGACCCAGAACACCGACAATCTGCCCGCCTCCATCGGAGAACGCGATGTGTTCTTCTCCGAGGAGGCAGCACTCGACGCCCTCGACCTCCACTACGGGTGGTGCGCGGCCCGATCCGGCGGCTTCACGTCCGTGGTGACCACCGCCCAGTGGTATCTGCAGACGGCGATGGTCGGCCCGCGGATCACGCCCTCCCTCGGCGAGGTGTACCTGGCCTCGTCCGACGCGCAGTCGGGTGAAACCTGGGCTGCGGCAGGCGGGTTCCTCACCGAGGGCGAACTGATCCACTGGTCGTCGTTCGTCCGTGCCGTACGACCCTGGATTCCGCTGAACACCGGGACCGAGGCATTCGAGCTCGCTTATCGCGGCGACGCGAATGTGCACTTTCACCAATTATGGTTTGCTCCTATGCAATCAGTGCGTGTCTATCCCAAACGGATCGTCGTCGACGAGGACAGCCGCGGATAGCGCGGAGAGGCTAGTCAACCGGTCCGGCACGCGCCGACGCCGTGGCCGCTCGCACCCCGAAGCTGCCCAGGTCGACCGGGACACGGACCGACACCAGCACGTCCTCGCCGTCGAGGCGGCACGAGACCACCTCCGTGGAGGGGCGTTGCGCTGCCGCCACTGCGCGAGCAGCCGCGCACGGATCGGTGTTCCCCGCCACATGGTCAGCGGCCGCGGCCAATGCGGACAGGTCGGCCGCCGCCTGAGCACGATGCCGGGCGAGCACCGCGGCGCCGACGAAGATGACCATGACGAGAACCGCTGCCAGGGCAGCAATCGCGAACGCGCCCAGCACCGTCGCATTGCCTTGATCGTCGCCGACCACCCCGCGGACATTTCTCATGGTTCGACGCCGGGCGCGAAGACCACCTGATCCTCACCACGCGGCTCCTTCGCGGCGACGGCCTGTGCCGACAGCGTCAGCCCAGGCAGCAACGTCACCGACGTCCGCACCTGCGCGACGACGCGCTCTCCCTGAACCGAAACCGACACCACGGCTCGGTCGCCCGCCATCCGCTTCGCGACCTCACGCGCCGAGTCGTCGTCCGCTGCCGTCAATCGTGCCGCCTCGCGCGCGGCGTCGGTGCAACGGATCTGAGCTGTCACGCCGCCGATCGCACCGACGGCGAGCAGCACCGCGACCACGATCGCAGCGACGGCGTACGCCGCCTCGACCGTCACCATCCCGGACTCGTCCTTGCCGATCCCTGTAAGACGAATCCGCAACGCGCGCAGAGTCATCAGCCCACCGATGTGTTGAGCGCCTTCCCGATGATGCCGGTCAGCGCACTCACGATGTTGTCACCGGTGATGACCGTATAGAGGATCGCGCCGAACGCCGCGGCCGCGATCGTCCCGATGGCATACTCTGCCGTGCTCATCCCGTCCTCGTCGGTGATCAGTCGTGCGGCGTGTGCACCGGCGCGATCGATGAATCGAGAAAGGTTGTGTGTCATGGGATCTCCTGTCGAGATGAATAACCATCCGGTTCCTGCATCTACTTGGACGCATCAGACCGCCGCTTGGATCCCACTGATTTCCGGCCTCCGGAAACCCACCCTTTTTCGGCAAACCCAGCACCGTCGAGGGTGGTGATTCTGCCGAAGAAGGGTGGGTATGCGGAGACGGCTATTGACCGGGCGACCAGACCCCGAGCTCGTTGCCGCTCGGGTCGGTGAAGTGGAAGCGACGACCGCCGGGAAAGTCGTACGGACCGTTGACGATCTCGCCGCCGGCCGCGCGTACCTTTTCGACCGTGGCGTCGAGGTCGTCGGAGTACAGCAGGACCAGCGGCCCGCCCGGCGCCGGGCCCGACCCACTGAGCGCGAGACCGCCGACCTCGGGCGAATCCGCCCCACCCGGTCCGACGATTCCCGAGTATCCGGGTCCGTAATCGTTGAACTCCCAGCCGAACGCGTCCCCGTAGAACCTGCGCGCCGCCGCCATGTCCGTGACCGTGAGCTCGATGTAGTCGATCGCGTGGTGTCGATGTCCGTTGTCAGTCATGAGCCCAGTGTGCTCGCGGGCACCGACAACCGCCCCCGCAAACCCACCCCTTTTCCGCAGAATCACCACCCACGACGGTGCTGGGTTTGCCGAAAAGTGGTGGGTTTGCGGACCGGTCAGAACGAGCCGAGGACCGTCGACGCCAGACCCACCACCACCGGCACGATCCCGAGGCAGATGAACGCCGGCAGGAAGCACAGCCCGAGGGGACCACTGATGGCCACGCCCGCACGTTCCGCCGCCGCCAGGGCATCGTCGTGAGCACGGCGTCGAACATCGTCCGCCAGTTCGGCGAGCCCGCCCGCCAGCGACGAACCCGCCCGGGCCGAGCGTCTGGCCAGCGCCGCGAGGGCCTCGAGATGGTCGTCACCCGACGCCTTCGCGTCGGGAGCATCGTCGAGCAAGGCCGACCATGCCGCGTCGGGGTCGGCCCCGAGTTGAAGAAGATCTGCGACACGCGAGAGCGGCCCGGCGAGCGACGGCGGGGCACGACCTGCGACGACCGCGGCCGCCACTCCCACCGGCAGGCCCGCCCGCAGGCATACGGCGAAGAGGTCGAAGGCCGATGCCACCGCGAACGGATCCTCGCGCGGAGGACCCGCACCCAGCCATCGCGGCGAGCGGTCGGGACCCGGCGGCGGGTCGACGACCCGGTACAGCCTCCAGCGTGGCTCGGGCCAGATCACCAGTGCCGCCGCCAGCGATGCCACCGCGGCTGCCACGACGGTCAACGGGCCAGCACCTTCCCGGTGATGCGTTCGGACCACGCGACTCCGGCCGCGGCCAACGCCGTCCCGACCATCAGCAGGATGCCGCCGAGACCGCCACCGAGAAGCACCTGGATCGGGCCCGCACCGGTCGCCTGGCCCAACGCGATCCCGAGCAGGGGCAGCCCCGCGAGGACCATCGCGGTCGCGCGCGGCCCCGACAGGCCGGCACGTGTACGGTCGGCGAACCCCCGGCGCGACCGGAGGTCGGACCGCAACGCGGCCAGCATGTCGACCATGGGGAGCCCGTACTGTTCCGCGGTCTGCCAGGCGACCCCGATTCGACGCCACGACGCAGCATCCGACTCGATCTCCGAACCCGGTGCGCCATTCGGCTCCGAATCCCCTCCCCCGATCGCCGACCCGCCGAGCGATGCACGCGACGCCATTGCCTCGAGGCCGTCGGCGATCTCCGAAGAACCCCGCCCGTCGCCGGACATGCGGCGTCGCAGTTCCGCGACCGCGACCTCGCAGGCGTGGACCGGAGGTGCCCCGACAGAGAGCTCCGAGATCATCAGGGACAGCGCCAGCAGCAGATCGTCGAGCCGACGATCGAACCTTCTCTCCGCCAGTCGGCGTCGTCGAATCCACGCCGCGAGGGCCACGACGATCCCCGCCGAGACGGCAGCCGGCAACCCGCCGACCGCAAGGGCCGCGACCGGCGCACCCGCAGCCAGCAGGGCCCGCGGGTTCGACGGCCGGGTGACGCGGGGTCGGTCCACGACCACCCGCAGCCGCAGGTCAGCGCGCCGTGGCGACCACAGCAGGACGCCGAACCCGAGCGCCGCGACCACCGGGGCCAGCGGTGGAATCGATGACGTCACGCCGACCGCCGCCGGGCGGACTCGGTCCCGATCTCGTCGGTGGGTTCGTCGTGGGGTCCGCGACGACTCGAGAGCATCGCGTCGAAGAGGGCCCGATGTCCGGTGAACCCGTTGTCTCGCAACCAGATCGGCACGATGTCGATCCGGCCGTCAGGTGCACGCCGCACGACGCCGATCTCGACGAGTCCACGCGACCCATCGGCCCTGCGCGCGACACCGAGCACCATCTGCAGAGCGGCACCCAACTGACTGTGCAACGCATCCCGGCCCATCCCACCCAGAGCGGCAAGCGCTTCCATCCGGGCGGGGACCTCGGAGGTCGAATTCGCGTGCACCGTACCGGCACTGCCATCGTGTCCGGTGTTGAGGGCGGTGAGCAGATCGATGACCTCACCGCCCCGCACCTCCCCGACGACGATCCGGTCGGGCCGCATCCGGAGCGCCTGCCGCACGAGTGCGCGGACCGGAACCTCGCCCACGCCTTCGACATTCGCTGCGCGCGCCACGAGCCGAACCACCTGCGGATGTCGGGGCGCGAGTTCGAGGGCATCCTCGACACAGACCATCCGCTCACGCGGGTCCATTGCGCCGATCAGGGCGTTGAGCAGTGTCGTCTTGCCAGAACCCGTACCTCCGATCACCAAGAAGGACAACCGATGCCGGAGGATGTCCCCGATGGTCCCGACCACCTCCGACGGTATGGCACCGCTCTCGATCAGACTCGGGAGATCCTTGGTCGCCGACCTCAACACCCGCAACGAGATACAGGTGCCGTCGGCGGCGAGCGGCGGGATTATCGCGTGCAGCCGGACCGTGTACCCGCGACGGCCGACATCGGACAACTGCCCGTCGACCCACGGCTGTGCGTCGTCCAGGCGGCGCCCCGCGCTCAACGCGAGGCGTCCCGCCAGACGCCGGACCGAAGCCTCGTCGGGAAAGTGGATCGTCGTCGTCTCGAGTCCGCGTCCGCGGTCGACCCACACGTCGTCGGGCCCGGCCACCAGGATGTCGGCGATGTCGGGTTCGGCGAGCAGGCTCTCGAGTTTCCCGGCACCGGTGAGCTCGGTCTGGAGGAAACGGAGTGCCGCGAGCAGGTCGGTGTCGCCGAGCACGCCACCGGCTTCGGCCCGGATCGCCTCGGCGATGACCGCTGGGCTCGGGTCGGCGGCGTCGGCGGCCAGCCGGGACCGAACGCGTTCGAGGAGATCGTCGTCGGCGCGCTCCGGTGTCATGCCGCTCTCCCCTGTCCGGTCACCCGCGTGTGGACTGCCCGGGCCGCACGGCCGAGGGGGCTGCGGGGTCGTACGCGGAGGGGTCCGCCTTCCAGACGCACCGGAAGACGTGGATCCGGCCGGAACGCGGCGATCAGCGGTACCCCGATCGCGTCGGCGACCTGGGCGGGCCGCAACCCGCCCGGCGACGGGCCTCGGACCACGAGCTCGACGGACGCCTCGTCACCGATGAGACGCCCGACGACCCGGCGCGCGGCGGCGCAACCGCCGACCGAGGGTGCCGAGACCATCACGACGAGATCCGCCGAAGCGATCGCCGTGCGGACAACCGGGGTGTCGGCACGAGGGAGATCGAGCACCACGAGATCTCCATGGGTCTGACCTGCGTCGATGACTGCGGCGACCGCGTCCGTGCCCGGTCTCCGCGTCGGTAGGCGCTCGGAGGTCAACACCGCCAGACCGCTCTCTGCGCGCGGGAGCGCATGGTGCAACGCCGTGCCACCGACGACCCCGCCGTCGAGCGACAGGTCCTGCCAGCGCAGGCCCGGCCGTTGTTCGATCCCGAGCAACAGGTCCGCTCCGGGCGCGACGTCGTCGAGATCGAGGAGCAGGGTGGGCGATCCACGGCTGACGCTGGTCAGGGCCACCGCGGCAGCCAGCGTCGACGCGCCGGCTCCCCCGTGGGCGCCGATCATCGCCACGACGCCCGCGCGTCGGCGGCGCGGGACGCGCGCTTCGGTCAGTGTTCTGACCAGGCGGTTCTCGTCGGCCGGCAGCGCCGCCGCGTCGGTGGCGCCGAGGTCCATCGCCATCCGCCAGGTGTCGGCGCGCGGCTCGTCGCTGCTGATCAGGATCAGTCCGTCGCGGCGCGGTGGACGTATCAGAGAGAGGACGGCGATCGCGGCCGGATCGGCCACCACGGCGCGAGCGGTGAGCCATTCGCGGCGGCAGTCATCGGCTCGACCGACCGTGGTGCGGTATCCGGCGGCCGCCGCACAGCGTGCGACGTCGTCGTGCAGGTCCGGGTCGACGAGAACGAGCAGGTCATCGGGCATGGCGTCGATGATGACGCCCGGATGAGCCCATCAGAGGCCGTCGGCAGTATCTGTGGAGAGGAGAAACCACCTGTGGAAGGAATCCACAACGGTAGGACCGGGCGGGGTACAACTGATTCCAGGCAAAAGACCTGTAGATAGAAGACAACCCCGGCCAGGGGGGGAGGAGGCCGGGGTTGTCGCGTTTCAGCCCCGGGGGGTCGGGCTGAAAGGCGCCGGTATCAGAACCGGGTACCGATGACTATACACACGGCGTCGGATTCTTTGCAAGTACAACAATCGCTTTTCGCAAATGTCCGTTCTGATTCATCGGTCACCGCGGAGGCAAATACGCGCCACATCGGCGACCGCGATTTCTCAAGGAAAATTGCAGATGGTACATCTCGGACATCGGGACCGTGGCCGTCGAAGCGAGCAGTCGCACAGCCCGTTCATCATGACGAACCCGCCTCCGCCGACGATCCCCAGGCACCACGACACACCCACCCGAACACGCACCCGAGGGCGGCGGACCGTCCGCGCCGGACAGCGAATGCGCTGCCCCACAGTAGTTCCCGACCATCACGGGAAGTCGTTCGACATTCGGACACCGATCACTTGATGTGACCGCGATCACGGTGTACAACAGTGGTACGGAAGTTCGGAAGGCCAAGCCCGATCCGGAAGAGAAGGACCCGGGCCCCCACGCCGAGCACTTCCCAGCACGGGCGGCAAGCACCCACGCGGAGCACGCCGCATAAAGGCAAAAGTGTTGTGCGCCTGCGAAATTGCGTCCAGGAGAAACGACCGCCACACTAGATGCGCCACTGCCTTCCCCCGCAGGCAAGGAGCCCGGGGAGAACGGCCCTCGAGATGGCAGCACGTGGACGGTACGGGCGACCTGACTCGCTTTCCCTCGCCGAGGCGGTGACCACAACCCACCGAGCACGCTTGGTAACTTGGGTCCGTGCTACGCGGGCGGCAACCTCGTCGGTAACGACGCAGGAGGCCGCCCGCAGTGCTGTCCGGGGTCTTCCCACCTACCCCGCGCGGGCCGCATCGGCGATCGACTTCGCCTCCGCCGCACCGGCTTCGAGCGCCTCGCAGCAGAACACGAGCCAGTCCCGCAGTCCGTCCGGACCACCCGAGGCGAATGCCGCAGACAACGACCGATACTCGGCCGCACGCTTGAACCAGGTGACCTCCGGAACACCCAGACAGTGCGGGTCGAGGCCCGTCGCCGCGCCCACCAGCCTGGACGCGGCGCGCGCGACCACTCCATTCGCCGAGGGGAACGGCTTGAGCCCGAGAAGCTCGCCGTGCACCACCGCGGCGAGCACCGGCGCCGGCACCGACGTCGCACCGGTTATCAACTGCCCCAACAGATCGAGACGCTCTGCGACATCCGTCTCAGGTCGCGGTCGGCCGAGCTGGTCGGGATCCTCGACGAGGTCGGCGGCCGCGAGTGTGTGGAGCCGCGCAAGCGCCTGAGCTGGGGCTCGTCGGATCACGCCGGTCAGAATCTCGAGGGATTCGCCGTCGAGTGCCTGCGACACGCGCATGGCACCGGCGAGGATCGGGTCGTCGAAGTCGCCGTCGCGACGCAGTTCGACGCTTCCCCCGTCGATCGCGGCCGATGAACGGCCCGCGCGCCACGACGCCTCGGTGGCCGTCTTGTCCCATCCGCGCAGGTTGGCGGGGTGCCGGTGAACTGCCGACAACGCGTCACGCGCCCGATCGGCGGCATCGGCCACGCCCGGGAGGTCCAGCAGGGGAGCCAAAGGATCGTTGGTCACGCCCCGACGATAGTTGTGAGCGCTCGTCGTGCGCGCTGCCGACCCCGCTCGGATCGGTCAGCCATCGCGGCGACCGGGCGGGGACGGGACGGAGTCCGACAGATTGACGATCCCGAAGACGATCCGAAGTACTCACACAAACCCATGAGTTCGCTTATTGTTAGTGACGGTTTCGAATAATCGCCTTCATCCATTCCCGTGGGCGACAGAACGGGGCGCCGACCGCACATGAAGAATGGTCGAGCGACCGCTCATCGCGGCAAAGACGCCGTTCGTCGCGAATCGATCACGCTCGTCCGAGCACCGGTACCCGGTTGCAACCTGGCGTGACTACGCTCACACCAGCGATCCGTGAACCAGTCGGGTCACCCTTACTGTGGTTTTTGACCCGCCGTCGAGAAGCGAAAGGCTCATTTCACCGATGTCTTCCACCACCGTCCAGGCGTTCCCGCCGTCCGAGGAGTTCGCGGCACAGGCGAACGGCACCGCCGAGCTCTACGACCGCGCCGACTCCGACCGACTCGAGTTCTGGGCGGAACAGGCGCGTCGGCTCGACTGGGCCACCAGTTTCACCGACACCCTCGACTGGTCGAACGCGCCGTTCGCCAAGTGGTTCGTCGGCGGCAAGCTCAACGTCGCGGTCAACTGCGTCGACCGCCACGTCGCCGCCGGCAAGGGCGATCGCGTCGCCATCCACTGGGTCGGCGAGCCCGGCGACAGCCGCGACCTGACCTACAACGAGCTGCTGGCCGAGGTCAGCAAGGCCGCCAACTACTTCACCTCGATCGGCCTGCAGGCCGGCGACCGCGTCGCCATCTACATGCCGATGGTCCCCGAGGCCCTGATCTCGATGCTGGCCTGCGCGCGCCTCGGCCTCACCCACTCCGTGGTGTTCGCCGGCTTCTCGTCAGGCGCGCTGCGTTCCCGCGTCGACGACGCCGAGGCCAAGCTGGTCATCACCACCGACGGCCAGTACCGCCGCGGTCAGCCGGCACCGCTGAAGACCAACGTCGACGAGGCATTGGGAACCGGCGCCGGCGCCGCGAAGTCGGTCGAGAAGGTCCTCGTCGTGCGTCGCACCGATCACGACCCCAAGCTGAACTGGGTCGAAGGACGAGACGTCTGGTGGGAGGACACCGTCGACGAGCAGTCCGACGTCCACGAGCCGGAGGCCTTCGACTCCGAGCACCCGCTGTTCCTGCTCTACACCTCGGGCACCACCGGCAAGCCCAAGGGCATCGTGCACACCTCGGGCGGCTACCTCACCCAGGCCAGCTACACATTCCACTACGTCTTCGACCACAAGGAAGGCCGCGACGTCTTCTGGTGCGGCGCCGACATCGGCTGGGTGACCGGCCACTCGTACCTCGTCTACGGGCCGCTCTCCAACGGCGCCACCGAGGTGGTCTACGAGGGCACCCCGAACTCACCCAACGAGCACCGTCACTTCGAGATCATCGAGAAGTACGGCGTCACCGTCTACTACATCGCGCCCACGCTGATCCGCACCTTCATGAAGTGGGGCCAGCAGATCCCGGAAGCGCACGACCTGTCGTCGATCCGCCTCCTCGGAAGCGTCGGCGAGCCGATCAACCCCGAGGCATGGAAGTGGTTCCGCGAGGTCATCGGCGGCGGCCGGGCACCGATCGTCGACACCTGGTGGCAGACCGAAACCGGCGCGATCATGATCTCGCCGCTGCCCGGCGTGACCGAGACCAAGCCCGGCTCGGCGATGAGGCCGCTGCCCGGCATCAGCGCGAGCATCGTCGACGACCAGGGCAACCCCGTCGGCGCCGGCGAACAGGGATACCTCGTCCTCGATCAGCCGTGGCCGTCGATGTTGCGCGGCATCTGGGGCGACGAGGAACGGTTCCGCGAGACCTACTGGTCGCGGTTCGCCGACCAGGGCTGGTACTTCGCCGGTGACGGCGCGCGCTACGACGAGGATCATGCCCTCTGGGTCCTCGGCCGCGTGGACGACGTGATGAACGTGTCCGGCCACCGCATCTCGACCGCCGAGGTCGAGTCGGCCCTCGTCGGACACTCCGGCGTCGCCGAGGCCGCGGTCATCGGCGCCGCCGACGAGACCACCGGCCAGGGCATCGTCGCCTTCGTCATCCTCCGGGAGGGCGTCGAGAACACCGGCGAGACATTGATCGCCGAGCTGCGCCAGCAGGTGTCGGTGGAGATCTCCCCCATCGCCAAGCCGCGCGAGATCAACGTCGTGCCCGAGCTGCCCAAGACGCGTTCGGGCAAGATCATGCGGCGCCTGCTCAAGGACGTCGCAGAGGGCCGCGAGCTCGGCGACACCTCGACGCTCGTCGATCCGTCGGTCTTCGAGGCGATCCGGGCGAAGAAGGTCTGACGCTCCGAGAGCGGGAGGACACGCAGTCGACGCGCCACCGGTGAGCTCATCACCGGTGGTGCATCGCGCATTCGGGGGACTTCCTCGACGTTTCGCCGGGTGGGGCCGCCACCTCATGACCCAGGGCATGGCAACATATGGCCATCAGCCGAACAACGGAGGATTCTGTGAGCCCCAACGAGCACGGCCTGCCCGAAGCGGGCCGGGACTCCGTCCCGTCGATCCCGCGGGACTCCGTCCCCTCGATCCCTCTGTCCGACGCCAACGCCGGTCCGAGCGGTGAGCCGAGCATCGGGAGCCTGGTCAAAGACGCCACCGCGAGTGTCTCCACCCTGTTCCGGTCCGAAGTCGCCCTGGCCAAGGCCGAACTCGTCGGCGAGGCCAAGAAGGCGGGCGCCGGTACGGGTCTGCTGATCGTCGCCGGCGTGATGGCGCTGTACTCCAGCTTCTTCTTCTTTTTCTTCCTGGCCGAACTGCTCGACGAATTCGTCTGGCGCTGGCTGGCGTTCCTCATCGTCTTCCTGATCCTGGTGGTCGTGACCTGCATCGCGGCCTTCGTCGGATACATCTTCTTCAAGAAGGTCCGCGGTCCGAAGAAGACGATCGAGACGGTCAACGAGCTGTCGACCGTGCTGCCCAACCGCGGCCCCGGTCATCCGCAGGCCCCGGCGCATCCGAGGATTCCTCCCGCCCGCGAGGGATGAGCTTTGACCGAGGCACCTGACCCCTCGAGCGTTCGTCTTCCCGGCGACTGGGAACACCTCGACGTCCGCGCCAACGGTGTCCGGTTCCACGCTGTCGAACCGGCGGGGGTTCCCGCCGGCGACCGGCCGCTCGTACTGCTGCTCCACGGCTTCGGCGAGTTCTGGTGGAGCTGGCGGCATCAGCTGACCGCACTCAGCGCGGCCGGCTTCCGCGCCGTCGCGGTCGATCTGCGCGGGTACGGCGACACCGACAAACCTCCGCGCGGTTATGACGGCTGGACCCTGGCCGGCGACGCCAACGGTCTCGTCCGCGCCCTCGGGCACACCAGCGCGACGCTGATCGGGCATTCCGACGGCGGTCTGGTCTGCTGGGCCACCGCGACCCTGCATCCCCGCGTCGTCGACCGGATCGTGGTCGTGGCGTCACCGCACCCACGGGCCCTGCGCCGACGCACGCTGCGCGATCGTGCCCAGCGGTCGCAGTTCCTGACCCCCTTCCTGCGCAATCAGATCCCGCGCCTCGGGGAACGGCAGGTCACGCGGGACGACGCCGTGTTCATCGCCGACTACTTCGCGCAGCGGTCGTCGTCGTCCTGGCGCGCCGAACCCGACTATGCGCAGACGGTCGAACTGAACCGGTCGGCAATGCTGATCCCGTATGTCGCGCACTGCAGTCTGGAGTACCGGCGATGGGCGTTCCGCTCCCAGTTCCGGCCCGACGGACTGCGATTCATGGAACTCATGGACCAGCGACTCCACCTGCCGGTCCTCGCGCTACGCGGCCGGGACGACCCGTACATCCTCAGCGAAGCCATGGCCGACGGACATCGGTGGGCGGCGCACCAGACCTACCGGCAGATCGAGGGCAGCGGACACTTCGCGCACCAGGAGCAGCCCGCGGCGGTGACCGAGGCGATCCTCGAGTTCCTCCGGACCGAACCGGAGGCGACCAACGACGTGGCCGCAAAAAAGGCGCGGCGGATCAGGCCAGCACGCACCTCTTGGTACTCACCCGCTCGCTTCGCCGCTCGGATTCGTCGAAGTCGGCGCGCACTTGGCGGGCGGTGAGCACGAAGCCGGTCTCGTCGGCCGCGTTCTCCGCCGCACCGAACACGACGCCGAGCACCTCGCCGTCCGAGTTCAGCAGCGGCCCACCGGAATTGCCCTGCCGGATCGAACCACGGACCGCATAGACCTCGCGGGTGACCTGACCGGTCCGATAGATGTCGTCACCGGTGTGCATGAACGTCGACCGGACACGCAGCGGACTGACGTAGAACGGGCCCGCCTCGGGGAAGCCGAGCGCGATGGCGTCGTCGCCGGTCGATGCCGGCCGTGAGGCGAATTTCAGGGCGGGCGCCCGCAGGCCGGGGACGTCGAGGACGGCGATGTCGTTCTCGCTGTCGAAGAGGACGACCTTCGCGGGAAGCCGTGCCCCGGTCGAGGTCTCGACCTCGAGGCGTTCGGTACCTGCCACGACGTGCGCGTTGGTCATCACGCGCTCGGGCGATACGACGAATCCGCTGCCCTCGAGGGCCTGGCGGCAACTGGGTGCGACGCCTTCGATCTTGACGACGCTCGGTCGGGCCTGACGCACCACAGGCAGGTCGGTGAGTGCCGGGTCGGGCGGATCGACATTGGTCGACGGCGTGCTCACGAACGGGAACTTGGGAAGCCCCGAACTGTCGAGAAGTGCCTTGAAGTCGCCGGGCAGATCGTTGACCCATTGCGGCGACAGCACCTCGACGCCCGTCAGGACCTTCGAATCGCGCACCGCACCGGCGATGGCGGGGTCGGCGGAACCGCGCAGGGGAATCGCCAGCAGGCCCGCGGCCAGCAGCACGGCCACCACCTGCAGCACCGAACCCACGCCGCTGTCGATCGCCCGGAGTCCCGGCGAGCGGATACCGCCGCGCGCGGCCCGTCCCAGCACCATGCCGGCGACCTCACCGATGACCACCAGCACAACCAGGACGAGGATCCCGACGAGGACACGGACCTGCAGGTCGTCGAACCGTTCGATCAGATGCGGAGCCAGCAGCAAACCCGCCACCGCCCCGAGCGCGACGCCGATGAACGCGAGCGCCGAGGCGACCGCACCGGACCGGTAACCGCTGATCGCGGCGAGAAGCGCGATGCCGATGACGATGACATCGACCCACGTGGACCCGGTCATCAGCCCGCACCCGGGTCGGTCAGCCCGCGCGGGTGGACCGCGCTGAATCCAGATTCCTGACGGTTGCCGGCGCGTTCGATCATCTCGTCGAGGGGTCGAACATCGTTGAGGTCCCACGGCCGGTCCCAGCCCGACGCATCGCTGATGGCGGCGAGCAGCCCGCCGGTGAACCCCCAGACCAGCAGGCCGTCGACGAAGAAGGCCGGCCCTTGATAGAGGCGGCCGCCCATCACCGAGCGACGCACCTGGAAGCGGTTCTCGGGAGCGAGGAGTTCACGCAGGTTGATGCGGTCGACGCGGGCGGTCTCCCCCGGATCGACGACGCGCACCGCACTCGGCTCGCGCCAGTAGCCGATCACCGGCACGACGTCGAATCCCGACGGCGGGACCGGGAAGCTCGCCAGATTGGCGACGATGTGCACGCCCGAGGCGTCGAGGCCGGTCTCCTCACGCGCCTCGCGCAGCGCGGTGCCGACCGGGAAGTCGTCACCCGGATCGGCGGCACCACCTGGGAATGCGACCTGCCCGCTGTGCTGGCGCAGCGTCGAGGCGCGTTCGGTCAGCAGTACCTCGGCGTCGGCCGGGACACCGCCGGGATGATCGTCGGCGGGCTCCCAGGAACCGGAGAACAGCACCAGGACCGCGGCCGGACGACGGTCGCGGTGGAACATCTGGGCCCAGCGGGTGCGGTCGCCGCCGCGGTTGTTGACGCTCTCGGTGACTGCGGCGACGTCGCCGGTCAGCGCGTGCAGCCACGGCGGGATCTCGTCGGGGTGCACGAGCGGGCCGACGTGCTGTTCGTCGCTCATACCGTCACGCCCAGATACTCGTCGACCGCATCGGCGATCTCCTGCGGGCTGTCGAACACGCCGGGGTACACCTTGGCGATCGAACCGTCGGGACGCAGGAAGACGGTCGACGGGAAGACACGCGGCGCGGTGATCGCGGCGGCCACCCGGCCGTCGGGATCGAGGACGGACGGCATGCGAACTCCGATCTCGGTGAGCAATGTCAGGGGGAAGAACGGGTTGGTTCCGCCCTCCTTGGCATGCAGAGCAAGAACCGTGACGCGGTCACCGGCGCGGGCCGCGAACTCCTCGAAGTAGGGCAGCTCGGTCTTGCACGGTCCGCACCACTGCGCCCACACGTTGATGACCAGGGGTTTGCCGGCGGTGGCCGCGCCGACGTCATACGGCGCGCCGGTCCCCAGACACGGTTCGACGATGCCGGCCAGGACCGAATCCGGGTTCTCCGGCAAGCCGGTGACCGGGCAGTCGGCGAGCGCGGCGCCGGCCCGCGCCTGCGCGACGCGGGCTTCGTCGACCGGTGCGTCGAGGGGGCGCGGACCGCTGGCCGACGGCGGCGCGCCGGTGGTCGGCGACGGGGCGTCGCCGCGGGGCCAGATCGCGACGATGAGCGCGATCATCACGATGACGAAGACGAGCGTCCAGCGCGCGGCGGCCGGGAAACGGGAGTTCGGCGGCGCGGGAGGTTTAGGAGAATCGGCGGGCTGCGGAGTCGCCGATTCGGTGGCGTTGTCGTTCACGGCGCGGCGAGTCCTGCCAATCGGAGCAGGTGATCGGTCTCGGGACCCTTCACCAGCGCGGCGGCCTCGGCCTTGTCCATCGGACCCGTGCCCACCGACGGGCAGTCCTTGGCGAGGATGCAGACCCCGCACGCGGGTTTGCGGGCATGGCACACACGCCGGCCGTGGAAGATCACCCGGTGGGACAGGTCGGTCCACTCCTTGCGCTCGATCAGCTCGCCCACGGCGTGCTCGACCTTCACCGGATCTTCTTCCTCGGTCCACTGCCAGCGGCGGACAAGACGCCCGAAGTGCGTGTCGACGGTGATTCCAGGGACGCCGAACGCGTTGCCGAGGACGACGTTGGCCGTCTTGCGTCCGAATCCGGGGAGCGAGACCAGGTCCTTCAGCTTGTTCGGGACCTCACCGTCGTACCGCTCCACCAGGGCCTGCCCGAGGCCGATGATCGAGTTCGCCTTGTTCCGGTAGAAGCCGGTGGAGCGGATCATCTCCTCGAGTTCGGTCCGGTCGGCCTCCGCGTAGTCGCGGGCGGTGCGGTATTTCGCGAAGAGTGCCGGAGTGGTCTGGTTGACCCGTACGTCGGTGCACTGCGCCGACAGGATCGTGGCCACCGACAGCTCGAGCGGATCGGTGAAGTCGAGTTCGCAGTAGACGTGCGGAAACGCGATCTTGAGGGTGCGGTTCATCCGTCGCGCGCGCCGGACCAGCCCGAGGTGGGTCTCCTGCTTGCGGGCCGGGGCCTGGCCCACGGACGCAGCCTTACGTGCGCTCACGAGATTCAGGTTAGCGATGTCCTGCGCGAACTCCGCTCACCACAGCCGTCGGCGGCCGCGCCGCATCGCCCGCGATACAGAATCTGCGCAGCTCAGGGCCGCAATAACGCCGGCGATGTGACCTGCCCTTCCCCATCGGCGGAAGCGAGGCACGCAACCTACGGTCAGGTAACAAGTCAGTGACGTCGCCTTGTCCGATGAGGATTCTGAGGGGTCGATTGTGTTTACTTGTCCCCATGCATGGTCTCGCAGCACTGTTGTTCCCCGCTGTACTCATGCTCTTCGCCATGGGCATGGACAAGGTGCAGAACCGGATCGACCGCGTGTCCGTCTCCAACGACGAGGTCGACGACTTCATCGACCGCACGGGGTCCCAGAACGCCGGCAAGCCGCCGCGCGACACCGCACCCGCCGAGCTCCACGAACTGCGCCCGCATCGCTTCGCGGGTCACGAACCGGCAGCCGTCGATCACGCCGAACGCGTCGCCACGCCGCAGCGGGCCAGCTGATCCACCGGCCACCCGTGCTCACCGTCCGGTCCGCCCGGACGAGCCTTTCTCGGTGCGGTCCGAACCATCGACGGCCCGACATCGCCGATGTCGCTACCTCTGATCGGTCAGACACACACACCCAATGCGCCGTCAGTGACCCATTCAACACATATGCTGGTGCGCGGGGTAGCGTATCCAAGGGCGCGATCTCACACGTGGCTGTAGCAAAGATTTCGAGAAAGGTTCCCTAGGTGGAAGAAGTACTGGCGCGGGCAGGCATATTTCAGGGGGTCGAGCCTTCTGCCGTCGCGGCGCTGACCAAGCAGCTTCAGCCCGTGGATTTCCCTCGTGGACACGTGATCTTCCATGAAGGCGAGCCCGGTGACCGGCTCTACATCATCATGTCCGGCAAGGTGAAGGTCGGCCGACGCTCACCCGACGGCCGTGAGAACCTGCTGACGATCATGGGACCGTCGGACATGTTCGGCGAGCTCTCCATCTTCGACCCGGGCCCCCGCACCTCGTCGGCGACGACGGTGACCGAGGTCCGCGCGGTGTCGATGGACCGTGACGCCCTGCGTGCGTGGATCAAGGACCGTCCGGAGATCGCCGAGCAGCTGCTCCGCGTGCTGGCACGTCGTCTGCGCCGCACCAACAACAACCTCGCCGACCTGATCTTCACCGACGTGCCCGGTCGCGTCGCGAAGCAGCTCCTGCAGCTCGCGCAGCGTTTCGGCACCCAGGAGGGCGGCGCCCTGCGCGTCACCCACGACCTGACCCAGGAAGAGATCGCCCAGCTGGTCGGCGCCTCGCGCGAGACCGTGAACAAGGCACTCGCCGACTTCGCCCAGCGCGGCTGGCTGCGACTCGAGGGCAAGAGCGTCCTGATCGCCGACTCCGAGCGTCTCGCGCGTCGCGCACGCTGACGAACCACAAGAGCCGCTCGTTCCTCCGGGAGCGAGCGGCTCTTGCTTTCGGCCCTTCGAGACGCCCTCCGCAAGCTCCGGGCTCCTCGGGGAGCAAGGGGTCACGCCTGCCGCAGATACTCCAGCTGCGCCTTCACCGACATCCGCGCGGCCGGCCACAGTTTCTTGTCGACGTCGGAGTAGACCCGCCGCACCACCTTCATCGGTTTGACCTCGTGCGGCGACACACCCATGTCATCCAGGGCGGCCACGATCTGATCGATCCGCTCCTCACGATGCGCCTTGTAGAAGCGGGCGACCGGGCCGAGGTCCGGGTGGTCGGGGCCGTGCGCGGGAAGCAGCGCCGCCCCTTCGCCTTCGACGATGAGCCGGTTCAGCGAGTTCAGGTAGTCCCGCAGCCCGCCGTCGGAAGGGTCGAGGACGGTCGTGCCACTTCCGAGGATGGTGTCGCCGGTCAGGACGGCCCGCTGCCCCTCGTGTTCGACGATGAAGCTGACCGAGTCCCCGGTGTGCCCGGGCGTGTCCAGCACCGTGATGCGCAGGCCGGCGATCTCGATGACCTCCCGGTCGCGGAGCGGCGCAGCCTTGCGACAGTGCTTCTCGAGCCGCGCACGAACCGGCGTGCCGGTTCGCTTGTGCAACCGTGAGATCCCGCCCGTGTGGTCGAAATGGCGATGCGTCACCAGTGTCAGCGCCACGGGGAGTTCCGCGAGGCGTCGGGCGTGGTGCTTGTACTTCGGCGGACCGGGGTCGACGACCACGCACTCGTCGCTGCCCGGTGCCTTCAGCACGTAGGTGTTGGTGCCGTCGAGCTCCATCATCCCGGAGTTGTCACACAGCAGGACCGACGCGAAGGGCGTGATCTCCCGGAGCATCCCGTAGGCGGGATGGGTGGGAGCGGCATCGTTCGGGGTGCTCATGGTCCGAGCCTATCGACTGCCCGCGACCCGGGTCACACCGCTCGACCTTCCGACCGCGGTGAGTCGATCCCTACTCGGCTTTGCTGCGAGTCATACCCTCGAAGATGTTCCATGAACGGTTGTCATTCCGGACATGCAGGTACCACGCGTAGTTCGCGGTCGTCGCGTACAGGGCACCGACACCGCACGCGATGGCCATGTCGAAGCTGCTCGGGACGTTCAGGGCCAGGAGCAGCGCATTGAAGACCACCGTCAGCCCGAACAGCATCAGGCCTTTGCGCCACATGCCCTTCACCGCGAAGTAGATCGGCCCGAAGAAGAACGCCAATGGATTGAACGTGAGGCGTATCCGTTGCCCGAAAGACAAGTGTTTCATCGCCTCTCGGGCCGGCGGATCCGCCGGCGGGCCGTAGGCGTCGAAGAAGGCGAATCGGCTGTGCCAGCTCGGCGGTACGGCCTGGTCACGGAGGGGCTGTTCGGAGAAGGTCATCTGTTCCTCAGACCCCGCTGACCGGGGTGCCGTTCACGGACTGGTCCGACGCCTCGTCGAGCACGGTCGGCGCGACCTGATCCTGCAGACTGCGCAGGAGCGCGGCGCCCTGGGTGATGACGCCGATCATGATCTCGTTGACGCCCTCCGCGCCGTTGTACACCGTGAGGTTGGCGGTGCTGAGTCCCTTGGCGACTTCACCCACGAGGGTCGGCAGCGCCTCGATCAGCTGCTGGTCGAGCGCGATCCGGTTGTGCTGCGCGGCGGCGGCCGACTGGATCTCCACGGCCTTCGCCTCGGCCTCGGCGATGATCGCGCGACGACGCGCCTCGGCCTCGGCCGGCTTCACGACCTCCGAGATCAGTTCCTGCTCACGCAGTTCGGCCTGCGCCTGCGCCAGCACCGACTGCTCGCGGATGACTTCCTGGTTGACCCTCGCCTGGGCGAGCGGGCCGGCCTGGGCGGCCTCCGCGTTGGCCTTGTCGGTCTCGGCCTTGATGGCCGCGCGCTTGATCGCGGTCTCCCGCTCGTAGTCGGCCTGGTTGCGCAGCGACTCCTGCTGCGCCTTCGCCGATTCCTGGTCGGCCCGAGCACGTTCCACAGCGGCCTCGCGCTGCACCTTCGCGATGTTCGGTGCGGCAAGGGCATTGATGTAGCCGGAGTCCATGTCGTCGATCGACTGGATCTGGAACGAGTCGACCACCAGGCCGATCGATCCCATCTCCCTCTTCGAGGCCTCGAGCACCTGCCGGGCGAGGGTGTCGCGTTCGCGGATGATCTGCTCCACCGTCATGGAACCGACGATCGAACGGAGATGGCCGGAGAAGATCTGTCCGGTCAGCTGATTCATCTCGTTCTCCTGCTCGGAGATGAATCGCTGGCCGGCGTTGACGATCGACACGACGTCGTTGCCGACCTTGTGCGCGATCACCGCGCGGACGTTGAGCTGGATGCCCTGCGTGGTCACGCAGACCTCACGGATCGACGCCTCGTGCAATGCCATCGACAGGAACCGGACCTTGCGGAAGAAGGGCATCACCCATTTGCCGTGGCCGACGATCACGACGAACGGCGCGTCACCCTCATGGGCCTTCGCACCCGAGATGAGCATCGCCTCGTCGGGTTCGGGGACGTAGTAACCGAGCATGCTCTTCTCCTCGCGTCAGGTGCGTCTTGCATTGTTTCGTGTCGTCACATCAAGGTTGTCGATCGCAAATCGTCGCATCGTTGCAGCACATCCTGCCTCATCTCGCAGCCGGCGACGATCATCCATTCACATGCACCGGCGATGCAGGTCAGAGCCCGGGGAGCGTGGTCCAGCGTTCGACGTCGACGATCCGGCCGGGCAGTTCGGCGATCACCAGCACCGGGGTGTCGTCGTCGAGCGGTTCCGTGGCGCGCGCCAGGAACCGCTCTGTCCCTCCGCCGAAAGGCAGTTCGATCTCGCCGAGAGTCTCTCCCCCGGGGATCGCCAGTGTCACGACACCCGTTCGTCCGACGAGTTGCTGTGACACGCTGAATCCCTCCCCGACACGTGGCCCGCTCGCTGCGCTCCCGGCGCCGTCCGCAAGGCCGATGATCGAACTCTAGTGTCCTGAGTCATTAATTCGTGTGCAGTAGTGGGCGATGGAGTCGAGGATCTGGTCAGCGGTCTTGACCCACACGTAGGGGCGGGGGTTGTCGTTCCAGGTCTCGATCCACGCTCTGATGTCGGCATTGAGTGCTCGTACGGTGCGGTGGGTGGAGCGTTGGAGTTTCTTGGTGGTCAGTTCGGCGAACCAGCGTTCGACGAGGTTCATCCAGGATGAGCTGGTGGGGGTGAAGTGGACAACAAACCGCGGGTGCGCGGTCAGCCATCGCTTGACCGCGGGTGTCTTGTGGGTGGAGGCATTGTCCATGACCAGGTGGACGTCGAGCTCGTCGGGTACCTCGGCGTCGATCTTGCGGAGGAATCCGATGAATTCCGTTGCGCGATGCCGTGAGTGAAGCGAACCGATGACTTTGCCCGACGCGATGTCCAACGCCGCGTACAGGCTGGAGGTGCCGTTGCGCACGTAGTCGTGGCTGGCCCGTTGCGGGGTGCCCGGGAGCATGGGAAAGATCGGCTGGGTGCGATCGAGCGCTTGGATCTGGGTCTTCTCGTCAACGCAGAGCACCAGGGCACGTTCGGGTGGGTTCATGTAGAGCCCGACGACGTCGCGGACCTTTTCGGTGAACATGGGATCTTTCGACAGCTTCCACGAATCCTGTTTGTGTGGAGCCAATCCGAACGCTCTCCATACACGCGAAACAGTTGACTGCGACATGTCGAGATGCTCAGCCATCGACCGAGTCGACCAGTGTGTCGCATTCTTCGGAGTGGTCTCGAGAGTTGCGGTGATCAGGTCTTTGATCTGCTCGTCGCCGACGGTTCGAGGTCGCCCGGGCCGGGGTTCGTCGAGCAACCCCTCGCAGCGGTGCTCGACGAACCGGCCTCGCCATCGCCGCACGGTACCTCGGTTGAGGCCGAGTCGTTGTGCCACTTCGGTATTCGACCCGCCATCTGCGGCAGCGAGAACGATTCGTGATCGCATCGCCAAACCCGAGGCCGTCGTTCGCCGACGCGCCCACCCTTCGAGCTCACGGCGCTCGTCATCGGTCAGAACAATATCCACTGCTCGCGGACCCCGGGTTGCCATTCCCCAGTCTATCAACCGAATGACAATTAATGACTCAGGACACTAGGCCATCGCGGCCTGCCGGCGCCCGCGCGCACCGTCGACCACCACATACACGGCGGTGACCACCGCGATCGTCCCGGCACCGAGTACGAGGGCGGCGTATCCGAACGCACCCACCACGACCCCGGCCAGCGCACCCGCCCCGGCTCCGGCGAGGCTCATCGAGGTGTCCGAGACACCCTGTGCAGCAGCACGTCTGGTGACCTCTACGGCGTCGGTCAGCAGGGTCGACGCCGCGACCGTGGACGCCGACCACCCGATGCCGAGCAGGACCAGTGCGGCGACCAGACCGGCCTGGGAGTCGACGAACACGAAGCCGACGATGCAACTGACGACGAGAACGGCCTGACCGACGAGGATGACCGGAACTCTTCCAGCACGGTCGGCGAGGATGCCCATCAGCGGTGAGAGCGCGAACATCCCGGCGATGTGGGCGCTGATCGAGAGCCCGACAAGCGTCACCGACGCGCCACCGTGGTGCAGGTGAACGGGCGTCAGCGCCATGACACCGACCATCACCGCATGCGCCGAGACGACCGCCGCCAACGCCGCTCGGGCGGCGGGTGATTGCATGATCGCCGAAAGCCCCTCCGCCAGAGACGGTCTCGATGTCGATTCGGAAATACCACGATACGCTTCCACGAGCGGGTCGGGCCGCAGACCGACGAGGAGCACGGCTGCCGCACACAGGCATCCGACGGCGCCCAACAGGAACGGCCCCGCCATGTCCGCCATCCCGACCCGACTCGCGACGCTCGCCCCGAGCGGAACCAGCGCGGGACCGACGACGGCGCCGACCATCGTCATCCAGACCACGAGCGACAGGTCTCGACCCCGCGTCTCCGGCGCGGCCAGGTCCGTCGCCGCGAACCGGGCCTGAAGGCTGACCGCCGTCCCCGATCCGAGCGCGATCATCCCCGCGAGCATCAGCAGGAACCAGCCGCGGTCCACGGCGAAGGCCACGATCAGCGCGCCGGTCGCGGCGACCATCAGCCCGGTGGCGAGCGCGGGTCTCCGACCGCGCGCCGACGCCAGCGCCGCGAGCGGCAGCCCGGCTGCTGCCGCGCCGAGCGTCAACACCGTGGCCGGCAACCCGGCCAGCGACTCGGTCCCGGACAGCTCCTCACCGATGATCGCGCCCAGTGCCAGGGCACCGCCCATCGAGACGCCTCCCAGCACCTGAACCAGGCACAGCAGGACGACGGTGCGACGCTGGATCGCGACGCGCGTCGAGTCGGCGGCGGACTCGGTGGAGGCGTTCACCCCCACAGCATCTCCCGTTCCGGCCCGGCACCGCCACGCCTTTTCGCCTGCGCACGTGGATCAGTCGGTGATCAGGTCGTACCCCAACTTCCCGACCATCACCACGACGACGGCCAGGAGCACCCACCGCACGAACGAACTACCGCGCCCGATGGCCATGTGCGAGCCGATCTGGGCGCCGACGATGTTGGCGACGGCCAGTCCGAGACCCAAGAGCCACAGCACATTTCCCTGGAGCCCGAACACCGTCAGCGCCCCTAGGTTGGTACCGGTGTTGATGACCTTGGCCATCGCCGAACTCTCCAGGAAGGAAGTCCCCACCAGAGCGGTCAGGCTGATGATGAGGAAGGTCCCGGTCCCGGGCCCCATGACGCCGTCGTAGAAGGCGATCACGACGCCGGCGATGACCAGTCCGGCGATCGTCGACAGACGCGATCGCGGTCCCGTCGACGCGTCACCGCCGAAACCGGGGTTCAGCGCGACGAAGAGCCCGACGCCGACGAGCATCACCAGCACGATCGGCGTGAAGATCTCCGTCGGCAGCGAGATCGCCACCAGCGCACCGAGAGCCGAGAACACGAGCGCGGCGACGAACACCGGGATCAGCCTGCGCAGGTCGATGCGCACGTGCCGCACGTAGCGCCAGGCCGCCGACGCGGTACCGAAGACCGCGGCGAGCTTGTTGGTGCCGAGCGCCGTCGCCGTCGGCAGGCCGGGTTGCGCGATCAGCATCGCGGGGATCAACACCAGTCCCCCGCCGCCGACCACGGCGTCGACCCATCCGGCAGCTGCGGCCGCGACGATCAGTAGCGCGACGTCCAAACCGGCGTCAGGCCACTTCGACGATCAGTTCCACCTCGACCGGCGCACCGAGCGGGAGCTCGGCGACACCGACGGCCGAACGAGCGTGCACGCCCGCGTCCCCGAAGATCTCGCCCAACACGTCCGATGCGCCGTTGATGACCTTCGGCTGTCCGGTGAAGCCCGGCGCCGACGCGACGAAGCCGACCACCTTGACGATGCGCACGACCGAGTCGATTCCGACCAGCGCATGCACGGCGGCGAGCGCGTTCAACGCGCACGCACGGGCCGCGGCGGTGGCCTCATCCGGACGCACGACGCCCTCGGCGCCGTCGGACACCTTGCCGTGGACCGAGAGTTCGCCGTTGACGACCGGGAGCTGACCCGAGGTGTAGACGAGGTTTCCGGTGCGCACGGCCGGCGTGTAACTCGCCACCGGAGGCACCACGTCGGGCAGCGCGATGCCGAGCTCGGCGAGTCGATCTGTCCAGGTCGCTGCCATGTTCAGCCCTTCGGTCGCTTCAGGTAGGCGACGTGCTGCTCACCGGTCGGGCCGGGCAGCACCGACACCAGTTCCCAGCCGTCGGCACCCCACTGATCGAGGATCTGTTTGGTCGCATGCGTCAGCAGCGGCACCGTCACGTATTCCCAGGCGGTCACTTCACTCATGGACTCACCCTATCTGCCGACCATCAATGGATAAGGTGTTGCGGTGGCCAATGAACAGGGCTCACGTTCCGGGGCGGGGGAAGGTCTCGATTCCGGCGTGACAGACAAGTCTTCAGTCACTGTCGACAACGAGTGGCCGGACGCGGCATCGCGCGCCCGGTTGCACTTCGTATCGGGCAAGGGCGGAACGGGTAAGACGACCATCGCGGCAGCACTCGCACTCGCGCTCGCCGCCGACGGCAAGAAGGTTCTCCTGGTGGAGACCGAGGGGCGGCAGGGTATCGCGCAGCTCTTCGACATCCCGCCGCTGCCGCCGACCGACACCAAGATCGCGACCGCCGAGGGCGGCGGCGAGGTGTCGGCGCTCGCCGTCGACATCGAGCACGCACTGCTCGAATACCTCGACATGTTCTACAACCTCGGCTTCGCCGGCCGGGCGATGAAGCGCATCGGCGCCATCGACTTCGTGACCACAGTGGCACCGGGCCTGCGCGACGTGCTGCTCACCGGCAAGATCAAAGAGCGCATCATCCACACCGACAAGCAGGGCAACCGCGTGTACGACGCGGTGGTCGTCGACGCACCGCCGACCGGCCGGATCGGCAACTTCCTCGACGTCACCCAGGCGATGGCCGACCTCGCCAAGACCGGTCCGATCCGCAATCAGAGCGAGGGCGTCGTCCGCCTGCTGCATTCCGAGGAGACCGTCGTCCACCTCGTGACGCTGCTCGAGGCGATGCCGATCCAGGAGACCATCGAGGCGATCGAGGAGCTGCGCGGCAAGAACCTCAACCTCGGCAGCCTCATCATCAACCGGGTCAGTGCACCGCACCTGCCCGCCGACACGATCGACGAGATCGCCGAGGGCCAGATCGACGCCTCGCGTATCGAGGAGAACCTGACGGCCGCCGGCGTGAAGCTCACCGACGGCGACCTGTCCGGTCTGCTCACCGAGACCATCGAGCACGCGACCCGCCTGCAGGCGCAACAGATCGCGAAGGCCCAGCTCGACGAGGTGGAACTGCCGACGCTCGAGATGCCGTCCCTGGGCGACGGCGTCGACCTCGGTTCCATCTACGAGCTGGCCAACCTTCTCCAGAAAGCGGGTGCGTGATGCCACTCGACCTCAAGATGGGGGCGGTGCTGACCGACCCCGCGACCCGCGTCGTCATCTGTTGCGGAGCCGGCGGCGTCGGCAAGACCACGACCGCGGCCGCGATGGCGATGTACGCCGCCGAGCAGGGACGCACCGTCGCGGTCCTCACCATCGACCCGGCCAAGCGTCTCGCCCAGTCACTCGGGATGTCCGAACTCACCAACGAGCCGCAGCCCGTGCCGATCGACGGCAAGGGCACGCTCGACGCGATGATGCTCGACATGCGGCGCACCTTCGACGAGATGGTGCTCGAGTACTCCACTCCCGAACGCGCCGAGGCGATCATGCAGAACGCCTTCTATCAGACGGTCGCGTCGTCGTTCTCCGGCACGCAGGAGTACATGGCGATGGAGAAGCTCGGCAAGCTGCTCGAGCAGGATCACTGGGATCTCATCGTCGTCGACACCCCGCCCTCCCGGAACGCCCTCGACTTCCTCGACGCACCACAGCGTCTCGGTTCGTTCCTGTCGGGCCGGCTGATGAAGGTGCTGGTCGGCGGCGGACGCGGCGTCGGCCGCATGGTGACCGGCGCGATGAGCCTGGCGATGCGCGGCGTCTCCACCATCATCGGCGGGGACATGCTGCGCGACGTCGCGATGTTCGTCCAGTCCCTGGACTCGATGTTCGGCGGCTTCCAGGATCGCGCGCTGAAGACCTACGAGCTGCTCAAGCAGCCCGGTACGCAGTTCGCGGTGGTCGCGGCGGCCGAGGCCGACGCGCTGCGGGAGGCGGCGTTCTTCGTCGACCGGCTGTCGGAGGAGACGATGCCGCTGGCGGGTCTGATCCTCAACCGGACCCATCCGAACCTGACGTCGATCCACGAAGAGGCGGCGCTGGTGGCACTCGAGTCGGTCACCGACGACCTGACCCGGGGGGTGCTGCAGATCCACGCCGATCGCGCCGCCACCGGTAAGCGCGAACTCCACTTGCTGCAGCGTTTCACGGCGGCCCATCCGCGGGTCCCGATCGTCGGGGTCCCGGCGCTGCCGTTCGAGGTCGCGGACGTGACCGCACTCCGCGCCGTCGCGGAGCAGATCACCGGACGTGGCTGAGCTCCCTCACCACCGGGAGACCGATGGCAATCGGCTCGGCCGACTTTCGCCGGTCGAGCCGAATTGCTTTGGCTGAAGAGGTGTCGGGTGGGTCAGACCGCGTCGGCGCGCTGGCGGCGGCGCTGGGCTTCGAAGAACGCCGACCACGAGGTGACCTCGGGGTGCTGGCGCAGGAGCGCGCGACGCTGACGTTCGGTCAGGCCACCCCAGACACCGAATTCGACGCGGTTGTCTAGGGCGTCGGCACCGCATTCGAGCTGCACCGGGCAGTGCCGGCAGATCGTTGCGGCCTTACGCTGCGCTGCTCCTCTCACGAACAGGTCGTCGGGGTCTCCTCCTCGGCATCGTGCCCTGGCCACCCAGGCCAGGCGATCTTCTCCGGTAGAAACTGCCGCTGTCGCCATCCGCCACCCCTACTTGTCGTGTTCCGCATAGCCCCGAAACCGGGACTCAACTCGCTGCTCAGACCATATTTACAGCCAACTGTTACGTAAGTCACATTCTGCACTCAATCTAGGGATCTGTGCATGGGTGCGCAACCCCTGGAGCGCAACAAAGTGGGACCACCGTGCAAACTCATCTGATCGGGGGGTTGCATTCACGTTGGTTCGGGGTTGCGCCGACGCGCCGCCGGCGCCTTCTTCCAGCACGCCGGCAGCGTGTCCAGGCACAACGCACCCAGAGGATCCCGGGGGCGAGGCTGGGCGATGTTCGGCCCGATCGCACGTATCCTGTCGGGGTGATGTCGAAGAAACTGTGGTCACTGGCCGGGGCGAGCCTGCTGGCCGGGGTTCTCGTCGCGGGCCTGCTCTATCCGGTGGCCAGTGGGGTCGGCGTCGTCTCCAACCGGGCGGCCGCGGCAGTCGAGAACGTCTCCTCCGAACTCCTGAACGGCACCTTGCCGGAGGTCACCACCATGACCGACGTCAACGGGAAGCCGATCGCAGTGCTGTTCGACCAGTACCGATACCAGGTCGGATACAACGACATCTCGCCCGACATGATCCGCGCGATCATCTCCGTCGAGGACCGGCGCTTCCTCGAACACGACGGCGTCGACTGGAAGGGCACCATCCGCGCCGCGCTGAAGAACTCGTCGTCGGGTGAGGTCCAGCAGGGTGCGTCGACGCTCGATCAGCAGTACATCAAGAACTATCAACTACTCGTGCTGGCCCGCACCGAGGCCGACCGCCAGGCCGCCGTCGAGACCACCCCGGCGCGCAAGCTGCGCGAGGTGCGCATGGCGCTGACGCTCGAGCAGACCCTCATCGACCAGGCCAAGCGCGACAAGGGACTCGACGACGCCGCGGCCAAGCAGGAGGCGAAGAAGCAGATCGTCACCCGCTATCTGAACGTCGTGCCCTTCGGCAACAACGCCTACGGCATCGAGGCGGCCGCGCAGACGTACTTCGGGATCCCGGCCAAGGACCTGAAGGTCCAGCAGGCGGCGATGCTGGCCGGCATGGTCCAGTCGAGTTCGGCGCTCAACCCCTACAGCAACGCCGAGGGAACGCTGACCCGCCGGAACCTCGTGCTGGACACGATGATCGACAACTTCCCCGAACGACGCGCCGAACTGGTGGCGGCCAAGGAGACGCCGCTGGGCGTGCTGCCGAGTCCGCGGACGCCGACACAGGGTTGTATCGCCGCCGACTCCGAGGGCTTCTTCTGCGACTACGCGCTACAGTTCCTCGCCGAGAACGGCATGTCCCGCAATTCGGTGCTCCGCGGCGGATTCATCATCCAGACCACCCTCGATCCCGACGTCCAGCGGGCGACGAATCGTGCCGTGAAGGCGCAGGCGAGTCCGACCGCCGACGGCGTGGCCGACGTGATGAGCACCATCCGCCCCGGCGACAAGTCCCACGACGTGCTGTCGATGGCGTCCAGTCGCAGGTACGGCCTCGACCTCAACGCCGGCGAGACGATGCAGCCACAACCGTTCTCGATGGTCGGTGACGGTGCGGGCTCGGTGTTCAAGATCTTCACCGTCGCCGCGGCCATGGAGAAGGGGCTCGGTGCGGGCTCGAGCATCCCGGTCCCCGGTTTCG
The DNA here is from genome assembly GCF_900105725.1 of Gordonia westfalica. Lineage (NCBI taxonomy): Bacteria > Bacillati > Actinomycetota > Actinomycetes > Mycobacteriales > Gordoniaceae > Gordonia > Gordonia westfalica. The sequence goes on from NZ_FNLM01000034.1 coordinate 3,452,432, forward strand.
TCGCCGTGGAGGGCATGGGCAACAGCGCCGGGGCCAACGGCTGCCCGGTCAACGCCTACTGCGTCAAGAACGACGGCCGCTACCCGGCTTCGTTGTCGGTGTCCGACGCGCTCGCGCAGTCGCCGAACACCGCGTTCGTCAAGCTGCTGCAGCAGGTCGGCGTGAAGCCGGCCGTCGACATGGCCGTGCGTCTCGGCCTGCGCTCCTACACGGTGCCCGGCTCGTCGGGTTACGGCGAGAAGAGCATGGCGCAGTACGTCAAGGACGGGAACTTCGGCTCGTTCACCCTCGGACCGCTGCCGCTCAACGGCCTCGAACTCGCCAACGTGGCCGCGACCATCGCCTCGGGCGGCACCTGGTGTCCGCCCAATCCGATCAAGGCGATCAGCCGCGTCAAGCGCGACCAGTACGGCAACCCGGTGATCGGTCCCGACGGACAGCGCGCCCTCACGTCGGTCCCGTTCAACTCCCCCGGATGCGAGCAGGTCGTCGACAAGGGTCTGGCCGAGACCCTCGCCAATGCACTGAGCAAGGACGACAGGGGTGGCGGCACCGCGGCCGGCGCGGCCGGTTCCGCCGGCTGGACGCTGCCCATGTCGGGCAAGACGGGTACCACCGAGGCGCACCGCAGCTCCGCGTTCGTCGGCTTCACCAACCAGATCGCCGGTGCGGCATACGTCTACAGCGACGGCCCCAACCCGCAGGGCGTCTGCAGCAGCCCGCTGCGGTCCTGCTACGACGGTGACCTCTACGGCGGCATGGAACCGGCGCGCACGTGGTTCCAGGCCATGAAGCCGGTTGCCACCAAGTACGGCCCGGTCCGGCTCCCTCCGATCGACCGCGAGTACTGGAACGGCAGCGACCGCGGACGAATCCCCCAGGTCAGCGGGTTGACCGCCAGTGAGGCCACCTCGCGCCTGCAGCGCGCCGGCTTCAAGGTCAACGAGCTGGAAGTCGACAGCGGACGCTCGAAGGGCACGGTCGTGTTCACCGCGCCGTCGGACTCCGCGATGCCCGGCAGCACCGTGACGATCTACGTCAGCAACGGTCGTCGTGCCGGCGGCAGTGACAGCAACGGCCCCACCGAGACCACCGTGGTGGTCCCCGGCGTCGGACCGGTCGTCATCCAACTGCCCGGCTGAGCCGCGCACCGGAGCGCCGCCGAAGGGATGGGCATGCGCTCGGAGGTGCGTATTCTGAACAGATGCAGCACTCCGAACTCGACTTCGCACGCCTCGGCCGGTCACGCCTCGGTTCGTCCGGTTCCGGGGTCGGTTCGCGCGCACTGATCGGTGCCGCGGGACTCGCCGCGGCCGGCCTCGTCTACTCGACCGTCATCGAGCGCAACGCCTTCGCCCTGCGCCACACGACGCTGTCGGTCCTCGAACCCGGCGCCTCTCCCCTGCGGGTCCTGCACATCAGCGACCTGCACATGATGCCCAACCAGCGACTCAAGCAGGCGTGGATCTCCGAGCTCGAGGCACTGGAACCGGATCTGGTGGTCAACACCGGAGACAACCTCGCGCACCCGCAGGCGGTGCCGGCGGTGATCCAGTCCCTCGGCGGGCTGCTGTCACGTCCCGGTCTGTTCGTCTTCGGTTCCAACGACTACTTCGGCCCCAAGCCGAAGAACCCGTTCAAGTACTTCAAGAAGAATCACCAGCGCACCCACGGCGAACCGCTCCCCTGGCAGGACCTGCGGGCGGCGTTCACCGAACGCGGCTGGCTCGACGCCACGCACACCGTGCGCGAGCTCGAGGTCAGCGGGGTGCGTGTGGTCGCGGCCGGTGTCGACGATCCGCACATCGAGCGGGATCGTTACGAGACCATCGCCGGTCGCCCGAACCCCCTGGCACACCTGCGGCTCGGCCTGACCCACTCCCCCGAACCGCGGGTCCTCGACCGTTTCGCCGACGACGGTTACGACCTCGTCATGGCCGGCCACACCCACGGCGGCCAGTTGTGCCTGCCGTTCTTCGGCGCGCTCGTCACCAACTGCCACATCGACCGTTCCCGGGTGAAGGGGCCGTCGAACTGGGGCTCGTCGATGAAGCTGCACGTCAGTGCCGGGCTGGGCACCTCGCCGTACGCACCGGCACGGTTCTGCTGCCGGCCGGAGGCCAGCCTGGTCACCCTGACGCCGGTCTCGCACGGCGACGCCGACTACGACGCCGACCAGTCGCTGCCGCAGCTGGCGCGCGAGACCCTGTGAGGCCGTGCCGATTCTCGGTGTGAAGGTTCTGGCGTTCGACACCTTCGGCACGGTCACCGACTGGTTCACCGGCATCTCCGGTGCCGTCGCACAGACCGTGCCCGGGGTCGACGCCGCCGACTTCGCCCGCGAGTGGCGTCGCCGCTACTCGCCGATCCTCGCGCGCGTCGAGTCCGGAGAGCTCCCCTGGCGCCGTCTCGACGATCTGCAGACCGAGACCCTTCACGATGTCGCAACAGCCTTCGGCGTGACTCTCGACGCCGAGCAGAGCCGCGTCCTCGTGCGCGCGTGGCGCACCATCCCGGGCTGGCCCGACGCCGCCGAGGGGATACGGCGTCTCAAGCGGGACCACATCGTGTGCGCCCTCAGCAACGGAACAGTGGCGTTGCTGACCGACATGGCGCGGCACGACGACTTCGCGTGGGACGTCATCGGCGGCTCCGACCTCTGGAAGCACTACAAGCCGGCACGCGAGACCTACTGTGGCCTGGCCGAGCTCCTCGAGGTCGAGCCGGACGAGGTGATGATGGTCGCCACCCACCAGACCGACCTCGACGCCGCGCGTTCCTTCGGCCTGCGCACCGCGTTCATCGAGCGGCCCGACGAATGGGGCGGCGAGCCGAAGGACGACTCCGGGTCTCCGGACAACGACTTCCACGCGACCGATCTGCTCGATCTGGCCCGGCAGCTGGGCTGTTGAAAGAGGCCGCCCGATGACGCTCGACGATCTACGCCGCTGGGAGGACTCGGGGGCCGGCTGGCGTGTCATCCACCGCGGCCCGGAGGGCGTCACCGTGAGTCTGCTGCGCTGTGACGGTGGTGAAGAGGTGGATCGGTTCGTCACCGACGACCCGGAGATCCTCGCGCACATCGGCGGGCGGGTCTCGTCGGAGCAGGAGATCTGAGCAGCCCGCAAGGTGACGGGAAACGAGGAAACCCCGGCCGCATCTCTGCGGACCGGGGTCTCACTGCTTGTGTCTCAACCAACACATCTTGCTGACCGACCGTGGTCGATCTCTGTCGGGGTGGCGGGATTCGAACCCACGACCTCTTCGTCCCGAACGAAGCGCGCTACCAAGCTGCGCCACACCCCGTGTGTAGCCTGCGATAGCTTATACCCGACCCCCGCCGAGTATTAAATCGCCTGGTCAAAGATGTGCCGGAACTGAACGAAACGCCGCGGGAGACGGGTCGGACGTCCCATCCTTGGTTAAGGTCCACCCGCAACAACGCCCCCGCGCCGTCGCCCAGGACCTCTGGATGCCGGCGTTCACACCACCACGAAAGGACGCCACCATGAGCGCTTCCACCGATGAGCAGGCGAACTCGTCCGCGAAACAGGGCTTCGCCTTCGGCATCTCGATCGTCGCCGCCGCACTGCTGTTCGTCGCAGGTCTCGTCTCGATCTTCCAGGGAATCGCGGCGATCGCCAACGACGAGCTCTTCGTCGTCGGAAGCAACTACATCTTCGAGTTCGACCTCACCGCGTGGGGCTGGATCCACCTCATCCTCGGCATCGTCGGCATCCTGATCGCCGGCGGCCTCGCGGTAGGTGCCGACTGGGCGCGGATCGGAGCGATCGTGATCGCCTCGCTGTCGATCGTCGCCCAGTTCCTGTGGCTGCCGTACTACCCGGCGTGGGCCATCCTGATCATCGTCCTCGACCTCATCGTCATCTGGGCGGTCTCCACCTGGAACCCGAACAACGCCTACAACATGTGATCTCCCCGCTCCACCAGCGATGATGCCGGCCGGCAAGGCCCGCGAGGTGCTCGACCCATCCGTGACGCGTTCCTGGTCCGAACCTCTGTTGACAGCCCACCGGGGCTCGACGGAGACGATCGGCCCACGAAAGGAACATCATGCGCGTCACACGCACCCTCGCAGCCCTTGTCGCCGGCATTGTCGCCAGTATCGGCTTCACCGTCGGGGCGGCCCCGGCACAGGCGGCGCCCCTGGCGCCCGTCGAGAAACTCGACGTCGACCGCTATCTCGGCAAGTGGTGGCAGCTGGCCACCGTTCCGTCGTTCTGGGGCGTCACCTGCGCCCGCGACACCAGCGCCTTCTACACCCGCATCGACGCGAAGACCATCGGCGTCGACAACCAGTGCACCGGCCCCACCGGGATGAAGGGCGGGGTCATCGGACAGGCCACCGTCGTGGACACCAAGTCGAATGCTCAACTGTCCGTGCGATTCCCGCAGACACCGGCGAGCATCAACCCCAACGGTGCACCGAACTACATCGTCGCCCATCTCGAGGACGGCGGCAATCCCGATGGGCCGTACAAGTACTCGATCGTCGGCGATCCCACTCGGGCATCGGGATTCCTGCTCTCCCGCGACAAGGTCGTCTCGAACTCCGAACTGCGTCGACTGACCAAGGAGATCGAGAAGGTCGGCTTCAACCCGTGCACCTTCCTCGTCTCACCGACCACCGGCGGCCGCAGCGACTACTCACCGCTCTGCACGATCTGACGGCCTGGCGGTGCGCCGCTGGCTCGAAAACCGTTGGCGGGCACACTCACCGAGCAGGGAGTGTGTGCTGGATCCGGATGCTGTCCCACCACAACTGCTGGTCGGCGTCGTCGAGGAGGTCTCCGCCGACGAACGCCTCGATCCAGGTCATCAGGTCGTCGGCGGTCGAGACGACGCCGCCGGCCGCCCAGGCCCACGAGGGGCTCATCACCGTCACATCGTTGGGCTGCAGGGTTCCGGCCCTCGCCGCCGCGGTCTCCTCGGGCGCCATCGGCTTGTCCGAGACCTGCAGCGGGCCGTACTGATATCCGTGTCAGAACGGCGCCGAAAGCGTTGTGTCGGTCGCCGCGGGCGCGATGTCATCGCCCGTTGTCGTGGTACCGGCCGAAACCGTGTGAGTCCCTGCGGGGGTCCGGATCAGCGCAAGCGCACCGGGCACCAGGAGTTCCTCGATCGCGTCGTCGAGGGTCGCGGTCATCGCGGCGACATCGATCTGTCTGAGTTCGGGATTCGACTCGGTTGCCGACCCGCCGGAGGAGCAACCGGACAGGACCAGGCCCCAGGTGACGATGAGCGCGACCAACGCGCCGCGGGGTGCCTGAGCCGACGATCGACATCGAAAGCTCCTCATGCCGTACGCCTTCCACCGGCCCGCACCAGGACGGGCGTGCGATGTAGTCGTACCACGCCGAAGATCTCACCGTGCCCGAATGTCGACAATTCGGACAGTCGGGAATTGCCGAAGCCCTACCGGCGTGAGGTGCACACACCATCGGCGCAAGCACCAAAGTGCTTGCGCCGACATGTATCAGCTGGCTTCTGCGTCGGGCGCCGTGGCGGCGCGACGGAACTCGTCCGGGGTGACCCCGTATCTCGCACGGAAGCGGTTCCGCATCGTCGCCGTGGAGGCGAAGCCCGAAGCATGTGCCACCGCTTCTAGTTTCAGATTCCCCGGCCCGGCGAGCAGGCGGCGCGCCCACTCCAGACGGCGGTCGGCGATCATCTCGGCCAGCGAGGTCGGACTGCCGGCGAGCACACGGTAGAGGTGTCGGCGGCTCACGTGGAGGTGCCGTGCCACGACCTCGACACTGAAATCCGGGTCGCGGAAATTACGCTCGATGAGGTCGGTGACGGCGGCGCGTAGATACCGCTCACTGGTACGCAAGTCGGACACCGCGACGCGGGAAACCTGTTCGCTAGGCGAAACACGTTCCGGCGCAATGCTCATCACTTGCCCGTCACTACCATTGGGACCTGGGCCCACCTGATTCCTTCCACGAGACTTCTCCTCCAACCCACATCAGAGATTACCGACGGGCCGATTCCCGGTCTTGGGCCTTTGGTCCCAAATCGACGGGTTCTTGTCACGGGATTGTGCTGCGGGGCGCGGACTTTCCCTATCCACTTCGCTCAGGGACTGGGTCAGGCGTCCACCATCCGGGGGACGTAGGGTGGACTCCGTGAGCACCCAGGACCCGACCGCTCGCCGGAATGCCCTGCGCGCGGAAGCCCTCCGCATCGCCGACGATGTCCTGTTCCCCGCGGCCGCGGAGGTGGACCGGACCGGCACCGTCCCGGCATCCCACTGGCGGGCACTCGCCGATGCCGGCCTCTACGGCATCGCCGCGCCGGTCGAGGCCGGCGGACCCGGCCTCGAGTTCGGCGAGGTCACCGAGATCCTGGAGATCCTCGTCAGCGGTTGTCTGTCGACCGCTTTCACCTGGCTCCAGCACCACGGTGTCGTCATCTCCCTGTCACGGACCCCGAACTCGCCGTTACGCGACGAACTGCTCCAGCCCACCGTCGCCGGCCGGTTGCGGGTAGGCGTCGCCTACGCCGGCGTCGTGCCGACCCCGCCCCGGATGACGGCCACCCGCACCGGCCGGGGCTGGTCCTTCACCGGGCACGCTCCCTTCGTCAGCGGCTGGGGCCTGGTCGACCTCCTGCAGATCTCGGCCCGCGACGCGGCGACCGACGATGTCATCGCCGCGATCCTCCCCACCGCCGATCTACCGTCCGGCGTCCGGGCATCCCCGCTCGCACTGACGGCAGCGGCGGCGACGGCGACGGTGTCGGTGCAGGTCGACGAGCTCGCGGTTCCCGACACCCGAGTCGTCAGTCGGGTCACGTCGGCCGAGTTCTTCGCCAATCAGAACGTCGGTGTCCGACTCAACGGCACGCTGCCGTTAGGGCTGCTCCGACGCTGTACCGCACTCCTCGACGTCGCAGGGCAGGCACCGGCCGCCCGCCGGCTCCGCGAGCGCGCCGACGAGGCACGCGTCGCCCTCGACTCGGCGATGAGCGACGCCGCCTCGTTGCTCGCCGCACGGGCCGACGCCGCCCGACTCGCCCTCGATGCAGCCGCCACCCTGGTCGCGGCACGTGGCGGTGAGGCACTGCTCCGCGGCAGCGACCCGGAGCGACTGTTCCGGGAGGCCTCGTTCGTGCTCGTCGCCGCGAGCCGACCCGAGCTCAAGGACCTGCTGGTGCGGCGGTTCGGCGGGCTATCCGAGCCCGATCAGACGCCGCTCGCCCCGGCGGCGTCCGCCGTCCGGCCGGTCTGGGCCGCGCGCGACGCATAGTCGCGCAGGAACAGCGCCTCGGCGAGCGCGATCCGCTCGATCTCGGTCGGGGCGACGCTCTCGTTGGGCGCATGGATCAGGCACTGCGGCTCCTCGACACCGAAGAGCATGATCTCGGCGTCGGGGAAGGTGCTCTGCAGGACGTTGCACAGCGGGATCGACCCGCCCTGCCCCTGGATCAGCACCTCGCTGCCGTATGCGGCCGCCAGCGCGTCGGTGAGCGTCTCGTAGGCGGGGCCGGACGTCGAACCGACGAACGGCGATCCGACCGCCTCGCGTTCGAAGGACACCCGCGCATTCCACGGGGTGACCGCCTCGAGGTGTTCGACGAGTGCGTCCTGGGCGTATGTGGGGTCCATTCCCGGTGGCACCCGAAGGTTGATGCGTGCTCGTGCGCGCGGTTGGACCGCGGCCGACGACCCGACCACCGGCGGGCAGTCGATGCCGAGCACCGTCGCCGCGGGCCGCGCCCACACCATGTCCGACACCGATCCGGAACCCACGAGTTCGACGCCGTCGAGAACCGTTGCGTCCGAACGGAACTGCTCGGGCGGATAGGACACCCCGGGCCACTCCGCGTCGGCGTCGAGGCCGGTGACGGTGGTGTTGCCGTGCTCGTCGCGCAGGGTGGCGAGCATCGAGATCAGCGCGGCGAGTGCATCCGGCGCGGCTCCACCGAACATCCCGGAATGCATTGCCGACTGCAGGGTTTCGACCGTCACATCGATGTTGGCGATGCCGCGCAGCGTCGTGGTGAGGCTGGGTTTGCCGACCGCGAAGTTGCCGGAGTCGGCGATCAGGATCGCATCGGCGCGCAACAGGTCGGGGTTCTCGACCGCGAAGTGCTCGAGTCCACCGGTCCCCTGCTCCTCCGAGCCCTCGCCGATGATCTTCACGGTGACGCCGAGGTCACCGGCCAGCGCGCGAAGCGCGGTGAGGTGGACAGCGATGTTGCCCTTGCAGTCGGCTGCTCCGCGCCCGTACCAGCGGCCGTTGCGCTCGGTCAGCTCCCACACCGGCGAATCCCATTCGTCATCACCCAGCGGCGGCTGCACGTCGTGGTGGAAGTACAGCAGGACGGTCGGCGCGCCTTCCGGACCGGGGATCTGCCCGGTGACGGCCTTGGATCCGTCACTCGTCACATGCGCGGCCACATCGTCGACGCCGAGCTCACGGAACGTTGCCAGCAACCACTCGACCATGCCGTCGCATTCCGCCGTCGGGAACTGCTGCGGGTCGTGGACCGAGCGGAACCGCACCATCTCCGTCAGGTCCGACTTCGCGCGAGGCATCAACTCCCGCACCCGATCCCGCAATGTCGCGTCGTCCATGCACTCGTCTCCCTGTCGATCTCGACTGTCGGTTCGCCCTGCCGTCTGTGTACCACAGCCGGATGCGACTCAGCCCTTTCCCTCCGCGTTCTTTCCCTCTGCGGTGAGGTCGTACACACTCAGCTCACCGCGATTGATCGCCGCCGTCATCTGGACGTGATCGGCGTCGTTGAGATCCGCGTAGGCGATGGAGAACTCCGCCATAGCGTCGGCGAAACCCTTTGTCTCGGAGAGATACCGAGCGATGTCGAACCGGGTCGACGTCCGGGCGTGAGCCTGACCGAGCGCCACCCCGCACAGGCGCGCATAGAGTTTCATGCCGTCGGGTTCGAGCGCCTCGACGACGACCGACCCCTTGCCGTCGCGGAGTTGGCGAACGTAGAAGTCACGTCGCTCGCCGTTCTCGTCGAGTCCCGTCGACCAGCCGAGGAAGAGATCGCTGGCCGCCTGTAGGAGCCGCTGCCCCTCCACGACACGCTGCCCCTGGTTGTCGAAGCCCGACGACGGCACATGGTCGGCGAGAACGGACCGTTGTGCCTCCTTGACCTGCAGGAAGAGCGGGTCCTCCAGGGACCTGCCCATCATGAGCACGATCCAGGCGCGGGTCCCGACACTGCCGACGCCCACTACCTTGAAGGCGATGTCGACAAGTGAGAACTGGGCGAGCAACGTCTGCACATGCAGCGGCAGGGTCGCCCGGTAGCTGTCGACGCGCTCGCGGACCCGTTCCTCGACCACGGCGGCGTCCTCGCCGGAGAAGCGTTCCTTGATCGGCACCAGCAGCGGCGGGTCACTGCGGATGTGCGCGTTGCCATCCGGGTCGATCTCGCAGAGCTTGGCGAGCGCCTGGGCGCTGTTGCGGTGGCGGGCCTTGCGCAACGCCCTCTGCGTCCGCTCGGTCATCGACGTGTCGAAGAGGTTCCCGAGGTCCCTCATCACGACCTCGACGTCGATGCCGGCGTACCAGCATTCGAGCGTGGTCATCGAGACACTCTGCTCGATCGTCTGCCGGTAGAACTTCGCCACGGTCTTGGCGATCTTCCGGTTGGTCGCGTCGTCGAATCCGTTGTTGCGGCCCGCGATCGCGAAACTCGCCGCCAGCCGTTTCACGTCCCATTCGAAGGGCCCGATGTGCGTCTCGTCGAAGTCGTTGAGGTCGAAGACCATTCGACGCTCCGGACTGAAGAAAAGGCCCAGGTTGCTCAGGTGGGCATCCCCGCACAGCTGGGTGATGATGCCGGTGTCGGGGTTCGGGACAGATCGTCGGCCATCACGGCGGCCGCGCCCCGGTAGAACGTGAACGGCGTCGCCGCCATCCGCGCGTGCCGGACGGGGATGAGGTCGGGCACCCGGTTCTGCGCCTGCCTGGCGAGGATCGCCAGCGGGTCGGCACGTTCGCCCGGGGTCGGACACGCGGCCAGGTCGGCGGCCGTCGGGGCGGGATGGCGACGATCCTGTTCGCGCAGCGGGTCGGCCGGAGTGTTGGTCACCGGGACTCCTCCCAGTCGGGTGCGTCCACCCCGCCGGACGGAACGTCGCGGGGCGGGTCGCGTGTCCCGGGCGCCGGTCGGAGCCCGGAGGTGGCAGTCTCCCGGCGCGCTACTGGTACGAGACGAACCAGGGTGTCGGCGCGACCGCCATGGTCGTCGTCGGCGAGAACGTCGGCGTGTCCTCCGTGTAGAAATTCTTCCAGCCCATCCACACTCCCGCGGGGAGATCGTCGAGCAATCTGCGCCAGGTCTCCATCTTCACCGGCGGCGTCCCGTGCCCGTCCGCGTGCAGGACCACCTGGAGATCCGGTCGGTCGGTGACGATGTTCTTCCGCTGTGCGAGCATCCCGGCGTCGAACTGGTGCAGCACGAAGAGCTTCTGCGGCAGTCCGCGATCGCGCACCACGCCCGCGAGCCACTCCGACGTGCGGTTCACCTCGTCGGCCTCGACGGACCCGATCTGCGTGAGGTGCACCTGATCCGGTTTGAGGCGCCACTCCGGGTCGAGGGCCAGCCCGACGTGCGGCAGGGCCAGGAGGTCGGCGTACCGCCGGGCCTGGGTCAGGAAGTCCATGCGGCCGGGCTGGAGGTCGAGGGTGACGTAGACACCGGCACGACCGGCCGCCTCGACCCACGGCCGCAGGACAGCCGGGTCGAGCATGTTCGTGTACTCGGCCCCCTCGCCCGGTTCCGACGATGCGACGGTCGCGATGATCTCGAACGCCGGGATCACCGGCTCGGCGCTGACCCGCTGAAAGTCGGCCGCGAGTCGCCGGACGCGGTCGATCGACTCCGCGATGCCCTGCCGCCCGAGCGGACCGAGCGCCGGCGCATCGGGAGACCCGTAGAGCGCGACCATCCGTCGACCCGGGAACACGAGCTGGCCGCCACCCGGCAGTTCCGGGGTTCGACGCGCCTGGTCGACGCGTCGCGCGAAGGCCTCGTCGTCGCCGAAGCCGGACCCGACCGCCCGGATCGGGATCTCCGACGACGCCCCGGTCACCGCCGCGACGGCATCCGCGGTGGCTCGCGGGTCGGGCGTCGGCAGCTCGACGACGCGTGCCGCGGAGCGCGCGGTCAGGGTCGCGTCGATCGGGGTGTCCCGGGAGACCATCACGATCGGCTCGTCTCCGCTTCGCGGCAGGTTGCCCCGCAGGTCCCCGAGCTCGACCGAGGGCCGGTCCTCGAGTACTCCGATCTCGCCGAGTCGCACCACCCGATGCGTGCCGAGACGGCGCAGTTCGTCGTCGACGCCGTCCGCGGTCTCCGGTGTCACGGTGAGCACCGGGACGTGTTTGTCGCCGGCTGCTTCTTCGACACGATGCCGGGCGTCGGGTTCGGCGAGGGCACCCGGTCCGAGGAGGATCGCCTCGTCCGAGCGGGCATAGAACTCCCTGCTGACGAGGACGGAATCCGGCTCGGCGCCGGAGATGACAGCGGCCCCCGGCTGCGGGTCGGTGAACGCCACGGCACCGCTCGTCCCCGCCTGGCCCGCCGATGCGCTGATGAACAGCCCGACCATCACACAGACGATCGACGCCCCGAACAACCGGATCGTCACGAGTGCATTCCTCCCGTCAGTGCGTTCCTCCCGTGTGGGGCTCCGTTCGACCCGCGGGTCGGACGGCTTCGTGATGGCGATGGCGCAGACGGTCGCCCAACGTATCAGCGACGGCGGGTCCCATCGACTCCCCGCGCGAACCGGCGGTGTGCATATCCCGGTGACCGGCGCCGACCGCCGCGGCTGTGACCTGGTTCACGGGTGCCGACCGACGGCGTTGTAGCGTGTGTGCCGTGGACTATTGGGGTGTGATGGTCGGGTTGGGACTTCTCGCGTCGGCATTCGGTGCCGTTGCCTTCGTTCGTTACCGGGAGCGGGAGTCCGCGACCCTGCAACAGCAAACGGCACTCGCCCGCGAACTGCGTGACCTCGCGGGCGACGACGAGGTCCGGTTGGCCGCGGTCGACGAGTTCTCGCTCACCATCTATCAGCGGCTCTTCTACTCGTCCGTGGTGGCTCCGTGGATTCGCAGCGCGGTCTGGGCCCTGCTGGGTGCCGCACTCGCCGCAGCGGGTGCCGTCGCGGTCGGACAGGTGGACGGCGTGTACGCCACGGTCATCCACATCGTCACCATCGCCGCGTCCGCGATCTTCGGGATCGCCGCACTGGTCTTCGCCGGAATCGCGCTCTATCACTCGGCGTCGACGCCGCGGGTCTCCTTCCGCGATTCGTATGCGGTTGCCGACGACACCGGCACCATCACCACTGACGCCGACGTCGCCGAGACCAGGGCCGCCGACAAGACCGGCGACTGACGCCCATCGAACACCCACAGCGACATCCGAATACGACGAACCCCGCCGGTGAGACCGGCGGGGTTCGTCGCTGTGAGAGGCCCTACGAGAGGGAGTCTTCTTCGCCTCAGGCTACCTGCGCCTGCCACATCCAGTGCAGCTGTTCGAGTTTCGATGCGAACGAGATGAGCAGATCCTGCGTCACCGGGTCGGCCTCCTCGGTGGCTCCGATGCGCTCGCGGAGACCCGCGACCACAGCCTTGAGGTTGGCGACGATGGCGTCGACGACGTCCGAGTCCTTGGTCCAGCCTTCGCCGAATCCCTTGGTGCCGGCGGACTTCGCCACGGTTTCGGCACGCCCGTCCGGGCTGACACCGATGGCGGTTGCGCGCTCGGCGGCCGCGTCGGTGAACTCGCGCGAAACGGTGACGAGTTCATCGAGGTCGAGATGTACCGACCGGAACTGCCTGCCCACCACGTTCCAGTGGGCCTGCTTGGCGATCAGGGACAGGTCGATCAGGTCGACGAGGGTGTCCTGCAAGGCCTTTCCGGCCACGGACTGCTGCTCGTCGGTGAGGGTGCTGGTGATCGGGGTGGTGATGGTCATGATCAAGAACTTCCTTTCTTGTCATATCTGGGCTGGGCTGTTCCAGGGCATAACTCAGCGCCCCGTCGGGAAGAAACGATCGGGTGGAGTGGCTGGGTGACGCGCGTCAGACGGTGACGGTGACCTTCTGGTCGATGTTGCCGCGGGTGGCCTTGGAGTACGGGCAGAACTCGTGTGCCTTGTCCGCGAGTTCCTGGGCCTTCGCCTCGTCGACGCCGGGGATCGAGACCTCGATGGCCACGGTCAGGCCGAATCCGCCGTCGGACGGGTCCTTGCCGATGCCGACGGTCACGTTCACGGTCGAATCGTCGGGAACGGGGCTGCCGGCCGCCTTCGACGTCGCACGGAGCGCTCCGAGGAAGCATGCCGCGTAGCCCGCCGAGAAGAGTTCCTCCGGGTTGGATCCGTCGCCGCTGCCACCCATCTCCTTCGGCGGTCGGAGGTCGAGGTCGATCTGGCCGGTGGCCGAGACCACCTCACCGTCGCGGCCTCCGCCGGATGCCTTGGACGAGATGGTGTACACCGGTTCGATTGCCATCAGAGAATCCTCCTGGGTTCAGGTGGGTGGGATGTCCAGCTGTGTTGAACCAACGTTCTTTCCAACCGACCTGTACCCGGAATCATTCCGATCGAACCGCCAGGTGGCGGGCGTTACAACGAGACCGCGGACGTGTCAGCGGCCGCGCAGCATGCGGGTCGGCTTCATCCGCGTCGATTCCGGCAGCCAACTGTTCACCGAACGCCGCACGGTGAACAGTGCGGCGATCACCAGCAGAGCGAACTGCACATAGCTGAGGACGACCATCGTCGACGAGATGTCCGGATAGCGGAAGAGAAGGTCGACGCCGACCGGGATACAGAGGAGATGGACCACCACGGCGGCGAGGAAGAAGTTGCGGCAGTGGCGGCTGTTGCGGGTCGCCGCGGCCACCAGGAGGAGGTACTCGATGACCAACACCACGACGATCATGACCAGCATGAACGGCGGGAAGAAACCCGCGAGCGTCTCGACCTGGTCCTCGGGAGCGGAGTTGGCCGGGTCGGACACGACGCCCTCGAGCAGGCGGAGCCGCAGGTCGTCGGTGATGGTGCTCAGATTGAAGAATCCGTAGATCGCCAGGATGAGTCCGATGACTGCCGCACCCCACCAGACCACGCGGGCATGCAGGCCGAGAGCGGCCGGAGGCGCACCCGGATCGGACGGTCGCGGCGGATAGAGCGAGGCCTGGTCACGGTCGCGCGACGACCGCTCCAACTCGGCGAGGTCCTCGGCGTCGAGCTCTGCCTGGGTCGGGATGCGTTCGGGGTCTCGATCGTGGGGTTCCCCGGTCGCACCACCCCCCGGCCCGTGCGGATCGTTCATTCCTCGATCCTGCCATCCGGGCCCCGGGTACGGACAGGGCCCGCCGATCGCAGTCGGCGGGCCCTGCGGCGTCGTTCGTGCTGTTCGGTTACTTACGGAACTCGCCGAGGACGAACTCCATGCCGGGCAGGAAGGTGCCCAGCATCGGCACGACGTGGTTGACGATCGACTTGGTCAGGATCGGCGGTGTCGGGTCGGTGACGAACCGGACGTCGGCCCCCTGGGCGCGCCAGTCCGCCGCGAGCTGCGCGACCTGGCCATACGGGATCACGTCGTCGTTGAGCCCGCCCTCGAGGAAGACCGGCGCATTCGGCTTGAGACGACCGATGCGCTGCTCGCCGACCACCTTCTGCACCGCGGGCGACCGTGCGATCACCGAGGAGAGCGTCTCGCCGGTGCGCGTCCAGTTCCTGGTCTGCTGGAACCCGTGGGCGGGGATGATGTCGCCGATGCAACTGGTGGAGATCTGCTTCAGCGCGGCCTTCCCGGCTGCGTTGGTCTCGCGCTGCACCACGTCGTCGACCTCCGAATACCGTTCGGTGAGACCGTTGATCGCGAAACCGATGGCTCCGGCGATGGTGCTGCCGTCGATGGCCGGGATGACCTTCTCCAGGTCGGCCGGGGGTGCGCCGGCGTAACTGGCACGGACGTTCAGTTCCGGCGCGTAGGTCGCGGCGAGTTCGGCAGCGGATGCGGCTGCGCCACCGCCCTGCGAGTACCCGGCGAATCCGACCGGCGCATCCGCCGGGGCTCCGGAGGCACGCAGCGCGGCCCGGGCGCCGTCGAGCATCGCGTGTCCGGTCTCGGACCGGTTGACATAGGTGTGGATTCCCGGCGTACCCGTACCGATGTAGTCGGTGACGAACACACGGACACCGTTGAGCAGCATGTAGTACATCTCCGGCGCGGTGTAGTTGACGCCGATGCTGGGCTTGGTGATGTCGATCGACATCGGCAGGCCCATCAGCTTCGACGCCGCGCACTGGTCACCCTGACCGATCGTTCCCGGGCCGACGACGAGCGTCGGTCGCGGACCCTTGCCGAGCCATGGCGCGGTCGGTTCGACGACGGTCCCGGTGACCGCCGCGGGCTTTCCGTCCTGGTAGGTCGAGGTGTACATGACCTTGCGGGCAGTTCCCGGCCACTGATTCGGTGCGCCCGGGATCTGCAGGAGCAGCGGGATCTGCTGGCTCCGGATCACCGAACCGGGTTCGGTGGAGAAGGACGCCGGCGGCGTATAGAAATCGGCCGCATTCGCGTCCGGCGCCGCGGGCGAGATCACCGCCGCCGCGCATGCGGCCGTCACCGCCCCCGCGATCATGGTCGTTCGCAGGCGTGACCTGCGGCGCAACGCTGCGTTCTTCATTCCCGACCTGAGTTTCATGGCGAGTAACCTACCTCACAGTAAGTTGATTCGGGTGACTGGGTCCGCTTCCGTCGCGAGTTGTGAGTGGGCACGCGATGCCTGCGACATCGGTCGGTGAACGCACCGGCAACTCGGTACCCCTCGTCCTCAAGGGCGACGCCAACGACGTCCCCGACGCCGCCCCCTACGTGGTCACCGACGTCGAACGCGTCCTCGCCGACGCGCCATACCTCGGCTATCTCGTGGCCTGGTCATCGACGCCCACTGCCCTCGCCGCCGGAATCATCCTGGCAGCAGCTCTTCTCGTGATTGCGTTCCGGCCGCAACATCACCTGCCACGAGGCGGATCTCCCGAGGAACCCCCCGCAACCACTCCGATCCGTCCGGCTCGGCCCGATGGGCCACGCCATGCACTCGGCGAATGGCGCACGGGTGCACCGGTTGTCGCGCTCGCACTGACTGCCGTCCTCGCCTTCGCGGAACCCTCACCTGCGCGTGCCGCGTTCACCGACATCACCGCGGGACAGATCACCCTGACGATGGGCACGGCCCCGCGGCCCGCGTCCTTCACCTGTACCAACACCGGTGTGCCCTTCGTGTCCCGTCGCGCCGTACTCACGTGGCCGGTCGTCGGACCGAACTATCGATATCGTCTGGTGTACAAGCTCCTGCTCACCGGCGCAGAGCTGAAGCGAGTGGAAGTTCCCGCACAGGCGTCGGGAACGGTCACGCACACCACCGAGACGAGCGTGGGCGACCTCCTGCCCCCGACCTTCAACATCTCGGTCTACACCCTTGTCGGCACCAACTGGATCCCATCGGATCCGACGCTCACACAGCGCGTCGACAAGTCCGGAAACCTGTCGCTCTGCGGGACCGAGGGCACCGTGACAACCGCGGCCTCGGCCTCGGCGCGGGAAGCACGCACCGCCCCGAGTTCATCAGGCGCGCCGTCCGCATCGGAATCGTCCACCACCGAATCGAGCTCGCCGGCCGAGTCCTCGGATGCGGAGCCGTCGACCGGTGCGACGCCGGATCGTCCGGAGACGCCCGCCGAGCCCGAACGCGGCGCGGCTGCGCCCAACGCGACGTCCACCTCCCCTCGCGGTTATGACGCGCCGGTGACCTGACGGTCGCCGACCGTCACCGAACCGACGGTGCGATCTTCAGCATCTGCCCGAGGGTCGCCTGCCACAAGGTTCCGTCGGAGGTGATCGTGCCGGTGAGTTCGAGCGGTTCGTCGATCGGCGCAGTCCCGACACGACGGGTCTCGACGCGGCGTCCGGTCTCGAAATCGGTGGCGATGTAGTTCACGGGCCCCAGCTGCTGCGGAGTCCCCGGCACCGGCGGGCCGTAGCCGAGGGCATGGATCAGGCCGTCCGCGCGCGACAACTTCGGCAGCGTCGCGATCCGGTCGGAGTTCTCCCATACGCGCCGGCACCCGTTCTCGTCGACGTCGATGCGGGTGGCGCCACCGGCGAAGGGTGCGTCGGCGGGAACCGCCGGACCGGTCACCGCCATCGGCGGGTACTGGTATCCGTAGGTACTGGGGATGACGAGAGAGTTTCCCCAGGCCATCGGCGAGTTCTCCGTGCCTGGCCCCGAGCGGTCGAAGGCCCGGACACGGCACACCTCCGATCCGTCGTCACTGCGGAACACCCGGAGGTCCGGCCGATCCGCGTTGTCGACGATCGCGACCCAGCCGTCGCCACCGGGGCCGAAGTAGGTGGGCGTGGTCCCCGACCCCCAGGTGAGCTGGCCGGGTTTGCGCGCCGGACCCCGGTCGTACGCCCGTCGCCATACGACCCGTGGTGCCGCACCGGGATTCGCGGTCATCTCGTGCAGTGCGTGCGTCGTCAGGATCGACGCCCCGGATCGTCGGATCGAGAGTCCGTTGCCGAGTTCTTCGCCGCGCGGGAGCCGCGTCGCCCGCACCTGTTTGCTCCCGTCCACAGTCCCGACGACACCGCGGGTCGTCGCGAACCAGACGCGTCCGTCGAAATCCGGTGCGAGACCGGTGATCGCGTCGCCGGCCGGGATGTGGCCCGAAACGTCGACGCGGTCGTCGACGTAGACCTGCCAGCCGGAGGGCGTCTGCCGATGTGCCACACGGAGTATCGATCCGGATCCGTCGGCGACGACGACGCGGTCACGGGCGTCGAGGTAGCCGTAGACCCCGCCCAGGAGACCACCCTTGGTCAGTTGTCTCGACGCCAACGGTTGTGCCGTAAGCGGATCGAACAGGACCACTGTCGGTGCCGCGAAAGCCGGCGGCGAGGTCGCCATGAACTGCGTGCACAGCGCGACCGGCATCCCGTCGCTGCCGACGAAGGTCGCCGCACAGGCCCCGCCCGGGATCGACGACGCGGCAAGGCGCGCACCCCGCCCCGGCCCCCGGTGGCCGGTCGTGTCGGTGGACGCCAGATCGCCGTGCATCAACGAGGTGTCCGACGGTCCGAGACCGGTCGCCGGCGAATCGGGCTGTGCCGCGGCGGGATACGCGACGGACATCGTCGCCACCACGGCCAGGGAGACCAGCAACTTGCGAACCCGTGTCATGCCCGACAAGCTACCGTGCCGCGACTGGAAACCGCCCCTGAAACCAACCCTCCACAAGTCAGGCTGTTGCGGCGATCACTTGAACCTGCCCGACGATACGTCGGCGGCTCGTCTGCTCAGGGCGGATCGCGGGGGTGGTTCCCAGGAGCGGTTTTCAGGCGCGGTTCTCAGGGGCGGCCAGGCCGATCAGATCACCAGACCGAGCGCCAGGACGACGACCAGGCCGCTCACCGAGAGCAGGGTCTCCATCATCGACCAGGTCTTGAAGGTCTGGCCGACCGTCATGCCGAAGTACTCCTTGACCAGCCAGAATCCCGCGTCGTTGACGTGGGACAGGAAGACCGACCCTGCACCGATCGCGAGGACCACCAGCGAGACCTCACCCGAGCTCAATCCGTCGACGAGTCCGAGCATCAGCGAGGACGCGGTGATGGTCGCGACGGTCGCCGAGCCCGTGGCCAGGCGGATCAGCGCGGCGAGCACCCAGGCGAGGACCAGGATCGGGACGTTCGCACCGGTGGCCCAGTCCGCCAGCAGGGTGCCGATACCCGTGTCGACGAGGACCTGCTTGAAGCCGCCACCGGCCGAGACGATCAGCAGGATCCCGGCGATGGCGGGCAACGCCGCCCCGGTGCACTTCGAGATCGTCTCGCGATCCATCCCTGAACCGCGGCCGAGGGTGAACATCGCGACGACGACAGCGATGAGCAGCGCGATCAGCGGTGTACCGAGGATGTCGAGGACACGACGCAGAAGCTGATCCTCGTCGGAGATGAAGATCTCGGCGAGCGCCTTGCCCAGCATCAGGACGACGGGCAGCAGGACGCTGAACATGGTGACGGCGAAGGAGGGCCGCTTGGTGGTCGGACCGTCGTCGGGGTCGACGTCGAAGGTGTGCGGCGCCTCGACGGTCACCCATTTCCCGGCGACGGTGGCGAACAGCGGACCCGAGACGATGATCGTCGGGATCGCCACGCCCACACCGAGTGCGAGGGTCAGTCCCAGGTCGGCGCCGAGGGCGTCGATCGCGACCAGCGGGCCGGGATGCGGGGGCACGAAGCCGTGCATGGCCGAGAGGCCGGCGAGCGCGGGGATGCCGATGGGGATCAGCCCCAGCCCCGAGCGGCGGGCCACCAGGTAGATCACCGGCATCAGGAGCACGAGACCGATCTCGAAGAACATCGGCAGACCGATGATGGCACCGACCAGGGCCATCGCCCACGGCAGCATCCGCGGGGAGGCGTGGCCGACGATCGTGTCCACGATCTCGTCGGCACCCCCGGAGTCGGCGAGGAGTTTCGCGAACATCGCGCCGAGCGCGATCAGGATGCCGACACCGGCTGCGGTCGAACCGAATCCGGTGGTGAACGATTCCAGGACGGTCGGGATCGACTCCCCTGCGACGATGCCGACGGTGGCGCCGCCACCGACCAGGGCGAGGAACGGATGCACCTTGGCGACCGTGATCGCGACGACGATGACGGCGATGCCGACAAGGGCGGCGACGACGAGCTGCCACCCCGGTGCGACCGGCTCGGGCAGATCCGCGCCGGCGGCGAGAATCGTGGTGGTCGACAACATGTTCAGTTCTCCTCGCCGTCGGGCAGCGACGCGACCAGAGCGTCGACGATGGCGTCCACACTCTGGTCCACGTCGACGGTCACGCCGCGTTCATCGGAAGTCAGGGGTTCGAGGGTGACGAACTGGGAGGTGAGCAGAGCCGACGGCATGAAATGCCCGGGCCGCGACGCCTGCCGTCGCGCAATGACCTCGACCGACCCCGCGAGGTGCGCGAACGCCACCGACGGCTCATGTCCACGGAGGCGGTCACGGTAGGTGTGCTTGAGTGCGGAGCAGCTCATCACGCCGCCGTCGCCGTGCTCGGCCAGCCAGGCGCCGATGGACTCGAGCCAGGGCCGGCGGTCGTCGTCGTCGAGCGGCTGACCAGCCGACATCTTGGCGATGTTCGCCGCCGAGTGGAAGTCGTCGGCATCGGCGAACGGCACACGCAAACGCTGCGCCAGGGCGGCTCCCACCGTCGATTTTCCCGACCCCGAGACCCCCATGACGACCACCGGTGATCGCATGTCAACTCCTCCACATCGCTGTGCTGCTGATCACGGAGACTGCCGCAATAGTCATACTTATGCAAGTCCCTGCCTCTATAAGTACGCATATTGGCAGTCATCGCCGCTAATGAGAAGATGAAATCGTGAGTGAGAGCACACGCGGGACCACTGAGCGCCACGACGAGATCCTCGCCGCCATCGGCCGGCGTATCGTCTCGGGAGCGCAACCGGCGGGCAGCGTCCTGACGCTCGACGCCATCTGCACCGACCATGGGGTCTCCCGGACCGTGGCGCGCGAGGTGATCAAGGTCCTCGAGTCGATGGGGCTCGTCGAGTCGCGACGCCGGGTCGGCATCACCATCCAGCCGCGGACGCGCTGGAGCGTCTTCGACCCACGCCTCATCCGTTGGCGCCTCGACGGCGCGGACCGTGCGGAGTTTCTCTCTACCCTGTCGGAGCTACGACGCGGATTCGAGCCCGTGGCAGCCTCGTTGGCGGCCGAACGCGCGAACGAGCACCACTGCCGCATCCTCGCGGCCGCGGTGTCGGACATGTCGGTGCACGGCCGTACCGGCGACCTCGAGTCGTACCTTCTGGCGGACAAGGTCTTTCATCGAACCCTGCTCGAGGCGAGCGGCAACGAGATGTTCCGGTCGCTGGCCGACGTGGTCGGCGAGGTCCTGGCCGGACGAACCCATCACGGGATGATGCCGCCGACCCCCAACCCGGCCGCCATCGCACTCCACGACGACGTGGCGAGAGCAATACGCCTCCGCGACCCGAAGGCCGCGGAGGCGTGTATGCGAGAGATCATCACCGAGGCGGCCGAGGCCGTCTCGGGTGAAGGGGTGGTTTAGACCAGCAGCTCCGCAATCTGAATGGTGTTGAGGGCAGCACCCTTTCGGAGGTTGTCACCCGAGACGAACAGCGCGAGGCCGCGGCCTTCGGGGGCACCCGGGTCCTGGCGGATGCGACCCACGAGCGAGACGTCCTTGCCGGCGGCCGCGAGCGGCGTCGGGACATCGACGAGCTCCACTCCGGCTGCGGCGCCGAGGATCTCCTGGGCGCGCGCCACCGACAGCGGGTCGGCGAACTCCGCGTTGATCGACAGCGAGTGTCCGGTGAAGACGGGCACGCGCACGCAGGTGCCGCTGACGAGCAGTTCGGGGAGGCCGAGGATCTTGCGCGACTCGTTGCGCAGCTTCTGATCCTCGTCGGTCTCGCCGGAGCCGTCGTCGACGAGCGAACCGGCAAGGGCCACAACGTTGAACGCGATGGGCGCGACGTACTTGTTCGGCGCCGGGAAGTCCACGGCCGAGCCGTCATGGACCAGCTTCTCGGCGTCACCGGCGACGGCGCGCACCTGTCCGGCGAGTTCCTCGACACCGGCCAGACCGCTGCCGGAGACCGCCTGGTAGCTGGAGATGATGAGACGCTGAAGTCCGGCTTCGTCGTGCAGCGGCTTGAGCACCGGCATCGCGGCCATCGTGGTGCAGTTGGGGTTGGCGATGATCCCCTTGGGCGGGGTCTTCGCCAGCTCGCCGTTGACCTCCGAGACCACCAGCGGCACATCGGGATCCTTGCGCCATGCCGACGAGTTGTCGATCACGGTGACACCGGCCGCGGCGAAACGCGGCGCCTGTTCGCGGGACATCGTGGCGCCCGCGGAGAACAGGGCGATGTCGAGACCGGCGGGATCGGCGGTCGCCGCATCCTCCACCACGATCTCCCCGTCGCCCCACGGCAGCTTCCTGCCCGCCGAACGCGGCGATGCGAGGAACCGGACCTCATCGGCCGGGAAGTTGCGCTCCGCCAACAGGGTTCGCATGACGGCGCCGACCTGACCGGTCGCACCGACGACTCCGATACGTACACCCATGTCTATCGACCCGTTCCTGCGTAGACGACGGCCTCTTCCTCGCCGCCGAGATCGAAGGCCGCGTGCAGGGCGCGCACGGCGTCGTCGAGTTCGGTGTCGCGGCACAGTACCGAGATGCGGATCTCCGAGGTGGAGATCAGTTCGATGTTCACGCCGGACTCGCTGAGGGCCTCACAGAAGGTGGCGGTGACGCCCGGATGCGACTTCATTCCGGCACCGACGAGCGAGACCTTGCCGATGTGATCGTCGTACAGCAGATCGGTGAACCCGATCTCCTCCTGCAGCTTGGTCAGCTTCTCGACGCCGAGCGGGCCCAGCTCGCGCGGCAGGGTGAAGGTGATGTCGGTCTTGCCGGTGTCCACCTTCGAGACGTTCTGCAGCACCATGTCGATGTTGATCTCGGCGTCGGCGACGGCGCGGAACACCTTGGCGGCGTAGCCGGGCTTGTCGTCGAGACCGACGACGGTGATCTTGGCTTCGCTGCGGTCGTGTGCGACGCCGGTGAGAATGGCTTCTTCCACGGGAATGTCCTCCATCGATCCGGTCACCAGGGTGCCGGGTTTGGTCGAGTACGACGAGCGCACGTGAACGGGAACGTTGTACCGGCGGGCGTATTCCACGCACCGCAGCATCAGGACCTTCGCGCCACAGGCCGCGAGTTCGAGCATCTCCTCGAAGGAGACCTCGTCGAGGCGGCGGGCGTCGGGGACGATGCGCGGGTCGGCGGAATAGACGCCGTCGACGTCGGTGTAGATCTCGCAGACGTCGGCCTCGAGAGCCGCCGCCAGTGCGACGGCGGTGGTGTCGGAGCCACCGCGGCCGAGAGTGGTGATGTCCTTGGTGTCCTGCGAGACGCCCTGGAAGCCGGCGACCAGGACGATCTTGCCCTCGTCCAGTGCGCTGCGTACGCGTCCCGGCGTGACGTCGATGATCTTCGCCTTGCCATGGCTGCTCGTCGTGATGACGCCGGCCTGTGAGCCGGTGAACGACTGAGCATGTGCACCGAGCGAACTGATGGCCATCGCCACCAGTGCGTTGGAGATGCGCTCACCCGAGGTCAGGAGCATGTCCATCTCCCGCGCCGGGGGCGCCGGATTGACCTGCTGGGCGAGGTCGAGCAGTTCGTCGGTGGTGTCGCCCATCGCCGAGACGACGACGACAACGTCGTTGCCCTGCTTCTTCGTCTCGACGATGCGCTCGGCAACGCGACGGATGCGTTCGGCCGTTGCGACCGAGGATCCGCCGTACTTCTGCACCACGAGGGCCACGTCGAGTTACCTCCCGCCGGCTCGTGCGCCGGTTCGATAGACGTCAGCTTGCTTCGGACAACCTTACCGGGCAGCCTCCGGGCGCTCTGACCTGGTCACCGACGTCGGTGTGATCCGACGCACACGCCACCCCGCGTGTGCTCACCACCGACGACCTAGGATCCTTCGGGTGGCCAACCCAACCGACGTCGACGAACCGGCCCGGCGTTCCGGAGACGCGAGCCCCCCGTTCGCGGGTTGGGTACACCGGCACCGCTGGTGGCTCGACGCCCTCGTCGTCTACCTGGTCATCCGGGCGATCGGCATCCTCACGCTCGCGCGATTCGCGGACCTGCGGGACACCACCCTCGGCAAGGCGCTCACGGTGTGGGACGGGCAGTGGATGCTCGCGATCGCCACACACGGCTACGACGGGGTTCCCGCGAGCCTGACCGACGCGCGCGGAATCCACACGGCCGACACGGCCTATGCCTTCTTCCCCGGATACCCGTATCTGGTGGGGTTCCTGGCGAAGCTGCCCGGCGTGACGCCGTTCGGCGCGGCGCTGACCCTCAATCTCGTTCTCGGGTGCATCGCCGCGGTCGGCGCCGCCCGCCTGGGCATGGTGTGCGCGAGGCTGATGTCCCGACGCTCCCCCATCGGCCCCGCGCCCGAACGGGCCACCGGCCTCTTCCTGGTGGTGCTGTTCGCCGCGACGCCCATGTCGATCGTGCTCAACATGGCCTACACCGAGGCGATGTTCTGCGCCCTCGCGACGTGGGCCCTCATCGGAATCCTGGAGAGGCGCTGGCTGCTGGCCGGGGTGATGGCCGGACTCTGCGGCTTCTGCCGGCCGACCGCCGCGGTCATCATCGGCGTCGTGGTCCTCGCCGCGCTCGTCTTCCTGTGGACCGGCCGCCGCTCCTCCGAGGTCACGACGGGTGATCGGCTACGAGCCGTCGCCGCGATCGTCATCAGCCCGCTGGGCTACCTCACCTATCTCGGCGTCGTATGGGCCCACACCGGTTCGCCGACGGGATGGTTTCGTATCCAGACCGACGGCTGGGACACCGAATTCGACTGGGGCATAGCCGCCTTCAATTTCGTGAACGAGCAGCTCGTGCATTCCGCCGAGGTGGCCCCCACCGCGACGTCGTGGATCGTCCTGAGCACTCTGGTGATGCTGGGCGTGGCGGTCTGGGCGCGCCTGCCCTGGCCGGTGTTGCTGTTCGGATCACTGCTCGTCGCCCAGATCGTGCTGTCGAGCGGCCTGATGATGAGCCGGCCGCGGCTCCTGCTGCCGGCCTTCGTTCTGCTCATCCCGCTCGCGATGGCTCTCGCACGGACACGGCCGGTGGTCGCCGGGCTCATCGTGGTGCCGATCGTGGTCGGCAGCTCGTGGTTCGGCGCCCACATGTTGACGGTGTTCCCGCACGCCATGTGACCGCGAGCCCGGCGCCTCAGCGTGCAGACGCTTCGAAACCCGCGCAGAGATAACCGATTCCGGTGTCGAGACGGGCCCGCGGGTCCAGAAGATGTGCAGCGTCGGGGCGTCCGGCGAGACGGGCGAGGTGCGGAGGCACCGCGGCGTCGGACCCACCTGCGAGCACGTCGGCCAGTCGCGCGGAGGGCAGCGAGGTCTCCTGCCCCTGTTCGCTGAGCAGTTGATCCCCGACGGCCATCAGCGCGACGCCGTGGATGAAGCTCCACACGGTCAGCGCCATGTCGGTGGCACGTTCGATTCCGACGCCGAGTTCGAGGAAGCCGGCCGACAACCAGTCGAGGCATTCGAGGGAGTCCTCGCCATAGCTGAGCCGGGGTGACGCGTAGGCGAGCACCAACCACGGGTGCCGCTGGTAGATCTCCCAGTCGACGTCGACGGCGATCCGGACGCGCTCATCCCACGACGGGGACGTATCGATGGGATACGGATACCGCTGCCCGACCACCTCGGCCATCCTCTGCAGCAGCGCGTCCTTGTCGGCCACATGCCGGTACAGCGACATCGCGCCCACCCCGAGTTCGTCGGCCACCCGCCGCATCGACAGCCCGCTGAGCCCGTTGGCGTCCGCAACCCGGATCGCGGCGTCGACGATGCTCGCCGGCGACAGCTTGGTGGTGTCGGACGTCACCTGCGGATTCCTCCTGCCGGATTCGGGAATATATCGATTGCGTACAGCGTACTCACACCCGTACGCTGACTCGCGTACGCCGTACGCAACCTCGCCGATCGAACCGGTTGAGCCGGTACGGAGCGCAGCGACGCACCGCGCCCCCGCCGGTTGAGCCGGTACGGAGCGCAGCGACGCACCGCGCCCCCGCCGGTTGAGCCGGTACGGAGCGCAGCGACGCACCGCGCCCCCGCCGGTTGAGCCGGTACGGAGCGCAGCGACGAACCGTGTCGAAACCCCCCAAGGAGAAGCATCGTGTCCACCCATCTCGGCCCGTCGAATCGGCAGCTTCCGGGCACCGCCGACCGACGTACGTGGTTGGGGCTCGCAGTGCTCACCCTGCCGGTGTTCCTGGTGTCGATGGACGTGTCCGTCCTCTACCTCGCGATCCCGTCGATCACCGACGCCCTCGCACCGTCGGCGGCCCAGCAGTTGTGGATTCTCGACATCTACGGCTTCTTGATCGCCGGACTGCTGATCACGATGGGCAACCTCGGCGATCGTATCGGGCGGCGTCGCATCCTGCTCGCCGGCGCGGCGGTGTTCGGTCTGGCATCGGTACTCGCCGCCTTCGCCCCGACGGCCGGCATCCTGATCGCGGCCCGCGCCCTGATGGGCATCGGCGGCGCGACCCTGATGCCGTCGAGTCTCTCGCTGATCGCCAACATGTTCTCCGACAATCGTGAGCGCGGCCGCGCCATCGGCGTGTGGACGGCAGCCTTCGCCGGCGGCGCCGCCGTCGGCCCGGTCATCGGTGGCGTTCTGTTGCACCACTTCTGGTGGGGTTCGGTCTTCCTCATCAACGTGCCGGTACTGGCTGCACTGCTCATCCTCGGCCCGCGACTGATCCCGGAGTACAAGGCTCCGACCTCCGCGAGGTTCGACGTACTGGGCGTCGTGTTGTCGATGGCCGGAATCCTGCCACTCGTCTACGCGGTGAAAACCGTTGCGAGCGAGGGCGCCGACGCGGGCGTCATCGTCGTCGGACTCGTCGGCGCGGCGCTCCTCGTCGGATTCGTCGTTCAGCAACGCCATTCCGCGGCACCACTACTCGATCTCAAGCTGTTCCGGAGCGCGCCGTTCGTCGGCGCGATCACCGTCGCACTCGTCGGCATGATGGCGCTCGGCGGGATGTCGTACCTGACCGGCGTCTACCTGCAGTCGGTGATGGGACACGACGTCCTGGCCGCGGCGATGGCCGGCCTCCCGATGGCAGTCGCGGTCGCCGTGTTCTCGATCGGCGCGTCCCGCGTCGCGTCAATGGTCGGCACGCGTACGGCCTTTCTCGGCTCGATCGCGCTGGCCGCCACCGGCAACTTCGGCCTGCTCGCGCTGACCACGTCGTCGCCGATCTGGGTGTACCTGGTCTTCACCTCGATCGCCGGTATCGGCTACGGCATCCAGTTCAGTCTCGTGTCGGTCGTGATCATCGGCGCGGTGCCCCCGGAGCGCTCGGGCTCGGCGTCGGGTATCTCGGAGACGAGCTTCGAGCTGGGCAACGCCCTCGGCCTGGCCCTGTTCGGTTCGCTCGCGACACTCGTGTTCCGCGGGCATCGCGACGGATGGTCGTTCGGCGACACGCTCGGAGAGACGCTGCACCGTGCCCTCGAGATGGGTGTGCAGGGCGACGGTCTCGCGTCCGCGGCCCGCCAGGCCTACGTCGACGGCATGCACGCCGCCTCGCTGGCCACCGGAATCTCGATGACCGTCCTCGGCGTCGGACTGTTCTTCGCGATGCGCAACCCGGTGACCCCCACGGATGCCGACGCTCAGACCAGCACCGACGAACCCGCGGTCGCCGCGCCGCTACCCTCGACCGAGTGCACGAACTGATCGCAGGCCGGTGGAGCGCGCGCGGTTACGACCCCGCTGCCACCATCTCCGTCACAGACCTGGAGACCATCGTCGACGCCGGGCGCTGGGCACCCACCTGGGGACGCATGCAGCCGGTCCGGTTCGTCGTCGGCCGTCGCGGCGACGAGACCTTCGAGGCCCTCACCGGCGTCCTGACCCGCGGCAATGCGGGCTGGGCGCCGAGGTCGGCCGCGCTGGTCCTGGTGTGCACCACCGATCGTCCCGACGACCCCAAGGAACACACGTATGCAGCCGTCGACGTCGGTCTCGCGGTGTCGCAGATGATCCTGCAGGCCGGGGCGCTCGGCTTCAACGGACACCCGATGGCCGGTTTCGACGCGGCCGCCGCGACCGAGGCCTTCGACATCCCGGACGGCAGGCGCCCCTTGGTCCTGCTGGGGATCGGAGCCCTCGCCGAGGACGCGGCGTCGCTTCCGGAGGACATTCGCGAGCGTGACGAGCGCCCCCGCACGAGACTGCCGCTCGACGAGGTCGCCTTCGCCGGTACATGGGGGCACGCGGCGTTCCCTGCGCCCGAAATGTGACCAATGAGGCATATGAGGCAGGTGTGATCTCGTGATACTTCTTCTACATGAACGTCTCACCTCGCCGACGAGGATCATCACGACGACTCACGTCCCGCCTGGCACCGGCTCTCGCGATCACGGCGCTCACCGCAGCGGCCGTGTTGTCGAGCTCTACGGTGGCACACGCCGAGGAGGCGTTCAGCCTCGAGTTCAACGGCGCGGCAGGCGCGATCCCCTCGGCCCTGAAGCATGAGACCGGCGGCGGCGGGTGGGGCAACAACGAGGCACAGATCTACACCTCGAGCCTCGACAACTCGCGCCTCGACGGAAACGGTCACCTCCTCATCGAGGCCCGACGCAGCACCAACAGCAACACCTGGACGTCGGCGCGCCTGACCACCAAGGGCACTTTTTCGTTCACCTATGGCACCATCGCCGCGCGGATCTCCCTCCCACAGGGACAGGGACTACACCCGGCGTTCTGGCTTCTCGGCACCGACATCGACACCGTGGGCTATCCGCAGTCGGGCGAGATCGACATCGCCGAGACGATCAACAACTCGAACTGGGTCCACATGGGCGTGCACGGTCCGACCGGTGACGGAGTCGCGGTCGGCAACGGCTCACTCGACATGTCGCTCACTAGCCTGCTCGGCATCGAGGTCCCCAGCGTGCTGAGCGGTCGGTACGAACGCAACTACGACATCACCGGCATCAACCCATCCGCGTTCCACACCTACGCGGTCACCAAGACGCCGTCGGAGATCCGTTATTCGTTCGACGGCGACACGGTCTACACCATCGCGCGGTCGTCGCTCGCCGCCAATGAGCAGTGGGTGTTCAACAAGCCGATATACGCCCTGCTCAACGTCGCGGTCGGCGGTGTCTGGCCGGGCCCCGCGAATGGAACGACCCCGAATCCGTCGACGATGACCGTCGACTGGGTCCGCTACACCCCCTGAGCCCGAATCCTTCTCGAGACAGCGACATCCCCGCCGCGATCGGTGATCGTGACGGGGATGTCGTCGTTCTGCGGACCACGGACAGGTCTCGCCAGAACACATTTCAGCCGACCAGGGAGTGCTCCGGTTCGGCCGGCTCGGCCTCGGCGCGCATGGCCTTGTCCTTGGTCTCGACGATCAGGATCGTGCAGACCACGCTGACGGCCGAGAGGCCGGCGAGCAGAACGCCCACCCAGATCGCGCCCGGACCGGCGATCAGCGGGGCGGCGATCAGCGGCGGGATGGCTCCGCCGAGGATTCCGGCGAGGTTGTAGCCCATGCCGGCCCCGGTGTAGCGGTAGCGCGCCTCGAACAGCTCGGGGAGCAGCGCACCCGCAGGGCCGTAGGCGATACCGAAGATCAGCAGCGTGCCGATCAGTCCGACGACGAAGGCGAAGCCCCCGCCGATCTCGAGGATCGGGAACAGGACCAGCGTCCACGGGATGGCGATGACGCACGAGGTCAGGATGACACGACGACGACCGACCCGGTCGGACCACATGGCCGACGCGGCGGTGGACAGACCGAAGACGATGGCGGCGATCATGCCCGCACCGAGAACGAAGGTGCGGGACAGGTCGAGACTCTTGGTGCCGTAGTTCGTGAGGAAGGCCGTGCCCATGTAGAAGAGCGAGAACAGGCTCGCCAGCGCACCGCCGGCGATGAGGATCTCTTTCCACTGATAGCGGAAGGCGTCCATGAACGGCAGTGCGGGACCGTCCGACTTCTCGGCCTCGAACGCCTTGCGGCGCTGCGCTTCCCGGAACACGGGGGTCTCCGCGACGGCGAGCCGCACCCATAGGCCGACGGCGACGAGAGCGAACGACAGGATGAACGGGATGCGCCAGCCGTAGTCGAGGAAGGCCGAGCTCGTCTCGCCGAGGGTGAGCGTGGCGATGAGGAACGTCAGGCTCGACAGGAAGAACGCGAACGCCGGGCCGAGCTGCGGGAACATCGCGTACAGCCCGCGTTTGCCGGGGGGTGCGTATTCCGCCGTCAGCAGTGTCGCGCCCGCCCACTCACCGCCCACGGCGAAGCCCTGCAGGAACCGGAGGACGACAAGCGCTATGGGCGCCGCGATCCCGATGCCCGATTCGGCGATACCGAAGACACCGGACTCGTATCCCGGGAGGAGTCCGATCGCCACGGTGGCGATGCCCATGATCAGCAGAGTCCAGACCAGCGTGCGCTTCCGGCCGATCCGGTCGCCGAAGTGCCCGAAGAGCATCGCGCCGACCGGGCGCGCGAAGAAGGCGACGGCAAAGGTCGCGAAGGACGCGATCGTGCCGGTCACCTCGTCGGCCGCCGGGAAGAACACGGTCGGGAAGACCAGTGCGGCCGCGGTCCCGTAGATGAAGAAGTCGTAGAACTCGATGGTCGTGCCGATCGAGCTGGCGGCGGCGACGCGTCGGAGGCTGGTGGGATTCGCGTCGGGAGAGCTGTGCGGCTCGGGCGGTACAGCGCGGGGCGGATCGGCGGGGATCGTGGTCACTGGCGTCGTCCTTCTGTGCAGGCGGCCGCGTCGTGGTTGAGCGGCTCCGTCGAAGACCGGGCATCACGCCCGTACACCCACCGACGCCAGAATGATTCAGGTCACTCGCAGCACCGGGTGAGATGCATGTCATAGCGTCGCCGGGGCGACCCCCACGCGGCACCCCCCGAAGAGGGGGCCGCCGAGGGTCAGTTCACGACGGCGGTGGCCTCGATCTCCACCAGCACCTCGGGCTCGTACAGCGCCTGAACCCCGATCAGGGTCGCCGGAGGCATCGGCGTCGGCAGGCCGACCTCGTCGGCCACCGCCGCGATCCCGGCCATGAAGTCCCCGATCTTCGCCGGACGCCAATCGGTCACGTACACGGTCAGGCGCACTACGTCGCCGAAATCCGCACCCCCGCCACGTAATCCGCGGGTGACGTTCCGCATTGCCTGCGCGACCTGCCCGGCGAGGTCAGCCGGGATCGGCGAACCGTCATCGGTGTGTGCCACCTGTCCGGCGACGTACACGTGACGACTCCCGGCCCCCACGGCGACGTGGTGATACGGGGCGTTCGGCAGCATGCCTTCGGGACTGGAGAGCGTGACGGTCATGAGTTCCTCCTGGTGGAACGAGTAGGTATCGTTTGTATACTTGGTGCCGTTCGGTTACTTCAACGAAACCAGGTCTCATGCCCGATACCCCCGCCCGCGCCTCCCAGCCACCAGAACACGCAGAACCGGCACCGGTCGCCGACCACGACCTGAGGATCGACGCCGCGTCCCGGGAGTTGCTGGGGCAGGTCCTGGACAAGTGGTCCCTGAGCGTGTTGAACGAACTGTGCGAGGCGCCATCACGGTTCAACGAACTGCGCCGCGCCATCCCGACGGTGTCGCAGAAGTCGCTGACCAGCACGCTTCGCCGACTCGAGCGAAACGGCATCGTCGAACGTCGCATGCTGAGCACCCGACCGGTCTCGGTCGAGTACTGCATCACCCCGTTGGGCAAGACCGTCCGGGAGCCGATCGACGGACTCCTGGAGTGGGCGTCGAAACATCTGCCGGCCATCGACGCCGCCCGTCAGAGATTCGACGACGAGATCCTCGGCCCCGAAAACGGCTGATGAAGAGCCCCGCTTCACGCCCCGCCATGGAACTGGAATACGCTGTCACCTGCACCTTTGGTCTCAATAGCACCGAGGAGTACAGTCGAGCGCATGCAGCGTGCACTCCTTCTCGGTTGCCGCGGCGGGGTCTGACACGACCGGCCCTCCGTCGCGGGGCCCAATCACGCGCCGGTCACTTTCCTTCCACACACGGAGAATGACCACCAATGGCACCAGCAGACACCTTCACTTCCGGCGCCAGCCGAATCGTCGAGCCGTCCGGCCCGATTCCCGCTGACCAGCCCGTATGGAATCCGCAACGCAATTCCGCGATGCCCGTTCATCGCTACCGCCAGTTCGCCGACGAGGTCGAGACGATCTCGCTGCCGGACCGCACCTGGCCCGACAAGGTCATCACCAAGGCCCCGCTGTGGTGCGCCGTCGACCTGCGTGACGGCAACCAGGCCCTGATCGACCCGATGAGCCCGGCTCGGAAGCGCCGCATGTTCGACCTGCTGGTCCGCATGGGCTACAAGGAGATCGAGGTCGGCTTCCCCTCGGCCAGCCAGACCGATTACGACTTCGTCCGCGAGATCATCGAGGACAACGCGATCCCCGACGACGTCACCATCCAGGTCCTGACGCAGTGCCGCGAGGAATTGATCGAACGCACCTTCGAGGCCTGCCGCGGTGCCGCGAACGTCATCGTGCACTTCTACAACTCCACCTCGGTACTGCAGCGTCGCGTCGTGTTCCGCGCCGACAAGGCCGCGATCACCAAGATCGCCACCGACGCCGCCCACAAGGTGCTCGAGGTGGAGAAGAACTACCCCGACACCAACTGGCGTTACGAGTACTCGCCGGAGTCGTACACGGGCACCGAGTTGAGCTTCGCCAAGGAGGTCGTCGACGCGGTCACCGAGATCATCGCTCCCACTCCGGAGAAGCCGATGATCGTCAACCTGCCCGCGACCGTCGAGATGGCCACGCCGAACGTCTACGCCGACTCGATCGAGTGGATGCACCGCAACCTGGCCCGTCGCGATTCGATCATCCTGAGCCTGCACCCCCACAACGACCGCGGAACCGGCGTTGCCGCAGCCGAACTGGGCTACCAGGCCGGCGCCGACCGCATCGAGGGCTGCCTGTTCGGCAACGGCGAGCGCACCGGCAACGTGTGTCTGGTGACCCTGGGCATGAACATGTTCAGCCGCGGCGTCGACCCGCAGATCAGCTTCTCCGACATCGACGAGATCCGACGCACCGTCGAGTACTGCAACCAGCTGAACGTCCCCGAGCGGCACCCCTACGGTGGCGATCTGGTCTTCACCGCCTTCTCCGGCAGCCATCAGGACGCCATCAACAAGGGCCTGGACCAGATGAAGTACGACGCCGACGACGCCGACTCCGACGTCGACGACATCGTCTGGGCCGTGCCGTATCTGCCGATCGACCCCAAGGACGTCGGTCGCAGCTACGAGGCCGTCATCCGCGTGAACAGCCAGTCCGGAAAGGGCGGCGTCGCCTACATCATGAAGGCCGACCACGGCATGAACCTGCCGCGTCGCCTGCAGATCGAGTTCAGCCGCGAGATCCAGAAGATCACCGACGGCGAGGGCGGTGAGGTCAATCCCAAGGAGATGTGGGACGTCTTCGCGACGAATTACCTGCAGCCGATCTGGCCGCTGGAGCGCATCCGCCAGAAGGTCGACGCGGCCGAGGTCGACGGCGGCGAGGACCACATCACCGCGGTCGTGAAGGTCGAGGGCAACGAGCGCGAGATCACCGGTGCGGGCAACGGGCCGCTGGCCGCCTTCGTCGATGCCCTGGGCACCGTCGGCTATGAGGTCCGGGTCCTGGACTACAGCGAGCACGCTCTCACCGCCGGCGGCGACGCCAGTGCCGCCGCGTACGTCGAGACCGAGGTCAACGGCGAAACCGTGTGGGGTGTCGGCGTGGCGTCGTCGATCACGACCGCCAGCCTGCGTGCCGTGGTGTCCGCGGTGAACCGCGCCTACCGCGTCACCTCGACCCCGCCCGCCGAGGACGAGGCCGCACCGCGGACCTGGGCTCCGTAGTCGCAGGCCTGACCCGCAACGTCCGAAGCGGCGCCGGGACCGTCCGAGTACCGGACTGTCCCGGCGCCGTTTCCACGTCGGCGTCGACGCCGCGCACGCACCGACCAATGTCGTCACCGATTCCACAGACATGCGAGGAACCTTGCCCGCCAGACGACAGCGACGGTTGAGCACCGACCGCGCTCGCGGGCAAGAGATCTCGGGTTCTCATCGAGCAGATCCAGTCGATCATCGCCGACGAGACGTCGTACGCCGACAAGCTGGCGGCCGGCCTGATCGAGCTCGTGGACCGCGGCCGTCGCGATCCGCTTCTGCGATCCCTCATCTCCAGCGACACGTGTTGCCGGCGGCGGCCGGATAGTCGGCCGATACCGCCCATCCCTCGCGGGTGCATTTCATGCTCACCGCCTTATTTTACTGTAAATTAAACATTGCGGTGCGCTCGCGCCGCCGATGCGGAGCCACGTCCTGCGTCGATGAGAACCACCTGGACGGTGCGCATGTCAGAAACATCCGTCGGTCGCGGCGACCCGATGCCGACGTCATGACTCTCGAATCTCCCACGTGCAAGAGCTTGCGCGTCTCCGACAAGGAGTCGAAGTCCGTCCGGACACGCACCCGAATCCTCGACGCCGCCGCCCGCGTACTCAGCACGAAGGGTTACGCCGGCACCCGCCTGTCCGACGTCGCGAAGGCCGCCGACCTGCGCGCCCCGGCGATCTACTACTACTTCGATTCACGGGAGACCCTGATCGAAGAGGTGATGTGGTCCGGCGTGGCCGACATGCGCCACCGCCTCGAAGACGCACTCGACGAGATCTCCCCCGACCTGACGTCCATGGACCGGATCATGCTCGCCGTCGACGTGCACCTGCGGCACGAACTCGAGGTGTCGGATTACACCACGGCATCCATCCGCAATGCCGGTCAGATCCCCGAACGCATCCGCACACGCCAGATCGAAGAAGAAAAACAGTACGGCGAGATCTGGCGACGACTCGTCCAGGCCGCCGCCGACGACGGCGAGATCCGCACCGACCTCGACCTGTTCATCGCGCGGATGATGGTCCTCGGGGCTCTCAACTGGGCTGCGGAATGGTGGACCCCGCGTCGCGGGAGCATCGACGAGGTGGTGGCGACCGCTCAGGCCGCGATCCGGCAGGGCCTGGCTCCACGCGGTCGTGAATGACCCGGTCACGGCCGCCGAATGCCACGATCGTGCGTGGCCTTGGGCACACGTGGCCGTGCCGGTGCTCGCGCGTGTGCAATACAGATTAAAATCCGCAGAATGGCGCCACGTAATCCACGCTCATCGGCAGCGACCAAGAACGGCACGATCCGGGCGGGCGGCGGTGCGCCGAAGTCGGAACGCACCCGCGAGCGCATCCTCGACGCCGCGGCGCAGGTCCTGAGCCGCAAGGGGTACGCCGGACTCCGCCTGACCGATGTCGCCGAGGTCGCCGAACTCCAGGCACCGGCCATCTACTACTACTTCGACTCGCGTGACGCACTCGTCGAAGAAGTGATGTGGTTCGGTCTCGCCGACATGCGTCAGCACCTCGTCGCGGCTCTCGACGCCCTCCCGGACGGCACCGACCCGCTGGAGAAGATCCTCGTCGCCGTCGAGGCACACCTGCGGCACGAGCTCGAGATCTCCGCCTACACCACCGCATCCATCCGCAACGCGGGGCAGCTGCCCGACAAGATCAGCAAGCGCGCATCGGCCGAGGAGGCGAAGTACGGCAAGGTGTGGAAGTCGCTGATCGTCACCGCTCACGAAGAGGGCGCCATCAGGCAGGATCTCGACCTCTACATGCTGCAGATGCTCGTTCTCGGATCTCTGAACTGGGCGGCGGAATGGTGGACACCCCGGCGCGGCAACATCGACAAGATCGTCGCCAACGCCCAGGCCTTCGTGCGGGACGCGATCGCGCCCCAGAAGTAACCCGGACAGCGGTATTACAAACGGAGGCTCTACAGAGCTGCTGCCTTCGCCTTCGTCCTCTTCTTCTCCGCGAACTCGAGCGCGTCGGCCCAACCGGCGCCCTTCCCGATCATCACCCGGTACTTCATGATGACCGCCTGACCGTTGACGGCCAGTGCACCGATCAGACGATCACCCCGTCGGTAGAGCGCCACCCATCGATCGGCGCTGTTCCCGCCCGTCGGGTCCCCGTCGACGACCACCACCTCGTCCGCATCGGGCGAGCCGACGAACTGGATCCGCACGTCATACCAGTCCGACCAAAAATACGGCACTGTCCCATAGGGTTTCGCGTTCGCAGGGTCGAGCGCATTGCGCGCCGCGGCTGCACCCTGCTCGGCCGCGGCGGTCCAGTTCTCCATGCGTTGCCGCTCGCCGAGTACCGGGTTGAACCAGTTGGCGACGTCGCCGGCGGCGTAGACGCCGGGAACTCCGGTCCACAAGGTCTCGTCACAGACGACACCGTTGTCGAGTTCGACGCCGCTGCCCTCCAGCCACGCGACTGCCGGGACGACCCCGATCCCGACGACGACGAGGTCTGCCTCGACCACCGTCCCGTCGGCCAGGACGACTCGTTCAACCCGTCCGTCACCCTCGATGGCCGCCACGCCGGTGCCGCACCGCAGTGCCGTCCCGTTGCGTTCGTGCAGAGACGCGATGGCCTGGCCCATGGCCTCGCCGGTCGCTCGCACCAACGGTGTGGGCAACGCTTCGACGACGGTCACTTCGACGCCGCGCTTCTGAGCTCCCGAGGCCACCTCGGAACCGATGAAGCCGGCCCCGATCACCACGGTGCGGGCACCCCCGCTCAGTGCCTCGCGTACGGCGATCGCGTCGTCGAGAGTCCGCAGGGAGTGAACCCCGGCCACCTCCTCGGTGCCCGGGATCATCCGTGGCGTCGATCCGGTGGCGATGATCAGGGCGTCGTAGGGAACCCGGTCGTCGCCGACGATGACCTCACGACTCTCGATGTCGAGTCCGGTTGCCGGACTCCCGAGTCGGAGCGTCACACCCAGTTCGTCACGAAGCAGTTCTTCGGTCCGGAAGTAGGGCGCCTCGACGGCATCGTCACCGGGTTCGAGAAACGCCTTGGACAGCGGCGGGCGATCGTAGGGAAGGTGGTCCTCCGCCCCGATCAACGTGATCGAACCCGTGAAACCGGCTTTACGTGCGGCTTCGACGGCCCGCAACCCGGCGAGGGAGGCGCCGACGACGACAATTCTTCCAATGGCCATGAGGGACTCAGGATTCCGTTCTGTGGGTCGTGGTCAGTCGTTCACGATGCGCAGCGCCTCGGTCGGGCAGCCGGCGACGGCTTCCTCGACGGCCTGCAGTTCATCGGGGTCGATGTCCTCCTTGAGCAGAACGAGTTCGCCGCTGTCGTTCACCTCGAAGAAGTCCGGAGCGAGGGACTCACAGATTCCGAGGCCGGTGCATTTTCCGAAATCGACGGTGACCTTCATGCCGTCACCCACCTTTCATGTCCGGGACCGTTGCCGGTCCGAGTGTTTGTGTCATGCCCGCGGGAAAGCGGACGCGATCTCGTCGACGACGAGTTGCGCGGTCTCGGCACACGCCGTGGTACCGCCGTTGGCGTACTCCTTCACCGCATCCCCGACATTCCACAATCCGGTGACTTCGGTGGTGTGGGGCAGGTCGAACCCGGCGACGGCACGCTGCGGGGCCAGCCGTCGCGGGTGATCGTCGTGCTCAGAACGCGGGCCTTCTCGTCGAAGCCGTCGATGTTGTCGCGCAGCTCCTGGAAGAGCAGCGCCGTCTCGGCGGCCTCGTCGAAATCCCCGATCGCCGGTTCCGGTACGGACGTGCCGACGTACAGGTGCCAACCGGGTGGTGCCATCTCCGGGCAGGTCCCGGTGAAGTTCGCGAGATAGGCCAGACGGGAGGTCTGGGCGAAGCTGAGCATGCCCGGCGCCTCGATCAGCGGCTCCTCGCTCGCGAAGTTCACCGCGATCATGGCGCACGGACGGTTTCGCTGCTCGACGAGAGCCACGTACTCGTCGTCGAAGGCGTCGCGTCCGGCCAGATCCAGTGTCGCGAACGGGCCGATGTCGCTCACCACGATCGGCGCGGTGACGGTCTGCCGGTTGCCCGCGCGGGTGAGGGTCACCCCCGTGACCGCGCCGCCCTCGACATGTATCTGCTCCACCTCACTCGACAACCACAGATCCCCACCGTGTCCGACGAATGCCTCGGCGAGCGCATCCCACAGGCCGATGGTCCCGTCCGGGTGGAAGCCGAATCG
Organism: Gordonia westfalica; assembly: GCF_900105725.1. NCBI lineage: Bacteria > Bacillati > Actinomycetota > Actinomycetes > Mycobacteriales > Gordoniaceae > Gordonia > Gordonia westfalica. The sequence continues at coordinate 3,490,366 of NZ_FNLM01000034.1, forward strand.
CTTGAAGGCGCTCTTGCGAGTGAAGTAGGTGAGGAACACGCGCGCCGGCAGCTCTTCCGAGCCGACCGCGAACACCGACGCACACATGTTGCGGAAGATGCCGTGTACCCCTTCGTTCTTGGTGTACTTGCGCACCCAGTCCGCGGTGGACAGTTCATCTTCGGGCAGTCCCGAATCGTTGCGTGCGGCACCGATGCCCTTGACTAGTTTTGCACCCTGGCGGGTGAGTTTTCCGAGCAGGAAGCCCCAGCCGCCACCCGTGACGTCGACGTCCTTGCCGCCGATGCGGTAGAGGATCGGCGGCGACGGCTCCCGGATCTCGAACTTGGCGCCCACCTCTTCGCACGTCTGCTGGGTGATGCCACCCACTTCGATGACGATGGCGCCGTCGTTCACCTTGAAACCGTCGATCTCGGTGGTGGAGGCGCGCCCGCCCACCTTGTCGAGTCGCTCGACGACGAGGGTCCGATATCCCCTGTGTGCCAGGCGAGCCGCGGTGAACAGACCGCCGGCACCCGCGCCGATGACGATCGCGTCGTAGTCGTGAGTGGTTGTCATTCTGCCTCCGTGATGCGTTGGTGCCGTGGTGGTGTGGGGTGTGGTGCCTGATTCACCGGCGACCTCAGTACGAGCGCGGCAGGCCGAGCGAGGTCTGAGCGACGAAGTTGAGGACCATCTCCCGGCTGACCGGCGCCGTGCGCATCAAACGCGTGACGAACCACAGGTCCGACAGGCCGTACTCCTCGGAGAGCCCGTTGCCGCCGTGGGTCTGGATGGCCTGGTCGAGCGCCCGCAGAGCGGCCTCGGACGCCGCGAATTTCGCGATGTTGGCGGCCTCGCCGACGGCGTCGGATTCCTGATCGGCGAGTTCGGCCGCATGCTTGGTCGCCAAGCGTGAGACCTCCACGTCGATATGGGACTCGGCCAGTGGGTGGGCGACGCCCTGGTGGCCACCGATGGGTGCCGACCACACGGTGCGCGTGCGCGCGTAGTCGGTGGCGCGGTCCACTGCGTAGCGGCCGATGCCGCCGCAGATGGCGCCGACCAGAATCCGCTCCGGGTTGAGTCCGCTGAAGACCTGCCGCATGCCGCTACCCGCCGTGCCGACCAGGGCTTCGGGTCCGACGCGCACCTCGTCGAGGAACACCATGAACTGCTTGTCGGGCGAGACGATCGACGTCGGGATCTGTGTGAAGGTGAGTCCGGGTGTGTCCGTGGGGATCACGAAGATCGACAACGCCTTGCGGTCGGCTGTCGTGTGGTCGGCGTCCCGCGCGATCAGCAACACGGCGTCACTCTGGTCGATGGCCGAGATGTAGTACTTCTGCCCCGAGATGACCCAGTCGTCGCCATCGCGGCGCGCGGTGGTCTTGATGTCGTGGCTGTTCGACCCGGCATCGGGTTCGGTCAGGCCGAAGGCCATCTTGCGGGAACCGTCGGCGAGGGCCGGGAGCCACTCCCGTTTCATCTCCTCGCTGCCGTGGTCGGCGAGGATGCTGCCACAGATCGCCGGCGAGATGACCCAGATGAGCAGCGGCATCCCGTGGGCGGAGAGCTCCTCGACGACGACGACCGCCTCGGCCATCCCTCCCCCACCGCCGCCGTACTCCTCGGGCAGATGAACACCGAGCAGCCCTGCGTCGCCGAGGTCTCCCAGAGTTCGTCGATGTGCCCATTGCTGCGAGCGCGGTCGAGGAAGTACTGCCCGCCATAGCGTTTCGCGATCCCGCGGACGCTTTCGCGAATCGCGCGGTGCTCGTCGGAGTCGATGATCAGTCCGGACACGTGTTACCTGCCTTCGAAGGTGGGTCGGGTCCCGGCGCGGAAGGCCGCAACCGCATTCTGTGCGTCATGCGTGGCACCGGTGACGGCGAGTGCGTCGGTCTCCGCGCGGAGTTGCTCGGAGAGGGTGGAGTCCCACGAATCGCGGAGCAGCGCACGCTGACGCCCGAACGCCCGGGTGGGGCCGGCGGCGAGCCGGGTGGCTGTCGCGAGCGCCCGTTGACGTACTTCTGCGTCCGGGACCACCTCGGAGACCAGTCCCCAGCTCTCCGCGCGAGCCGCGTCGACCCGCAGGTTCTCCAGGTACATGCGACGAGCGCGCGCCTCGCCGACCAGCCGCGGCAGGTGCCACGTGCCGCCTCCGTCGCCGGACAGTCCGATCCCACTGAAGGCGGTCGTGAACACCGACCCTTGGGCGGCGATCACGATGTCAGCGATGTAGACGAAGCCCAGGCCGCCGCCGGCGACGGCACCATGAGCGGCCGTGACGATCGGGGCGTCGATGCGGTCGAGGATGCGGAACGCCTGGTGGAAAGGCTCGGTCATCCGGGCGGTCAGTGCGCCGAGCGCCTCCGGCGGCGCGGAGTCGAAGTACGCGATGTCGCCGCCGACGGTCAGGGCTGGCCCGTTTCCGGCGATGAGCACGGCACGGACCCGGGCGTCGGCGGCGATTGCCCGTGCCACCGCCAAGATCTCCTCGGCCAGCCGCAGGTCGATGGCGTTGCGGGCGTCGGGCCGGTCGAGGATGACCTGTGCCACCCCGTCTGCCACCGAGTAGTCGATCGTTTCGAGATCACCGATCGCGGGCCCCGGATACGGTGGCGTCGCGACGCATGATCCGTCGAGCGCCGCCTGCCAGGCTGCGGAATCGGTCAGCTGGTCGAGGCGGGAGATCCGCTCACCGGCGAAGGTGACCGTGTGGATGAACTGCGCATCGACGGTGCGCCCGGTCGCCCGGGCGGTTCCCCGATAACGCCCGTGGACCTGGACCCGGTCGTTGTCGAGCGGGTGAAAGGCGTCCGGTTCCGCGTGAACACGAAAGGCCGAACCGAGCCGCCACCAGAAGTCACGTTGCATCGACTCCGCGCCGACATACTCGCCACCGAGACCCAACGGCATTCCGGGTGTGACCCTGCCGACGAAGGCGGGATCGAGGAGTTCGCCGACGCGGGACGAATCACCCTCCGCCAGAGCGGCGTACAGGGACCTCATGATCCCCGTGCGCGCATCCGCCAGCCCTGAATCCATGGTTTTAATTTAACATAAAATCGAAGCTGCGCAAGATGTCGGCACGTGCTTCACCCGCGCTCCCGGCCGACGATGGAGACGAACGAGACGCACGCCCCGGGCCGGCCGCCGAGGTTGTGGGTGAGGGCGGTGTGCGGGTCGGTCAACTGTCGATCCCCGGCCTCACCGCGCAACTGGAGCCAGGCTTCGAAGAGCATGCGGAGACCGCTGGCACCGACCGGATGACCGAACGACTTGAGCCCGCCGTCGATGTTGACCGGCAGGGTGCCGTCCGCGTCGAACTCCCCGGCCAGCACGTCTTTCCAGGCCTGTCCGGGCGAGGAGAATCCGAGGTCCTCCATCAGGACGATCTCGGTGGGCGTGAAACAGTCGTGCACCTCGGCCAGGGACACGGCGGCGCGCGGGTCGGAGATGCCGGCCTGTGCGTAGGCCTCGCGTGCGGATCGGACGACCTCGGGGAAACTGGTGAAGTCGTATCCGGGGTCCATGGCACCACGGCCGGGGCCTGCCGCCAGCGCCAGCGCCTTCACGAAGACGGGCCGGTCGGTGTATTCGTAGGCGTCCTCGGCCCGGACGATGACGGCGCACGCCGCGCCGTCGGACACACCCGAGCAGTCGAAGACACCCAGCCGCCCCGCGACCTTGGGCGCTTTCGCGATCTTCTCCTTCGACACCTCGGACCGGAACTGTGCGCGCGGGTTCCGGGCACCGTTGACGTGGTTCTTCCAGGCGACGTGCGTCATCGAATCCCGCATGAGACCGGGTTCGACGCCGTACTTGGCGCAATAGGCCGGATCGAGCATGGAGAACGCGGCGGGTGCGGTCACCGACAGCTCCGGCGCGGTGCCGTCGCCGGGCGGGTCCCCTCGCAGGAGGCCGGAGAATCCCGAGTCCTTGAGTTTCTCCACACCTACGGCCATCACCCGGTCGTACGCTCCGGACGCAACCGCGTAACACGCATTGCGGAACGCCTCCGACCCTGTCGCACAGTAGTTCTCGACGCGGGTCACGGGCTTGTGGTCGGTGCCGAGAGCACGGCTCAGGGTCAGACCCGACTGCCCCGAGCCCAGGGTGCCCAGCCAGTAGGCGTCGATGTCGGCGATGGCGAGCGACGTGCCGGTGAGTGCCTGTTGCGTCGCGTCGACCAACATGTCCTCGGTCGAGGTCTCCCACAGCTCACCGAAGCGGGTGCAACCCATCGCCACGATCGCGACCTTGTCCGAGATCCCATGCGATGCCATCAGTGGTCCTCCCCCAGGGGTGTGGTGCTCTGGGCCGGCCGGATCTGCCGAGCCTTCCAGAAGTAGTTGTGCACACCGCCGGCGCTGTTCAGACGCCGGAAGGTGAGCTCGACGGGCGCGCCGACCTCGAGGAGATCCGGCTGCGCATCGGCGACCTCGAACGTCGTCCGGCCGCCCCGGTGAAGTCCGCTCCGCGTCCGGCCTCGAAGTCCACCACCGCGTCGACGACCGGCGGCGAGGGCGAGTAGGCCAGATGGTCCACGGTGTAGGTGGCGATCCGGCCGGTGAGACCGGCTACGGACACCGGACTCGATTCACCGACGGACCCGCACTCCCGGCACACGGAACCGGGCGGGAGATGCAGGAATCCGCAGGCGTCACAGCGCGACCCGGTGAGACCGAACTTCCAGTCGCGGGACCGCGCCGACGGCGGGGCGGCCGCCCGGTCGGGTTCCGGGCGTCGCGGTGGTTCGAACTCCAGGAGTCCTCGCCAGGAGAGGTACCTCGGATAGGGCACCACCTGCCGGTCGGCGAGTTGCTCGACGAGCGGGATCGCCTGGCGGCGGGAGGGCAGGGCACCGGTCGTGCGAACCAGCAGGGCATCGACCCCGTCGGCCGCGGCGAGCAGCAGGATGCTCTCCCCCGGGCCGGCGACATCGAGGACAGCGCCCAGCGCGATCAGTGGGTCGGCCGCACCGGTGAAGCCGACCGGCGAACCCCCGGTGGAGACGGCCCCTTGACCAGGGTGGCCGCCCGCTTGGTCACGGCCGTGTTCCCGCTGACCACGACGACGTGATCGGCTTGCGCCAGGCCGGCGTCGTCGAGTGTTCGCGCCGCGACCTCGCGGATCATCCGTGCGTAGTGTTCGAAGCCGAAGCGCTCCTCCCAGGTCGACCCCCACGGGGCGGTCGGCGGGCGCCAGCGATCGAGCACCTCCTCGGTCACCGAGGCCTCTGCGAGAACCTCGGCGAGGGCTGGGGTGCGCTCCGTCGGCAGACCCACGAGAATCGCCGCCGCCGCGTCCGCGCCGCCGCGTTCGTCGGCCGAACCCGGTTGTCCGGTGCGGACATCCGCCGCGGTGAGCAGACCGCCGGAACGCAACGCCGATCGCACCGCGGCCATGGTCGATCGGGTGGTGCCGATGGCATCGTGGGCCGCACTCCTCCGGTCGAGTCCGAGCGCCGCGTGGACGATGGTCGCGTTGGTCTTGTCCAGATAGGCGGGGGCGCTCGTGACGAACACCGTCGAGGGCACCTGACGCAGGTCGCCGATGAGTGCCCGGCGACCCGCGGCCACCGCCATGGTGACGGCGTCCTCGTCGAACGAGGCGACGACACGGGCCGCGCGGCCGCTGCCGGCCGGGTCCACCCGCCAGGTCGGGATGTACGTGGCATATCCGAGGATCGAGTGGATCATGCCCCCGTGGCTCATGCCCCCGTGGTTCTTGTCTGGTTCGCTCATGAGTGGACTCCCCGGAATGCCGCCGCGATACCCTGGCCGCCGCCGATACACATCGTCTCGACCGCGACGGAACCCTCACGTCGGTTCAGTTCGTGCAGAAGGGTGGTCAGGATCCGGACGCCCGTCGCGCCGATCGGGTGGCCGAGCGAGATTCCCGAACCGTTCACGTTGAGCCGGTCCTCGACCTCGTCGAGCCCGACACCCCAGCATTTCAGCACCGCGAGCACCTGAACGGCGAAGGCCTCGTTGATCTCGAGGAGATCGAGGTCGTCGAACGTGAGTCCGGTGCGCTCGAAGAGCCGGCGCACGGCGGCGACCGGCCCGATCCCCATCATCGACGGCTCACACCCGGCGGCCGCCCAGCCCTCGAACCATCCCGCCGGGGTCAGCCCGAGTTCGTCCAGTTTGTCCTCGGCGACGACGAGACAGGCTGCGGCCGCGTCGTTCTGCTGTGCCGCGTTGCCCGCTGTCACTGTTCCGTCGCGCATGATCGGCCGCAGCCGTGCGAGGCTCTCGGCAGTCGAATCGCCGCGGATCCCCTCGTCGTCGGCGAACACCAGGGGGTCTCCTCGGCGCTGCGGAACCTCGACCGGGACCACCTCGTCGTCGAAGCGGCCGGACTCCCAGGCGGCCGCCGCACGACGCTGACTGCGGAGTGCGAACGCATCCGACTCCTCGCGGACTATCCCGTAACGCTCCGCCAGGTTCTCGGCGGTCTCGATCATCCCGCTGATCGCCCCGAACCGCCATTCCGGTTGGGAGCGTTCACGACCCCGATCGAGACGGTCGTACAGGACCTGATTGCCCGAGCGGGAGCCCCACCGTGCGGTGGTGGTGTAGTGCTCGATGTTGCTCATGGATTCCACACCGCCGGCCACCACGACGTCGGCGGCACCCGTCTGGACCATCATCGACGCGGTGATCACCGCCTGCAGGCCGCCGCCGCACCGCCGGTCGATCTGAAAACCGGGAACCTCCACCGGCAGCCCGGCGTGCAATGCCGCCCAGCGTCCGATGCAGGGCGCCTCGGAATTGGCGTACGACTGGGCGATACACACGTCGTCGATACGGGCCGGGTCGATCGACGACCGCTCGACCAGCGACTTCAGCACCGATGCGGCGAGGTCGTGTGCGGGCACGGGGCGTAGTGTCCCGCCGAATGCGCCGACACCGGTACGTACCGGCGCGACGATGGCCACGCGTCTCATGTGAACTCCTGTATCCACGGCACGCCGGCCGCTACTCGCTTGTGTCTGATCACTTCCTCAGCTGCGGTCCCGCCAGCGATCCGATGACGGATCGAGAAGTGTGGTCAGGTGACCCTCGTCGAGCCAGATGATCGTCTCGATCTCGAGTGCGTCGAGATACCGCACCCGGCCCGTCCGCAGGTCTTCGAGACGCAGGCGCTGGGAGTTGCCTTGTGAATCGATGTTGACCGACACCTCGGCGAACTCGCTGCCCACCACCGGGCCGATGCCCGGGATGTCATGTGGGCCGCGGTCGTTCATCTCCATGGACATGACAGTTCCTCCTGGGACACGGATGGGCTGGAACGCGCAATCGGCTGGAACGCGGGCGGGTCAGATCAGGAAGGCCAGCGTCGGGATGGGCTTGTCGCTGTCCACCAGGACGACCTTCTTGTAGGCCAGCCGGATCTCACCGTCGACACGACGCAACCGGTAGGTGGTCCGCCCGCCCCAGAGCTGGTTCTCCCGCTGACGTGATTCGTAGGCGAGGAAGTTGGCGCCGACCTCGACATCGATTGTGCCCAGCGTATTTTCCCGACCACCGAGGAGTTCGATGTTGCCGAGGATGCGGCGCAGATCCGACGGCGGCGCCTGCGCGTACCGTTTGCCGGTCTTCACCTGTTTCATGCGGGTGGAGATCCGGCTGCGGTTGTCGTAGATGACGGCCACGTTGGTACGGGGGTCGACGTCGGCGCCACCGGAGGGAACCCAGTACAGCGCGTCGTCGGTCCACAGCGCCTCCCAGCCGTCGTAGTCGTTCTCGTCGGCCAGGCGCGCCTCGCGGTAGAGGAACTGCGCGATCTCCCCGTAGGACCAGCCGTCCGGAACAGGACCCAATTGTCCTCCGCCGTCGACGTATTCGGATCTGGTCGCCGGACTCGTCGTCATCTCATGCCTCCATCAGAGTGCGGTAGTGCTTCCAGAAGCCCCGCATGCCGGTCTCGTCGGTGGCGGCTCCGATCGTGAAGCCGTTCTCGTCGACGCTCTCGCGCTGCAGACCGCGTCGTACATCGAGCCACTCGGGGTCGAGCATCTCGACGCCGCGTTGATTGCGCTCGTACATCTCGGTGTCGTCGGCGAGCAACATGCCGGCCGGACCGACCGATCCGATCGACTGGGAGATCATGCGGCGGTTCAGTTCCTCGCCGCCGCGCAGCTGGACCGCGGTCGCGTACTGGATGCACTCCCCGACGGCCACGGGCTGGATGTTGAACACCTGGATCTCGGCGATGAACAGGTTCGGGAAGATCATGACGTGCGGCGCACCCTCGATCATCCGGCGCTGCGCGTCGTCCCCGTAGGCCTCGTTCATCGCGGCCACGTAGTTCGGCACCCGCTCGGGCGTCGTCCCGAACCACCGCATCGGCTCGGCGAAGTCGCGGAACTCGGGCCGCAGATCGTTCTCGCTGTGCCCGTTGCCCAGCGCGCGGGTCACGGCCGTGGAGGCGTCGCTGTAGAGCGCACCGATCGGACTGCCAGTCACCCCGAAGATCGATCCGTGCACGAACTGCGGGTGGTAGCCGTCGGTCTCGTTCTCCGCGAGAAACTTCCAGTTCGAGCGGGTCTTGTGCGCGAGCCATCCGGCGTCGAGCGCCACCTCGCCGTGCGGCGACAACCCGGCCAGCCGGTCGATCTCACCGGCCGCGGCACCGAGGTGTTCGAGAAGAGTGGGTCCGTCCTCGGCCATCGACCCGAAGACGAATCCCCGGTACGACGCGACGCGCGGCACCTTGCCCATGCCGAGTTCGAGCTTTCCCTTGCCGCCGTATCCCTTGTTGTACGGGTAGCCGAGCAGCTCTCCGGTGTTGCGGTACGTCCACCCGTGGTACGGGCAGCGGAAGGAGCTCGAGTTGCCGCTGGAGTCGTCGCAGACCTGGAGCCCGCGGTGCGCACAGCGGTTGATCAGCAGGTGCACCTCGCCCTCGCGGTCGCGGGTCATGATGACGTCCTGGGTCGCGAGTCGCTTGCGGACGTAGTCGTTGGGCTCGGGGACCTCGCTCTCATGCCCGATGAAAACCCATGTGGTGAACCAGATCTTCTTCAGCTCCTCGGCGAAGATCGCAGGATCGGTGTAGATCGAACCATGCACCTGATCAGGGCGGATCAGGCGGTCGACGACACTCTTCATGTCAGGCCCGCTGGGTGCAAGCGAGGTCATGAGGAGCTCCTTTCGTGGTCGGGTTCTGGTGCGGAGGAGGTTCCGGAAATGCTCTTCGAGACCATCTCGACGAGCCGGAACTTCTGGATCTTTCCGGTGGGTGTGGTGGGAAGGGCTGTCACATCGAGGAATTCGACGCGTTTGGGGACCTTGAACCTGGCGAGTCGTTCACGGCAGTGCTCGAGGATCTCGGCCGCGGTGATGTCATGGCCCGGTGCACGCACGACGACGAGGGCACCGATCTCGCCCCACCGGTCGTCTACGACACCGACCGCGAACACCTGGCTGACCGCATCCAATGCACCGACGATGTCCTCGATCTCCTTGGGCATCACCAGTTCTCCGCCGCTCTTGTAGAGCTCCTTGCTACGGCCGGTGACCTCGAGGTAGCCGTCCGGACGGACCCGGCCCAGGTCTCCCGAGCGGAGCAATCCATCGGTGCCGAGCGCCGCCGCCGTCTCCGCGGGCTTGTTCCAGTAGCCGATCATGGTGGTCGGCCCGTGGGAGACGAGCTCGCCGACATCACCGGGTGGCAGCGCCTCGCCGGTCGCGGGATCGATCGTCGAGTAGACACACAGCTCGTCGGTACCCGGAACGCCCGCGGCGCCGGCCATCTTCGGCCGTCCCACGGTGGTCGAGGTGAGGATCAGTTCGTCCTCCGGTCGGGTGAGCGTCATCGCCCCACCGCACTCGGTCATCCCGTAACCGGTGACGATCTCGCTGACCCCGAACACGCCTTCGACCTGTTCCCACAACCAGATCGGTGCGGGCGCCGACCCACAGAGGATGGCACTCAGCGAGGACAGGTCGTGGCTGTCACGTGTCGGCGACTCCACCATGGCGACGGCCATCGTCGGCACGCAGAGGACGTCGTCGGCCCGGTGACGTTCGATCCCCGCCAGATACCCCTCTGCCGAGAACGATGTCTGCAGGATGACCGCGCCACCGACGACCATCGCCGAGAGGATTCCCTCGACGTACCCGAACATGTGATAACACGGCAGGGAGAACAGGATTCGCCTGCCGTCGTCGTAGGCACGCGTCAGCGCCGAGGCATACCCCGTGCGCAGTACGGCGTCGTGGGTGACCGTCACGCCCTTGGGACTGCCGGTGCTCCCCGAGGTGTAGAGCATGTCGCCGATGTCGGTCGGTGCGTGGACGGCACCCGACGCCACGCCGGGGTTCGCGCGTCCGAGCTCGACGAGACCGTCGAGCGTCAGGGCGCCGTCTCGGAGCCGGCCGTCGGTGGACAGCGTGATCACGTTCCGCAGATGCTTCCACGGGGCACCGCGGTCCCAATCGGGTGCGATGACATCGAGCATGGCCAGGTAGTCGAGGCCGCCGAAGCCGGTCATCGTCAGCAGGACCGAACATTCCGATTGCTCGAGGACGTAACCCAGCTCGTCGGTGCGGTACAGGTAGTTGAACGGGATCGCGATGGCGCCGGTGCGGGCGATCGCGAATTTGAACGCGACGAACTCCGGGTAGTTGGCCATGAGCATGCCGACCCGGTCGCCCGGGCGGACTCCCAGCGACACCAGGCCGTCGGCCAGGATCCGCGACTGTCGGGCGACTTCCGCATAGGTGAGGACGACGTCGTCGGTGATGACCAGCGGTCTGTCCCCGTACCGTTCGGCGCAGTCGTCCAGCCACCCGTCGAGCGTGCGGGGCGTCCAGACCTCGAAACGCTTGCGCAGATCGTGCCTGCGATCGTCAACGCTCCTCATACCCGGTCCTCCTCATCGCGTCGCCTCCAATTCCGTCAGTCGCCCGTCGGCGATCGCCTCGCGCACCCGGAACTTCCGGATCTTGCCGGTCGGTGTGAGTGGCAGCGTGTCGGTGACGAACCACCGCGAGGGAACCTGGTGCCGCGCCATCCGCTCGGCGGCGAACTCGGCGAGCTGCGCTCCGAGATCCGTTGCCGGCGAGTCCGTCAGGACGAGTACGGCGGCGACGATCTCGCCGAGCCGCTCGTCGGGGAGCCCGACCACGGTGGCCGACTCGACGGCCGGATGTTCGAGCAGGATCTGCTCGACCGCGACGGGCGCGATGTTCTCGCCGCCGCGGATGATGATCTCTTTCAGGCGGCCGGTCACCTTCAGGTAGCCGCGCTCGTCCATGGTCCCCAGGTCGCCGGTGTGGACGAAGCCGTCGGCGTCCACGGTCGCGGCGGTCGCCGCCGGGTCGTGGAGATAGCAGATGAGCTGCTGGTACCCGCGCGCGCAGATCTCGCCCTCTACGCCGATCGGCTGGATCTCGCCGGTGAGCGGGTCGACGATCTTGCAATCCACCTGCGGGAGTGGACGACCGACGGTGTGCAGCTGGTCATCGCGGCGGTCGCCGGGCCGAGTCGCGCTCAGCACCGGCGCGAGTTCGGTCTGCCCGAACAGGTTGATGACACTCGCCCCGAAGGTCGACTCCGCGGCCTCGATCATCGTCGCGGGAACATTGGAGGCACCGCCCATGACGATCTCGAAGTGCGGTGCGGGGGCGTCCGATGCCGTTTGGGCCGCCAGGAGTGCTCCCAGTATCGCGGGGACGTAGAAGAGGATCGACGCGTCGGCGGACCGGGCGACCTCGAGGACCTCACCCGGGGCGAACTTCTCGACGAGGATCTCCGTCCCGCCGAGCCACAACGGTCCGAGGGTGCCGATCACACAGGCTGCGGTGTGGAACATGGGCAACGGGTTGATCGCCACGGCGCCGGGCCGGGCCTCGACCGCCTCCATCGTCAACTTCGCCACGTTCACCATCGAACGATGCGACAGCAGAACCCCTTTGGGATTTCCGGTGGTGCCGGAGGTGTACTGCAACATCGCCGCTGCGGTCGGGTCGGTGGGAGCCGCGGCGAGGACGTCCGGGTCGGCGGCCGGTGCGGACCAGCGGCCGGTCTCGCTCAGGCTGATCGTCACGAGGTCGGGGTGGGCACCCGCGACCTCGGCGACGACTGCGGCCATGTCCCGGTCACCTGCTCGGTCAGCATGGATGAGCACTGCACTTCGCGAGTGGGTGAGGGCGTAGTCGAGTTCGTCGCGCTGCAGCGCGGGATTGATCGCCACGAGGACCACACCCGCCAGCGCCGCACCGTATTCGATGATGGGCCATTCGACGACGTTCGGCGCCCAGAGCGCGACGAACGATCCCGGCCGGGTCGAGGCCGCGATCGCCGTGGCGACCCGCGAGGCCTCGTCGAGCAACTCGGCATAGGTGAGCCGAACCCGTTCGCCGGTCCCGTGCCTGGTGCCCACCAGCGCCGGGGCATCCGGTCGTTCGGCGGCGCGTTGGGTGAGGAGACCTCCGATGGTGATGTCGATCAGCGGGACCGTGGTGTCCGCCGGTCGCGATGACGTCGTAAGTGCACCCGTGGGCGCGTCGACCGAACTCATGATGCCTCCCGTTATCCGTTCTCGTGGACGATCGATCCGGCTGCCGCGCTGAACACGGGGCGACGCTTCTCGCCGAATGCGCTCACGCCCTCGGCGAAGTCCTCGCTGTCGAACAGCCGAACCTGGTGTTCCACCTCTCGGTCGAGGACGTCCGGGGTCAGCCCACCCGCCTGCGCGAGCATCGACTTGATCGTGGCGTAGGCCTGTCCGGGTCCGGCCGCGAGTGTCGTGGCGTCGGCGAGTGCCTCGTCGAGTGAACGACCGGCCGGGACGAGCCGGTCGATCAGGCCGATCGTCAGCCCGTCGGCGGCCTCGATGACCTGCGGCATGAGCAAGAGCTGACGGGCCCGCGGCGCACCGACGCGCGCCGGCAGGCTGGCGAAGATCCCCATGTCACCGGCCAGCCCGACGCCGGTGAAGGCCGTCGAGAAGCGGGTGCCCTCCTCGGCGATCACGCGGTCGCACGCGAGCGCGAGCGATGCACCTGCGCCGTAGGCCGCGCCCGCGACCGCGGCCACGACCGGCTTGCCGGTCGCCCAGATCGCGCGGATCACGCGTTGCGCGGCCTGCGCCCGCGGCCGTGACTCCTCGGCGGGCATCCGCTTCATGGTCGAGACGTCACCGCCCGAGCAGAAGACTCCGCCCGCACCGGTGAGGACGATCGCGCGTACCGAGTTGTCGTCGGCGGCCGCCTCGAGTGCTTCGGCCAGTGCGTACCGGAGGGGCAGGTCGATGGCGTTGCGTCGTTCCGGCCTGTTCAGGGTGATGACCCGAACCGCGCCGTGGTCGGCGACCAGCACGGGCTCCGGTGTCGCGTCGGTGCTCATGCGCCGACGAACTTCGGTGTCCGGCGTTCGATGACCGCGGCGAGCCCCTCCAGCGAGTCCGCGGTGCCCGACAATGCCGACACGACCCGGGCCTCCTCGCCGAGGCGTGACTCGATGGGTGAACCGATCCCGTCCCAGACGAGCCGCTTGGTGGCGGCGACGGCCAGCGGCGGCAGTGTGGTGAACGTCGTCGCGAGTTCCGTGACCCGCGTGTCGAGTTCGGCGTCGTCGACGACCTCGCTGACCAGTCCGATCTCGTGTGCCTCCGCTGCGGTCAGCGTCGGATTCGTCAGCAGGATCTCGAGGGCCTTGCGAACTCCGACGATCTGCGCGAGCGTCACCGTCGCGCCGCCGTCAGGGGCCATCCCGACGCGTACCGCGCCGGAGAAGATGCGCGCCGACCGGGCCGCGACCACGAAGTCCGCCGCACACAGAAGGCCCAGTCCGCCACCGCCGGCGGCGAATCCCTGGACACCGACGATGACCGGGCACTTGAGCCGCAGCAGTGACGCCGTGGCGATCTGCAGCCACGCGGTGGCCTCGCGCAGATAGTCCGGCAGTGCGTCTCCCTTGGACGCGAAGGTCTTGACATCGCCACCGGCACAGAAGTTCTTGCCCTCGCCGGTGAGGACGACGACCTTGACCCGGGCGTCGCCGTGACAGGTCAGCACCGCGTCGTTGAGCGCGCGCAGCAACTCCGTGTCCATACCGTTCGCCGCGTCGGGCCGGTTCAGCCGAATCCGGCCGATCCCGTCATCGGTGATCGAACACAGCACCACAGGTTGAGCTCCATCTGACATGTCCTACTGCCTCCTCGTAGCGAAGGTCGCGACACCGTTGCTCCCGGCGTCGCCACTGATATGACCGACCACCGCGTCCAGCTCCAGGTCGAGGCCGTCGTCGAGCGATCCCGACAGCCCCTGGTGGACGAGGCTCTTGATCTTCGTGACCGCCGACCGGTCGCGGCCGGCCAGCTTCGAGACGAAAGCGGCTGCTTCGCTGTTGAATTCCGCCGCGGGCCAGCTGCGGTAGGCAAGTCCGAGGCGCTGCGCGTCCAGCCCGGACAGGCGGTCGCCGCTGAGGAGCAGGCCCAGAGCCTGCTGACGGCCCACGAGTCGCGGGAGACGCTGCGTGCTCCCGCCGCCCGGGATCTGCCCGAACCGGATGTGGTTGTCGGAGATCCGGGCGTCATCGCTGACGAGTACGACGTCGGCCGCCTGCATCAGCTCGAATCCGCCGGCCATCGCGACGCCCTCGACGAGCGCCACGACCGGTACCGGGCAGGTCGACACGGCGCCGCACGCGCCCCGGAAGTTCTCGAACAGCGGGCGCAGGGCGTCGGGGCCGTCCGCGCGAAGCCGTTCGACCTCGGCGAAATCGCCTCCGGCGCAGAAGTTCCCACCTGCGCCGCGGATGACGATCACGTTGACGTCGGCGTTGTCGCCCAGCGCGCCGATCGCCTCGGCGAGTTCACGACCGAGTTCGGTGGTGACCGCATTCATCTGTTGCGGCCGGTTCAGCGTGGCATACCCGATCCCGTCGGAGATCGCGACGTCGACGACGCTCACATCCCTCGCCCCCCGCCGACCTCGATCACCGATCCGGTGACGTAACTCGACAGATCCGAGGCAAGGAAGACGACGGCCCCGGCGACCTCCTCGGGTTCCCCGGCGCGCTTCATCGGGATCGTGGCCTCCGTGGCGGCGAATGCCTCGGCCGACATCGCGGCTGTCATCGGGGTCTTGATCAGGCCGGGCTGTACAGCGTTCACGCGCACGCCGTGGTGGGCGAGTTCCTTGGCCGCCGCCTTGGTCAGTCCGACGATCCCCGCCTTGGCGGCGCTGTAGTTGGTCTGGCCCGGATTGCCGATCTTGCCCGACATGGACGAGATGTTGACGATCGAGCCGCCGCCGTTGTCGCGCATGATCGCGGAGGCCTCCTTCACCCCGAGCCAGGTGCCGCGCAGATGGACGCCGATGACGAGGTCGAAGTCCTCGACGGTCATCCGGCGCAGCGAGGCGTCCCTGGTGACGCCGGCGTTGTTGACCCAGATGTCGACGCCGCCCCACTGCTTCACCACGACGTCGACGGCGCCGCGCACGTCGTCCGGTGACGTCACGTCGCACCCCACGCCGAATGAGTCACCGGGGAGCGCTGCGGCGGCGGTCGTGGCCCGGGCCTCGTCGAGGTCTGCCAGTGCCACCACCGCGCCGTGGCGCGACAGTTCCCGGGCGATGGCCAGTCCGATGCCCTGCCCCGCGCCGGTGACGACCGCACGGCGGCCGGCCAGCAGGCCGGTCACCTCCCGCTCCTCACCCTCGACGAGTTCTTCGACATCACGCACGACTCTCAACACGACTCCGATTCGCTGGACGACTGAGTTGAATTGAAGATAGATTAAAACTGGATGACGGGCAACCGTTTTCGGCCGGTCTCCGAGGCGGAACGGCAATATCGCCGAAAGCTTGTTTTTCGAATGAAACCTAAATTATTCTGCGTCGCAGCCGGCCGCCGCGGCCGCACGGTCGTCGACGCAGCGAGAGGACACATGATGGATCTTGGTCTCGCCGACGCACGCGTACTCGTCACCGGGGGCGCGTCGAACATCGGCCGGGGAATCGTGCACGGATTCGCACGCGAGGGCGCGCGCATCGTCCTGAGTGACATCGACGGCGAGCAGGCCGAGAAGGTCGCGGCCGAGGCCACTGCCGCGGGTGCCGCCGAGGTGCGGCTCGCGATCGCCGACCTGACCGAGCCCGACGCCCCCGAGCAGGCCGTCGCCGCCGCTGTCGATGCCTGGGGCGGGCTGGACTGCCTGGTCAACAACGCGGGATGGAGCGTCCCCGGTTTCCTGACCGAGGACACCGACCGGGACCGCTGGCAGCGGCTCGTCGAGGTGAACCTGTACTCCTCCATCGCGACCACCCAGGCGGCGCTGGAACCGATGTCCGCGAACGGCAGCGGATCGATCGTCTTCGTCTCCAGCGACGCGGCCTTCGGTCAGATCCGGCAGGCGGTGTACGGCGCCACCAAGGCAGCTGTCGTCGCGCTCGCCCGGACGACCGCAAAAGAGTTCGGCCGTAAGGGCATCCGCTCCAACATCGTCTGTCCCGGACTGGTCGTGCCGAAAGGCCCCGAAGCCGTCGGCGCGAAGAGCCTGTGGGCCGGCGGCGCCGGAACCGTCTTCGACGACAAGCAGACCGAGTTCATGACCAAGGGCACTCCGCTGCGGCGCCTGACGACCGCCGAGGACGTCGCGAACTCCGTGGTCTGGTTGTCCTCCGAACGCGCCGCCCGGCAGGTGACAGGCCAGATGTTCTCGGTGTCCGGCGGGTACACGATGCCATGACCAGGACACCCGCGTCCCAGACCCCGCCGGGTCCGTCAGAGGTCCCGGGGACACCGGTCCCGGACCCGTCGGCACCGGACACATCGACACTGGACAGATCGACATTGGGCACCCGGGAGCGGATACTCGTCTCGGCGGCGCAGGTCCTCAGCGAGCGCGGTTATGCCGCGACTCGCCTGTCGGACATCGCCCGTCGCGCCGGCGTGCATGCGCCGGGGGTGTACCACTACTTCTCCTCCCGGGACGACCTGGTGACGCAGGTCCTGCGGGAAGGCCAGCGCCGCGTCCGTCAGCACGTCACGGCGGCGCTCGAGGCGAGCCCGCCCCACACGTCGAGCCGCGACCGCATCATGATCGCGATCGACGCGCACCTGCGCATCGAACTGGAGCTGTCCGAGTTCGCCACCGCGGTCACCCGCAATCTCGGTCACGTGCCGGCGCCGATCAGGGAGTCGTTGCAGGCCGACAGCGAGGCCTATCACGCGGTCTGGCGCGACCTGCTCGCCGACGCCGTCGCCGACGGGTCCATCAGCCCGTCGGTCGACGTCCGCGTCGCACGCATGATGGTCATCGGTGCCCTCAACTGGGCACCGGAGTGGTGGCACAACGACGACGCGCCGGTCGGCGTGGTGGTCGCGACGGCGCAGGGCATCGTCGGCGACGGACTCTTCGCGCGCCCGGATTCCCGCATCACCGAGACGGCCACGCCGTGACGGCGCTCCCGACCCGCGACCGCGGCCGGGCCCACGACGCCGGGCACCGGTCACGTTCCTCGCGCCCCTGGTCCACCCGCTTTCGATACGGTTGCGGCATGGCAGCCACTGCAACGCGGGAAGCGTATCTGGAGACGGGACTGACAGTGCTCGCCGATTCGGGCTACGGGTCGTTGAAGCTCGCCGAGGTGTGCAAGCGGCTCGGGGTCACCACCGGGTCGTTTTATCACTTCTTCAAAAACTGGTCCGACTACACCTCACAACTCATCGAGCACTGGTACACGTCGCGGACCGAGAGCGAGATGTCGGCAGCCCGGTTCGAGCCCGACCCGCAACAACGGATCGACGGCCTCATCGAGTACGGCCTGGCTCTGCCGCACGGTGCCGAATCGGCGATCCGCACCTGGTCCGCGATCGATCCCGCCGTGCGCAGGGTCCAGGAGGACGCCGACCGCGCCCGCTACGACGTCGTGTTCGATGCGGTGCTCGAACTCCTTGACGACCGGGTCATCGCCCACCGGTACGCGAGCTGGGCGCTCTACCTTCTCACCGGCTATGAACAGACAACCCTGCCCAAGGACGTCGACGCCCTGAAATGGGCTGCCCGCCAAATCACCACAGATCTCAGCCGCGAAGTCCGCCGGCACCGCCGCGAACAGCGCGCGATGGCCGTCGAGAAGTCGCGCGCCGACGAGTCCCGCGACTGACGACGCACGTCGCCGTCGGCGCGGAAACCACGAGGAGCCGACCCACATGACCGCCGACATCATCGCCCCCGGCCCCGCGTCCGCCGACAGCGCGACCGGGGACGTCTTCGAACGCGTTCGTGCCGCGCACGCCGCCGTCCTCGACGACGCCCGCCCCGTCGAGGTCGATCGGCAACACCGGCGCGGCCGGTACACGGCCCGGGAACGCGTGCGGATGCTCACCGGGGGTGCGTCTTTCATCGAGTTCGGCGCTCTCGCCATACCCGACTCCCCCGACGGTGCGCACGCTCCGGGAGACGGCGTCGTCACCGGCGTGGGCACGATCGACGGACGGCCCGCGGCCATCGCGGCGTTCGACTTCACGGTGCTCGGCGGCAGCAACGGCGCGGTGGGGATGTCCAAGATCGAGCGGTGCGTCGAGCGCGCGTTGCGCGACCGTATTCCGCTCGTCCTGCTGTGCGACGGTGGCGGGCACCGGATTCAGGAGGGGCTCGACTCGCGACTCGCGGCGGTCGGGTCACCGATGCTGCAGCGGCTCGTCGACCTCTCCGGGCTCGTACCCACGGTGGCGGTGATGCTCGGACCCGGATTCGGCCTCGCCACCAACCTCGCCGCACTGTGCGACTTCGTGGTGATGGTCCGGGAGATCTCCACCATGGGCATGTCCTCGGCCCCGTTCGTGCGCGCGGGAACCGGCGAGGAGCTCACCAACGAGGAGATCGGCGGAGCCGACGTCCAGACCGGCTACGGAACAGCAGATCTCGCTGCCGACGACGAAGAAGAGGGCATCGACGCCGTACGCGCCTACCTCAGTTACCTACCGTCTCACGCCGAGGGCTTCGGGCCGCGCGGCTCCGGCCGGATCCCGTCGACCGCGGATCGGATCGACGAGATCGTCCCGACCTCGATGCGGCGCGCCTACGATGTCCGCGACGTGCTCGACGCACTGGCCGACCAGGATTCGGTCTTCGAGATCCGCGCCGCGGCGGCACCCAACATCGTGACCAGCTTCATCCGTGTCGACGGGCATGCGATGGGCGTCGTCGCCAACCAGTCGCTGCATCTCGGTGGGGCCCTGGACAGTCCGGCCTGCGAGAAGGCCGCACACTTCATCGCGGTCTGCGATGCCTTCGGTCTGCCGCTCCTGCTCCTCGTCGACCTGCCCGGCTTCCTCATCGGTTCCGATGCCGAGGCCTCCCAGTTGGGCAGGCGCAGTGGACGTCTCGCCTACGAGCTCGCCATCGCCACCGTGCCGCGGTACATCGTCGTGATGCGAAAGGCGTACGGCGCGGCCTACGTCGCGATGGGCGGCGGCCGCAGCATCGACGCGGACCTCGTCCTGGCCTGGCCGACGGCCGAGATCTGCGCCATGCCCATCGAGAGCGCCGTCGACATCGCCTACCGGCGCGACATCGCTGCCGCCGACGACCCCGAACAGCGGCGGACAGAGGTGATCGCGTCGCTTCGCGAGGCGGTCGACCCGGTCCGCGCCGCGCAGGGCTTCGGTATCGACGACGTGGTGTTCCCCAGCCAGACGCGCGCACTGCTGGCCGACGCACTCGCCCGGTCGGCGTCGAACGGTTCGGGTGGGCGCCGTGAACCCCGGGTACCCGGCAAGCGACGGTCGATCTCCCCGATCTGAACCCGGCGCCGATGAGCCCTCCCCCGGACCCTGAGGTGCGAAGAGCGGCAACGACGAGTACCCCCTCGCCCCTGAGCCTGGATCCGTGGACGGGTTGTCGGGAGGTGTAGTTTGGGCTGCTTCTGTGGTTGATCAGGTTGTGGGCGTGGGGTATTCGCTGATCTTTGTCAGCTTTTTCACAGGGGTTCCTGGTGGTGGGTGGATGTGTTGGGGTGGGGTCAGGGGGTGTTCACCGCGGTCCACAGGGTGGTGAATGCGTGGTGCCAGGGCCAGTGTCGGGGTAGGTGCAGGATGGGTGTTCGTGCTGGTCGGGCCAGTCGGGCGGGTACGGCGACCAGGGTGCGTCGTAGTGTCGCTCCGCGCGCGGCGCGCAGTCTGGCCGAGCTGGTGAGCGCGGCGAGGGTGCGCATGAGGTTGTGGCTGATGGCGGTCAGGGCCAGCCAGGCGGCGTTGGCGCCGAAGACGCCGGAGGGTAGATGGGCCAGTGGTCCGTCGATGAGGTCGGCGAACACGGTCTCGATGACGGCGTGGGCGCGGTGATTGATGTCGGCGGTGATGGTGTCGTCGGTGGTGTTGGTGAAAAACGAGTGATACCGCCATGCCGGCATCAGGGTGTCGGTGTCGGCAGGGTGGTGTGCTTTGACTCGCCGCACGATGAGTCGGGCGGTGATCGGGTGTGACGAGAGTGGTCTGACCGTGTAGGTGGTTTCGGCGATTTCGGCATCAGAGATCAACGCGCCGGTGTCGGGGTCGGTGACCGCCCCGGGATAGACCACTGGGGTCCAGGCATCCTCGCCGATGGCTGAGATCGCGCGGGTGATCGCGGTGTTGGTCCGTAGGACCAGCGAGAACGTGGCTCCCAGGCGTTGGCAGGTAGCCATCACCTCAGCTGATCCGTAGGCCGCATCAGCGCGCACGGTGATCTCACCGGCGGCCCCGCAACGCCGGGCGGTGGCGATGGTTTGCGCGATCATCGTTGCGGCCCCGGCACCGGAGGCGGCGCGGCCGGCGCGCAGCCAGGCGTTAGCGATCACCGGTGGGTACTCGGGTGCGCTGAGGGTGGCGATCAGCGGCGACAGACCCCGACGCAGCAGTTCACGTCCGGCGATCTTGGCGTGTCCGTAGGAGGCGCCGGTCTTCTGATAGCCATAGACCGGACGCAGCAGGGAATCGATATCGACGAACACTCGGGCACCGTTAGTGGGCAACAACCCTGCCCGGGCGCACATCGCCGGCAGGGAGCGGGTCATCACGGCGTTGAGTTGTCGGGCATGCCCGGGAGTGAACTCACGCAGGGTTTGTCCGATCGTGGCCGGGGCGTACACGCGGTCGAACAAGCGTCGGTGCCCGCCGCTGCGGACGATGCCGAGGTCGTCGATACTGTCCGCGCCGCAACATAACCCGGCGATCACGGTCAGCAGTTTCGCTTCCAAGTTGGCTCCGGCTGAGGCGACCCGGGTGGTGCCCAGATCGACCCGTTTGGCCAGCAGCGCGGCCACCCCGGTCGAGCGCGCCAATTCCATCACCGGTACCAGCCCGGCATGCGACACGAGATTGTCGTCGTCAAAGAGTGCGGACGTGGCCGAGAAGCTGTGTGATACTTTCACTGAAAGTGCCTTCTGAGCTGGGATGTTTTGTGTCTCAACACCACCAATCATCCCAGCTCAGAGGGCACTTTTATGTCACCGACACCCCACACCCCTCCACGGATCCAGGCTGAGGCGCGAGGAGCGACAGCGACGAGTACCCCTCGCCCCCTGAGGCGCGAGGAGCGACAGCGACGAGCACCCCCTCGCCCCCTGAGGCGCGAGGAGCGACAGCGACGAGCCTCGAAGGGTACTCCCACACCCCTCGAGGCCCGCTCATTGCGGGGATCAGATCACGCAGGCAACAGGTAACTCGGCAGGTCCGCGATCGAGGTGCCGATGAGTCCCAGCCAGTTGAACGGCAGGTGGTACACGAAGACCAGTGTGACCATGCAGAAGCCGAGGACGGCGAAGTTGCGCACCGGTTCCCGGAGCGCCGGGCGCCAGTGCACGAGTCCGACCTCGATGGGCGACAGCCCCTCGGGATGATCCTGCGCTTCCATCCGCATCCAGGTGAACACACACCCGACAGCGGCCACGAGGATGGACTCGTAGATCGGGAACTGGTGTACGGTCCCGGCCCAGAGGGTCAGCGGCTCATAGGTTTTGGCGAACGAGTAGGCGTGGGTGGTGCGGATGACGACGTTCTCCACGATGAAGTCGAAGAGGAACTCACCGATGAAGACGAAGGTGAAGAGCGTCACCTTGCTCATGTTCGGCCAGCGACGGCGCGCCTTGTTCGCGTGATGGCAGGCGACGATTGCGACGCCGGCGCAGAAGTAGACATACATCGGCGGTCCCCAGATGAGGGACTCCGCGTAACGACTCGGCGCCTCGGGGTTGTGGAAGGGCAGGAATTTCACCCAGACGCCCATGTTGACGTTCTCGCTGTTCCACGCGAAGAGGTACTCCTGCACGTTGAGGAACGCGTCGGCGACGAAGCAGATCAGGCCGCCGATCACGAATCGTCCGTCGAGGCTGAGCTTTCCGGTCTTGCGGATCGGTTGCACCACCGAGAACCAGATGAAGGCGGCCAGCACCAGGAGACTGATCACCTCGAAGACCCGCAGCGCGATCAGGCGCCAGTCGGCCATCTCGTCCGGACCGATCTTCGGCGCCGGGGAGAACTCGGTATCGGAGGTGACCCAGCGTGCGATTGTGTTGACGCACACCAGGAACCACACGATCCCAACGGCTGCAAGGAAGGTTGTCGAGCCGCGCCGTGGCAGTGGCGGCACAGCGGTGTCCTCCGCCTGTTTCGCCGCACTGTCGATCGCCATCACAGTACTCCCGTTCTGTTTGTCGTCCGACCGGTTGTCGGACTCTGCCCGCATCACGATTCCGCCGCAACGGGTTCGGCCCGTGGCTCGGCGGCTTTGACGAGGATCTCGACCGTCCCGGACGCGCCGTCGACGCGGATCCGGTCACCTGTGGTCAGCGTGGTGGTGCCCGTCCTGGTGTTCATGACACACGGAACACCCATCTCCCGTGCGACCACCGCGGCATGGCTCATCATCCCGCCGATGTCGACGACGAGCGCCTCGGACAGGAACATGAGGGAGACCCAGGACGGATCGGTCGTGTGCGCGATCAGGATGTCGCCGTCGGAGACCTCGGCGTCGGCGGGTTCGGTCACCACGACGGCCCGGCCCTCGACGGTCCCCGGGGATGCGCCGACGCCGGACAGGATGGTTCCGGCCGGCCCGGACTCGGCGTCGGGTTCTGGCGTGCGCTCGGGTTCGGGGTTGCCGACCCATGCGGCGGGCAGTTTCAGCGACTGGTACTCCAGGCGCCGCGCCCGACGATCGGCGACGATCGACCGGACGCCGTCCGGCAGCGCTCTCGCCAGTTCTTCCGCGGTCAGATAGAAGGCGTCGTCAGGCGTGTCGAGGACACCGTCGGTGACGGCGTCGGCACCCAGACGGCGCGCGCAGGCCCGGATCACGTCGAGACTCTGCAGGTAACTCACCTTTCCGACCCCGCGCAGCGGGATGAACAGGCGAGCCAGCCGCAGCGTCAGTCGAGTTCTCATCCGCCCCACCCCGCTACCGGCGAACAACGTGCGCTCGGCGGCGGCACCCGCCCGTTCGAGCGCGGCGGCGCGCTCCTGCGGGCTCTCACTGTCCGGCATGCCGGCGAATGAGGCGATCAGTCGTTCGACGGGCGCCGGGTCCTCGCGCCAGCTCGTCGACGCCGTCTCACCCTCGCCCGCACAGTGATACCCGTGCCGGAGGAGGAATTCCGCGAGCGAGATCTCACCTCGCGACACGTTCCACATGTCGGCGAGAACGACCGATTCCTCGTGCGAACCGTGTCCGCGGAGCAGGTCGGTGATGTCCACGCCCGCCCTCTCGGCCAGCGTGGTGATCTGCTCCTGGACGGGTTGGATGGCGCCGGCACTCACGATCGCCTGCAACTCCAGTGCGTGGGTGAACCGTTCGACCGCTTCGGTGAGAAGGGACCTGACCTGGTCCTGGCCGAGGGTGCCGATCGTGGCGATCGACTGCCGCCACCAGGCGTCGATGTCTGATCTGTCCCGACGCATCCGGCGCACGATGGTCGCCAGCATCCGCGGATAGCTGACCGCGATGGCGGGCAGGCGCCGCATGGACGGCGAACTCACGAAGTCCTCGGGCACGAAGCCGAAGAAGTCGCGGGCCAGGGCGTCACCGGATTGTCCGGGGATGAGATCTCCCATGCGGCAGAGGAAGTCGACCCGAACCGCCATCCGGCCGAAGAAGGCGCCGGTGATCCGCTCCAGCGGATCGTCGGGGATCCCGGCGTCGCTGCCGGTCAGCACCCCCATGGCATGGAAGGGCGACCGGAGACCCATCTCGCTGGCAGGTACCCACACGCTGGCGGTCAGCGGGGTCATCACGCCGGGCACCGCCTCGGCGAGGTTGATCGAGCTCCAGGAGGCCCCTGGCGGGGACTGCGCGTTGAGGACGTCCATTGATCCACTCCTTGTGGCCGGAGGCACGGCGAGTGTGCCGTGGGCCACACTATAAACCAACTTATGGTAATTTTCTAACACAAAATAAATCTTCTGGTCCGAGGAGAACACCATGACCGCCCCCGTGACGACCGACGGAATCGACTCTCCCGTAAGTGAGGTCGGGCAGTGGCTGGCGACCAGCCTCACCTTCGCGCTCGCCCTCGCGGCCATCGCCTACGTGGTGCGCATCTGCGTGCGCGACAGAATCATCTGGCCCGCCATCCTGCTCGCCAGCGGCGGATTAACCTGCCTGATGGAGCCCCTCTTCGATCACCTGTACGGGTTGTGGTTCTACGAAGAAGGGCAGTGGCACCTGTACACGACGTTCGGGAGCAACCAGCCGATATGGGTACCGGCGGCGTACATCGCCTTCTACGGCGGCGCGACGGTGTTGATCTCCCGCACACTCGCCCGACGTCCCCAGATGCGGACGGTGTGGTCGCTGTACGCGTCGATCGTAGCCATGGCCGTGATCGCCGAGATCACCTACATCAGCATCCTCGAGGTGTACTGCTACCAGGACCGCCAGCCATTCGTCGTCCTCGGCTATCCGATCTTCCTCGGGTTCACCAACGCGATGAGTGCCGTGGTCAGCGGGATCGTCGCCTATCGACTCGTACCGCTGCTCCGCGGAGCGGCTCAGTTGTACCTGATCACCCTGGTTCCCGGCGCATTCGCCATGGGCCTGTTCGGGACCGGCATCCTCTATCTGTCGGTGCGCCACTCCGAGAACCCGTCGATGATCCTCGTGTCGCTTGCCGCACTGACCGTCGCGGGCGGGATCGCCTGGACGATCCGGATGCTGGGACGGCACCTGGTGGACGGCCGGAACCCGGTAGATCCGGCCTTGCGGCCGGCGACGCACACCGCCGATGACGAGCGCCGCACGCCGGTCGCCTAGGCGCCCCGCCGGGACACCCGGACCCGACACAATTTTCCACCCGGCAAGTTTTGATTCTATGTTAAATTATGTCGGCAGGCATGGGTGCGAGATCGATCCGCCCTCCACGCGCCCCGACCGGAGCGCCCACGTGCCCCAGTGATGCGCCGATGCCGCTGAGCATCGATCAAGACCAAGGAGAACAGATGGCCGAGGCATATATCGTCGACGCGACCCGTACGGCGGTCGGCAAACGAGGAGGCGGGTTCGCCGACCGGCACCCCGCGGACATGGCGGCCCACGCGATCGCCACACTGACCGGCCGGCACGACTTCGATCCGGCCGAGATCGACGACGTCATCCTGGGCTGCCTGGACAATCTCGGCTCGCAGGCAGGGGACATCGCCCGTACCGCGGCACTCGCGGCTGGTCTGCCCGAATCGGTCCCCGGCGTCACCATCGACCGTCAGTGCGGATCCGCGCAGCAGGCAATCCATTTCGCGGCGCAGGCCGTGATGAGCGGCACCAGCGACCTGATCGTCGCCGGTGGTGTGCAGAAGATGAGTCAGTACCCGATCCTCTGCGCTTTCGGCGCCGGTGAACCGTACGGCTCGTCAGACCCGTGGACCGGGTGCGAGGGCTGGGAACAGCGCTACGGAACGCAGGAGGTCTCACAGTTCCGTGCCGCCGAGATGATCGCCGACAAGTGGGGCGTCAGCCGCGAGGACTGCGAACACTACGCATTCCGCAGTCATCAGCGCGCCCTGGCCGCCATCGACGCCGGATACTTCACCCGTGAGATCTCCGAATACGCCGGTGTCACCACCGACGAGGGACCGCGCCGCGACACCAGCCTCGAGAAGCTCGCCGGACTGAAGCCGCTCTCCGAGGGCGGCAAGGTCACCGCCGGTGTCGCCAGCCAGATCTCCGACGCCTCTGCCGCGCTGCTCATCGCCTCCGAGGACGCCGTCAACCGCTTCGGATTCACCCCGCGTGCCCGGATCCATCACATGTCGGTGCGTGGTGCAGACCCGATCATGATGCTCACCGCCCCCATCCCGGCGACCGAGCACGCACTCAAGCGCACCGGCCTGAGCATCGACGACATCGACACCTTCGAGGTCAACGAGGCCTTCGCTCCCGTCGTGCTCGCCTGGCTGGCCGACACCGGAGCCGACCCCGCGAAGGTGAACCCCAACGGCGGCGCCATCGCGCTCGGCCACCCGATCGGTTGCACCGGAGCCCGGCTCATGACGTCGATGCTCCACGAACTCGAGCGCACCGGCGGTCGCTACGGCCTGCAGACCATGTGCGAAGGCGGCGGACAGGCCAACGTCACCATCATCGAACGGCTGGGATCATGAAACGCACCCTCTACACCGAGGATCACGAGGCATATCGCGAGACGGTCCGCGAGTTCCTGCGCCGGGAGGTCGAACCGTACAAAGCGCAGTGGGACGCCGACCGCTGGATCGACCGCGCGGTCTTCGCGCGAGCTGCGAAGGCCGGGATCTACGCCCTGCAGATCGGTGAGGAGTTCGGCGGCGCAGGCGAATCCGATTATCGCTACCGGATGATCGTGTGCGAGGAGACCGCACGGATCAACGCGCTGTCGTTCAACACGACCATCAGCCTGCAGGACGATCTCGTTCTGCACTACCTCCTGGATCTGACCGACGACGAACAGAAGCGGCGTTGGCTACCCGGATTCGCCGCCGGCGAGAGCATCGGCGCGCTGGCCATGACCGAGCCCGGGGCCGGCAGCGACCTGCGCGGCATCAAGACCTCGGCCCGGCGCGACGGCGACAACTGGATTCTCAACGGGCAGAAGACCTTCATCTCCAGCGGGATCATGGCAGACCTGATCGTCGTCGCCGCCCAGACCGACCCCGAGGCCGGTTCCCGCGGCTTCAGCCTGTTCGTCGTCGAGGCCGACGACACCCCGGGATTCGAACGTGGACGAAAACTCGACAAGATCGGGCTGCCCGCGCAGGACACCGCCGAACTCTTCTTCGCTGACGCCGTCGTACCCCATGCCAATCTGCTCGGCGAAGAGGGCAAGGGACTCCCGTACCTGATGAGCCATCTCCCGCGCGAGCGTCTCGGGGTGACGGCCAAGGCCTTCGCGGTCACCCGCGCCATCCACCAGAAGACGGTCGAGTACTGCCGTGACCGCAAGGCGTTCGGCGGTTCGCTGACCGACCTCCAGCATGTCCGGTTCGAGCTCGCCGAGATGAAGACGGAGATCGACATCGTCGAGGCCTACGTCGACAAATCGGTACTCGCCTACAACGCCGGCGAACTGACACCCATCGATGCCGCCGAGGGCAAATGGTTCGTCAGCGAACTGCAGAAGCGGGTCATCGACCGCTGCCTCCAACTACACGGCGGCTACGGCTACATGACCGAGTACGACGTCGGCCGCGCCTACGTCGACACCCGGGTCCAGACGATCTACGGCGGAACCACCGAGATCATGAAAGAGATCATCGGACGCGACCTCATCGCGTCGGCAGAATGACAGACGGCCCCCTGCGCCAGACGAACGGTGCAGGGGGCCGGCGCATCCCGCGAGCATTCGGCGCCCGGGCACCAGAAGGGGACTGCTGTGCGAGAACAGTTGGCCATGGCATCTGCGGTCACGCGGGTGGCGGCGACATCGGCCGGTGAACGGATCCGCGGCCGATCGGCGGTCACCAGGCGCGACCAGGTACCGGCGAGCGTGGACCAGCTGACCACCGGATGGCTGACCGCCGTCCTCGCCACCGGGCATCGAGCGGCTCGGGTCACCGGCTTCCGACTCGGTTCCGGCTCGGACGGCACCAGCTCACGCCGAGCCATCACCGTCGACTGGAACGAAGCGGGAATCTCGGCCGGACTCCCCCGCGCGATCTACTCCAAGTCCACGCCGTCGCTCCTCAACCGGTTGCTGGTGGGCGTGACCGGCGCGGCCGGCGCGGAAGCGTTGTTCTACAGCAGAATCCGGCCTGAACTCGACATCGGCGCGCCCGCCGGCTACCACGGCGCCTGGGACCCCCGCAGCTGCCGATCGATGGTCCTGACCGAGGACATAGCCGTCGCGCGCGGCGCCCGGTTCGCCGACGCGTCGACGCTGAAGGTCGACCGTGCCGCCGCGGAGTCCATGGTCACCGAACTCGCCCGCTACCACGGGGCCCTGTGGGAGGACCCTCGGCTCGAGAACACCTGGAACCTGCTGCGTGCCGACGACTGGCAGCGGATGTTCAACGCGCGCATCGGCTTCGATCGTGGTGCGGTCGTGGGTATGCGTCTCCTGCCCGACGAGGTACCCGCGGAGCTCCGGGGTCGCGGCGCCGACATCCGTGCCGGTCTCAGCCGATCGCTCGAGCTCAACGCGAGCGGCCCACTGACCCTCCTCCACCAGGACGTCCATCCGGGCAACTGGTTCACCCTGCCCGACGGCTCGCTCAACCTCTACGACTGGCAGGGAATCGGTCGCGGCGGTTGGTCACTGGACGTGAGCTATGCGCTGAGCGCCGCCCTCGACATCGAGGACCGCCGAAACTGGGAGCGCGACCTCATCGAGCTGTACGTGGACCGCCTCGCCGCGTTCGGCGGCCGGCCGCCGTCACCGGACGAGGCGTTCCTCGCCTACCGGCAACAGATGTTCCGCGGCTTCATCTTCTGGACCTACACCTATCTCGTCGGCCGGGTGTCCAAACTGCAGACCGACGACCACGTCCGTCGTATCGTCCGGCGCACCGGTCAGGCGATCGTCGACCTGGAGTCTCTCGACAGCCTCGACCGCATGCCGCGCTGGTAGTCGGCATGTCCGGACCGCAGAGACCCCTCGCCACCACAGTCCCGCCCCAGTCTGGAGAGTGACCACGCATGTCGGTCGGAGCAAAGCTGAATCTCGTCGGTCAGGCAGCGCGGGTGGTGCTGCATCGGGGCACGGAGGTGATGCACGGGACACGCCCCCTGCACCCGGGCGAGGTCCCGATCAGCGTCGACGACCTGACCCCGGAGTGGCTGACCGCGGCGTTGTGTGCGCACGTCGAGGGCGCGGCGGTGACCGATTTCCGGATCGGCGACGGGTCGAGCGGCACCAGCGACCGTCGGAGCCTGACGGTGGGATACAACCGCGTCGGCACCGACGCCGGATTGCCGCGCGAGCTGTTCACCAAGACCACTCCGGACATCCGGACGAGGCTGTTCACCGGACTCACCAACCTGTTCGTCGGTGAGTCGCAGTTCTACAACCGGCTCCGACCCGAGCTGAGCATCGAGAGTCCGCACGGCTACTTCGCCGCATACGATCTCCGGTCGTGCCGGTCGATCATCATCATGGAGGACATCGCACGTACGCGCGGCGCCGAGTTCGGTTCACCCCAGACACTCCGCGTCACCCGGGACCAGGCGCATGACATGGTGAACCTGATGGCGGCGTATCACGCTGCGTTCTGGGATGATCCACGCCTCGACCGCGAGTTCGGTTTCCTGCAGACGAGTTCGGACTGGCAACGTCATCTCGACTCGATGATCAACACCCAGGCGATGGTGCGCCGCGGGCTACGCCGAGCCGAATCCGTGCTTCCCGAATCACTTCTGCGGCAACGGGACCTGATCTGGCCCGCGTTCGAGGCGTCCCTGGAACTGAAGTCCAGACCGCCGCTCACCCTCCTACATCACGACGTCCACTCGAAGAACTGGTACGTCGACGGCGACGGACGGATGGGCCTCTACGACTGGCAGACGATCGTCAAGGGCACCTGGGCCATCGACTTCGCCTACGCGCTCAACTGCGGTCTCGAGATCGCCGATCGACGGGCGTGGTTCGACGAACTGCTCGGTCGCTATCTGGACGCGCTCGCCGCCGGCGGGGTGACTCCGCCGACGCGATCCGACGCCGAGCGTGCCTACCGGGAGCAGTCGATACACGGCCTGATCTTCTGGCTGGCGACGATCGGCGCCGGGCGGATGCAGCCGGATCTCCACGACGAAACGGACTGCCTCGTCAACATAGAGCGCCTCGCGTCCGCAGTGGTCGACGCCGAATCACTCTCCGCGCTGCACTGATTCGGCGGTTGCCCAGTCAGTGCGGGTGCCCGTAGAGCGCGCCCGCCCACAGCGCCACCAGGGGTTCGACGGCCGCATCCTCGTCCGGTAGGTCGGGATCCACCCCGAGCCCGGCAATGTGCAGAACCCTCTCCGTGCCCCAGAACAGCGTCGCCGCGAGCTGACGGCTCGGGACCGTCGACACGATGACACCGGACTCCCGCTCACGTTCGATCTCGGTCGCGCCCGCCTCGATGAACCGTCCCGTGATCTCCAGCCACCGGTCGCGCAACGACGCCTCGGTCGGCCAGTGGTGGTTCACCGCCTGCAGAACCACCCGATGACGACGCCACGCCCTGGTGACGTCGGTGATACTCCGTTCCAGGGCGGCTTCCGGTGGGTCGTCGGCAGTACGCCGCAAGAACGGTGACACCGTCTGGAAGATGTCATCCATCGCGCGCTCGAGCAGGCCGAGCAGCACGGCGAAGCGCGACGAGAAGTACGCATAGAAGGTCGCGCGGGAGACCTGCGCGCCGCGCAGGATCTGCGCGACACTGATCTCGCTGAAAGGCTTCTGCGCCATCAACTTCAGCGTCGCGCGGTAGATCTCATCGGGGATCTCGCCGGTCTCGTCCGCGGTCCGTTGCCGGCCGCGCGTCCGCACCACATCTGCCACCAGGCCGACACTACCCCGCCCGAGCGGCACTCTCGTCGACGCCGACGGCGCGAGCGCCGGCTGGTTTTATGCCAGTTTCAAAAATAGGTATACAACGTGTCTGCCTTTTGCTAGTGTGACCGAGTACACAAGCGCCCCGTCGGGGGTCGAAGCCATCACAGGAAGGCGTTCGCCGTGAGTTCAGTTCTGAATCTGGCCAGCAGTTGGCCACTCGTGACCGAGGAGGGCTGGCCGCCGAACATGGCGCCGAGTCCCGGTGACTTCACCGCCGGTGCCACCTCGGAGATCACGTTCTTCTTCATCGCCGGTGCAGCGGTCGTCATCTTCGCGCTCCCCTGGGCCATCGGTGCCGCAGTGCGGAGCCGGAACTTCGTGCCCCTGCTGGTCATGGGCAGCGGTCTGGTCTGCAGCCTGCTCGAGCCGATGCTCGATCTGCTCGGCCATCTGCACTGGGCCAATGATCTCGTTCCGGCGTTCACCAACTTCGGCGTGACCGTACCGGCGTTGATCCCCCTCTGTTATGTCGCATTCCTCGGACTCGAGGCGTACTTCTGCTACTTCGTGATCCGCAACGGCGCACACAAGTGGCACTTCGTGATGCTGCTCGGCATGGGCATCATGACCGACGCCGTCATGGAGACCATCGGCATCAACCTGAATGTCTACGAGTACTACGGTGTTCAGCCGTTCGAGTTCCTCGGCTTCCCGTACTGGTGGGGCTTCATCAACGGCGGCTCGTTCGTCACGGTGGGCGCCATCCTCGCCTACGCGGTTCCCCGCCTCAAGGGCGCGCAGCAGCTGCTCCTGCTCCTCGCCGCTCCGGCCGGCATGATGGTCGCCTACTTCGGCGTCGGCTGGGTTCACATCCTCGCGCACAACTCGGCGCTCCCGACCTGGGCACGCTACATCGCGACGATCATCATGATGGTCATGATGGTGGGCTGGATGTTCGTCCTGCATCACCTGGTGGGCCGCAAGGACTCCGAGCCCGCTCCGCGCTGGACCCTCCCGCGGATGTTCATGTACTCGTGGGTCCTGTTCACCCACGCCAGCCGTCAGCGCCTCTGGGATCGCATGGTCGACGAGGGCGGCGTGGGCGCACACGAAGCCCTCGCCACCAACCCCGAGGATCCCGCCCAGGCGGTCTTCGGCCCGCCCGCGAAGCGGATTCCCGAGACGGTCTGACCGACCCACTCCCGCATCAGAACAGCACCCGGCCGGTTGGCCGGGTGCTGTTCTCGTAGGTTACGTTTTGAATATGAATTCGAGTTCTCTCGCCACCGACGAGTCGGTGCCGGCGGTCGGCCTCCCCATCTTCGACGCGGACCGTGCAACCGCATCGATGCATGTGCGGCTCGAGTCGGTGGACGATCACTTCGCTGTCTTCACCCAGCAGGTCCAGGACTGGCAGCGCGGTCCCGACGGCGCGATCTCGTTGGCCGCACTCGGCCCGATGGTCGACGCCGCAGTCGGGTCGGCGCCGTACCTCAGCGCCGGCGGTACCCGGAATTTCGTGATGTCGAGCCTGTCGGCGACCTTCGTCGCGGGGGTCGGGGACGACGACACGGTGAGGGCGCAGTCCCGGCGCGTCGATGTCGACCGACGCACCGACACCGTGGCCTCGGTGGCCGAGGTCCACGGCGGCGCAGGGCTCATCGCGGTCGTGACCTGTCGAGCTGTTCCTGTGGAACGGGTACTCCGGGAGACCGTGACCGTACCCACTCAGCACGGACTGCAGACCGTGGACGAATCCGGCACACGCCCCGAGACACGGGCCGTCGGAGCCCCGGGCACCGCGAACACCGCAACTTCCCTGCGCAGCAGCGTCTTCGCCGCTGTTCTCGGACTCGAGGTCGCGGCGTCGACGACCGCGTCGGTGTCCGGCACCTGGACCACCGCACCGTGGATGCTCAACCCGTTCGACACCGTGCAGGGCGGCGTCGTGCTGGCCGTGGTCACCGAGGCCGCACAGCTCGCACTGGCCGGGATCACCTCCGCGGACGAGGTCATCGGGCTGACGGAGATCTCGGTCGATCTGCTGCGTTCGCCCGCCGCGTCGACCACCTACGACTGGTCCGTGTCCTTCCTCCGAATCGGACGTCGAATGGTCACCATGGCCGTGACCGTGACCGGCACCGACGGCCGTGAACAGGCACGGGCCACATGCACAGCATTCCGGGTGCGCCGCGACTGATCGCGACACACCCGGAACGTGTTGGGACACAACCTCGGCGCTGCCCCGCGCCGGGGTCGACCGGTAGACGGGGCCAGAGAAAACGGCTCCGCGCGCTACACCGCGGAC
Organism: Gordonia westfalica; assembly: GCF_900105725.1. NCBI lineage: Bacteria > Bacillati > Actinomycetota > Actinomycetes > Mycobacteriales > Gordoniaceae > Gordonia > Gordonia westfalica. Next base: position 3,523,603 of record NZ_FNLM01000034.1, read on the forward strand.
GTGAATTCGTCGCGCGCCCGGTCCTCCTCGTGGAGGCTGCGGCGGATGGTCTCCTGCGCCCGGGGCGGCAAGGTGGGCAGCAACTCCAGCACCCGCTCACGGTGACGGGCCACCGCCTTGCGCTCGGGCATACCCGGATTGGGCTGCACCTGCGGGATGATCTCGGTGAAGTCCTCCTTGGTACCACCACCGGAGATCCCCGCCGCCGCCATCGCCGCCTCCGCCGCGACGAGGGCCTCGTCCTTCTCCTCCGACATACCGATCGGACCGAACCGATCACCGGAGAGGAACTGCTTGACCACCGGCTGCTCCGAAGTCAGCAACTGCTCACGCGGACCGAACATCACCAACTCCTTACGGAACAACATGCCGATGTTGTCCGGGATCGTCCGCGCGATGTTGATGTTGTGCGTCACGATCAGGATCGTCGCATCGATCTGCGCGTTGATGTCGATCAACAACTGCGAGACGTAAGCGGTACGCACCGGATCCAGACCCGAGTCCGGCTCATCACACAAAATGATCTGCGGATCCAGAACCAACGCGCGCGCCAGCCCGGCACGCTTGCGCATACCACCGGAGATCTCACCGGGCAGCTTGTCCTCGGCACCGGTCAGACCGACCAGATCGATCTTCTCCATCACGATGTCGCGGACCTCGTTCTCCTTCTTCTTCGTGTGCTCACGAAGCGGGAACGCGATGTTGTCGAACAACGACATCGAACCGAACAGCGCACCATCCTGGAACAGCACACCGAACAACGTCCGGATCTCATACAGCTCCTTGGCCGAACACTGCGTGATATCGGTGCCATCGATGATCACCGACCCCTGCTCGGGATGCAGCAACCCGATCAACGTCTTCAAGAACACCGACTTACCGGTACCCGACGGACCCAGCAGCGCAGACACCTCACCCTCCGGCAACGTCAACGACACATCTCGCCAAATATTCTGCGAACCAAACGACTTGGTGAGTCCCTCGACACTGACCTCTACACCCATCTCGTCCTCCAGTTGGTCTGATCTCGGTGGAACTCGTCGCGGCCGGTCACTTGGGTGCGACGGCGCCGTCGATGCCGCCCACGTCGGTGATCAGCCAGTCCTTCGAGCTGTCCATGGTCACGGTGTAACTCGCCGTGGACTGCACGCCGTCGGGTGCCTGGGCGTTCTTCGTCATCACGCTCACGAATGCGGAGACCACGTACACGCTGCCCTCGTGGGACTTGACGCTTGCAGCGATCGGTTGCGCGGTGGAGGTCCACTGGAGCGGGACGATGACCTGTTCCATCGAGGTCGATGCCTCGGTGAGCTTCGCGGTGAGTTCCGGCGACGTGTTGGCCGTCAGCCGGGAGTTCCAGGCGCCGAGATCCTTGTAGTTCATGTCGGCTGCACCGGTGGCGTAGTCGAGCGCGCGCTGTTCGGCGGTGGTCGCGGCGGCGGTCTCGCTCTGCATGGCGCTGATGGTGTCCGACTTGTCCGCGACGACGAACCCGAGGATGCCGATCGCGACGGCCATCCCGAGGACCACCAGGCCGACGACGACCTGCTTCAGGCCGAGTTTCACCCCCGAGGCACGGGCCAGGAACGAGTCCCCGCCTGCCGTGGGCCGGTCGGAGCCCTTCTCGTCGTTCGCGGAGCCGCGTGTCGCCGATCCGGTTGCGGGCGTGGCTGTGTCGTCGCCGGTGTCGGTGGTGTGCTTCTCGGCTTTCACGGTGGGGGTGCTCATCGGTGCTTCTCCTGATTTCGAAGTCGGTTCGTGCGGATCGGGTCCTGCTGGGTCAGCGGTCACCTACCACCCACCTTGACCACCAGGCCGTTGCCGTCGCCGGCGGTCGCCAGCGCGGTCCGCATCAGGGCGCCGAGGTCGACGCTGCGCAAACTCCGGGCACCCGACGCCACCGACGGCAGCGCCGCATCACTGAGGACGCGGAGGTCCGGGGCGGCCTCGTCGAGGAATTTCTGTACGTGTTCGAGCAGCGGCTTGGCCTCTCGATTGAGCGAGGTCGGTGCGTTGGTGGTGACGATGAAGCCGTCCTTGCCGTCCGCACTGGTCGACGCCTTCTTGCCGCCCTCGCTGAGGAACTTCGCCAGTCCGACGGCGAAGCGCTCGACCGGGTCCCCGGACGCCGCGAGCGAGTCGCTGATGCCGGCGCCGTTGGTCAGCAGGGGCTGGAAGTCGGTCAGCAATGTGGTCAGCGATCCGCGCGTGGCCAGAATGGTGGCCTCGAGGAGTGCGCTCGCGTGCTGGATGTTGGTCAGCACCTCCTGATCCGCCGGGAGCCCTTCGTTGATCTCGTCGACGATCGAGCGGACCTGCCTGCTGTCGACCTGTTCGAGGAAACGGGTGACCCGCGCCGACAGTTCGTCGACCGTGGTCGGGACCGTGATCGTCGACGCCGTCAGCACGACGTCGTTGGAGAGCACCGGCCCGGATTCGGTCTTCGGGGTGATTCCCAGGTAGGTCTCGCCCAGTGCCGACAGGTTGTCGACGCGGTAGGCCGAGTTCACCGGGATCGAGTACTTGTCCTTGTAGTTCCATTCGATGCGCACTCCCTCGACGGAGGGCTTCACGGCGGTGATCCGGCCGATGGGCACGCCCCGCAGCAGGACCTTGGACCCGACGACCAGGCCGTTGGTGTGCTGCACCATCATCGTGGCGTGGCGCACGTTCACATTGTTCGTCACCGACAGGCCCAGCGAGTTCAGGTAGGCGAGCGAGGCGACGATCAGGGCAAGCAGCCCCGCGATCGACACCAGCGTTCGGCCGTTGAGGGCGGACTGTCCCCGCCTCATCGGACCGCTCCGAGCATCCGGAGGACCTTGGTCACGTCGCCGATGATCTCCTGCCCGTCCGGGGTCGACGCGGAGACTATCTCGAGACCGGGCTTCCGAAGGAACGGGAACAGGCTCTTCGACAGGAACTGTTGCAGCTGCGCCTGATTCGCGCCGATGGCGTCGATCCCCTGCCGGACCGTGCCGACGCTCCCGTCCACACCTCGCAGTAACGGCATCAGCCAGTAGCCTCCTTCGAATACGCTGCCGATACTCGGCAACACGATGCCGATGCCCGAGAACAGCTTGCCCAGCTGACTCCAGTAGTGCATGCCCTCGTCGGAGAGCATCTGCTCGGCCGCGGGCAGATGCGGTATGACGGCGAGCGCCGTGGCGTCGAGCCCGCGGATCATCCCGTCGATCAGGTCGGTGCCCGCCGAGAGACTGCTCAGGTCGATCGCCGAGATCTTCGCGACGCGCCTGGTCTGGCGGATGTCGGGCAGTGCGGTGTTCATCGTACGGATCACATCCTGCATGTTCTGGATGCTGCCGCCGTTGACGAAGTTCGCGACCACGGCGAGGGTGTCCTCGAGCGGTGGCGGAGATGTCGTCTGCGACAACGGGATCAGTCCACCCGGTTCGACGACCTCCGTACCTCCGCTGGTGGCGACGAGCGCGACGTAGGGATCACCGAGGACGGTGTTCTGGCGGATCGACGCGGTCACGTCGACCGGGATGCGCACCCGGCCGGTGAGTTTGGCGTTCACGTCGACGTGATCGCCCCGCAGTTCCACTCCGGTCACCGAACCGACCTTCGTCCCGTTGAACGTGACGTCGGAGCCTTCCGGGAGATTCAGGGTGTCGTCGAACTGGACGGTGATCGTCTCGCCGTCGCCTGCCGAACGCACCGAGGAGGCCAGCTCGCCGGGATTGAGCGTGCAGCCCCCGAGAACAACGGCCACGAGTGCTGCGGCAGCAGCCGTGGCCACCCGGCCTCGTATCTGAGCGATCATCATCGAACTCCAGCCACCAGTAGATCGAGCACTCCCACGCGGACCATCCGGGTGTCGCCACGCTCCGTGGTGCAGCTCCCCGACTTCACCGCGTTGACCCGGGCGCACCAGGCTTTTCCGTCGGCGGTGCGTACCCGCACCTCCGGCGGTCGCACACGGAGACCCGCGCCCCGCCCGCGTTCGGCGACCAGTGCCACGTTGGCCGCCACGCTGGGGATCGCGGACAGTGCCTTCTGGACGTCCCCCACACGTGTTGCCGCGATGTGAAGCGCGTCGGCCAGCACGTCGAGTGTCGGGTACAGGTACTCGCCGTAGCGCGGCTCGATGTCAGAGATCAGCAGGAGCACGGGCTGCATGCCGTAGATCATGTTCACGGTTCCAGGCCAGAGGACCCGCGCCGCAACGTCGGTCGCCTGCGGGAGCTTGGTGATGATCGACGAGATGTCACCCCACCGTGCGAGCGCGTCCTTCGTCAGGGGCGCGGTCATCGTGATGATGGAGCCGATGTCGGCGATGGTGCGTTCCGGACTCCGCGCCGCCGACGCCGCGGTGCGCATCAGGGTCTCGACGCGAGGCCCGGTACCGATCACCGAACTCGACATCTCGTCGATCGATCCCGCCAGCGCCCGGGTGTCGCCCTCGGGGGCGAGCTGGTCGATCAGGTCGGCCGCCGAACCGGTGATCTGCGAGATGCTCTGCGGGGTGTGCGCCCGTTCGAGGGGAATGCACTCGGAGGCGCGGAGTCGCTGTCCCGTCCGGTAATTGCCGACGAGCTCGAGTGAGCGGTCGGCGAGGACCGACTTGGATCGGGTCACCGCCGCGACGTTCGCGGGGATCGGTCGGTCGTTGTCCACCGAGAAGGTCACGCGCACACCGATGTCCTGCGGTTCGATCGACTCGATGGTGCCGATGGGATAACCCATCTGCGTCACCTTGTTGCCCGCGTACAGCCCGATCGAGTCGGGCAGCATCGCGCAGTAGCCACCCTCGGCGCGCGCCTGCGCGGTGCCCGCACCTGCGGTGGTCGTCGCCACGGCGGCGACCGTGGCCGCCATCGCCAGACACACCGCCGACCTCATTGCCATTCGCTTCACGTCAGCACTTCCTTCCGGCCACCGGCAGGCACATCGCGGTCGCGTCCAGGACGAAGGCGGAGTCCGCATCCGGTGCACCCTCGGGCGCCACCAGCGAGGCCAGCCGGCTCTGCAGCGGACCGAGGTTGTCGATCATCGCGTCCATCCCGTTGCGCAGCCGGTCCGCGGTGTTCCGCGCGCCGACCACCGCCGCGTAGATCTGGTCGGAGTGGTTGAGATAGAAATTCGACACCGCCCCCAGCCGCTGGAGGACCCCACCGAGCTGCCGGTAGGCCTCCGAGAAACCTGCGCGGTAGGTGTAGAACTGCGACAGCGCGACATTCACCTTGCGGATCAGCTCGAAGACGAACTCCCGACTGTTGGCAAACGTCGTCATGTAGTTGCTCGCCATCGCCAGGATCGCATCGACCTGTCGCCGTTGCTTGTCGACGATCGTGGAGATCGATCGCATCCCGTCGATCAGGTGCCGCAACGACTTCGAGTTCTCACCGAGACCGTCGGCCACCTGGGCGAGAGTGCTCTCGATCGGATCGCCGTCCACCTCGTCGGTGATGCGCGGCAGCTCCTGAAGCGTGTCGGCGATGGTGTAGGGCACGGTCACCCGGTCCGCCGGAATCGTGCGGCTCGTGTCGGTGACCCGACCCGAGGGGATCAGCGACACGAAGTAACCGCCGACCGCGGTGAGCAGTTGGACGCGGACGCTCGACCTGTCGCCCACCACGACGTCGTCGGTGACATCGAGTTCCACCTCGACGTCGTCGGCGCGAAGTCTGACATCGGCGACCTTTCCCACCGAGATACCCGCCACGCGGACATCCTCGCCCCCGCTCAACGACGCGACATCGCGGGTCGTGAAGGTGATCGCCTGCCGCCCGGGGGGTGCCATGTAGAAGTAACTCACGCCGGCGATCAGCACGGCAGCCAGACCGACCGCCACCATCCCGGTCAGGAAATCGTTGGCGCGTATCCGTTCCCACGCACGCGTCAGGCCCGACATATGACCACTCCACTTCCGTTGATCAGAACCTTCGCCATGGCGGGGAGAGCGAGTTCTGCCTTGGAACACCGCTTCTCCGGCATCGGTGCGGTCACCGGGGACTGCAGACCCTCCAGCATCGTCGGGAGCATCTCCAGTGAGCGCCACAGATTGTCGACCGTCGGGAAGGCCTCGGTGAGAATCCGGTCGACATCGGTGTCGGGTTGGATTCCGACACCGGACAGGATCGAGTTCAGCACACCCATGAACGACGGCCCGTACTCGCTGGCCTTCCGGAACTCGTCGAGCACGGTGAGAGTCGAATCGACCGGTCCCTCGATGTCGCGGAGGAACTCCAGGATCTGGGGAGACTTTCCGCCCAGCGTGTCCGAGATCCGCGACATGTTCGCCACCAGGACGGAGATGACCTGCTGACGGTCGGTCGCGTAGCGACTGAGGGTGTCGACGCTCTTCAGCATCGGTGCCAAGCCGCCACCGTCACCTTGCAGAAGCGTGAGGGCATTCTGCGAGAAAGAGTTGATCTCCTGGGGGCTGAGGGTCTGCAGCACCGGCTGCAATCCGTTGAACAATTCGGTGATGTCGAAGGACGGGATCGTCTGCTTCACCGGGAGGTGGGTCACCGACTCCCCCTGGCCGTCCACACCGGTCACGTCGACGTACCGGACACCGGACAGGTTGGCGTACTTGACCGCTGCCTTCGTCTGGTCCGTGAGCTTGTGCGGCTCGAGCAACGTGAACGACACCTCGGCGTGAGCTGCGTCCTCCGACTGCCGCATCTCGATCGCGGTCACCTTGCCGACCTTCACCCCTCGAATACGAACGTCGGCGTTCGGTCGCAGACCTGATGCATCGGTGAAGTCCGCGGTGTACTGGGCGGTGGTGCCGTCTACGGGGTTCTTGATCCCGTTGGTGATCGCCGCGAACAGGATCGCCGCCACCGCGGCCGCGGCGATGAGCTTCCACAGCGGGCGCATGATCCGAGCCGCACCGGCGAATCGGCCGTTCATCTAGCGTCCTCCACGTTCTGTCAGCGAGGTCAGCGGCACAGCGAGCGCAGGCAGCCGCTCGAGCGCGAGATTGACCTTGAGAACTGTTGTGCCATCACCCTTCGTGGCGAAGGCGCCGTCGAGCCGCCGCACCAGGTCCCGCACGGTGACCGGAGTGATCACGCCCTGGCCGATGGCCGGCAGCACGGTGGCCGCCTCGGTGGCCATCTGAACCGTCGAGGTCAGATCTGCCTGGTTCGACTTCAGGAGCCTGCCGACCATCGAGAAGAAGTTGTCCGAGATCGCCTTCAGCGTGGTGGTGAAGTTGTTCTGCACCTCGTCGCCCGCGGCGCGCAACTCGCTGTTGTAGAAGTGGAACAGCGCCGAAATCGATCCGTCGACGAACGGCGGCAGCGAGTCCACGATGGCGTTGTACTTCGTGATCAGTTCTGCCGGCATCTCGCGCTGCGTACGCTCGACGACGTCGGCGAGCACCACACCGGTGTGGATGAGCGGCTCGAAAGCCGAGGTGTACACCAGGACTCGCTTGATGGCGTCCATCGTCTCCGGGACGAGCGAGCCGTTGGCCACGTCCGAGCCCTGCTCGATCATGGTGGCCATCGTGTAGTCGGCGCCGGGACTTCGGCTGAGGTGATCGCCGTCGCGCACCTCGCCGCTGGCGACATCACCGGTGTCGGCGATGTTCAGGCCGGTGATGCCGAAGTAGTTCTTGGGGCGGAAGTCGATGACGAAGTCACGTCCGAGCCCGGCGACCGAGCTGCGGTCGAGTTCGAGTGTCAGTGAGGTGACCCCGACCTGGTCGACGTCGAGCGAGGTCACCTTGCCGACCGGCGCCCCGAACATGACCACCTCGGTGCCCCCCTCGACGCCCGGCCCAACCGCCGGCGTGTCGATGGTGACGGTCACGATGTCGGGATCGTCGGGCGTCATCGCCGGGACGACGTAGAGCCCGAGCAGTGTGGCGACGATCGCCACCGCCACCACGACAGCACCCGAACGCCGTAACACCTTTTGCCGGTGTCGGTCCGATCCGATCAGAAATCCGGAGACCATCAGTTCACCCCTTGAAGATCAGGTCCGGGTGAAGACCCCACAGCACGATGGTCATCACGAGGTTCAGCACGATGGTCATGACGAGGCTCGCGCGGATGGCCCGCCCGGACGCACGTCCGACCCCTTCTGGCCCTCCGGACGCGAAGAAGCCGTAGTAGCAGTGGATGATCGTGATCACCGCACAGAATGTCACCGCCTTGATCAGCGAATACATGACCTCGACCGGGTCGAGGAATTGGGAGAAGTAGTGATCGTAGGTGCCCGCCGGCGCGCCGTGCACGACCTTCACGAACACGCTCGCCGTCAGGAACCCGATGGCCAGCGAGAGCAGGTAACCCGGTATGACACAGAGCATTCCGCCGACCAGACGAGTGCCGACCACGAACGGGATGGAGCGGATGCCCAGGGTCTCGGTGGCGTCGATCTCCTCGGCGATGCGCATCGAGCCGATCTCGGCGGTCATGCGACAGCCGACCTGCGCGGCGAACCCGATGCCGGTCATGATCGGACCCATCTCACGAATGTTGAGGAAGGCGCCGATCACACCGGTCAGCGGTCCGAAACCGATGAGATTCAACGTGTTGTACGCCTCGATCGCCACCGCGACGCCGATGGCGACACCGAGGATCATCAGCAGCGAGATGACGCCGCCGTCGACGATGATCGATCCGCGACCCCAGGCCATGCTGTTCATGGTCTTGAAGGTCTGCTTGCGGTAGTGCCGGATGGTGAACGGAATGTTCACGACCGTCTGCAGGGTGAACAGCGCCCACCGGCCGATCCCCTCCTGGACGGTGAAAACACTTGTGGCGAGCCATCGCCCGGTGCGCGACAGCGTCGGGGACACGGAGTACTTGGTCGGAGATGCCATGTCCTCAGCCCACCTGACTCGGGAAGAACATGGTCTGGAGCTGTGTCGTCATGAGGTTGGTGACGAACACCGCGACGAATCCGAGTACCACCGAGGCGTTCACGCTGTCGGCAACGCCTCGCGGTCCGCCCTTGGCCTCGAGGCCGCGGAGGCTGGCGATGATGACCACCTCCATTCCGAACAGCATCGTCTTGAGAATCGCGAAGTAGAAGTCGGTCTGGGTGGCGAACGCTCCGAAGGACTGCCAGAAGCTGCCGGGGATGACTCCGTTGATCGAGACGGCGAGAACGAATCCCGCCGCCACCGCCGACGCAACGATGATGACGCAGAGGATCGGTGAGATGAGGAGGATGGCCAGGAAGCGCGGCAGGACAAGGCGTTGCACGGGGTCGACACCCATCACCCGCATGGCGTCGATCTCCTCACGGATGGACCGGGCGCCCAGGTCGGCGGCGATCGCCGACGCCGCGGCACCTCCCATCAGGAGGCCGGCCGCGATCGGGGCGCCCTGCGAGATCACCCCGATACCGCTGGCCGCACCGGCGAGCGACTTGGCGCCGACCTGGTTGACCACGGCGCCGACCTGAATCGAGATCTCCGTGCCGAACGGCAACGCGATGAGTACCGCGGGCAGCGCCGTCACTGTCAGCAGGAACCAAGCCTGCTCGAGAGTCTCGACCATCGGCAGACGCATCCGGATGGTCTCGGTGACCGAGTAACGCACAACGTCCGCGGTCAAGGTGGCAGCGCGTCCCATGGTGGCGATCGACGCCTTCGGCACGGTCCGCAGGTACTCGACCGTACGAGCCCCTGCACGAGCGGCGACCGCCCCTACCCCTCCGCCCGAGGGCGGCGCGGGATGGGCGAACTCATCCTTGTAGGTGAGTATCTCGGCCTCGGCAGCCGAGACTTGAAGATCGCGCATACCTTCCTCTCAGAAGATCTTCGGAGACATCAGCTCCGGTAATTTAATCGATATTTGATTAAGTAGGCAGTTCACACCCGTGCGTGGATGTGCGTTGGATCACAAGGAACCTTAGCCATAAGTCCACCTATGGTCAACCCCGTATTGGGACATTTGACCAACAGGGCTTCGGCCGACCCGCCGATCGCGATCAAAACGGACAAATCCCCCGCTGAAGTGCAGTGATCAGTCACTCCACCAACACCAGATGGCGAGCGCCGGCGGTGGTTCGCCGGCGCCCGCCAGGTGACGTCGAGCCGATCTAGCGGGCGGCAGAAACCGCCTTCTCGTACCGGGCTTCCAGGGTCTTCTCACGCACCAGACCCGAACGCAGGCGGTCACCCAGACCCGCGCCGTCCTCCTTGCGGAACTCCTTCAGCATCACCCGCGCCGCGTTCTGTCCCGGCATACCCGAGATCCCCGCGACCGGATGCGTCCCGGCACCGGTGAGGTACAGCCCCGGGATGGGGGTGCTGTAACCGGCGAACTTGTCCGCCGGCTTCAGCGGCCCGAACCGGGAGATCACCGGATCGACATGGTAGACACTGCCGTCGATCGCCCAGAACCGGTCCTCGATGTCGGGCAGCGCCAGAGGGCGTCGCGCAACCTCGAGGGACTCGATTCCGTTGTAGTAGTGCGAGGCGTCGCGGATCACGCGCTCGGTGATCTTGTCCCGAGCGACCTCCCAGCCCTCGCGCGGGTCCGACGGGGTCAGCCCGGTCCAGAACCAGAAGATGTCGCATCCGTCCGGGGCGAATCCCTTGTCGAACGACGTCGTCGCGTGTCCGAGTCCCGGGATGTGTTCGGGCACATCACCCCTGATGCAGGCCTTCGCCGCGTCGAGGCTCTCCTGGTAGGTGTTGAACGAGTTGCAGCCCAGACGGAGGTCGATTCCGTCGCCACGCCACTTCTCGTGCTTCTCCATCGTGATCTTGCCGCTGAGCGCGATGTTCAGCTTGTAGTCGGCGATTCCGCGCCGGCGCGTGGGGATCTTGTCCGCCTTGTTCTGCAGGACCCGCGGCAACGTGCCCTCCGGGAGCAGCCGCGTCAGGGTCGTCTTCGGGCTGCAGGCGGTCAGAACGCCACGGCGAGCGTGGATCTCCTCGCCTCCGACCAGACGCACACCGGTCACCCGCCCGTTGTGCATGACGAGTTCGTCCACGGGCGCGCTCGTGCGTACACGACCCCCGTTGGACTTCAGGCTCTCGACCAGCGCAGCCGGGAGGGCACCCGTGCCGCCGTGGAACATCGACACCCCGTACTTGCTGAGGACACCCAGGTAGATCAACGACCAACCCGAGAGGTCGGCGTCGAAAGGCATGAACGGCAATGCGATCAGCAGCGGCGCCTTGATCGCGTCACTGGTGAAGCTGTCCTCGATCGCCTCCGCCTGCGACGACGCCATCCAGCGTCCGACCGCCACGAGTTCCTTGCGGTTCTTGACCATCCCCTTGGTGGCCTGCAGAACCTTCTTGATGTCCGGCTTGACCGGGCTGGTCTGCATCAGCGGCAGGCCGATCTCCACTGCGGCGTCGATGACCCGGTACAGATCCAGCAGCGCCTCGGCGTCCGACGGCGAGAAGTAGCGCAGTTCATCCGCGGTGCGACGCGGGTCCCGCCACATGGCCAGGGAGGTGCCGTCGTAGTTCAGCTGCACGTGGGCGGGGTCGATGACGGTCTGCTTGAGCCCGAACTTCCTCGACAGTCCCAGATCCTTGTCGATGGTGGTCGTCCGGAACAGCGAGGCCTGCATCGAGGCCTCGTTGATGGTGTACCCCGGCGCCTCCGGTTCGAACGGATTCGTCGAAGTCATTCCACCGACGGTCGGCGACGCCTCGACGACGAGGACATCGAGACCGGCCTGCGCCAGGTAGGCGGCCGACACGAGGCCGTTGTGACCGGCGCCGACCACGATGACGTCGGCGGTGTTCTTGGTTGTGTTCTTCGGTGCTGGGCTCACTACTCTTCTCTCTTCTGATCTCTTCTGGTTCTGGTCGTTTCAGGGCGTCAGGCCAGGGGGTTGCTGCCGAGGGTCGCGTCGGTCAGATCGCAGATCTCGGTCCACCGCTCGGCGACGTCGGCCGGCGACGGCGGCTCGCTGAAGGTGATCCCGGCGCCCTGGAAGAGCGCCACGCGCTGCACCAATCCCCCGCCGACGACGAAGATCGATCCGGTATCGGTGCAGATCGGGTTGACCAGGTGCGTGACGACCGGGGCGACGAACTCGGGGGGAAGCCGGTCCAGGACCTCGCGCGGTGCGATGTCGGCAGTCATGCGGGTGGCTGCCAGCGGCGCAACGGCATTCGCGGTGATCCCCGACCTGGCGCCTTCGATCGCCAGTGTGTTGATCAGACCGATCAGCCCCGACTTCGCGGCGCCGTAGTTCGCCTGCCCGAAGTTGCCGTACAGGCCGCTGGTGGACGTGGCGACCACGATGCGGCCGAAACCCTGTTCGCGGAAGTGCGGCCACGCGGCGCTGGTCACATTGAACCCGCCGTAGAGATGCACCCGCATCACCGCGTCCCAGTTCTCCGGCGACAACTTGGCGAAGCTGGCGTCGCGCAGGATCCCCGCGTTGTGGATCACGGCGTCGATCTGGCCGAATCGGTCGAGGGCGGTGCGCACGAGCGACAGAGCGCCCGAGACATCGGAGATGTCATCGTAATTGGCGACCGCGTCGCCGCCGCGGTCACGGATCTCGGCCACCACCTCGTCGGCCATGGCCGACCCGGCGCCGGTGCCGTCACGGTTGCCACCCAGATCGTTCACGACGATCCGCGCACCTTCTCCCGCACAGCTCAGCGCGTACTCGCGGCCCAGCCCGCCACCGGCTCCGGTGATGACGACGACCCGGCCGTCGAGGTTCCTCATTCGCTGTCCCGTAGAAGTCTGAGAGCTTCGGTCGGGCAACCGGATATGGCTTCCTCGACCTCCATCAGATCGGCCTCTGCGACCTCGTCCTTGAGGACGAGCAGTGAACCGTCGTCGTCGATCTCGAAGAACTCCGGCGCCAGCGATTCGCAGATTCCGAGCCCGGTGCAACGGGCGCGATCGAGTACTACTTTCATGGTCCCTCCTGGGTGGATGTGGAGGCGAGAGCCCTGACGAGTGGATTCAGAAGAGCTTTCGCATGATGGCCAGATCGCGCACCGAATAGGGCGGGTAGATCAGGCGGATGTCCGGCTTCGCGGTCTTGGACAGGACGGCCTTCCGGTGGCTGAGCCGCTCGAATCCCCACTGCCCGTGGTAGTCACCGATCCCCGAGTCCCCGACGCCACCGAAGGGCAGGGCGGGAACGAGACAGTGCATCGCGATGTGGTTGATCACCGCTCCCCCGGAGGGGATCGAGTCGATCAGGTGCTGTCCGAGCGATTTCGACGAGGTGAACGCATACATCGCCAGCGGCTTCGACCTCTGGTTGACGAATGCGACGGCCTCCGGGATGGACGCGACGGTCACCACCGGGAGGATCGGGCCGAAGATCTCCTCGGACATCACCGGATCCGTCGGCGCCGGGTCGAGGACCACCGTCGGTTCGATGGTCAACCGGTCGGCGTCGGTCGCACCACCGGCGACGATCCGACCCGTCGTGGTCGCCAGGTAGCCGGCGAGACGGTCGAACTGGCGGCGGTTGACGATCCGCAGCGCCGGGTCGTCCTCGCCCGAACGGAATTCGATCATGTTCGCGGCGATCTTCTCGACCAGCCGGTCGGCGATGTCACGGTGGGCGAGCACATAATCCGGTGCGATGCAGGTCTGTCCGGAGTTCATGGTCTTCACCCATGCGATCCGCCGCGCGGCGACGTCGAGGTCGGCGTCGGCAGCCACGATGACCGGGCTCTTGCCGCCGAGTTCCAGGGTCACCGGGGTGAGCGTGGCCGCGGCTCCGGCCATGATCTTCTTGCCGATCTCGGTTCCGCCGGTGAACAGCGCGTGGTCGAAGCCGAGCGCGAGGAGCTCCTGCGTGACCAGGCCGTCCCCTTCGACGACCGCGATGGCCGAGGAGTCCAGGTACTCGGGGATCAGCCTGGTCAGCAGCGTCGAGGTGGCGGGCGCCAGTTCCGAGGGTTTGACCACGGCACAGTTGCCTGCGGCCACCGCCGCGATCAGCGGGCCAAGGGTGAGGTAGACCGGATAGTTCCAGGGGCCGATCACCAGGACGACGCCCAGCGGCTCGTACTGCACCCAGCCGCGCCCGGGCAACTGGTTCAGCGGAAGCTTGACCCGCTTGCGCTTCATCCACTTCTTCAGGTTCTTCCGCGCATAGGCGGCTTCACCGGCGGTCGAGGCGATGTCTCCCAGCCACGCCTCGGACGGACTGCGTCCGAGGTCGGCGGCCAGGGCCTTGGCGATCTCGTCCTCGCGTTCGGCGAGCAACCGCTCGATGGCGGCCAATTGCCCCAGCCGCCAGCTGATGTCACGGGTGCGACCCGAGGCGAAGGTCTGTCGCACCGACGCCATCATGCGCTCGTGGTCGACCGCGCCGAGTCCCTGGACCGTCGTTGCCATGTCTCGGCTCCTAGATCTCGGGTGCCGGCACGACGCCGGACAGCACGGAACCGGTGACGCCGCCATCAACGACGAGCGCGTGCCCGTTGACCCAGCGCGCGGCGTCGGACGCCAGGAACACCAGGGTGTCGGCGATGTCGCCGGGCTCGGCGTGGCGACCCAGCAGATTCTTCAGACCGTCGAGGGTGTCCTTGCCCATCGACTCCTCGAAGTCGGTGAGAATGGGCGTCTCTACCGGTCCGGGCAGGACTGCGTTGATGCGGAAACCCATCTCCGCCACGGCAAGACCCATCGACATGGTGTAGACGGTGGAGACCTCCTTGGAGAAGTTGTATGTGTTGCCCTCCTGGGGATTCGCCTTGAACCAGGCCAGCCCCTCCTCGAAGGTGTCGGTGCTGAGCAGGTCGCGGATCTGCTCGAGCCGTGCGGGCCAGCCGAAGCCGGCGGTCGAACTGACGATGGTGATGCTGCCACCCGGATTGAGACGGTCGAAGAACGCCTCCGAGAGATGGCGCACGGCAAGCGAATTGACTGCGAACACCAGTTCGCCGGGCAGCGTGCCGGGAACCCCGGCGATGTTCATCAGTCCGTCGAAGGAACCCTCGAGGGACTCGATCGCGGCGTCGATGCTGTTCGGGTTCGCCAAGTCCACCTCGGTGTGCGAGGTGACCGGGACGGTCGGCACGTTGCGGTCGAGGCTGTGCACCTCGGCACCGAGGTCGAGCAGTTTGGCGGCGGTCGCCGCGCCGATACCCGACGCGGCGCCGGTGACGACGAACCGCTTTCCGTTGAATTCAGACATGGTTTCTCCGCTCAGAGGGTGTAGGGCATGGACTTGACGGCGCGCACGAAGTTGCCGGTGAGGCACTCGGGTTCGCCGACCTTCAGGGTGGGTGCCCGATGCAGCAGCTGGTCGAAGATCTCCTGCAGCTGCATCTTCGCCACGAAGCTGCCCATGCAGAAGTGCGGTCCACCGCCACCGAAACCGACGTGGGGGTTGGGCGACCGGGTGATGTCGAATTCGTTGGGACGTTCGAAGACCTTCTCGTCGCGGTTGCCCGACGAATAGATCATCGCCACCCACTCGCCGGCCTTGATCTCCTGACCGCCGAGCACCGTGTCCTGGGTTGCCGTGCGGCGGAACGTCATGACCGGCGAGGCCCACCGCACGAACTCCTCGATGGCCGGCTTGATCCGCCCGTCGAAATCCTCCAGGAGCAGCTCACGCTGTGCCGGGAAGTCCTGGAAGGCCTTGGTGGTGATGCTGATCGAGTTGCGGGTGGTGTCGTTGCCTGCCACCGACAGCAGCACGAAGAACGACGCGATCTCCTCGTCGGTGAGCTTCTCCCCGTCGACCTCGGCGTTCACCAGACCGGTCATCAGATCCGACTTCGGGTTGCGGCGGCGTTCCTCGGCGAACTCGAATCCGAGCGACAACAGGCCGACCAGGGATTCGTTCAGGACCTCACCGGGTTCGCGGCCCGCGGCCACGTCCTCGTCGGCCCAGGACACCATGCCGTCGGCGTGATGGGCGGCCTCCTCGCGCTGGTCGAGGTCCTCGAGGCCCATCATCTCGTAGATCGTCCACATCGGGAGTTTCTTCGAGACGGCCTCGACGAAGTCGCCCTCCTTGCGAGCGATGAGTCCGTCGACGATCAGCCGCGCCTGGTTCTTGATCTGATCGTGGATCTTGGCGACCTGCTTGGGCGTGAACGCGGAGCTGACCAGTCTGCGCAGGGCCGCATGACGCGGATCATCCATCCCGAGGAACGATCCCGCTGCCGACAGCAGATCCTCGGGGATCTCCTCGAACTGGAAACCCTGTCCCGAACAGAACAATTCGGGATGCTTGCTGACCTCGGTGATGTGTTCGTGCGAGACGACGACCCACACGCCGTCGTTCTCCGGGGGCATCAGCGCGCCCTCGAGCGGCCGATGCCAGCTGACGGGGCGCTCCGCGCGTAGCTGGGCGAAGGTCTGCTCGCGCTCGTCCGCGCTCTTCGCCCAGAAGTCGAGCGAAGAGATGCTCAGCGGGTCGTAGGGACGGGCCGATGTGCTCAATGTGCTGGTCATGCCTGTGCTCCTGCCGCTAGGTATCGCTTCTCGATCTCACGCTTGACGAGCTTTCCGGTTGCGGTGCGGGGCAACTCGTCGACGAAGTCGACCGTTCGGGGTGCCTTGAAGTGCGCGATGCGCTCCCGGGTGTAGGCGATGATCTCGTCGGCGAGTTCGTCGGAGGGGGTTTGCCCGGCGCGCAACTGCACGACGGCCTTGACCTGCTGACCCATCTCGGCGTCGGGCACGCCGATCACCGCGACGTCGTAGATCGCGGGATGCAGGGTGAGGACGTTCTCGACCTCCTGCGGGTAGATGTTGACGCCGCCCGAGATGATCATGAAGGCCTTGCGATCGGTCAGGAAGACGTATCCGTCCTCGTCGACGTATCCAAGATCGCCCACGGTCGTCCAGTTGGAGTGCGCCGGATGCTCGGCGGCCCTGGTCTTCTCGGGATCCTTGTGGTACTCGAACGGGCGCGTCTCACGCTCGAAGTAGATCAGCCCGACCTCGCCGGGCGGCAGCTCGTTGCCGTCGTCATCACAGACGTGCACCGGGCCCATGGCCGACTTGCCCACCGATCCCCGCTTGGTGAGCCATTCCTGCGTCGTGATGATGGTGGTGCCGTGGTTCTCGGTGGCACTGTAGTACTCCACGAGAATCGGTCCCCACCAGTCGATCATCGCCTGCTTGACGTCGGGCGGACACGGCGCCGCGGCGTGCACGACCAGCCGCAGGGACGAGGTGTCGTGGGCATTCCGCTGCTCCGGCGGCAGCTGCAGGAGCCGGACGAACATCGTGGGCACCATCTGCGTGATGGTCACCTTGTACTGCTCGATCACCTCGAGGATGCGCTCGGCGTCGAACTTCTCGAGGATCACCACGGTGCCCCCGAGGGCGTGGATGGCACCGGACCATTTGAGCGGCGCGGCGTGATACATCGGCGCAGGCGAGAGATAGACGTCGTCGGCGGTCACCTTGAACACGTGCTGGATCAGACCCGTGATCGGGTCGCCGGGCTCGTCCACCTGGATCGGCAGCAACGACGGCTTGACCCCCTTGGGTCGGCCGGTGGTCCCCGAGGAGTAGAGCATGTCCGAGCCGCGAGGCTGGTCGACGAGCCGCGGACCGGCCTGGGCGAGCACGTCACCGTAGGCCTCGAAGCCGTCGATGTTCCCGCCGAAGGCGATGGTGCGGATGTCACTGTCGCCGAGCTCCTCGACGACGGCGGACGCGAGTGCGGCGACCCCCGACGACGCGAACAGGACTCGTGCGTCACTGTCGGAGACGATGTAGGCGACCTCGGACGGGGCGAGGTGCCAGTTCACCGATGTGACGTACAGGCCGGAACGAACTGCCGCCCAGTAGATCTCGAGGCACTCGGGCGCATTCTCCGACAGCAGCGCGATCACGTCGCCCTTACGCAGACCCATTCCGTGCAGGGCTGCGGCCAGGTCTGCGGAGTGATCGTCGAGTTCTCGGTAGGTCACCGTCCGGCCGCTGCCGGCCATGATGATCGCCGGCTTGTCGGGTGTCGCCTGCGCGTGGGTTCCCGGATACATGGCTTGTCTCTTCTCTGGAGTTCCTGCGTGTGGGATGTTCGGGCGACGTCAGACCAGCAGGTCCTCGCGTCCGTCGGTCTTGAGGTTGTTGATGTAGACCGGGAACAACTTCTTGCCCAGCGGTGCGAGCTTGAGCAGGCTCGCGACGTTGCCGGTCACCGAGATCTTCTTCTTGGCCATGGCCAGGGGGAGATTGACCTTGCCCTGCCAGTAGGCGTTTCCGGTGTCGGCCGGCATGACCATGGTGGCCATCGGTTCGGGGCTCCCGTCGAAGCCCTCGTACACCTGCTTGTTGACCGCATCGACGACGACCACGGCTTCCGGACTGCTGAAGTCGAAGGCGAACACGAGTCCGCTGTCGACGAGCTTGGGTCCGATCTCGGCATCCTCGAACGCCGTCTCGAAGATGCCTCCGATGTACTTCCTGACCTCGGCAGCGTCGGTGAAACCCATGACAGATCCTCCTTTTTAAATGTAACTTCGATTCAAATCGATGTCTGCGGCACCCCCACCTGCATCTATGCGTCTTCGGCGGGGTCTATGAGCTGAGTCACAACGACGATAGCATAAGTTCAGTTATGGTCAACCCCATCGACCGCCGAACGTTGAGGAGCAGGTCATGAGCACCGTTTTGTCACGCGATGCATATTTCGAAACAGGCCTGGACGTCCTGTCCGACCTCGGCTACGGAGGCCTCAAACTGGCCGAGGTCTGCTCACGCCTCCGGGTGACCTCGGGGTCCTTCTACCACTACTTCTCGAACTGGGCTGACTACACCAGCAGCCTGCTGGCCTACTGGCTCGAAGCCCGGACGGTCCGCTCGATCGATCGGTTGGCCGCCATCGGGGACCCGCGCGAACGCCTGGCGACGATCATCGACATCGGCCTGGGCCTGCCGCACGGCGCCGAGCGGGCCATCCGCACCTGGAGCAATCTCGACGAACGTGCCCGGCGAACCCAGGAAGAGGTCGATCGCAGGCGGTTCGAGGTGGTCTACGAGTCCGTCGCGGAGATCGTCGAGGACACCCGACTGGCACACCGGTTCGCCCACTGGTCGGTCTTCCTGCTGGTCGGCTACGAGCAGACCTCGCTGCCGAAGGATCGGGATGCGCTACGCGACATCATGATCCGCCTCATGCAGTTTCTCGAGGAGAACAGTCCGTCGTCCTGACGCGCAGGCCGCGACCCTCAGTACGTCGCGTCTGTGCACCACGATCAATGCGCCACGATCAGTGCGCCGCGGGTAGATAACCGCGGATCAGCACAGTGAGAATGGCGGCGAAACGCTGGTCGGTGATCGACGTGTCGGACAACCGATCACGCATTCCCGCCCTACCGTCGGCGAAATCCTCGGGGAGCGCGCGGCCGCCACGACGGGCGGATTCCGCATTTCGCGAGATCCGGTACTGCGCGGTACCGAGAATGCAGCTGAACAGGGCGACCAGCAGTTCGTCGGCGCGATCGTCAGGCGTACCGGCCCGAGCCAGGAGATCGAGGATGCGGCCGGCCGCACCCACCGCGACCGGCCCTTCGAGCCGTCGTGATGCCATCTCCTGGGCCAGCGATGGGTGGTCGACGAGGAGGCGGTGGAATGCCCGTCCCCACCGCATCAACTCATCGAAGGGGTCACCTGCGGGATCGACGGGTTCCACGGCCCGCAACGACTCGTCAAGGACGAGGTCGAACAGTTCGTCCTTGTTGGCGACATGGTGGTAGATGGCCATCGGGGTGACGTCGAGGTCACGCGACAAACGCCGCATCGTCACCTGTCCGATCCCTTCCTCATCCGCTATCGCCAAGCACGCCTTGACGATCCGGTCAGCGTCCAAGCCCGCTCCACGCGCCACAGAATTCTCCGATCAACCGATGCGAGTGACCCTTGTCACGTTTGACTATACGCTGTAGAGTCCGTCTGAGTTTTTATCCCGCATTCAAATTCAACACCATCTCCACGGAGGTCACCCATGACCGTCACCACCTCATCACCCGGGATCACCGCATGGGGGCCGCTGGCCGAGCCCCTGCACGACGACGCGGCCGGTCCGTCGGACCCGATCTGGAAGGACAACGCCTACCTGTCCTATTGGGATGTCGAGCGCCGGATCTTCGGAAGCTTCCACTTCTCCACCTCCCCCAACGGCGACGGAGCGCGGCGGGCCAGGTGCTCCCTGCTGGTCGGCGGCGACGAGATCGAGATCATCGAACCCCTGGACCGCGGGTCGTACGCCAGCGAATCACTGACATTCGGCCTCGACGGCACCATCACCGTCGACCACCCGGAACTCCAGGCGCAGTTCGTCAACGCGCCCCTGCACACCCCGGCCGACTTCTCCCTGCACGAACTCATCCCCCCACTGGTCCCCGGCAAGCCCCTCCAGCACTTCCAGCAGGCCTGCACGATGCGCGGCACCATCCAGTTGCGCGGCACGCGCGCCGAGGTCGACGGATTCGGAATGCGCGACCGTACCTGGGGTTTCCGCGACGAGGCAGCGCAGTGGGCCGAGTACGCGGGGCTCGTCGCCGTCTTCGGCGACTCGTTCCTGTCGGTGATGAAGTTCCTGGGCATGGACGGCACGCTCGCGACCGACGGCTACCTGATCGATGCCACCGGGTCCCGCCACATCGAGGACGTGACCTTCCGCCGGACCGCGGCCGCCCAGTTCCTCGCCGCGCGTTTCACCCTCGAGGACGGCCAGGAACTCACGTGCGTCATGCGTCACCGCGACGCCGGCTTCTTCGTCCCGATGGGCGCCGAGACCGAGGGGCCGGCATTCGGCACCTATGACGATTTCATGACGCTCGAGCGCGACGGGAGTCCGGGCGCCGGCTTCTTCGAGCAGGGCATCGTCCACCGCGTTCACTGAGATCCGCGTTCACCCAAGGAGATCCCATGACCGAACAACTGATCGTCCTGCAGGCGTTGCGCCTCAAGGGCCGTGTGCGCGCGACCGACCTCGCCGACAGCGTGGGCGTCGACCCGGCCGCGATGACCACCGATCTCGATGCGCTGGTCGCGGCCGGCTTCGCCGCCGAGGCGAACGGCCGGTACAAGACCACGCCGGAGGGTCGAACCCACCTGTCGGAGCTACTCGACGCCGAACGCGCCACGCTCGACACCGATGCCCTCACCGACGCCTACGAGGAGTTCGATGCGCACAACGACGACCTCAAGGCATTGATGTCGCGATGGCAGCTCAAAGACGAGTCCACCCCGAACGACCACACCGACGCCGCCTACGACGCCGCGGTCGTCGCCGACCTCCGTGCGCTTCACGAGAGGTTCGCGCCACTGTTGACGCGCATCGTCGAGCAGGCACCGCGTCTGCACCACTACCCCGCCCGGTTCGCTGACGCGCTCGGGAAGGTGGAGTCCGGGGACACCTCGTGGTTCGCCCGGCCGATCGCCGACAGCTACCACACCGTCTGGTTCGAACTCCATGAGGAACTGATCGGACTCACCGGCCGCACCCGCGCCGCCGAAGCCGCTGCAGGACGGGCACTATGACCGTCGCCGGACATCGCAACGATGTCACCACCGAGGTCGTGGTCCTCGACGGGACCACCGACCACCACCGCGCATTGATCGGCGGAAAGGCCTGGAGCATCCAGCACATGCGTGCCCTGGGCATCCGGGTGCCCCCCGCCTTCGTCATCACCACGGCCCTCTGTCGCGAGTACTACGAGCACGACCGCACAGTGCCGCAACGACTCTGGGACCAGGTCGACTCCGCTCTCGCGCACCTCGAGTCGGAGACCGGCCGCGGTTTCGGATCCCCGAGAGGCCGCTACTCGTGTCGGTGAGATCCGGTGCCGCGGTGAGCATGCCGGGCATGATGGACACCGTTCTCAACCTCGGGATGACCGACGCGATCGAGACCGCCCTCGCCGGCCAGTCGGGTGATGCGCAGTACGCCGCCGACACGCGGCATCGCTTCACCGAACAGTTCGCCAAGGTCGTGGGCACGCCGGCGCCAGCAGACCCCAGGGAACAGCTGCACGAGGCGATTCGAGCGGTGCTCGACTCCTGGCAGTCGCCCCGCGCGGTGTCCTACCGAGCCGCACGCGGACTCGACGACACGAGCGGTACCGCGGTCACCGTCCAGGCCATGGTGTTCGGCAACCTCGGTGCCGATTCCGGTACCGGCGTGCTGTTCTCCCGCGATCCGCTGACCGGCGCGCCGGGCGCATACGGCGAGTGGCTCTCCGGCGGACAGGGTGAGGACGTGGTCTCCGGGCGCATGGACGCGGTGCCGCTGTCCGTCCTCGCGGAGACGATGCCCGGAATCCACGCCGAGTTGCTCGCGGTGAGCGAGACATTGGAGAGACAGGGACGGGATCTGCAGGACATCGAGTTCACCGTCGAGGAGGGACGGTTGTGGCTGCTGCAGTCCCGGGCGGCCAAGCGCACGCCCGAGGCCGCGGTCCGGTGTGCGGTCGACATGGTCGAGGAAGGCCTCATCTCTCCCGCCGAGGCATTGCGGCGGGTCACCGCCGATCAGGTTCGCGCACTGCAGAAACCGCACCTCGACGCCGTGGCCGCCGAACGCGCGCAGGTGCTGGCGACCGGCAAACCCGCATCGCCGGGCATCCGGACCGGAGTTGTCGTCACCGATCCCGACGACGCCCAGGATCTCGCCGAGGACGGTACCGACGTGATCCTCGGCAGGCAGACAACCGATCCCGACGACGTCGCCGCCATGTCGGTGGCAGTCGCGGTGCTGACCGAGTTCGGCGGCTCGACCTCCCACGCCGCGGTCGTGTGTCGCGAAATGGCCGTGCCGTGCGTCGTCGGCTGCGGAAGCGGCACCATCACCACACTCGCCGGTCGGACGGTGACCGTCGACGCGGGCGCCGGGATCATCTTCGACGGCGCGCTTCCCATCGTCGACGGTCGCAACGACGATCCCGGCCTCGCCACCATCCGGCGGTGGTTGACCGAACATTCGGGGCTTACCGGCGCCGAACCCACGGCGGACCCGTCCGGAGACCTGGCTTCTCTGCTGGACGCCTATGCAGGACAGGAGCATTCGGACTCATGAGCACCACGGTCGACACGATGCTCGACACCCTGGACAGCGCCGACGTGCCCGAATCCACTACGTGGACCACCGGCAACGTCGCCGAGGCGTTCCCCGGCGTGTTCAGCACCTTCGGTATCAGCTTCGTCTTCGGGCCGATGGAGCTCGCTTTCCGGCGGATGTTCCATGATCTCGGCGCGCTGTCGTCGAGCGATGTGAAGGTACCCGAGGAGGTCAGTGACTGCTTCTGGAGTCTCTTCGCCGGCTGGGGCGCGGGCAACATCGACAAGTTCCGTGAGATCGCGAACGTGCTGCCGGGGACGTCCGCCACGGCGATCGAACAGCAACTGTTCGGTTACGTTCGCCCCGACACGGTCGACGCCAACACCGTCGGCCGCTATCCCGCCATCCTGGCGAAGGCACCGCGGTGGGTCATCGGGGTACCCAGGCGCCACGATGCGATGTTCGCCGAGCTGCGACGCTGGCGGCTGGATCGGCTGCCGCGGATCGCCGATCTGGACGAAGCCGGTTGCCTCGCCGTACTCGCCGATGCGCGAACACGATTCGAGGACATCATGTCCATCCACATGGGGGTCGCGTTCATCAGCTCGGCGCTCGCGGACAAGGTGGCCGAGGCCGCCGCTGCGGGCGGGTTCCCCGGTCTCGAACAACACCTGCTGTCCGGGGTGGGTTCGGACGAGAACGAGGTCGCCTACGACCTGTGGGCGCTGGCCCACGGCACGATCTCCGAGCAGCAGTTCGTCGATCGCCACGGTTACCACGGCCCCAACGAGGGCCAGCTCCACGGCATCACCTGGCGCGAGAACCTGGCGCCCATCCGTTCGCGGCTGGCGGACTACCGCGCGATCGCCGACGACAACCCGCGCGCTCCACGACATCGGAGTGCGGCACAGCGACAGCTCCGAGACGATGCGGTTCAACGGCTGCTGAACGCCACGCCGAGGTCACGGCGTCGGGCCACGGCGTGGATGGTCCGCATCGCCGGCCGGTTCCTCGCACTGCGCGAGCAGGGCAAGGCCGGATATCTGATCACCTACGACGTCGCTCGCGCCGCCGCCCGCAGACTCGGCGACCTCCTCGTCGAACGCGGCGTCATCACCGACCGGGAGCACGTCTTCCACCTGCGCTACGACGCGCTGGTGGCCGGGATCAGCGGCGATCAGAGCGCGATCGTCACCGAGCGGATCGATCGGTTCGCCCGGCAGCAGGGCATCCGGGTTCCTCAGGCGTGGGCGGGGTATCCCGCGGTGACCAAGGTCGACGAGGACGACGATGTCGCCCTCGGAACGGGCGGTGTGGTCACCGGCGTCGCGGCGAGTGCGGGGCAGGTCGAGGGGCGGGCCCGCGTGGTCCGCGATCCCGCCGAGACCGAGCTCGACGACGGGGACATCCTGGTGTGCGAGACCACCGATCCGAGCTGGGTGTCGTTGTTCATGGTCGCCGCCGGCGTCGTCACCGATTTCGGTGGTCTGCTCAGCCATGGACCGATCGTGGCCCGCGAGATCGGCATCCCCTGCGTCTGCGGCACCGAGAGCGGGAGCCGGCAGATCCGCGACGGACAGATGCTGCGCGTCGACGGCGACACCGGCCGGGTGACCGTCATCGGGTGACGACCGGCACCTGCACGATGACAACGTCCCCGCGACTCGTGGGCGGATTCTAGGGGTCCTCGCAACACCGGTTGGTTAGACGGGTACAAGTAAATCACGCAGACGCTCGGCTGGGGTTGTCCAGTCGAGCGTTTTGCGTGGTCGACTGTTGAGTCGTTGGGCGACGAGTTCGAGGTCTGCGGCAGTGTGCACCGACAGGTCGGTGCCCTTCGGAAAGTATTGGAGCAGTAGCCCATTGGTGTTCTCATTCGAGCCTCGCTGCCAGGGTGAATGCGGGTCACAGAAGTAGACGGGCACATTGGTAGCGATGCTGAACTGCTTGTGGGCGGCCATCTCGCAGCCCTGGTCCCAGGTCAACGATCCCCGCAGGTGCTCGGGCAGAGAACCGATCAGCGGGATCAGTACGTCACGGACTGCTTCGGCCGTGTGCTCGCCGGGTAGATGACCGAGGAGCACATAGCGAGTCGAGCGTTCGACCAACGTCACGATGGCTGATTCCGACCGGCTGCCGACGATGAGGTCACCCTCCCAGTGACCGGGCACAGCCCGATCCTCGACCTCGGCCGGTCGATCGGAAATCATCACCATCTCGTCGACGAACCGGGTGGTGCGTCGATCTGGGGACCGGTGAGGTTTGCGGTGGGTGCGGCCGGTGCGTAACGCGTCGGCGAGTTCGCGGCGCAACCCCCCGGGCTTGGACGTAGATCGCCTGATAGATCGTTTCGGTACTCACTCGCATCGCCTCGTCATCGGGGAATTCGATGATCAAAGTGTGACTGATCTGTTCGGGAGACCATTGCTCGGCGAGTTTGTTCGAAACGTAATCCCGCAACGGTCCACCGACCGCCAGCTTGGAGTCTTTTGGTCGTAAACGCGAACTTGCCCAGTCTCTTTGGGCTCGATGAGGGCGATACACCCCAGAAACGGAGTAGGCATCGATTTCTCGTTTGATCGTCGATGCCGGCCGACCCAGCTGGCGCCCGATCTCCCGCAGCGAGTCGCCGGCGCGACGCATGTCGGCGATCTGTTCCCGCTCGGACAAGGTGAGAAACCGAGGATGCAGTGGGGCTTCGATCCGGGCCAGTGACGGTCGCGTGTCAACAGTGGTCACACCGGTCTTGTAGTCGATCCGACGGCCATCGGGGTGGAGGCGCGCGTTGCCGATCTTGCGGATCCCTTTATCCCAGTCCCGGGCGGTGCGGATGTGCACTCCGACTTGCTTGGCAGCCTCACGGCGGCCGACACCGGCAGCGCGCAGCGCGTCATAGCGAGCGCGTCCTGGATGCCCGGAAGTGCCCCGTTTGCCGCGACCACGTAAGCCGGCTCGACGAACCCACCCATATGCCGTGGCACGGTTGACTCCCACACTGCGCGCCGCTGCTGTCACGTTGCCGTATTCACGGTCCAACGCCTCGAAAAACAGCTCCTTCAACTCCGCAGAAACCATGATCCCCGCAACTCCCTGATAGCCAGGGTGTTGCGGGGATCACTAGAACCCAAGGTGAGTCGCGGGGACGTTGTCGATGGTCGGACCGTTCGGCGTCACACCGGGGAGATCGCGGGCTCCTTCGTCTCCGCCCACAGCCGGGCCAGTGCCGCGTTCTGACCCGGGGTGCTGCCATAGGTCGCGACCTCGTCCGCGCCGGCGTCCCGATACGACCCCAGGGCGGTCACGCAGTTCGACGCCGAGCCGAAGGCGCAGGAGTCGTCCATCCACGAATCCGGTACCAGGCGCGCCGGTTCCAGCAGCTCGCGGCGGTGGAATGCGGTGTCCACCAACTCGTCCCCCGCCTGCTGCCGAACCTCTTCCAGTGCGGTCCGCAGGCGATGCACCGGTCCCGGATCCCATCCGTTCACCGCCGTCAGGGCGTCGCCGTACTGCTGGGCCTGTAGATAGGTGACGGCACGGGCGTGCGCGAGCGTCCGGGTCTCCTCGTCGCCGAGATCCGGCGCGGTCACCACGCACTGGACGACCCGCAGGCTCGCCGGGTCGCGGTTGATCTGCTCACACGCCTTCCGGAGTCGCGCAACGCTTCCCGCGGTGGCCTCCGGGGTCATCATCGGCGGCAGGATCACCCCGTCGAATGCGCGCGCCACCGCTGCCGCCGCCCGCGGCATACCGAATGTTCCGTACCAGACCTGCGGGGCCGGGCCGTCGTAGACGTCGCCGAGCTTGATCCCCTCATATCGGCCGGCCGGACCGTCGTAGGACACCTTCTCGCCACGCCACAGCTTCCGGAGGATGTCCACGTAATCGCAGATGCCGTCGAAGCCGGCCGTCCGGAGTCCCTCGTGCCGGAGATACGCGCTGTCACCGCGCCCGAGACCGAGGATGAACCGTGGACCGAACGCCGCGTGCATGGTGGCCCGAAGGCCGCCATGTGGAGGACGTGACGGCGGGCCGGGGAGACGAGACCGGTTGCCAGACCCACTCGTTCGGTCCGCGCCCCCACCGCGCCGAGTACCACCGCGGCCTCCTTGAGATTCCAGCGTTCGGAGAGGAAGACGTTGCGGAAGCCGAGACGCTCGGCCTCCTCGCCGTCGGCGATGCCCTGGGGGACGGTCCGGACCTCCGTCTCGTTGCGCCGGCCCTCGGGCAGAGTGGATCTGACCCGGCCGGCGATGAGGTAGGCGCTGAGGTCGTCGAGCTGGGTCATCGGCGTGACCTTTCCGGTGGTGAGGGGTTCATTGCGGTGCCAGGACCTCGACCGTGCCGGCCGTGCCGTCGACGCGGACGAACATGCCGTCCTTGAGTTCCGTTGTGCCGGACCGGGTGTTGGCAACGCAGGGCAGTCCCAGTTCCCGGCACACGATGGCCGCATGACTCATCGCGCTGCCGACATCGGTCACGACGGCTTCGGCGAGTGGGAACAGTGATGCCCAGCCCGGGTCGGTCGCCTTGCAGACCATCACGGTGCCGTCCTCGATCTCCGCGTCGTCGAGGTCCCGGATGACCTGGACCCGTCCCTGCGCCACCCCGGCGCTGACACCGAGACCGGTCAGCGTGCGGATCTCCGGGGTGTCGCCGGTGGCGGCGGCCCCGGTGTCGTCGGCGGCCCCGGTGCCGTCGGCGGCCCCGGTGCCGTCGCTGTCGTCGGTGGTTCGGGGGGCCGTCGAGACGACCGGTTCGGGTGCGCCGTGCCAGACATGAGGGAGGTCGATCGCGCTGTACGCGTCGTGGTCGAGTCGCCGGCGGGCCACCAGATCGGCGTAGTCACCGGTCCGGCGGGAGGCGAGTTCGTCGATGGTGAGGAAGAAGACGTCGCCCGGCTCTGCCAGCACCCCGGCGTCGGCGAGCTGTCGCCCGATCGACCGCGCCGCCGCCCTGGTGACGTCCACGCCGCGCAGGATGTTCGCCCGTCCGGTCTCGCGCCAGGTCGGCACCTGGGAGGCGAACCCGATCAGGGCGGAGGCGAGCCGGCGCCGGGCCGGGCTCAGACCGGCGTGGAGGCGTCGGACGGCCTCGTCGTGCTCGCGCCGGCGCCGAACGACCAGATCGTCCACGTTCTCGGCGTCGGCACGCGTCCGATATCTCGCGGCGAGGGCGGTCACCATCGTCGAATCCTCGCGCCAGACAACTGAATCGACGAGTCCCTCGCGCGGCCCGTGATAACCGTGGCGTCGTACGAAACCGTTGACGTCGATCTCGTCTCGCGAGAGTCGCCACAGGTCACGGACCAGTTCGAACTCGGCGGTGCCCTCATCGCTCTTGATCAGTTCCCCACCGGATGCGAGTCCGGCCGACTCGGCCAGATTCTGAACCTGACCCATGAGGCCCTGCGCCGCCATCGACAGCGGCATGTGCACCGAGAGGCCCTTCTCGAACATGTCCCGGGCCTCCACGAGCGCCGCGGTGGCCTCGTCGAGGCCCGCGGCGTCGAGTGCGAACGCGCGGCGTGACCACCATCGCTCGCTCTCTTCCGCGAGCGCAGGCAGCGCCCTGATCGCCCGGCGCAGCGCAACGGGGAACTTGACCGCGACGATCGGGTAGCGGCGCATCTTGGCCCATCCCCGCGGTTCCGGGAGTCCGCCTGCCTGAACAGATCCGAACAGCTGCTCCTCCATCATGGCGGCCGAACCGCCGGGCACGTGGGCGGCCATCTGACCCATGTTGTCGACGTTCGCGATGGCATGTCCGTGAGCGACAGACAGGAACCGCAGGTCGACATCGTCCGGTATCTCGCGTGCGGACCTCGGCATGACACCGAGGTCCACCCAGCAGTCGCGCATGGTCTGTTCGGTCGGCGGAAAGTACAGCGACCATGTCATCGGAGTGACGATGCCCGGCAGTCCCTCGTCGACATTCGCTGTCGTCCAACGCAGTCGGCGCCCGGGAACATGTACCGGGCTCGCCGCGAGATCCGCGGTCGGTCCGGGTGTCGGTCGGGGTGTCGAGGCGTTCTCGACCACTGGTGATCCGGTCATGTGTTCAGCGCTCCTCGGGAGATGGGAGTTGGGATGGGCGGTAGTCGCGTTCGAACACCCCGTAGCCGACGTCACCGTCGGGCGCGGTGACCCGGACGGTGGACTGGGTGATCACGAGGGCGTCGTGCTCGGTGTCGCGAGCGACGCCGTTGATGTTCTCGTTCGGGGCGAGAAAGGTCAGCGTGTAACCGTGCAGCCGTTCGCCTTCCAGTTCGAAGGGCCCGTCCTCGGTGGTCATACGCAACGAGATCTGCCTCGGCTCGTGCGTCCGGAAATCGTCCAGCCCGGTGCAGTGCACATCGCCACCGGTCTCGGCACCGGCCGGGCCGAACACGGTGAAGACCCGATGGTCGACGGTGCCGTCGACCCGCCAGTTCACCAGTCCGTTCGCGACCCGTCCGGTGTCGGGAAACACGACCACGAAGAAATGCAGGCCGCCGAGCCTGCCGACGTCACGGGGTCCGCTGGAGTGATCTCGAGCCGCAACGCCCTGGATGTCCCAGCTTTCCGCCCCGGCGCGAAGCGAGCCGACCGCGCGGAATCCCTGGGTGTGGTGCAGTGCCGCCCAGGAGAGGTCATGGATGCCGAGCGCACCGTGCATGTCCCACACCGGTGCCGCCGCCTCGATGTCGATGTCGAAGGCGAAAGCCCGGGCCGGACCCGCGCCCGATGCGCCGGTCGCCATCCGGCCCAGGTCGGTCTTCTCGCCGGCGCCGTCGAAGGTCAGGCGCCAGGCGCGGAGCGGTTCCACGCAGGTGACCCGGAGGTTCCCGGTGGCCGGTCCCCGATCATCAGGTGCCCGTCCCCAGGATCTGTCGACCAGCAGCCGGCCGTCGGGCAGCATCGCGATGACCTGGGCCCACCACAGGTCAGGGTCGTCCGGCCAGCGCCCGCAGTGGATGAAGACGCCCACCTCCTGCGCGGGCGACCAGATGTGAAAGAACATCGTCTCGCTCCACCCCGGCACATCGATGGGAACCCCGTGAAGCAGATCCGCGTCGGGATTCACGCGAAAGGGGTTGTCTCCATGCAACAACTGCGTCGGCGAGTTCGCCGTGCCCGTGCTGTTCATCCGATCCAGTCCGCCTGTCCGCCGGCGATTCCCGGTGCTGATCCGCTCGCGAATTCCGGCTACTTTTGAATTGCGACTAAATTTCTCGACGAACCATACAGCGTATAGTCAGATGTGACAAGGGTCACGGACGAGCATGGCGCGGATCGGCACCGTCGTCGCCCCCGGGGAACAAAACGGACCGGGGTATCATTTACCGACCATGAAGAAGATCGGTTTCCTGTCGTTCGGCCACTGGTCGGACTCCCCTGGCTCCCAGGTCCGCTCGGCATCGGACACGCTGCTGCAGTCCATCGACCTCGCGGTGGCGGCCGAGGAGCTCGGCGTCGACGGCGCCTACTTCCGCGTCCACCACTTCGCCCGGCAGCTCGCGTCGCCGTTCCCGCTGCTGGCCGCGATCGGCGCCAAGACCAGCCGCATCGAGATCGGCACCGGCGTCATCGACATGCGCTATGAAAACCCGCTGTACATGGCGGAGGACGCGGGTGCGGCAGACCTCATCGCCGAAGGTCGCCTACAGCTCGGCATCAGCCGCGGATCGCCCGAGCAGGTCATCGAGGGCTACCAGTACTTCGGGTACGTCCCGCCGGAGGGCTCCACCGACGCAGACATGGCCCGCCAGCACACCGAGGTGTTCCTCCGTGTCATCGAAGGCGGCGGTTTCGCTCGACCCAACCCGCGTCCGATGTTCCCCAACCCGCCAGGCCTGTTGCCGGTCGAGCCGCAGTCACCCGGCCTACGTGACCGCATCTGGTGGGGCGCCGGCACCCGGGCCACCGCGGAATGGACTGCCCAGCAGGGTATGAACCTGATGTCGTCGACGCTGCTGACCGAGGACACCGGAGTCCCCTTCCACCAGCTCCAGGCGGAGCAGATACACCGCTTCCGCAAGACCTGGGCCGACGCCGGTCACCCGCACGAGCCACGAGTCTCGGTGAGCCGCAGCATCTTCGCGCTCGTCGACGATCGCGATCGTGCGTACTTCGGCCGCGGCGGCGAAGAATCCGACCAGGTCGGTGTCATCGACAACACCGTCGCGAGGTTCGGACGCAGTTACGCCGACGAGCCGGACAAGCTGATCGAGCAGCTGCGTGAGGACGAGGCCATCGCAGCCGCCGACACCCTGCTGCTGACCGTCCCCAACCAGCTCGGCGTCGAGTACAACGCGCACGTCATCGAGTCGATCCTCACCCACGTGGCGCCGGCCCTCGGCTGGCGCTGACCGCTCTCGACAAAATGCGGGGTAAGCGCACATGGCTACCCTCATGCGTAGCTTGCGTGCACTTTCGCGCATCCCGAGTCAGGTACCGTGACCAGCCCCTCGGATTTCAAGAGCAGGTCGCCCTCCCAGCGACCTCGAAGTCGGTTTGGCAGATCGAAACCAAGGCCCAGCCGCACGGATCGTGTCACGGCTTTCCAAGTACGCGAAGCGCGCCCAGATGCCGGAGTCTGCGGCGTCGGAGGTATGTGCGGCGTTCGATTCATCAGATGAACCATTCGCTCGACCTCCAGCTTTGTCCCCCGAGCGGGATACGATGCGGCTGCAGTTGAATCGTTCGACATGCCCATCAGCTGCAGGCGGTCGCTTGGAGACGAAAATGGCCACACTCTCTTGCTGGCGCGGCGGACTCACCTTCGTTGTAGTCGCGGTGGGTATTGCGATGGGTGCCGGTGATGCGTCGGCGGCCCGTGACGACTATCTGGCCACGCTCAAGTCGAACGGGATTTACGTGTCGACACCTGGAGCCGCGCCGTGCTTCGACTATCCGGACGACGGGGTTAATGGCTGCAGCAAACGATTCACCACCGCAGAAGATGCATTGAGCACCGGCTATTGGGTCTGCCGCGAGTTGCGTACAGGCCGCTCATCATCTTCGATCGCGGACGCTCTGCACATGGCCGATGGACTGTTCCTGAGCAAGAGGAACTCCGCCATCGTCGTCAACACCGCGAAGGCAGAACTCTGCGTGTGAAGACCGTCGTCCCTGATCTCTCGGGGTGTCGGAGAGTATCTGCGACCGCGCCGGGAACATGGGCAGTCCAGATCGCATCGCCCCGGCGACACCTTCGACCTCGAGATCACTTCAGGTGGAGTCGCGCGCGTATCGCCCAGTGTCCTCGGCCCGCAACGCCTTCGGTCACGACGTTGTTGTACTCAGCCGCCAGCACCTTCGAGCGGCACTGCGGATTACATCCGGCGCGCAGCCCGAGAAAGGAAAGACATCATGAGAAGAGTCATCACCGGGCTACTGGCCACAGCGATCCTCGGCATCGGGCCGCTCGTGGGCACCGGGGAGGCGTCAGCCATCACCCCCGCGGAGCAGCAGTTCGTCAACAAAGCGCGGACTCTGCCTACTGCCGCCTGGCCAAACAGCCGATACACCACTGACGCAGAGATGGCGGCAGGCGGGTACCGAGCCTGCCGCGTCATGGACCGATACCGCGACACTCAGGTTGCCGAGCGGATCTACTTCAATCCTGACGGCAGCTACCAGCCCGCCTACGAACAGCGATTGTTCCTGCTCTACGCGACCCAAGACCTTTGCCCTCGCCACGCTTATCGCTATGAGAACTTTTGAGGAGATCACTGATGGCCAAGAAGATTCTCGTCGGACTACTTCTGGCGGCAGCAGTCACTGGCACCGGCGGTGGCATCGGCGGCGCCTCGGCAGCACCCACATCGGTACAGCGCGAGGGCGGGCCTTGCTACAAGCATGAATTCGGCAAGGACTCTGCCGACGGGAAGCTGTACTGCTCTGCTGAAGGTGACGGGATCTGGCGCAGCTATGCCGTGACTCGAGCACCCAAGGTCCACATCGGCACCTCCTGTCCTACGCTCGGCGCGCGAGCCATGGTGTATCAAACCGACGGCATCGCGACCTGCCGACAATCCAACAGCGCCGGATTGCGGTGGCAGTGGTAGGGGCGCACCGCACCACAGGAAATCGGTCTCGACTGTCGCGCTGGTTCCAACTACCGCTTCTGCTGGGAACCCGCGATTGTGCGTGAGGTCAGTTACCCGGCTGACCGGGCAGACCGGCGCCGAGACCACCGACGTCGGTGATGGTCCAGCCGCTGGCCTTGTCGAGGGTGATGGTGTAACTCGCGGTGGCGGTCACCCCGTCCGGCGTCTGGCGGCTCTTGGAGTCCATGTCGACGAACACACGCACCACATACTGGTTTCCGTCCGAGTGGGCGACGGTCGCGGCCAGCTTCTCGGCGGTCGACACGTACTGCATCTGGGTGAGCAGCGGCGCAACGACATCGACCGCGGTGCTCATCTCCTTGAGCTGCTGGGTCACACCGGTCTCGAGCGCGGTCCGCCACGCGTCGATGTCCTGGTAGTCGACCTTCGACACGTTGAGCGCGTAGTCGCCGGCCACCTTCTCCGCCTCGGCGTCGGTCGCGATCTTGGTGTTGACTGCAGCGAGCTCGTCGGCGGAACCATCGGTGGCCCAGAGGATTCCGAAGACGGCTGCGAGAACGACGGCGATCGCGGCCACCGCCGAGACCGCGATGAGCGGGCGACGTGTGACTGGCGCGGCCTCGGACTTCTTGCCCGACTTGCCCTTTCCGCTCTTCTTCTTGCCGTTCTGGGCCGACTTGTTCTTGGCCGACGCGCTCTTCTTGCCGGCCTTGTCCTTCTCGCTCTTGTTCTTCTTGGGCTTCGCCTCGTCGAGGGCCACCGCCGATGATGCAGTGACGGCGGACGTGCCCTCGGCGTGGTCGGTGCCTGCGGCGGTGTCGTCGTGCTGGCTCATCGGTACTCCTTGCACTGCTTGCGGTTCTCGGATCATGATCCCGGAGCGGTCAGGGTGACGCGCAATCGGTCGCCGGGAAGGGAATGGATGGCGTGGTCGAGGAGGTCGGCCAGGTCGATCATCCCGACGAGCGGACCGGACGCCTGCGTGATCGGACGCAGGGCACCCCCGAGCGCGAGAAGATCGGGGGAGAGCTTCTCCAGCACCTCGACGAGTTGCTGCTGTTCCTCGCGCCACGACCCCATGACCTCGCGTCCCCTCAGCTTCCGGGAGGCGAAGAACAGGTATTCGTACGAGACACCGAGCGACTCGCCGAACTTGTCGAGCTGCGGCGGTGCCGAGACCATCGCCTGCTTGAGTTCGTCTGTCTTGGAGAGAATGTCGGTCATGTGATCGGTCAGCGCGTCGAGGTGCCCCTGGCGCGAGGTGAGTGTCATGAGGAGCAGGTCTGCACCGCGTCGGACAGCAGGAGTCACAGTCGACTCGACGCCGGTCACCGACTGCGAGAACGTGTCGATCAGGCGCGTCACGCGTTCCGGTTCCACCTGTTCCAGCATCTCCGACGAGTCGCCGAGCAGCTGCGCCACCGAGGTCGGTACCTCCACCGTCTGCGTCAGGTGTGCGTCGTTCTCCAGGAAAGGACCGGTGTCGGAGTTCGGCATGAACGCGAAGACCGGTTCGCCCAGCGACGACAACTGCTCGACCTTGAGGTCGGTCTCCACCGGGATGCGGTAGTCGGCGTCGTAGGTGAGTCGCACCTGGACTCCACCCGGACGGCCGGTCACCTCGTCGACCTGCCCGATGTTCACCCCGCGGTAGACGACGTCGGAACCCGCTGTGAGGCCGGAGGAATCGGTCAGGTCGACGGTGATGCTCGTGTGCGTCCGGGTCGGGTCGACCGCCAGCACACCGACGACGAGATAGCCGACGCCCAGTACCGTCGTCAGGACGAGCGCCATCGCCGACGCCCAGCTCGGTATACGGCTCATCGCACGGCACCCACCATCTTGAGCAGCATGAAGGCGTTGGCGCTGACATCCTGTTTCGCGATGCTGACCTGCTTGATGTTCACGTTGGGGCCCAACAGGAACGGGACCAGCTTGTCTTCGTCAACGACACCGCGGTGGCCGCGTTTCCGTTGAGTTGGTGCGCGCTCGGCGACGGTTCACGGATCAGCGGCGCGATCTGTTCCAGATTGGCCCGCACGTGCGGGAGACGCGGGATCAGCCATTCGAGGCCGGTGGTGAGCGTGTTGACGTCGATCACGACGTTGAGCACGGCGGTCATGAACTGCGGGACCCGCTCCAACCGGCTGCGCGCGTGGTCGGAGAACATGAACCCGAGCTGGTCGCGCATCTCGTCGAGCCGCCCGGTCAGACGGGCGGTGGCGTCCAGGGTCCGGTCGAGGGCGGCCATGTTGGAGGCGGTCTCGTTCAGTGCGGCCGAACCGAATTCGGCCACTCCGCGAAGCTCGGCGACGTCGTTCGGCAGGGTCTTGTTGAGTTCGGCGATGGCGTCCTGCAGGCGGGTCATGCTGCCCGCGTTGACGAAGTCGGCCATCCGCGCCAGCACGTCCTCGATCTGCGGGCCGCGGTCGGTGTCGGCGAGCCCGATGACGTCGCCGTCGGCCAGGCTGACCGGTCCCACCTCGGCCGGCGGGATCAGCGCGATGTAGATGTCGCCGAGCACCGAGGTCTGCCGGAGTTCGGCGCGCGTGCCGCGCGGCAGTTCGACGTCGGAGCTCACCTCGATGTGCGCGACCGCCGACTCGTCGCTCAGCGTGATCGATCGCATCGAACCGACCTTCGCGCCGTTGCTCCGGACCTCCGCACCGGCGGGAAGGCTGAGCAGCGAGGCGAATTCGAGGTCGATCCGGTAGGTCGGGCCACCGACTCCCGTGCCCGGCATGACGTAGTTGCTCGGGTTGAACGAGCACCCGGCGCACAGCACGACCGCGGCGACGATCATCGCGAGCAACCCGGTCAGGCGTCGAGGCGACGGGCGGTTCATCGATGCCCTCCCAGGTCGGCGAGAAAGAGCTGCGGCAGCGGCACGGTGATCATCTTCGACGACGCGGCCTCACAGCGGCTGCCCGGAATCTTTCTGAGCAGCTCACACATCCCGCCGGCATCGGTGCTGACCACCTGGGCCCTGGGTGCTCGATAGTCCACGCCGACGCCACGGCCGGGACCCTCGAGCATCGCATGCAACATGGTCAGGATCGCGGGAATCCGTTGCAGCAGTTCGGGCGACTCCTCGGTCTTGGTGCGCACCATGCTGACGATCGGCACCGAGGCGTTGAGAACGTCCATGAACAACGGGAAGTTCTGATTGAACAACCGGTCGAGCGGGTCGAGTGCGTTGGCGAGCTTCTCGACGATCATCTTCACCAGGCCGAGCATGTACTCGATGAGGGACAGGCCGGGACCGAAGATCTTGATCGTCGTGGCGACGTTCTCCCAGTCCGCAGCCACGAATTCGGTGAGTTCCGAACTGTTCTCGATGAGTGTGCCGAAGTCGCGCATGAACGTGTCCGGCGACTCCATCAGACTGCCGAGCTCACGCAGTTGCGCGTTGATCGCCGGACCGAGACCGGCCATCTCCTGGTCGGCGCCCTTCAGCAGAGCCTGGAGCGGCGCCGGACCGGACTCGTCGGCGGTGGTGATCTGCAACGCCCTTGGGACCGCCCTTCGCCTCGAGTCCCCGATGACAGGCGATGGCCGCCACGACGAAACCGAAGATCACCGCCTTGCCGAGGCAGATGAGCAGGTCGGTGATCGACGCGAAGCTGCCGAACGACAACCAGTACGAGCCGGGCGCGACGCCCTGTCCGATGGCGGCGACGGCGAAACTCGACAGGATGCTCATCAGGATCACGAGCACCGAGAGCGCCGGCGCGACCACGGACATGGCCACCAGGCGAGGGGCGACGAGGCGCTGATGCGGGTCGATGCCCATCGTGCGAAGAGCATCGATCTCGTCGCGGATCGTCCTCGCGCCCAGGTCCGAGGCGATGGCGGAACCACCCGCACCGCCGACGAGGACTGCCGTGGCCAGCGGCGCGATCTGCTGCATGACGCCCATGCCGCCGACTGCGCCGGCCATCGAGTTGGCGCCGACGTTCGACGCGACGCTGCCGATCTGGACCGCGATCACCACTCCCATCGGGATGGAGATCAGGATCGCCGGCCAGAGCGAGACCGAGACGAAGAACCAACCTTGAACCAGGCTCTCGCGCAGCGGGAATCGGCCGGTCGCGATCTCCGCGACGGCGATCGCCGACGACCTCGTCGTCATCCGGACCAGGCGCCCGAACGTCCGGACCGATCCGAGCACGTAGGTGACGGGCCCCGAACGACCGAACCCGATGCTCGCAGTGCTCACGACCACCCCGTCACCCCGCGCTATGACACTTCCCCGGTACGAAATGTGACCGAACGCACAAAGCATAGGGAGCGGGGATTCGGCCGGGCAAGCCAGCTAAGTCGCGTGACAGAACATTCGGCGGCGGAAACTGACCGCCGAGTAGATGTGACCGCCCACACGTTCGAACCGCCTTGGCCGCACCGTTTTTCGGTTCTCACCGGCCTGGCCTGCGCGTTCCCGACAAGGCCGGCCGTGCGACACGGGCGAAATCCGACATCATGCGTAGTCACATCGAACCCTCAACTGTGTTGTCCGTCTCATTTCGCCGCAGAGGCCGCATCGGCTCACCACAGGCGGGCCGGGAGAACGCCGGCGCCGGCCGGGCGAGTGGACACCGACAGCGGAACCGGGGTCGGCGAAACCGCCACACGAACCGACGACGCTCCCCTAACGTCACGACAACATCCCCCACCTCTAGGAGCCCATTCATGTCCGAAGTGATCGTCGTCGCCACCATCTCGCCCAAGCCCGGCGAGGAGCAGGCCGTCCGCGATGCGGTGCTGGCCGCCATCCCCCAGGTGCACGGCGAGCCCGGTTGCGGGAAGTACGCACTGCACGAAGCCACGGGCGATTCGACCGATCTGGTGATGATCGAGCGTTGGGAGTCGTTCGAGGCACTGTCCACGCACGGCAGCGCGCCGGCACTCACCGAGCTCGGCAAGGCCATCGGCCCGCTGCTGGCCGGTCCGCTCGACGTGAAGACGTTCTCCGCCGTTCCCGCAGGCGACACGGACAAGGGCGCGATCTGACGCCCTGACCCGTCGATGCCCTCGCCCGGATGGACCCGGGCGAGGGCATCTGCGTTCTGCCGAATCTCGCCGAGCCTGTTGCTTCGCCCGCACGCCGCGTGCTACACCGGTATAACGATCGTTAGATAAAGTGACGTGGGCCATGCTGATCCCGCACGCGGTCGCGACACCACACCCGGGAGGAACCTTCATGCCAGAAGCCGTCATCGTCGACGTAGTCCGCCTCGCCTCCGGAAAGGGCAAGCCGGGCGGCGCCCTGTCCGAGACCAAGCCGGTCGAACTGCTCGCCCACGTGCTGCGTTCGCTCGTCGAGCGCAACGACTTCGACCCGGCTCTCGTCGACGACGTGATCGGCGGCTGCGTCGGACAGGCCGGCGAGCAGGCACTCAACATCTCGCGTTCGGCACTGCTGTCGGCCGGTTTCCCCGAGTCCGTCCCGGCGACGACCGTCGACCGTCAGTGCGGGTCGAGCCAGCAGGCCGCCCACTTCGCCGCGCAGGGCATCATCGCCGGCGCCTACGACATCGCCATCGCCGCCGGTGTCGAGTCGATGAGCCGCGTCCCGATGGGATTCTCCACCGCCGGCCGCAGCCCGTACGGACCGAGCATCGAGGCTCGCTACCCGAAGGTCTTGTCAACCAGGGCATTTCGGCCGAGCTCGTCGCCGCCAAGTGGAAGTTCGATCGTGACGCCCTCGACGCATTCGCCGCCCAGTCGCATCAGCGCGCCGCGGCCGCCGCGGCCGACGGCTTCTTCGACCGCGAGATCCTGCCGATCGACGTGGCCGACGCCGAGGGCGCGATCTTCACGCACAAGGTCGACGAGACGGTGCGCGCCTCCACCACCGCCGAGGGACTGTCTGGTCTCAAGCCGTCGTTCTACAACGAGGATCTGGCGAAGCGGTTCCCCGAGATCAACTGGCACATCACGCCGGGCAACTCCTCGCCGCTCACAGACGGCGCGTCGGCGGCGCTGATCATGAGCGACACGATGGCGTCGAAGCTGGGACTGACCCCGCGCGCCCGCTTCCACTCGTTCTCGGTCGCCGGCGACGATCCGATCTTCATGCTGACCGCCCCGATCCCCGCGACCCACAAGATCCTGGAACGTTCGGGTCTGTCGATCGACGAGATCGACGCCTATGAGGTCAACGAGGCGTTCGCGTCGGTGCCGATGGCCTGGGCCCACGAGTTCGGTGCCGATCCGGCCAAGCTGAACCCGCGCGGTGGCGCGATCTCCCTGGGGCACGCACTCGGCTCCTCGGGTACCCGCCTGCTGAGCACCCTGGTCAACCACCTCGAGGCCACCGGCGGTCGCTACGGCCTGCAGACCATGTGCGAGGGTGCCGGCATGGCCAACGCCACCATCATCGAACGTGTCTGAGGCGGCCAAAGCCGCTGCTGCCAAACGGTTCACGATCGACACCGAGGGGCTGGACTGGCGGCGGCGCGACAACGTGCCGCTGCCGGCCACCCTCGACGCGGCGAAGCGCGCGTTCTACGAGCGCGGGTTTCACGGGACCTCGATCCGCGACATCGCGTCGCGGGCCGGGGTCTCCCTGCCGACGCTGTACTACCACCACGACAACAAGCTCGGCATCCTCGTGGAGCTGCTCGAAGCGGCGATGACCTCGGTCCTCGCCTGGGTCGGCGCAGCGATCGAGGAGGGCCGCACGCCGAGCGAGAAACTGTCGAACGCGATCGAGTCCATCGTCCTGCACATGACCAGCGATCTCGAGCTGGCCAGCGTCGCAAGCGAATTCCGTCATCTCGATCCGGAGGACCCGCGGCGCGAACCGTACATCGCGATGCGGACCGAGACCGAGAACATGCTCGCCGACGTCATCGAGGCGGGCCGGGAATCGGGCGAGTTCCGGTTCGACGAGGACGTCAAAGACGTCCTCCGCTACCTGTTCGGCGCCTGCCAGGCGGTCACCACCTGGTACCGCCCGTCGGGTGCACGCACACCCGCCGAGGTCGCGGCGTCGTACGCCCTGATCTCACTGCGGGTCGTGGGTGCGCGGAACGCCGACAACGACTGACCCGACGATCCAGACTCACGACCGATTCCAGACTCACGACAAGGGAGAAAAGCCATGAAACGCACCATCTTCGAAGCCGAGCACGAGGCCCTGCGCGAAACCGCGCGCCAGTTCCTGAACCGCGAATGCCTCCCCTACAACGACGAGTGGACCAAGGCCGGCCAGGTCGATCGTGAGATCTTCAAGAAGGCCGGCGACGCAGGCCTCCTGGGCTTCAACATCCCGGAGGAGTACGGCGGCGGTGGCGCGATGGACGACTTCCGCTTCAACGCGGTCGTCGTCGAGGAGTTCGCCAAGTTCGACGGTGCGGCTCCCGGGCTCAGCCTCCAGAACGACGTCGTCGCACCGTACTTCGTCCACCTGGCCAACGACGAGCAGAAGAAGCGCTGGATGCCGGGCATCGCCACCGGTGAGACGATCCTCGCCGTCGCGATGACCGAGCCGGGCGCCGGCTCCGACCTCGCCGGTATCAAGACCTCGGCCAAACTCGAGGGCGACCACTACGTCCTCAACGGCAACAAGACCTTCATCTCGTCGGGCATCAACTCCGACCTCGTGGTCGTCGTGTGCCGCACCAACCCGGACCCCGAGGCCGGCCACAAGGCGTTCTCGCTCCTCGTCGTCGAGCGCGGCATGGAGGGCTTCGAGCGCGGTCGCAAGCTCGACAAGATGGGCCTCAAGGCGCAGGACACCGCCGAGCTGCACTTCAACAACGTGCGCGTCCCGGTCGAGAACCTGCTCGGCCAGGAAGGCATGGGCTTCTACCACCTCATGCAGAACCTGCCGTCCGAGCGGCTGTCGATCGGCATCGGCGCCATCGCCGGCGCTCGCGCGATCTTCGACGAGACCCTGCAGTACACCAAGGACCGCAAGGCATTCGGCCGCCCGATCGGCACCTTCCAGGCGAACCGTTTCACGCTCGCCGAGATGGCCACCGAGCTGGACATCGCCGAGGTCTACATCGACCGCTGCCTCCAGGGCGTGCTCGACGGTGAGCTGAACGCCGTCGATGCCTCCAAGAACAAGTGGTGGTGCACCGAGCTCGCCAAGCGCGTCATCGACAGCTGCCTGCAGCTGCACGGCGGCTACGGCTACATGAACGAGTACCGTGTGGCCCGCGCCTACACCGATGCCCGCATCCAGACGATCTTCGGTGGCACCACCGAGATCATGAAGGACATCGTCGGCAAGAGCCTGGGCGTCTGATCCCACAGCACGAACGAAGGCCGGTGGCTCACGCGAGAAGCGTGGGCCACCGGCCTTCGTCGGTCACCGACCGTGATCGGCACTGTCGGTGTCACCGACCGTGATCGGCGCCCGCGGCCATCAGCAGCTCGACGACCTGTGCAACCGCGGTCCGGGAGCGCGGCCGCGCCAGTGCCTCGTACACGCGCGCCGCGCGAACACCCTTGAGTTCCAGTCGCTTCACGCCCGGATGCCGAACCGCGAACCGCGGCATCAATGCGATCCCGTGACCGCCGGCGACGAGGGCCTCGATGGTGGTGAAGTCCAGCATGCGCTGCGTGACCCGTGGCGCCACCCCTGTGACCGCCGAAATGGACTGCAGCACATCGTCGACCGGGAAGCCGCCCTCGACACTGATCCAATCGTGTTCGGCGAGCTCGGACACGACCACCTCGTCGGCCTCGGCGAGCGGACTGTCGACGGGCACGATGACATCGACCGGCTCGCGCATCAGTTCGGCGACCCGCACGCGCGACTGATTGACCGCGGGTGTCCGTTCGTCCCGATGGGTCACGACGATGTCGAAGTCCGCGAGAGCCGGTGCGGCATCGGGGTATCCGACGTCGAGATGGAAGGCGTGCACCTCGATCCCCGACTCGGCGGCGCGATCGAGGACCGTCGGCAGCAGCAGCGTCGAACCGGACGGGAACATCGCCAGCCGCACCCGGGCCTTGCCCGACCGATACGACGCCATCTCCTCCTGGGCCCGATCGACTGCCGCGATCACCTCGTCGGCACGCAGCACCAGCGCGCGGCCCGCCTCGGTCAACCGGATCCGCCGCCCGTCGGGCTCGAACAACGGCACGCCGGCCTCGTCGGCGAGGACCTTGAGCTGCTGCGACACCGCCGAAGGCGTCATGTGCATCGCGTCGGCGACCGCACCGATGGACTCACGATCGGCGAACTCACGCAGCAACCGCAGCCTCCGGACCTCCATGGGGTCAAGGTACCGACATACTGGTCATCAGGCCTGCTGCTCAGGATCGAAATGAGGTCGCGTGCGACGTCAACCCGGCCATACGACATCGGTCGATATCGCGGCCCCCGATCGAAGTCGCACGCGACTTCGTTTGTGACGCTTGCGTCGCACATCACCTGCGGAATGTCTCCGGCCCCGAAACGGTTGTTGAGACCATGGCAACACAAGACGTAACCCTCGAAACCTTCCAACCCACCATCGAGGCCGATGGCATCGTGCTGCTCGATTTCTGGGCGAGCTGGTGCGGCCCGTGCCGCATGTTCGGCCCCGTGTTCGAGAAGGCCTCCGAGGCCCACTCCGACATCTTCTTCGGCAAGATCGACACCGAGGCGGAGCAGCAGCTCGCCGGAAGCCTTGGCATCCAGTCGATCCCGACGCTGATGGCCTTCCGCGACGGCATTCTGGTCTTCAATCAGCCCGGCGCGCTCCCGGCCGCACAGCTCGAGGAACTCATCGGCGCGGTCGAGGCACTCGACATGGACGACGTCCGGGCGAAGGTCGCCGCCGCACAGCAGTGACCCGCTGACGCACACACGCGGAATCGTTCAGTAAATCTGAACAATCCTTCCGTTTAAATTCGATTGTCCTTCATCGCGCGGCCTCGGACGATAGTGTGCATGTCCACTCGTGATCGATTGCTCG
This sequence comes from Gordonia westfalica, assembly GCF_900105725.1. Classification (NCBI taxonomy): domain Bacteria; kingdom Bacillati; phylum Actinomycetota; class Actinomycetes; order Mycobacteriales; family Gordoniaceae; genus Gordonia; species Gordonia westfalica. Next base: position 3,566,491 of record NZ_FNLM01000034.1, read on the forward strand.
CCCTCTGTGTCGTGTTCTTGTGGGGACTGAACTTCGTCGCGATCCACTTCAGTCTCGAACACTTCCCGCCGTTCTTCCTCGCTGCTCTGCGCTTCGCGGTCATGGCGATCCCGGTCATCCTGTTCGTGCGTTTCCCGAAAGTCCGCCTGAAGTGGTTCCTGCTGTATGTGGCGGGTTTCGGAACCGTGCAGTTCATGTTCCTGTTCCTCGCGATGAGCCTGGGCATGCCGGCCGGGCTCGCCTCGCTGGTGCTGCAGACGTCTGCTCCGTTCACCGTGGTCCTCGGCGTGCTGTTCCTGCGGGAACGGATGACGGTCGCCCAGGTCGTGGGCCTGGTGGTCGCCGTCGGCGGCATGGGTCTGATCGCCTTCGACCGGGCCACCGGCAGCGACGTCGGCGTCGCCGCGCTCCTCCCCATCGGGCTCACCATCCTCGGTGGCCTCAGCTGGGCCATCGGCAACATCGGTGGCCGTCTGGCGCAGCCCGACGATTCGTTCCGCATGACGCTGTGGATGTCCGTCGTCGCTACTCCACCGCTGTACCTGGCGAGCCTGATCATCGAGGGTCCGGCCGCGGGCATCGACTCACTCATGACGATCGGCACCGAGACCGGCCTACGTGCCCTCGGCGGACTCGCCTACCTGTCGGTCTTCGGCACCCTCATCGGCGCGGGCCTGTGGACGATGCTCCTGAGCCGCAACGACGCGAGCCGGGTGTCGCCGATGTCGCTGCTCGTGCCCGTCGTCGGCATCAGCGCATCGTTCGCCTTCCTCGGCGAGGTCCCGACCGCGGGCGAGATCGTCGGTGCCGTGATCGTCGTCGCAGGCTGCGCGGCCGGTGTGATGGCGCGTCCGCGGTCACGCATGCGGCGTCGTGCAGCCGCCGGGACACCGACCCCGAGCAGGACAGCCGACCTCGCCGGCGTCGGTGCGGGTACCCCCGACCGTTAGCCGGCGATCGACTCCCGGCCCGACGGCGGCGCCTCGTCGAGCGCTCGCCGGACCTCGGCACACATCCGGTCGACCGCGGCGCGGGCGCCGGGGCTGATGAGGGTCATGTTGATGAACCCGTGGATCAACGTCCCCTCACGTCGCAGCGAGACGGGAACTCCCGCTTCCTCGAGCCGCTTCGCGTAGGCGAGGCCCTCGTCGCGCAGCGGGTCGAATCCGGCGACGATGACGTGCGCCGGCGCGAGCCCGCTGAGGTCCTCGGCGAGCAGCGGCGAACACCGCGGGTCGGTGCGCTGTTCGACGTCGGGCACGTAGCGGTCGTTGAACCAGTGGATCCCGTCCAGGCTCAGGAAGTACCCGGACGCGAACTCACGACGCGACGGGGTCTCCGCGGTGGCATCGGTGACCGGGTATATCAGCAACTGGAAGATCGGAGTGATCGGCTCGTCGCGGACGAGTCGGGCCACCACGGTCGCCAGATTCCCGCCCGCGCTGTCACCGGCGACCACGATGCGCTCGGGATCGACGCCCCACCGTGGCGCCATGTCGACGGCGAAATGCCAGGCGGCGACCGCGTCGTCGACACCCGCCGGGAACGGATTCTCCGGCGCGAGCCGGTACTCGACCGAGAGGACGTCGAGTCCGGTTCCGTGAGCGAGCCGGCGCACGAACGTGTCGTGACTGATGCGACTGCCGGTGACGAAACCACCACCGTGGAAGTAGACGATGACCCCGTCCGAGTCGATCGACGACCGATAGCGCGTCGCCGGGATCGGGCCCGCCGGACCATCGATGACCAGGTCTTCCTCCACCGCCATCGGCGGTAGGTTCTCGGCCATCGCGGCGCCGAGTTCGTCCGTCTGGGCCCGCGACTGGTCGACCTCGCCGGCGAACGGGTCCGAGCCGGGGACATGGTCGGTGGCCCAACCGACAGCAACGAACTCCGGGGCCACCCGCTCACCGTCGGAGTTGACCGGCGCCCGCCGGCCGAGGACCGCCAGTGCGGTTTCGGGAATCCTCGCCGCGGCGAGCAGGACGCCACGCTGGATACGCGCGGGCAGGGACAGACGCAGATAGGTGTCGCGGCTCACAGTCGCCGAGCCTACTTGCTGTTCGACGGTCGGCACGAGCAACCCGGACATCCGCCCTGTGGAACACTCGTGGCCATGCCCGACCGTCCATCGTCTGCCGGATCCGCATCTCGCCGGAGCACACGCGTGCCTGCCCGCACCTCGGTCGCGCTGGCCGCCGCCGCGGCGGCTCGCTGGGCGTCGCGCACCGCGGGGCGCGGCAAGGGTTCGATGATCGGCGGTCTCGTCGCCGCCAAGATCGATCCCGACATCATGCGACGCCTCGCCGCCGGCAAACACACCGCGATCATCACCGGCACCAACGGCAAGTCGACGACGACGCGGATGACCGCCGCGGCGATGGCCGAGCTCGGCGAGGTCGCCACGCAGGCCGACGGCGCCAACATGGACGCCGGCATCATCGCGACCCTCACGCTCAGTCGCACCGCCCGGTTGTGTGCTCTCGAGGTCGACGAACTGCACGTGCCGCACGTCAGCGATGCGGTGGACCCCGAGGTGCTGGTCCTGCTGAACCTGTCGCGCGACCAGCTCGACCGGGTCGGCGAGATCAACATGATCGAGCGCAGGCTCCGCGAGGGCATCGCCCGGCACCCCTCGACCACCGTCATCGCCAACTGCGACGACGTCCTGGTGACCTCCGCGGCATTCGACGCCCCCCACGTGGTGTGGGTGGCCGCCGGCGCGAGCTGGGTCGGCGACTCGGTGAGCTGTCCCCGCACCGGCGAGCCGATCGTGCGGTCCGAGGACGGATGGCGGTCGACCGGCGACGAGAACTTCCGACGCCCCACCCCCGACTGGTGGTTCGACGACGAGAACATCTACGGCCCCGGAGGCTTCTCCGCTCCTCTGAGTCTCGCCGTCCCCGGGCGGGCGAACCGCGGCAACGCGACCCAGGCGGTGGCCGCCGCCGTCGCGATGGGCGCCGACCCGGCCAAAGCCGTCGCCGCGGTGGGGACCGTCGGCGAGGTCGCCGGACGCTACGGCGTCCACCAGGTCGGAAATCATTCCGTCCGTACGCTTCTCGCCAAGAACCCGGCCGGATGGCAGGAGGCGTTGTCGATGATCGACCAAGACGCCGACGGTCTGGTCATCGCGGTCAACGGCCAGGTTCCCGACGGCGAGGACCTCTCCTGGCTCTGGGATGTGCGATTCGAGGCCTTCGAGACGATGCAGGTGGTCGCGGCCGGCGAGCGCGCCGCAGATCTCTCAGTACGTCTCCTCTATGCGGGAGCCGAACACACCACGATCCCCGATCCGATGGCCGCCATCGCCTCCTGCCCGCCGGGACGCGTCGAGGTGCTCGCCAACTACACCGCGTTCCGCGATCTGGGGATCGCCATGGAACGCGCGGCACGCGCACGGAAGGGCGAACAGTGAGCGAGTCGACGCTGCGCATCGGGCTGGTCCTGCCCGACGTCATGGGCACCTACGGCGACAGCGGCAACGCGCTCGTCCTCAAGCGCCGCGCCATCATGCGCGGCATCGACGCCGAGGTCGTGCACATCACGCTCGACGACCCGGTTCCGGACTCCCTCGACGTCTACACCCTCGGTGGCGCAGAGGATTACGCGCAGCGACTGGCCACCCGGCACCTGACCCGTTACCCGGGTCTCCAGCAGGCCGCCGCGGCGGGACGCCCCGTCCTGGCGATCTGCGCAGCCATCCAGGTGCTCGGACACTGGTACGAGACCTCGGCAGGTGAACGCGTCGACGGCATCTCGCTGTTCGACCTGGCCACCGCGCCGCAGGAGAAGCGCAGCATCGGCGAACTGGTCACCGAACCGACCCTCGCCGCCCTCACCCAACCGCTCACCGGCTTCGAGAACCATCGCGGCGGAACAACATTGGGCGCTGACGCCAAGCCGCTCGGTCGTGTGAAGCACGGCGTCGGCAACGGTGTCGGCGACGGCACCGAGGGCGTCGTGCAGGGCAGCGTGCTCGGCACCTACATGCACGGTCCGGCGCTGGCTCGCAATCCGGAGCTCGCCGATTACCTCCTTGCAACCGCGATGGGCGTCGAATCGCTTGCGCCGCTGGACCTCCCGGAGGTCACCCGGTTGCGCAAGGAACGCCTCGCGGCCGGGCGTCGGCGGTAGGAGCAGCCCACCGCCGGTGAGCCGGCGCCGAGCGCAGCAAGGACCCCCTCCGCCGGTTGAGCCGGCACCGAGCGCAGCGAGAACCCCCACCGCCGGTTGAGCCGGCACCGAGCGCAGCGAGAACCCCCACCGCCGGTTGAGCCGGCACCGAGCGCAGCGAGGAGCCGTGTCGAAACCACGAAACCTCACTCCCCCGGCCGACGCACTCCCGCCGAAGCCGCCGCCGCCCTCAGCACATCGACCAGCATCTCGACGGTCAGCCGTCCGGTGAAGGTGTTGTGCTGACTCACGTGATAGCACCCGAACACCTCGAGCGTCGCATCGCCGCGGGTCAGGATGGTCGACGCGCCGTGCGCGAACTTGGGCGCCGGACGTGGAACCGTCCAGCCGAGCGCGCCGAACGTGCGAAGCGTCGACTGCCAGCCGAATGCGCCGAGCGTGATCACCGAACGCACTGTCGGAGCGAGTAATTCGAGCTCGCCGTGCAACCAGTACGAGCACCGGTCCCGTTCCTCGACAGTCGGCTTGTTCTGTGGCGGAGCACAGTGCACGGGTGCGGTGATCCGGGTGTCGAACAATTCGAGACCGTCGTCCATCGACACCGAGTGGGGTTGACTCACCAGGCCGGCGAGATACATGGCGGAGAACAGGAAGTCCCCGCTCTGGTCTCCGGTGAACATCCGCCCGGTCCGGTTGCCGCCGTGCGCGGCAGGTGCGAGACCCACGATCAGCAGCCGCGCGTCGGCCGGCCCGATGCCGGGAACCGGGCGGCCCCAGTACTCCTGGTCGGCGAACGCCCGCCGCTTCTCGCGTGCCACCTGTTCGCGCCACTCGACGAGCCGAGGGCATGCACGACAGTCGATCAGGTGCGCATCGAGCTCCGCGAGATCACGGAATCGCCGTCGGGTGGCCATATCCGACAGTAACCGCGAGCTGCGGACGGGCAACTAGTCCAGTACGACGCACCGCTCGCGTGTGCGGTCCACGGCGAACCAGCCGCGCTCGAACTCCTGCCACTGCCGGAGGTGAACCCGCTCCTCTTCACCATCCCGCGCCACCGCCCGCTCCAGACGCTCGGACTCGGTCCCGCCGTCGAGCCACAGCGCGTGGGCCAACCGGTCGGCGATCCGACGTCGCGCGGCGGACACCCCTTCGATGATCAGCAGTGGCTGCCATTCGATCCACACCTGGGGACCCGGCGTCGCGGCACCGTCGCGCCACACCCGGGGCCGATACCGGTAGTCCCGCCGTCGGACGAAGGAATGCAGCACATCGGCCTCGAGTTCGGGCCACCACGCGACCGGATCGTCCCAGGTCGCGAAGTCGTCGGTGCGGACCAGCGTCACGCCGACCCCACGCTCACGCAACCGGGCGACCAGCAGGTCGGCGACCGTCGATTTCCCCGCACCCGAGGGTCCGTCGATCGCGACGATCCCCGAATCGAGTTGCCCGGCGAGTTCGGTGACGCGAGCACCGACCTCGACCGACACGCGGTCCGGCGCCGTCACCAAGCGGTCGCCCCGACGGTCAGACTCGGCGGGAATCGGGTCAACGACGCGGTGATCGGCGCCTCGGGGACCCGGGTCACCGAGGTCCGGCCGGTCCGCAGATACTCGGCGATCGCGGCGTCGAGAGGCCGGTTTCCCCGTCCGAGCTGGCCATGGTCGCCGCCGGCGACGGTGATCAGGTGGCTGTCCATCTGCCGCCGCATCACCAGGCTTCCGCGGTACGGCGTCTGGGGATCACCGAGGCTCTGGATCTGCAACGGACGTACGGCGAGACCCCGGTTCCGGATCTGGATCGGGCGGGTGACCGGGGCTGCTCCCGCACAGGCCATACCCGACCGATAGACGAATCCCGGCGCCTCGAACGGGTCGGCGGTGACGTAACCGGTGATGAACGCCGGGAGACTCATCGACGGATCGGCCGGCACCCGGTTCTCGTTGCACAGGACGGTCCCCTGCATGTCCTGTGAGACCGTCGCGGCTTCGAGGACCGCGGGTGAGGGCTCGGCGAACTTCCGCGCGGTACCGGCAGTCATCATCGCGATGACCGGCCAGAGGTTCCGATCGGGCGCGAACGCACGTGTCAGGATCAGGAGTCCCGAATTCGCCTGCACCGAACCGGGTGTCAGCAGCGTCGCGACGAAGTTCTCGAACCGTGCACGCACGTCGGCGGTCAGGTCGGTGCCGGCGATGTACTGGTCGGCGACGGCGCGGAGACCCGGCGGAACGTCCCCGACCTGCGCCGGCGGTGCGACCAGTGACGGCGGGACGCCCGCCTCGGCGCTGATCCGGTTGCTCCACTTCCGGTACACGGCAAGCGGAGTGGTACCGAGATGGTAGACGCGATCGTGACGGGCGATCCAGGCCATCATCGCGTGGACGCGGGCCTTGTAGCCAGGCGTCTGCGCGTCCAGGAGAGCGTTCCACACGACGCCGGGGTCGAAGCCTGAATCGAGCACGATGCGGTCCACCCGCTGCGGGAACAGCGTGGCGTAGGTCGCGAAGAGCAGCGTCCCATACGAGATCCCGTACAGACTGACCTTGGACTCACCCAGCGCCCGACGGACGACGTCTATGTCGCGCGCGGTGTTCTCCGTGGTCAGGGTCGGCCCCAGACCGGGGCTGCGGCGCGCGCACCGTTCCCGGTTGAGTTTTCCTGCCGCGGTGAAGATCTCGGGTTCCTCACCGGTGATCGGATCGCATCTGAGCGGCGTACCCGACACCAGCCCGCGAGGTTGTACGGCCACGAGATCCCACTGATCGCGCACCTCGTCCGGGACACGCAACTGACTGAACATCGCGATGGCATCACCGCCGGGGCCTCCCGGGTTGCCCATCAGGACACCGCGCCGTTGCGACGGATCGCGCGCGGGAATGCGACTCACGAGGAGCTCGATGGTCGGCCCGTTCGGCTTGGCGTGATCCAGCGGGACCTCGACCGCGGCACAGCGGACGCTCGCCGGAACACCGTGGACGGCGGGACACGACGTCCATTCCAACTCGGTTTCCGCAGCCGCGGCCGGAGGCACGGCCGGTGCCGTGCTCACCAAGCCGACGATGGCGACCGCGGCCATCCCCGCAGCGATCACCCGGACTCGTTGACGCCCCCGCTTCAGCGATATCACTCCCCGACCTTAGCCGGGCTCACGAAGATCGCCCGCGTACGGTCCTCAGGCGAGAATCCGGCGCCCGGAGAGGGCTCGGCCGAGGGTCAGTTCGTCGGCGAACTCGATGTCGCCGCCCATCGGCAGACCCGACGCCAGACGTGTCACCGACAGCCCGGGGAAGTCCTTGAGCATGCGCTGCAGGTAGGTGGCGGTGGCCTCGCCCTCGGTGTTGGGGTCGGTCGCGACGATCACCTCGCTGACATCGACGCCGTCGTCCTGATTCGCGAGCCGACGCAGCAGCTCACGAATACGGAGCTGGTCGGGTCCGATTCCCGACAACGGGTCCAGCGCACCGCCGAGCACGTGGTAGCGACCGGTGAACTCCTTGGTCCGCTCGATCGCGTGCACGTCCTTGGGTTCTTCGACGACGCAGATCTTGGTGGCGTCACGACGGGAGTCGGAGCAGATCCGGCACAGGCGATTCGCCGACACGTTGCCGCATTCGGCGCAGAACACGACGTCGTCGCGGACACGCCCGAGTGCGGCGATCAGCCGGTCGATGTCGGACTTCTCCCCGGCGAGCAGGTGGAATGCGATCCGCTGTGCACCTTTCGGACCGAGCCCCGGCTGCTTGGCCAGCTCGTCGATCAGATCCTGGATCGGTCCTTCATACATCGCGTGCCCGGGTTCTCTGGTGTCGTGGAAAGGATCGCGCGGCGGGCGCGATCAGCCGCCGAGCCCGGGGATGCCGCCGCCCAGACCGCCGGCCAGCGGGCCCATCTTCTCGCTCGTGAGCTGCTCACGCTTCTCCGCGAGATCGGCGAGCGCACCCAGCAGCAGATCCTGCAGGGTCTCCACATCGTCGGCGTCGACGACCTTGGGATCGATGGACACCGCGGTCACCTCGCCGGTGCCGTTGCCGGTCACGGTGACCAGGCCGTTGCCCGCGCTTCCGACGATCTCCGCCGCGGCGATCTCGTTCTGTGCGGACAGGAGCTTCTCCTGCATCTGCTGCGCCTGGGCCAGCAGGCCCGCCATCGGGTTCTCGCCGCCCTGGCCGCCGCCGAACAATGCGCTGGGATCGAAAGGTTGCGTCACGCCGTCCAGGGTAGCCCCCGGGTCAGCGCAACAATCGATCGACATGCGCGGCGATGTCGTCGATGGTCGCCTCGTCGACCGGGCTGATCTCGAAGGACAGGACCTCGTCGCCGAACAGGCGGCTCGCCCGACGGGTCAGTGCGAACTCCAAGCGGTCCTCGACGCGCCGCCATTCGACGATTCCGCCGTAGATCGGCGCACTCGCGCCGGTGGTGACGCAGTACTCGTCGGCGCGCGGCCCACCGGTGAGATCGCGCTGGATCTGGAAACACGCCAGCGACTCGTCGTCGATGAACACGACGGCCTCGCATCCCAGGTCGGGGTGTCGTTCATACGACGCTCGGATCGTCACGCTGGCCAGGGTAGTTCCCCTCCGCCGACCCCATCGAGGTCCGCCGCTGAAATACGCCCCTGCGAAGCGCCCTCCAGGAGGCCGTTCCACGGGCGCTTTTCAGGGCAGCACCGAACGCCGGCTGGTGAACCGGCGTTCCGTCCCGTCGAGCGGGTCCGTGAACTCCAGGACGTGCGCGACGAGCCGCAGGGGCGAGGTGAAGTCCCCGTGGTCAGGCCGTTCGGCCAGCTCCGGGCGGACGTCGGGATACAGCGGGTCGTCGACGATGGGGACGCCCAGCGACGACATGTGCAGTCGCAGCTGGTGGGTGCGCCCGGTGTGCGGGACCAGGCGGTACACGCCGCCCTGCGCGGTCCGCTCGACGAGGGTGATGTCGCTGATGGCGTTGACCGGGCCGTCGACGACGCGTGCCCGCAGGTCACCGGCGGTTTTCTCGATCCGGTCGCGCACTGTGACGGTCTCGGCGAGGGTCTCGTCGACCGGCGCCAGCGCGCGGTACTCCTTGCGCGCGGTACGTGTTGCGAACAGCTGCTGGTACGCCGATCGCACCTCCGGGCGCAGCGTGAACAGCAGGACGCCGGCGGTGAGCCGGTCGAGCCGGTGGGCCGGCGAGATCGTGTCGCTGCCCAGTTCCCGCCGGAGTCGTACCAGCGCGGTCTGCGTCACATGACGACCCCGCGGCATGGTGGCCAGGAAGTGCGGCTTGTCCACGACGACGATGTTGTCGTCGCGGTAGAGCACCGGGACGTCGAAGGGAATCGGGACCTCGTCGGGGAGGTCGCGGTACAGGTAGAGCGAGACGTTCATCCGCGACGGCGCGTCGAGGTCGACGGGTCGACCGTCGGCGTCGACGATCTCGCCGGACGAGGCACGCGCGTGCAACTCCTCGATTCCGAGACCCGCGAGGCTTGGCGACGCGAGCAGTGCATCGCCGACGGTGGATTCGGGCCCCGACCGCAACACCACCCGCGTCGAGTCGACGCCGTCCCGGATCGGGAGAGGCGAGGGTCGGGCCCGGCCCCTCCTGCGCGGGGTCAGCTCTCGAGACGCTTCTTGAGGTTGCCGAGCACCTCGGCCTGAATGCGGTTGAGCCCCTTGGGCGCGAAGGTCTTCTCGAAGAAGCCGCCGATGCCGCCGGCACCCTTCCAGGTGGTGGTCGTGGTGACGCGCGAACCGCTGCCCGACGACGCGACCGTGTAGGTCGTCACCATGGTCGAGTTGGCGTCGCGCTCGGTGACGGTGTCCGGGGTGACGCTGACGGTCGCCTGGACGTCGCGCTGCCGCTTCTCGGTGGCCTGCAGAATCCAGTGCACGACAGTGCCGTCGCCGTTGCCGCCGCTGATGACCTTGTAGTCGCGGTACTGCGCCGGGAGGATCGCCGGACGTACATCGTCGTAGTCGGCGAGAGCTCCGACGACCGCGTCCGGAGCAGCGGCGATGTCGATCGATTGCGATGCGGAAACCTGACCCACGATGGACACTCCTCGGGACGAAACGATTGGCGGGCGAACTGATCAAGTCCTAGGCTATCCGGGTGAGCTCTGGCTTGGAGATGGGGGGACAGGCATTTGACCAGGGGGTGTCCACCCTGCTGGCCAGCTATCGTGCCATCCCTCCGAACGCGACCGTGCGCCTTGCGAAGAAGACGTCGAACCTCTTCCGCAAGCGCGCAGCCAATCCACATCCCGGACTGGACGTCTCCGGACTCGACCGGGTGATCTCGGTCGACCCCGACGCCCGCACCGCCGACGTCGCCGGGATGTGCACCTACGAGAACCTCGTCGCGGCGACCCTTCCCCATGGCCTGGCACCCCTGGTGGTCCCGCAACTCAAGACGATCACCCTGGGTGGCGCCGTCACCGGCCTCGGCATCGAGAGCACCTCGTTCCGGTCCGGCCTCCCGCACGAGTCCGTCTCCGAGATCGACATCCTGACCGGCGACGGCGAGATCATCACCGCGACGCCCACCAACGAGCACGCCGACCTTTTCTTCGGCTTCCCCAATTCTTATGGCACGTTGGGATATTCGGTGCGGCTGCGGATCGAGCTGGAGCCGGTGAAGCCCTACGTCGCGTTGCGTCACGTGCGGTTCACGTCGATCGCCGAGCTGCAGGCGGCGATGGAGACCATCGTCACCGACCAGACCCACGACGGCGAGCGGGTCGACTACCTCGACGGAGTCGTGTTCTCCGCCAACGAATCCTACCTCACCCTCGGACGCCAGACGGACGAGGACGGCCCGGTCAGCGACTACACCGGGATGGACATCTACTACCGGTCGGTCCAGAACAAGACCACCGATCGGCTCACCATCCACGACTACCTGTGGCGATGGGACACCGACTGGTTCTGGTGCTCACGCGCTTTCGGTGCGCAGAACCCGAAGATCCGCCGCTGGTGGCCGAAGCGCTACCTGCGCAGCAGCTTCTACTGGAAGCTCATCGGCCTCGACCAGCGCTACGAGATCGGCGACCGCCTCAACGCCCGTAAGGGTCTACCGGCGGGCGAACGCGTCGTACAGGACATCGAGGTCCCGATCGAGCGAACCACCGACTATGTCGAGTGGTTCCTGGCGAACATCCCGATCGAGCCGATCTGGTTGTGCCCGCTGCGCCTACGCGAACCGGCCCTGCCCGGCAGCGATCCGGTCCGCCCCTGGCCGCTCTACCCGCTCGAACCGCAACGCACCTACGTCAACGTCGGCTTCTGGTCGGCCGTGCCGGTCACCCCGGGCGATCCCGGGCACACCAACAAGATCATCGAACGCAAGGTCGCCGAACTCGACGGCCACAAGTCGCTGTACTCGGAGAGTTTCTACGAGCCGGAAGAGTTCGACGAACTCTACGGCGGTGAGAGTTATCGGCTCCTCAAGAAGCGGTACGACCCCCGCGGCCGCCTCCTGGACCTCTATGCGAAAGCGGTGAAACGCCAATGACGACATTCAAGGACGCACCGACGGGTGCGGATTCACATGTGGGCAAGATGTCCCTCTCCGAGATCTTCGAGACGCTCCTGGGCGGCAACCTGTCGATCCGGATCTCGGCCTACGACGGCAGCAGCGCCGGCCCGGCCGACGCGAAGTACGGCCTCAACCTGAAGACGCCGCGCGGTACCACCTACCTGGTCACGGCCCCCGGCGACCTCGGCCTGGCCCGCGCCTACATCGCCGGCGATCTCGAACTCATCGGTGCGCACCCCGGTGATCCCTACCCGGCGCTGAAGGCTCTCGCCAGCGATCTGGCCTTCCACCGTCCGTCGCCGCTGGCCCTGGCTCAGATCGCGCGGTCGCTCGGCATCGAGCACTTCAAGCCGATCGCCCCGCCGCCGCAGGAGGCCGTGCCGCGCTGGCGTCGTTTCGCCGAAGGCCTGCGCCACAGCAAGGCTCGCGACGCCGAGGTCATCCACTACCACTACGACGTCTCGAACACCTTCTACGAGTGGGTCCTCGGCCCGTCGATGACCTACACGTGTGCGGTCTACCCGGACCGCGACGCGTCGCTGGAGACCGCGCAGGACAACAAGTACCGACTCATCTTCGAGAAGCTGCGCCTCAAGCCGGGTGACCGCCTGCTCGACATCGGTTGCGGCTGGGGCGGAATGGTCCGTTATGCCGCCAAGCGCGGCGTGCACGCCATCGGCGCGACCCTCTCGGCCGAGCAGGCCGAATGGGCGCAGAAGGCCATCGTCGACGAGGGGCTCACCGACTTCGCCGAGGTGCGCCACAGCGACTACCGCGACGTCACCGAGTCCGGCTTCGACGCGGTGTCCTCCATCGGTCTCACCGAGCACATCGGCGTCAGCAATTACCCGGCCTACTTCGGCTTCATGCGAGACAAGCTGCGCCCGGGCGGAATGCTGCTGAACCACTGCATCACCCGGCCCGACAACGCGAGCCGCAGCAAGGCCGGTTCGTTCATCGACCGCTACGTGTTCCCCGACGGCGAGCTCACCGGTTCGGGCAAGATCATCTCCAAGCTCCAGGACATCGGCGGCATGGAGGTGATCCACGAGGAGAACTTCCGCGAGCACTACGCGATGACCCTGCGCGACTGGAACATCAACCTCGTCGATCACTGGGACGAGGCCGTCGCCGAGGTCGGCGAAGGCACCGCCCGCCTGTGGGGCCTGTACATGGCGGGCTGCCGGATCGGCTTCGACCGCAACATCATCCAGCTCCATCACGTCCTCGCGACGAAGCTCGACGACCGTGGTGGCCACCAGGTGCCGCTGCGTCCCTGGTGGAACGCCTGAGCCTTCTCGACCCGACGAGGCCCCGCCCGATCACCGGCGGGGCTTCGTCGTTCTGGGGCTCGGGTCCCTCAGTGCACGGGGACGTCCGCCTGAACTGCACGCGGGAACTGACGCTCAGGCCTGACGGTCACTCGATCGGCCGTGCCCCGAGTTCCGACTTGAGCAACTCGAGGGCCACCAGATCGGGGTCGAGACGCTGTTCGGGAGCTCCGGTCCTTGCATCTGCAACCATCTCGGCGCGCTCCTCGTCGGGGATGTCCTCGTCCGCACGTGGCGGCTCGGGCTCCTCCGGTTCGGCCACCGGCTCGGGTGCGGGGGCCGTGGCCACCGACTGATCCCGGGCACGACTCGGCCGCGAGTACGACTGCCGGGGCTTGGCCTGCGGTTTCGTCGGCTGCCCGCCGCCGGCCGACGACGGCGCGACCGCAGTGCCCGGGGCCTGATGCACGGTGCGCACGTCGAGCGGTGTGCCGAAGACCTCGGACAGCGCCTCGCGGATGATCGTCACCGCATGGGGTGCCGAGAGTCGTCCGACGAGCACCTCGACGGGGTGCCCCAGGACAACAGTGGTGCCCTCGAGATCTGCGATGACCGCCGCCGACAACATCGGTTCGAGACTCTTCGAACGCTCCCGCACCGCTGCCCGGATCTCCGGATAGCGCTTGCGGACCTCGTCGGCGTCGAGTCCGCCGGAGGGAACGGGTTCGGGCTCCGATTCCGGTTTCGGCTCAGGCGCCTTGGCCCGGACCGGCATCGCGTCGGGAGGCGGAACCGAGTACTCGTCGACCGGTTCGTCCGGCAACGGGATGTCGTCGAAGTGTGCCGACTGTGCGGGCTCGGGGGCCGGTTCCGGAGTCGGCTGGGCCACCGGCGCGCGCAACGGCGGTTCCGGCGCGGTCGGGGTGCCGCCGTTCCGGACCTTCTGGGTGGTGGCGTCGTTCCGGACGGGCGGCCGCACGGGTTCCGGCGACGGCGGTGCTGTCGCCTCCGCCTCGGGCGGCGTCTCGACTGCGGCGACGGGGAGATCGAGCGTCGGCGCCTCGGCGTCCAGGGCTCCGGTGTCCCCGGTCTCGAGGTCCCCGGTCTCGAGGTCCCCGGTCTCGAGGTCCCCGGTCTCGAGGTCCCCGGTCTCGAGGTCCCCGAGATCGAGCGCATCCGGGTCGGGAAGGGCGTCGAGCGCAGGCTCCTCGACACTCAGCTCCTCGAGCATGTCCGCGTCGTCGGTGGTGTCCTCGACCTCGGTCAACAGCGCAACCGGCTCGGCGGCCACAGGTTCAGCGGCCACAGGCTCGGGTGCCGGCGCGACAGGCTCCGGCGCAGTTGGTGTCGGCGCTGACGGCATCGGCGCCGCGGGCGTCGGTTCCGGGGGCGTGGGTGCGACGACGGCGGCGTCGGCCTCCGCTTCCTCGGCCGCGGCACGACGGGCCTCCTCGGCCGCCTTCGCCTCTTCCATCGCCTTGCGCTGCGACGGACGCACGAACTTCGGTTCTGGTTCTGGCTCAGCGGGTTTCGACGGGACCGGGATCGAGGTGGTGCCGATCCCCGATTCCAGACGCTCGAGTCGCTGCAAGAGGGCGGCGTCGTCGTTCGAGACGGCGGGCAGCAACATGCGCGCGCACATCACCTCGAGGAGGAGTCGCGGCGACGTGGTCCCGCGCATCTCGCCGAGGGCGTCGTGCACGATCTCGGCGAAGCGCGTCAACGCGGCGGGGCCGAGGGTCTCGATCTGCCCCTGCATGCGTGCGAGCTGATCGCCCGGAGCCTCGACCAGGCCGCGGTCGGCGGCATCGGGAACGGCCTGCAACAGAATAAGGTCGCGGAGCCGTTCGAGGAGGTCCACGGCGAAGCGGCGCGGATCGTGACCGGCGTCGACGACCTTCTCGACGGCACCGAACAATGCCGCACCGTCGGCCGACGCCAGTGCGTCGACGGCGGTGTCGATGAGGGCGACGTCGGTGACACCGAGCAACGCGAGTGCGCGCTCGTAGGCGACGCCCTGATCGTCGGCACCGGCGAGGAGCTGATCGAGGATCGACAGCGAGTCACGCGGCGAACCACCGCCGGCACGGATGACCAGTGGGTAGACCTCGGGTGACACGGTGACACCCTCGCGCTCACAGATCTTCTCCAGCAGTCCGCGCATCACGGGCGGAGCGAGCAGACGGAACGGGTAGTGGTGTGTGCGCGAACGGATCGTCGGCAGCACCTTCTCCGGTTCGGTGGTCGCGAACACGAAGATGAGGTGCTCCGGCGGTTCCTCGACGATCTTGAGCAGCGCGTTGAAGCCGGCGTTGGTCACCATGTGCGCCTCGTCGACGATGAACACGCGATAGCGCGACTCGGCCGGCGCATAGAACGCGCGGTCGCGCAGCTCGCGGGTGTCGTCGACACCGCCATGGCTGGCCGCGTCGAGTTCGATGACGTCGAGGTTGCCGGGACCACCGGGAGCCAGCGCCACACACGACGAGCAGGTGCCGCACGGACGCGAGGTGGGACCCTCGGCACAGTTCAACGACCGCGCCAGGATTCGCGCCGACGACGTCTTGCCACACCCGCGCGGACCCGAGAAGAGGTACGCGTGGTTGATGCGCCCCGAGTCCAGGGCACGGCTCAACGGATCGGTGACGTGCTCCTGCCCCACGACGTCGGCGAAGGTAGCCGGGCGATAGGTGCGATACAGAGCCACGCGTCGAGAGTACCGGCGAGCCGTGACATCGGATGCGCCTGCCTCACACTGCGGGCGAGGCCCCTGTCTCGGGCGCGTCACCCAACGGCTCACCGGCGGTTCCGACCAGGTCATCGGCCAAGTCGGCGGCCAACTCATCGGACAGGGTCACCCGCACGTCCTCGGTCCGCAGCGACGGTTCGACGGCCCGGGAGCTGCCGCTGCCGGCCTGCTCGCTGGGCAGCCCGCCGTCGGCGATGACGGATGCTGCGACCCCCGGAGCGATGACGGCCGCAGGGTCGGACGGGGCCGCCGTCCGCGAACCGAACACCCGCAGCGCGACGACCGTCGCGATCAGGATCCCGAGATACGCCCACAGGTACGGGCTGACGGTGAACCAGTTCAGCCAGACGACCCGGGTCTTCACATACAGGCCGGTGTAGTGGGCGTCGGGCACGAGCGACGGGACATGCGTCGGCCAGGCGAACGCGAGCAGCACCAGGGCCGCCGCGCACGCGGCCGCGAGTCCGCGTTGGACCTGGGCTCGTCGCGCGTCGAGGGCCAGGTGGACGCCGACCACCACGATCGGCACGAACCAGACCCAGTGATGGCCCCACGACATCGGCGACACCACACACGCGGTCATGCCGACGATGCTGATCGCCACCAGTTCCTGACCCTTGCGGTGGGCGTAGGTGGCGACCGCGAAACCGGCGACGAGCGCGGTCAGCACCAGCGCGGCCCACAGGAGGGTCGACGGATCGTCGGTGTCGAGATGGTTCGCGAGCATCCCCCGGATCGACTGGTTTCCGCGCAACTGGGCCGAGCCGACGCGTTCGGAGTCGAACAGCTTGCCGGTCCAGTAGGCCCAGGAGTCACGAGGAAGGACGATGAACCCGATGGCCACCGTCATGACGAATCCGCCGATGACCCCGAAGAAGGCACGCCAATTGCGTTGCACGGCGTAATAGCCGGCGAAGATCAGCGGCGTCAGCTTGATCCCCGCCGCGATGCCGGCACCGATGCCCTTCGTCCTGCTGGTGTCGGGGCGGGTGAGATCGGCGAGGATCAGCAGCATCAGGAAGACGTTGATCTGGCCGTACCAGATGGTCGTGCGCACGGGTTCGAGCAGCATCGCCACCGCGACCAGCGACATCGCGATCACCCGCAGCGGCCACGTGACCGGCCGACCGAGGCTGCGGAAACTCAGCATGACCACCAGATAGAGCGCGACCACGATCCCCGCGGTCCACAGCCATCGCGCGACGTCGAAGGAGATCCACGCGAGCGGCGTGAAGAGCAACGCCGAGAACGGCGAATACGTGTAGTCGAGGTCGCCGATCATCTTGACGTCGTAGAGATCCGCGCCTTCGGTGACGGCCTGAGCGCCCTGCCGGTAGACGGCCAGATCGATCTGATTGTTCAGCAGACCCCAGAACTGGGCGCCCCAGGGCACGACGACATCCTGGAGTGCCAGAGCGATGACCCCCACGATGGCGAACCCGGATGCGAGAAGAACCGGCCTGGGCAGATTCACGATTTACAAGAGTGGCATATCGATCGGCACATACCTGCCCACTCGCCGTCGAATGAGACCTATCTAACGCTGGGACAGCGTTTCGGAACGGCGTGTCGGCGAGACGCGCGCGTCAGCCACGCTCCGCCAGCAGGGTCTCCGCCGAGGCGAGGAGCACGCACGTGGCCACCCCGTCCATCGCGGCACGCAGGTCGTCGGTGTCGGGGAAGGTCGGCGCGAGACGAATGTTCCGGTCGTGCGGATCCGTCTTGTACGGGAACGCCGAACCGGCGGCGGTCAACGCGATCCCGGCCTGCTTGGCCAGTTCGATGGTGCGTCGGGCCGCGCCGTCGACGACGTCGAGACTGATGAAGTAGCCGCCCTCGGGCTCTGACCACGAGGCGACCTTCGAGTCGGCCAGCCGATCTTCGAGGATATCGAGCACCAACTTGAACTTCGGCGCCAGGATCTCGCGGTGGCGGGCCATGTGCGCACGCACGCCATCGGCGTCGCCGAAGAACTTGAGGTGACGCAGCTGGTTGACCTTGTCCGGGCCGATGGTCTTGAAGCCGAGGTACTTGCTGAACCAGGCGATGTTCTCGTCCGACGCCCCGAAGAACGACACGCCGCCTCCGGCGAAGGTGATCTTCGACGTCGAGCCGAGCACGTAGACGCGGTTCGGATGACCGGCCTCGGCAGCCATCTCGAGGACGCGCAGCGGGGCGGGCGGGGCCTCCACCAGGGTGTGCACCGCGTAGGCGTTGTCCCAGTAGATGCGGAAGTCGGGAGCGGCCGGCATCTCGAGCAGACCGCGGGTCACCTCTTCGGAGAACGTGACGCCGGTCGGGTTGGAGTAGGTGGGTACCGCCCACAGGCCCTTGATACTCGGGTCGCCGGCGACGAGTTCGGCGCACAGACGCACGTCCGGGCCGTCGGGAAGCATCGGCACCGGGATCATCTCGATGCCGAAGCTCTCGGTGATCGCGAAGTGCCGGTCGTATCCGGGCGACGGGCACAGGAACTTGATCTTCTGACGACCCCATGGCTCGTCGGAGTCGGTGGTGCCGTGCAGCAGACCGAAGACGGTGAGGTCGTGCATGAGCTCGAGGCTCGAGTTGCCGAACGCGATCAGGTTCTCCGGATCGACGGCGAGCAGCTCACCGAAGATCTCACGCAACTCGGGCAGGCCGTTGAGGCCGCCGTAGTTACGGGTGTCGGTGCCCTTGCCGTCGCGGTACTCGTCGCCGGGCAGGGACAGCAGCGCATTGGAGAGATCGAGCTGTTCGGGAGCGGGCTTGCCGCGGGTGAGATCGAGCTCGAGGCCCAGAGCGGCCAACTCGTCGTATCGCTTCTTCAGGTCCGTCTGGGTGTCACGTAGTTGGTCGGCACTCATCGAGTGGAAATTCAACGTCTGGACCTTCCGCGGCACGACGCCGGTGCGGGTGTCCGACGCCGCAGACCTGAAATTTGAATCTGGGATATAGGGGACCCCGCGCACCCGAGAGAGCCCGTTGACCCTTGCTGCCTTCCGGCCCTGGGGGAGTTCACAGGATGCACGCCGCGCGGGATCCGTCGTCCAGTGTAGCGAGGGTTCACGGCGGGGTGACACCGGGTCGTCACGACGGGTCGGCGTCCACATCTCTGCAGGCCCCGCGGGGGTTCGGCACCGGCGATACGACGAAGGTCCGCGGTGCGACCCCCCTTACGGGGAGTGCGCCGCGGACCTTCGGTGGCGGAGGATAGGGGATTCGAACCCCTGAGGGCTGTTAACCCAACCCGCGTTCCAGGCGAGCGCCATAGGCCACTAGGCGAATCCTCCAACGTCGAGATGATAGCCGCCGCGGACTCCCACACCCAAACCCGCTTGCCAGACGCTCGGCCCGCACTAGGGTCGGGTCATGGCCGATACCTCTCCCATCGTAGTGATCGGAGCCACCGGCGGACAGGGCGGCGCCGTGCTCGACGCGCTGCTCGACGCCGGTTTCGCGGTACGCGCGGTCGTCCGCGACGCGGTGTCGTCGAAGGCGGCGACGCTGGCGGACCGCGGCGTCGAACTCGCTGTCGGTGACATCGTCAGTGGCGTCGGACTCACCGATGCGTTCACCGGCGCGGCGGGTGCGTTCGCGTTGACGACGCCGTTCGAGTCCGGCGTCGATGCCGAGGTCGCCCAGGGCACCGCACTGCTCGAGGCCGCGACCGCGGCGTCACTCCCCTACCTGGTCTTCTCGTCGGTGGCCTCTGCCGATCGCGACACCGGCGTCCCGCACTTCGACTCGAAGTTCGAGGTCGAACAGATGCTCGCCGCCTCCGACATCCCGCACACGGTCGTCGGGCCGGCCTACTTCTACGACAACCTGCTCGCCGGCGCCGACGCCCTCGCCGCCGGCGTCATGCCGATCGCGATTCCCGCGGACAAACCGCTGCAACAACTCTCGCGACGCGACCTCGGCCGATTCGTCGCGACCCTGTTCCGGGACCCGGGTGCCCACACCGGCCAGCGCATCGACATCGCGTCCGACCAGCCGACGCCCGCCGAGATGGCACGCATGGTCGGCGACATCCTCGGTACCAGCGTGAGCGCCGAATCCTACGACCCCGAACGCATCCCGTCGGCCGACATGAGTGCGATGTTCGCCTTCCTCGGCGACCGCGGTTACGAGGTCGACATCGCCGAACTGCACCGCCGGTTCCCCGACGTCGGCTGGCAGACCTTCGCAGAGTGGGCGACCGAGGCGTTGGCTCGGTAGGCAAAGCACAATCGCGACCCAACCGCTCCCTGAGGTGCGAGCGGAGCGAGCCACGAAGGGCCTTGGGACGTCGACTCGCCAGGCCTTCGTGGCCCGTCGCTACCGCTCCTCACGCCTCAGGCAGCAAGACGGGACTTCAGTCCTCGATCCGGTTGCCCTTCTCGTCCCAGTGTTCGGCCACCTTCTTGCTGGGTTGCACACGCGGCGGTTCGCCGGGCATCTTCGGGTAGCTGGGCGGATAGGGCATGTCGGCCAATCCGTTTGCGTCGTCCTCCTGCACCATCTCGAGCAGCTTCTCGATGCCGCGACGATGATCGGCGATGTCGGCCCACGGATCGCCGCGATTCTCGAGGAGCTTCGGAACCGTCGCCATCGTGCAGTCGTCGGGATCGACGTCGGCGAGTTCGTCCCATGTCACCGGCGTCGACACGCGGCCCGTCGCGCTGCGTCGTACCGAGTAGGGCGAGGCCATCGTGCGGTCGCGGGCGTTCTGGTTGAAGTCGATGAAGATCCGTTCCCCGCGTTCCTCTTTCCACCACGAGGTGGTGACGTGGTCCGGGTCGCGGCGCTCGAGTTCACGCGCGACGGCGATGACGCACCGTCGGGTGGCGATGAAGTCCCAGAGGGGTTCGATAGGGACGTACACGTGAATGCCGCGACCACCCGACGTCTTCACGAAGCCGGTGAAGCCGAGTTCGTCGAGAAGCGGTTTCAACCCGTCGATCGCCACGCGCCGAACATCTTCGAACGTGGTGCCGGGTTGTGGGTCCAGATCGATGCGTAGCTGATCGGGGTGGTCGTTGTCCGGGTGGATCGTCGGCCAGGTGTGGAAAGTGACGGTACCCAGGTTCGCCGCCCACACCAGGTCCGCCGGTACCGTCGGGCGGATCGCGTCCCCGGTCCGCTTGGACGGGAACACGATCGGCGTGGATTGCACATGCTCGGGACGCTTCTTGGCGATGTGCTTCTGGTAGATCTCATCACCCTCGACGCCGTCGGGAAAGCGCTGGAGGAACGTCGGCCGGTCGCGGGTCGCGCGCATCAGGGGGCCGTCACCGCTGTCGTCGACGCCGAGCGCGAGAGTCCGGTAGTACCCAACGAGATCTCGCTTGCGGCCACCGTTCTCGCCGAGTTCGGGGAAATAGATCTTGTCCGGGTTGCTGAGTCGGACGGCGACCCCGTCGACGTCGAGTTCTTCTGCGGGAGAACGTGAGGGCATCGGGTCATTCTCCTTCGAGGACGTCGTGCAGGTCGTAGGTGAGCGGGACCTCGAGCTGGTCGTAGCCACAACTCTCCGGGTCGCGGTCCGGCCGCCAGCGCAGGAACTTCACCGTGTGCCGGAAGCGCTGGTTCTCCATCTGGTCGTAGGCGAACTCCGCGACGAGTTCGGGGCGGATCGGAATCCACTCCCCCGATTTCTCCGAGCGCCACCGTGTGGGTTCACCCGGCGACGGCTTCTCCGGGTGGAGTCGCATCGGCTCGAACATCTCCTGCAGCTCAACACGTTTGGCATCGGAGAAGGCCCCCGCTCCACCGACCATGCGCAGTTCACCGTCGTCGCCGTAGAGCCCGAGCAGCATCGAGCCGATCCCCTTGCCCGACTTGTGGATTCGATACCCGAAGATGACACAGTCCGCGGTCCGCTTGTGCTTGACCTTCAGCATCTCGCGTTTGTTCTCGACGTACACCCCGTCGAGCCGCTTGGCGACGACCCCGTCGAGCCCCGCCCCTTCGAAGGCGGAGAACCAGTCCTCGGCGATCGCCGGATCGCGGGTCACCCGGCTGACGTGCATCCGCCGATCCCGCCCGCCCGGCCCGACGGCGCGTAGCAACGCCTCGCGCCGTACCTCGAACGGCTCGTCCTTCACCGACGTCGTCTCCAGGGCGAGGGCGTCGAAGCCGATGAAGATCGCCGGTGTCTTCTCCGCGAGCATGTTGACCCGGGACTCGGCGGGGTGGATTCGCTGGGCCAGCGAATCCCAGTCGAGTCGATGGGTCTCACCGATGAGTGCGGGCAACCCGATCTCGCCGTCGAGGACGACCTTGTCGGGCAACTCCGCCTTCGCCGCGGCGACGATCTCCGGGAAGTACCGGGCCAGGTCCTTCCCGCCGCGGGAACCGATGGACACCTCGTCGCCGTCGCGGAAGATCAGCGCCCGGAAACCATCCCACTTCGGTTCATAGGACCAGGCCGTACCGCCGTCGGGCTGTGGCGGCACGGCGGTGACCGCCTTGGCCAGCATCGGGGCTACGGGCGGCATGACCGGAAGATCCATGGCTTCACTGTTCCTCACCTCTCCGGGCGCTGGCAACGATCCCGCGCCATCCGGCGTCGCGCGGCCGTCGGCCGCACCGCAGAGACAGACCATCGGCGACGCCGGATCTCATCGCGGGTCGTCGAACCGACGCGGTAACCTCGACGCGATGTCGACACAGCACGCAGCGGGCCGGTACGCGCCGTCCCCGTCGGGCGACCTCCACGTCGGCAATCTGCGAACGGCCGTGCTGGCCTGGCTGTTCGCCCGTACGACGGGCCGTCGATTCCTCATCCGCATGGAGGATCTCGACCGCGCCGTCGCCGGCGCCGACGCCCGGCAACTCGACGATCTCGCCTCGCTCGGCATCGACTGGGAGACCCCTGTCGTCCATCAGACCGAGCGACGCGACATCTACCGTGCCGTCATCGACCATCTCCGGGACGCCGGGCGCACCTTCGAATGTTTCTGCACGCGCCGGGAGATCCTCGAGGCCCCGTCCGCTCCGCACACGCCGCCGGGCGCCTACCCCGGCACCTGCCGCAACCTGACCGAATCCGAGCGCGCCGAAAAGATCGCCGCCGGCCGGCCGCCCGCGATCCGAATCCTCGCCGACACCACCGAGTTCACCGTCACCGACCTGCTCCACGGCACCTACACCGGGGCAGTCGACGACTTCGTCATCCAGCGCAACGACGGCACCCCCGCATACAACCTGGCCGTCGTCGTCGACGATGCCGCGCAGGGTGTCGACCAGGTCGTCCGCGGCGACGATCTGCTGTCCTCGGCTCCGCGCCAGGCCTACCTCGCCACGCTCCTCGGCGAGACGCCGCCGACCTACGCGCACGTCGCGATGGTGCTCAACCCCGACGGCGTCCGTCTCTCCAAACGCGACGGCGCGGTCACCCTGGCCGCCCTGGCAGCGGAGGGCATCTCGGCAGCCACCGTGCTCTCGCACATCGCACGGTCGCTGGCCCTGGCCGGACGCGACGAATCCGTCGACCTCTCGACGCTCGCGAGCCGTTTCGACCCCGACGCGCTCCCCCGCGAACCCTGGTTGCTGGGTGCCGCGGAGTGGACCTCCGCACCCTGAACGCTCAGACCGCGACGCTCCTCACCAGGCCCTTCGAGGCTAGTCGACTTCGATACGCTCCTTCGTCGCTGCTCAGCCCGGCGGCTTGTGCCTTCTCGCACCTCAAGTACCCGTGGCCGGTGAACCGGCCGTCGTGAGGTCGAAAGGGTCCGCGCCCTGAGGAGCGTCCGGAGCCCCGGCTGCCGAACCTCAACTCGACCGGCGGTTGGGTGAGCAGGCAACGGGCTCCACGGATCACACGTCACACGCGACGGGCTCGTCACACCAGCGCCCCTTGTCCGTGCACTGGGCTGCCAGAGGTGAATGCTGCCCTGCGAGCCGGGCAGGGCCGAAAAACACATCCATCTCAGGAGCCGGCAAGGGCAATACGCCCTCCGACAACGCTCACGTGGACGCGTCCGCCGGCGCCCGCCCTTTCCAACGGACCGGTGCGCGAGAACTCGCGTCCCGCTCAGCGGTGTCCGAGGGCAGAATGCCCTCGAACGTCGCTCTCGTGGACGCGAACTCCAGAACCTACGAAGGACGCGGAACCCCTTGGCCGCGCCGATTCCATCGGATCAGGCAGCTCAGGCCTCAGCGCCCTGAGGAGCTACGCCGTCGTCGCCAGCAACCGCTGCAGCAGGTCGTTGATGCTGATCAGCCCGATCGCCCGTCCCTCGTCGGTCACGAGTGCGAGGTGTGCCCGGCGTTCCCGCATGGCCGCGAGAGCCTCGTAGACCGGCTGTCCGGACTCGAGCCGCAGTACCGGGCGCATGAGATCGGCTGCTGTGGCGCCCGGCTCGGCGCGCAGACTGTCACGCACATGCACGACGCCGTGCACGGGCCCGCGATCGGCGTCACGCACCAGCAGGCGCAGGTGACCCGAGACCCGCCCGGCGGTCTGGATCTCGTCGGCACCGGCCGTCGGCAGCACCGCGCCCAGGGCGTCATTGGGGGTCACCACGTCGGCGAGCGTCAGCGACTCCAGTTCCAGCGCGCTCGTGAGATGCGCGTGATACCGCTCGTCGAGCGTGCCCACCGTTGCCGAATGCTCCACCAGGTGACGCAGCGCGTCGCTGTCCTGGCCTGTCGCGACCTGGTCCACCGGTTCGACGCCCACGCGTCGCAGACACCAGTTGGCCAGATGGTTGAGCTGCACGATGACCGGCCGGGTGAACCACATGAACGCACGCATCGGCAGGGCCAGCACGATCGCCGACCGCTCCGGGTGCGCGATCGCCCACGACTTCGGCGCCATCTCGCCGACCACCAGATGTAGGAAGGTCACGATGACGAGCGCGAGCACGAAACCGACGACGTCGGCGGACCAGTAGGGCAGGCCCCAGCCCACGAACAGCGGCGTGAGCCAGTGGTGCACAGCAGGTTTCGTGACCGAGCCCAGGGCAAGCGTGCAGACGGTGATGCCGAGCTGCGACCCCGCGAGCAGCACCGAGAGCTCCGACGCGCTGCGCAGGGCCGCCCGGGCGCTGCCGCTCGTCGCGGCCTCGTCTTCCAATCGGTGGCGACGGGCCGCGATCAACGCGAACTCGACGGCGACGAAGAACGCGCTGGCTGCGATCAGCGCAACGGTGATCACCACGATGATCCACGGGTTATCCATTGTCGGCCTCCCGTCCGTCATCCGATCCTGCTGCGTCGGTGCTCAATTCACTTCCGAGCGACATCGACACCAGGGCCGGCACGCGCTTCTCCACCTCGAGCACGGTCGCGTTCACGACGCGTGGTGGCGCTTCGTCGTCGTCGAGCAGCGTGGCGGGGTCGGGGTCGATGGGGATCGTCACGGTCTGCCCGACGTCGGGCAACCCGACGAACTCCGCGATCACCAGTCCGGCGATCGTCTCGTAGTCGCCTTCGGGCAGTTCCCAGCCGATCGCACGGGAGACCTCGTCGACATGGGCGTCGCCTCGGACGCGCCAGCCGTCGGCGGTCTCCGCGATCGCCGCGACCGTCTCGGGATCGTGTTCGTCGTCGATCTCGCCGACCAGTTCCTCGGCGATGTCCTCGGCGGTCACGACCCCGGCGAAGCCGCCGTATTCGTCGATGACGATGGCCATCTCCTCGTTTGCGGAAGCGAGGTTCTCGAGCACTTCCGGCAACGGCAGCGTCGAGGGGACCACGACCGCGCGCCGACACAGGTCACCCGCGGTGGCGGACAGATCGGCCTTCGCGGGTTCCGTTTTCAGTGCATGAGACCACTCGAGCAGATCGTGGAGGTGGATCACGCCGCGCACCTCGTCGTCGGTGCCGGCGCTCACGGGATACCGCGTGTGTCCGGTGCTCATCAGGGCGAGCACCTCCGACGCGGGCAGAGCGGCGTCGACCAGATCGGTGTGCGGCCGCGGGATCATCGCGTGTTCGGCTGTGCGTGTGGGGAACTCGAGCACGCGGTCGAGCAGCACGGAGAGATCCTCGGGGAGCTCACCCGCATCGCGCGACTCCGCGACGATGTGTTCGAGGTCGCGGACCGACGCCGAGTGCTCGACGTCGTGGACCGGCTCGATGCGCAGGGCGCGCAGCAGCAGGTTCGACGCCTTGTCGAACAACGCGATCAGCCAGCCGAACAGGGCGAGGTAGATGGTGGTCGACCGGGCGAGCCACAACGCGACCGGTTCCGGCCGCGCGATCGCGAGGTTCTTGGGGAACAGTTCGCCGAACACCATCTGCACGACGGTCGAGAACAGGATCGCGATGACGGTGCCGATCGCGACACCGACGCCCACCGGGATGCCGACGTTGTTCAGCAGGTCGCCGACCCCGGAGCCGATCAACGGTTCGGCGACGTAACCGACGAGCAGGCCGGTGACGGTGATGCCGAGCTGTGCTCCCGACAGCATGAACGAGGTGCGGCGGGTGACGGAGAGTGCGCGCTTCGCGGCGGCGTCACCGGATTCGGCGCGGGCCTTCAGGCGGGACCGGTCGACCGCCATGTAGCCGAATTCCTGGGCCACGAAATAGCCGGTCACGGCCGTGATCGCGAGGACCACGAGGATCCCCAGGAAGATTCCCAGAACGGTCAGCACGGCGCCATCCGATCAGAGTCGACGCCCGGGGCGTCGGGGAAGATCTCGCAGCGGACTGCGTGTTCCGAACTCGGTTCAGAACAGGGTGCGGACGGGTGTCGTCGGCGTTTTCGGCGCTTTGCGCGTCTCATCGTCTCTCTCGCTGGTACTCGTTTACCCCTACAGGGTGCCGAGTGTTCGGGGTTGTGCGCAACCTGGTTGCGGTGCACTCTCAACGACCGGCCGTCACCCACGGTTCCGTGACGCGACCCACAGCCGCACCGCGCGGACCGGTTTCAGTCCCGCGTCGAGCCGTAGTAGCGACGCAGGAACTCATCGCGATACTCGACGTAGGTGCCGTTCTCGATGGCCTGACGCGCACGGTCGACGAGCGTGACGATGAACGACACGTTGTGCAGGGTCGCCAGCGTCGGGCCGAGGCCCTCCTTCGCCTTGAACAGGTGATGGAGGTAGGCGCGGCTGTACTGCGAGGTGTAGTTGTCGATCTCGGGATCGAGCTGCCCGAAATCGTTGCGGTACTTGGCGTTCGTGATGTTGTAGCGGCCGTCGAACGAGTAGATGGCGCCGTTGCGGGCAACGCGCGTCGGCGACACGCAGTCGAAGGTGTCGACACCGTTCTCGATGGCCGTGAAGATGTCGTCGGGCTCGCTGATGCCCAGCAGATGCTTCGGCTCGTCCTCCGGCAGTTCGTCGTTGACCCAGCCGACGATGGTGCCCAGGTTGTGCTTCTCGAGCGCGCCGCCGATGCCGTAGCCGCCGAAACCCTTTCCACCCGCCTCGCGATCGGCTTCACTCAGCGCGACGAGGTCGCGTGACGCCTTGCGCCGCAGGTCCTCGTACTGGGCGCCCTGGATCACCCCCCACAGCGACTGTTGGGGACGATGCGCACGTTCGATGCTCAGGCGATTGTGCTCGGCCAGGCACCGGATGGCCCAGAGCCGGGTGCGCTCCAGCGAGTTCTCCTGGTACGCACGGGTGTTCATCAGCGTGGTGAGCTCGTCGAAGGCGAAGATGATGTCGGCGCCCAACTGGTGCTGGATCTGCATCGACACCTCGGGGGTGAATCGGTGCGCCGAGCCGTCGAGGTGCGACTTGAACGTCACGCCGTCGTCGTCGACGCGCGAGAGCCGTTCCTTGCCGTTCGCGGTGAGCTCGTCGTCGGGGTTGCCGACCTCCATGGCGATGACCTTCTTGAAGCCGGCGCCGAGCGACATGACCTGGAATCCACCGCTGTCGGTGTAGGTGGGGCCCGGCCAGTTCATGAAGGCGCCGAGCCCACCGGCCCGGTCGATGATCTCCGGCCCCGGCTGCAGGTACAGGTGATAGGCATTCGCGAGGACGGCCTGCGCACCCAGCGCGGCGACCGACTCGGGCAGGACGGTCTTCACCGTCGCCTTGGTGCCCACCGGCACGAAGGCGGGGGTCTGGATCGGCCCGTGCGGGGTGGTGATCACCCCCGTGCGGCCGCGGGTGCCGGGGAGGGTGGTGCCGACGGTGTAGGCGGGGTCGGCGACTTCGGTTCCGGTACTGCTCACCGGTGCATCCTCCCAGGTCGGCACCCTCCGCCCAAACCGGCGGCAGCGGCGTCGGTCCCGTCGGCCGCCCCGACGACCTTCTCGGTCGGACGTTTCGGGATTCGATACGGTGGGGGCCATGTCGTGCAGAACGCGCCGCGTCGTCGTCCACGGGACCAGGGTCGCCGCCACCGCAGTCGGACTGTCGTTGGCCCTGCTCACGCTGTCCGCGTGCGGTGCCGAGCAGGACGTCACCGACACCTCCGCGAACAGCGCGGCGGCCTCGGCGGAGCAACCAGCCGACGCCCCGTCGACCTCCGCGCCCGTCGTCGCGGGCCGCAAGCCCGCATCGACCCGCGCCGATTCCGTCACACAGAGTGCCGATGCGGGCGATTCCGGCCAGAGCGGCCCCGGCAGCACCTGCGGGACCATTCCCGGCCCCGACGGCGCACTGCGTGTGCTGATCCTGGCCGGCGACGTCGACTGCGACCAGGCGAAGTCGGTCGGCGACGCGTACGGCCCCAAGATCGTCACCGGCTCCCAGCAGTCGGTCTCCGGCTGGACATGTGGGCCGTCGCAGTTGCAGGGCGTGCTCGCCGCCTGCCAGAAGGACACGACGGTCATCGGTTTCGCCCCCTGACCCGAACTCGCTTGACCCTCACGCGACGTCAGACCCCAAGGTTGCTCATGTGAGTGAAGAGAAGCACTTCCCGCACCGCGATGGTCGTCCCGACCTGACCGTGGGCGTCGTGGCGGAAATGGTCGGGGTCAGCGTCCGCACGCTGCACCACTACGACCAGATCGGGTTGGTGACACCGTCACGCCGTACGGCAGCCGGTTACCGCGTCTACGACGACGCCGACGTCGAACGGCTCTACCGTGTCCTGACCCACCGCGAGTTGGGCTTCTCACTCGAGCGGATAGCGACCCTGCTCGACGATCCCGATGCCGACGAACTGCATCAGCTCCGGGCGCAGCATGCGCTGCTCACCGAGCGGATCGATCGCTTGCACCGGATGGTCGCAGCGGTGGAGGAGATGATGACGACGAAGAAGCAGGGGATCCGATTGTCCGCGTCCGAGCAGTCCGAGATCTTCGGCGACGACTGGCGCGGTGAGCAGTACGCCGCGGAAGCCGAGGAGCGGTGGGGCGAGACCGACGCGTGGCGGGAGAGCCAGAAGCGCGCCGCCGGGTTCTCGAAGGAGGACTGGCAGCGCATCAAGGCCGAGACCGATGATCTCGAACGACGCCTCGCCGACGCGATGCTCCGGGAGGTGACACCCGGATCTGCGGAGGCCGACGCTCTCGCCGAGGAACATCGTGCGCAGATCGGCCGGTTCTACGACTGCTCGCACGAGATGCACGTCGGGCTCGCCGACATGTACGTCTCCGACCCGCGTTTCACCGCGCACTACGACGAACAGGCACCCGGGCTCGCCGTCTATCTGCGGGAGGTCATCCGGGCCAACGCCGAGAAGCACATCTGATCACAGCGCCGGCCCGGACTCCTCTCACTGATCCAGGTAACGCTTCCGGAGTTGTTCCGGTACAGCAGGATCCAGCCCGAGTCCGTCGCGGAAGTAACCCTCGATGTCGCCGAACTGTGCGGTCATCTCTTCGAACGCCCCCTCGAGGTAGTTCCGCTGGACGCCGAGGACCGGCTTCAACACGTCGGGGTCACCGCCGGCCGCCTGGAACGCAGCGAAGACGGGGTGCAATGCCGGGATGAGCTCGTCGTTCGTCAGGAGGTAGTCGTCGAACACCTCGTCCCGGCCGACGCCGAGCACGGTGAGGAACGTTGCGGCCGCCCAGCCGGTCCGATCCTTGCCGGTCGTGCAATGGAACAGCGCCGCACCCGGCTGCGCGGGCTCCGCAAGTGCGGTGAACAGCCGGTGGTACGCCGCATGGGCGCTGGGCAGGCTCACGATCTGCCGATAGGTGCCCTCCATCAGTTCCGCCGCCTTGCCACCCCCGAGCACCTCACTGGCTTCCGCCACCGCTGCCGGGTCGGCGACCACCTCGTTGAGTCGGGCCGGCATCGCGGTCGACGAATCGGCCAGCACATCCAGCGGCACCTCCGCGACACCGGGCAGATCGGGGTCCGGCGCGGCCGAACGCTCGGCAACCGTGCGCAGGTCGAAGACGGCGGTGATCCCCAGCGCGTCGAACTTCGTCAGGTCGTCACCCGCCAGGCGGTGCAGCTCGGTGGACCGGAACACCAGACCCGACCGAACCCGGCGTCCGTCGGCGGTCGCCCACCCGCCGAGGTCCCGGAGATTCGGCACGGTGGCCAGCGACACAGCATGAGCGTGAGTGAGGTCAGTCATGGAAAAGATTCTGACAGCACAATCCGACCGACCTTCGGTGACGAACGACTCCAGTGGCCAAAATGTGCCACCGATATACATCCGACGACTCGCGTAAGGCACTCTGGTGTCGTCGCGACGACGATAAGTTAGCTCCGAGTTTAGCGTTACCCGCTGGTAACAGTAATATCGTGCCGTCTTGCCGGATGGCCTCGACGTGACCGCTTCCTTCCCTCAGAAAGGGGACTGCAAAACCGCAGTCCAGAGGATTGCCGTCACCTCATGAGGATTACCCCCGATCACCCAAACGTGCTGCTCTGAGACGTAGCACGCAGTAAGAACCGAACCCCGGCGCCGTTACAGGTTTCGGGGCGAATTTCGTGCCACGATAACCTCCGGCCACCTGCGCGTTCGCGTTGAAATGCCTGATATGCGTGGGCTAAGTTTCCATCTATGTCCAGCAAAGTGACTGTTCACGGTCGCACAATCATCCGAGATGTTCGGGTATTCGACCGGACGCCCGAAGGACTGATCGACGGCACACACCCGCTCACCGAGGCCGACGCCGAGCGGATCTTCTGCAACCTCTGATTTCACCCCAGCCTGTCGCGCCTTCTTTGTCGGTGCGGCAGGCAAGTCGGTTATGCCGACCCACAACAGAAAGTTGGACGATGTGGTCTTCGGATCGGGCGGCAGCGATGCGTGACGCCCCGGAGCCTGGCGGCACCCCCTCTGACGCGGCCCTGATCGAAGCCCACGGACTCTCCGTGGATGCTTCGTGGGGTCACATCTACGGTCCGGTCGACCTCCGGGTCCGGACCGGCGGAGTCTCGGTCCTCGCCGGACCGGAAGGCCGTGGTCGTACCGCACTCCTGCTGACGCTGGCCGGTCGCATGAAGCCGACGAAGGGCGAGCTGGTCGCCTTCGACCGCGCGAACGATGCCCACCACCTGTTCGAGAACGCAGCCGTGGCATGGATCGACGAGATCGACGAGATCGAACAGACCATCCGCGTCAGCGACGTCATCACCGAGCAGATCCGATGGTCGGCGCCTTGGTACAAGTGGGTCAAGCCCGCGCGCGAGGAGGATCTCGAGCGCATCTGCCGACCCGTCTTCGGCCCATACCCCCTTCCGGCGATGGAATCGTTCGTCGAGGAACTCCCCGAGCTGACCGCCGCACTCTTCCGGATCGCGGTGGGCAACTTGCGACGTCCGCCGCTGCTGGTCGTCGGCGGGGTCGACAACCTGACCCGGCGCGAGAACCAGGTTCACCTCATGGACCGCTTGGTCGACCTGGGCCGCAACCAGACCGTGATCACCGCCGACATCAACGCGGTGTCACCGGCCGGCGGTGTCCGTGACGTCATCCCCGTCGACAACCTCACAGATGGCCAGTTCGTCGGCCTCGAGCACGAAGATCGGACGTAGAGAACATGTTTGCCGCACTCTCGCCGGGCAGCGACATCAAGCGTTACTACCGGGGCCGGATGCCCCGACTGGCGCTCGTGGTCATCATGATCATGCCGCTCCTGTACGGCGCGATGTACCTGTGGGCGTTCTGGAATCCGTTCGCCGCGGCCGACAAGATCCCGGTCGCCCTCGTGAACGAGGACACCGGGGCGGTCGTCGAAGGCCAGAAGCTCAACGCCGGCGCCCAGGTCGCCACGGGCCTGATCGACTCCAAGCAGCTCGATCTGCACCAGGTCTCCGCCGCCGAGGCGGCCGACGGTGTCGCACATGGCAAGTACTACTTCTCGATCACCCTGCCCGCCGACTTCAGCTCCGCGATCGCATCGCCGACGAGCGACAAGCCGCGTTCGGCGCCGCTGATCTTCACCTACAACGACGCCAACAACTACCTGGCGACGATCATCGGTCAGGACGCCGCGCAGCAGGTCGTCAACAAGGTCAGCGCGCAGGTGGGCGCACAGACCTTCGAGATCGTCCTCAACGAGGTCGGGGACCTCACCCCCAAACTGACCCAGGCGGCTGACGGCGCGGACGAACTGGCCGCCGGCCTCAAGACCGCCAACACCGGTGCCCAGGAGATCGCCACCAACCTCGTGACCGCGAAGAACGGTGCCGCCGAACTCGCGAGCGGTCTCGGTGAACTCGATTCCGCCGTGCTCCGCGCGACCGACCCGCTGCTGGCGGCGATCGGCAACGGGGATCAGACCGGTGTCACCGCCGCCCAGGTGAACGCGGCCGCGGATCGCCTGGCCCGCAACGCCGGAGCGGCGTCGAACGAACTGACGACCGCGGCGAATCAGCAGTCGCAGGCCAGCAATCGTCTGGAGTCGGTCATCGCCCAGCTCGCCGCGTCCTCGGATCCCGCGATGCGTGGTCTCGCCGACGCCCTCGCGCCGGCACAACAGTTCCTGCGCACCAGCGGGCTCGGACCGGACGCGAACAACCAGCTCACCCAGCTGAACACCGACGCCAACCTGCTCTCGCAGCAGCTCGGCAACCCGAACAGCCCCCTCCGCCTCGGCCTCACCCTCGTCGAGGACGGCGGCCTGCGCAACGACATCCTGGCCGCACGCGGTGCCGCCAACGAATTGAAGAGCGGCTCAGCCGAACTCAGCACCGGACTCGGTGAGCTGAGCGCGGGTGCCGACGAATTGGCAAGCGGCACCGAGCAGTTGGCCGCCGGTTCGGAGGAACTCGCGTCGGGCCTGGACGAAGGCGTCAAGGCCATCCCGTCCTGGACCGGCGAGCAGAAGAAGGCGATCGCCTCCACCCTGGCGCAGCCGGTCGAGTTGCAGGAGGACTACACGCACGAGGCCCCGACCTTCGGTACCGGCTTCGCCCCGTTCTTCATGTCCCTGGCCCTGTTCGTCGGCGGCATCATCACCTGGATGTTGCTGACGCCGTTGCAGTCCCGTCCGATCGTGCAGGGCTTCTCATCGCTGCGCGTCGTGTTGGCCTCGTACGCACCCGCTTTCGCCATCGGCTTCATCCAGGCGACCGTCCTGTACACGGTGGTCACCTTCGCCGTCGGACTGCGCGCCGAGTACCCGATATGGACCTTCGTGTACTTGTTGCTGGTGGTCGCGACCTTCATGGCGATGATCCAGATGTTCAACGCCGTGTTCGACGTCGCCGTCGGACGTGTTGTGACACTGGCATTCCTGATGGTCCAGCTGGTCTCCGCGGGTGGTATCTATCCCGTACCGACCACGGCCACACCGTTCCAGTACATCCACTACGTCGACCCGATGACCTACACGGTGGAAGGCCTTCGACAACTCACCGTCGGCGGCATCGACTACCGACTGTGGCTCGCCATCGGTGTCCTCAGCGGTATCACGTTGGGCTGTCTGCTCATCTCGTCGTGGGCGGCCCGACGAAACCGGCAATACACCATGGATCGCCTGTACCCGCCGGTGGAAGTCTAGGGAGGTCGAGACAGCCAAGCCCCCGCGAGTCCTCGCCTGCCCCG